>NZ_JAVYJI010000009.1:0-190167 GCF_032621725.1 Pseudomonas sp. zfem001 | reverse complement strand
CCTGACTTGCAGAAACGAGCTTTGAGCTCAGGCAACCGTTCGGGTTAATCAAGAAAAACCTGCTCCGACCCTCGCTCGCCCACGATCTGGAGATCTAGTCACTGGCGGTCTGGAGCAGGTGTGGAACAACTTACAAGTCACGTTGGGTTTGCGCTACTGCTATGGCGGCCGCAATGCCGGTGACGAGGTGAGCCGGATGCTCGCAGTGCTCGAGCGTCATGCCGATGACGAGGCGCTGCTGGAGGAGGTCTGCAAGCACCAGGTGTTGTTCGGCGACCTGCTGCAGGTGCGTGGTTTGCTCCCGCCGTCGCTGTTCAACCAGGCGCTGATCGACTTCGACGCGGAGACTCAATCGCTTGGCCAGCATCTGCTGCAGCGTGGAGTGATCAGCGAAGAGGTGCTGCAGCAGGCGTTGCGCGAGCAAGCCGAAGAGCAGCATGAGTCCTATCGTATTGTGGAGGCATTGGCATGAAGCACTGGCTCGGATTTTCCCTGGCAGCCTGCCTGCTGGCTCCACCGGTCCTCGCTGTCGAGGCGCTGACCGAGTTTCAGCAATTTCGCAGCTATCCCTTCCTCGATCGAGCCTACCGAGAGGCCGAGCGCAACAACTGGGCGGAAGTGGAGCGCTTGATGCGTGACCTGTTGTTGCGTGTGCCGAACAACGAGGAGGCGCGCCAGTTACTGGTCGAGGCATTGAGCAAGCAGCGGCGCTACCGTGACGCTGAAGAGCAGGTCGCGCAGCTGAGCGATGGTTATGAGGCGTTGTTCGAGATGCGCCTGGCCTGGATCGAACAGGACCCGCCCACCAGTGATCAGGTGGAGCGTTGGTTGGCGCAAACCGAGGGCGATCATCGTGTGCGCCTGTGGCAGGCCTACAGCCTGACCCTGGCCAAGTTCGGTGGAGCCAAGCGAGCGCTGGATTGGCTCAACCAGATACCGATACGTGGTGATGGCACTGCCATGCGTATGGCGCGCGCCAACTGGGCGGAGCGGCTACATGACTGGGAAACCAGCGAGGCGCAGTTGGCACCGCTGGAGGCGCAGGGAACGCTCGAGCCCGAGGACTGGCAACGCCTGGCCAATGCCCGTGTGCAACTGCTCGATGAAGACGGGCTGCAGCGTCTGCTGAAACAGCCACCTTCAGCCGAGGCAGAAAAGCGCGTGCGCCTGGCGATGCTCGACCGTGCCGTCGCGTTAGGGCGCCCACAGATGGCGCAGCGCTGGTTGGACAGCCTGCCAGAGGAGGACCGCGACACGGTGCAGGAGCGTGCGCGAGTCTGGGAGCTGGCGCGCCAGGGCGGCAATTCCCGGCAGGTTCGCGAATTGAGTGAGCAACTTGGGCGCCCCTGCCTGGAAACGGCTGAATGGCTTTCGCGCCATGATCGCGAGTCGGCCTTGCAGGAGCTGCGCGGTTGTCGCGCAGAAGAAGACCCGCAAACCTGGCTGGTGCTGGCTCAGCGGCTGAACGCCACTGACTTGCTGGCAGGTCAGACATTGCCAGGTCGCTGGGATATTTCGCGTCAGGAGCGCCTGCTGGAAGCCTGGCAGGCCCAGGGACGTACCGATCTGGCCCTGGCCTGGCTGGCTCGTCAGCCACAGACAACGACCCTATCGCGGCGACGTGCAGAGCTGTTGCAGGCCTCTGGGCAGTTGCAACAGGCCGAGCGCCAATGGCTGGATTACTACCGCCGCACAGGTGACTTGCAGGCGCTCGATCAGGCCAGTTTCCTGGCGCTGCAGGCCGGGCGTCGCGAAGAGGCGCGGCAGTGGCTGGAACAGGCGTTCGAGACGCGTCGCGGCAATCTCTCTGCATCGCTGCTGCAGCGTCTGGGCGGTCTCTATACAGAAACGGGCTCGACCTTCGACCCGGCTCGGGCGCGTGCGCTGTTGCCGCACCTGGATGCGCAGGGCCGCGTGGCGTTGCTCGGACGCCTGGCTGAAAGCGGCGATTGTGCCTGGGTCAGGCAGGCGATTGGCGATGCGCCACAAACGCCGGGTGAGCTGCGCGTGCTCGGGCGTTGCGCCATGCCGCAGCGACCGGGTGAGGCGGTGGTGCTCTACCGCAGTGCGCTGGCTCAGGGTGACGAAGCCAGTCGCTTACCACTGGCCTACGCCTTGGACGCTGCTGGCGACGCCCCAGGGGCCTGGGCGATCTGGCAACAGCTGCCGCTGTCGCAGCTCGACCGAGTCGCCCGTCTGACGGCTGCCCGCAGCGCTCTGGGCGCGGAGGATTCGGCTGCGGCTGAGCGCTACTGGCGTAGCGCTGATGCCCGCAGCGCTGATGATTGGGCGCTTGGTGCCACCATCGCTCAGGCGCGCAATGACCTGGCAGTGGCACTGCAGCGGCAGCGTACGACGTTGACTCGGCAGCCGAATGGCGGCCACTACTATGCGGCTGCAGCGACGGCCCAGGCCGCCGGAGAGACGCAGCAAAGCACCGAATGGCTGGCCGAGGCCGTGCGTCTTGAACCTGATCACCCGCGTTATAACGCCGATTACGCCATGCGTCTGGCCGCCGCAGATACGCCGGCTGAGCGGCGGACGTCGATAGCACGACTGGAGCGGGCGACGCATGACTATCCCGAGGACTATCGCCTGGGTGAAACGCTGGCCTGGCGCTACGACGAAGCTGAAGACAGCGCGGCTGCGCGCCGTGAACTGCGTCGAGTAATCGATCTGGAACAGAATCCGGTCGCCGCCGATGACGAGTACGGCAGCATGGAGGCGCGGCGTTATCGCCAGCGTCGCGCGCATGAAACACTGTCGCGGCGTGACAGCTTCACTCTCGCCAGCACCTGGTCGCCGGCTGGGGTGACGACGGCCGCATCCCCCAATGCCGGTCGCCGCGCCTCTTCGCAGAACGTGCAGATGGCGATCTGGGATCACGCCCTTGGCGAAGAGCCGACGCGTAATGGCAAAAGCCTCTCCGTTTATGGGCGTGCGTTGGCTGGTGCTGGCGGCCGCAAGCTATACAACGAGTACCTCGCAGCAGGCGTCGGGCTGCGTTACAAGCCCATCGGTGACTACAACCTGAATCTGTATGCGGAGTTGTACAAGCAGAACGAGTATCCGGATGGTGGTTTCGATGGGGAACGCTGGAACAAGATCTGGACCCCGGAGAAGTTCGAACGGCGGATGCGCAACCGTGATCGTTACGCGCAGACCTCCACCGATTACCTGCTGCGTGCCACGGCTTCCTTCCTCGACCAGGGCGAGTATCGCAATGACTGGCGTGTCGACGAGCAGGAGTGGAACGAACGCTCTCTGTATCTGGACGCCGCCTGGTGGACCAAGGCGGGCGACCACCAGTGGTTGTCGCGCTTCCAGCAGGGGCATGTGTGGAAATTGCACACCGAGAGTGCACAGACGCTGATGCTGTATGGCTTCGGTGAGTTCAGCACGCAGGACCCGGATAACGACTGGCGGCAGGACCTGCGCAGCGGTATCGGTCTACGCTGGCAACTATGGTACGGCGACAGCCGCTATAACGCCTTTCCTGCCCATGTCACGGTACGCACCGAGTATCAGCTGGGGTTGGGAGGCAATCTTTACGAGCGGGCCAATGGCTGGCTGCTTGGCGTGGAGGTTAATTTCTGATGCGGCATCTATTGATAGGCATCTTGCTAAGCATGATCCTGGTCCAGGCTAATGCTGAGGAGCGCCTGTTCTTTCAGCCGCTGAACGTGGACAGCAGCATCGATCAGCAAACCTGGAAGAGCATCTGGCGCAGCACTGCCAAGGCCGGTGTGAAGGTGGTGATCGTGCAGTGGACCGCCCATGGCGAATCGAATTTTGGCGGACGCGATGGCTGGTTGGCCAACAGTTTGCGCTTGGCTCAGGAGCAGGGGCTGCAGTTGGTGCTGGGTTTGTATATGGACCCGGCGTACTACCAGCGTCATGCCGAGCTCGACGGCCCAGCTCTGGAAACTTATTGGCAGTACCAGTTGGGACTTTCTCTGGCTCAGCAGCGCCTGCTGCGTGAACAGTGGCAGCTGCCGGTAGTTGGCTGGTACCTGCCGATGGAGCTCGACGACCTGCAGTTTCAGGCGCCTGAACGCCGCCGCGTGCTGTACCGTCAGTTGCAGAGTTTCGCCAACAAGCTCGATGCACCTCTGCATGTGAGCGCCTACACCGGTGCCAATCTGGCGCCTGACATATATGCCGCCTGGCTTTACGAGTTGCAGTCACTGGGGCTGTCGGTGTGGTGGCAGGACGGCGAGGGCACCGGCAGCCTGTCCAAGACCGTGCGCCGTGCTTATGGGCAGGCCTTGCCTTGCGAGGTGGGCATCGTCAGCGAGGCTTTCCGTCAGGTCAGTCGTGATGGCGAGCCGTTTCGTGCCGAGCCTGTGGAGCCGAAGCGCATTTATCCCCAGTGTCATGCCGAGGCGGTCTTTTCCCTGGGCTACAGACCCTGGGGAGCTCCGCTGCGCGCGAACCGATAAACAAAACCCCGCATCGAGCGGGGTTTTATTTTGGCCGGTAGGCGCTAGGCCAACTCGCCCCACATGTCGTACTCGTCGGCATCGACGATGCGCACACGCACCTTGTCGCCCGGCTTGACGTTGGGGGAGTCGATGAACACGCTGCCATCGATTTCCGGAGCGTCGGCCCAGGAGCGAGCCACGGCGCCTTCGCCGTCCACTTCGTCGACCAGCACGTCCATCTCCAGGCCGATCTTGGCCTGCAGACGTGCACTGCTGATCGCCTGCTGGTGCGCCATGAAGCGCTCCCAACGCTCCTGCTTGACGTCGTCAGGCACCACTTCCAGACCCAGGTCGTTGGCGGGAGCGCCTTCGACCGGGGAATACTGGAAGCAGCCAACGCGGTCGAGCTGCGCTTCGGTCAGCCAGTCCAGCAGGTACTGGAAGTCTTCCTCGGTCTCGCCAGGGAAGCCGACGATGAAGGTGGAGCGGATGGTCAGTTCCGGGCAGATCTCGCGCCACTTCTTGATGCGCGCCAGGGTCTTGTCTTCGAAGGCCGGGCGCTTCATCGACTTGAGCACTTTCGGGCTGGCGTGCTGGAAGGGGATATCCAGGTACGGCAGCAGCTTGCCGGCGGCCATCAGCGGGATCACGTCATCGACGTTGGGGTAGGGGTAGACGTAGTGCAGGCGCACCCACACGCCCATCGACGACAGCGCTTCGCACAGCTCGAGCATGCGCGTTTTCACCGGCTGGCCGTTCCAGAAGTCCAGCTTGTACTTCATATCGACGCCGTAGGCGCTGGTGTCCTGACTGATCACCAGCAGCTCTTTCACGCCAGCCTTGACCAGGCGCTCGGCTTCGCTGAGCACATCGCCCACCGGACGGCTGACCAGTTTGCCGCGCATCGACGGGATGATGCAGAAGCTGCAGGTATGGTTGCAGCCTTCGGAAATCTTCAGGTAGGCGTAGTGACGCGGGGTCAGCTTGATGCCCTGCGGCGGCACCAGATCGATCAGCGGATTGTGCTCGGTCTTCGGCGGGATGACTTCGTGTACGGCGTTGACCACCTGCTCGTACTGCTGCGGGCCGGTGACGGCCAGCACGCTCGGGTGTACGTCGCGAATGCTGTCTTCGGCCACGCCCATGCAACCGGTGACGATCACCTTGCCGTTCTCGGCCAGGGCCTCGCCGATGGCGTCCAGCGACTCGGCCTTGGCACTGTCGATGAAGCCACAGGTGTTGACCACCACCACGTCGGCATCCTGGTAGGTCGGCACGATCTCGTAACCTTCCATGCGCAGTTGGGTCAGGATGCGTTCGGAGTCGACAGTCGCTTTCGGGCATCCGAGCGAGACGAAGCCGACTTTCGGGGTGGCGGTGGACATGCGGGCTAACCTCTAACGGGCGCCTTGTGGGCGCCTCTGATCAAAAAGTGCGCAATTCTAGCGGCGGATCGGGCACTTGACCAGAGGCGTCTTCACCTCAATTGCGCCCCGGCAGCATGCGCGTCAGGGTGTTATCGCGCACCACGTAATGGTGATACAGACCAGCGACCGCGTGCAGGCCGATCAGCCAGTAGCCGGCGCTACCGACCAATTCGTGCAATTCCTTGATCTGCCCGGCCAGTGCCTTGTCCGGGCCGATCAGTGCTGGCAGCTCCAGGCCGAATAAGGGAATGGGCTTGTCGGCGGCGCTGAGAATCAACCAGCCAGCCAGCGGCGCACCGATCATCAGGGCGTACAGGGCCAGGTGCATCAGCTTGGCGAGCAGGTTCTGCCAGCTCGGTGGCGCGGGCTGGATGGCCGGGGCAGGGCTCAGCGCACGAGCGAGCAGGCGCAACCAGACCAGAGCGAAGACGCTCAGACCGAGCATGAAGTGCCATTGCTTGAGCAGCTCGCGGGTATCGCTACCTTTGGGGAAATTGCCCTTGAGTTCGATGCAGGCGTAGACGGCGGCGATCAGAATCAGCATCAACCAGTGCAGGCCGATGGACAGGCTTCCATAGCGTGGTGGGGTGTTCTTCCAGTTCATACAGGCTTCCTCGGTAATGTTCTGCATCTGTGGCAGGTGTCTCCAGCATAGGCCCGCTTGGCTTATGTGAAGCTGAGGAAGATCAATACTCGGAAACGAAAAAGGCCACTCGTTTGAGTGGCCTTTATCTGAAGGTGGTTGCGGGAGCAGGATTTGAACCTACGACCTTCGGGTTATGAGCCCGACGAGCTACCAGACTGCTCCATCCCGCGGCGGCCATTTTACTCAGGGAGAGAGTGTTGTCAATCGGGTTCTTGCTTTTGATCGAAAATACTAATCGACAGGCAAACAAAAAGGCCACTCGTTAGAGTGGCCTTTTCGGAAGATCAATACTCGGAAACGAAAAAGGCCACTCGTTAGAGTGGCCTTTTCGGAAGGTGGTTGCGGGAGCAGGATTTGAACCTACGACCTTCGGGTTATGAGCCCGACGAGCTACCAGACTGCTCCATCCCGCGGCGGCCATTCTACTCAGGGAGAGAGTGTTGTCAATCGGTTTCTTGCTTTTGATCGAAAATACTAATCGACAGGCAAACAAAAAGGCCACTCGTTAGAGTGGCCTTTTCGGAAGGTGGTTGCGGGAGCAGGATTTGAACCTACGACCTTCGGGTTATGAGCCCGACGAGCTACCAGACTGCTCCATCCCGCGGCCGCCATTCTACCGGTAGAGAGCTTTGCGTCAACTATTATCTTCAAAAAACTGTTTTCAACTCAGATGGTTAGCCTCAAACAACTGTTAGACTCCAGCGAGTTCGACCAGACCTGGCAAGGCTTTCGAGGGTGTTGTGCGCAAGATAATCCACGTTGACTGCGATTGCTTTTACGCCGCCATCGAGATGCGTGATGACCCGAGCCTGGCCAATCGTCCGCTGGCCGTTGGCGGTTCGGCTGACCGTCGTGGGGTGATCGCCACCTGCAATTACGAGGCACGTGCCTATGGCGTGCGTTCGGCTATGTCCTCGCGGCATGCGCTGAAGCTGTGCCCGGACCTGCTGATCGTCAAGCCGCGCTTCGAGGTGTACCGCTCGGTTTCCCGCGAGATTCACGGCATTTTTCGCCAGTTCACCGACATGATCGAGCCGTTGTCGCTCGACGAAGCCTATCTGGATGTCAGCGAGTCGGCGCATTTCTCTGGCAGCGCCACGCGCATCGCCCAGGAAATTCGCCGCCGCGTGGCGCAGGAGCTACACATCACCGTGTCGGCAGGGGTGGCGCCTAACAAGTTCCTGGCCAAGATCGCCAGCGACTGGCGCAAGCCCAACGGGTTGTTCGTGATCACCCCGGATCAGGTCGACGATTTCGTTGCCGAGTTGCCGGTGAACAAGCTGCATGGTGTCGGCAAGGTCACGGCCGACAAGCTGACGCGCTTAGGGATTCGAACCTGTCTAGACCTGCGGGAATGGAACAAGCTGGCGTTGGTGCGTGAGTTCGGCAGTTTTGGTGAGCGCTTGTGGCGTTTGGCCCACGGCATAGACGAGCGCGCCGTACAGGTGGATAGCCGTCGCCAATCACTGAGCGTCGAGAATACCTACGATCAGGACCTGCCCGACCTGGAGGCCTGCCTGGAGAAGCTGCCGGCGCTGCTCGAGGAGATGAATGGCCGTTTGCAGCGGCTGGACGCTAGCTATCGACCGGACAAACCCTTCGTCAAAGTCAAATTTCACGACTTTACCCAGACCACCCTGGAGCAGGCGGGGGCCAGTCGGGATCTGGAAAGCTATCGGCTATTGCTGAGCAATGCCTTTGCCCGGGGCGACAAGCCGGTGCGGCTGCTCGGAGTGGGCGTCAGGCTGCATGATCTGCGCGGGCGGCAGGAGCAGCTGGAGCTGTTCGTGTAGTCCTGGCATGTAGGGCGGGTGCAACCCGCCGTCGGTCATCCATCAACCTGGTGGTTTTTCCCTGCCCTACGAAACATGCCGTGGCTTCTATTCAGCCCAGAGGCGAATCGGCTTGCCGCTGACCGGCCACAGTCGTAACTGGCCGATGCCATTGAAGTCCCAGCGCTGCACTTCGCCCAATGCTGCCAGGAAGCGCTGCTCCTGCTCCATCAGCGATGGTGCGCACATCTTGCGGGTGCTGCCTGGGGCATCGAAGCGGATGGCGTCACCTTTGAGCGAATAACCGGCGAACCAGTGGTTGCAGCCGGCATGCCCATGGGCGCGACCATCCGCGGCGAAGGTGATGGTCAGGTGGCTGCGGTCTATCAGCGGGCGTTCGCCGATCCATTCCACTTGGTAGCTGCGTTCGGTTTCCAGCTGCGGTGCGTCGCTGGCGCAGCCGACCAAGGTGGCGGCGAGCAGGGCGAGGGGCAGGGCGCGGTACATGGTGTCAGGCCTCCTGGCAGGTTCGACACAGATGGCGGCCGGCGTCGTTGCGCCAGCCCAGTTCAGCGATACGGGCCTCGGCAGCTGGCGCTTGCGCGGCCTTGCCAAGCGCCGCGTCGACGGCGAACTCGAAATCCAATTGTTTGCCGCAACCGTCGCAGTTCACTTGCCAGTTATGGATGGCCAGCTCCTTGAACTGCGGGCCTTTGCACACGGCCAGCCACTGGCCGGGCGGGTTGATCAGATGGCGAACCTTCTCCACTTCTAGGCGCATGTGCAGGTCGCGGCTGCCCTTGAGGGTGACCAGCAGCACGTCATTGGCCTGGATCGAACCGCCGTTGCCGGTGACCTGGTAGCGGCCCGGCGCCAGTGCGCGGCATTCGGTGAGGGTGTGTTGCGGGTTGAGCAGGGAATAACGGAAATCGTGTTCGGCCATGGGTCCTCCGGATCAGCCGGCATGCTATCACGCGCCGGCCTTGACCTCATTGCTTGGCCGGCCGGCTAGCCAGGCCTCGATGTTGTCCAGGGTGGTGTGGGCGATGGCTGCGAGTGCCTCGTGGGTGAGAAAGGCCTGGTGCGCGGTGATGATGACGTTGGGGAAGCTCAGCAGGCGGGCCAGGGTGTCGTCCTGCAGCGGCAGGTCGGAGTGATCCTCGAAGAACAGCTCCGACTCTTCCTCGTAGACGTCCAGGCCCAGGTAGCCGAGCTGGCCGCTCTTCAGCGCTTCGATCAGTGCGGGAGCATCGACCAGGGCGCCGCGACCGGTGTTGATCAGCATGGCGCCGCGCTTCATCTGGGCCAGGCGTTCACGGTCGATCAGGTGGTAGCTGGCATCGGTCAGCGGGCAGTGCAGGCTGAGGATGTCGCTGCTGGCGATCACCTCGTCCAGCGGCGCCTGGCGTGCGCCCAGGGCCTCCAGCCCGCTCAACGGGAACGGGTCGTGGATCAGCACCTGGCAGCCGAAGCCATGCATGATGCGGGCGAAGACCTGGCCGATCTTGCCGCCACCGACCACGCCGACGCGCTTGCCATGCAGGTCGAAGCCGGTCAGGCCGTGCAGGGAAAAGTCCCCTTCGCGGGTGCGATTGAAGGCCCGGTGGGTACGTCGATTGAGGGTCATGACCAGGGCCACCGCGTGTTCGGCCACGGCGTGGGGCGAATAGGCCGGCACCCGCACGACCGGCAGGCCGAGACGCTGCGCCGCTGCCAGGTCGACATGGTTGTAGCCGGCCGAGCGCAGGGCGATCAGGCGCGTGCCAGCAGCGGCCAATTGCTCCAGAACCGGGGCGGACAGGTCGTCATTGATGAAGGCGCAGACCACCTCGCTGCCTTTGCCCAATGCCACGCTGTCGGCGGTCAGGCGTGTTTCGTGGAACTGCAGATGCCAGTCGGACGGGCAGTTTGCCGCGAGAAACGAGTCACGGTCATAGGGTTTGCTGCTGAACAGGCAGATGCGCATATGGGCTCCTCAAGCGCTTTGCGCGGCGGCTTCACTCAGACGCTCGATCGCTGCATCCAGCTCGTCCAGGGCGCGCTGTGCTTCGGGATCGTCCTGTTTGAGCAGGGTCTCGCTGCGCTGGCAGGCAGCGCGCAGCTGGGGCACGCCGCAGTAGCGGGTAGCGCCGTGCAGGCGGTGAACCCGCTCGATCAATGTCGTGCGTTCACCGCTAGCGCGCGCCTGGCGTACTGTCGACGCCGATCTCGCCGCCCATCTGCTCGATCAGGCGCTTGGAAATCACCAGGCCAAGGCCGGTGCCGCCGGCCTGGCGGCTGAGCGAGTTGTCGGCCTGGCTGAAAGCCTGGAACAGCGCGCGCAGGTCCTCATCCGACAGGCCGATGCCGGTGTCCATCACGCTGATGCGCAATTGCGCGCTGTCGGCGCTCTCGTCCTCGACCATGGCGCGCATGACGATAGTGCCTTCGCGGGTGAACTTGATCGCGTTGCTGACCAGGTTAGTCAGTACCTGCTTCAGGCGCAGCGGGTCGCCGCGCAGGGCCAGCGGCGTGTCGCGGTAGATCAGGCTGACCAGCTCCAGCTGCTTTTCATGGGCTGCGGGGGCGAGGATGGTCAGGGTGTCCTGTAGCAGGTCACGCAGGTTGAAGGGGATGGATTCAAGCATCAGCTTGCCGGCTTCGATCTTGGAGAAGTCGAGCACCTCATTGATGATGCCGAGCAGGCTGTCGGCGGACTTCTCGATGGTCGACAGATAGTCCTGCTGGCGCGGGCTGAGCTCGCTCTTCTGCAGCAGGTTGGTGAAGCCGAGAATGCCGTTGAGCGGGGTGCGGATCTCGTGGCTCATGTTGGCCAGGAATTCGGACTTGATACGGCTGGCTTCCAGGGCCTCCTTGCGCGCGAAGTCCAGTTCGATGTTCTGGATCTCGATGGTCTCCAGGTTCTGGCGCACGTCTTCTGTGGCCTGCTCGATGCTGTGTTGCAATTCTTCCTGGGCGTTCTGCAGCGCCTCGGCCATGCGGTTGATGCCAGAGGCCAGCTCGTCCATTTCATGGCTGCCCAACGGTGGCAGGCGGGTTTCCAGATGGCCGTCCTTGAGCTGTGCGACCCCGGCCTTGATCGCGCGCAGCGGGCCGTTGATGCTGCGGCTCATACGCAGAGCGAGCAGGGCGGTGACGGCAAGGCCGCCGGCGATCAGCAGCAGGCTGGCGAACAGGCTGCGGTAGCCGCTGAGCAGTGTGCCCTGGTGCGAGAGTTCCAGTTCGACCCAGCCGAGCAACTCCAGTTGACCGTCTTCGGCGAGGGTGTCGTTGAGCACCAGATGCTGGTCGTAGACCGGCAGCAGAAAGCGCGTGGCATCCTGGCCGCTGAGCAGGCTGACGCCCGGCTGGCCGCTGGGCGTGGGGTTGAGCATGCTGGGGCCGGCGTGCGCCAGGGAGGCGCGCTCAGGGGCAAGAAAACCGACCGCACGAACGTCCGGGTGCTCCAGCGCCTGCTGGGCGATACGCTCGAGCTTCTTCACGTCCTTCTGTTCCAGCGCCGGCGCCGCCAGGGGGGCCAGGTGTTCGACCAGCATCTCGCCGCGCTGCAGCAATTGAGTCTGCAAGCCCGATAGCTGCACCCAGGTGAAATAACCGCCCAGCACCAAGGCCAGCAGGCTGGTGGGCAGCAGGGTGAGCAGCAGTACGCGCCCTTTGATGCTGAGATCCTTGAACACGACCTTCCTCCTTCGGAACATCTGGGCAGTGTAGCGATTCGGCGCGGCGGAATCTGTAGGTGAGAGATTAGCGTTTAATAGATAGAATTGTTCGCATTCAATGTCTCCCGGTTGACCACGCATGATGACCCGCACACCTACCTCGGCTCGCATCCTTGCCGTCGAGGATGACCCCTTGCTCGCCAGCCACGTGCAGTCGCACCTGATGAGCTGCGGGTTTGACGTGACCTTGAGTCACGATGGCAGCGAAGGTTTGCAGTTGGCCGAAAGCGAAGACTTCGATCTGGTGCTGATGGACATCCTTCTGCCCGGCACCAATGGCCTGGAGGTGTTGCAGCGTCTGCGCCAGCGCCGCAGCGTGCCGGTGTTGCTGATGTCGGCCCTGGGGGATGAGCAGAATCGCATCGCCGGGTTCAGCCAGGGTGCCGACGATTATCTGCCCAAGCCTTTCAGCCTCGGTGAACTCAGCGTGCGGGTCGAGGCGATTCTGCGGCGGGTCGCCTATGAGCGTCGCGAGCAGCACCTTGGCAGCTTCGACGGTGGCTTGCAGTTCGATGAAGGGCGCAGCGATGTCGCCTTCTCGGGTACCTGGGTGGGCCTGACGCCCAGTGAGTACCGCGTGCTGGAGTTGCTCTGGCGACACCGCGACGAGGCCCTTAGCAAGCCCTTCCTTTATCAGCAGGCATTACGCCGTGCCTATTCACAGCACGACCGCAGCCTGGACATGCACGTCAGCCACATCCGTCGCAAATTGCAGGCGGTCGGCTATGAGGCCACGCGGGTGAATACCGTCTGGGGCAAGGGCTACATCCTGACGCAGGCCGGGCCATGAGTCTGCCGGGACGCCATTCGCTGCTGTGGCGGCTGGCTGGCGCCCTGGCGCTGTTCTGCCTGCTGCTGGTCAGCCTGCATGTGGATGTAGGGCGGATGTTGCTCGAGGCGACCTCCTATCTGCCCGAGTCGACCCGGCAGATCCTCAGAGATGAGGCGCGGCAGGCCGAAAAGTCATGGCGAGAGGGTGGGGCGCCTGGCGTCGATGCTTATCTACAGCACCTGCACGAGCGTGAGCGGGTCTGGGCGGCGGTGGTCGATGAGCACAAGCATTCGCTGGCCTCGCAACCACTGAGCGATGAAGAAGAGCAGCGCCTGGATTTCGTGCGCAAGCTGGACTTTCCCGTGGGCCGACCGGGCGGTACGCCGACCTTCTACGTGCCCTTCAGCGATGGAAAGACCCGCCTGGTCATGGCTTTGCCGCAGCACTTGAATCCGCGCAAGTACAACGAGCTGTGGGAGCTGCTCCTGCAACGGGTACTGCCGGCGGTCTTGGCCGTGGCCGTGGCACTGCTGCTTTATCGGCTGTTGATCGCCCCCTTGGCGATCCTTCGACGCCAGGCTGCCGCGCTGAGTGCTGGTGATCTGTCTGCCAGGCTTGGCCTACCGGTCACCGGGCGCAAGGACGAATTGGGCGAGCTGGCGCGAAGCTTCGACCATATGGCGGAGCGCCTGCAGGGTACGGTCGCTTTTCAGCGCCAGTTGTTGCGCGACCTTTCTCATGAACTGCGCACGCCGCTGAGCCGCTTGCGCGTGGCCGGGGAGAACGAGGGTGACAACGTTGCACTGCGCCAGCGCCTGGCACGTGAAGTGGATGCGATGGAAAAACTGGTCGGCGATGCTCTGGAGCTGGTCTGGCTGGACACGGAGCGGCCGCAACTGCCCTGCGAAGAGGTGGATGTAATCCGGCTGTGGGATGTGCTGCGCGAGAACGCCGGCTTCGAAACCGGCTGGCCACTTGCGCGCATGCCCTGCGATCTGCCGGTAGGTTGCCGAGTGCGCGGCAATCTCAATGGTCTGGCGCAGGCGCTGGAAAACATCCTGCGCAATGCCATCCGGCATTCGCCGCACGGCGGGTTGGTTCGCCTCGCTGGCCGGCAGGAAGGCGATCATTGGTTGCTGTGGATCGAGGATCAGGGGCCGGGTGTGGCAGAAAACGAGCTGGAGACCATCTTCCGTCCGTTTACCCGTCTCAGCACCGCCAGGCCGGGCGGCGACGGTTTCGGCCTAGGCCTGGCCATAGCCCGTAGCATGATCGAGACACAAGGCGGGCGTGTCTGGGCCGAGAACGGCAGGCATGGCTTGCGCGTATCGCTGCGCATGCCGGCGGCCTGATCACGCCGAACAGCCGCTGGTTACGTTCGCTGGGTGATGCCGCGGCGGGTTCGGCGTATCATGACGCCCCTTCGCGTCAGTCTGGATTCGAGCGACCCATGACCCTGCAATTTCCCACCATTGCCGACTGCATCGGTAATACCCCTCTGGTACGTCTGCAACGCCTGGGCGGTGACACCAGCAACACCTTGCTGGTCAAGCTGGAAGGCAACAACCCGGCCGGTTCGGTCAAGGATCGTCCGGCCTTGTCGATGATCAACCGCGCCGAGCTGCGCGGCGCCATCCAGCCCGGCGATACCCTGATCGAAGCCACCAGTGGCAACACCGGCATCGCCCTGGCCATGGCTGCGGCGATCAAGGGTTACAAGATGATCCTGATCATGCCGGACAACTCCACCGCCGAGCGCAAGTGGGCGATGACCGCTTATGGCGCCGAGCTGATCCTGGTCAGCAAGGAAGAGGGCATGGAAGGCGCGCGTGACCTGGCCGAGAAGCTGCAGGCCGAGGGCCGCGGCAAGGTGCTCGACCAGTTCGCCAACGGCGATAATCCCGAGGCGCACTACAGCGGTACCGGCCCCGAGATCTGGCGCCAGACCGGCGGGACCATCACCCACTTCATCAGCTCCATGGGCACCACCGGCACCATCATGGGCACCTCGCGCTACCTCAAGGAGCAGAACCCGGCGATCCAGATCGTCGGTCTGCAACCGCAGGAAGGCTCGGCCATTCCCGGCATTCGCCGCTGGCCCGAGGAATACCTGCCGAAGATCTATCAGGCCGAACGGGTCGATCAGGTGATGGACATGGGCCAGGCCGAGGCCGAGCACGTCATGCGGCGCCTGGCGCGGGAAGAGGGCATCTTCTGCGGCGTGTCTTCCGGGGGCTCGGTGGCCGGCATGCTGCGCCTCTCGCAGCAGCTGGAGAACGCGGTGCTGGTGGCGATCATCTGCGACCGTGGCGACCGTTACCTGTCCACCGGCGTTTACGAAGAACCGGCGCGCTGATGGCCAGACGCAGCTCCAACCTGCGCTTTCAGCCCAGCGGCGGCAGCCGTGCGGCGCAGTTGCCGGTCGGCAAGAAGCAGAAACTGTCCATCGAACGCCTGGCGGGTGACGGTCGCGGCATCGCCTTCGAAGGCGGACGTACCTGGTTCGTCAGTGGTGCACTGGCAGGCGAAGAAGTCGAGGCGCGGGTACTCGCTGCCCGCAGCCAGACCGTCGAGGCACGCGCCGAAAGGATCATCGCCGCCAGCAGCGAGCGCCGCGCGGCGCCCTGCGTGCACGCTGACCGTTGCGGCGGCTGCAACCTGCAGCATATGCCCCATGCCGATCAGTTGGCCCTGAAACAGCGCACGCTGGCCGAGCAGTTGTCGCGCCTTGGCGGCGTGCAGCCAGACGAATGGGCGGCGCCGCTGACCGGTCCTGAATTCGGCTACCGCCGTCGCGCGCGCATTGCCGTGCGCTGGGATGCCAAGACGCGTCAACTGCAGGTCGGCTTTCGTGCCGAGGCCAGTCAGGACATCGTCGCCATCGACGAATGCCCGGTGCTGGTACAGCCCTTGCAGCCTATTCTCAGTGCGTTGCCGGCGCTGTTGCGCAGCCTGGAGAAGCCACAGGCAGTCGGACACGTGGAGCTGTTCAGCGGTACGGCCGAAGCGCTGCTGCTGCGCCACACTGCCGCTCTGACGGAGGCCGATCTGAGTCGTCTGCGCGCGTTCTGCAGCGAGCATCGCGCGCAGCTATGGCTGCAGGGCGAGGGACAACCCCAGCCTGACGACCAGGCCACTGAGTTGGGCTTCATGCTTGAACGCTGGCAACTGCACTTGGCCTATCGGCCGGGTGACTTTGTGCAGGTCAATGGTCTGGTCAACGAGGCGATGGTCGCTCAGGCGCTAGACTGGTTGGCAGTGCAACCTGGCGAGCGGGTGCTGGATCTGTTCTGCGGCTTGGGTAATTTCGCCCTGCCGCTGGCGCGGCAGGCCGCTGAAGTGGTCGCTGTGGAGGGTGTCGAGGCGATGGTGCAGCGTGCCGCAGGCAACGCGCAAAACAATGGTTTGGACAACGCGCACTTTTTCCGTGCCGACCTGTCCAACCCGCTGGCTTGCGAGGCCTGGGCGCAGGGCGGTTTTACCGCGGTGCTGCTTGACCCGCCACGCGATGGTGCGTTGCAGGCGGTACGCGGGATGACGGAGTTGGGCGCACGGCGCCTGGTTTACGTCTCCTGCAACCCGACTACGCTGGCGCGCGATGCCGCCGAACTGGTGCAACAGGGGTATCGTTTGCGCCGTGCCGGGATTCTCGACATGTTCGCGCAGACCGCGCACGTCGAGGCGATGGCTTTATTCGAGAAACCCGAGGTCTAGGCCTCGGGCCAAAGCGGTACGTTCGGTACCGCAGGGATGCGCAGGACGCGCATTCTTTCAGTTAATCCGACCGGCTCAGAGAAGGCCGGCGACTGCTCGGTGCGACCTAAGCGCACCGTAGGGAAGGTAAGACGATGGTTCAGGTGAGAGCGCATCAGCCGGTCAACGATGACGGCAGCATCAACCTCGAGGCCTGGTTGGAGCATGTCACCCGCGTCGATCCGGCGCTGGATCGTCAGGCGCTGCAAGAAGCCTGCGAATTCGCCCGTGATCTGGAGCAACAGGCCAACACCAATCAGCATCACTGGAGCGAGGGCGCTTCGACATTCCGCGCCGGTCTCGACATCGCGGAAATCCTCGCCGATCTCAAGCTCGACCAGGATTCGCTGGTCGCCGCGGTCATCTATCGCGGCGTGCGCGAGGGCAAGATTACCCTGGCCGCGGTGCATCAGCGCTTCGGTCCGGTGGTGGCCAAGCTGATCGAAGGCGTGCTGCGCATGGCGGCGATCAGCGCCAGTATCAACCCGCGTGAATCGGTCGTGCTCGGCTCGCAGACGCAGGTGGAGAATCTGCGCAAGATGCTGGTGGCCATGGTCGACGACGTGCGCGTGGCCCTGATCAAGCTGGCCGAGCGCACCTGCGCCATCCGTGCGGTCAAGGAGGCTGATGAGGAAAAACGTCAGCGCGTGGCACGTGAAGTGTTCGACATCTACGCGCCGCTGGCCCACCGCCTGGGTATCGGTCATATCAAGTGGGAGCTGGAGGATCTGTCCTTCCGCTACCTGGAGCCGGAGCAGTACAAGCAGATCGCCAAGCTGCTGCACGAGCGTCGCCTCGATCGCGAGCAGTACATCAACGACGCCATGGCGAATTTGCGTCAGGAGCTGGAGGCCACCGGCATCAAGCCCGACATCAGCGGTCGGGCGAAACACATCTATTCGATCTGGCGCAAGATGCAGCGCAAGGGCCTGCAGTTCAGCCAGATCTACGACGTGCGTGCGGTGCGCGTGCTGGTGCCCGAGGTGCGCGACTGCTACACCACCCTGGGTATCGTGCACACCCTGTGGCGGCACATTCCCAAGGAGTTCGACGACTACATCGCCAACCCCAAGGAAAACGGCTACCGCTCGCTGCACACCGCCGTGCTCGGCCCGGAAGGCAAGGTGCTGGAGGTGCAGATACGCACCCACGCCATGCACGAAGAGGCCGAGCTGGGCGTCTGCGCGCACTGGCGCTACAAGGGTACCGACGTCAAGTCCGGCTCCAACCACTATGAAGAGAAGATTTCCTGGCTGCGTCAGGTCATCGAGTGGCACGAGGAACTGGGCGATATCGGTGGCCTGGCCGAGCAGTTACGCGTGGATATCGAGCCGGACCGGGTCTACGTCTTCACCCCTGACGGCCACGCCATAGACCTGCCCAAGGGCGCGACGCCGCTGGACTTCGCCTACCGCGTGCATACCGAGATCGGCCACAACTGCCGAGGCGCCAAGATCAACGGCCGTATCGTGCCGCTGACCTACAGCCTGCAGACCGGCGAGCAGGTGGAGATCATCACCAGCAAGCAGGGCTCGCCGAGCCGCGACTGGCTCAACCCCAACCTGGGCTACGTCACCACCAGCCGCGCGCGGGCGAAGATCGTCCACTGGTTCAAATTGCAGGATCGCGACCAGAACGTCGCCGCCGGCAAGCAGCTGCTCGAACGCGAACTGGCACGCATGGCCCTGGTCGGTGCGGACTTCGACAAGCTGGCCGAGAAGGCCAACCTGAAAACCGCCGAGGACCTGTTCGCTGCCCTGGGTGCCGGCGACGTGCGCCTGGCCCATGCGGTCAACCTGGCGCAGCAACTGGTTGAGCCGGAGCGCGGCAACGAGCAGTTGGAGTTGATCCCGCGAAAGGCGCAGGGCTTCAAACCGGGCAAACGCGGCGACATCCAGATCCAGGGCGTCGGCAACCTGCTGACGCAGATGGCCGGCTGTTGCCAGCCGCTGCCGGGCGATCCCATTGTCGGCTACATCACCCTCGGCCGTGGCGTCACCATTCATCGTCAGGATTGCCCAACGGCGCTGCAGCAGACGGCGCGCGAGCCGGAGCGGATGATTCAGGTGAGCTGGGGCCCGGTACCGGTGCAGACATACCCGGTGGAAATCGTCATCAAGGCCTACGACCGCTCCGGTCTGCTGCGGGACGTCACCCAGGTGCTGCTCAACGAGAAGCTCAACGTGCTGGCGGTCAACACGCGCTCGAACAAGGAGGACAATACCGCCTCCATGTCGATCACCGTGGAGATTCCAGGGCTCGATGCCCTGGGTCGTCTGCTGGCGCGTATCGGTCAGTTGCCCAATATCATTGAGGCGCGTCGCCACCGCGTATCCTAGCGAGAGCTTTCATGTATCGACTCGACGACCTGCTGCACCTGATGGCCCGTCTGCGTGATCCGCAACACGGCTGCCCGTGGGACCTCAAGCAGAACTACGCGAGCATCGTGCCCTACACTCTGGAAGAGGCGTACGAAGTCGCCGATGCCATCGAGCGCAGCGACTTCGAGCATCTGCCGGGTGAGCTCGGTGATCTGCTGTTTCAGGTGGTCTACTACAGCCAGCTAGCGCAGGAAGAGGGACGCTTCGACTTCGCCCGGGTAGTCGATGGCATCACCAGCAAGCTGATTCGTCGCCACCCGCACGTGTTTCCCGACGGTGATCTGTACGGGGCGCCGGACGCCGCCAAGCTGGAGGAAGCTGCGGTCAAGCAGCGCTGGGAAGAGCTAAAGGCCGAGGAGCGCGCCGAAAAGGCCACCGAACCCGAGCAGCTCTCCCTGCTCGATGATGTACCGAGCGCGCTGCCGGCACTGTCGCGTGCAGCCAAGCTGCAGAAGCGTGCCGCCCAGGTCGGTTTCGATTGGCCCGACGCCTTGCCGGTGGTGGACAAGGTGCGTGAAGAGCTGGATGAAGTGCTCGAAGCCATGAGCGAGAACGATGCCGAGGCGGTGGCCGAGGAGATTGGTGATCTGCTGTTCGTCGTCACCAACCTGGCGCGACACTTGAAGGTGGACCCGGAAGCGGCATTGCGCGCGGCCAATGGCAAGTTCGAGCGGCGTTTTCGCTTTATCGAACAGAGCGTACGTGAGGCTGGGCGCAGTATGGACGGTTGCTCGCTGGAGGAGCTGGACGCCCTGTGGGGCGAGGCGAAGAAGCTGGAGAAGCAGTCGCCAGGCTGTTGAACCCTATAGGCACGGCGGCGTTCCGATTTATCCGCGAAGCCTTTGCTGTCTGCCTTTCGCGACTGAAGCGGTTCGCTGCCCGGTCGCTCCTAAAGGCTGGAGCCGCCGCTGCTTAGCCCTTATGCTGGGCGCCTTGGACTGGCAGCGCGAATTTGCATCGCTGCCGCAACTGAATCATGTTCGGGATCTTTAGTCATGGGTCTTTCCCTGCGCGACCAGCTGCTCAAAGCCGGCCTGGTCAATGAAAAACAGGCCAAGCAGGCTGGCAAGCAACAGCAAAAGCAGAAGCGTCTTGTGCAAAAAGGCCAGGCCGAACTGGATGACAGCACACGCCAGGCCGCGCTGCAGGCGCAAGCCGAAAAGGCCGCACGTGATCAGGAGCTGAATCGTCAGCAGCAGGAAAAAGCCGAGCAGAAAGCCCGCACAGCGCAGGTCAAGCAACTGATCGAGCTTTCACGCCTGCCCAAACTCGATGGCGAGGATTACTACAACTTCGTCGATGACAAGAAGGTCAAGCGCCTGCCGGTCAACACCATGGTGCGCAACAAGCTGTCTAACGGCTGGCTGGCCATCGTCCGACATGGTGGTGGTTACGAGATCATCCCGCGCGAGGCCGCGCTGAAGATTCAGGAGCGCGATGCCTCGCGCATCGTCCTGCTCAACACCCATGTCGAAGAGCCGGATGCCGACGATCCTTACGCGGCCTATCAGATTCCTGATGATCTGATGTGGTAATACCGCATCGCAGGACACCGTAGGGTGCGCCGTGCGCACCGCGATGCCCTGCGATTAGCAGCGATTGCCGCTCAACAGCACTCGACCAAAACTGGCGCCTGCATCCTGTGGGGTGATTGCCAGCAGGCGGTCCATGCGCAGGCGCTGCTCGCCATCGGTTGTACGCACCAGCAGAAACTCTTCCTTGCTCGCCGTGGTTTCGGTGGTCAGGGCCTGGCCTAGTAGGGTCGAGCCGTCGACCAGTTCGATATCCAGTTGATAGCGGTGCATGCAGGCGATCTCCAGATAGTCGTAGAGATCACAGGCCAAGGGTTGATAGTTGTCCATCAAGTCGTCCTCCGAGATCGTTAGAGCCTAGCCGACTGTTTTTCAGATAGACAAAAAACGCCGCAACCCGTTACCGGTGTTGCGGCGCTTTCTTTTCGGCGTGGAGCTTACATCAACGGAATTGTGTAGCTGACGATCAGACGGTTTTCATCCAGATCGCCAATGCTCGCATTGGAACGCACCATCGCGTTACGCCAGCGTACGCCGAGGTTCTTCAGCGGGCCCTCCTGGATGATATAGCTGATATCGACGTCGCGTTCCCATTCCTTGCCACTCGCTCCACCCACACCGTCGAAGCCGTCACCGGTGACGTAGCGGACGAAGGCGGTCAGACCCGGAATGCCGTAGCTGGCGAAGTTGACGTCATAACGTGCCTGCCAGGATTTCTCGTCCTTACGGGTGAAGTCGAGAATCTGGATGTAGTTGACGATGTACGGATCGGTCTCGGTCAGGAAGGGGAAGGCGTTGTCGCCGCCGACCTTCTGGTAACCCACGCGGAAGGTGTGCGCGCCGATACCAGCCCACAGATTGACCGATGTCAGGTCGTTGTCCAGCTTGCCGCCGAGTTTGCGACCGTTATCCTGGGAGTCGAAGTAGGCCAGGTTGGCGCCCAGCTTCCAGTCGCCGATCGGCTGCACATGGATCAGGTTGTACAGCTTCTGGTCGTAGATATCCTCCAGTTCGCCGTACCACACGCCAACGGTGGTGTTGCCGCCGTTGAACTTGTAGTCGCCACCGGCGAAGTTGTAGCGGTCGCTCTCGCCGCCGACGTTGGTGGCGGTGATGTCGACCCGGTCGGTGGAGGCGCGCTGGTTGACCTCACGCAGTTGGCCTCCGTTGAGGGTCAGACCGTCGATTTCCTGCGAGGTGATCATGCCGCCGGTGAACACCTGTGGCAGCAGGCGCGAGTCACCGGAGGAGACGATGGGCAGCTTGGGCATCAGTCCGCCGACCTTGCCGACGGTCTTTGAGATGCGTGCCTTGACCGCGCCGCTGAACTCGGAATACTCGTCCGGTCCCTCGTTGCCGAAGCCGTTGGGCAGCAGGCCGGTTCCGGCGCGCTCGTCAGATGAGTCGAGCTTCAGGCCCAGGCCCGCATAGGCGTCCAGGCCAAAGCCGACGGTGCCCTCGGTAAAGCCGGACTCGGCCTTGAGGATAAAGCCCTGTGCCCATTCCTCGCGCTTGGATTGCTGCGCGGCGGTGGTGTCGCGCAGGTCCCGATTCATATAGAAGTTACGCAGCTCCAGAGAGGCTTTGCTGTCACCGATGAAGTCAGCCTGTGCCAGGCTTGGCAGGGTCAGGCTGGCGCCCAGCGTGGCGATGGCCACGGCGCGGGCGAGGGGAGTTTTACTCATTATTGTTGTCTCCTCGTTGTTATAAGCAGGTCGGCCACGAAATGACCGGCCAGTTACGGCGCGATGAAATAAAGCATTTCGCCTGCGAGTCGACTGTAAGACTTTAGTCTGTCGAGCCTTGAGTGGAGCCGGAGCGTAAACAGCCGTGGGCTCTAGGTCGTGCTTATCAGGGATTTTCGGCGGCTGGCCATCGATCGGGAAAATTTCGCTGGAGCACAATCGAGCTGAGAAAAATCGACAACCGTTGGTCGATAAAGGTTAAAGCTTGCCTTTCAACGGCCGTTAAGTTCGGCAGATAACTTGTTCGGGTGCCCAGTCATGAATCCTTTGAACTCACTGAATTCCGCCGCTTCCCGCGCTGCGCAAGCCAGCCAGTCCATGGCGGCGCGCAGCAATAGCGCCGATGCCCAAGCCACCTTGGCCAATCGCCTCGCCGAGAAGCTCGGTGTCCCGGCCGGCTCGTTGTCCGGAACGCGTGATGACTACACCCCGGAGAAAGTGGCTGGGCGGATTCTGGGTTTTATCGAGCAACGCCTGCAAAGCGAGGCCGCTGCAGGCGCTGATCCGGCCAAGCTGGACAAGCTGTTGTCCCAGGCGCGTGATGGCGTCGAGAAGGGTTTTGCTGAGGCACGCAAGATCCTCGATGGCATGGGCGTGCTCAAGGGGCAGGTGGCTAGCGATATCGACGATACCTACAAGCGTATTCAGGATGGCTTCGGCGATCTCGACAAGCGTTTCGGCAGCGCCGCCCCTGGCGCCTCGGGCCAGGTGGCGATGGCGGGTTACAGTGAGCGCTTCAGCGCGCTGGCGGAGACCTTCGATTTGTCCGTCACTACTCGCGATGGTGACCGCCTGCGCATTTCCGTGGCGCAGGCTTCCGCCAGTTGGTCGCAAAGCAGCTTCGCCGCGTCCAGCGATGGCAAGTCCACCACCGTGAGCGGTAGCAGCCAGTCTGGCAGCATGCGCATTGGTGGCTGGCAAGTGGATGTCGAAGGCGAGCTGGACGATGATGAGATCAAGGCGCTGGAGAAGCTCTTCAGCCAGGTTCAGGATCTCTCCGACAAGTTCTACGCCGGTGACCTGGCAGGCGCTTTCGATCGCGCCATGGCGCTGGACATGGATGGTGAGCAATTGGCTTCTATGTCGCTGCGTCTGACCCAGACCACTGTGCGTCAGGCCACCGATGCCTATGGCGCCGTGGCTGGGCAGGGCGCCAGTGCGGTCAATGCCGGGCTGCAGGAATATGCCCAGGGCCTGCTCGATGCGCTGCGCAGTGCCGGCGACCTGGCGCAGGATGCCGGCGGCATGCTCAAAGAGTTGCTCAAGGGCGGCTTCTCGCTCGATGAGCGCTTCGACCTGCCGCGCCTGGAAAAGGCCGACAGCCTCAACCGCAGCCTGCTCGACGGTTTGCAGTCGCTGCTCGCTGGCCAAGCGGGCAAGGGCGTTGACGCGAGCTGATCGACAGCCGGTGCTAAACTGCGCACCTTGCTGATAGTGAGGTGCGCTCATGACGCCTGAATGCCAACTTTTCGGAACCCTGGGCTGCCATCTTTGCGAGGTGGCCGAGGCGTTGCTCATGCCGTTCGTCGAGAATGGCCTGTTGGTCGAGTTGATCGACATTGCCGAGCATGAGGGGATGGTCGAGCAATACGGATTGCGTATTCCGGTATTGCGCCGTTGCGATAATGGCCGCGAGCTGAACTGGCCATTCGATGCCGAGCAGGTGGTGGTCTTTCTGAGTTGAGAGAGTCAGTTCGACAAAACGCAGCCAATAAAAAACCCGCCGATTAAGGCGGGTTTTTGATTTGGTCGGAGAGACAGGATTCGAACCTGCGACCTTCTCGTCCCGAACGAGACGCGCTACCAAGCT
Organism: Pseudomonas sp. zfem001; assembly: GCF_032621725.1. NCBI lineage: Bacteria > Pseudomonadati > Pseudomonadota > Gammaproteobacteria > Pseudomonadales > Pseudomonadaceae > Pseudomonas > Pseudomonas sp. zfem001. Next base: position 166,186 of record NZ_JAVYJI010000009.1, on the reverse strand, counting down.
GCGCTACACTCCGAATGCCGCGTATTCTACCGAAAAACTTTTACCGCACAAGGGGTTAGCCCGAAAAAAACTACGAGTCGGCAACCCGGTTGTCGACTCGTATCATTCATCTGGCTGGCCGATATAGGCGCTCAGGCTGTTGCCTCAGAGCTCCTTGACGGTCTGCACCTGATCCTTGTTGATCGTGGCGCGTTTGCCGTCGAGCTGTTCGAACTCGTAAAAGCCGGATTCTTCATCGAATTTGGGCTTGTCCACGGTCTGGATCTCACGGCCGTCATTCAGCGTGATTACCGACGGCGAGGAGCAGCCGGCCAGCACAGCGAGGCCGATCGTCATAAGCAGGGCGGGGATTATCCGTTGGTTCATGGTCTGTCTCCTTGAGTACAAAAGGTGGGGCTATACCCTCGCTCAGACGTAAAACTGTCGTATGAGTTCCGCTGAGTGCGCGGTGTTTCAGTGCGAAGGGGCATGACCTGCCAAGGTTTCCGGCGTATTGAGGTTGGCTAGTCGTGCATCCTCTATAGGGCAATCGACAGCGATGGGCGCTAATTTACCGAACCAGCGCTGCGGGCTGCGTTCTCCGGATTGCCATGCACGTTCCAGGTCGTCTTTCAGTCGTGTCGGCAGCAGGCAGAACAACGGTTGCCAATAGTTGCCCTGGCGAATCACCACCGGGTGGGGCCCCGCGTGCGCTAGCAGCGACTCGATCAGCGCGTGGTCGACCAGCGGAGCGTCGCAGGGCAGGACCAGCATTTGCTCATGGCGTGCCGTAGCCATGCCGGCGCGGATACCAGCCAGTGGGCCCTGAAAATCCTGATCTTCGTCGGTGACCAGTTGGTCGGCATAAGGCGCATAGCGCTCGGTGTTGCGGTTGCAGGAGATGATCAGGTCGTCGCTCAAGGGTCTGGTCAGGTCATGCAACCAGGCGATCAGTGGGCGGCCGCGCCAGTCCAGCAAGCCCTTGTCGCGGCCACCCATGCGCTGGCCTCGGCCGCCGGAAAGCAGCAGCACCGAGCAGGTGGGAAGGGGGTTGGATACGGGCATGCGGGCAGTCTCCGAAGACAGGCTGTGTGATATAACAGCGCCCATTCTCTCCCAATTGGATGCCTGCCATGAACCACAAGGCCGATGCGGTTTTCGTGCCGCTGAACATTGCCGTGCTTACCGTCAGCGACACACGCACGTTGGAGACCGACACCTCGGGTCAACTGCTGGTCGACCGCCTGACCGCCGCCGGCCACCAGTTGGCCGCTCGCGTTCTGCTCAAAGATGATCTGTACAAGATCCGCGCCCAGGTGGCGACCTGGATCGCCGAGGATCAGGTGCAGGTGGTGGTGATCACCGGCGGTACCGGTTTCACTGGGCGTGACAGCACGCCGGAGGCGGTCGCCTGCCTGCTGGACAAGCAGGTCGATGGTTTCGGCGAGTTGTTCCGGCAGATCTCTGTGGCCGATATCGGCACTTCTACCATCCAGTCGCGCGCGCTGGCCGGTCTGGCCAACGGCACCCTGGTGTGCTGCCTGCCGGGCTCGACCAACGCCTGCCGCACTGCCTGGGACGGCATCCTCGGTGAGCAACTGGATGCGCGCCATCGTCCCTGCAACTTCGTGCCGCATCTGAAGCAGGTGGGCGCCTGCGAGACGCGCGGATGAGTGGTTGCGATCATCCCGGACTGTTGCCGATGGAGGCAGCGCTGGAGCGCCTGCTGGCGTTGGCAGAGGCGGCGCCCATCGAGCAGAACCAGCTGGTTGCGCTGGCCGAGGCCGATGGACGGGTGCTGGCCGAGCCGCTGATTGCGGCGCTGGATTTGCCACCATGGGCCAACAGCGCCATGGACGGTTATGCGCTGCGCCTGGCTGATTGGAGCGGCCAGGCTCTGCCGGTCAGTCAGCGTATTCAGGCCGGGACTGCGCCTGTGTCGCTGGAGCCGGGTACCTGTGCGCGCATCTTTACCGGTGCGCCGCTGCCGGCAGGTGCCGATACCGTCGAAATGCAGGAGAACGTCGAGCTGGATGAGGCGGGGCGGGTGCATTTCCGTGAGCCGCTGAAAATCGGCCAGAACGTTCGAGCTCAAGGTCAGGAAACTCGCGTCGGCGAAGGTGTGTTGCCAGCCGGTACGCGCCTGGGGCCTATCGAGCTAGGGTTGGCGGCGTCTTTGGGGGCGGCGCAGCTTTCGGTGCGCCGGCGCCTGCGCGTTGCCGTGCTGTCTACTGGCGACGAACTGGTAGAGCCGGGTCAGGCGCTTGGCCCGGGGCAGATCTACAACAGCAATCGGCGTCTGCTGATTGCCTGGTTGCAGCGGCTGGGCTGCAGCGTGGTGGATGCGGGCATCTTGCCCGATGACCTGCAGCGTACCCGCGAAGCGCTGGGGGCCTTGGGCGAGGTCGATCTGATTCTCTCCACGGGTGGCGTTTCGGTGGGGGAGGCGGATTTCCTTGGCATAGCCCTGCGTGAGGCGGGCGAACTGGCGCTGTGGAAACTGGCGATCAAGCCGGGTAAGCCGCTGACCTTCGGTCATTACCAGGGGGTTCCGGTAATAGGTCTGCCGGGCAACCCGGCTTCGACACTGGTTACCTTCGGACTGCTGGCGCGTCCTTATATGTTGCGTCGTCTTGGCGTGCATCGGGTCGAGCCGTTGGGCTTCGCGGTACCGGCAGGTTTTAACTGGCGCAAGCCGGGCATGCGCCGAGAGTACCTGCGGGCGCGTATCGAGCAGGGGCGTGTGGTGCCTTACGCCAACCAGAGTTCTGGCGTTTTGCGCAGCGCCGCCTGGGCAGAAGGCTTGGCCGAGGTGATGGAAGGCAGCACGCTGAGCGAAGGGGATATGCTGCGCTTTATCCCGCTGAGCGAGATTCTCGGCTAGCGTTTCGCAAGCCCGACCAAGCAAGTGGTCGGGCGCTTTAGATGTCGCGGCGAAACTACTGGGTCACATTTATAACGATAGAATTTGCAAATGGGCTTGGTAGAGGGCATAGTCGCCAACTTGTAAATCCAACCGACACGGTCGTGCCCATGCTAAAACGCTTCGCACCCCTCGTGCCTCTCGCACTCACAGTCTTTCTCGCTGCCTGCGCCGGCCACTCGCCGCAACCGCAGATCAGCGAAGCCACGGTCGAGCCAGTTGCTCGTCCGCTCTCTCAGCAGGTTGAGCCTGCCGATGATGATGAAATCACCGCGCTGATCGACGACAAGCCCTATGAAATGCCGCAGCTGGCAGACAGCCTGCTCGATCTCGGCCGTTCGCTGATTGGCACTCGCTATCGCTATGGCGGCACTTCGGTGCAATCCGGTTTCGATTGCAGCGGTTTTGTTGGCTACCTGTTCCGCGAGGAAGTCGGCCTGGAATTGCCACGTTCCACTCGTGAGCTGATCAACCTCGATGCGCCGAAGGTGGCGCGTGCCGATCTGGAGCCAGGTGACCTAATCCTGTTCAACGATCGCGGTCGTGGTCGCGTCAGCCACGCTGGCATCTATCTGGGTGATGACCAGTTCATCCACTCCAGCAGCAGCCGCAGCGGTGGTGTGCGCATCGATAGCCTGGACGACAGCTACTGGAACCGCAGCTATCTGCAAGCCAAGCGCGTGCTCGCCCTGGCTCCGGTTGAAGATCAGGTCGCTGTCAAGCGTCATAACTGATGCATACGGCGTAACTGCAGAATCTGTTCAAAGGCTGTCTTGTCAGCCTTGAGCAGGTGCTGAGGGTTGCGCCGTTTGTCTGCAAGCGGCAGAGTAGAGCGCATTCAGGCTCAGGATCGCCTCGCTTATGCCCGTCACGACCCGTGTTGCCCTCATCGCTCTCGCTCTGCTGCTGAGTGCTTGCAGCAGTCACGCTCCCTCTCCCCAGCCTATCTATAGTCCTCCAGTCTCTGCTTCGTCCTATCAGGGTGGTGCCGAAGATGTGCTGTTCCGCGCCCTCGGCCTGGTTGGTACGCCCTATCGTTATGGTGGTAATACCCCGGAAGGCGGTTTCGACTGCAGTGGCCTGATTGGCTACGTTTATCGCGATGCTGCCGGTATCAGCCTGCCGCGTTCGACGCGTGAGCTGAGTGCCATGCGCACCCCAGATGTGCGTCGCGACGCGCTGCAGAGCGGTGACCTGGTGTTCTTTGCCACCAATGGCGGACGCACCGTCAGCCATGCCGGCATCTATGTCGGCGACGGCCGCTTCGTGCATGCTCCCTCTACCGGCGGTACGGTGCGCCTGGACAGCCTCACCAGCGGTTATTGGCAGGGCGTCTATCTCGATGCCAAGCGCGTCATCACGCCAGAGCTAGCGCGTAACCCCTGAATTACTGTCCATGGTCGATCCCATTCGCCTACCGCCTCAGCCCGAGGTGTGCGAGCTGTGCGCGCGGCCCGTTGCGTTGACGCGTCATCATCTGATTCCCAAGGCCCTGCACGACAAGACCTACGTGCAGAAGCGTTTCGCTCGTCATGAGCGCATCACGGCTACGCTCTGGGTCTGCCGCGCCTGCCACAACCAGATTCATCGGTTGTTCAGCGAAAAGGAGCTGGCGCTGACCTACAACAGCCGTGACGCGCTGCTGGGTGATGAGCGACTGCGCACCTTCGTCGAGTGGCTGGCCAGCAAGCCGCCGGGCTTCACCCCCAGGCATTGAGCGGTCTCGGCGTTGACGCGCAGGGCTGCCAGCCTCTACCCTGCGCGCCTTGCTTCAGGTGCCCCGAGTTGCCGTGAATGGCGGCCAAGGGGTGAAACAGGGAAGCCGGTCCGAATGCCGGCGCTGCCCCCGCAACGGTAGGTGAGTCAAACACCGCATAAGCAGACCGAGTGAATACGTCAGTTTTCACACAGCCTGCAAGGCCACTGTGCACTGCACGGGAAGGCGCGGTGCTGAACCCTGGTTCGCTCACAAGCCCGGAGACCGGCCTGTCGCATTTTCACGGCATCGCGGAGGGCGTTGTCCGGCCGACGCTCCGGTTTTCCCGGGGTGTTGTGCTTCCTGTCTTCCGCTCGCCTGACCAGCCATTGGCGCCTGGGTGAGGACGCGCGGACCATCGCGATCTGCTCCCCATCGTTGCTCGTACTGTTTACCGACAGCCGACGCGGGTGCCTGATGTACAGGAGCACAGCATGAGCGAGTCCACCGAACGCGATGCCCGCCACAAGGCGCGCATGCAGCGCAAGAAAGCCCTGATCGACGAAAAGATCGCTCAGGCTCAGGACGAATACGGCCTGTTGCTGGTGCATAGCGGCAATGGCAAGGGCAAGAGCAGCAGTGCCTTCGGTATGGTCGCGCGTGCGCTCGGTCATGGTCTCAAGGTCGGTGTGGTGCAGTTCATCAAGGGCGCTGCCAGCACCGGTGAAGAAACCTTCTTCCGCCGCTTTCCCGAGGAAGTCAGCTACCACGTGATGGGTGAGGGCTTTACCTGGGAAACCCAGGACCGCCAGCGCGATATCGCCAAGGCGCAAGAGGCCTGGGCGGTGGCTCGGCGCCTGTTGAACGACGAGTCCGTCGGCCTGGTGGTGCTGGACGAGCTGAACATTGCCCTCAAGCATGGCTACCTCGAACTGGACGCAGTGCTGGCCGATCTCGAGGCTCGGCCGCTGCTGCAGCACGTGGTAGTGACCGGGCGTGGTGCCTTGCCGGGGATGATCGAGGCGGCCGACACGGTCACCGAGATGAGCCTGGTCAAGCATGCGTTCAAATCCGGGGTAAAGGCGCAGAAGGGCATCGAATTCTGATGGAAGCACGTCACTGTCCGGCTCTGTTGATTGCCGCCCCGGCTTCCGGCCAGGGTAAGACCACCGTGACTGCTGCCCTGGCGCGCCTGCACACGCGCCAGGGACGGCGGGTGCGAGTGTTCAAGTGCGGACCGGACTTTCTCGACCCGATGATCCACGCTCGTGCCAGCGGTGCACCGGTGTATCAGCTCGACCTGGCCATGGTCGGCGAGGCGGAAAGCCGTCGCCTGCTGTGGCAGGCCGCTGGCGAGGCTGATCTGATCCTTATCGAAGGGGTCATGGGCCTGTTCGACGGCAAGCCTTCGGCGGCCGACCTGGCGCGCCATTTCGGCGTACCGGTGTTGGGGGTTATCGATGGTGCGGCCATGGCGCAGACCTTCGGTGCGCTGGCCCACGGCCTAGCCACCTTCCAGCCTGACTTGCCCTTTGCCGGGGTGCTCGGCAACCGCGTCGCCAGCACGCGCCATGGCGATATCCTGCGCGATGCCCTGCCGCCCAGCATTCGCTGGTTCGGCGCCTTGCCACGCAGTGCCGCGGTGGAGTTGCCGAGTCGGCATCTGGGCCTGGTGCAGGCAGCTGAGTTGGCCGATCTGGATGCGCGCCTGGATGCTGCGGCCGATGCGCTGGCGGCCAGCGCCGATGTCGACCTGCCGCCAGCGGTGAGTTTTGCCGCGCCGCAGTTCGATGAACCTGCGCCCTTGCTGAATGGCGTACGCATCGGCGTCGCTCGCGATGCCGCGTTCGCCTTCCTTTATCAGGCCAATCTCGACTTGCTGCAGGCGCTCGGCGCCGAACTGCGCTATTTCTCGCCGCTAACCGATCAAGCGCTGCCGGACGTGGACAGCCTGTACCTGCCTGGTGGTTACCCCGAGTTGTACCTGTCCGAACTGGAGAGCAATCAGGCCATGGCCTACGCGATTCGAGCCCATCACCAGGCCGGCAAGCCGATGCTCGCCGAATGTGGCGGCATGCTCTATCTGCTCGATGAACTGCGCGACAAACAAGGTGCCAACGGGCGCATGCTCGGCCTGCTCAGCGGCAGCGCGGCCTTGCAGCCGCGGCTGACCGCGTTGGCCCTGCAGGAAGTGACGTTGCCCGAAGGCGAGCTACGTGGCCACAGCTACCATCACTCGCGTCTGGAAAGCCCCTTGCAGCCCCTGGTGCTTGGCCGTTGCCCGAATGGCAAACCAGTGGCCGAAGCGGTGTATCGCCTAGGCCGACTCACCGCCAGCTATATCCACTTCTACCTGCCCTCCAACCCGGAGGCAGCCGCCGCGCTGTTGCGTCCGTGACCGACCATGCCTTCAGCGCGCAGGAGCGTGCTGCGGTATACCGCGCCATCGCCGAGCGCCGTGACATGCGCCATTTTGCCGGCGGCGAGGTGCCGCCCGAGGTGTTGGCGCGACTGCTCGAAGCGGCGCACCACGCGCCCAGCGTCGGCCTGATGCAGCCGTGGCGCTTCCTGCGCATTCGCGATCCGCAATTGCGTGAGGCGGCTCATGCGCTGGTGGAGGCCGAGCGTGTGCGTACCGCTGAAGCTTTGGGCGAGCGCAGCGACCAGTTCATGCGGCTGAAGGTCGAGGGCATTCGTGACTGCGCCGAGCTGCTGGCCGTGGCGCTGATGGAGGGACGCGAAGCGCATGTCTTCGGGCGGCGCACCTTGCCGGAAATGGATATGGCATCGGTGGCCTGCGCCATTCAGAATCTGTGGCTGGCTGCACGAGCCGAAGGGCTGGGCGTGGGCTGGGTGTCGCTGTTCGACCCCGAGGCGCTGGCCGAGCTGCTGGGCATGCCTGCTGGTAGCAAACCGGTGGCGTTGCTGTGCCTGGGGCCAGTGCACGCCTTCTATGAGAAACCGATGCTGGTGGAAGAGGGCTGGGCCACGCCACGGCCGCTGAGCGAGCTGCTGTTCGAGAATCAATGGGGAGTTCGGGGTGACTGAAAGATGAGTCTGGCGCTGATCACCTGTGTCGGTGTGGCGCTGGACGCCGTACTGGGCGAGCCCCGACACGCGCACCCGCTGGTGGCCTTCGGTCGCCTGGCCGAGCGCCTGGAGCAGCGTTTCAACCCGGCTGGCGGCGGCTGGCGCAGTCATGGCGTCACCGCCTGGTGCCTGGCGGTGCTGCCGCTTACCCTGCTCACCTGGCTGCTGGTACAGATCAGTGGTCTGGGCTGGGCCGTGGAAATCTTCGCTCTGTATTTCGCCCTCGGCCTGCGCAGCCTTTACGAGCATGCGCAACCGGTGGCGCAGGCGCTACGCCTGGGGGACCTGGCTCTGGCGCGCGAGCGCGTCGGCTGGATGGTCAGCCGCAACACCAATGAGCTGGACGCCAGTGGCGTGGCGCGTGCCGGCACCGAGTCGGTGCTGGAGAACGGCTCCGATGCGGTCTTCGCCGCCTTGTTCTGGTTCATCGTTGCGGGCGCACCGGGTGTGGTGCTGTACCGCCTGAGCAATACCCTCGATGCCATGTGGGGCTACCGCAACGAGCGTTTCGAGCGTTTTGGCTGGGCAGCGGCGAAGATCGATGACGTGCTCAATTACCTGCCGGCGCGCCTGGTGGCGCTGACCTACGCACTGCTTGGGCACGCCGCCCTGGCGCTTAGGTGCTGGCGCAAGCAGGCGCCGCTGTGGGACAGTCCCAATGCTGGCCCGGTGATGGCGTCTGGCGCAGGCAGCCTGGGCGTGAGCCTGGGCGGGGCGGCGGAGTATCACGGCGAGCGGCATGAACGCCCGCAGTTGGGCGAAGGCCCGGCGGCGCGTGCGCGGGATATCGAGCGGGCGATGAATCGAGTCGTCGCGGGCGTTGGCTTATGGTTGCTGTGCCTGATCGTATGGGAGGTCTGGGTTGCTTGAGCATGGAGGTCGACTGCGCGCCGCTGCGCAGCGCTATGGCATCCCGCTGGAGGATTGGCTGGACCTGTCCACCGGGGTTGCGCCCTACGGCTGGGATCTGCCTGCTGTACCGGGGTCTGCCTGGGCACGCCTGCCTGAGGCGGATGACGGCCTGGAGCAGGCCGCGCGCGATTATTACGGCGCCGTCAGCCTGCTGCCGGTAGCCGGTTCGCAGGCGGCGATCCAGGCCTTGCCGCGTCTACGTCGTAACGCCAGCGTGGGCATCATCGCGCCCACCTACGCCGAGCATGCTGCTGCCTGGCGTCGTGAAGGCCATCGCGTCACTCGACTCAGCGAGGGTTCTGTGCATCGCGCCTTGCCGCAGTTGGATGTGCTGCTGGTGGTCAACCCGAACAATCCGACAGGCCGGCTGATCGAGCCGGCGCGCCTGCTTGACTGGCATGACGAACTGGCCGAGCGCGGCGGCTGGCTGGTGGTCGACGAAGCCTTCATCGATTGCACGCCGGAGCACAGCCTGGCTGCCTACAGCGACATGCCGGGGCTGATCGTGCTGCGCTCGTTCGGCAAGTTCTTCGGTCTGGCTGGACTGCGTCTGGGCTTCGTCCTGGCTGCTCAGGCTCTGCTGGAGGAGCTGGAAACGCTGCTGGGGCCCTGGGCCGTCAGTGGCCCAGCGCGCAGTGTGGCGCTCAGCCTGCTGGTCGATGGCGAGGGGCAGCGCCTTCAGCGTGAACGCCTGCTGGCCGATGGCGAGCGTCTGGCGGCGCTGCTGCGTGATTGCGGCATGCCGGTGACCGGTGGCTCGGCGCTGTTCCAGTTCTGTTGCACCCGTCGCGCCGTGCCTTGTGCCGAGCTGTTGGCGCGGCGCGGCATTTTGGTGCGGCTGTTCGCCGAGCTGGACAGTCTGCGTTTCGGCCTGCCGGCGGATGAGGCTGGCTGGCTGCGGCTGGAGCAGGGGCTGCTGGAATGTGCGCCGATCCTGGCCAGTCTCGAGGAAACGCCCTGATGGCCACCTTGATGGTGCAGGGCACCACCTCCGATGCCGGCAAGAGCACCCTGGTGACGGCCCTGTGCCGCTGGGCGCGGCGCCAGGGCATTTCCGTGGCGCCGTTCAAACCACAGAACATGGCACTCAATTCCGCCGTGACTGCCGATGGCGGCGAGATCGGCCGGGCGCAGGCAGTGCAGGCGCAGGCGGCCGGGCTGCAGCCACATACCGACATGAACCCAGTGCTGCTCAAGCCCAACAGCGACATGGGCGCCCAGGTGATCATCCACGGCCGGGCCATCGGCAATATGCAGGCGCTGACCTATCACGGCTACAAGCCGGTGGCGATGGCGGCGGTGCTGGAGTCCCATGCCCGGTTGCTGCAGCGTCATCAGCTGGTGTTGGTCGAGGGCGCCGGCTCACCGGCCGAGATCAACCTGCGTGCCGGCGACATTGCCAACATGGGCTTTGCCGAGGCCGTCGATTGCCCGGTAATCCTGATCGCCGATATCGACAAGGGCGGCGTGTTCGCCCATCTGGTCGGCACCCTGGAGCTGCTCAGTCCGAGCGAGCAGGCACGGGTCCAGGGCTTCGTGATCAATCGCTTTCGCGGAGATATCGCACTGCTCAAGGCGGGGTTGGACTGGCTCGAACAGCGCACCGGCAAGCCGGTGCTCGGCGTGCTGCCGTACCTGATGGATTTTCATCTGGAAGCCGAGGACGCCGTCGATACCCGTCAGCAGGCCAAGGATGAACAGGCCTTGCGCGTGGTGGTGCCAGTATTACCGCGCATCAGCAACCACACCGATTTCGATCCGTTGCGCCTGCATCCACAGGTGCAGTTGACCTTCGTCGGGCCGGGTCAAGCCATCCCGCCAGCGGACTTGATCATCCTGCCTGGCTCCAAGAGTGTGCGCGCCGATCTCGCGCGGCTGCGCGAGCAGGGCTGGGACGCCGCCATCACCCGCCACCTGCGTTATGGCGGCAAGCTGCTGGGTATCTGCGGTGGCCTGCAGATGCTCGGGCGGCAGATTCACGATCCGCACGGCCTGGAAGGTGTTGCCGGCAGTAGCGAAGGTCTCGGTCTGCTGGATTTCGAGACGCTGCTGGAGCCGGAGAAACAGTTGCGCAACGTGCGCGGTCGGTTGTGCCTGGAGCAGGCTGATGTCAGCGGTTACGAGATTCATGCCGGCGTCAGTAGCGGGCCAGGGCTCAATGGCGCCGTGCGGCTCGATGACGGGTGTAGCGACGGTGGCCTTAGCGCCGATGGCCAGGTGTTCGGTACCTACCTGCATGGCCTGTTCGAGCAACCCTCGGCGTTCGCTGCGCTGTTGCGCTGGGCCGGGTTGCATGAGGTGCAGGCGGTGGATTACCAGGCGCTGCGCGAGCGCGATATCGAACGCCTGGCGGATCAGGTGGAACTGCACCTGGATACCGAAAAACTCAAGGCGCTTTGCGGCCTGGGCTAGGGGGCGCGGCGCCCGCAGGTTTTGAAATGGTGCGCACAGCGCACCCTACGGAGTGAAGATGCTTGAATTGATCCTCGGCGGTGCTCGTTCCGGCAAGAGCCGGCTGGCCGAGAAGCTGGCCGACGAGTCCGGATTGGAGGTCGTATACATCGCCACCAGCCAGCCGCTCGATGGCGAGATGAACGAGCGTGTCGCTCAGCATCGCGCACGGCGGCCAGAGCATTGGGCGCTGGTCGAAGAGCCGCTGGCGCTGGCCCGCGTGCTGCGCGAACAGGCTGCGCCCGGCCGTTGCCTGCTGGTGGACTGTCTGACCCTGTGGCTGACCAACCTGCTGATGCTGGATGATCCTGCTCGTCTGGCAGCCGAGCGTGAGGCGCTGCTCGACTGCGTGGAGCAACTGCCGGGGCGCATTCTGCTGGTCAGCAATGAAACCGGGCTGGGCGTGGTGCCGCTGGGCGAGCTCACCCGTCGTTATGTCGATGAAGCCGGCTGGCTGCACCAGGCACTGGCCGAGCGCAGCCAGCGCGTGCTGTTCACAGTTGCCGGTTTGCCCATGGTGTTGAAGGGGGAGGCGTTATGAGCCTGCAATGGTGGCAAGGGCCGTGTCAGCCGCTGGATCATGTTGCACGGATCAAGGCCGAGACGCGTCAGCAGCAATTGACCAAGCCGGCGGGTTCGCTGGGGCGACTGGAGAGTCTCGCCATCCATCTGGCCGCATTGCAGGGGCGCGAGCGGCCGAGCCTGGACAAGCTGTGGATCGCCATCTTTGCCGGTGATCATGGCGTGGTGGCTGAGGGCATTTCCGCCTATCCGCAGGCAGTGACCGGACAGATGCTGGCCAACTTCGTCACTGGCGGTGCGGCCATCAGCGTGCTCGCGCGTCAGTTGGACGCAGCGCTGGAGGTGATCGACCTGGGGACTGCCGAACCACTGCCGCCGCTGTCTGGCGTGCGTCATCTGCAGGTCGGCGCCGGCACGCAGAATTTCGCCCGCGATCCGGCGATGACCTTGGCCCAGGCGATGATTTGCCTGGAAGCTGGCCGCGACAGCGTCCAACGCGCGCGCGCCAGTGGTTGCGACCTGTTCGTCGGTGGCGAGATGGGCATCGGCAACACCACCACGGCGGCCGCGCTGGCTTGCTGGCTGCTGGATTGCCCGGCGAGCGAGCTGGCAGGCCCTGGTACCGGATTGGATGGCGCTGGTGTGGCGCACAAGGCACGGGTGATCGACGCCGCGCTGGCACTGCACCGGACGCAGATCGCCGATCCGCTGCAGGCGCTGATCCACTTGGGTGGCTTCGAGATCGCCGCCCTCGTTGGTGCTTACCTGGCCGCTGCGCAGCAGGGTGTCGCAGTATTGGTCGATGGCTTTATCTGCAGTGTCGCTGCCTTGCTCGCCGTGCGCCTGAACCCGGGTTGCCGCGACTGGCTGTTGTTCGCCCACCACGGCGCTGAGCCAGGGCACGTACGCGTGCTGCAGGCACTGCAGGCCGAACCATTGTTGGAACTCGGCTTGCGCCTGGGCGAGGGCAGCGGTGCAGCATTGGCCGTGCCGTTACTGCGCCTGGCCTGCGCCCTGCACGGACAGATGGCGACCTTCGCCGAAGCTGCCGTTGCCGAGAGACCGAGCTGATGCTGCAGCTGGAATTGCTGCGCCATGGCGAGACCGAACTGGGTGGCGGTTTGCGCGGCAGCCTGGACGATGCGCTCACCGAGCAGGGCTGGGCGCAGTTGCGTGCCGCCGTGCAGGGCGCTGGCCCCTGGGATCGCCTGATCAGCTCGCCGCTGCAGCGTTGTGCCCGCTTTGCCGAGGAGCTGGCCGCCGCCCATGGTTTGCCGCTGCACCTTGAGCCCGGCCTGCAGGAGCTGCATTTCGGTGACTGGGAAGGGCGTAGCGCTGCCGAGCTGATGGGCAGCGATGCCGATGCATTGGGCAGGTTCTGGGCCGATCCCTATGCGTTCACGCCGCCCAATGGCGAGCCGTTGCTGCAGTTCGAGGAGCGTATTCTGGCTGCCATGCGGCGCTTGCAGCAGAACCATGCGGACGAGCGCCTGCTGTTGATCACTCATGGCGGTGTCATGCGTCTGCTGCTGGCGCGAGCCCGCTGTCTGCCACGCCAGGAGCTGCTGCAGGTCAACGTCGGCTACGCCCAGCGTTTTCGCCTGAGCCTGGATGCCGACGGGCAGCTGACGGAATTGCCATGATTGCGCTGCTGATCGCCCTGCAGTTCCTCACTCGCTTGCCTGTCACGCTGCCTGGCATGCCCGCGCCGGAGCAGGTGGGGCGTTCGCTGCTCTGGTATCCGGCCGTGGGCCTGTTGCTCGGCCTGCTGTTATGGGGCGCGCACCTGCTGTTGGGGCAGACGTCGGCCTTATTACAGGCAGCGATCATTCTGGCGCTGTGGGTGGGGCTGAGCGGTGGCCTGCATCTGGACGGCCTGGCCGATACGGCTGATGCCTGGGTCGGCGGTTTTGGTGACCGTGAGCGCACCCTGGCGATCATGAAAGACCCACGCAGCGGGCCTATCGCAGTAGTGGTGCTGGTGCTGCTGTTGCTACTCAAGTTCGCTGCCTTGTTTACGCTGCTTCAGGCCGGGCAGGGGATCTGCCTGCTGCTGTTGCCCTGGCTGGGACGCAGCCTGTTACCATTGCTGTTGGCGACCACGCCCTATGTGCGCTCCGGTGGGCTGGGTCAGACGCTGGTCGATCACTTGCCGCGCCGACAATTGCCCTGGGTGCTGGGCCTGCACCTGCTGGGCATGCTGCTGTTCGGCTGGCAGGGCCTGCTGGTGCTGGCGACGGGCTTGCTGCTGTTCGCCTGGCTGCGCCACGCCTTGCTGCAACGTCTCGGCGGCACCACGGGTGATACGGCCGGTGCACTGGTCGAGCTGGCTGAGTGCGGCGCACTTTTAGCGCTAGCGCTGAGCCTCTGACACAACTGTTATGCCGACCCAGTGCATAACTGTATGAGTGTGAATCGTTGATGCGGGTATATACCTGTATTCATGTTGCCGACCTCCTGTCTCTGTACCCAACTGCGCCGCGCCAGTCGCGGTGTTACCCGTCTCTACGATGACGCCCTGGCTGCTGTCGGGCTTGGCGGTGCGCAGTTTTCCCTGCTGCGCCACGTACAGCGGCTCGGGCAGCCGAGCATTTCCGTGCTGGCCGAGGCCATGGGGCTGGATCGCAGCACGTTGGGGCGCAACGTGCGGGTGCTGGAAGAGCAGGGGCTAGTGCAACTGGGAGAAGGGCGCGATTTGCGCGCTCGCGAGGTACGGCTCACAGAAGCCGGCCTGCAACGCATCGACCAGGCACTGCCGCTATGGGAACAGGCGCAGCGCGAGGTGACCGCGCAACTGGGCGAGGGTCGCCGTGCTGAGTTGATGAGGTTGCTCGAACAACTGGCCTGATGGCCAACTCATTTTTACTGCCTGGACGGTCGTTAGCGGTCGTTCGCTGGAGAGACTGATGACCACTGCATGGCGTTCAACCACCTGGCTGTTGCTCGGTGCATCGCTGATCCTCGCGCTGTCGCTGGGCACGCGCCATGGCTTCGGCCTGTTCCTGCCGCCGATGAGTGCGGAGTTTGGCTGGGGGCGTGAGGTGTTCGCCTTCGCCATCGCCTTGCAGAACCTGATCTGGGGCATCGCTCAGCCGATCACTGGTGCGCTGGCCGACCGCTTCGGGGCACGCAAGGCCATCGTCGTTGGCGGTGTGCTGTACATGCTCGGCTTGATACTGATGGGCATGGCCGACTCGCCGCTATCGCTGTCGCTGAGTGCCGGCTTGCTGATCGGCATCGGGCTGTCCGGCACATCGTTCTCGGTGATCCTGGGTGTGGTCGGGCGCGCGGTACCTCCGGAGAAACGCAGCATGGCCATGGGCGTCGCTGCGGCGGCAGGCTCGTTTGGGCAGTTCGCGATGTTGCCGGGCACGCTCGGGCTGATCGGCTGGCTCGGTTGGTCGGCAGCACTGCTGGCCCTGGGGCTGTTGGTGGCGTTGATGATTCCGCTGGCAGCGATGATCAAGGAGACGCCTCCACCAGCGAGCAATGGTCCGCAGCAGACGCTGGTCGAGGCGCTGCGCGAGGCCACCAGCCACTCCGGTTTCTGGCTGCTGGCGCTGGGTTTCTTCGTCTGTGGTTTCCAGGTGGTGTTCGTCGCCGTGCACCTACCAGCCTACCTGGTCGATCACCACCTGCCGGCGCTGACTGGTACCACGGTGCTGGCGCTGGTCGGCCTGTTCAATATCTTCGGCACCTACATCGCCGGCTGGCTCGGCGGACGTATGTCCAAGCCGCGTCTGCTCAGTGCGCTGTATCTGCTGCGTGGCGTGGTGATCACGCTGTTCCTGCTGGCGCCGCTGACGCAATGGAGTGCCTACCTGTTCGGTATCGCCATGGGCCTGCTGTGGCTATCCACCGTGCCGCTGACCAACGGTACCGTGGCGACCCTGTTCGGCGTGCGCAACCTGTCGATGCTCGGCGGTATCGTGTTCCTGTTCCACCAGCTCGGCTCCTTCCTCGGTGGTTGGCTGGGCGGGTATCTCTACGACACCACCGGCAGCTACGACCTGGTCTGGCAAATTTCTATCGGCCTCAGCCTGATGGCCGCCGCGCTCAACTGGCCGGTGCGTGAGGTGCCGGTGGCGCGTCTGCAGGGCGCGCCGGCATGAGCCGTAAGGTGCTGACGCTCAGTGCCGTGGCGCTGGGCTTCGGCGTGCTGCTGGCGTTGGCCTGGTGGGGCTGGCGCCAGGGTGGGCTGGCTTTGCTGCAGCTGGGTGTCGGTATCTGCTAGTTGCTTGCGGCTGGGCCTGCGAGTAGCGTGGTGCAATCGCGTCATCGCTTGAGGTCACTGCCATGTCTCTTCGTCGTCTTGCCTGTTCCCTGTTGCTGTTGAGCCTGGCGTTGCCAGCGCTGGCCGCCGAATGCCCGGCCATGCTGCAGGGCGAACTGCCCAAGCTGCGCGCCAAAGGTGAAAACATCGAGCTCTGTCAGTTCTCGGGCAAGCCGCTGGTGGTGGTCAACACCGCCAGCTTCTGCGGCTTCACCCCGCAATTCAAAGGGCTCGAGGCGCTTTACCAGCGTTACAAGGATCAGGGCCTGGAAGTGCTCGGCGTGCCATCTGACGACTTCCGCCAGGAATCCGCCGACAGCAAGGAAACGGCCACTGTCTGCTACGTCAACTACGGCGTGACCTTCGCCATGACCGAACCGCAGCCGGTTTCCGGTGCCAACGCTATCCCATTGTTCAAGGGGCTGGCCGAGCAGAGCCGGCAGCCGCGCTGGAATTTCTTCAAGTACGTGGTCGACCGTCAGGGCAAGGTGGTGGCCAGCTTCTCCAGCCTGACCAAGCCGGATGATCCCGAGTTGATCGCCGCCGTCGAGAAGGCGATCGCTTCGCAACCCTGAGAACCTATTCAAAGTCTGCTGCGCGTCGGCCCTGCTGCGTTAAAAACAGGTTCGGAATGCTCATGTGCTACAGCACACTCCGCTTCCTCTCCTGCTTTTTCCTTGCATGACTCTAGCTCGCGAGACTTTGAACAGGTTCTGGGTCTTTTTGTTTCACGGCCCTTCACCCATCTGGGCGATGGGCCGTGTCCGTCCGCCTGCCTAGACTGGCCAGGCGCCGGACGCAGTTCACCCGGCGTGCCCTACAAGAACAATAAGGAGGCACCCATGCGTCGCGTCTATACCGCTGCCCTGGCAACACTCGCTCTGCTTGGCGCCGTCGAGGCCCAGGCCAACTACACCAAGACCAAGTACCCGATCGTGCTGGTACACGGCGTGACCGGTTTCAACACCATCGGTGGCCTGGTCAACTACTTCCACACCATTCCCTGGAACCTGGAGCGCGACGGCGCGCGAGTGCACGTCGCCAGCGTCGCGGCCTTCAACGATAGCGAGCAGCGTGGCGCCGAACTAGCCCGGCAGATCGTGCCCTGGGCCGCAGCTGGCGGCGGCAAGGTCAACCTGATCGGCCACAGTCAGGGCTCGCCGACCTCGCGCGTGGCGGCTTCGCTGCGTCCGGATCTGGTCGCCTCGGTGACCTCGATCAACGGCGTCAACAAGGGCTCCAAGGTCGCTGACGTAGTGCGTGGCGTGCTGCCACCGGGCAGCGGGATCGAAGGTGGTGCCAACGCCATCGCTAATGCCCTCGGTGCGGTGATCAACCTGCTGTCCGGGTCGAGCAACCCGCAGAGCGGTATCAACGCGCTGGGCACCCTGACCACCGCAGGTACCAGTTCGTTGAACAGCCGTCACCCGTGGGGCGTCAACACCAGCAGCTACTGCGCCAAGTCCACCGAAGTGCACAACGTGCGTGGGCACAGCATCCGCTACTACTCCTGGACGGGTAATGCCGCCTATACCAACGTGCTTGATGCGGCCGATCCCTTCCTGGCCTTCACCGGCCTGGTGTTCGGCAGCGAGAAGAACGACGGTTTGGTAGGCGTGTGTTCCACCTACCTGGGGCAGGTGATCGACGACAGCTACAACATGAATCACGTCGATGCGATCAACCATCTGTTCGGCATCCGTGGCTGGACCGAGCCGGTGTCGCTGTATCGCCAGCATGCCAACCGCCTGAAGAACAAGGGCGTCTGATCCCGGTGAACGCGGCGGGGTGACCCGCCGCAGCGAGGTTGCATGTCCAAGTTCTTCAGTCTTTCCCTGGTCGCCGTGGTGGTTGCGGGTGGTCTTACCCTGTACTGGCGCTGGCCGGCAGCGGTACCCGAGGTGTTGCCAACTGTCGCCGTGCCGTCACGGGCAGCGTCGTCTGAACCTCCGTCGCTTCCTATCGCCGAGGCATCTGTCGAGGCACAGCCGTCAGTGGCCGAGTCCTTGCCCAGCCTGGCCGATACCGACGTGGACGGCCAACTGCGCACCGATGCGGCCGGTAATCTGGTGCTGGACCTGGCGGTGCGCGACTATTTCGATTATTTCCTTAGCGCCGTCGATCATTCCGGGCTCGATGCGGTGATCGAGGCCCTGCTGGCCGATGCCGGCCGGCGTCTGCCGGAGCCCGCTCTCGGGCAGATGATCAGCCTGCTCGGTGATTATCTGGACTACAAGCGCGCCAGCATGGCACTTATGCAGCAGCCGCTGGATGCCCAGCAGCAGGTAGAACCGAAGGCGCAGTTGCAGGCGCTGCAGTCGGCTTTTGCCCGTCTCGACGAGTTGCGCCGCGCCCATTTCTCTGCGGCCGCGCAGGAGGCGCTGTTCGGCGCCGAACAGGCTTATGCCCGTTACACCCTCGATAGCCTGGCATTGCAACAGCGTGATGACCTCGGCGAGGCGCAGCGCGCGCAGATGCTCGAACAGTTGCGTGCGCGTCTGCCCAATGCACTGCGAGAAAGCGAACAGCGCCAGCAGCTCGCGCTCGAGCAATTGCAGCGCAGTGAGCAGTTGTGGCGTGATGGTGCGGATGAGCAGCAGGTGCGCGAGTTCCTGGCGATGACCTATGATCCGCAGACCGTGCAGCGCCTGCTGGATGAACAGCGCCGCGAGCGCGATTGGCAGCAGCATTACCAGGCCTATCGCAATGAGTTGGCCAGCCTGCAAGGGCGGGGGCTGAGCGAGGCAGATAACGAGCAACTGCAGCGTCAGCTACGCGAGCGCCTGTTCAGCAGTGAAGACCGACACCGTGTGGAAACCTATGACGCCATCGCCGCGAAGCAACCGGAGCCGCTCGACCCCTGACGGATACCGCCCATGAGTGAGCGCCTGCTGCTGGCCCAGCAGCGCCGAGGCTATCGCTCGCTGCGTTTCGCTGCCGAGCTGGAGGCGGGATTTGCCGAGCATCGGGTGCAGCGTATTCGTCGGCGCCTGCCGCTAATCGCCCCCATCGCAGCATTGTTTCAGCTGATTTATGCGCTGCTGGATTTTCTGCTCATGCCGCTGCCGGTCAGCCTGTCGGTG
Organism: Pseudomonas sp. zfem001; assembly: GCF_032621725.1. NCBI lineage: Bacteria > Pseudomonadati > Pseudomonadota > Gammaproteobacteria > Pseudomonadales > Pseudomonadaceae > Pseudomonas > Pseudomonas sp. zfem001. The sequence continues at coordinate 147,257 of NZ_JAVYJI010000009.1, read as the reverse complement.
CTACCGCTGCGCATGCTCGCGCTGGCGGTGTTGGCGCTGTCCTTTTTCTACTGCCGCCGGGTCGAGGCACCGCCTGCCAGGGTGCCATTGGTCTATGCCGCGGCCTACTGGGTCAACGGCGTCAGCGTCGCGTTGATCGTTCACCTGTGCTGGCAGCAGGGCGTGGAGATGCCCTACGACGGCCTGTTCCTCATCCTGTTGTTCGGTTACGCCCTGCTTGGGCTGTCGTTTCGTGCGATCAGCCTTTGTAGCTGGAGTTTCTGCCTGCTGTTCATTGGCGTCGGCGTACTGTTCGGTGAAACCGGTGGCGCGCTGGCTTACCAGGGCTTGTTTCTGTTCTGCGCCAATCTGATCGGCAGCGTCGGCGCCTATATGCAGGAGCATGGTCAGCGTGGTGCCTGGCTGAACCTGCGCCTACTCGATCTGGCGCGCCAGCGCGCCGAAGCCGATGACGCGCGCAAGCTGCGCCTGCTCGCAGCGGCCAGTCACGATCTGCGCCAGCCGCTCAACGCCATGGGGTTGTACGCCGAACATCTGGTGGAACAGGGCGGTGACCTGCAGACCCGGCGCATCAGCTCGCGCCTGGCCGCGTCGGTGGAGCAGTTGGGACGCCTGCTGCAATCGCTGCTCGACTACACCCGTCTGACCTTGCCCGGTGGTGTGCAGGCCAGGTCGCATGCGTTTGCCCTGCGCCCCTTGCTCGAGCGGCTGATTGCCGAAGTGGCGCCAGAGGCGCAGCAACAAGAGTTGCAGCTTGAGCTGCACTGTGACGAGTGCGGGGTATACAGCGACCCGCTGTTGTTGGAACGCCTGCTGCGCAATCTGTTGAACAATGCCCTGCTACACGCGCAGGCGCAGCACCTGAGGTTGAGCGCAGCGCCTGATGGCGACGAGATCGTGTTGGAGGTGGCCGATGATGGTCGCGGCCTCAGTGAGGCGGAGCAGGCCTTGGTGTTCGAGGAATTTCGTCAACTGGACAATCCCGGGCGCAATGCCGAGCGCGGACTCGGTCTCGGCCTAGCCATCGTGCGGCAGCTGGCCGAGGTGCTGGAGCACCCCTTGCACCTGCATTCACAGCCGGGCGCGGGCGCACGCTTCGTCCTGCGTTTGCCGCTGGCCGAGGTGCCAGTAGCGGCGCCGCGCGCCGATACTGGATTGACCTTGCAGGGGCGCGTGCTGCTACTCGAAGACGACCCAGCCGGGCGTGAAGCGCTGGCTGGCTTGCTGCGTCGCTGGGGCTGCGAGGTGCAGGCTTGCGCTGACCTGACCAGTGCGCTGCAGGTATTGCGTGTCGATACGCCGCAGTTGCTGATCAGTGACTACCGGCTGGCCGAGCAGGAGGATGGCCTGCAGGCCATCGAGCGCCTGCGTGAGGCGGCCGGGCTGATGCTGCCGGCTCTACTGATCAGCGCTGACCTGAGCCCGGAGCTGCACGAGCGCTGCTTGCCCGCTCACGTCATTCCCCTGGGCAAACCGCTGTTGCCGGCGCGTTTGCGCCAAGTGCTGGCCACTCAGTTGCGAGCGCGCCAGACCGTCAGTTGATCACAGCCAGCCACGCTGGCGGGCGGCGCTGACACAGGCGGTGCGGGTATGCACGGCGAAGGTTTCGAACAGGGCCTTGAGGTGGGTCTTGACCGTGTCTTCGGCCAGGCCCAACTGGCGGCTGATGGCTTTGTTCGGCAGACCCTCGGCCAGTAGCTGGAGAATCTCCAACTGTCTCGGTGTCAGCGGTGAGGTGCTGCTTGGCGCCGGCAGGGTTTCACCCAGCAGGACGCGCGTCACAGCTTGGCGCAGGGCGTTGCTGTCGGAGCTCTTGGGGATGAAACCAAGTGCGCCGGCCGCCAGGCTCGCTTGGGCGTCCAGCGCCGAGTCACTGGCGCTGAGAATGGCCACCGGAGTGCTTTCGCCGCGCGCCAGCCAGCGCTGCAACAGCTCCAGGCCAGGCACGTCAGGCAGGCGCAGGTCGAGCAGAATCAGATCATAGCTGTGTTGGCGCAGGCACTGCTCGGCTTCGGCTGCGCTGTGCGCGGTGTGGATCTGCAGGTTCGCACTGAGCGGCGACAGAGCCAGGGACAGGCCATCGAGAAAAATGCGATGGTCGTCGACCAACAGCAGACGGAGATTGTCGGGCAGGGTAGTGCAGAGGGCAGTCATGATGTTCTCACGCGGCTTTTATTGTTGTTCTGCCGCGTGAGTTTAGCCAATGCAGTGGCCCGATTAGAAGCGGTAGCTGAGCGAGGCGCCAAGACCGTGTGCACTGTTCTTGTAACGTGCACTGTAGGTGCCTCGAGTGGCGCTGGCGTGGTTCACGTCCACCGACTCTTCCTGCAGGTAGGAGTAGGCCACATCGATGGTCATGTCCTGATTCGGGCTCCAGCCGGCACCGACGCTGAAGATGGTGCGGTCACCGGATGGCACGCGCGGCGAGCGGTCGACGTTGTTGATCGGCGACTGGTCGATGGCGACACCGGTGCGCAGCGTCCACTGCGGGTTGACCTTGTACGACAGGCCGACCGCATGAGCCCAGGTGTCGTGCCAGTTCTGCTCCTCAACGATGGTGGCGAGGTTGGCCGGCAAGGTGGCGGAGTCGTTCTCCACGCGGATTTCCTTGAAGCGGCTCCAGCGCGTCCAGGTGCTGCCGACATGCAGTGTCAGCGCATCGGTCAGGTCGTGGGTGATAGACATGTCCACCGATTCGGGCGTGGTCAGGTCCAGGTTGGCGTCGTACTTGCCGGCGATGCCGGCCAGAGCGCCACTACCGGAAACGCGAGTATCACCTTCCAGCTCGTACTTCACCCGCGAATGGTAGACCAAGCCGGCACGGGTCTGCGGGGTGAACTCGTAGAGCACACCAACATTGAAGCCGACGGCGGTGTCGTCGCCCTTGACCCGCACCTTGCCATCGTTGCTTCCCGGGCTCAGCGGGTTGAGCACGGAGGAGCTGAGTTCGCCCTCGATATGGTTGAAGGTCGGGCCGAAGCCGACTGACAGCTTGTCGTTGAAGCGATAGCTCAGGCTCGGCTGGATCGTGATCACTCGTACATAGCTCTTATCCGCGTGATAACGGCCTTGGAAATTACTCTCGTAGTCGGTCATCAGGCCGAAAGGTACGTAGACGCCCAGGCCGAAAGCGACCTTGTCGTCCAGCGGCTTGACGTAATAGCCCATGGGTACGCCGGTGGTCGGCACCATATCGCCGTCGTTACTGCCGGACAGCGCGAGCGGGCCCGCATTGGCGCTGGCGTGGCTGATATCGCTCTTGGCGTGAATCACCGCAGCACCGACGTAGACTTCGTCGCGCTTGAGGCGGGCCATACCGGCCGGGTTGCCGAACACGGTGCTGGCATCGTCGGCCGACGATGAGCGTCCGGCGAAGGACGTACCCATGCCCGAAATACTTTGTTCATTGAGGGCGAAGCCGCTGGCGAAACCATGGCTCGAGGTGGCAGTGATGGCGACGGCAAGACCGGTCTTGAGAAGACGTTTGCTCACGGGGAAGCTCCTGTGGTGAGGCGGGGGGGCGCACGCTACAGTTTTTCCTGACCCCTGCCAAGGCGCTGAAGTTCCCGAAATAGAGCGTATTGTCGGGAAAATAGGATTGATTCTGTATGGATCTTTCCAGCGTCATTTTCTGACGACTAGGTCAGGCAACCCGGCTGACTGGTTCGATGCAGCGTTGCCAGGCGTCGAGAAAGTCATGTTGACGAGCCAGGGGCTGGAAAACCTTGCACCAGATCCGGCCCAAGGCCGACAGATCATCGGCGGCTGGCAGCTCGAGTTTTTCACTTTCGATCATCAGCCAGGCAATGGCAGTGGCGTAACGCAGATTGACCGTCAGCTCCATGTGCGGTGCCTCGAGGAAGGCGTGTTGGCTGGCGAGGCCACGTACACGGCTGGCAAGATCCGGGTCGAAGGCCAGATGCTGGTCCCAGAGTATCTGGTGGCGCTGTTCGCTGATGCGATACAAACCGTGGCCTTGCGGGGTGTCCAGCGCACTGCCCAGAGCTGACTGACAAGCCGCAGCCCCTAGCAGCAGTGCCTCGGCAGTGGCGCTATGGCGTTCGAGATAGAGCAGGGTAGGGCGGATCACATGCTGGCTGAGATCGCAGGCGGCAATTCCCATGGCATCCTCGCAAGGGTGCCGGTAGGGCCGGGCGCGTGGCAGCTGTTTGCAGACCGATGAAAAACTATCTCGGCTTTGGCTTCCTGCGTCGCTCTACCTCCTGCATCCATGCAGTCGTGCGTTGGCAATCCTGCGTTAAAAACAGCCTCGTGTGCGAGCCCAGTCGAAATGCTCATTCACGCTTGTAAAATCGAGCGCGATTCCGACCGTTTCTCGGCTGTTTTTGCCTTGTCTTGCCTGCCTCGCTGACGTTTTTCAACGGTCTGGGCTTTTCGATAAAGGCCCCACCGGGAGCGGGGTTAGCCGCTCATTCTCAAGTCTAGTGTGATATTTCAGCTATAAAGGGCTGTTTTTAAATTAATTCCGGATTTGAGTTATTGGGCATATTTCGATTGGTGCTTAAAACCCTCGATCAATCACCCGTGGCTACCGGGCGCGTCGGATCGGTGATCCACTCGCTCCAGGAGCCTGCGTAGAGCGGCGCCAATGGATAACCGGCGAGGCTCATGGCGAACAGGTTGTGACAGGCCGTGACCCCCGAGCCGCAGTAAACCACCAGATTTTCCATCGGGCGTTCGCCGCGCAGCTCGTCGAAACGCTCGCGCAGTACCGTTGCCGGAAGGAAGCGGCCATCCTTACCCAGGTTGTCGGTGAACACGGCGCATCGTGCGCCGGGAATGTGCCCGGCGACCGGGTCGAGAGGCTCGACCTCGCCGCGAAAGCGTGGCAGTGCCCGTGCGTCGAGCAGGGTCAGCTCCGGGTTGCCCAAGTGCTGGGCCAGGTGATCGGCAGTCAGCAGTAGGCTGCTGTCGGGTTGCGCGGAGAAATCGCCCGGGGTGTTGCTAGGTGGCGTGGTGGTCAGTTCCTGTCCTGCTTCACGCCAGGCTTTCAGGCCACCATCGAGCAGGTACAAACCATCACGCTTGCCCAGCCACAGCAGCAACCACCAGGCGCGTGCGGCGAACGCACCGGGGCCGTCGTCATACAGCACGACCTGGCTATCCGCCCGCAGTCCGCAGCTGCGCAGGCGTTCGACCAGAGAACTCGGGTCGGGGAGCGGGTGGCGACCGGTTACGCCCTTGATCACCGGGGCGGACAGGTCCTGCTCCAGGTCGAGAAAGTGCGCGCCCGGGATATGCCCCTCGACGTAGCTGCGGCGCCCATAGGCTGGGTCTTCGAGGGCGAAGCGGCAGTCCAGTACCAGCAGGTCGTTTTGGCCTAGACGCTGTTGAAGGTGTTCCGCACTGATCAGTTGAGCGAGTGGCATGCAGCCTCCTGTTTCGTAGCAGGGTTTGCGGCATCATACCGCCTGGCCCTCTATTGGGCCTCTGCGAAGAAAAGCCTTCTCACACTCATTTGGGAAAGCTGTAACGCCAGCGGTGAGCTCGATCCAAACATGAGTGATCGATATTCGTGCGCGATAGGCCATTATTTGGTGCGTTTATGGGTGGGAATAATTGCGCGATAGAGGCATTTCAAATCTTTATTCGCTGTTAGCGCACTAAAAAGTTTCATCAAGGCGACATTTTGATCTGTTTTGGTGCTTTGCTGCCTGCTAGAGTGCCGGCCACTTTGTCTTTGTGGTGTCGAGGTGCCGCATGTCGTTGTCCGTCGATTCTTTCCTGGCGCGCCTGAAGCAGCGCGACCCCGATCAGCCGGAATTCCACCAGGCGGTGGAAGAGGTGGTGCGTAGCCTGTGGCCCTTCCTCGAGGCCAACCCGCGCTACCGCGATGCCGGCATTCTCGAGCGCATGGTCGAGCCGGAACGGGCCATTCTGTTTCGCGTGCCGTGGGTCGATGATCGTGGTCAGGTGCAGGTCAATCGCGGTTACCGTATCCAGATGAGCAGCGCCATCGGTCCCTACAAGGGCGGCCTGCGTTTCCACCCCTCGGTAAACCTGGGTGTACTCAAGTTTCTCGCTTTCGAGCAGGTGTTCAAGAACTCCCTGACCTCGCTGCCCATGGGCGGCGGCAAGGGCGGCTCAGACTTCGACCCCAAGGGCAAGAGCGAAGGCGAGGTTATGCGTTTCTGCCAGTCGTTCATGACCGAGCTGTACCGTCACATCGGCGCCGATCTGGACGTACCGGCTGGTGACATCGGCGTCGGCGGTCGCGAGATTGGTTACCTGTTCGGTCAGTACAAGCGCCTGTCCAACCAGTTCACCTCGGTGCTGACCGGCAAGGGCCTGAGCTACGGTGGCAGCCTGATCCGTCCGGAGGCCACCGGCTATGGCTGCGTGTACTTCGCCCAGGAGATGCTCAAACGTATCGACCAGGGTTTCGAGGACAAACGTGTGGCTATTTCCGGCTCCGGCAACGTTGCCCAGTACGCCGCGCAGAAGGTCATGGAGCTGGGCGGCCGGGTGATTTCGATGTCCGACTCCGAAGGCACCTTGTATGCCGAGGGCGGCCTCAGCGATGAACAGTGGCAGTACTTGATGGAGCTGAAGAACGTGCGTCGTGGCCGCCTGCGCGAGATGGCTGAACACTATGGTCTGCAGTTCCTCGCCGGGCAGCGTCCGTGGGGCCTGGCCTGCGATATCGCCTTGCCTTGCGCGACGCAGAATGAGCTGGACGGCGAGGATGCCCGCGCGCTGCTGAAGAACGGCTGCATCTGCGTGGCCGAAGGCGCCAATATGCCTTCGACCCTGGAAGCGGTGGACCTGTTCGTTGAGGCCGGCATCTGCTACGCACCAGGCAAGGCGTCCAACGCCGGCGGTGTGGCCACCAGCGGCCTGGAAATGAGCCAGAACGCCATGCGCCTGCACTGGAGCGCTGGTGAGGTGGACGAGCGTCTGCACGGCATCATGCAGAACATTCACCATGCCTGCGTGCATCACGGTGAAGAGAATGGCCGCATCAACTACGTCAAGGGCGCCAATATCGCCGGCTTCGTCAAGGTCGCCGATGCGATGCTGGCGCAAGGCGTGGTCTGAGCCCATCGCAGTAGACTCGAGGCCCCGCGTGAGAACGCGGGGCCTCGTCGTTTTTGGCGGGGCTGTGTTGCCAGGCCGATTCAGGCATGCTGCCTGCCCTCTGGCTCGCTACTCAGGTCTTCGCCTTCTATGAAACGCTTCGTTCTGCTCGATACCGCTCCTATTCCCGGTACGGATGGTGCGCTCAACCTGTTCGAATACGGCGAAGATTTCGTGATCAAGATTGCCGGCGGCGATGGCGGGCAACTGATGAATACGCGCATGCACGGCTCGGAAGATGCCCTGGCCGCGATTCCCTGCAAGCAGATCGCGAGTCGGCCACAGGTGCGGGTACTGATCGGTGGTCTGGGCATGGGCTTCACCCTGGCTTCGGCGCTACAGAACCTTGGAGCCGACGCCGAGGTAGCGGTGGCCGAGTTGGTGCCTGGAGTGGTCGAATGGAACCGTGGCCGGCTCGGGGCGAAGTCCGGTTATCCGTTGAATGACCCGCGTGCAGTGATCATTCAGGAGGACGTCGCCAAGGTGCTGCAGGCCGCTGAGCAGTGTTACGACGCGATCATGCTGGACGTCGACAACGGCCCCGAGGGGCTGACCCAGAAGGGCAATGACTGGCTTTACAGCATGGACGGCCTGCGTCAGTGCGCCAAGGCACTGAGGCCCAAGGGCATGCTGGCGGTGTGGTCATCCAGCGCCGACCGGGCGTTCTCGGAGAAGGTGCGTAAGGCCGGCTTCAAGGGCGAAGCGGTGCAGGTGTATGCCCACGGTAATCGGGGCACGCGGCACACCATCTGGATTGCCCAGAAGGTCTGAGCGGGCTGCCCAGGTCTTGAGTGACCTGGGCAGCTGTGTGCTCAGTGAATCTGCAGTTTACCGATGCGATCGTTGTCCAGGCTGCCGAAGTACAGGTAGTCGCCTACCGGTTTCACCGAGGTGACCATGCGCAGATGCGTGCCGCTGGTGTCATGCAGGCTGCGGACGATCTCGCCTTGCTCGTTGAGGGCGATGGCGAAGCCGTAAGGGATCGCTTTCGGCCACAGCGCGCGCGGCAGTTTGGCCATTTGCGCCTTGAGCCAGGGGTGGCGATGGAGGAAGTCGGCATCGGCCTTGCGTGGGGTCGGCAGGGCCACCCAGAAGGTGCCCTTGCGGTCGCCCTGCAGGTTGTCCGGCAGGCCCGGCAGGTTGTCGATGAAGATGTCGTGCTGGCCGGCCTTGTCGCCCTTGAGCCAGTAGCGGGTGATGCGGTAGCGATAGGTTTCGTTGACCAGCACGAAGTCCTCGTTCGCCGACAGCGCCACGCCGTTGGCGAAATACAGGTCTTTCAGCAGTACACGGGTCTCGCCGCTGGCCGGGTTGTAGCTGAGCAGGCGGCCGTGAGGGCGTGCCTCGAGCAGATCGAGCAGGTAGTCCGGCTGTTCGAAGCGCGAGGAGGCGTCGCTGAAATAGATGGTGCCGTCGCTAGCGATGTCCAGGTCATCGGTGAAGGCGAAACGCAGGCCTTCAGCCTCAGTGGTCAGCACCTTGATCGCGCCCTGCGGGTCGATGCTCAGCAGGCCCTTGTAGGCATCGGCGACGATCAGATTGCCGCTGGCGTCGAAGTTCATGCCCAGCGGGCGGCCGCCGGTGTCGGCGAAGGTTTCCAAGCTGTCGTCTTCCTGCACGCGAACGATGCGGCCATCATGCAGGCCGGCGTACACCCGGCCCTGGCTGTCGACGGCGGTGTCTTCCGGGCCATGCACCTGGCCGCGCGCCAGCAGCTCGGCTTTCATCAGGGTGTCGTTGGGCTCCAGTGTTCCAGTCATCGCCGGGGGGGGCGCGGCATCCCAGGGCAGCGGATCGATCGGGCTGGGCGTCAGGGCCAGGTAACTGGCCGCTGCGGCCAGCAGCATGACGACCAGGGCAAGCAGTTTCTTCAGCATTGTTGTTCTTCCGTTTCGGAGGTGGTGCGCGGCACAGATTACACAGTTCCCGTTATCGGCGGCAGGCTGCTGCCCCGTGCGCTGGCCTGGGCATATATACTGCGCGGCATTCTAGACGGGAGAGCCGCGTGGCTAACGACATTCACTGGATTCTCGACGACGCCAGCCTGGCCGAGCATTGCGCTGCCTGGCAGGCGCAGCCCTTCGTCGCGTTGGACACCGAGTTCATGCGCGTCGACACCTTCTATCCCATCGCCGGTTTGCTGCAAGTCAGCGCTGGCGACGGCGCCTACCTGATCGACCCCCTGCGCATCAGCGACTGGCGTCCGTTCGCCGCGCTGCTCGGAGCGCCGACCGTGGTCAAGGTGCTGCATTCATGCAGTGAAGACCTGGAAGTCTTTCTACGTCTGACCGGCAGCCTGCCGACGCCGCTGTTCGACACGCAACTGGCGGCCGGTTATCTCAATCTCGGTTTCTCCATGGGCTACTCGCGCCTGGTGCTGGCCTTGCTGGACATCGAGCTGCCCAAGGGTGAAACCCGCTCCGATTGGCTGCAGCGGCCGCTGTCTGAGCTGCAGGTGCGCTACGCCGCCGAGGACGTGCTGCATCTCGTTGAAGTGTACCGCGCCCTGATGGCCCGCCTGGCGCCGCAGAAGGTCGAGTGGATTCTGGAGGACGGTGCCGAACTGGTCGCCAATCTGGGCCGTGAGATCGCCCCGGAAGACGCCTGGCGCGAGGCCAAGCTGGCGTGGAAACTGTCGCGTCAACAGCAGGCCGTCCTGCGCGCACTGTGCGCCTGGCGCGAGCGCGAGGCGCGGGCGCGCAACCAGCCGCGTAATCGCGTGCTGCGCGAGCATTCGCTGTGGCCGCTGGCGCGTACCCAGCCGGATAACCTGGTGACGCTGGCGCGCATCGAGGACATGCACCCGAAAACCGTGCGTCAGGACGGAGAGACACTGCTGCAGCTGATTCGTGATGCCGCTGCGCTGCCGCCCGAGCAGTGGCCCGAAGCCTTGCCCGAGCCGCTGCCCATCGAAGCCTCTGCGCTGCTGAAGAAATTGCGCGTCATCGGCCAGCAAGAAGGTGAGCGCCTTGACATCGTCCCTGAGCTGATGCTGCGCAAGAAAACCCTGGAAGCCCTGTTGAAAACCGGCTTCCCCCATGGCCCGTACCAATTGCCCGACTCCCTGCGCGGCTGGCGCCGGGAGCTGATGGGCCAAGCGCTGTTGGATTGCCTGGCCGCCGAAGGAGAATCCGCGTGAAACGCATCTGTTCCATCTACAAGAGTTCGCGCAAGAACGAGATGTACCTTTACGTACTCAAGGCCGATGCTCTGGCGCGTGTACCTGAAGGACTGCTCAGTGTCTTCGGCCCGCCCGCGCATGCCTTCGACCTGGTGCTCAGCCCCGAGCGTCAGTTGGCCCGCGAGGACATTGCCCAGGTGCTGGAGAACCTCGAGAAGCAGGGCTATCACCTGCAGATGCCGCCGCCCGAGGAAGAGTACATCGAGCACCTGCCTGACGAACTGCTGCGCCGCAACGATCCGGTGTAAACGATGCGCCTGCTGATCGCCGAAGAGGAGCATACGTTCTACGCCGAGCGTATCCGTAGCGCCTGCCCCGACCTGCAGTTGGTCGCCAGCGCGCAGCTCGAACAGCTGCGTGTGGTCGCCGGCGAGTGCGACCTGTGGCTGGGGCAACCCGACCTGCTCGCACCGCTGTTGCGCGACGGCGCGCGACCGCAGTGGTTGCAATCGACCTGGGCCGGCATCACGCCGCTGCTGGCGGAAGGTTTGCCGCGTGATTACCGCCTGACCCGTGCGGTCGGCATCTTCGGACAGGTAATGGCCGAATACGTGCTCGGCCATATGCTGGCCCACGAGCGGCGTCTGTTCGCCCGCCTGGCGGCGCAGGTCGAGCAGCATTGGGATCACAGCCTGCCGCGCAGCCTGTGCGGGCGCCGCGTGCTGGTGGTCGGTTGCGGTGATATCGGTCAGGCCGTGGCCGAGTTTCTGCAACCCTTCGGCGTGGAACTGCGTGGCGTCGCCAGTCAGGCGCGCGAGCAGGTGCCTTTTGCCGAAGTGGCAAGCATGGATGACCTACCGCGGCTGACCGCCTGGGCCGATTACGTGGTCAACCTGCTGCCGGACACGCCGGCCACGCACGATCTGTACGATGCTCGGCTGCTCGCCCAGTTCCGCCCGCAGGCGGTGCTGATCAATGCCGGGCGCGGCGTTGCCGTGGTCGATGCCGACCTGGTGGCCGCGCTGGAGCAGAACCAGTTGGCCGCAGCCGTGATCGACGTCTGCCGTGAAGAACCTTTGCCGCCAGGCCATCCGTTCTGGACGGCGCCGCGTTTGCTACTCACCGGCCACAGCTCGGCGCCCACCGATCCGGCCTTGATGGGCGAGTTGTTCATCGACAACCTGGCGCGTTGGCAAGCCGGACAGCCGTTACGGGGTGAAGTGGATTTCGCCCGCGGTTACTGAGCATCCAGTTGGTGCGCATGGGTGCACCGTACGGGCGGCTGCCCAGGGCCGCCGTTCGGCATGCGCCGCTTGGCCGGGGCGGATGCCCACGCTAGACTGCCGCGATTTTTCCGCTTGAATCCATACTGCTGCCATGGCTGCCGACCTCGAACCCTTCTGGAAACGCAAGACACTCGCCCAGCTAGATGCGCGCGAGTGGGAGTCGCTGTGTGACGGTTGCGGTCTGTGCTGCCTGCAGAAGCTCGAGGACGAAGACGACGGCGCCGTCTACTACACGCGCATCGCCTGCAAGCTGCTGGACCTGCAAACCTGCCGTTGCAGCGATTACCCCAATCGGGTCAAGCACGTGCCTGACTGCATTCAGCTCACCCCGGCGCAGGCCGATCAGTTCCGCTGGCTGCCGCCGACCTGTGGTTATCGCCTGGTCAGCGAAGGTAAGGACCTGCCGCACTGGCATCACCTGGTCTGCGGCGACCCGGGTGCCGTGCACGCCGAGCGCATTTCCCAATCAGGACGTATGCTCAGTGAGAACAGCGTGGCCGAAGACGACTGGGAAGATCATCTGATTTTTCGCGCAGGTTGATTGCCACGCGGCTTCGTGGCAATTCTGTTTGCCGTCCATGGAATTTGCCCTGTGGCGCAGCTGTCATATGCCGCCACGTTCAGCATCAGGAGTTCGCTCGATGTCCCTTCGCTTGCCGTTGTACTCGTCTTTGCTGCTTCTGAGTCTGCCGGCCTTCGCCGCCACGCAGAAGGTCGATCTGGATTACCGCGTGCGCTTCTTGCCGGAGAGCAATCAGGCTGAAGTCAGCATCACCCTGGAGAAGGGCGAGCGCGTGCGCAGTCTTGACTTCAACCTCGGCGAAGACGGTCGCTTCAGCGACTTCAAGGCCGACGGCCAGTGGTCGCAGGAGCAGGCCGGGCGCGGCAAGTGGCAGCCGGGAGAGGGCAAGAGCGTTTTGAGTTACCGCGTGCTGATCGACAACGAGCGCAAGCCGGGTCGCTACGACGCCCGGATGACCCAGGACTGGGCGCTGTTTCGCGGTGATGACCTGGTGCCAGCGGCCAAGCTCGACCAGAGGGACAAGACTGATCTGGTGGCGCGCCTGCAATTCGACCTGCCCAAGGGCTGGAAGAGCGTGGAGACTGGCTGGCCGCGCATCGGCAAGAACCGTTTCCGCATCGACAACCCGCAGCGCAAGTTCGACCGCCCGACCGGCTGGATGCTCGCCGGCAAGCTCGGCACCCGTCGCACCCGTCTGGGCGACACCGAAGTCGCCATTTCCGCGCCCATCGGCGAGGGCATGCGGCGCATGGACATCATGACCTTCCTCACCTTCGTCTGGCCGCAGATGCAGCAGGTGTTCCCACGTGATCCGGACAAGCTGCTGATCGTCGGCGCTGGCGACCCGATGTGGCGCGGCGGTCTGTCGGCGGCCAACTCCTACTTCATGCATGCTGATCGCCCGCTGGTCAGCGAGAATGGCACCAGCTCCCTGGTGCACGAACTGGTGCACGTGTTCGGCCGTATCTATGGCCGTGAGCGCAGCGACTGGATCGCCGAAGGCCTGGCCGAGTATTACGCCATCGAGTTGATGCGCCGTGCTGGCGGCATCAGCGAGGACCGCTATCAGAAAATCCGCGAGCAGCTGATTCGCTGGAGCAAACCGGTCAACAGCCTGCGTACCGACAACGCCAGTGGCCCGGTCACGGCGCGTGCGGTGTTGCTGTTGCAGGAGCTGGATCGCGAGATTCGGCAGAAGACCAAGGAAAAGGGCAATCTGTCGCTCGATGACGTCACTCGTGGCCTGATGCGCCTGGACAAGGTCAGCACCAAGGATTTCATAGACATCACCGAGAACGTCATCGGCGGTCCGTCGAAGACCCTGGACACGCGTTTGCTGCGTTGAGCGTTAGCGCTTCGTGGTCAGAACAGGGGGCCGGAGCGGGTGTTGTTACCTTTGGCCAGGCGGTCGTAGAGCACCACGTTGACCGTCGCGGCCAGGTTCATGCAGCCCTGGGTCGGGATGTACACCACTTCGGCGCCACACCAGTCGAGAATCTCCTGCTGCAGTGAGCCGTCCTCCGGGCCGAAGATGTAAAGCGCCCGGTCGGGATGGGTATAGGCGGGCAGGGCGCGGGCATCATCGACCAGTTCCACCGCTACCGGGGTGCAGCCCAGCGGCAGGATCTTGCGCAGATCGTCGATGTTGATCAGCGGGATGTCCTGATGAACCTTCTTGGTATCGGTGATGAAATCCTTGGCGCGGTCATAGCGGGTTCCGGTGTAGAACACCGAACTGACGCCATAACAGCCTGCCGCACGCATGATAGAACCGACGTTTTCCGGCGATTTCGGATTGAACAGGCCGATGCAGGCGTATCTCTTGTTGGCCACGGTGGCACTCGCAAAAGCACCGATTATACGGTGCCGAGTGCCACGCCCTAGTCCTTTTTCAGCAGGCTGGCCAAATCGCCGAAGGCCTTGTAGGTCGATTTGGCGGCCTGAGGGCTGGCGGTGGAGCCTTCGGCGAAGTACTGCTGGTCGGTGTAGCGCGAGTGTTCGTTGTCGTGACAGAACAGGCACAGCAGCTCCCAGTTGGAACCATCGGCCGGGTTGTTGTGGTGGTTGTGGTCGCGGTGGTGCACGGTCAGTTCGCTCAGGCGCTTGCCAGAGAACTCACGGGCGCAGCGGCCGCAGACGTGGGGGTACATTTTCAGCGCTTTCTGCCGGTAGCCTTCTTCGGCCTGGGCGGACAGATAATAGGGGTTGTTGCTGGTGCTCATGGCGGAACCTGTTATCGGAGGTGAACGCTTGTCTGGATATGTTGCCAGAATAGAACGAAAGCCAGCTGCACAGGAGAAATGTCATGCGCTTGCCTCTGTTCGCCGTGATGATTCTGGCCACCAGCCTTGGCAGTCTGGCCTGGGCTCAGGAACCGATGCGTATGCCGTCCGCCCCTGGGGCGGGCGCACCGGGCACCGCCACGCCGCAGCCATACGGCCAGCCTTCCACGCCCAGTACGATCAAGCGCCAGGGATCGGCGCCCCTTTTACCGCCGCCCCAGGGCCAAACGCCCCCAGGGACTGCGCCGAAATCCACCGGTGACCAGCCAATTCCGCAACTGGATGAGCAACTGCGCCGCAACAGCCAGGGGCTGGATGGGCAACGCAAGCAGGACTGATCATCGGTTTTCGTAGGAGCGACTTCAGCCGCGATGCTTGGTGTCTCGCTGCTGAAGCGCAATGCCGCCCAACCGCTCCTACGGGTGTGCTATCCCGAGCACACGGAATAGAAACGCGTACTCCAACGCCACATCCTTGATGCCCTGATAACGCCCACTCATGCCGCCATGGCCGGCGCCGAGATCGGTCTTGAGCAGCAGCGGGTTGTCGTCGGTCTTGTCACGACGCAGCTTCGCCACCCATTTGGCTGCTTCCCAGTACTGCACGCGGCTATCGTTGTAGCCGGCGACGGCGAGGATGGGCGGGTAGGCCTGGGCGTGGACGTTCTCGTAAGGTGCGTACGCCTTGATGCGCTCGAAGACCTCGGGCTGATTCGGATCGCCCCATTCGTCGTACTCGGTCACGGTCAGCGGCAGGTCCGGGTTGAGCATGGTGTTGAGCACATCGACGAACGGCACTTCGGCGATGGCGGCGGCGAATAGCTCGGGACGCTGGTTGAGTACGGCGCCAATCAGCAGGCCGCCGGCGCTGCCGCCGCTGATCGCCAGTTGCGAAGTGGTGGTCAGCCCTTCGGCGATCAGGCGCTCGGCGCTGGCGATGAAATCGTCGAAAGTATTTTGTTTGTGTTCGAGCTTGCCAGCGCGGTACCAGGCTTCGCCCATCTCGCCGCCGCCGCGTATGTGCGCGATGGCGAAGACAAAACCGCGTTCCAGCAGGCTCAGGCGCGCATGGGAGAACCAGGGGTCGAGGCTCGCCCCGTAGGCGCCGTAACCATAGAGATAGAGCGGTGCCGGTTTGCCGGCGGCGAATACCTCGCGGCGCGCTACCAGGCTGATCGGGATCTGCGTACCGTCGGCCGCGCTGGCCCAGAGACGCCTACTCTCATAGGCATCTGCATCGAACGGGCCTTCCACCGGTGTCTGTTTGAGAACTTGCTGTTCGCCCGTAGCCAGTTTCAGTTGGCGTACCTGCGCAGGGCGGTTCAGCGCTTCATAGCGCAGGCGGATCACCGGGCTGTGGAATTCCAGGCTGTCCTGCACATAGAGGCTGTAGGCCGCATCCGGCAGTTGCACGCGATAGGGCGCCAGCCCCTGCGGCTGTACTTCGAGGATCGGCAGGCCGCCTTCACGTAACGCAAGGGTAAGCGCACGCTGATTCAGCGTGGCGCCTTCGAGCATCACCTGTGGGTCGTGAGCGCGAATCTGTTGCCAGTGCGGGCGCTGTGGCTTGTCCTCGGTGGCGCGGTACAGCGCGAAGTTGATGCCACTCTGGTTGCTGCGGATCAACCAGCACCACTGGCCGTCCAGCATGCCGTGATCGACGTCATATTCATGGTCTTCTTCGCGCGGGGCCAGGCAGCTGAAGTCGCCCTGCGGCTGTTGCGCATCCAGCACCCAGACTTCGCTAGTGGTCTTGCTGCCCAGTTGCAAAATCAGCTGGCGCTCGGAGCTGGAGCGGTAGCAATGCAGGAAAAAACGGCCATCCGCTTCCTCGAATACGGCTTGCGCAGCGTTGTCACCGAGGCGGTGGCGGTAGAGCTTGTAGGGGCGGTGGGTCTCGTCCAGTTCGGTAAAGAACAGCGTCTGGCTGTCATTGGCCCAGGTCATGCTGCCGTCGCAGTCGTCGAAGGGCAGTTCGCTGATTTCGCCGCTGGCGAGCTCCTTGACGAACAGGCGGTAGATCTCGTCGCCGCTGCTGTCGAGGCTGTAGGCCAGGCGCTGCTGGTCGGGGCTGATGCTGAAAGCCCCGACGGAAAGAAAGCCGCCGTCGGCCAGCGCGTTGGGGTCGAGCAGCAGCGTTTCGCTGGCCGCGTCCACCTGCAGCGAATCATCGGCTGGGCGACGGCAGCGGTAGTGCCGTGGATACTCGTCACCGGCCGTGGTGCGCTGGTAATAGAGGTAGTCGCCCCAGGGCGTTGGCAGCGACAGGTCAGTCTCGCGGATGCGCCCCTTGATCTCCTCGAACAGTTGCTCGCGCAGGGCTCGTTGCGGTTCCAGCACGGCATCCAGGTAGGCGTTTTCTGCCTGCAGGTGCGCCAGGACCTCATCGCTGTCGCGGTTTTCCAGCCAGCGATAGGGATCTTTGCCGGCTTCCTGGCGGGCGATGGGGGCAGAGGACATGGCGTAGCTCCAGAGAACGAGAGGGCGACGGCGGGGGCGCCGCATTGGGCAAAAGCCGTTATCATAAGCGCCCCTTTGCCAGACCTGCCACGCCGGCGCCTGCTTATGATGAATGAAAACGACTACCTCATGGCCTGGGCGGCCTACGGGATTGCTGCCCTGGGTTGCCTGTTGGTGTGGATGCGCCTGACCAGCTGGATGTGGCGCTACCTGCGCGAGCCGCTCGCCGTGCTGGTGGCCGTGTTGCTGTTCAGCCCTACCATTGTCGACCCGACGCGCGAGCTGTTCGCGCCGGCTCTTGCGGTCACCGCCATGGACGTATTGCTCAAGGTCGGCAACAACGCCTGGCGTGCTGTCGCCGATCTGGCGCTCTACAGCCTGATTGCCTTGGCTGTTTACCTGCTGTTCGTCGCCGTGCGCTGGCCCATCGAGCGCTGGTGGAAAGGGCGCAAGGGCGAGCAGGTGGCCGAGGCCGACGAGGACCCGCGTACCTTGCGCGAACGCATGGAAGAAGACGACGACCTGCCAGCACGCGATTACGGGCGTGATCGTTCGGGTCGCATGGAGCCGCGTATTTGATCTGACCCCTTGCGCCTGTCGGCCCAGGCGTTCAGCATGATGGCCTTGTGCAAGGGAGGCCCGATGGATTGCGTGTTTTGTGCCATTGCCGAGCAACGGCTACCCGCTCATCGTTTGTACGAAGACGAAGATTTCATCGTGCTGCTGGATATCTTCCCGATGCGGCCGGCCCATGTGTTGATCGTCAGTCGTCTGCATGCACCGTTTCTGCGTGACTTGCCGCCGGCGGTGCGTGAGCGTCTGCTGACGCTGGCCGAGCGTATCGCCGCCGCGCTGCGCGAGGCGGGCTTTGGCAAGAACGGCATCAACCTGCTGATCAACGATGGTCCAGATTCCAATCAGCACGTGCCCCACCTTCATTTACACCTGATTCCACGCCAGCCAGGCGACCTGCCGGCGCTGCTCTGGCGATTGCTGGTGCGTTTTCTGCCAATGGGCCGCAAGCGAATCGAAGCGCGTCTGCAAGATGAAGCCGATCGTCTACGCCTGATCCTCGGCAAGGAGAATTGATTCGATGTGCGAATTGCTCGGCATGAGCGCCAATGTACCCACCGATATCGTGTTCAGTTTCACCGGGCTGATGCAGCGTGGTGGCCGCACCGGCCCGCATCGCGATGGCTGGGGCATCGGCTTCTACGAAGGGCGCGGCCTGCGTTTGTTTCAGGACCCGCGGGCGAGCAGTGAGTCCGAGGTGGCGCAGTTGGTGCAGCGCTACCCGATCAAGAGCGAGGTGGTGATCGGCCACATTCGTCAGGCCAACGTCGGCAAGGTTTGCCTGGTCAACACTCATCCTTTCAGCCGTGAGCTGTGGGGGCGTAACTGGTGTTTCGCACACAACGGGCAACTGGCCGGCCTGCAGGGCTCCACCAGTTTCTACCGACCGATAGGCGAGACCGACAGCGAGGCAGCGTTCTGCGACCTGCTCAACCGCGTGCGCCGGGCCTTTCCCGAGCCGGTATCGGTGGAAATGCTGCTGCCGGTGCTGGTAGCGGCTTGTGCCAGCTACCGTCAGCTTGGCGTATTCAACTGCCTGCTCAGCGATGGCGATTGGCTGTTCAGCTTCTGCTCGACCAAGCTGGCGCATATCACCCGGCGCGCGCCGTTCGGCCCCGCGCAACTCAAGGACGCCGACCTGAAGGTGGATTTCCAGTCGGAAACCACGCCCAACGACGTGGTGACGGTCATCGCCACCGAACCCCTGACCGACAACGAACAATGGTCGCTGTATCAGCCGGGCGAATGGCGCCTGTGGCGACGCGGCGAATGCATCACTCACGGCAAGGCCTGACCCCATGCTTAGAAGCTACCTGCGTCTGACGCTGTTCGCCTTCGGCCTGTTGCTTGGCGTGCAGGTGCCGGGTTTCATCGATGACTACGCCAAGCGCGTCGAAGCCCATCGCCTGGAGTCGCAGCAAAGCCTCAAAGGCTTTCAGGAAACTGCGCGCAATTTCTTCAAGGGCGATATGGACGCACTGGTGGCGCACTACCGCGTCAGCGACGACCCGGTGATGCGCAGCGATGCCAATAGCGTCGGGCACCTGGTGCAGCGCTCGGCCTTGCTCGAACGGGAATGGCAGGCCATGCAGGGCCCCTGGTACACCCAGGCCTGGCACCTGGCGACCGCTGCCGATCACGAGTTGTTCGAGGAAACCTTGCAGGCTTACCGGTACCAGGTGCTGTTCACCCCGGATGCGATTCTCTGGGGTGTGATCAGCGCCTTGCTGTTGGCCTGGTTGATCGAGGTGCTGGTGGTGCTGTGCGGCTGGCTGTTCGGAGCGGGCCGCACCCGGCGAGCGCAGCAACGGCACTGGCACTGACGACAGGCGAGCGCCGGGCGTGTTTTGCGCTGATCCGGCGGTTGGTTGCCTGGGATCAAAAGCCACAAAAAGTGCACTGGTTCGCCTGGGCACGAGGCAGGGCGTGTTAATGTAATACGGCGTTACATTTAACCCTCTCTCGTGTTACTGGAGTTTCCATGTCGATCAAGGATTCGATCCTGGCAGCCGCGCTGGCTGCCGTCCTGCCATTCACCTGTGTAGCCTACGCCAACCCCGAGATCGAGCCAGACAGCGCTGCGGTCAGCGAGGACGTCAGCGAGAGCGATGATTCGGCGCAGTACATCAGCCCGGAAGAATTCGTCGCCAGCCTGGAGTTCAAGAGCGGCCGCGTCGTCCTGGGCAATGATCTTGCCACCCTCAACCTGCCCGATTCGCTGGTGTTTCTCGACGGTGAGAATGCCCAGCGCCTGCTGGTCGACGCTTGGGGCAACCCGCCGGATGATGTCCCGCCGCTGGGCATGATGCTGCCGGCCGGCGTGTCGCCGTTGGCCGATGAGTCCTGGGGCGTGACCGTCGAATATGAAGACAGTGGCTACGTGTCCGACGAGGACGCCGCTGACATCGACTATGGCGACATGCTCAAGGACATGCAGGCCGACATGCGCGAGGCCAACACCTGGCGTGAAGAGAACGGTTACGAGCCGGTACAACTGGTCGGCTGGGCCGCAGCGCCACGCTACGATGCCGAAGGCAAGAAGCTGCATTGGGCCAAGGAACTGAAGTTCGGTGACAGTGAGACCAACACCCTGAACTACAACATCCGCGTGCTCGGCCGTAAGGGCGTGCTGGTGCTGAACTTCGTCGCCAATATGGATCAACTGGCGGAAATCGAGGCCAATGTGCCGGCCGTGCTGGCTGCGACCGACTTCAACCCCGGTCAGCGCTATGCCGAATTCGACCCGGATCTGGATACCGTGGCGGCCTACGGCCTGGGTGCGCTGGTGGCTGGCAAGGTAGCGGCTAAGACCGGTTTGCTGGCGCTGTTGCTGGTACTGCTGAAGAAGTTCTGGTTCATCCCGGTGGTGCTGGGCGGTTGGCTGTTCAAGCGCATCGGCCTGCGCAAGAAGGACGCGCCCAGCGAAGCGGCGAGTGCGCCGCAAGCGCCCGTAGTCACTGCCGAGAGCAAGCCGGAAGAGCCTTTGCAGACCCCGGCGCAGACGGTGATGGACTTGAACAAGCCGGACGATGCGGACAAGCGGTGAGTTTGAAGCGTAGTAGCGCCATGTGCAGGAATGCGTTACGCGGTGCCTCTGTTGCCGTTGTACTGATGCTGAGCGCCGGTTGTGGCGAAGCGAATCGCTTCGCTGACGGCTGGGACCGTGGCGGTACGCTGCATGACGCGAGCATGCGTGAATGGGCCTTTGCCGTCGATGCCAATCGACTGGCCACCAGCGCTGATTTCGTCCGCGAGCGCATTCCCGATATGCCTGAGGAAGGGTTGCCGATTAGCAGCGCCCTGGTCGAGAAATGTCTGAGCGACATGTCGCTCCGTTCCGCGGTGGACTATCTCAAGGCGCACGAGAAACTGGACTACTGCTTCGACTACACCGAGAGGATGCTCGGTCGGTTGGCCCAGGAATATGCAAGCCAGGCGTCTGCCTCCGAATAGCGAAACGCCGCGAACCCTATACAGGGTTCGCGGCGTTTTTCGTTGCGGCTCGATGTCTTACTTGGACAGGTACTTCATGCCGTCTTCCAGCCCCTGCAGGGTCAGCGGGTACATGCGATCTTCGATAAGCTCGCGCACCAGGCCGGTGGAGGCGGTGTAGTTCCAGGTGTCCTTGGGGTAAGGGTTGATCCAGATGATTTTCTTGAATTTCTCGGTGAAGCGCTTCATCCAGACGTAGCCGGCTTCTTCGTTCCAGTGCTCGACGCTGCCGCCGGCCTGGGTGATTTCGTAGGGCGCCATGGCCGCATCGCCGACGAACACCACCTTGTAGTCGGCGCCGTACTTGTGCAGCAAGTCCAGGGTCGAAGTGCGCTCGCTGGTGCGGCGCATGTTGTTCTTCCACACGCTCTCGTAGATGAAGTTGTGGAAGTAGAAATATTCCAGATGCTTGAACTCGGTCTTGCAGGCGCTGAACAGCTCTTCGCAGACCTTGACGTGGGCATCCATCGAGCCGCCGATGTCCAGCAACAGCAGGAGCTTGACCGTGTTGCGTCGCTCCGGGCGCATCTGGATGTTGAGCAGGCCGCCATCTTTCGCCGTGTGATCGATGGTACCGTCCAGATCGAGCTCTTCGGCTGCGCCCTGGCGGGCGAACTTGCGCAGACGGCGCAACGCCACCTTGATATTGCGCGTGCCCAGCTCGACCTGATCGTCGAGGTTCTTGTATTCACGCTGATCCCACACCTTGGCGGCCTTGCCCTGGCGCTTGCCGGCATCGCCGACGCGAATGCCTTCGGGGTTGTAGCCGCCGGAGCCGAACGGGCTGGTGCCGCCGGTGCCGATCCACTTGTTGCCGCCGGCGTGCTTCTCTTTTTGCTCTTCGAGGCGTTTCTTGAACTCCTCGATCAGCTTTTCGAGGCCGCCCAGGCTCTGGATCTGCGCCTTTTCCTCGTCGCTCAGCAGGCGTTCGAATTCCTTGCGCAGCCACTCCTCGGGGATCATCGCCTCGATGTGTTCGTTGAGGTTTTCCAGGCCCTTGAAGTAGGCCCCGAAGGCGCGATCGAACTTGTCGAAGTGACGTTCGTCCTTCACCAGGATCGCGCGCGCCAGGTAATAGAACTCGTCCATGTCGGCGAACACGACGTTGTGCTTGAGCGCGTTGATCAGGTCGAGCAACTCGCGCACCGACACCGGCACCTTGGCCGCGCGCATTTCGTTGAACAGGTTGAGCAGCATGTTATGCCCTCATGAAAGTCTGTGACTGCCTGTGGCCACTGCCCGCACCAAAGGAAGGGCGAGCGAGCTAGAGTCAGGCAAAGCGAGAGCAGGCGAGCAAGCGCAGTGTACTTTTGTACATGAGCATTGCGAGCCTGCTCTCAACGCAGCCTGGCCGACGCGCAGCCGCCCGATGTTTACCGCGAAGCGCGGCGGGTCATGAAGGCCAGGCGCTCGAGCAACTGCACATCCTGCTCGTTCTTCACCAGAGCACCGGCCAGTGGCGGGATGGCCTTGGTCGGGTCGCGTTCGCGCAGCACGGCTTCGCCGATGTTGTCGGCCATCAGCAGCTTGAGCCAGTCCACCAGTTCGCTGGTCGAGGGCTTCTTCTTCAGGCCCGGTACTTTGCGCACGTCGAAGAACACGTCCAGCGCCTCGGCCACCAGCTCGCCGCTGATGTTGGGGTAGTGCACGTCGACGATCTTCTTCAGCGTGTCGCGATCAGGGAAGGCGATGTAGTGGAAGAAGCAGCGGCGCAGGAAGGCGTCCGGCAGTTCTTTCTCGTTGTTCGAGGTGATGATGATGATCGGGCGCTGCTTGGCCTTGATCGTCTCGTTGGTCTCGTAAACGTAGAACTCCATCTTGTCGAGTTCCTGCAACAGGTCGTTGGGGAACTCGATGTCGGCCTTGTCGATCTCGTCGATCAGCAGAATCACGCGCTCGTCGGCCTCGAACGCCTCCCACAGCTTGCCTTTCTTGATGTAGTTGCGAACGTCGTGAACCTTGTCCGAGTCGAGCTGCGAGTCGCGCAGGCGGCTGACCGCATCGTATTCGTACAGGCCCTGATGTGCCTTGGTGGTGGACTTGATGTGCCAGGTAATGAGCTTGGCGCCGAAGGCGTCGGCCAGTTGCTCGGCGAGCATGGTCTTGCCGGTGCCCGGCTCACCCTTGACCAGCAGCGGACGTTGCAGGGTGATGGCGGCGTTGACCGCGAGCTTGAGGTCGTCGGTGGCGACGTAGGACTGGGTGCCTTCGAACTTCATCGGAAAATCCTCGCAACGGTAACGCGCGGGGCCGGCCCGCAGCAGAAATTCAGAGCGCGACTATAACGCGCAGCTCAGGTGGCTGTGAACGCAGACGCAGTATTCAGTCACTGAATGGGCGGTCACCGCTGCTTATGACTACAGCTCAGCTGCCGTCCTGCTGGGGTGGTGGGCGTTCGTAGCGGGGTGTGAAGGCTTCGACGAACGCGTTGCGCAGGATGGCGATGAAGGCCTGGAATGCACTGGTCTGCTGGTCGTGAACGCTGCCGCTGAGTTCGACGCGGGTGGCGAACTGGTCGCGGCGCTGATTCTTCAACAGCGTCTCGCTGCCGCCGACGATGGCCTCCCAAAGCGAGCGCAGTACGCTTTTATCTTCGTCTTCGACGTCCTGCTCCCAGTCGAACACCTCGACATCACGCAGCAGGGGTTTGATGTAGCCGTTGAGCTGAGCATTTTTGGCCTGCGCTTCGATCACCAGGTCGCCGTTGCCGCGTTTGAAGTCGAAGCGGCCGTAGGCGCGAGCGAAGTCGTTGAAGCGCGTCAGGTCGATGTCCTTCGCGCGCAGGCGCAGTTCGAAGTCCTCGAATTGCTCGAACGGGTCGAAGGTCGTCTCGGCTTCCAGTGGCGCGTGCTCCAGCAACAGCGCGCGACCTCCGAAGTGCGCGACGCGGTCGCCCGGCTCGTCACCGACATTGGTGAGGTTGTAGAGGCTGGCGTTGACCTGGTCAGCGCTCAGTTCCACCTGGGGATCGGTGCTGAAGTTGTGGAAGCTGATGCGGCCGTCGATCACCCGCAGTTCGTTGAGGGTGATGGGCAGCAGCTTGTTCAACTGATCGCGCCAGTCGGTGCCGGCACCGGTCTGGGTGGCCTGGTCGTTTTCGCCGCCATCGACGAAATTCAGTTGTGGGCGCTCGAAGAACACTTCCGCGACCACGGCGTGTTCCGACCACAATGCCCGCCAGCTTACCGCCAGATCAATCAGCGGCGCGTCGAGCAGCGGCACTGGTACGTCGCCGCTACTCTTGACGATGCGCAGGTCGTTGATGCGATAGGCGCCGCGCCACCAGGCCAGGTCGATATCAGCGATATGCCCGCGGTAGTCGCCCATGTCGGCGAGCTTGCCGTTGAGGTAGTCGCGGATCAACCAGGGCAGCGTAAGCTGCGCCGCCAGCACCAGCAGCAGTGCGACAAGCAGAGCCCTGAGGGGCCAGCTGTAGCGTCGTTTCATCGGACAGTCCATCGAGTGATCTATCTTCGATGGACTGCGTGCGCGGCATTCTGTTCGGCTGGACTGACGCTGCACCTGGGCATAGGCTGGTGCCCCTTATTCATCGTCCATCTGCTTAGGAAGGAATCATGAGCCGCATTTTCGCTGACAACTCCCAGGCCATCGGTAACACGCCGCTGGTGATGATCAATCGCCTGGGACCGAAAGGTGTGACCATCCTCGCCAAGATCGAGGGGCGCAACCCGGCCTATTCGGTCAAGTGCCGTATCGGTGCCAGCATGATCTGGGATGCCGAGGAGCGCGGTGTGCTCAAACCGGGCATGACCATCGTCGAACCAACCTCGGGCAACACCGGCATCGGCCTGGCCTTCGTCGCTGCCGCACGTGGCTACAAGCTGGTGCTGACCATGCCAGCCTCGATGAGCCTGGAGCGGCGCAAGGTGCTCAAGGCCCTTGGCGCCGAACTGGTACTGACCGAGCCGGCCAAGGGCATGAAGGGCGCCATCGAGAAGGCCAACGAACTGGCCGCTGCCAACCCTGACTATTACCTGCCGCAGCAGTTCGAGAACCCGGCCAATCCGTCCATACACGAGAAGACCACCGGCCCGGAAATCTGGCGTGATACCGAAGGTGCCATCGACGTGCTGGTAGCGGGCGTGGGGACTGGCGGCACCATCACCGGGGTTTCGCGTTACATCAAGCAGACCCAGGGCAAGCCGATCCTCTCGGTTGCGGTGGAGCCAGTGGGTTCGCCGGTAATCAGCCAGACCCTGGCGGGTGACGAGGTCAAGCCGGCCCCGCACAAGATCCAAGGCATCGGCGCCGGTTTCGTGCCGAAGAACCTCGATCTGGCGATGGTCGATCAGGTCGAGCAGGTCAATGACGACGACGCCAAGGCCATGGCCCAGCGCCTGATGCGTGAGGAGGGCATTCTCTGCGGTATCTCTTGCGGCGCTGCGATGGTGGCGGCGGTGCGTCTGGCGGAGAAACCGGAGATGCAGGGCAAGACCATCGTGGTAATCCTGCCGGACTCCGGGGAGCGCTACCTGTCGAGCATGCTATTCAGCGATATGTTCACCGAGCAGGAGTTGCAGCAGTAAGGCAGTTGCAGGCTACAGGCAACAGGCTAAAAAGCTGAGCCAAGCGTAGGGTGGATGTCGCTTTTCACATCCACCGCTTTGGTGGATCGATAAAGCGTGATCCACCCTACGTCCCGACTACGTTCTGCTCACGCTCGGGCGCACCACCAGCCACAGCGCCAACGCGATCAACACGCAGCCAGGCAGGTAGGCCCAGCTCAGTGGCTCACCCAGCAGCAAAGCGCCCCATAGCACGCCGAATGGCGGGATGAGGAAGGTGGTGGTGCTGGCCTTGATCGGTCCGATATCGGCCAGCAAACGGAAATACAGCACGTAGGCGAACGCGGTGCAGACCAGGCCAAGGCCGGCCAGCGACAGCCACACCTCAATGCCGCCCCAGCTCGGCGGCGGTTGCAGCGCCAGGCTGCCGCCGAACAGCGGTAGCAGGAACAGGCTGGCACCCGCGAGGCTGGCGAAGGCAGTGAGGCGATTGTCCAGGCCGCCCTGTTGGCCGATCCAGCGCCGGGTAAGAAAGCCGGCAAAGCCGTAGCAGGTGGTGGCCACCAGGCAGGCGCCGGCACCGAGCAGCAGTTGCAGGTCGAAGGCCACCGGGCCGGTGCGAGTCAGCACCGCCACGCCAAGCAGACCGAGGAATACGCCCGCCGCCTTGCTGCGGGTGATGTCCTCATGGAAAAACAGTGCGCCGATCAATACACCCATCAGCGGAGTGGTGGCGTTGAAGATCGCCGAGTAACCAGCCGGTAGGATCAATGCCGCCAGGCAATACATGGCTGAAGGCAGGCCGGCATTGATCACGCCCAAACCCAGGCAGATGCGAAATTTGCCGCGGAAGTCCCAGTCCGTGCGCAGCAGCAAAAGCAGTGCGAGCAGCCCCAGCGCGCCGAAGCTGGCGCGAAAGAACGCGGTCGGCATGCTTCCCAACACGGGGGCGGCAACGCGCATGAACAGGAAGCTGGCACCCCAGATGGCGGCGAGCAGCAGCAGGCGGAGCAGGTCGGCGGTACGCAAGGCGGAGTATCCGGCAGGGTGGGGCCGAGAGTGTTGCCGCTGGGCGGGGTTCTGGCAATCCGCATTGCACTTTCGAATATGTGTGGCGGTGCTGCGCGTGAGGGTGTGGGAGGGGCTTTAGCCGCGACATGCAATCGTGGAGGCTGTGGCGATTCCCGGTTGCATCCAGGCCAGCGTTGTCGGCTAAGCTCGGCTGATCACTGCAGATGAGGCATGCGTAATGGGGCAGCAATGGCCGGCTGGCGAGATCGCTCGCCTGATCCTCGAGGGGTTCGACGATTACCGCGAGCATTTTCGTCAGATCACCGATGGCGCGCGCGTGCGCTTCGAGCAGGCGCAATGGCAGGAGGCACAGCAGGCCTCGGCGGCGCGTATCAATCTATATGAGGAGAAGGTCGCAGAAACCCGCGAGCACTTGTTGCAAGGGTTTGATGCTTCGCTGCTGGAGGTCGGGCAGTGGCCGCTGGTCAAGAGTGCCTACATTGCCCTGATCGACCTGCGTTTCGACGACGAACTGGCGGAAACCTGGTTCAACTCGATCTTCTGCAGCCTGTTCAGCCATGACCAGATCAGCGATGGCTGCATGTTCATCCATACCACGCGGCCATCGCTACGCAACCAGCCCAGCGCGGCGCAGACGCGCAGTTACCGGCCTTCTGGCGAGCTGCACCTGGCACTGCAGACGATCTTCGACGATTACCGTTTCGATGCTCCTTACGAGGACCTGCCTCGCGACCTGCAGCGTCTGGAAGAGCAACTGCGCGCCAGCCTGCCGGACTGGGTCTGCAAGGACCCGCAGCTGTGCATCGAGCTGTTCTCCTCGGTGCTGTATCGCAACAAGGGCGCCTACCTGATCGGGCGCATCTACAACCTTGAGGAGCAGTGGCCGCTGGCGATCCCGCTGCTACACCGCGAAGGGCAGGGTATCCAGGCCGATGCAGCGATCATTGACGAGGCGGAGGTGTCGATCATCTTCTCCTTCACCCGCAGCTACTTCATGGTGGACGTGGCCATCCCGGCCGAGTTCGTCGGCTTTCTCAAGCGCATCCTGCCAGGCAAGCACGTTGCTGAGCTGTACACCTCGATCGGCTTCTACAAGCACGGTAAGTCCGAATTCTACCGGGCGCTGATCGGCCACCTGGCCAGCACCGATGATCGCTTCATCATGGCGCCCGGTGTGCGCGGCATGGTCATGAGTGTGTTCACCCTGCCGGGCTTCAATACCGTTTTCAAGATCATCAAGGACCGTTTCGCCCACGCCAAGACGGTGGACCGCAAGACGGTGATCGAGAAGTACCGCCTGGTGAAAAGCGTCGACCGGGTAGGGCGCATGGCCGATACCCAGGAGTTCGCCGATTTCCGTTTTCCCAAGGCCAAGTTCGAGCCCGAGTGCCTGGCTGAGCTGCTGGAAGTGGCGCCGTCGACCGTGGTGGTGGAGGGCGATACCGTGCTGGTACGCCACTGCTGGACCGAGCGGCGCATGACCCCGCTCAACCTCTATCTGGAGAGCGCCAACGAGGCGCAGGTGCGCGAGGCGCTGGACGACTACGGCCTGGCCATCAAGCAACTGGCCGCCGCGAACATCTTCCCCGGCGACATGCTGCTGAAGAACTTTGGCGTCACCCGCCATGGCCGCGTGGTGTTCTACGACTACGACGAGATCTGCTTTCTCACCGAGGTGAATTTCCGCCGCATCCCGCCGCCGCGTTTCCCCGAGGACGAGATGAGTTCCGAACCCTGGTATTCGGTGGGGCCGATGGACGTGTTCCCCGAGGAGTTTCCGCCGTTCCTGTTCGCCGATATCAAGCAGCGCCGGCTATTCAGCCAGCTGCATGGCAACCTGTACGAAGCCGATTACTGGAAACAGTTGCAGGAGGCGATTCGCGCAGGCAAGGTGATCGACGTGTTCCCTTATCGGCGCAAGAGCCCGGTAATTTGACGGCGCCTGGTTGAAATCCGGTTTGTCCGGCCTAATCTGATAAATGAGCCGCTGGCTCTTCCCTTTACTTGGCAGGAGGTCGTACCCATGCTCGCCAAGCTGCAAGAACAACTGCAAGCCCTGTTGCAGGCCCTTGGCCTTGTCCCGCAACCTCAGCCAATTCGTATCAGCGAAGCCGAGCAGGAGCGTCTACGGCGCGAAGCGCAGCAGCGTCGCTGAAACGCTCAAGTGAGCCGATGGGCGTCGAACCAGGCGCCTATCATCTCGCGCATCCGCTGCCCCGAGAAACTGCCGAAATGCCCGCCATGCACGGTGCGTACGGGTAGTTCGCGCAAGCGTGCAAGACTCTGTGCGTAATCCTCCAGATTCGAATGGTAGGCGTCCTCGATCAACGGGCCGTCGTAGAGGATGTCGCCAGAAAACAGCGTCTGCGTCTTCGCTTCCCATAGGCTGATGCCGCCCGGTGAATGACCGGGCGTGTGCAGCACCTGCAATACCCGATTACCTAGATCCAGCACGTCGCCATCTTCGATCAGACGCGTGGCCGGCGCTGCGCGTACGCGGTACTCGGCGTAACACAGCGGGCAATCCGGGTGCGCCTCGAACATGTCGTCGCCGACGAAGTCCGTAGCCAGGGTATTGGCGCCATCCGGTGCGGCGAGAATGTCGGCCTCGGCCGGATGCACCAGGCGCTCATCGAACTCGTGATGTCCGGCGATATGATCGAAGTGGCAGTGGCTGGCCACCGCCAGCAGCGGCTTTTCGGTCAGCCAGGGCAGTTGCTCGCGCAAGCTAACCAGCCCAGAGCCGGAGTCGATCAGCACATCATGCTCGCGACCCTGCACATGCCACATGTTGCAGCGGTAGAAGGGGCGCACGTAGGGCTCGTGGATCAGGCAGATGCCGTCGTGGCGGTGCTCGACCTCGAACCAGCGGTCGCGACTGACGATTTTCATGAGCGGAACTTACCTCACTGGCGGGTTGCACCCGCCACGGTTGTTATCACGCTACGCCAGCTGTGCTCGCGGCACCAGCACCCAGCGACGCAATACCGCGTAGCTGGCAGCGGTAATCAGGAACACCGGCAGCGAGGCGCCCCAGGCCAGCGGTGAGACCCAGCCCCAGTAGTAGGCCAGCACCGCGCCCAGGCCGTAGGCGACGAAGGCCGCAGGGTTGAAGCCGTTCAGGTAACGATAGCGGCCGCCATCTTCACTGAGCAGTTCGTCCACGGCGTAGTCGCCCTTGTGGATCAGGAAGTAGTCGGCGATCAGCACGGCGAAGGCCGGGATGAACACGCTGCCGATCACCAACAGGAAGTTCTGGAAATTGTCGAGGATGCCGGGGATCTGCGAGCCGAGAATCGACAGCACGCCGATGGTCAGCGCCGGCTTCCAGAACGGTGTTTTCGGGCTGATGTTGAGGTACGACAGCGAGGCGCTGTAGACGCACATGACGTTGGTGGTCATCACCGAGAGGAACACCACGATGGCCGCCGGCAGGCCGAAACCGAAGCCGGCCAACAGCACCGCCGGATCGTAGGTCTGCTCCATGCCGGTCAACACCGAGAAGCCGGACACCGTGGCGCCCAGACCCATGGCCAGTAGAGTGGCAGCGACATAGCCGACCCAGGTGCCGACCGTCGCCACGCCCTGGCTGCGGCAGTTGCGGTTGTAGTCGGCGGCCAGTGGAATCCATGAAAAAGCAGTGGCGATGACGATATCGAAGGCGATACCCGGGGTGATTTCGTTGCGCGGTTCGGTCGGCATGGCCAGCAGGCTGGCGAACTCGAACTTCTGTCCCATCACGTAGAACACCGCAGCGGCCAGCAGGAGCATGCCGATGGCGGCCCAGCGCTCGACCCGCTCGATGCCCAGGTGGCCGCGCAGGGCGATCAGCAACACCAGGGTTTCGCAGAGGATGGTGAACAGCGGCAGGTTGGAGTAGCCGGTCAGATGTTCCACCGCGTAGTTCAGGCTCATGCCGGCCAGCAGCGCCTGGATCCAGCTCCAGGCGAGCAGGGTCAGCAGGTTGACCAGCGACGGCAGCTTGGCGCCACGCGAGCCGTAGCTGCCACGTGCCAGCACCATGGTGGTCAGGCCCGAGCGTTGGCCCATCAGCCCGACCAGTACCAGCGGCAGGATGCCGATGCCCGAACCGATCAGCACGATGAGCATGGCCTGGGTGAATTTCAGATCCGGCACCAGCAGCATGCCGGTGAGGATGGTGGTGACCACCACGTTGGCGCCCAGCCACAGGGCGATGGTGCCGCCGAGGCCGAGGCTGCGATGCGCCTTGTCGGTAGGAGCAAGGCCGTCCTGGCCGAAATGCTGGCTGAGATTCTTGAACATGGAACGACTCCCCGATGCTTGATTATTGGTATTGGTGGGCGGCAGTCAGTGGTACAGCTGAATCTTGTGGTTATGGTCACGCGGGCTCGCGGCTAAAGCCCCTCCCACAGGGGCACCTCGATTTCCGTGGGAGGGGCTTTAGCCGCGATTGATCTAGTCAGGGATGAAAGGGCGCAGCCTCCTGCACTTCGACGATCAAGGGGCGGTCTTCGGGCGCGCTGCGCAGCAGCTCGGCCAGATGGGCATGGTCGCGCGCACGCTCGGCGGCGCAGCCAAAGCCACGGGCGATGGCCAGCAGATCCGGCGTGTAGATGTCGACGGCAATCGGGGTGATATCGCGGCGCTGCATGTAGCGCTTGATCTCGCCGTAGCCGGCGTTGTTCCACAGCAGCACGATGATACCGACCCCTGCCTCTACGGCACTGGCCAGCTCGGCGATGGTGAACTGAATACCGCCGTCACCCATCAGGCTGATCACCGGGCGAGTCGGTTCAGCCAGCTTGGCGCCGATGGCTGCCGGCAGACCGTAGCCGAGGGTGCCGTAGCCGGTGGAGGCGTTGAACCAGCGCCGCGCGCCGTCCAGCTCGACCAGATGGTTGCCGCTGTACACGGTCTGTGTCGAGTCGCCGACGAAGCGGGCATCGGGCAGGGTATCGAGGATGCAGTCGAACAACTGGCGGTAGTGCGCCCAACCACTGAAATCCTCGGCCAGCCGCTCCTGCAGGGCAGCAGTACGCTGGGCGCCGGTGCTGTGTTCGCCCGGCTGACGGAGATCGAACTCGGCCAGCAACATGCGCATGGCCAAGCGCGCATCGCCCTGAATCGCCAGGTGCGGGGTGAAGTTGCGCTGCAGTTGCTGGCCGTCGATGTCGATGCGGATCAGCCGGCCAGGCAGGCGGAAGTCGCCGTCGAACACCACATCGTAGTCGGTCTCGCCCAGCTCGGTGCCGATGGCCAGTACCACGTCGGCCTCCAGCGCCAGGTCGCGCACCGGGCGCAGCGACTGGTTACTGCCCAGCAGCAGCGGATCGCCCGGCGGAAGCAGGCCTTTGGCGTTGATGGTCAAGGCAGTCGGTGCATCCAGCGCGGCAGCCAGGGCGCGGGCCTCGGCCTCGGCGGCGACGCAGCCACCACCGAGCAGCAATAATGGGCGTTCGGCCTGCTTGAGCAGCCCGGCGGCCTCGCGGATCAGCGTGCGGTTCGGCGCCGGGCGGCGCACCGTCGGGCGCGGCGCCAGGGACATGTGCGAGGCATCGGCGGTGATGATGTCCAGCGGCAGTTCGATGTGCACCGGGCGTGGCCGCTCGCCTTCGAACACGGTGAAGGCGCGAGACAGGATGGCAGGCAGCTCCTCGACGCTCATCAGGGTGTGGCTGAAGGCGGTGACGCCTGCGGTCATCGCCCGCTGGTTGGGCAGCTCGTGCAGATAGCCCTTGCCCAGGCCCAGGCGTTCGCGCTCGTTGACGCTGGAGATCACCAGCATCGGGATCGAGTCGGCGTAGGCCTGGCCCATGGCGGTGAGGATGTTGGTCATCCCCGGCCCGGTGATGATGAAGCACACTCCAGGCTTGCCCGAGACGCGCGCGTAGCCGTCGGCCATGAAGCCGGCGCCCTGTTCGTGGCGCGGGGTGACATGGCGGACGCCGCTGTGCGGCAGGCCACGGTAGAGCTCGACGGTGTGCACGCCGGGAATGCCGAACACGGTGTCGACGCCCCAGGCTTCGAGTTGCTTGACGAGAAATTCGCCGCAGGTGGTCATGGTCAGGTCCTTGTGTCGACGTCAGCCGACGATCCAGTGCGCCATCAGCGCGATGATCGGCAGGGTGATCAGGGTGCGGATGATGAAAATGACGAACAGCTCCAGCAGGTTCAGCGGCAGCTTGGCCTTGAGGATCAGCACGCCCACTTCGGACATGTAGATCAGCTGGGTCAGCGACACGCAGGCCACCACGAAACGGGTCAGCTCACTTTCGATGCCCTTGCCCAGTACTGCCGGCAGGAACATGTCGGCGAAACCCACCAGCATGGCCGGTGCCGCCTTGGCCGCTTCTGGCAACTGCAGGGCTTCGAGCAGTGGCACGAAGGGGTAGGACAGCCAGTTGAAGATCGGAGTGAACTCGGCAATCGCCAGGGACACGGTGCCGATAGCCATCACCAGCGGCAACAAACCGAGCCAGATATCGACCACGTTGTGTACGCCGATCTTCACCATCTGCACGGGAGAGGGATTGGCATTGGCGCGCTGGATCGCTTGGGTCAGGCCCCAGCGCAGCAGCGAGGTGCCAGCCGGCACGTCTTCCTGAATCTGCTTGCCGACGCCAGCGACGTACTCGTCCTTCTTCCACGACAACGGTGGGATGCGTGGGGTGATGATGGCGGCAGCGAGGCCAGCGACCACCACGGTCAGGTAGAAGGGCACGAACAGGTGGTCGAGCTTCATGAAGCTGGTGATCAGCAGGCTGAAGGCGATCGAGGCGATGGAGAAGTTGGTGGCGATCACCGCCGCCTCACGGGCGCTGTAGAAACCCTTCTGGTACTGCTGGGCGGTGATCAGCACGCCAACGGTGCCGGAGCCAAGCCAACTGGCGATGGCGTCGATGGCCGAGCGGCCCGGCAAGCCGAAGATCTTGCGGAATACGTTGCGCACCAGGGTGCCGCAGAACTCCATCAGACCGTAGTCGGTGAGCAGTGGCAGAATCAGGCCGGCGACCAGGAAGAAGGTGATCAGTACTGGCGCCAGGTCTTTCAGTACCACTCCGCCAGTGTTGGCGCTCCAGACCCATTCAGGGCCGAACTGCCAGAAGGTCATGGCTGCGAACAGCGCGCCGACCACACGCAGGCCGAGCCAGAGTGGATGCAGGTTGAACAGATCGTCCAGCGCGCGGCGCTCGGTGACCCAGCGCGGCTTGAGCAGGCTGCCGAATACGCCCAGCACTGCGGAGATGATCAGCAGCCCGGTGGCGATGGCTGGCAACTGTTCGCTTACAGCGGCCTTGAGTGCATCGGCCATGACGCCGAGGCCGATGGTCACCTTCTCTTCATAGACGATGGGGGTGAGAAACAGCAGCACGCCAAGCAGGGAAGGGATCAGGAAGATCAGAAACTGGCGCAGGTCGTAAGGTCGCGCGGCAGGGTCGTTGCTTGGCGGCTGCTTGTCCAGCGCCGGGGCAGTGTCTTCGCGATTCATCAGGTCACCTTGATTATTTTTGTTTGAATGTATCGGGTGTCGTCTAGGACACCCGAACGGGCATAAAAGCCATGGATCAGCGGCGCTGAACTCCCGGAAGCACGCAAAGCATTTCGTACAGCAGGTTGGCGCCGAGCAGCGAGGTGTTGCCGGTGGTGTCGTACGGAGGGGAGACCTCGACCAGGTCGCCGCCGATCAGGTCCAGGCCCTGGCAGCCGCGAATGATCTCGATGGCCTGAATAGTCGTCAGACCGCCGATCTCCGGGGTGCCGGTGCCGGGCGCCCAGGCCGGGTCGATGCCGTCGATATCGAAGGACAGGTACACCGGGCCGCCACCGACCTTCTCGCGCACTTCGGCCATCAGCGGCTCCAGAGACTTGTGCCAGCACTCCTCGGCCTGCACCACGCGAAAGCCCTGCTTACGGCTCCAGTTGAAGTCCTCGGCGGTATAACCCTGGGCGCGCAGGCCGATTTGCACCACGCGTTCGCTGTCGAGCAGACCTTCTTCCTGGGCGCGGCGGAAGGTGGTGCCGTGGGCGATCTTCTCGCCGAACATGTGGTCGTTCACATCCGCATGGGCGTCGATATGCACCAGGCCGATTTTGCCGTGTTTCTTGTGCAGGGCGCGCAGGATCGGCAGGGTAATGGTGTGGTCGCCGCCCAGGGTCAGCGGCTTGATGCCAAGTTCGACGATCTCGTCGTAGGCCTCTTCGATGATGCGCACGGCGTCAAGCAGGTTGAAGGTGTTGATCGCTACATCGCCGATGTCGGCCACGTTCAGTGAGTCGAACGGCGCGGCGCCCGTGGCCATGTTGTACGGGCGGATCATCACCGACTGGGCGCGAATCTCGCGCGGGCCGAAGCGGGTGCCGGAGCGCAGCGAGGTACCGATGTCCAGCGGCACGCCGACGAAGGCGGCGTCGAGCTGGCGTTTTTCCTCGGTGCTCTGGATGTGGGGCAGGCGCATCATGGTGGCGATGCCGCCGAAGCGGGGCATTTCATTGCCGCCCAGGGGCTGGTGGAAGGTCTTGTCCATGGGTAGGCCTCAGGCTCGTTCTGGTTGTGGCCGGAGTCTTGACCGGCCAGGCGCTGGGAAAAATCGGCTGGGGCAAAAACTTACTTCAGGATTGTTTGAAGTAAGGCTGTAAGCCCCGGTTCATAAGGGTTGGCGGCGTGTGCTCATAAGTCGCGGTAGCTGGAATCGAGGCGATCGAGCTTGCGTAGCCAGGCCTGCCAGATCAGCTGACGTTGCCATTCGGCGCCCTGTAACTGCTCGCAAGCGTGCTGCGCCAGGTGCGCGGGTATCTCGCTGCAGGGCTGGCCACCGCCGGTGGCGGCAAGCTGGATCTCGCAGGCGCGATTCAGG
Organism: Pseudomonas sp. zfem001; assembly: GCF_032621725.1. Taxonomy (NCBI): domain Bacteria; kingdom Pseudomonadati; phylum Pseudomonadota; class Gammaproteobacteria; order Pseudomonadales; family Pseudomonadaceae; genus Pseudomonas; species Pseudomonas sp. zfem001. Next base: position 112,028 of record NZ_JAVYJI010000009.1, on the reverse strand, counting down.
TAATGCATGACGTAGAAGGCGTCGGCGACGCTGGCGCCGACGCTGAGCAGGCCGTGGTGGCGCAGCAGCAGGGCGATGTTGTCGCCCAGCGAAGCCTGGATGCGCACGCGTTCGTCCAGATCCAGTGCCACACCCTCGTAGGCGTGGTAGCCCAGGCGCTGGTGGAACTCGGTGCTGATCTGGTTGAGCGGCAGCAGGCCGGCGTCCTGGGCTGCCACCGCCATGCCGGCCAGGGTATGGGTGTGGATCACGCAGTGAGCGTCGTCGCGGGCCATGTGCACGGCGCTGTGGATGGTGAAGCCGGCAACGTTGTAGTCGGCGTTGCCCTCGACCACCTTGCCGTGCATGTCCACCACGATCAGGTCGCTGGCGCGAATCTCCTCGAAGAACAGGCCGAACGGGTTGATCAGAAAGCGTGGCTCGCCATCGCTGGGCAGGCGCACGGAAAAGTGCGTGTAGAGGGTGTCGTCCCAGCCAAACAGAGCAGCCAGACGGTAGGCCGCGGCCAGGTCGCGGCGCAGGGTGGCGATGTCGTTCATGCGTTCTCCAGGCCGATGAAGCGGCGTACGCGTTCGTGATTGCCGGTGCGGATGGCGTCGGGTGAGGCGTCGAGCTGGACGTGACCGTTTTCCATGAACAGAACGCGGTCGGAAATCGACAGGGCGAAGTCCATCTCGTGGGTGACGATCAGCATGGTCATGCCTTCGCGGGCCAGGTCGCGGATCACCGCGAGCACGTCGCCGACCAGTTCCGGGTCAAGCGCGGAGGTGGGTTCATCGAACAGCATGATGTCCGGCTTCATCGCCAGGGCGCGGGCGATGGCCACGCGCTGCTGCTGGCCACCGGAGAGCTGATGCGGGTATTTGTCGGCATGGGCCAGCAGGCCGACCTTGTCCAGCAGCGCCAGAGCCTGCCGGCGCAGGTCGACGGTATCGCCCAGGCCGTGGTAGCGCGGCGCGAGCAGCACGTTGTCTGCGATGGTGCGGTGCGGGAACAGGTTGAAGCTCTGGAATACCATGCCGATGCGCCGCACGCCTTCGCGCTGGCGGCGGTTCTCGGGGCGGTCGCCGGCCTGGATGAAGCTCTCACCGAACAGTACGATTTCGCCCTGGTCGATGCTTTCCAGGCCGTTGATGGTGCGGATCAGCGAGGTCTTGCCGGAGCCGGACGGGCCGATGATGGAAATCACCTCGCCAGGCTGCACGCTCAGGTCGATGCCCTTGAGTACGTGGTGATCGCCGTAGTGCTTGTGGATATTGCTCAGGTACAGCGCCGCCGGAGTGCCTGGCTCACGAACCCGGGCGTTGCCGGTCGCGACCTGTGGCAGGTCGCTGCGCAGCTTGGTCACCTGGGCATCGCCGAGGGTGCTCGGCTTACGGCGGCTGAGGTCGAGATGACGCTCCAGATACTGCAGGCCCCAGCCGAACAGGCTGACGATCAGCACGTAGTACACCGCCACCGCGCCGAGGGTTTCCAGTACCAGAAAGTTCTGCGCGTAGAGGCGCTGGCCGACCAGCAGCAGCTCGCTGAGGGAGATCACCGAGACCAGCGAGGTCAGCTTGACGATGGTGACGTACTCGTTGGTCAGCGTTGGCAGGGCGATGCGAAACGCCTGCGGCACCACGATCAGCCGCTGCGCGCCGAGGCGGCCTATACCCAGGGCACGGGCGGCCTCGCGCTGACCTTTGGCCACCGAGAGCAGGCCGCCGCGGTGAATCTCCGCCATGTACGCCGCTTCGGTCAGCACCAGGGCGAACAGGCCGGCATAGAAGGGGTTGGACAACACCTTGCCGCTGGCCGGGATGAGTTGTGGCAGGTTGTAGACGAAGATCAGCAGTACCAGCAGCGGCACGCTGCGAAAGAACCACACGTAGATCGCGGCGGGCGCCCTGACCCAGCGGCTGCTGGCCTGTTTGGCGCTGGCCAGGCCGAAGCCCAGCATCAGGCCGAGCAGCCAGGCCAGGCTGCTGAGTTTGACCACCGTCCAGCACGCGGCCCAGAAGGCCGGCATGGAAAACAGGGAGAAGAAATAGCTCCATTCGAACGGCATATGGGGCACCTGTGACTCAAGCCGAAAAAGGCCGCTGATCGGAGGGAGTACCGGCCAGCGGGGTGAAGCTGTCCTGCCATGCAGTACCCGTGGGTGAGCCATAGGGCTCATCCACGGATTGGTTTCAGGCTTCTTCCAGGTTGTATTTCTTCAGCAGCTCGCTGTACTCGCCGCTGGCCTTGAACTCGTCCAGCGCGGCTTTCAGGGCGTCGAGCAACTGCTTGTTGCCCTTCTTCACGTAGATGCCCAGCACCTGCGGGTAGATCGAGCCCTTGGAACTGATGGCAATGCGGCCCCGGGATTTTTCGACGATCAGCAGCGAGGCAGCGTCTATCTCCAGGTGCGCCTGGATATGGCCGGAGAGCAGCGCCTGGGAGGTTTCCGAGGTGGTCGGGTACTGGTTGATGGTGATGGTGCCGGCGCCTTTTTCCTTGCAGTAGCCGTCGGAAACCTTCTGCAGCGCCGGAATCCACGAGGTGCCCTGTTGCAGGCCGACGGTCAGGCCGCAAAGCTCTTCGGGCGTCGCCGGTTTCTGCTCGGCGTCGCTGCGCACCATGATCGCCGCACCGGTTTTGGCGTAGGGAATGGCATCGGCTTTCTCCAGGCGCTCGGGGAGGATGTACATGCCGGAGATGATGGTGTCGAAACGGCCCGCGTCGAGGCCGAGGATCAGGTTCGGAAAGGTGATGTCGCTGAAGCTCGCCTCCAGGCCCAGACGCTTGGCCAGCGCCGCTGACACTTCCGGGTCGAAGCCTTTCACTTGGTCGCCTTCGTAGTATTCGAACGGTGGGTAGGTGATTTCCATGCCCACCTTCAGCTCGCCGCTGGAGAGGGTCTTAGGCGTTTCGGCGGCGTGGGCGGTGGCGAACAAGCCAGCGAGGGTGCAGGCGAGGGCCAGGGCGGTGGTGCGTAGCGGGGTACGGGTTGCCATTGTGCTTATCTCCGGATCAGTTTTTTGTGTTGGCAGTGGGGAAAGTCATAGCGCGCTTGGCTGGTGCTTCAGGTGGCCGAAGCTGGACGGTGCGCGGGCGCGTTCGGGCAGATGCAACTGGCCGTCCTCGACGCGCTTCTTGAGGTATTGATAGGTCTGCAGCGCCTGACTCCACATGTGCTCGCCGATGCTGATGGTTTCGTAGTTCTGGCCGGTGGCCTCGAACTGCGGCAGCGGGCGGATCTGCGTGTGGTAGTCGCAGGCATAGAAGAAGGGGAAGGAGTAGCGCTCCTGGCTGACCTTGCGCACGCGGTGCGAGGTGGCGACGAAGGTGCCGGCGCTCATCACCTCGAGCATGTCCCCGATGTTGACGACGAAGGTGCCTTCGCGCGGCGGTGCGTCGATCCACTGGCCGAGGTCGTTCATCACCTCCAGCCCCGGACGGTCGGCGAGCAGGATGGTGAAGCACTCATAGTCGGTGTGGGCGCCGATGCCGGGGGCATCCTGGGCTGCGCCGTCGAATGGGTAGTGGATCAGGCGCAGCTTCGATGGCGGGAAGTTGGCCATCTCGTCGAAGGTGTTTTCCGGCACGCCGAGGGCCAGGGCGAAGCCACGGAACAGCGTGCGACCAAGCTGGAAGATGCGAGCGTAGTAGGCCTGCACCGCTTCCTTGAAGTTGGGCAGAGTGGGCCAGTCGTTGGGCCCCAGCAGCGGCGTGCCGGCCAGCACCAGCGGGTTGTCGGCGGGGACTTCGAAACCGATGTCGAAGGCTTCCTTGTGGTCCGGTTTGCCGGCGCCGTAGCGCTCTTCGCCTTCGGGCACGAAGCCCTTGTGGCTGGCCGAGGTGCCGATGTAGTGGCGCATCTTGGCGTCCAGGGGCTGGGCGAAATAGTCCTCGGCGGCGCGGTGCAGGCCATCGATCAGCGTCTGCTCGATGCCATGGCCGCTGATGTAGAGAAAGCCCACCTCACGGGCGGCGCGGCCCAGGTTCTCGGCCACGGCCAGGCGCTCGGCCGGGTCGCTGCTGAACAGGCCGGCGATGTCGACCACGGGGATTTCGGTGAAATGCTTGGCGTTGTTGTTCATCACGGCTCCTCAGCGACTGGTGAAACGGTGGAAGTGCTGGCGCTCGCAGCGCGCCATCCACTGGTTGAGCTGCCACAGGTCGGCCACCGGCATGTCGGTGAAGGGCAGGTGGTGCAGGTAGCCGTCCGGGCCGAATTCGGGGGTCAGGGTGGTGGTCTGCAGGCCGCGTTTTTCCTGGCTGCTCCAGATGCTTTCCCAGTGGCGCTGATGGAAGGCCAGTACCTCGGCGTATTCCGGGGCGCCGGGGTGCGGCACCTGCGGGCCTTGGTCGTAGCCGACGCGGGCCTGGATGTGGTCGACCCGCTCGATGAAGGCGGAAAGGTCGTCGGCGGGATCGTCGAGCAGGCGCTCGCAGGTCACCAGCCAGTGGCTGATGTCGCTGGTGAAGCGCAGTTCGGGCACCTGGCGGATCACGTCGAGAGTGACCCAGGGGCTGTACAGCGAGCGGCCGCGGTGAATTTCGAAGCACACCTTCAGCCCACAGGCGGCGGCCAGTTCGACGGCACGGGCGAAGAAATCGACCTGCTCGCTCAGCGACCAGCGATCGTTGCCGGGCAGCACGTTGACCAGCCGTGGGCTGAGCTCGGCCGCCCAGTCGAGCTTGATGCGCAGGTCTTCGAGGTGCACCTGCGGGCTGTCGCTCTGGCGCGGCAGTACCGGTGTGGAGGTGAACAGGGTGGCGATATAGGGGACGTTCTGCTCGCGTAGCAGACGGGCATTGATGGCGCGCTGCGCGGCGGTCTCGGGGATGCGCGCTTCGAGGCCGTCGAAGCCGGCACCGAGCGCTTCGTCGAGCGCTTGCTGCCAACTGCCGCGATAACCCCAGAGGGTGCGGAAGATTTCCAGTCGCATGGCCGTCTCCTGGAGAGGGCGAAGGTCAGCGGCAGATTGGCAATGGGGCTAGTGCCCGATGGCGTCCGGTTCGAGCCGGCGCCTGGTTATGGCTGCATTGTTGGCGCAGCGTGTGAGCAGGTTAAATCGCGTTGAACAAATACTTAGTTCAGTGATTACTGAACTATTGTGGATGGGGGTAGTAGGAGCGGCTTTAGCCGCGATAATCGCGGATAAATCCGCTCCTACAAGAGCCCGAACTCCGTTTCCCTGGATGTCTGCGGGGCCTGCATGGCGCTACACTGGCGCTCTGTTAATCCGCCGTGCGCCCTCATGTCCTTCGCCTTGCCCGATCTGAAACTGCTGAAGATCTTCGTCGCCGTGGTGCGTCATCAGGGTTTCGCTGCTGCGCAGCAGGAACTGAACTTATCCACCTCGGCCATCAGCACCTACATGAGTCAACTGGAGAGCCAGCTCGGCATCGTGCTCTGCCATCGCGGCCGTGGCGGCTTCAGCCTGACCAGCAAGGGCGAGCTTTTCCACCAGGAAACCCTGCGTCTGCTCGGCGAGCTGGAAGGCTTCGAGCGTTACTCGGCGGCGCTCAAGGGCGAGCTGCGTGGCACGCTCAACCTCGGTGTGCTGGACTCCACCGTCAGCGACCCGGCCCTGCCTTTGGCCGAGGTGATCGGTGCCTACAGCCAGGAACACCCAGGCGTGCACATGCACCTGTCGGTGATGAGCCCCTATGAACTGCAACTGGCAGTGCTCGACAACCGCCTGGATCTGGCCATCGGTGCGTTCTCCACACGTATGAACGGCCTGGTCTATCAGCCGCTCTACCGTGAGCAGCACTGGCTGTATTGCAGCGAGCGACACCCCTTGTTCGAGCAGCGGCGGATACCTGAGGAGTTGATCACCCAGCAGCGCATGGTTGGCCGTGGCTACTGGAGCCAGGCCGAGCTGGCGCGCCATGGCTTCAAGCACAGCGCGGCCACCGTGGAGTCGATGGAGGCACAGCTGATTCTGGTGCTTTCCGGCGCCTACATAGGCTATCTGCCCGAGCATTACGCTCAGCCCTGGGTCGATCAGGGCAAGCTGCGTGTGCTGTTGCCCGCCACCTTCGGCTACCAGGCCCCGTTCTCGCTGATCCTGCGTCGCGGACGTACCCGCGAGCCGCTGATTCAGACCTTTCGCGACCTGCTCAAGGCGCAACTGAATCAGATCTGAAACAGGGTCGCCTTTCTCCTCCGAAAGGCTTAGAGCCTACGACTGGCGCCGTTATTAGGCTGTGCTAGTACTTATTCATACGTCTGTACCAACTTCAATTCGAACAGGGAAGCCTCGATGCGCCAGAACCTGCCCGTGACTCAGCGGGAAAGAACCTTCCCCGCTGATGAACGCCTGATTTCCACCACCGACCTCAACAGCAAGATCACCTACTGCAACGATGCCTTCGTCGAGATCAGCGGCTTCACCCGCGAGGAACTGATCGGCCAGCCGCACAACCTGGTGCGCCACCCGGACATGCCGCCTGCCGTATTCGGGCATATGTGGGACACCATCAAGCAGGGCAAGCCCTGGATGGGCATCGTCAAGAACCGCTCGAAGAACGGCGACTTCTACTGGGTCAGCGCCTACGTCACGCCCATCTATGAGAACGGCAGAATTTCCGGCTACGAGTCGGTGCGCTCATTGCCCACCGAGGCCCAGAAGCGTCGTGCCGAAGCACTCTATGCCCGGCTGCGGGCCGGAAAATCACCCGTGCCGAAGTTGGAATACTGGACCTATGACCTGGTGCGCTCCTGGCCGCTGATCGCCGCGTCGCTGCTGATTGTTGCGGCGCACTGGGTGGTTTCTGGCTGGGCGCTGATGGCTTTTATCGTGCTGACGCTGTTCGCGCTGGGCTCCTACCAGCTGTATCGGACCCGGCAACTGATTCGCCGCACGCTGGCGGAGCATCCGAAAGCCTTTACCAGCGGCCTGGTGGCGCTGACCTACAGCGATAATCGCGGTGCCCAGGCCTTGCTGGACATGGCAATGATCAGCGAAGAGGCGCGACTGCAGACGGCACTGACGCGGCTGGAAGATGCAGGCGAGAACGTCAAGAAGCGTGCGACGCAATCGGCCGAACTGTCGCAATCCAGCGCACAGATGCTCGATCAACAGCGCGCCGAGACAGACCAGTCGGCCACCGCCATCAACGAGATGGCGGCGACCATTCAGGAAGTCGCACACAACGTACAGAACACCTCGCATGCCGCCGAAGAGGCGGATCGCCTGGCGCGTGAGGGACGCGATCTGGCTGTCGGCAGCTTGGATTCGATGCGACAGATGGCCAAGGCGGTCAACGATATTGGTCAGGCGGTCAACGAACTGGCCAACTCCACGCAGTCGATCGGCAGCGTTGCCGACGTGATCACGTCGATTGCCGAGCAGACCAACCTGCTGGCGCTCAACGCTGCCATCGAGGCGGCCAGGGCAGGGGAGCAGGGGCGCGGTTTCGCTGTGGTCGCCGATGAAGTGCGCTCGCTGGCATCGCGTACCCGTCAGTCCACCGAGCAGATTCACCAGATCATCGCTGACCTGCGTGCTGGAGCCGAGCGCGCCGTGGTGACGGCGGGCAAGGGCGAGGAAATTTCCCGTGGCAGCGTGCAGAGCGTGGAGTCGGTGCGCGATGCACTGGAGGGCATCAGCTCGGCGGTAACGCGTATCACCGGTATGAGCCAGCAGATGGCGGCCGCCTCCGAGGAGCAGAGCCACGTGGCCGAGGACATCAGCCGGCAGATCACCCGTATCGCCCAGCTTTCCGATCACAGTGCCGGCCAGGCGCATCAGGGCGCGGCGATCAGCCGCGAGCTGGAGGAAATGGCCGATTACCTGCACAGCCTGGCGGAGCGTTTCAATCGCTGACCCGTAGCCGGATGTAATCCGAGGACTGCTTCGATGTGCCCGGAGTGCATCCGGGCTACGCGAGTTCGAGGTGTTCTGGCACACTGCGCGGCATGCCTCGTCCGACCTGCTCCCGCTGCCAGCGCCCGCTCAGCCATTGCCTCTGCCCGCTGATTCCCGACCTCGAGAGTCGCACTCGGTTGCTCATCCTGCAGCATCCGAGCGAGGTCGGTCATGCCCTCAATACCGCTCGCCTGGCTGCGCTGGGTTTGCGCAACGCCGAGTTGCGCGTGGGGGAGGTGTTCGATGATCTGCCGCAATTGCTCGCGCAGCCTGACTATCGAGCCTGTCTGCTGTTTCCCGGCGAAGAGTCCGTCGCCTTGAGCGCTTATGCGCCCGACGAGAAGCCATTGTTGCTGGTGGTGCCCGATGGCACCTGGCGCAAGGCGCGCAAGCTGCTGCATCTCAACCCGTCGCTGGCGGCACTGCCGCGTGTGAGCCTGGGGGCAGTGGCTCCGTCGCGTTACCGTCTGCGCAAGGCACCGGAAGAGGGGGCGCTGTCGACCATCGAGGCGGTTGTTGCGGCCCTGGATACGCTCGAGGCGCCAAAGGGCTTCGAGGCGTTGTTGCGGCCATTCGATGCCTTGATCGAGGGGCAGATTGCGGCGATGGGCGAAGCAGTGTTTGTCCGCAACCACCAGCGTTGAAGCGGTGCGCACGGCGCACCCTACGAGCGTAGCCGTGGCAGATCTATAAGGGCGAAGGCATGTAGGGTGCGCCGCGCGCACCGGCTTTTGATGAATGCTACGGTTCGGGCTCGGTACGTATGGCGCATCTGGCGATGTCGCGTAGCCCGGATGAAATCCGGGCTACGCAGCATGCACGGCAGGTATTCAGCGTTCGCGCATGGCTTCCGAGCGGGCCTTGAGCACGGGCTTGAGCAGGTAGGCCAGCACGCTCTTTTCACCAGTAATGATGTCAACCGTGGCGACCATGCCGGGGATGATCAGCAACGGGTGTTCGTCGCTGCCGAGATGGCTTTTATCCGTGCGTACCTGGATCAGGTAGAAGCTGTTGCCTTCCTCGTCGGTGATGGTGTCGGCGCTGATCAGCTCGAGGTTGGCCTTGAGGCCGCCGTAGATGGTGTAGTCGTAGGCGGTGAACTTGACCATGGCTTTCTGCCCTGGATGTAGGAAGGCCACATCCTGCGGGCGCACTTTGGCCTCGATCAACAGACTGTCGTCCAGCGGTACGATCTCCAGCATGTCGCTACCCGGCTGCACCACGCCACCGATGGTATTGACCTTAAGCTGCTTGATCACCCCACGCACCGGCGAGGTCACGGTGGTACGGGTTACCTTGTCCTGGATGGCGACACTGGTGGCGGTGATCTTCTGCAGTTCGGTACGTAATTCGTTGAGCTCCTTGAAGGCCTCGGCGCGGAAGGCCAGCTCGGATTCGTCCATCTTGCTCTTGATCTCGCTCATCGCCGCTTCTGCGCGGGGAATGGCCAGGTTGGTGGCTTCCAGTGATCCTCGAACTTCCACCACGCTACGGCGCAGGCGTAGCACTTCGACTTGGGAAATCGCCCCCGAGGCCACCAGCGGTTGCGACATGTTCAGCTCTTGCTGCAAAAGGCCGAGGCTGGAACGGTATTGCTGGGACTTGGAGCGAAATTCGGCAAGCTCTTGCTCCTTCTGCCGCAGTTGTTCGCCCAGGGTGCGTTGCTCACTGCGCAGGCGTTGTTGGCGTGAGCGGTACAGTGCCAATTGGTCTTCTGCCAGTTGTGGCGCGTCGCGGGTGATTTCTTCGGGCAGTTGCGGTTCTCGTCCTTCGGCCTCGGCGCTCAGTCGTTCGAGACGGGCGATCAGTGCCAGTCGATCCGCTTCGGTTTCCCCACGATTGGATAGAAAGCGCGTGTCATCAAGCCGCAGCAAGGTGTCACCCTTTTCCACCACCTGGCCTTCACGCACGAATATCTCGCTGACGATGCCGCCTTCGAGGTTCTGGATCACCTGCACCTTGCTCGACGGGATGGCCTTGCCTTCACCCGTGGTCACCTCCTCGAGCACAGCGAAATGCGCCCAGACCAGTGCGCTGAGCAGGCAGGCACTGACCGCCCACACGGTGATGCGGCTCAGCCAGGGCGAGTCTTCCAGAATGGCGCCTTCGACTTCCGGCATGAACTCGGTGTCCTGGCGTTTCTCGCGCAAGCTTCCGAAGTAGTTGCCGAGGTTCTGGGTCGCTTGCATCGCTCGTCGCTCCTACAGGCTGGCTGGGCCGACGCGGCCCTTGCGCAAGGCTTCGATCACCGCTTCCTTCGGCCCGTCTGCCACCACACGACCGTTGTCCAGCACGGCCAGGCGATCTACCAGGCTGAGCATGGAGGCGCGGTGGGTGATGAGGATCAGGGTCTTGCCCTGCACCCAGCTGTGCAGACGCTGGCGCAGCAGGTCTTCGCTGGTGTTGTCCATGGCGCTGGTGGGCTCGTCGAGCACCAGGATCGGTGGGTCGAGCAGTAGCGCCCGGGCCAGCAGCACGGCTTGGCGCTGGCCGCCGGAAAGCAGTTGGCCGCGCTCGCCCACCGGACGGTCGAAGCCCTGCGGGTGCTGTCGCGCCAGATCGACGACGCCAGTCAGCTCGGCCACTTCGAGCATGCGCGCATCGCTGATGTAACGCGCACCGAGGGTGAGGTTGTCGCGCAAGCTGCCGGCCAGCAGCGGCAGGTCGTGGGCAACGTAGCCGATCTGGTGGCGCAGGTCGGCAACATCGAGCTGACGCAGGTCGAGGTTGTCGAGCAGGATCTGCCCTTCGTCGGCGCTGTAGAACGCCATCATCAGACGCGCCAGGGTGCTTTTGCCCGAGCCGCTGCGACCGATGATGCCGAGCCGCTCACCGGCGCCGAGGCGCAGGCTGACGTTGTGCAGCGCCGGGGCGTTCTGGCCGGGGTAGGTGAAGCTGATCTGGCGGATGTCCAGTGCCCCCTTGAGCTGGGTGCGATCCAGCGGGCGCTGCTTGTCCTGACGCTCCTGTGGCAATGCCATCAGTGCGTCGGTGCTGGTCATGGTCAGACGCGCCTGTTGGTAGCGGGTGATCAGTCCGGCGATCTGGCCCAGTGGCGCAAGAATCCGGCTGCCCAGCATGTAGCAGGCCACCAGCGCGCCGACGCTAAGGTGGCCGGCGATGATCAGGTAGACCCCAGCGACGATGGTGGCCATGCCGGCGAATTGCTGCAGGAACAGGGTGCCGTTGGTGGCCAGTGAGGCGAGGAATTTTGCATGGCCGTCCAGGCGGGTGAGGGCACCGTGGGTTTGCTCCCACTGATGTTGGCGCTCGCTTTCCGCGCCGCATGCTTTGAGGGTTTCCAGGCCTCCAAGGGTTTCGATCAACAATGCCTGGCGCTGCGAGCCAAGTTGCAGGCTCTTCTGCACTGTGTCGCGCAGGCGCACCTGGATGATGTAGGCAAACAGTGCGGTAATAGGGAAGGCCAGCAGGGGGATGAACACCAGCGGGCCACCGATCAGGCCGATCACCAGCAGCATCAGCAGGGAGAAGGGCAGGTCGATCAGGCTGGTCAGGGTCACGGCCGTGAGAAAATCGCGCAGTCCCTGGAAGTCGTGAATGCTCTGTGCGAAACCGCCGATGGTGGCCGGTCGCGCTTTCATCGACATGCCAGTGATGCGTTCGAACAAGGTGGCTGACAGCACCACATCGGTCTTCTTGCCGGCGGTGTCCAGCAGGTGCGCGCGCAATACCTTGAGCAGCAGTTCGAAACCGGTGCCGACAAACAGGCCAATCGCCAACACCCAGAGCGTCGAGGTCGCCTGATTGGGCACCACGCGATCGTAGGTTTGCATCACGAACAGCGGCACCATCAAACCCAGCAGGTTGATCAGCAAGCTGGCCAGCACGGCATCGGTATAGAGCCAGCGCGACAGCTTCAAGGTGTCGCGAAACCAGGCTTCGATGCGCGGCACCAGCGGTGTGCGGGCTTCTTCAAGCTCATGCCGCGGGCGAGCGAAGAAGGCCCGGCCGCTGTACTCGGTGGCCAGTTGTTCGCGGCTGACCCATTGCTCGCCGCCATCCGTTTCGCAGGGCAGAATCTGCGCCTGCTGCTTTGGTCCCCACTGGCGCAGCACGGCGCTGCGGCCGTCCTTGAGCAGCAGCAGTACCGGTAGGTTGAGTGCTGAGATACTGGCTAGGTCGCGTTGCAGCAAGCGTCCTTGCAACCCCGCTCGTGCTGCGGCGCGGGCCAGCAGGTCGGGGCTCAGGCGCTGCTCTGGCAGAGGCAGCCCAGCGCTCAGGCTGCCGCGACTGGCGGAACAGCCGTGCAGCCTGCACAGGATCAACAGACCATCCAACAACGGATCGTCGTGACTGAGCCGCGGATCACTGGTCGGCCCTGGCCGTTCCATGGTGGTCAATTTCTACTACTCCTCAGGCCCGTTCAGACCTTTGCCGCACGTTGGCCCCGTGTGTTCACACAGGGTCTCGAGTCGGTACTACTTCATCTCCGGCAAGCGTGCTTCGCTCTTCACTTCGGTGAGGGCTACAGCTTCCGCCGGGACTACGACCTGTTGCTGGCGCAGCAGATCACCCATGGCCGCGACGACGCGGTACATCGAGAACTCTTCGCCGTAGCGAACCTCGGTATAGCGGCGGTTGGCAGTGAACAGTTCGTTTTCGCTGTCGAGCAGGTCGAGCAGGGTGCGTTGCCCCAGGCTGAACTGCTGCTGGTAGGCCTCGCGAACCCGTGAGGTGTAGTCCGCGTAGTCACGGGCTTTGGGGGTTTGCAGGCGCGCGTTCTCCATGGCGTTCCAGGCCAGCGAGAGGTTTTCGTTAAGCACGCGCAGCGCGTTGTTGCGGATGTCCATCGACTCGTTGATCTGGTGCGCGGCCGATTGCAGGCGGGCCTTGTCGCGCATGCCGTTGAACAGGTTGTAGTTCATCACCACGGCGGCTCGCCAGGTGTTGTAGTGCCCCTCGTCACCCTGCACGTTGTCGTTGGCATTGGTGGCCAACTCCAGGTCGAAGCGCGGGTAGAAGGGCGACTTGGCCACTTCGTACTGTTTCTCGGCGGCATTGACGTCCGACTGTGCCGACTTCAGGAACGGGTTGTTGTCCATCACGGTCTGGCGGGCGGCGAGCAAATCGGCCGGCATATTGCCCTTGACCGAGGAGGGTGTCTCCAGCTGATCCGGCAAACGCCCCACGGCGCTGAAGAAGTTGGCTTCGGCATCGGCCAGGTTGACCTCTTCGGTGTAGAGGTTGTTCTGCGCCAGGGCCAGACGGGCCTCGGATTGGTCGAGGTCGGCGGTGCTGCCAACGCCCTGGCGGCTGCGCAAGCCGATCTGATCGTTGATGCGTTGGTGTGCCTGCAGGTTGTTGCGCGCCAGAGTGACCATCTCGCGACGCATCAGCACATCGAGGTACACCTCTACGGTGCGTAGCGCCAGGCTTTCAGAGGTGCCGAGCAGACGGTAGGCGCGGGAGTTGACCACGGCCTGGGTGCGCGCCACTTCGTTGGGGGTGTTGAAACCATCGAACAGCATCTGCCGCAAACGCAGCTCGGCATCGCGGTAGTTCAGGGTCTCTGTGTTGTGATTGCCCAGCGCCCTCGTGCTGGGGCTGTCCGTACGTTCCCGGCCGTAACCGACCAGCAGATCGACGGTGGGCAGGTAGCCGCCCTTGGCGAATTTCACATCCTCATCCGATGAGAGTCGGCTATTGGCGGCAGCGTGGATTTCCGGGTGATTGTCCAGCGTGCTCTGAATCGCTTCCGACAGATTCATGGCTTGCGCCTGACTGCAAACAGTCGCCAAAAGCATGGCGCTCCACAGCGGGGTTAAGGTGCGCATTGGCGTTTCTCCTGACTGAAGTTCTTATCCTGTCGCCATAAAAATGGCGTTTTTGCCTGTAAAACCGTTTCAGGCTTGTAACATCACAGCTAAGAACAACTTTTGGAGAACCTAAGATGTTTTTTTCACAACCTATATTCAGAAAAAATCTTATGAACTCTGAGAAAAGCAGCACATTGTTTGAACCTGTGAGCTGTGCAAGTCCTCGTTTTTCGTGGGCTGCACAGCTGAAATGGGTTGTCAGGCATCAAAGGGCGGGGATTCAACTGATGGAGTAGTTCGACGCATGCTGTGGTGACATTTTTTTGTCGGTAGCGTTTTTTGGATTTTGCGCCGTTCCATTTCAGTCAGCTGTCTAGGTTCTTTCCTCGGCTTCGAAAAGGTGTTCTGACCCTTTCGGTAGGTACGTGTCGGCGGTGGTCGGCAGCTGTAGTGAGGATGGAATCATGGCTACTCTTATTGGTGTCGTCAGTCAGGTTGTCGGCGAAGTGTTCGCGGTAGCGAGCGACGGATCGCGCCGGCCAATCAGCGAAGGTGATCGGGTCTACGCGGGCGAGCAGCTAGTCACCGGTGTTTCCGGTGCGGTTGCGGTGGCCATGACCAACGGGCAGCAACTGACCCTGGGTCGGGACAGCAGCATCACCCTCGATACGCAAATGATCGCGGATCGCGGCGAGTCCCAGGCTCCGGTCGTCGAAACTCCACCGACTACCCCCAGCGATGACGACCTCACCGATGTCGAGCGCCTGCAGGCTGCCATCGAAGCGGGTGACGACCCGACCCAGCAAGGTGAGGCTACGGCGGCTGGCCCCGGTGCTGGTACGGGTGGCGCCGGCGGCGTAGGCGGTGGCCACTCGTTCGTGTTGCTCAGTGAAGTAGGTGGAGCACTCGACCCGGTGATCGGCTTCCCCACTGCCGGGTTGCCAGGTGGGCCGGAATTCCCAGACGCTCTGCCAATCGCTACCGCCGACCCTGAAGTGGATGGCATTCCCACGGGCGGCACCGCCTCGAACGCGGTCGACGAAGATGGCCTGCCCGACGGTATCGTCGGTGGGGTGAACGATCTGGATGGCGAGGCGACGCTGGTCACCGGCGTTCTGGGCTACAGCTTCGGGCCAGACGGTCCGGGCACTTTTACCTGGTCGACCGCCGGGCTGGCGGAAATGGGCGTCAGCTCGAGTGGGACGCCCCTGACCTATCAGGTGAGCCCGAATGGGCTGACCCTGACCGCCTATGCCGGGGAAACGGTAGTGTTCGTCGCTCAGGTCACCAATCTGGCGACCGGCGCCTATCAGTTCGAGCTGTTCGCGCCGCTCGATCATGCCGCTCCACCGCTAGGTGGCAGCGACGAAAACGACATTCTCTACCTGTTCAACTACACCATCACCGACGGCAACGGTACGCCAGCCAGTGGCAGCCTGAGCATTCTGGTGGACGATGACAGCCCTGCACTGGCAGGTGGTGAGGAGCGTCCGCTCATCAGGGAAGTGGTCAACGAGGATGCCCTGGGCAGTGGCAATGCCGAGCCTGGCAGCATTCCTGGGCAGAAGACCCAGATCATCGGCGATCCCAGCACTCTGGACGCGCTAGTCAACTTCGGTGCTGACGGCCGTGGTGGTTTCCAACTGAGCACGAGTCCTGACGCGTTGGCAGATTTGCAGGCGCTGGGGCTGACCTCGGGTAAGGAGCCGTTGCTCTATTCCGTCGAGGTCTCGGACGACGGCAGCACCAGCACCCTGACAGCGACTGCAGGTGGCGTGCAGGTATTCACGCTGGTAGTGACCAGCGATGGTGGGTATGTCTTCACCCTGCTGGGGCCGATTGATCATCCTCGTGCCGACGGCGATGATTCCGAGCGCCTGGGCGACGCTAGCCTGGCGCTGGACTTCTCCAAACTGCTGATCGCTACTGACTACGATGGTGACGCGGTGCCGGGCGGTTTCAACGCCGGCAGTTTCGTGATCGACGTCGAGGATGACGTGCCGGTACTGGTCGACGATGGCATCGACAATTGTCTGACCCTGACCTACCAGGGCGGTGATGCCGGCTACAGCAACAGCTATGGCTACTACATCAAGGGTGCAGATGGTGAGCCCGTCAGTGGTCAGATCATCTGGAGCAATACCAGCGCCCTGAGTAACGGGGATTCGGTGACCTTGCACGGGCTCGACCCCAGCGAAGTCGGTTTCTTCATCATTCCCAATGGCGCCGCCAATGAGATTGCCAGCGGCGCCGAAGTGACCTTTCAACTGGTCGATGGCCAGTGGCAAGCGTTCATTGGTGACACGGCGTTGGTGGGCGATGGCGGTGCCAACATCGTGTTCGACAACCCGGCGCTCAACCCCGGAAGCAAGTCCCATGTCGAGGACAACGCCGCGCCCGGCAACCAGAATTGGGAGGACGTCAACGTTGGTGGTGACAACGACTACAACGACGTCAACATTCAAGCCACTTGGACGACCAAGGCACCGGTCGGCGGCACCGTGCATGAAGACCAACTGGAAGCGCCGCATCAAGGCAATCCGGAGGCTGGTCAGCGTTTGGTGATCAGTACCGATGGTGGTGCCGGCAGCCTTATGGCGCTGGTGAAGTTCGGCGCTGATGGCCCCGGCGCCTTCGGCCTGGCAAGCAGCGCAGCTGTGAGCACTGAGCTTGCCGCGCAGGGCGTCAAGTCGGGTGGCCAGGCGCTGGTCTATACGGTCAGCGAAAGTTTCGATGGCGACGGCAACCTTGTAAGTACCACTCTTACTGCTACGGCTGCCGAAGGGGTGGGCGGCTACCCGGTATTCACTCTGGTGGTGAATGCCGATGGCAGTTTCAGTTTCACGTTGCAGGGGCCGATCGATCATCCGCGCGCCGATGGCGACGACAGCGAGCTGTGGGCGTCGAAGGGCGGTATCGGAATCGATTTCACCCAGCTGTTCACCGCGACCGATGGCGACGGCGATCCGCTGCAACTGCCCGAAGGCGCGAAAGGCCTGTTCGTCATCAATATTCAGGATGACGTCCCGCTGCCGGCTCAGCCCACCCCGCAGCAGCCGGTGGTCGGTGGCCTAGTGCACGAAGATGCGTTGGGTAGCGGCAATGCCGAGCCCGGCAGCGAACCACAGCAAATCTTGACCGCCGAAGGCGGGCCGCGCACGCTGGATGTGCTGGTCAACTTCGGTGCAGATGGTCGCGGTGGTTTCCACCTGAGCCAGGAGCCCGGCGCGCTGTCCGGTTTGCAGGCGCTCGGCTTGACCTCCGGTGGCGTGGCGCTGTTCTACGCCGTGTCGGCGGACGGCACGACATTGACTGCTACTGCGGGTGACGGTGGTAGTCCGGTATTCACTCTGCAAGTAGGTACCGATGGTAGCTACCTGTTCACGCTCAATGGTGCGTTGGATCATCAGGAGGCGGATGGTGTCGACTCGGAAACCTTGGGTGACAACAGCCAGGCGTTGGATTTCTCTGAAGTGCTGGTAGCCACTGATGGCGATGGCGACCCCATCGCCGCAGGTTTCCCGTCTGGCAGCTTCGTCATCGACGTAGAAGATGATGTGCCGATTCTCAAGACCCTAGACCCGCAGCAGCCTGCTCTGGGCGGTACGGTACACGAGGATCTGTTGACCAGCCCGAACACGGGCAACCCGGATGGCGGTACGCAAACGCTGGTTGTCAGCACCGAGGGTGGTGCCGGCAATCTGAGCTCGCTGGTTTCCTTCGGCGCCGACGGTCCGGGGGCCTTTGGGCTGGTCGACAGCGGTACCGCGACGGGACTGCTCGATGCTCAGGGGCTTACCTCGGGCGGGGAAAGCTTGGTTTATGAGGTGGTTGAAACCCGCGTCGACGGCAAGCTGGTCAGCACCACGCTGACTGCGGTTTCCGCTGACAGTCTGGGCAATTACCCAGTGTTCACCCTGACGGTCAATGCCGATGGCAGCTTCCGCTTCGAGCTGCAGGGGCCGATCGACCATCCGGTTGCCGATGGCAATGATGGTGAACTGTGGGCCAACGATGGGGCGTTCGGCATCGACTTCACCCAGCTATTCACCGCCACCGATGGCGATGGCGACCACCTGCAGTTGCCGGAGGGCACCACGGGGCTATTCGTCATCAATATCGAAGATGATGTGCCGGAGCTAGTAGTGAGCGAGCCGGAGTATTGCCTGACCCTGACCTACGAGGGCGGTGATGCGTCTTATGCCAACAGCTATGGCTACTACATCAAGGGTGCCGATGGCGTGCCGGTCAGCGGTGCGCTGATCTGGGCTGATACCACGTCGCTCAGCATCGGTAGCAGTGCCACGCTGGAAGGTCTTGATCCGTCCAGTGTCGGCTTCTTCATCATTCCCAATGGCGGTGCCAATGGTGTCGCCAATGGCGCCGAAGTCACCTTCGAACTGGTCGATGGCCAGTGGCAGGCCTTTGTCGGCGGTAGCGCACTCAATGGTGGCGGTGGTGCTGCGGTTGTCTTCGACAACCCGGTGCTGAACCCCAATGGAAAATCCCATGTTGAGGACAACGCCGCGCCCGGCAACCAGAACTGGGAAGACGTCAACAACGGCAACAGCGACAACGACTACAACGACGTCAATATCCAGGCCACCTGGACGGCCAAGACGCCGCCTGCCATCGGTGGCACGGTGCATGAAGACAAGCTGACGACCCCCAATGTCGGGAATCAGGAGGCTGGACAGACGCTTGTTGTAAGCACGGCTGGCGGTGCTGGCACGCTGGCCTCGCTAGTGGCCTTCGGTGCCGACGGCCCTGGCAGCTTCGGCCTGGTGGACAGCGCCACGGCCACTTCGCAGCTGAACGAGCAAGGGCTGACTTCCGGCGATAAGCCGCTGGTCTATACGGTCAGCGAAAGCTTCGATGACGACGGCAATCTGCTCAGCGCCACGCTGACCGCTACGGCTGCCGCGGACGTTGGTGGCTATCCGGTGTTCACCCTGGTGATCAATGCCGATGGCAGCTTCACCTTCACCCTGCAAGGGCCGATCGACCATCCGCAGGCCGATGGCAACGACAGTGAGCTGTGGTCGAGCGCTGGCCAGATCGGCATCGACTTCACCCATCTGTTGGCCATCACCGACGGTGATGGCGATCCGCTGAACATCCCCGAAGGGGTTGGCGGCCTGTTCGTGATCAATATCGAGGACGATGTGCCGACCCTGAGCCTCGGGGTCAACGCTCAGGCATTGGCTCAGCTGGAAGTGGCGTTGGACGAAACCCGTGGCAATCAGGATCGTTACGCCGCGAACGACGACCAGAGCCAGGGCTACGTGAACGACGACAATGGCGCGTTGGCCAAGGTCACCACCCAACTTGCCGGTGGCCTGACCTCGCTGTTCACCATCGGTGGGGCAGCCGGGGCTGATGGCCAGGCTTCGCTGAGCGGCACGCTGAGCTTCTCCGGGGTGCCGGCCCAGGGGCTGGCCACCACACTTTCGGCCACCAATGGCGGTGCCATCCGCCTGTTCGTCGACCCGGCCAACAGCCAGGTCATCAAGGGTGTCGATGCCACTGGCGATACGGTCTTCACCATTGCCATCGTCACTGTCGATGGTCAGCCGCAACTGCAGACCACGCTGTTCGAAGCGATCCGCCATCCGCACAACGATCAGCGTTTCGACGAGGCGGTCGATCTGCTGATCAAACACCAGGGCTCGTTGCAGCTGCAGTATCAGGTCACCCGTGTCGACGGTGATGGTGACGCGGTGACCCGTACCGCGAAGGTCGAGCTTGCTGGCGGCAATTCGTCCTATTTCTCCTTCCAGGACGACGGCCCGAAAATCATCAAGTTCGAACTGGGCCACAGCGTCAAGCTATACGTCGACGAATCCGTTGGCAAAGGTGGTTCCAGCCAGAACGAACCCGGTCAGGCTGCGCCGAATGACGAGCAGGGCCACGGCAATGTGCTGGGTTACGCCCGGATCGACGGCGACAAACTGTTCAAGTTGACCGCCGATGGTGGTTCGGATGGCCTGGACAGCGGCCGTACCCGCTTCTCCCTGAGCCTTGCCAGTAATGGCGTGGACTCCGGGCTGAATGCCACGGCCGGCGGCGACATCCTGCTGTACAAGGAAGCCGATGGCAGCATCCTGGGTAAAGCCAATGGCGTTACGGTATTCAAGATCAGCGTCAATGCCGCTGACGGTAGCGTGACCCTGGTGCAGTACAAGGCCATCGCCCATGGCGACACCAGCAGCCATGACGAGTTGGCGCTGCTCAAGGATGGCGTGCTGAAACTGAACGTTACGGTCTATGACAAGGACGGCGACTCGCAGAGCGCCAGCCTGGATCTGGGCAAGGTGGTCGGCTTTGAGGACGACGGCCCGAAAATCACCAAGTTCGAGCTGCAGCATGGCACCAAGCTGTACGTCGACGAATCGGTGGGCACCACAGGTTCCAGCCAGAACGAGAACGGCCATGTCGCGCCGAACGACGAGCAAGGCCATGGCGATGTGCTTGGCTATGCCAGCATCGACGGCAAGGATCTGTTCAAGCTCACGGTGGATGCCGGTTCGGATGGCCAAGACACGTCGCGTACCCGCTTCGAGTTGAACCTGAGCCAGGACGGCGTGGACTCCGAGCTGGATGCTACCGCAGGCGGCGATATTCGCCTGTACAAGGATGCAGACGGCAACGTGCTGGGTGTGGCCAATGGCGTCACGGTATTCAAGGTCAGCGTCAATGCCGGCAGTGGCAGCGTGACCCTCGTGCAGTACGAGGCCATCGCCCATGGCAATACCAGCAATCATGACGAGCTGGCGCTGATTCGCGCTGGCGTGCTGAAGCTCGGCGTGACCGTCTATGACAAGGATGGCGACTCTCACAGTGCCAGTCTGGATCTGGGCAAGGTAGTCGGCTTCGAGGACGATGGCCCCTCCGCGGGCATCACCAATGCCGCCTACGCGCTGGACGATGAAGGTCTGCCCAATGGCATCAACGGTGGTGAGGGCGACGTGACAGGGGCGAACACCACGGTCTCTGGCACGCTGGTATTCGACGCCGGCTCTGATGGTCTGCGTGGCATCTCCCTGTCCGGGCCGAGCGTGTTGGGCACCGAGAACGTCACCTCGACCTGGAACGACGGCAGCAAAACGCTGACCATCAGCAGTGCCGAGCGCGGCACGCTGGTGACCGTGGTGCTGACCGATCCGGCGCTCGGCAAGTACGAGCTGGAGTTGCATCAGCCCCTGATGCATCCGGCTGGCCAGGATGAAAACGACATCAAACTGCAGATCGGCTACACCGTGACCGACGGTGATGGTGATACCGCCGTGGGCAAGCTGGTGGTCACGGTCAACGACGATACCCCGACCATCCAGGCCATGCAGCCGGGCTTCGAGTCGCAGGCCACCTTCCTCGGCACCGATGCCGGCTATCACAACAGCTACGGCTATTACTCGCGAGATGCCGAGGGCAATCCATCCGTGGGCAAGGTGATCTGGGCTGATGTGAAAGCGCAGGCGGCGGGAACCACCTTCGATCTGGATGGGCTCGACCCGAGTGAGGTGGGTTTCTTCATCATCCCCAATGGTGCGGCCAACGTCGCGCTCAGCAATGGCGCCGAACTGACCTTCCAGCAGGATGCTGATGGCAACTGGCAGGCCTTGCTGGGTGGCGTGCCACTGACCGGCGCTGGCGGTGCCAACGTGCTGTTCGATCGCGCCGAGTTCAACCCAGGCGGCTCGCACCTGCAGGACAACGCCGAACCAGGCAACCAGAATTGGGAGGATCTCACCGACGCTCCTGATTATGACTACAACGACGTCAACACCAACGTGACCTGGGGCATGCCGCTGCAGGTGGACGAGACTTATCTGGGTACGCCGGATGCGACGGTCAGCCGCAACTTCAGCTCGGCCTTCAACGCCGAATATGGTGCCGACGGCCCTGGTTCTCTGGTCTACGAACTGGTGATCAAATCGCCGAACTCCGGGCTGGTCGATACCGCGAGCGATGAAGCGGTCAAGCTGGTGTTCAACGGCTCGGTGCTCGAAGGTCGCACCGAAACCAGTAACGAGCTGGTCTTTACCCTGAGCGTCGACGCCGCAGGGCTGGTGAGCCTGACGCAACTGCGGGCTGTGGTTCATCCCACTGCCCAGCCGGATGAGTTGCACTTGCTGGGCAGTGACAAGGTCGGCCTGCAGGCCACCATCACCGACGCCGACGGCGATCAGGCTTCGGCCAGCATCGACCTGGGCCAGGTACTGGGCTTCCGTGATGACGCACCGATGGCGGTCAGCGATGAGATTGTCGGTGAAGTCTCACGCACAGCAGTTGATCAGGTCGTCGGCAACATCAACGACCTCACCGGCAATGACAGCTTTGGCAACGATGGCAAGGCAAGCGTCTCGCCGGTGCAGATCATCGGCCAGGGCAGTCAGGGCGGTACGCTGGTCATCGATCCCAGCGGTAATCTGGTTTACAGCGCCGGCAGTGGGGCCAGCGCCGGTACGGAGGTGTTCACCTATCAGATCACCGACGGCGATGGCGACGTTTCCACGGCCACCGTGACCCTCACGCTCGGTGGCAATGACCCGGTCGGTGGTCAGGCCTCTGGCAGCGTCGACGAGGATGGCTTGACCCATGGTCTGGCCGGAGGCCCCAACGACCAGGCTGGTGAAGCCACTACGGCTGGTGGGCCACTGGGTTATCAGGTAGACAACTTCGGTGGTTTTGCCTGGGATGCCAGTGGTCTTGGCAGCCTGTCTTCAGGCGGCTCGCCACTCAACTATCAGCTCAGTGCTGATGGCAAGACGCTGAGCGCGTTCGATGCTGGTGGCAATCCGGTCTTCACTCTCAGTCTGACCAACTCGGATACCGGGCAATACAGCTTCAAGCTGTTCAAACCGCTCGATCATCCGGCGCCGGACGTTGCCGGTACGGCAGACGAGAATGACCTGAACCTGGCCTTCTCCTACAAGGTTTGGGACTCCGCTGCGCCTTCGGCTCCGGCCACGGGTAGCTTGACGATCACGGTAGATGACGACTCGCCGGCCACGCCCGACGACATCGCCAAGTCTGCCAGCGAACCGCAAGGCATCCAAACCAACCTCATGGTGGTGCTGGATCTGTCCGGCAGCATGGATGACGCCCCGTCGGGTGTCAGCGGTTTCAGCAGCAAGCTGGCGCTGGCCAAGGATGCCGTGCAACGTCTGATCGACAGCTACGACAACCTCGGTGACGTGATGGTACGCATCGTCACCTTCGCCAATACGGCCAGTGCTGTGGGCAATGTCTGGATGAGCGCCGTCGATGCCAAGGCCTGGCTCACCGACCTGGCCAACAATGCCGGCAACGGTTCGACCAACTATGACGATGCGCTGATCAAGGCGATGAATGCCTACGATTCGTCCGGCAAGCTCACCGGCGCAGGGGTACAGAACGTTTCCTACTTCCTCTCCGACGGCCAGCCGACGCTGTCCAACGCCAACCCGGGCAGCAACAACAGTGGCAGCCAGTACAACCCGGAACTGGGCGATGGCATCGGCGCCAGCGAGGAGGCGGACTGGATCGCCTTCCTCACGGCCAAGGACATCAAGTCCTATGCGCTGGGTATGGGGCTGGGCAGCGACCTCGACAAGACCCTGCTCAACCCCATCGCCTATGACGGCCAGACGGGCGTCAACACCGATGGCATCCTGGTTTCCAACCTCAACCAGCTCAACGACACCCTGCAGGGTACGGTGACGGGTACGGTGATCTCCGGCAACCTGATCAGCGAAGGCAGTAATGGTTTCGGTGCCGATGGCCCGGGTCTGCAGCCGATCGCCGCGATCATCCACAACGGTGTCACGTATACCAGCGAGTCGGCTGCCTACGATCCCGCGAGTCATACGCTGACCTTCACCACCGTGGGTGGCGGCTCGTTCAGCGTCAACCTGGTCACCGGTGCTTACACCTACAACTTCAACGGCGATGTCGCCGAGGATGTGACGGACACCATCCGCTACACCCTGATCGATCGCGATGGCGATGCGGTGTCTGCCGACCTGAAGTTGACCATCACCGACAGCAGCGAGGTCTATGCCTACGACAACTACAACCAGGCCATCGTCGGGCAGAAATGGGTCACGCCCGACCCGGTAACCAAGGTGCTGGCGGACTTTTCCAGTACCAGCAATCCAGCCTCGTCTGGGCCCAACTACAACCCCTGGATATTCGATACCACCGACAACGGCAACGTGAGTGGCAATGAAACCACGGTGATCACGCAAGCCAGTGTTCTGGATGTGTCGGGTAGCAAATGGGGCGTCACCGCGATCAGTTCGTCCAATGGCGTCAGTGTGCAGAGTGGTGCGCTTCAGCTCATCGATAGCGATCGTAACGCTGGAGTCAGTACCAAGGCTGCAACACCGACCTTCGAGGTGACCGAGGGCAGCACGGCCAAGGTCTCCTTCGACCTGGGCAGCATCAGCAACTTCAGCAGCAGCGGCTCGGGCGATCAGTTCACCTGGACCTTGTACAAGCAGAACGGCAGCGCCTGGACGCTGGTGCAGAGTGGCACCCACGCGTCCAGTAATTCGACTACCGTCACCAGCAACAGCGTGGGCGAGGGTATTTATCGCCTCTACTTCGAGGTCAATGATCGTACCAACAACAGCAACAGCTTCCGTGTCCGGGTGGACAACATCACCCTGATCACCGTGGCTGCCGCGATGCTGGTCGACACGGCCACGGCGGTGGCGGGCAATGTGCTGACCGATGCCAACAACTATCTCTACAGCGACCATCCATGGGGCGCGGTGGACAGTAAGGGCAGTGAAGGGGCGACGCTCAGCGTGCTGGACAACGGCAGCTTCGTGACCGTGGGTACCTCGAAGACCATCGCGGGGCAGTGGGGCAGCCTGGTGCTGCACAGCGACGGGGCCTACACCTACACGCCGGACCCCGACTACGCCAACCTGGGCAAGGAAGATGTCTTCACCTACCAGTTGACTCAGCCGGACGGCGACGTCAGCACGGCGCGCCTGGTGGTCGGTATCGGCTCCAGCGCTGCAGTGCAGCCCAACGTGGTAATGGGGAATGAGGCGCTCAACGACACCCTGCTAGGTAGCGACGGCAGTGATGTGCTGCTGGGCTTGGGCGGCAACGATACGCTCCATGGGCTGGGTGGTAATGATCGTCTGGAGGGCGGTGATGGCAACGACACCCTGATCGGCGGCAAGGGCAACGACATCCTCATTGGCGGTGCCGGCAACGACACCTTCGTGTGGAACGCCGATGATCGTGGTGGCAACTATCACGACATCGTCAAGGACTTCGGCAATGGCGAGGACAAGCTGGATCTGTCGCAACTGTTGCAGGGCGTCACTGACCCAGGGAGCGCCGATGTGTTGACCCAGTACCTCAGCTTCGACTTCGTCAGCGAGCCGGGCAGTACGGTGATCAACATCGCCAGTGCAGGCAGTGGTGCACCGGTGGATCAGACCATCACCCTGGAAAACACCATTCTGTCCGGAGGTAATGCTGCGGAGGTCATCCAGGGCATGCTGGATCATAATCAGCTGGTCGCTTGAGGCGCGTACAGGGGGCGTTGCGCCGCTGCGGCGGCCCCTCAGGCAAAAGGAAATGCTTATCAGAGTTTCCTTAGCTGAAGCACTCAACTAGAGTAAGCCCGCTACCCGTTTCGGGTGGTGGGCTTTTTTATGGCGTTTGCTGGAGGCATCGATGGTTTACGTACAGCGCGACGCTGCCGGGCGTTTGTTGCGGGTTGAACATGAACCCTTCGAAGGGATGACGGAAAACCTGGCAGTCGAAAGCGAGGAGTTGCATACCTGGCTGGCTGCCAAGGAAGAGGTCAAGGCGCGCCTGGACAGCCTGAAGCAATCCGACCTGGAGCTGGTGCGCGTGTTGGAAGACGTGGTCAGCGTGCTTGTAGAGCGCGGTGTGATCCGCTACACCGACCTGCCCGAGGCCGCTCGGCAGAAGCTCGACCAGCGTGCCATCGCCCGCGCCGAAATCGAGGGCCTCAGCGGCCTGCTTGGCGACGACGAGCACGATCTGGTTTAAAGCCACGCCTTTGTAGGCTATGCGCCGCGTGGCGAAGCGGCCGGTGCGCCATCCGTAATTTTCAGAAACTACCCCCGGTAGGGGCTCCTGCAGCTATTGCTTGCCCCACGGCGCCGGTGCGCCGATCAGACGGCCCATGGCGCCGTGGATGCCCAGTTCGGTCAGCACTGCGAGTTCCTCTTCGGTTTCCACCATCTCGGCGATCAACGGCAGGTCGATGCTGTTGGTGGCGCGGAAGATCGCTTCGATGAACATCCGCTTGTCGCCCTCCTGGTCGATGGCGCGGATGTAGGTACCGTCGATCTTCAGGTACGCCAGGCCCAGGTGGGTGAGGTTGCCAATCAGGCTGAAGCGCCCACCGAAATGCTGCAGGCCCAGGTTGAAACCTGCCTCACGAATCGCCTGGCTCAGCGCTTCCAGCTCGGCGGGTGGCGGTAGGTGGCGTTCATCGATTTCCAGCGTCATCAGATGCGCTACGTCTATATGCGTGTTCAGCGCATCCAGCAGGCGCGCTTTGTCCTGTTGATTACGCAGGGTCGCGGCAGACAGGCTCAATGCCAGGGGGCGAGGATGTTGCGTCAGGTGCTCCAGGCTATGTTCGAGCATCGCCAGATCGAAGCGCGCGGCCCAGCCCAGGCGCTCGATCCAGGGCAGGAAGCGCCCGGCCGTGATGGCTTCTCCAGCTGGATCAAGCAGGCGTGCCAGGACCTTGTGCTGCATGAGCCTGCCCGTCGCGCATTCGGCGACAGGCTGGAAATACAACTGCAGTTTGCCCTGGGTCAGCGCATCGTCGATCCAGCTGCGCCAGTCATGCAAGCCCTGAGTGGTCCGGGCGGTGAAGTCGTCGAGGCGTTCCCAACACTTGTCGGTGTTGCTCTGTGCCTGAGCTAACGCCTGGTCCGCGCGACTCAGCACCACCTCGCTCTGTTCGCCGGGACGAAAGGCGGCAATCCCGATGTGGGCAACGGGATCGCAGTCGCTGGCTCCGGTCTGTTTCAGGCTGTTCAGCGCTTCGCTGAGCTCACTGGCCAGGCGCTCTGCGTCCTCGCTATTGAGACCGGGCGCCAGCAGCGTGAACTCGCCGCCGCGGTTGCGCGATGCCAGCCATTGGCTGCGCCCTGGTAGCGCCAGCAGTTGTCTGAGTTGGTCGCCCAATGCGGCGATCAACGCGTCGGTGCGCTGGCCACCGAGACGCTGGTTGAGGCCGCCCAGGTCGTTGAGGCGCAGCAGCAACAGATAGCCATCTGGATGCTGCTCGTTGATCACCAACTGGTTGCTCAGGCGTATGTCGAACTGACGGCGGTTGGCCAGGCCAGTGAGACTGTCCTGATAGGCTTCTTCGCGCAATTTCTCGCTGCGCGTGGCCTCTTCGGCGAACAGCGCCTTTAGCTTGTCGACCATCTGGTTCATCGCCAGCACCACACGTTTGAGTTCCGGTGTGCGTGGCACGCGGGGCAGGGTGAGAAATTCACGGCGGGTAATGGCCTGCGCCTGCTGCACCATGTTGTCCAATGGTCGCAGTTGGGTACGCAGCAGCCAGCCGCCGAGCACGGCACTGACCAGGCCGCAGAGCAATAGCCAGAGCAAGCTGCCGATGGCGCTTTCCCACAGGCGGGCGAGGGCGAACTGCGGGTGGCTTAACACTTCGACCCGTGCTGCCTGCTCCCAGCCGCGCATGATCAACGCATCGCCACCCTGGGGCCGCAGATCGACCAGGTCAACGAACCAGCCGGGTACGTTCTCAGGTTTGATCTCGGTGCTGCGCTCGACGATCACGCTGTCTTCGGCGATGCGCACCACGCGAATGCTGGCGAAGTAGCCACTGTCG
This sequence comes from Pseudomonas sp. zfem001, assembly GCF_032621725.1. Taxonomy (NCBI): domain Bacteria; kingdom Pseudomonadati; phylum Pseudomonadota; class Gammaproteobacteria; order Pseudomonadales; family Pseudomonadaceae; genus Pseudomonas; species Pseudomonas sp. zfem001. The sequence goes on along the minus strand of NZ_JAVYJI010000009.1, from coordinate 84,549 downwards.
AAGATCGAACTGACCATCAGCTCGATCATCGCCGGATCGTCCACGTGCGGGGTCAGCGACAGGCCCAGTGCCGTGGCGGCATCCTGAGCATGCGAGCGCAGTTGACTGATCGACTGTTCGCGCGAGCTTTCGACACTGGCGATGAAACTGCCGGTGAAGGCAACCACTAGGAACAGGCAGATGGCGAGGAACAGTTGTTTGAGCAGGGACATGGTTTCCTCCTAGCCTTCGCCCACGGCGAAACCTTCGGCATGCATTTTTTTCAGGATGTCCTGCCAGCGCGAGAGCTTCTTGGAGTCGCTTTTGCGCGTGTTCGAACCTGGCAGGTAGAGGCCTTCGGCATTGAAGGCGTATACCGGCAGCAGGTCCTTGCGTTGTGAGGCAGGGCGGATGTCGTTGATCAGGTTGTCCAGTACCAACGGCTCGGCAGTGGGGCTGGCGTAGTAGGTCAGCACCATGTGCGCCTGGTTGTAATTCAGCGCCTTGACGTAGGTGATGCGCAGCTTCTCGCTGGGGATGCCGAGGCGGCGCAGGGTGAAGTACTTGGCGATGGAGTAGTCCTCGCAATCGCCTGCGCCCTTGACCAGCATTTCTACTGGCGTGGCCCAGTAGTCGTTCTCGCGCCAGAGCTGGATGTCATCGACGAAGCGGATGGTGCGGTTGAAGAAGCGATTGACCTCGTTGAGCTTGTCCGCCTCGTTCAGGCTGGCGCTGCTCTTGATCAACTCTTCCCAGTCGAGAATACGTTTGCGAGCCGGGCCGAGGTTGCCGTAGCGGGTTTCCGCGTTCTTCACGATCACGGCAAAGTCCCAGTCGGCGACTGCCAACGCGGCCAGCAGCGCGCCGCCAATCCACAGGATCAGCAGCCGCCACCGCCATCCCTGAACGTGCAGCCGTCGCATGGTGTCGTCGTCTCCAGGCTCGATTGACAGAGTCTAGGCGAGGTGTCGGCTTTTTGCCGGCCGCTTCGTTAGAACAAGGAAGTAGCGTCAAAAGCTTGTCGAATAGGTGACTGGTAGCCTTAGCCGAATGCAATCCGGGGTGCGTTTAGCGCTCAGGGATTGGGCAGGGTTTTCTGCTTGAGGATGTACAGGCTGACCAGCACCGCACTGCTCAGCATGAACACGCGCGCCCAGGGCATGGGCACCAGATAGCAGGAAAAGCTGATGCTGGCCCACATCAGCACCAGGGCGTAGATCTTGCCCTTGAGCGGGATGCCCTGGCCTTCCAGGTAATCGCGAATCCATGGACCCAGGTGCGGGTGGGTGACCAGCCAGAGGTAGAAACGCCGTGAGCTGCGTACGAAGCAGGCCGCCGCCAGCAGCAGGAACGGCGTGGTCGGCAGTACGGGCAGGAAGATGCCGATGACCCCGAGGGCCACGCTCAGCCAGCCGATGCTCAGCAGCAGGTAGCGGACACTGCGGTGGCGGCTTGGCTGGATATCACGCGGCATGTGTGGGTCTTGGCGGCAGCCGGGCCTGGGCCCGGCTGGCACTGTCAGTGGCGGGGTTTGAGCAGCGCAGGTTTTTCTTCCGGAGCCTGGCACAGCAGGAAGAGGGCGGTCAGCAGCTCGGGAATCTGGTCGATCATGCTGTCCACCAGGTCGCGGTCGCGAGCGATCTCGGCAAATTCCTGCTGCTCGTCGAACAGACCCGAGCCGACCATGATCGGCAGCAGCAGCTCGCTGACTTCGTCTTCGGCATCTTCGAACCACACGGCTTCACGCAGGAACACGCCTTCCATGAAACCGATGCACCAGCCGCGCAGGTCGGAGTCGTCGGGCTCTTCGCCGAGGTCCAGGTCGCAGGGCAGTTCAGGCTCTTCTTCGCCAGCCAGCTGACGGGAGATATGCGCCTTCAGGTGGATCAGCGTGCTTTCGATCTCTTCGCGTTCGGCGTCGCTGCGGTAGTGCGGCGGCTCAGCGAACAGCGCGTCGATCCACTCGCGGTCTGGCACCTGATCGGGGCAGATCGCCAGGGCTGTCAGGTAGCCATGGGCGGCCACGTAGTCCAACGCCTCTTCGTGCAGCTCATCGGCATCGAGAAAGGCTTGCAGGCGGGACAGTTGCTCAGCGAAGGACATCGTGGGGTTACCTTGAGGCTTAGGGGATAAACGAGGAAGGATTCTAGTTCACCGCTGCCTCTGCGACCAGCGCGGGTGCTCTACTGACGGCGATTCAACGGCTTCGGACGGGTAGGCGCCCTGTTACCTGCGATCCTGCGGCATAATGCGCGGCTAGATTTGGAGGCCTTCATGCTCGACCACGCCATGCGCATTCTCAAAGACGTTTTCGGCTACGACGCCTTTCGCGGCAATCAGGCCGCGATCATCGAGCGTGTGGCTGGCGGCGGCGATGCCTTGGTGTTGATGCCTACCGGCGGCGGCAAGTCGCTATGCTTCCAGGTGCCGGCACTGATGCGCGAGGGTCTGGCGGTGGTGGTCTCGCCGCTGATCGCCTTGATGGACGATCAGGTGGCCACCCTCGACGAGTTGGGTGTGGCAGCTGTGGCGCTGAATTCCACTTTGAGCCCCGACGAGCAGCGCGAGATCGCCGACCGTATTCGTCGCGGGCAGATCAAGATGCTCTACCTGGCGCCCGAGCGCCTGGTGCAGCCGCGCATGTTGAGCTTCCTGCAGGGCCTGGATATCGCCCTGTTCGCCATCGACGAAGCGCATTGCGTGTCGCAGTGGGGGCATGATTTCCGGCCTGAGTACCTGCAACTCGGCCAGCTTGCTGAGCTGTTTCCCAATGTGCCGCGCATCGCCCTGACCGCCACCGCGGACAAACGTACCCGTGAGGAAATCGTCCAGCGCCTGCATCTGGACAACGCTGAGCGCTTTCTGTCGAGCTTCGATCGGCCGAACATCTTCTATCGCATTCAGCCCAAGGATCAGCCGCGTAAGCAACTGCTCGGTTTTCTCGCAGCGCGCAAGGGCGATGCCGGCATCGTCTATTGCCTGTCGCGCAAAAAGGTCGAGGAGGTTGCCGACTTTCTCAGCAGCCAGGGTTTCCCTGCCTTGCCTTATCACGCCGGCCTGCCCAACGAATTGCGTGCCTTCAATCAAAAGCGCTTTCTCAATGAGGAAGGCCTGATCATGGTGGCCACCATCGCTTTCGGCATGGGCATCGACAAGCCCAACGTGCGCTTCGTCTGCCATCTGGATCTGCCCAAATCGCTGGAAGCCTACTACCAGGAGACCGGACGTGCCGGTCGTGACGGCTTGCCGGCTGATGCCTGGATGGCTTACGGTCTGCAGGACGTGATCTTCCTCAAGCAGATGCTCAACAATTCCGAAGGCGACGAGCGCCACAAACGTATCGAGCAGCACAAGCTCGATGCCATGCTCGCACTGTGCGAGGAGACACGCTGCCGCCGTCAGGCGCTGCTGGCCTACTTCGACGAAGAGTTGCCCAACCCCTGCGGGCATTGCGATAACTGCATCGACGGCGTCGAGACCTGGGATGCCACCGAGCCGGCGCGTCAGGCGTTGTCGGCGGTCTATCGTAGTGGCCAGCGCTACGGCGTCGGCCATCTGGTGGACATTCTGCTGGGCCGCGACAACGAGAAGATTCGCGCCGCCGGTCATCAGCACCTGGCAGTGTTCGGCGTTGGCAAGGGTTTTTCCGAAGTCGAGTGGCGAACCCTGTTCCGCCAGTTGGTCGCCCGCGGCTTGGCCGATGTCGATCTGGACGGTTTCGGCGGTTTGCGCCTGACTGAGTCCTGCCGGCCGCTGCTGCGTGGTGAGGTCAGCCTGCAACTGCGTCGTGAGCCCAAGCCGGCGCAGGCGGCCAAGGCCTCCAGTAGCGCCGCCAGCCAACTGGTGCGCGGCCATGAGCGGGACATGTGGGAGGCGCTACGTAGTCTGCGCCGTAAGCTGGCCGAGGAGCACAGCGTACCGCCGTACGTGATCTTCCCTGATGCCACGTTGCTGGAAATGTTGCGCAGCCAGCCCAACTCGCTGAGTGAAATGGCCGAGGTCAGCGGCGTCGGTGCGCGCAAGCTGGAACGCTACGGCCAGGCCTTCCTGGAAGTACTCAATGGCAGCGGCGCGGATGACACGCCACCGCCGGTGGCCGATCTGCGTCATGAGCTGGTCAGCCTGGCTCGCGCCGGTATGACCCCGACGCAAATCGCCGGCCAGTTGGGTTGCAGCGAGAAGAACGTCTACAGCCTGCTGGCCGAGGCAATCGCCCAGCAGCAACTGACTTTGGAGCAGGCGCTGGATCTTCCTGAGGAACTGTTGGGCGAGATTCAGGAGACCTTCCTCGATGGCGAGGGCGAATTACCGGCGGTCAGCGAGATTGCCCCGCTATTCGCCGGGCGGGTCGACGAAGCGGTGCTCTACTGCGTGCGTGCGGCGCTGCAGGCCGAGTTCGAGATCTAAGCGTCCTCGGTGAAACTTGGCTGCCTGATTCTGGCGGCATTTCGCTCGCAGGGCTAAGGTGTGGGCAGGCCGCCAGATAACGAGGTGAGGGTGCCTGACTATCACGCCTGGTACGACGAGGTTCGTCCGAGCCCTTATGCCGAGCAGTTGAGCCTGGGGTTTCGGCGGTTGCGTTTTTCCCGCGCTCTCGAGCGTGAATATCGTGCGCATATGCTTGAGGACGGCTTCGAACTCAAACGTATCGCGCTCTGCGTCGCCACGGTCATCTGGCTGGCCCTGACGGTGCTGGACATGTTGGTGGTGCCTGCATCGCACCTGGGCTGGGTGATCGCAGTGCGCCTGGTGGCGCTGGTCATCCTGCTGGTTTGCGCGACCCTGATCCTGCGGCGGCGCCACAGCCATCTTCTGTTGCCGCTGAGCATGATCTGTATCCTCGTGCTCGGCGTGGGGGCAACGGTGATTGTCGGTATCGCTCATCGCGCCGACCCTGGCTACCCCTATGAAGGTCTGCTGCTGGTGAGCATGGCGGCGTACTTTCTGGTTGGCCTGCGTTTGAGCGAGGCCCTTGCCTGTTCTCTGGTGGTGTTGCTCGCCTATGTGCTGGCGGAATTGGCTGCAGGGCTGCCGGCTCCACGATTGATCAACAACCTGTTGTTCCTGGGGTTCGGTAATCTTATCGGCGCCGTCGGTTGCTACCTCCTGGAATACAAATCACGCGAGCATTTTCTGATCAGCCGCCTGATGCATCTGCTTGCCCACCACGACAGCCTGACCGGGCTGCACAATCGTCGCAGTTTCAACCGACAGTTCGAGCGCCTCTGGCGCCAGGCACAGCGTGAGGGTATATCGCTGGCACTGCTGCTCTGCGACATAGACCATTTCAAGGCATACAACGATTGCTACGGCCACCAGGCTGGCGACGCGGCTTTGCAGCGTGTCGGAGCACTGATCGACCAGGCTGCGCGGCGACCACTGGATATGGGCGTACGGCTTGGCGGTGAGGAGTTCGCGCTGTTGTTGTTCGACATCAGCGCCGATGAAGCCAAGCTACGCGCCGAGGCTTTGCGCCATTCGCTGGAGGAAGCGGGCATTGCTCACCGCGGCTCCGGGAGCGCCGATGTACTGACCATGTCCATCGGCATCGCTTGCCTGAGCCCCGATAGCCAACCTGAATTGAGCCAGCTGTACGAACAGGCTGACCGAGCGCTATACGAGGCAAAGGCTTTCGGGCGTAACAGGGTCGCGGTCTGAATTGGAGTGGTGGGCAAGGTGTCGGTCGCATTCTGCAATGCACGTGGCGCAATCTGCGCTTGCCCTGTGCATCGGGTTATGGCTAGCTGGCTAATAATTAGTTTTTGACCTTTGTATGAGTCCGCTTGCCCATGTCTTATCCCGATCAACATCGCTTTGCCATGCAGGTTGCCCAGCTTTCCCGTGCCTGGCGTTCCGAACTCGATAGGCGCCTGGTGGGCCTTGGCTTGTCCCAGGCTCGCTGGCTGGTGCTGCTGCACCTGGCGCGTTTCAGCGAAATGCCGACCCAGCGTGAATTGGCGCAGAGCGTCGGCGTAGAAGGGCCGACTCTGGCGCGTCTACTCGACAGCCTCGAAAGCCAGGGGCTGGTGATTCGTGTGGCGGTACCCGAAGACCGCCGTGCCAAGAAGATTGCGTTGCAACCGAATGCGCAGCCTCTGATCGAGAAGATCGAAGCGATTTCTACCCAACTGCGCCATGAAGTCTTCGCCGGTATCGACGAGGATGATCTTCGCCGCTGTCAGCAGGTGCATGCTCGAGTGCTCGGCAACCTGATGAAGTGACCGCCTGCACCGTCAAAAATCCGATCACTGTTTGAGCAGATCTTTTTTGCGCCTAGTTTTTGACTGATTCAACTTGATGGCACCGTGCTTTCGTCGGCAAACTGGCGTCCAAGCCGCTACTTTGTGAATTAGTAGCCATAATGCAATTCGAGGCGGTCTCGACAAGGACCTTGTCGCCCGTTCTCGGAATTATCAAGGGCGCCAGCCTCCCGGCCAAGGGAAGCTCAGACAGGAAGTCGAGGAGGTGGCGTTCGAGCCGGATAAGCCTGGAGGTCACATGGCTCGGGTGCGTCAGTTAATGTTGGGTTTGGCGTCGGGGTCCGCTCTCTATTCGGGAATGGCCCCAGCGCTCGGTTTGGGTGAAATCACGCTGCATTCGGCGCTGAATCAGCCTTTCGAGGCGGAAATTGAGCTGCTCGAGTTGGGCGACCTGGGCGCGCAGGATCTGCGTGTCGGGCTGGCCTCGGCCGAGGTGTTCAGCCGTTCGGGTGTCGAGCGCTTCTACTTTCTCAACGACCTGCGTTTCACACCGCTTCTGCAGGGTTCGCGTAGCGTAATCCGCGTAGTGTCCAGCCGCCCGGTGCGTGAGCCATACCTGAACTTCATCGTCGAAGTGGCGCGTCCCAACGGTCAGCTACTGCGCGAGTACACGGTTCTGCTCGATCCACCTGGCTCTTCGGCTTATTCCGCTGTAGCCGCGCCAAGCGCTGCTGCCGTATCGCAACCCTCTAGCCGCACCGCTGCACCAGCCTCGTCAGTCAGAGCGGTTACGCCGCCGAGTGCATCTGCTGGGCACCGCCATCAGGTCAGCCGTGGCGACAGTCTTTGGTCCATCGCCGCGCGTCTGCGTGAGCAGGGCAGCACGTTGTCTCAACAGGCGTTGATGGAAGGCATTCTTGCTCTCAACCCGAATGCCTTTGCTGGCGGCGATCCAAGTCGTCTACAGGCCGGCGCTGACCTGCTGCTGCCGGATGCCGCCCGTGCGGAGGCTGTCCAGCCGACCGCTGCTCCGGTCGCTGCCGAGGCCGCACCTGCGCTCGCTGAAAACACTGCCGAAGGGCCTGTAAGCGCACCTCTGGCTGCCCTCGAACCTGCACCGCAACAAACCGAAAGCCTGGAACTGTTGGCCGAGAAACAGCGCCAGGTCGATCTGGAACTGGCCAACCAGGCTGCGGAAAACCTGCAGCTGCAACAAGGGCTGGCGCAACTGCAAGTGCAACTGCAGCAGTTGCAGGAGCAATTGGCGCAGAAGGATGCTCAGTTGGCTGAGCTGGCAGCGCGTGCGCCGGCCGGGCCGGTCACCCAGCCCATTGCCGCCGCGCCGGTCAGTATCGAGCAGGTGCCCGCTGAGCGCGGTTGGTGGTCGACATTGTTGGCCGGTGGCATTGGGCTTTTGCTGTTGCTCGGTGCGCTGTTCTGGGCTGTGCGGCGCCGTGGCGAGAAAACCAAACCGGTGGTGCAGGTCCAGCCAAAGGCGCAGCCACCTCAGCAACCGCCTCGTCCGCAACTCGCGGCGGTTGTCGTTCCCGTTGATGCTGCTCCGGTGGCCAAGGCTGTCCCGACGCCAGCCCCGGCACGTGCTCAAGGGCCGGTCGACCCGCTCGAGGCGGCCAATGTCTACATTGCCTACGGTCGTGTCAGCGAGGCGCGTGGTGAGCTGAGCAAGGCACTGGCTCAGGACCCGCAGCGCAGCGATCTGCGCTTCCGTTTACTCGAGGTGCTGGCGCTGTTGGGCGATGGGGCGGGTTTTGCGCGTGAAGAGGCCGTGCTGCGTGCCGAAGAGTTCGACACCGTACGCATCGATGCGCTGAAGGCGCGTCATCCTGATCTGCTGGCGACTCAGCAGGCGCCGACCGAGCCTGTGGCTGCGCTGCAGCCGGCGGCAGCGCATGCGACTGAACCTGATTTCCAGCTCAACCTCGACGACCTGTCGCTGGATGCCGACTGGGATCTGGTCAGCCCTTTCCCTGCTGCCGCCAAGGCCAAACCCAAGGCTGCTGCAGAACCGGAGTTCGACCCGTCGTTCGCCAGCAACCTGCAGGAGCTGCCGGAGGTGTTCGAACTGCATCATGAAGACGAGCAGTTGAGCGCCTTCGGTGAGATGGAAATGGTGCTGAGCGATGACGCGCCGGGGCTGGATGACAACTTCCTCGACGTTTTTGCCGGCGATGCTGATGCCACTGCCGCGCTGCAGGGCGATATCGATCACCTGGCAGGCAACCCGGAGCATATGGCCCAGCTCAACCAGGCGCTGGCTTATATCAAGCAAGGCGATATCGCTACCGCCTGCGACATTCTCAACGAGGTGATCGACCACGGCGATGACGAGCAGAGGAAGGCCGCGCGCCAGTTGCTGGCGGAAATCGCCTGACAGACTTGTGCTGCTAAACCTGACGAGGCCGCGCATATGTCGCGGCCTCGTCGTTTCAGAAACTCTTGCCCAGATTGAGATACAGAGCCTTTTCCCGCTCGTCGTTGAAGCCGTAGCTGAAGTTCAGCGGGCCTAGCGGGGTGTCCAGGCCGAGGAAGATGCTGGCCGCATTGATATAGCCACTGTCGAAGGCGTTGTCGTTGTTCCAGGCGCGGCCGCGCTCCAGCGACATGCCCAGGTACAGCGGGAAGTTCAGCGGCAGCATCGAGGTTTGCGTCATGCGCCGGTAGTAGATCATCCGTGCCAAGGCCATGTTCTGGCCGCTCAGCGAGTCCTGGCGAAAGCCTGACAATTCCTGGGCACCGCCGAGAATGAAGCCCGAGGTGACCACCTCCGCCTGATCCAGGGTGCGCCCGTAGCGCCCACCGAACAGCCAGGTATTGGGGCCGTGGCTATAGGCCTTGTCCAGTTTCAGCTGCCATTGGCGATATTCCTCGTCCGAGCCCAGGCCGCGATCATATTTGCGCAGCATCAGACCGATGTCCTCACCTGTGCGCGGGAAGTCGAGGTTGTCCAGGGTGTCGAAGGAGTACAGCAGCTCGTAGTACCCCTCGCTGAAGCTGAAGCTGGGCAGATCGCGCTCGCCGACGCGCACATCCGCCTCGCCCCAGGCCTGGGCGATACCGAAGCGAATTTCGCCATTGTTGGCGATCTGCCGACCGAGGTTGAGACCATAGCCGTAGCGCTCCAGGCGGTATTCGGCGATCGGGTCGTTGTCCAGAATCGCTTCGACGTTCTGCGCCTCGCCGAACAGATAGGGCGCGACGAAGTAACGTGAGCCGGCGTCCAGCGGCTGATAAAACTCGCTGTAGAGCTCCTGGCGGTCACCCAACTGCAAGCGAGTCAGCCATTCGGCGCCGAGCTCGTTGATGCCATTGATGCGGTAACTGGCGCCGATATTGAAGGCGCTGTCGCCGCGCATGTCGTCGGACAGGTTCAGCCCCAGGCGCAGATAGTCGGTGCCGGTGCGCTTGCCGCGGGCATCGATCACCAGGGCGCTACCGCGCTCGTCCAGTGGCTCTACGCGGTATTGCACGCGCTCGAAGTAGTCCAGACCGTAAAGGGTGCCCATGTCTTTTTGCAGGCGATCCATGTCCAGTGGCTCGCCGAGCGGTTGGCGAATGTGCCGGCGAATCACCGCGTCGCCGACTTTCGAGTCGTTCTCCACATGGATCTCGCGAATCACCGGTGTGCGCTGTTCGCGCGAGCGCGCCATGGCCAGTGCCGGGTTGCCGGCACTGCCGGTGCGCAAGCGAGCCAAACGCTCTGCCTGAATCTGTGTGGCGCGATAGCCGGCCTCCATCATCTGTTCGCCCCGATTGAAGTCGGCGACGCCAAAGCCAGCCAGAGGTGGCAGGATCAATACGTCGTCCGCTTCCAGCGTTTCGAGTTGCGCCTCGGAGTTCTTGCGCATCATCAGGTTGATCGACTGGTTCATCACGTCGACGACGGTGAGCAGCTCCTTGGCCGGTTTCAGTGGCATGCCCAGGTCGACGACGATGACGTGATCGACGCCCATCTGTCGCGCCACGTCGATGGGCACGTTGTTGACCATGCCGCCGTCGACCAGCAGGCGGCCGTCCACTTCCACCGGGGCGAACACCGCAGGGATCGACATGCTGGCGCGCATCACCTGCGGCAGGTGACCGCTGCCCATGATCACCTGTTCGCCCGTGACTACATCGGTGGCCACGGCGCGATAAGGGATCGGTAGATGATCGAAGTCGCGAGTGGCACTGCGGTGTACCAGCAGACTTTCCAGCAGCAGCGCCAGGTTCTGGCCCTGGATCACGCCCAGCGGCAGGCCAAGGCTGCCGTCGTCGCGAAAGCTGAGTTTCTGCTTGATCAGGAAATCGCGGTCGTCCTGCTTGCGCCGGAAAGGTACGTCCTCACGTGGCGGTGAGTCGGACAGTGCCTGTTGCCAGTCCAGTTCCAGCGCCAGACGCTCAAGTTCCGCCACCGAATAGCCGGACGCGTACAGCCCGCCGACGATGGCTCCCATGCTGGTGCCGGCGATGGCATCTATGCGAATACCTTGTTCCTCCAGCGCCTTGAGCACTCCAATGTGCGCCAGGCCACGGGCGGCGCCGCCGGACAACACCAGACCGACACGGTCGGCGGCGATGACGGGCAGGCTGGAGAGGGCGAACAGGTAGAGCAACGAAAAGAGCAGGCGGCGCATGGTGGATTCCGGCAGGAGCAGAGACAAAGGCCGTTATTATAGGCATCAAGCCCCACAGTAGAGCCGCTGCCATGCCCGATCAGAAGCCCGAAATCGTCATCACCTATTGCACCCAGTGTCAGTGGCTGCTGCGCGCCGCCTGGCTGGCTCAGGAGCTGCTGAGCACCTTTGCCGACGAGTTGGGCCGGGTCAGCCTGGAGCCAGGTACCGGCGGCGTGTTCCGCATCCTCTGTGATGGCCAGCAGATCTGGGAGCGCAAGGCCGATGGTGGCTTCCCAGAGGCCAAGGTGCTCAAGCAGAGAGTGCGTGACCAGATCGACCCAGGGCGCGATCTGGGTCACAACGACCGTTAGAGTTTCAGGATCAACGCGCCATCCGCGCTGAAACGAAGATCGCGCTGACGATCAGTAAGCCGCCGGCCAGCATGCGCAGGGTCGGTTGCTCGCTGAACAGCCACCAGGCGAACAGAATTCCGTAGACCGGCTCCAGGGCGAAGATCACTGCCGTGGTACGCGCCTTGAGCACGCGCAGGCTGGCGACGAACAGGCTGTGCGCCAGGCCCGTGCAAAAGATGCCGAGCATCGCCAGCCACAGCCAGTCCACCGGTCGCACGCTGGGCAGCAGTGGCCAGGCCAAGGGCAGAAAGCAGATCAGCACCGTGATGTTCTGGTACAGCGCGGCCTTTACCGGATCTAAGCCACGGGTGCTGGCGCGGTTGAGCAGCGACAGCAGGGCGAACAGAAAGCCCGACAACACCGCCCACAGCAGCCCGACGGTGGCGCCGCTGTTCAGGCTGAATTCGGGCGTGACCAGAATCAGTCCCAGGCATACCACGCCGACCATGGCGAACTCGCCGGTGCGGGTGCGCTCGCGAAACAGCAGGCCCTCCAGCAGGACGGTGAAGGCCGGGAAGCTGGCGAAGCCCAGGGTGGCGATGGCCACGCCGGAAACTTTCACCGCTTCGAAGAAGGTGACCCAATGCGTGCCCAGCAGCAGGCCGCCGAGTGCCAGAAGGGCCATCTGCCGCAGGCTCGGGCGAACTGCGTGGCGGCTGCGCCAGAGCGTGGCAGCCAGGCCCAGGGCGAGCACGGCAAAGAGTGCGCGGCCGCCTGCAATCATGTTCGGCGTGGTCGCCGCGAGTTTGCCGAAAATGCCCGACAGGCCGAACAGCAGGGCACCCAGGTGAATCGCCAGCAGGGCGTTACGCTGCGTCATGCCAGGCGCGCACCGTTGGGCAGTGGCTGGTCGAAACCTGCCAGGACGACGCGGTTCTCGCTGTCATAGACACCGGTGACCAGCACCTCCGAGCGCACCCCGGCGATTCGTTTAGGGGCGAAGTTGCAGACGCACAGCACCTGACGACCAATCAGCGCGTCACAATCGTAATGCGCGGTGATCTGGGCGCTGGAGGTCTTGATGCCCAGTTCGCCGAGATCGACTTCCAGCACGTAGGCCGGCTTCAGCGCTTTTTCGTTGGGACGAGCGCTGCGAATGGTGCCGACGCGCAGCTCCACCTTCTCGAAATCCTGCCATTCGATGGTTTGCATAAGGTACTCCTTCGATGATGCGGCGCAGTCTAGGGCCGCGCGCGATAGCTGTCTGTCGCGGGAGTGCTGAGTTTTGTCGCCAGGCTATCGAGGAAACGTGCGGGCATCGTTAACGGCCGGGTGCCCGGTGCACCCTACGGTTCGTGTGCTTGTTAACGCGTGCGGCGCAATTGCCGTGGCGTTATGCCCAGATGGCGGGAGAGGGCGGCGGTGAAGGCGCTCTGCGAGTTGTAGCCGACCCGTGCGGCGATTTCGCCAACCGCCAGGTCGCTGCCACGCAACAGCTGTTCGGCGAGTTGCAGGCGCCGTTGGCGAATATGTTCCATCGGCGTGCGCCCGGTCTCGGCGAGGAAACGCGCATGGAAGCGCGCTACCGACAGACCGGCCAGGCGTGCCAGATCTGCCACCTGCAGCGGATGCGCTGCGTGCTGTTCGATATAGCGATCCAGGGCTGTCAGCGGCAAGCCGGTCGTCTCGGCATGCTGGCGGCTGCAGGCCAGGCTGCCGAGCAGCAAGGCCGCACCCTGGCCAGCGATGATTGGATCATTGATCGGGCTGCTGGCCAGCCAGTTGAGTAGCTGCCCCTGCGAGGGATCGAGTTGCAGTGCGTTGGGTTTGTCCAGCAGACGCTGGATGTCGCTCGCATGGTGGCCAAGCTGGCGCTCCAGCCAGTCATTGGCCGGCAGGTCCAGCACCAGGCATTGGCTGCCACGTGGGCTGCCGCAGGTGTGGCGCGCTTCGGCTGGCACTACGGCCAGGTGATGACGTAGCACTCGGCTGCCCTGGCCGTCCACTTCGAACTGCAGCTCACCTGCCAGGCCGAAAACCAGTTGCGCATGCTCATGGCTATGGCTGAGCACTTCGTGGCTGTAGTGACGCAGGGACATGATCGGGAGCATGGCGGTTTCCTCGGCAACTGCCGGAGTGTAACGCCTGGGCCGGGGCGCTGCTGCGTCATCGAACGGTCTTTTTCCTGTCATATGTCTTTCACCGCGACCCCTCAAGCTCGTCTAAACCCAGCCGGAGGTCGCCCATGACCAGCGCCCAGCTCGCCAAGCCCAGCCGCAAGCAACGTGTCCGCACCCTGTGGATTTCCGACGTACACCTCGGCACGCGCGATTGCCAGGCCGAGCATCTGGCAGCGTTTCTCAAGCGTTACCACGCCGACCGTATCTACCTGGTAGGCGACATCATCGATGGTTGGAAGCTGCGTGGCGGCATCTACTGGCCGCAGGCGCACACCAACGTGATCCGCCGCCTGCTGACCATGAGCAAGCGCGGCACCGAGGTGATCTACGTCACCGGCAACCACGACGAATTCCTGCGTCGCTACTCCAGCCTGCTGCTGGGCAATATCCAGCTGGTCGACGAGGCCGTGCACGTCACGGCCGATGGTCGGCAACTGCTGGTCATCCATGGCGACCAGTTCGACGTGATCACCCGCTATCACCGCTGGCTGGCCTTTCTCGGCGACTCGGCCTACGAGTTCACCCTGACCCTCAATCGCTGGCTCAATCACTGGCGCAGCCGCTGGGGCTATGGCTACTGGTCGCTGTCAGCGTACCTCAAGCACAAGGTCAAGACGGCGGTGAACTTCATCAGCGACTTCGAGGAGGCCATCGCTCATGAGTGCGTCAAGCGCGGCCTGCAGGGCGTGGTCTGCGGCCATATTCACCATGCCGAGATTCGCCATGTGAGTGGCGTGGAATACATGAACTGCGGCGACTGGGTGGAATCCTGCACGGCGCTGATCGAGCACTGGGATGGGCAGATCGAGCTTTATCGTCTGGCCGAGGCGCAACTGGCCAGCGAGGAGCAGGCTGTCGCCCTCGAGACCAGCGCATGAGGATACTCATCGTCACCGACGCCTGGGTGCCTCAGGTCAATGGCGTGGTCACCAGTCTGGCTGCGCTGGTCAGCGAATTGCGTGGGCTTGGGCATCAGGTCAAGCTGCTCTCGCCCGCCGATTTCCGCGCCGTGCCGTGCCCCACTTATCCGGAGATTCCGCTGGTGTGGGATCTGTGGCGCGTCGGTGCGGCGATTCGCGACTTTCGTCCTGACTGCGTACATCTCGCTACTGAGGGGCCGCTGGGGTGGGCAGCGCGGCGTTGGCTGGTCAAGCGCGGGCTGGCGTTTTCCACGGCGATCCATACGCGCTTCCCGGAGTACGTCAGTACACGCTGGCCTTGGATTGCGCCGCGTTGGGGGTATGCCTTCCTACGCTTTTTTCATCGCCCTAGCCAAGCCGTGCTGGTGACCACCGAGCGTTTGCGTGAAGAGTTCGCCGGCTGGGCTCTGCAACGGCTGCAATTGTGGCGCAAAGGTGTGGACACCCGACTGTTTCGGCCGGACGAGACGCGCCTCCGACCTGGGCAACCGGTGTTTCTCTACGTCGGACGCATCGCCCCCGAAAAGAACCTGCAGGCTTTTCTCGATCTGGACCTGCCCGGCGAGAAACGCGTGGTCGGTGACGGACCGCAGCGCGAGGCGTTGCAGCAGCAATATCCGTTGGTGCGTTTTCTCGGCTACCGCCATGGCCAGGCGTTGGCCGAAATCTATCAGCAGGCCTCGGTGCTGGTCTTTCCTTCGCGTACCGATACCTATGGCCTGGTGATGCTGGAAGCACTGGCATGCGGTACGCCCGTGGCCGCGTTTCCGGTGGCCGGGCCGCTGGACGTGCTGCAGCAGGGGCTCAGTGGCGTGATGGACGAGGATCTGCGCGTCGCCTGCCTGGCGGCGCTGGAGCTGGATCGAGGGCGTTGCGCCGAGCTGGCGGCGGCTCAGTCCTGGCGGGCTTCTGCACTGGAGTTTCTGGCCTTGCAGCCGCTGATCGATGGTGAGCCGGTAGGGTTGGATGAGGCGTTACCGGATACCGCGTTGTAAGCGGCTTTTATCGCGGCTGAAGCCGCTCCTACGCCCCAGTGGGAGCGGCTTCAAGCGGCGAATTCAGAGAATGACCTTGTCGCGCAGCTTTTCGGCCGCCTGGTTGAGCGCCTGGATCACTCGCTCCTTGTCGAAGTTCTGAATACCGTTGGTGTCCAGGTACATGGAGAAGCCCGGCAGCTCGTGCTCGACGTAGCTGGAGGTGGCGCCCAGGTCGCGGCGGAAATCCACCACCTGGTAGATCTGCACCGGGCGGGTGAAGCCCTTGACGGTGATCTGGCCCTTGTCGCGGCACATGATCACGTCCTTGACCAGCGAATAGGTCTCGTGGGAAATCAGGATCTCGCCGGATTCAGCGGCACTTTCCAGACGGCTGGCGAGGTTCACGTCGCGGCCGATGATGGTGTAGTCCATGCGCGTGTCGGCGCCGAAGTTGCCCACCGTGCAGTAGCCGGTATTGAGGCCCATGCGAATTTCCAGAGGCTTGGTGATGCCCTGGGCACGCCACTGCTGGCGCAGCACCTTCATGTGCTTGCGCATGGCAATGGCCATGGAAACCGCTGCGACCGCATCCTTCTTGGCGCCATTGCTGCTGGGGTCACCGAAGAACACCATGACGCAGTCACCGATGAACTTGTCGATGGTGCCGCCGTATTTCAGGGTGATCTTCGACATTTCATTGAGGTAGGTGTTGAGCAGGTCGGTCAGCGCCTCGGCTTCCAGCTCTTCCGACAGTTCGGTGAAGCCCTTGATGTCGGAGAAAAACACCGTGAGCTTCTTGCGCTGGGTTTCCAGGCGCACGCTTTTCTTGCCGGTGAAGATCGACTCCCACACCTGCGGTGACAGGTATTTCGCCAGGTTGCGCGCCAGGCGTGCGGCCTTCTCCTGCTCGCGCTTGATCTCGCTGCGCACTTGGGCCAGGCGCAGGCCTTGCTGGTTGACGAAATAAGCGGTGATGCAGATGTACAGGGTGGCGAAGAGTATGCTGACCAGCGCCACCAGCGTTGGAGTGTCGGTATTGGGATGGACGCCCACCAGCGCGGCGCACAATGCCATGCCGCTGGCGGCCACCAGCAGCCCCAGGCCCAGGTAGCGCATGCCGCCGATGACCAAAGCGCTGAAGCAGAGAATCAGCAGGAACATGAGGCTGGGCACGGCGGAGAAGCCGAGCAGCACGCAGGCTGCGCCAGCATGCAGGGCGTCGAAGAACAGCAGGGCAAGATCGGTCTGCGCGGGGTAGTCGCGTTTGAAGCGGCGGCTCAGGTTGTGCGCCAGATGGGGATAGAGCAGGGCGTAGGGCACCATCCACAGGATGTCGTAGCCGAAGTGCCCCACGTAGGTGCCGGCGGCAATGCTGGCAGCCGTGGCGATATAGGCCAGTACGCGCGAATAGTATTCGCGCAACGGCGGCGTCGGCAGCCCGTTGGCACGGCTGGGGGTTGCTGGCTTCATCTGCTGGAACTGTCCCTGCTGGATTTCTGGCGTCTCTACTGGACGCCTGGCTGGTCTGCAAGACCTGAGCCAGAGGCTCGCTGGGCGGGGATCATAACCAAGGGGGTAGCGGCCAGCCAAGCACGGCCGCCGAACGGTGGCGCAGCAGAGGCCAGCGGTCAGGTGCTGGTGCTGTCCATGGCGGCCAGGTAAATGGAGTTCTTCGGCCGGGCGAACACGCGCTGCAGCATGGGTTCGAAGAAGCTCAGTGGCAAGCTTTCGTAGTCGGGGTCGAAGGCAGCCGCATCGTACTTGGCACAGAAGTCGATGGTCGCTTGGTACTGCGGGTGGTCCTTGAATTGCTCGCGCAGGTGGCGATCCATGCCCAGGTGGTGGAAGAAGTAATAGCCCTGGAAGATGCCGTGTTTCTCCACCATCCAGTGGTTCTCGGCACTGACGAAAGGTTTGAGGATAGCCGCGGCGATGTCTGGGTGGTTGTAGCTGCCGAGCGTATCGCCAATATCGTGCAGCAGCGCGCAGATCACGTACTCCTCGTCACGGCCGTCGCGATGGGCGCGGCTGGCGGTCTGCAGCGAGTGGGTCAGGCGGTCGACCGGAAAACCACCGAAATCGCCGTCGAGCAGGCGCAGGTGGGCGAGGATGCGAGCGGGTAGTTCGGCGGCGTAGGCGGCGAAGTCCTGGGCGATGATGGCCCAATCCTCGGCCTGGCCGTCTTGCATATGGGTGAAGCGGGCTCGGCTATTCATGGCATTTCTCGTTCTTGTTGTTCTGTGGCATGACGGTCAACCTTGCTGCGGTACGTGTGGCTGCGGGCTAGAAGCGGATACGGCCGGTAAAGGCATCCTTGAGCATCACCCAGTCGCCCATCAGGCTATACAGCGGGTAATCGAAGGTCGCCGGGCGGTTCTTCTCGAAGATGAAGTGGCCGATCCAGGCGAAGCCGTAACCGGCCAACGGCATGGCCAGCAGCCACAGCCATTGTTGGGTAAGCAGGGCATAGGCGAGGATCGTCAGCACCAGCAGGCTGCCGACGTAGTGCAGGCGGCGGCACACGGGGTTGCTGTGCTCCTGCAGGTAGTAGGGATAGAACTCGGCGAAGCTCTGGTAGCGCTCGGTAGTCTGGGCGGTCATGGCGCACCTCCTGTTATTGTCACGGTCGAGTGTAGGGTGGCTGTCTCCATCGGCCACTGACTTAAAGTGCCAGTCTAGTATCCTTGCGCCGCCAACCATGGCCTTGCTGATTGATCATAAGAACAAGACGATGAGTGAAAGAACCACCTCTTCCAACTGGGCATTGGCCATCGTGCAGGCGCTGGAGCTGGGCGGCGTCGACTGCGTCAGCCTGTTCGCCGAGCTGGGTATGGAGTACGCCGCGCTGAACGATCCGGATGCACGTTTCCCGCAGGACGGTATGACCCGCCTGTGGCAGCGCGCCGTGGCGCTGTCGGGCAACCCGGCGATCGGCCTGAACATGGCGCAGGTGGTACGTCCGGCGTCCTTCCATGTGGTGGGATATGCGCTGATGTCCAGCCGCAACCTGCGTGATGGCTTCACTCGTCTGGTGCGCTATCAGCGCATCATTGGTGAAGGGGCGGACCTGAACTTCCTGCCGCAACCCGACGGCTACGCGCTGACCCTGGCCATTCATGGCGACCGTTTGCCGCCGGCGCGGCAGAGCGCGGAGGCTTCGATGGCCTACTGCCTGGCGTTCTGCCGCTGGATGACCGGCAAGTTGATCCGGCCGCGTGAAATTCGTCTGCAAGGCCCGGCCCCCGCTGATCTGGCGCCTTATCAGCAGGTGTTCCAGGCGCCGCTCAAGTTCAACGCCGAGCACTATGGGCTGATCTTCGAACGTGCTGATCTGGAGGCGCCGTTGCCCAGTGCCAATGAGGCGCTGGCGCAACTGCATGATCGTTTTGCTGGCGAATACCTGGCGCGTTTCTGCAGCAGTCGTGTCACCCATCAGGCGCGCCAGGTGCTGTGCCGCCTGTTGCCGCAGGGCGAGCCACGCCGTGAGGTGGTGGCGCAGGCGCTGCATCTGTCTCAGCGCACCTTGCAGCGACGCCTGCAGGAGGAGGGCACCAGCTATCAGCAACTGCTCGACGACACGCGCCGAGAGTTGGCTGAGCAGTATCTTGGCCAGGTCGACCTGACGTTGCTGGAGGTTGCCTATCTGCTGGGCTTTGCCGACCCGAGCAACTTCTTCAGGGCGTTTCGCCGCTGGTTCGGAGAAACGCCCGGTGAGTATCGCAGTCGCCGTGGACTGGCCGGTTAAGGTCCATCTACCGCTCAATGGCGCCAGAAGGCGGGGAACAACAGCACCAGCACCGTGAGGATTTCCAGGCGCCCGAGCAGCATACCCAGGCTCAGTAGCCACTTGGCCGTATCGGGAATGGTGGCGTAGTTGCCGGCCGGTCCGACCATCTCGCCCATGCCCGGGCCAACACCGGAGACCATTGCGGCAGCGCCGGTCAGGGCGGTGATCCAGTCCACGCCGCACATCGCTACTGCCAGGGCCAGCGTGGCGATGGTGATGGTGTAGAAGAAGGCGAAGGCCAGGATCGAACGAACGATGTCTTCATCCAGCCGGTGATGGTTGTACTGCTGCTTGATCACGGCGCGCGGGTGGATGAGCTGCTTGAGGTTGGCCTTGAGCAGGATGTAGGCGACCTGGAAACGGAAGATCTTCAGGCCGCCCGCGGTTGAGCCGGAGCACCCGCCAACGAAGCCCAGGTAGAAGAACATCATGCTGGCGAAGGGGCCCCACAGGTGGTAATCACCCACGGCGAAGCCGGTGGTGCTCATGATCGAGGTAATGTTCACCGCCACCAAGCGCAGTGCATCGAGCCAATACAGATCGGTGGTGAACCATTTCCAGCCAGCCAGCACGAACCAGCTACCCACCAGCAACAGCAGAAAGCCACGCACTTGCGCATCGCGAATCAGTGCGCGGTAGTTGCCACGTAATGTGCTGACGTAGAGCACGAACGGCAGGCTGCCGAGCACCATCACCACGATGGCGACCCAGTGAACCGCAGGCTGTTGCCATTTACCCAGCGACGCGTCCGAGGTGGAGAAACCACCGGTGGCGATCGCCGACATGGCGTGGTTGATCGCATCGAACACGCCCATGCCTGCCAACCAGAAGGCCAGTACGGCGAAGGTGCTGAGGCCGACGTAGGCCAGCACCATGTACTTGGCGACCATGTGTGAGCGCGGCATGACCTTTTCCGAGCGATCCGAGGACTCGGTCTGGAACAGGCGCATGCCACCGATACGCAGGATCGGCAAGATCGCCACGGCCATGCCGATGAAGCCGATGCCACCCAGCCAGTGCAGCAGCGAGCGCCAGATCAGCGTGCCGGGCGACATGTCGTCGAGGCCGCTGAATACGGTGGCGCCGGTGGCGGTAATGCCGGACATGCTCTCGAAGTACGCGTCGGTAATGCTTGCGCGTTCGGCGAACATGAATGGCAGCGCAGCGAAGATCGATACCATCACCCAGCTCGACACCGTCAGCATGTACATGTCGCGTGGGCGCAGTTGCGTTTGTTTGGGTCTGCCCTGGGCGATCATGGCGATGCCGACGAGTGCGGTGATCAGGCTCGACCAGAGGAAGGCATTGATCTTCTGGGGCTGCTCGAAGATCAACAGGGTGACCACCGGCACCAGCATGCTAAGTGCCAGGGTGATGAGGAAAATGCCGTTGATGAAGGCGAGGATGCGCAGGCTGGCTAAAGGCATCGGTCAGTGTTTCCAGAAGCTGCGGGTGATCAGCACCAGCACGGTCAGAATTTCCAGGCGGCCCAGCAGCATGCCGGCACTGAGCAGCCACTTGGCTGAATCCGGCAGGCTGGCGAAGTTGCCGGCCGGGCCGATGATCGGGCCGAGGCCCGGGCCGACGTTGCACACCGCGGTGGCAGCGCCGGTCAGCGCGGTGACCCAATCCAGGCCGGTAAGGGTCAGGGCCAGGGCCAGCACGCCGATGGTGATCGTGAAGAAGAAGGAGAAGGTGATCATCGAGCGCACGATCTCTTCATCGAGATTGTGGTTGTTGTACTGCTGCTTGATCACCGCACGCGGGTGCACCAGCTGCATCAGGTTGGCCTTGAGCAGCACGTAGGCGACCTGGAAGCGGAAGATCTTCAGGCCGCCTGCGGTGGAGCCGGAGCAGCCGCCGACGAAGGTCAGGTAGAAGAACAGCAGCACGGCGAAGCTGCCCCAGGTGGTGTAGTCGCCGAGGGCGAAGCCGGTGGTGGTGACCACCGAGGTGACGTTCACCGCGACGATGCGAAAGGCGTCGAGCCAGGCGTAGTCCGAGTTGATCCACAGCCAGGTGCCGAAGACCAGCCAGGTCAGCAGCAGAAAACCGATGAAGCCGCGAACCTGATGGTCTTTGAACAGGGCGTTGCGATTGCCACGAATAAAGGCGACGTAAAGCATGAACGGCATGCCGCCGAGCAGCATCAGTACCACCGCCGTCCAATGCACGGCAGGCTGTGGCCAGTGTGCCAGTGACGAATCGGAAGTCGAGAAACCACCCGTGGAGATCGACGCCATGGAGTGATTGATGGCCTCGAAGGGAGTCATGCCCGCCGCCCAGAACGCCAGGAAACCCAGCAGGGTGAGGGCCAGATAGATCAGCAACAGGTACTTGGCCGCCATGTGCGAGCGGGGCATCACCTTCTCGCCCCAGTCCGAGGATTCCGTCTGGAACAGGCGCATGCCACCGACGCGCAGCAGCGGCAGAATCGCCACGGCCATGCCGATGAAGCCGATCCCGCCGAGCCAATGCAGCATCGAGCGCCAGATCAGGATGCCGGGTGACATGCTGTCCAGGCCAACCAGTACGGTGGAGCCGGTGGTGGTGATGCCGGACATGGTTTCGAAGATGGCGTCGGTGTAGCTGATATGGGCGATCAGCATCAGTGGCAGAGCGGCGAAGGCGCACACCACGGTCCAGCTGCCGGTGGTCAGCAGGTACATGTCACGCGGGCGCAGCTGGGCACTCTCCGGTCGGCCGGGTATCACCAGGGCCAGGCCGGCGATCAGGGTGATCAGGCTGGACCAGAGGAAAGCGTTGAGATCTTCCGGGTGCTCGAAGATCAGCAGCGTCAGCATCGGAATGGCCATGCTGATCGCCAGGGTAATCAGGAATATGCCGATGATGAAACCGATGGTACGTAGCGTCGGCAAGGCCATTTAGGGGGCTCTGGCGGGTTGTAAAAGTGCGCCATTCTACCCGTGGACGGGCGGCTGTAAACCGCTGCACCAAGGGGCTTTACAAGCGCATCGCCAAGCATAGAATAGCCGCCAGTTGCCGACGTCCGTCGGTTTCCGAGTCCTCCCCAAATGTCCGAAGCTAATCCCTGCCTTACGTGCGGCGCCTGCTGCGCGTTTTTTCGTGTGTCCTTCTTCTGGGGCGAGTGCCAATCCGCGGGCGGTAGCGTGCCGGATGAGCAGGTCATCCAGATCAGCCCTCACTACGTCGCCATGCGTGGCACGGAGAGCAAACCGGCACGTTGCACGCAACTGTTGGGCGATGTCGGTTGTGGGGTGCGTTGCACCATGTATGAACAGCGTTCGAGTAGCTGCCGCGAGTTCGAAGCGTCATGGGCGAACGGTGAGCACAACCCGCGTTGCGACGATGCGCGCAAGGCTTACGGTCTGCCACCGCTCACTCCGCCGGTGCAGCCGGTGATATCGCCTGACCGCGTCGCCTGACGGCAGCTGCAGACTAGCGTGTCGCCTGGATGCAGTCCGGAGTCCAGCGTTCCCAGGGGCATCCGGGCTACGGTTCGACCGTCGTCTGTTATCCGCTCCGTGCATTGGTCAGCTTGCAGCTTGCAGCTTGCAGCATTGAGAATGCGCCATCTTTGTTTTTGGAGGTGGCCGATGGAAGCTCTCGACGCTCTGCTCAACCGTGTTTCTGTTCCTCGCCTGGTCGAACCAGCCCCGGATGCCGCGCAGCGTGACCTGATGTTTCGTGCCGCCCTGCGCGCCCCGGATCATGGCCAACTGCGTCCCTGGCGTTTTCTGACGATCGAAGGGGCGGCGCGTGAGCGCATGGGCGAACTGTTCGCCGAAGCCTTGCAGGTCGCCGATGCGCAGGCCGCGCCGGAGGCGCTGAACAAAGCGCGTGGCATGCCGCTGCGCGCGCCATTGCTGGTGGTGGTGATCGCTCGCGTGCAGGCTCATCCCAAGGTGCCGGCCTCCGAGCAGGTGATCGCGGCTGGCTGTGCGGCTCACGGCATGCTGCTGGCGGCTCATGCTCAGGGCATCGGCGCGGTGTGGCGCACCGGCGACATGGCCTACAACGCCCACGTGGGCAAAGGTCTGGGCCTGGCGGCGGACGAACAGATCATCGCCTATCTCTACCTCGGCACACCGGAGCGTGAGCTGCGCCGCGCCCCGGAAATGGTCGTCGAGGATTTCGTCAGCGCCTGGCAGGGCTGATCGACACGCGCTTCAGTTTGCCTGCTGCCTGGCCGGCAGGCTGAGCGTGGCAACGAAGCCGCCTTCTGGATGGTTGGCCAGCAGCAGCTCGCCGCCATGGCGCTGCGCGGCCCGGCGTGCGATGGCCAGCCCGAGGCCGTGGCCGGCGCTGCTCTGACCGGGTGCGCGAAAGAAAGGTTTGCCCAACTGCTGCAGGTGCTCGCTGGCCACGCCAGGGCCATGGTCGCGTACGCTCAGCGTGACGCTTGCCGCCTGGCGCTGCATGCTGATGACGACAGGCTGAGCCGCTGGGCTGAAGCGCAAGGCATTACGTAGCAGGTTGTCCAGCGCGCGTTCCAGCATATCTGGCCAGCCTTCCAGGTGTGCCGCGGGGTCGAGATCGATCTGCAACTGTTGCCGCGGGGCGGTCAGGCGAGCGTCTTCCTGCAGTTTGCCGAGCAGGGCTACCAGATCGACGGGGTGCGCATCGCCCGGGTCTGCATCCAGGCGCGCCAAGGCAAGAATTTCGCTGATCAGCGCTTCCAGCCGGTCACACTCCTGACTCAGGCGTGGCCACAGCCTTTCTCGTTCTGCCGCGTCTGCGCGCTCTGCCAGGGCCAGGGCGATGCGCAGGCGCGCCAGGGGGGAACGTAACTCGTGGGAGACATCGCGCAGCAACTGGCGCTGGCTACCGATCAACCCTTGCAGGCGCTCGCCCATGCGGTTGAAGTCCTTGGCCAGCAGGCCCAGCTCGTCGCGGCGTGTGGCTAGGCGTGCCAAGCTGTTCTGCTGGTAGGCGGTCTGGCCGAGGTCATGCACGGCGCCGCGCAAACGGTCCAGTGGGCGGGTAATCGACAGCGTCAGCATCAGGCTGAACAGCGTCAGCACCACCAGGGCAATAGCGATGGCACTAAGCGGCCAGAACAGGCTGCCGCGGTGCCAGGCTGCCAGTTCCGGGTGTGGAATTCGGTAGATGAACAGGTAGCTTTCGCCGCTTTCCGGGCTGGTGTATTCGGTGGTCAGACGCCGCCAGGGCAGACGACGGTCGTCGCCTTGACGCGCCTCGAAGGCTGCGGCACGGGACGGAAAGGTGCCTTTGACCAGTTGCTGGCCGCTCTCGCCAAGCACTTGCGTGTCTATGCGGTATTCGCGTTTGCGCCGTTCGAGAAAGTCCTGGGCGGCTGCTGGCCCCTTCTGTTCGTAGCGCTTGACCCATTTGCTGTCGAGGCCATCCAGGCCTGGGTGCAGGCTCAGAATCCAGGCGTCCTGATTGAGGGCGCGACCCAGCAGCAGCGATAGGCCGGCGACCAGTGCGATGCCCAACCAGAAGGTCGCCAGAATGCGCCAGAACAGTGAACGCACGGGAGTTCCTCATGCAAAAGCCGCCGGGCTCTGGGAGCGCGGCGGCGGGTTTAGGGGCGTCGATCAGTTGCTCTTGCTGTCCTTCTCGGCTTTCCAGGCCTTGAATTCGGCCATCTCGGCGCGACGGGCTTCCATTTTTTTCTGGTGCTCGTCGAAGGCCTTCTGCTGCTCGGGGTTGAGCAGGTCACGCAGGGCCTTGTGCTGGTCGGCGCGGGCCTTGTCCAGTTCCTTCTTCATGGCCTGCTTTTCTGCTTCCGGCAGCTTGTCCAGGTAGCGCTTGGTGATGTCGCGATGGGTTTTCATCTGATCGCCCATAAGTTTACGAAATTCCTGGCGCTGTTCCTTGCTCAGGTTCAGCTCCTTGAACATGCCGGGGCCGCGGTCGTGGTGGCAAGGGCCACCGTCTTGCATGGGCATGGCGAAAGCCAGGGTCGGCAGGGTGGCAGCGAGCAGCAGGGCGGTGAGGGTCTTACGCATGGTGATTCTCCTTGTCTTGAGAACCTGTTTTACGATCTAGCGAGCTAGAGTCATGCAAGGCGAAAACAGACGAGGAAGCGGAGTGTACTGTTGTACATGAGCATTCCGAGTCTGTTTTCAACGCAGCAGGGCCGACGCGCAGCAGGTCGTAAACAGGTTCCGAGGCCGGTAAGTACCGGATGGGCTCATTATGCGGCGGTCAAGGTCAAGGGCAGTCAGGTGTGGGTAAAGCTTGGGTAAAGGCGATGTTGCGGGTTATTTACGCTGCGCCAGGCAGTCACTGCGCGTAGTAATAACCGCGACTGCGCAAGGCGAGAATGCGTGGGCGGCCATCCGGGTGCGGGCCGAGCTTCTTGCGCAGGTTGCTGACGTGCATGTCCAGGCTACGGTCATACAGTGTCAATTTGCGGCCCAGGGCAAGTTGCGCCAGGGCCTGTTTGTCCACTGGCTCGCCCGGCTGCTGCAGCAGGGCCTCCAGCAGGCGGCTTTCGGAAAGCGTCAGGGGAACGTCATGCTCGCCAATGCTGACCACTCCGCGATTGGGGCTGAAGCGGAGGTCTCCCAGCTCCAACTGGCTGCTTGCCGGTGCGGGCACAGTACGGCGCAGCACAGCGCGCAGGCGTGCGGTCAGCTCGCGAGGGTCACAAGGCTTGGCCAGGTAGTCATCGGCGCCTAGCTCCAGGCCAAGGATGCGATCCAGTGGTTCGCCCCTGGCCGAGAGCATCAGCACTGGCAGTTCCGGATGCTCGCCACGCAATTGCTTGAGCAGCTCCAGGCCGCTGCCGTCCGGCAGCATGACGTCCAGTACCACGGCCTCAGGCGCATGTGTAACGAGGGCCTGGCGGGCGCCGCCGGCATCATGGCAAGCCGTGACCTGAAAGCCTTCCTGGGTCAGCCAGCGGGTAAGCAGCTCGCAGAGTTCCTGATCATCATCGATCAGCAGCAGTCGGTTCATGGGTTAGTTGATCCACTCACGACGGGTCTTGCGAGAGCCGCGCAACAGTGCGCCGAATACCATCGAGATCAGGCTCAGGGCAGCGCCCACGGCGAACCAGGTCTGTTCTTCGCTGAGCAGGCGAGGTTGAGCCTGGGCCTGGCTTTCCTTGAGTTGCATGCGCAGGCGCTGGTTTTCCTGGCGCAGGCGTTGTAGTTGCACGGCGCTGCTCGCTTCCTGCTCATTGCGCAGTTGCTCGCTTTGCGCCAGGCGCTGCTCCAGCGCCTGAGTGTTGGGCGGCGCTTCAGGAGCAGATGACTCAGCGGGTTGTTCTTCTGCCTGTACCGAAGCACAAGTCAGCATCACGGTGACCAGCAGGGACAGCGGGATCGAGCGCATCGCGATTCCTTGTGTGCGAGAACAGCGTTGGTAGAACTCTTTCAGGGCAGCACTTTCTTGAAGGGTTTGACCAGAACGTTGGCATACACACCGGCGGTTCGATATGGGTCGGCGTCGGCCCATTTCTGCGCAGCTTCGAGGGAGTCGAACTCGGCAACCACCAGACTGCCACTGAACCCCGCTGGGCCCGGGTCGTTGCTGTCGACGGCCGGATGCGGGCCGGCCAGCAGCAGGCGACCTTCCTGTTTCAGTTGCTCCAGACGAGCGAGGTGAGCAGGGCGGGTGGCCAGGCGATTTTCCAGGGAGTTTTCGACGTCGGTGGCGATGATGGCGTAGAGCATCTCAATCCTTATTTGGGGTCGAAGCGGGGAGGGATGAAGCGTTTGCGCCACACGACAAAAGCCTGCTTGCGGCGGATGTGGGGCATAATAACAAACATCAATCTCAACGAAAGCGCCGCCATGATTGTCGATTTGCACTGCCACAGCACCGCCTCCGATGGCGCCCTGGCCCCCGCCGTACTGGTGGCCCGAGCGTATGAGCGGGGTGTGCGGCTACTGGCGTTGACCGATCATGACACTCTGGAAGGTCTCGATGAAGCGCGCCGTACCGCCGAGCCGCTGGGGGTGAAGCTGGTCAACGGCATCGAGTTGTCCTGCGCCTGGGGTGGGGCGACCATTCACGTATTGGGCTATGCCTTCGAGCGCGAGGCGCCGGCGCTGTGTGCTGCCATCGATGCCCTGCACCACGGGCGCTGGCAGCGTGCTGAAGAGATCGACCGCCGCCTCGCGGCTAAGGGCATGCCCGGCGCACTTGAGGGCGCACGTGCTGTCCAACAGGAATTGGGCGACAGTGGCAACGCGCCGGCGCGTCCACATTTCGCCGAATTTCTCGTGCGTGCCGGCCATGTGCGCGACCGCGCCGAGGCGTTTCGCAAGTGGCTGGGCTCGGGTAAGTTGGGTGACGTCAAGCAACATTGGCCTATGCTGGAAGAAACCGTCGCCACTTTGCGTTCGGCCCGGGCCTGGATCAGCCTGGCGCATCCGTGGCAGTACGACTTTACTCGCAGTAAGCGTCGGCGCTTGGTGGCCGATTTCGCGGCGGCCGGTGGTCATGCCCTGGAAGTGGTCAATGGCATGCAGCCGGCTGAGCAAGTCGGCGGTTTGGCGATTCTGGCGCGCGAGTTTGGCTTGATGGCCAGTGTCGGCAGCGATTTCCATGCGCCCGGCGACTGGTCCGAATTGGGCATGTATCGCCCGTTGCCTGATGACCTGACTGCGCTCTGGGAGCGCTTCGAACATGCACAGCCATCCGCTGTCACTTCATGAGCTGGGAGCAAGTGTGAGTCAATTTTTCCAGGTTCACCCGGAAAACCCACAGGCACGCCTGATAAAACAGGCTGTGGAAATCATTCGTGGCGGCGGCGTGGTGGTCTATCCGACCGACTCTTCCTATGCACTGGGCTGCATGATCGGTGACAAGAATGCAGTTGAGCGCATTCGCCGCCTGCGTCAGCTCGACGACAAGCACAACTTCACCCTGGTTTGCCGCGACCTGTCGCAGATCGGCCTGTTCGCCAAGGTCGACACCGCCGCTTTCCGCCTGCTGAAGAATCACACCCCGGGCCCTTATACCTTCATCCTCAACGCCACCCGCGAAGTGCCGCGAATGTTGCTGCACCCCAAACGTCGCACCATCGGCATCCGCGTCCCCGGCCACCCGATCGCCCTGGCGTTGCTGGAGCAACTGGGCGAGCCGTTGATGAGCGTCAGCCTGATCATGCCGGGCGATGAGCTGCCGATGTCCGATCCCTACGAGATGCGCCAGATTCTCGAGCACCATGTGGACCTGATCATCGATGGCGGTTTTGGCGGTCTGGAAGCCTCTACCGTGGTCAATCTGGCCGACGACAGCCCCGAGGTCGTGCGCGTCGGTTGCGGAGACCCGACGCCGTTCAACGATCTCTGAGGCGAGGCCGGAAAAATCCGTCATGCCCGCGCCGGCGGGCATCCAGAGTTTTCGAATGATCTGGGCTTCCGTCTTCGCCGGAGTGACGATCAAGCGCTTTTTCAAAACATCCCTGACACCGCCTTTTCCGTTGTGAGCGCAGCTACCCTATACTCTGTGGTCTTGTCTGGATTATGGATAGAACGGTTTGAGCCTTAACGACTCTGAGCGTCGAGTGTTGTCAGGAATGCGTCCGAGTGGTCGTCTTCACCTCGGGCACTACCACGGTGTGTTGAAGAACTGGGTCAAGTTGCAGCACGAGTACGACTGCTTCTTCTGTATCGTCGACTGGCATGCCCTGACCACCGAATACGCCGATGCCGGCCAGCTTTCCCAGCACGTCATGGATATGGCAGTGGATTGGCTGGCCGCAGGCGTAAGCCCGAGCTCTGCAACGCTGTTCGTACAGTCTCAGGTGCCGGAGCATGCCGAGCTCCACGTGTTGCTGTCGATGATCTGCCCGCTCAGCTGGCTGGAGCGCGTACCGTCCTACAAGGAGCAGCAGGAGCACCAGAGCGGTAAAGACCTCTCCACCTACGGTTTTCTCGGCTACCCGCTGCTGCAGGCTGCGGACATTCTGTTGTACCGCGCCGGGCATGTGCCGGTCGGCGCCGATCAGCTCCCCCATATCGAATTTGCCCGTGAAGTGGCGCGCCGCTTCAACCACTTGTACGGCAGCGAGCCGGATTTCGAGCGCAAGGCTGAAGCTGCCATCGGCAAGCTGGGCAAGAAGCTCGGTAAACTCTACAGCAACCTGCGCAAGGCTTATCAGGAGCAGGGTGACGCACAGGCCCTGGAGACGGCGCGGGCCTTGCTCAAGGAGCAGACCAGCATCACCCTCGGCGATCAGGAACGCCTGTACGGCTATCTCGAAGGTGGTGGCAAGGTGATTCTGAGCGAGCCGCAGCCGATTCTTGCCGAGTTTTCGCGGGTACCTGGCCTGGACGGACAGAAGATGGCCAAGTCGAGCGGTAACGCGATATTCCTGCGCGATAGCGATGCCGAACTTGAGGAAAAACTGCGGCGCATGCCCACCGATCCGGCCCGCGTACATCGTGACGATCCAGGTGAGCCGCAGCGTTGCCCGGTCTGGTCGCTGCATCAGCTGTATTCCAGCGACGAGCAATTGCATTGGGTGATTGAGGGTTGTCGTAGAGCCTCGATTGGTTGCCTCGACTGCAAAAGCACGCTGTGCTCGTCTCTGCAGGCCGAGCTTGCGCCGCTGCAGCAGCGCGCCATCGATTACGAGGAAAGCCCGGACCTGGTGCGCAGCATTCTCGCCGAAGGCGCCGAGCGCGCGCGTGACGAGGCGCGTGAAACCCTGGCCGAGGTGCGCATGGCCATGGGCCTGAATTACCGTTGAAGGAGCGCCCGTCGATGAGTGAGCCCGCCACGCCAACCCCCGACAGTCAGGCCGGTGCCCAGCAGGAGCTGCCGTTCGCCCTGGTGTATGGCGAGGCGGTCACCGAGCTGCCACTGGATCTGTACATTCCCCCGGATGCCCTGGAAGTCTTCCTCGAGGCCTTCGAGGGGCCGCTGGACCTGCTGCTCTATCTGATTCGCAAACAGAACATCGACATCCTCGACATCCCGGTGGCCGAGATCACCAAGCAGTACATGGGCTACGTTGAACTCATGCATTCGGTGCGTCTGGAGCTGGCTGCCGAATACCTGGTGATGGCCGCCATGCTGGCCGAGATCAAGTCGCGCATGCTGCTGCCGCGCTCGACCGAGGCCGAGGAAGAAGAGGACGACCCGCGTGCTGAGCTGATTCGCCGCCTGCAGGAATACGAGCGCTTCAAGGCCGCTGCCGAAGGTATCGACGAACTGCCGCGTGTCGGCCGCGACGTGACCGTACCGAAACTGGATGCTCCCGAAGCCCGCGCGCGCAAGCTGCTGCCGGACGTGAGCCTGGAGGAGGTGTTGCTGTCGATGGCCGAGGTGCTGCGCCGTGCCGACATGTTCGAAAGCCACCAGGTTACCCGTGAGGCCCTGTCTACCCGCGAGCGCATGAGTGAGGTGCTGGAGCGCCTCAAGGGCGGGGCTTTCGTGCCGTTCGTCGAGCTGTTCGCCGCCGAAGAGGGCCGACTAGGTGTGGTGGTGACCTTCATGGCGGTGCTCGAATTGATCAAGGAATCCCTGGTCGAGCTGGTGCAGAATGAGCCCTTCGCCGTTATTCACGTCCGAGCCCGTGCCGAATGAACCTCAACGACCCCAAAGACCTGGCCCAATTGCTCGAAGCCTTTCTGCTGGCTTCCGGCAAGGCGCAGTCGCTCGAACGCCTTTTCGAACTCTTCGAAGAGGGTGAGCGGCCCGAGCCTGAGCAGTTCAAGGCGGCGCTGGAGGTCCTGCGTCTGTCCTGTGAGGGGCGCGCCTTCGAGTTGAAGGAGGTTGCCTCGGGCTACCGCCTGCAGGTGCGTGAGCGCTTTGCCCCTTGGGTTGGCAGGCTTTGGGAAGAGCGTCCGCAGCGTTACTCCCGTGCGCTGCTGGAAACCCTGGCGCTGATCGCCTACCGCCAGCCCATCACCCGTGGCGAGATCGAGGACGTACGCGGTGTGGCGGTCAACAGCAACATCACCAAGACCCTGCTCGAACGCGAGTGGATTCGCGTGGTGGGCTATCGCGATGTGCCGGGGCGCCCGGCGATGTTCGCCACCACCAAGGGCTT
Organism: Pseudomonas sp. zfem001; assembly: GCF_032621725.1. NCBI lineage: Bacteria > Pseudomonadati > Pseudomonadota > Gammaproteobacteria > Pseudomonadales > Pseudomonadaceae > Pseudomonas > Pseudomonas sp. zfem001. Next base: position 53,572 of record NZ_JAVYJI010000009.1, on the reverse strand, counting down.
TCTCGATCACTTCAACCTGAAAAGCCTCGACGAATTGCCACCGCTCGCCGCTCTGCGGGAGCTGGAGCCCGAGCCTGAACTGGCATTGGATGACGACGCCGAGGTGCCGGCCGGGCTGCAAGCACGCGCCGATCTGGCCTTGCAGGACGACGGTGAAGCCGCCGAGCCTCGCGAGGAAACCAGCTTCCGCAGCCTGCTGGCCGAGCTGGACACCATGGAGCAAGGGCTCAAGACCGATTTCGATGATCTGCGCCTGGCCGACGACGACGAGGCAGGCGAGTCGAATGAAGCGGTCCAAGATGATCTGGCTGACCTGGATGGCGATCAGCCGTTGCATTGAGTGCGTGTAAGCGAGCTATCGAATACTTCAATCTCGCTGTTGTGTGCTCGGCCTTTATTCTGGCGCCCATCCGATCCTTCTCGGCCCAGGAGCGCCCATGAGCAAGAGCCCGTGCATCAAGGTCTGTGAATTCGAAAAGGACATCTGCCTCGGCTGCGGCCGTAGCCGCCAGGAAATCAAGGGCTGGAACCGCCTGGACAAGGGCGAACGCCTGGCCTTGCTGGCCGAAGCCGATATGCGTCTGCTGGCGCTGGAGGCGACCGGGCGGCGCAAGTTCTGAGCGTGCCGGGCGCTGCTTCAGCGCTTTTCGCTGTCGTTTGGCCTAGCCTCGTCTACCCTAAGGGCTCCGTAGTGCGTATGATGCGCGCCCTTCGATCATCAACTACTACACCGGGAGGTGCCCACGATGACTGAGCACGAACAACCGCGTCCTGCAGGCGAGAAACTGCAGAAAGTCCTGGCCCGCCTCGGGCTGGCTTCGCGTCGCGAAATCGAGACCTGGATCGCCGAAGGTCGGGTCAAGGTCAATGGCGCTGCTGCGACCCTGGGCCAGCGCGTCGATGCCAACGACGCCATCGCCCTCGATGGCCGCTTGCTCAAGCGCGAAGAAATCACCGGCTCGGTACGCCGCGTGCTGATCTACAACAAGCCGGACGGCGAGATCTGTACCCGTGACGACCCGGAAGGTCGCCCAACCGTTTTCGACCGCTTGCCTCGTCCCAAAGAGGGGCGCTGGATCAACATCGGTCGCCTCGATATCAACACAACCGGCCTGCTACTGTTCACCACCGATGGTGAGCTGGCCAACCGCCTGATGCACCCCTCCTATCAGATGGACCGCGAATATGCGGTGCGCGTGCGTGGCGAAGTCACCGAGGAAATGCTGGAGAACCTCAAGAACGGCGTGATGCTCGAGGACGGTCCGGCCAAGTTCACCGACATCAAGGAAGCGCCAGGCGGCGAAGGCTTCAACCACTGGTATCACTGCGTGGTGATGGAAGGCCGCAACCGTGAGGTGCGTCGCCTGTGGGAATCCCAGGGTCTGGTGGTGAGCCGTCTGAAGCGTGTGCGTTTCGGCCCGGTGTTCCTGACCTCCGAGCTGACCATGGGCCGCTGGCGCGAAATGGAGCAGCGTGAAGTGGACATTCTCAGCGCCGAAGTTGGCCTGACCCCGCAGGCTCTGCCGGCGATGAAGGAAAAGACCCGCGAGAAGCTTGACCGCCTGCAGCGCAAATCGGCCAAACCGGTCGAGGTGCGTGGTAAGCGCGTGTTGCGTCCGGCGAAGGACGAGGCCGGTGCTGACAATGCTCGCCCGAGCCGTGCACCGCGCCGTGACGAGGCTGAGCAACGTACACCGCGCGGCCCGCGTAAAGAGGGCGGTGAGCGCCGCGAGAATGGCCGTGGCACTCCGGTGGCGGAGCGTCCGAGCGATGTGAAGAAGCGTCAGCCGCGCCCGGCCGTCGAGTTGTCCGAGCGTCCGGCGCGCAAGCCGCGTCCGGCAACACCCGGCAAGCGTCCGCCCGCCGGCGATGGTCAGCGTCCCGGCTTCGGCTGCAAGCGCTGATAAACGAAAAAGGGACTCCGCGGAGTCCCTTTTTTCATTCTGCTGTCCGGATGGCAGCGTGAACCATTGTATTCAGAGCATTCCCGAATTAGGCGGGCAATCTCTCAACCGGCCATGGACAGGCGGTTGCGGCCTTCACGCTTAGCCACGAACAACGCGTTGTCGGCGCGGCGCAGCAGGCTTTCGCCTGACTCGCCCGGCAGCAGGCTGGAACAGCCCAGGCTGATGGATACGTCTATGTGGCGGCCGGCATCCAGGCATTGCAGCTCCATCACCGCAAAGCGCAGGCGCTCGCCCACCAGCGCAGCGCCTTCGCGGTTGGTGCCGGAGAGAATCACCAGAAACTCCTCGCCGCCGTAGCGAAATACCATGTCGATGTTGCGCAGCTGGTTCTTCAGGGTCTGGGCGACTGCTTTCAGCACTTCATCGCCAAGCGCATGGCCGTGGTTGTCATTGATGCTCTTGAAATGGTCGATATCGAGCATCAGCAGTGACAAGGGTTGCAGGTTGCGGCGGGCCAGGTCCACCTCGCGCTGCAGCACCTGGTCCATGGCGATGCGGTTGCCGGTATCGGTCAGTGGGTCGCGCAGCGCGCTTTGCAGGGCAGTGCGGTAAAGCAAGGCATTGCGCAGTGGGAACAATAGGCTGGCCAGCAACGACTCCAGCTGAATCAGCTCCTCTTCGGAGAAACGCTGCTTGCGGCGGAAAATCAGCTCGCCCAGGTATTCCCCCTCATGACTCAAGCGATAGCCTGCCGAGTGAGGTGCGCGCTCGCCCAGCTCGAGGCGCAGGTCGTGCGACGGATGCTGGAAAGCCAATGCATCGAGCGGCACCAGGCGCTGTACTTCGCGGAAGAACAGATTGAGGATTCGCTCCGCGTCCAGGCTGGTCTGCAGTTGCAGGCTCAATTGGTGACGCAGCTCTACTAGGCTGGCGGGCTTGAGCGGCAGGTTGCGACTGCCGGTAAAGCCGAGACGCTGCAGCTTGGCGGCATCGAAATCGATGGTGTTGGACTGGCTGGGGGGAACCATGGAGCTGAACCTCTGGCGCGATGGTGCGACGAGAGGGTTAGAGCGAATTTCGTGCCAGGTGGTTCTTTCTGGATTAAAGTCTTGTGAAGTCAGTCACTTAGATGTTTTTCAGAGCGCTGATCGGCAAGGGGTTGCCGGTTGCCTGACGGTGGTGCTGGCAATGTGCTGCCGCCTGGCAGTGATAGCGGCGGATTTTTGTCGTGCCATGGCCCACTGATAGGCAGTGAGCCATGGCAGGTAATCACTGAGCGTCGAATGCCTGGCCGTTGACGCCCTTGCTGTCCGGGCCCATCAGGTAGAGGTAGAGCGGCATGATCTCTTCCGGCTGCGGACGGGTCGCCGGGTTTTCCCCGGGGTAGGCCTGGGCGCGCATGGCTGTGCGGGTCGCGCCGGGGTTGATGCTGTTGGCACGCACGTTGGCGATGCCGTCCAGCTCGTCAGCCATGACCTGCATCAGGCCTTCGGTGGCGAATTTCGATACTGCGTAGGCGCCCCAATACGCGCGCCCCTTGCGTCCGACGCTGCTGGAGGTGAAGGCGACGGAGGCATCCTCCGACAGTTTGAGCAGTGGCAGCAGGGTGCTGCTGAGCATGAACATGGCGTTGACGTTGACGTGCATCACGCGCATGAAATTGTCGCCGGAGAGCTGCTCCAGCGGCGTGCGCGGCCCGAGGATCGAGGCGTTGTGCAGCAGGCCGTCGAGGCGGCCGAATTCGTTCTCGATCATCACCGACAGTTCGTCGTACTGATGCGGCAGGGCAGTTTCCAGATTGAAGGGGATCACCACTGGTTGTGGATGACCGGCAGCCTCGATTTCGTCATAAACCTGGCTCAGGTTGGCTTCGGTCTTGCCCAGCAGCAGCACCGTGGCGCCATGGGCGGCGAAGCTCTTGGCGGCTGCGGCGCCGATACCGCGGCCGGCACCGGTGATCAGGATGACGCGATCCTTGAGCAGGTCTGGGCGGGCGGTGTAGTCGAACATGGGAGAATCCTTCGGAGAGCTCTAAGGGTAGGGCGGGCGAAGCCCGCCAAATGGCGGAGTGGCCGGGTTTCACCCGGCCTGCGCGATCAACAGCTGCAAATGGCGCGATCGAGTACCGCGCGCAGCTCCTGAGGGTGATCCACGACCACATCGGCGCCCCAGTTGCGCGGGTTGTCTTCGGGGTGGATGTAGCCATAGGTCACTGCTGCGGTGCGGCAGCCAGCGGCACGGCCGGACTCGATGTCACGGGCGTCGTCGCCGATGAACAGCACTTCCTCGGGTTTGACCCCCATCTGCTGGCAGGCGAGCAGGAGCATGTCCGGCGCCGGTTTGCTCTGCTCGACGTGGTCGGGGCAAACCAGCACTGCCGAGCGCTGGGCCAGGTTCAGACCCTGCATGATCGGTTCGGCGTAGCGCACCGGCTTGTTGGTGGCGACGCCCCACAGCAGACGCGCCTGCTCGATGTCGTCGAGCAGGGCTTCGATGCCGTCGAACGGGCGGGTGAGGACGGCGCAGTGTTGCTGGTAACGCTCCAGAAACTCTTGGCGCAGGGTTTCGAAGGCGGCCGAGTCCGGGTCTTCATCGAAAGCGCAGGCGACCATGGCGCGAGCGCCACCGGATACCTGGTCACGAATGGCCTTTTCTGCCAGTGGCGGCAGGCCACGGGCCGCGCGCATGGCCTGGGTGATGGCGATGAAGTCCGGCGCCGAGTCGAGCAGGGTGCCGTCCATGTCGAAAAGAACTGCTTTCAAACGCATGCGTTCTACTCCTTGCGCAGCGTCTGGATCATGTAGTTGACGTCGACGTCAGCTTCCAGCTTGTAGTGTTTGGTCAGCGGGTTGTAGGTCAGACCGATGATGTCCTTGACCTCCAGTCCGGCTGCGCGGCTCCAGGCACCGAGCTCGGAGGGGCGGATGAATTTCTTGAAGTCGTGGGTGCCGCGCGGCAGCAGGCGCAGGATGTATTCGGCGCCGATCACCGCGAACAGGTACGCCTTGGGATTGCGATTGATGGTGGAGAAGAACACCTGGCCGCCCGGCTTGACCAGCGTGTAGCAGGCGCGGATGACCGAGGACGGATCGGGTACGTGCTCGAGCATCTCCAGGCAGGTGACGACGTCGAACTGGCCTGGCATTTCCTCGGCCAGGGCTTCAGCGGTGATCTGCCGGTAGTCGACTTCCACGCCGGATTCCAGTTGGTGCAACCTGGCGACCGACAGCGGCGCTTCGCCCATGTCGATGCCCGTCACTGTTGCGCCGCGCTGGGCCATGGCCTCGCTGAGAATGCCGCCGCCGCAGCCGACGTCGAGAACGCGTTTGCCGGCCAGACCGACGCGCTCGTCGATCCAGTTGACCCGTAGCGGGTTGATGTCGTGCAGGGGTTTGAACTCGCTCTCGCGGTCCCACCAGCGGTGTGCCAGGGCCTCGAATTTGGCGATTTCGGCGCGGTCGACGTTGCTCATAAGCATCTCTATTCAAAGCATGGAAAGCATATCGCCGCTATGTTGCCAGTTTAAGAACGGGCGTGGGGCGGCGCGGATTCGTTCAATGTATGTCAGTTTGTCGCAGTTGTTCCGTGAGCGTAGCCCGGATGCAATCCGGGGCGATTGCATTGTTCTCAGGCTGCATCCGGCGACCTTTGGGCAATTCTGGCTCCCCATTCCCTGGCCTTGGCGATCAGCTCGCTTTCGTCCATGCGCGTCAGGCGGCCGTCTTCCAGCAACTGCTTGCCGCCAACCCACAAATGCTTCACGCAGTCGCGGCCGCTGGCGTAGATGAGCTGCGATACCGGGTCGTAGATCGGTTGCTGGGCCAGGCCGGAAAGGTCGAAGGCGACCACGTCGGCCAGCTTGCCCAGTTCCAGCGAGCCGGTCTGTGTTTCCAGTCCCAGTGCGCGAGCGCCATTCAAGGTAGCCATACGCAAGGCGCTGTGAGCGTTCAGGGCGGTGGCGGAGCCGGCGACGGCCTTGGCCAGCAGGGCGGCGGTACGGGTTTCGCCGAGCAGGTCGAGGTCGTTGTTGCTGGCGGCGCCATCGGTGCCGATGGCGACGTTGACGCCAGCCTGCCACAGGCGCTCGACCGGACAAAAGCCGCTGGCCAGTTTGAGGTTGGATTCAGGGCAGTGCACGATGCTGCAATTGTGCTCCACCAGCAGTGCCAGATCCTCGTCATCGATCTGCGTCATGTGCACTGCCTGGAAACGCGGGCCGAGCAGGCCGAGGCGAGCCAGGCGCGCCAGTGGGCGTTCGCCGTGCTTGGCGACGGCTTCGGCCACTTCCTGGGCGGTTTCGTGCACGTGCATATGAATGCCGGCATCCAGTTCGTCAGCCAGTACGCGAATCTGTTCCAGCTTGTCGTCGCTGACCGTGTAGGGCGCGTGGGGGCCGAAAGCGATGCGGATGCGTGGGTGCTGCTTGAGGTCATCGAACAGTTGCAGGCCCGTGCGTAGAGCCTCGGCGGCATTGAGTGCGCCGGGTACCGGGAAGTCCAGCACGGGAACGGTGATCTGCGCGCGCATGCCGGCGTTGTGCACGCGTTCAGCGGCGGTCTGCGGGTAGAAGTACATGTCGGAGAAGCAACTGATGCCGCCCTTGATCTGTTCTGCGATGGCCAGATCAGTGCCGTCGCGGACGAAATCCTCGTCGACCCACTTACCTTCGGCAGGCCAGATATGCTCGTGCAGCCAGGTCATCAGCGGCAGGTCATCGGCAATGCCGCGCAAAAGCGTCATCGCGGCGTGGCCGTGGGCGTTGATCAGGCCGGGGGCGAGCAGGCATTGCGGCAGCTCTCGCACTTCCGTTGCCGGGTGGCGCAGCGCCTCGGCACGTGGCGCGATCAGTGCGATCTGCCCGTCGCGAATGCCCAGGCCATGGTCGCGTAGCACCACGCCGGCCGGCTCAACGGGCACCAGCCAGGTGGGCAGGAGCAGCAGGTCGAGAGGGGCTTCGGGCATGGGGGATTGTCCGTCTGGCTTGATCGATGCAAGGAAGGTCGCCAGTGTATAGATGAACGCACCTGGCTTGAAGTCGTGAGGGCGAGCAGGATTGTTCGGCTGGTCTTGGTCGGTCTGCGTATAATCCGCGATTTTTTGGCGGTGACAGATGGAGTGCGCGATGCGCGAGCAATTGCTGGCGGTGGAGAAGGTTCAGGCAATCGAGTGGCGCGATGGTGCGTTGCACCTGCTCGATCAGCGCCTGCTGCCGCATCAGCAGACCTGGCTGCGTTTCGACTCTGCCGCCGAGGTGGCCGATGCGATTCGCGACATGGTGGTGCGTGGTGCGCCGGCTATTGGCATCGCTGCTGCCTATGGGCTGGTGCTGGGTGTCCGTGCTCGTCTACAAGACGGTGGTGACTGGCGTGAGGCGTTGGAGGCCGATTTTGCCTATCTCGAGCGCTCGCGCCCGACTGCGGTAAACCTGTTCTGGGCTCTGCAGCGCATGCGTGAACGCCTGGCAAGACTCAAGGATGGCGACGACATCCTGGCGCTACTGGAGGCTGAGGCGGTGGGGATTCACCTCAGCGACCGTGAGGCCAACCTGACCATGGCGCAGTTGGGCATGGAGCTGATTCGCAAGCATCAGGGCAATCCACAGGTGCTGCTGACGCACTGCAATGCCGGTGCCCTGGCAACCGGCGGCTTTGGCACCGCGCTCGGGGTGATCCGTGCGGCGTATCTGGAAGGTTTGGTCGAGCAGGTCTATGTCGATGAAACCCGCCCCTGGCTGCAGGGCGCGCGACTGACGGCCTGGGAATTGGCGGGTGACGGCGTGCCGGTCACGCTCAATGCCGATGCAGCGGCGGCTCACCTGATGAAGACCAAGGGCATCACCTGGGTCATCGTCGGCGCTGATCGCATCACCGCCAACGGTGATGTGGCCAACAAGATCGGTACTTATCAGCTGGCGGTCAACGCCATGCACCACGGCGTGCGGCTGATGGTGGTGGCGCCGAGTTCGACCATCGATATGAATCTGGAAAGTGGCGAGGACATCCTGCTCGAAGAGCGCGATGGTCTTGAGTTGCTGGAGGTGGCGGGGCATCGAGTCGCGGCCGATGTGCATGCCGTCAATCCTGTGTTCGATGTGACGCCGGCTGATCTGGTTGACTACATCGTGACCGAGAAAGGCGTGATCGAGCGTCCAGATAGCGCCAAGCTGGCGCAGTTGATGTGCCGCAAGCGCCTGCATTGAACCTGCCATGCGCGCGCCGTCGCGGGGTAGGTGTGTAGCACGCTTTGTGGTAATCTCCGGCAGTTTTCAAGGGGGCTGACTGCAGCCTCCTTCACTGCATCGAATCGTGACATAACTCGTTGATTTGTCGTGAGTCGCTGATGGCCTGAGGCTATCGCGACGAGCTCCATGGCGTTCAGGAAGAATGACGCGGAGTTTCACCAGAAAAAGGAACCAGGCTTCTCATGGGCGAACTGGCCAAAGAAATCCTCCCGGTCAATATCGAAGACGAGCTGAAACAGTCCTACCTCGACTACGCGATGAGCGTGATCGTCGGGCGTGCGCTGCCGGATGCGCGCGATGGCTTGAAGCCGGTACACCGTCGTGTGCTCTACGCCATGAGCGAGCTGGGCAACGACTGGAACAAGCCCTACAAGAAATCCGCCCGTGTGGTCGGTGACGTGATCGGTAAATACCACCCGCACGGCGACACCGCGGTGTACGACACCATCGTGCGTATGGCGCAGGACTTCTCCCTGCGCTACCTGCTGGTCGACGGTCAGGGCAACTTCGGTTCGGTGGACGGTGACAACGCCGCGGCCATGCGATACACCGAAGTGCGCATGACCAAACTGGCCCACGAGCTGCTGGCCGACCTGGAAAAAGAAACTGTCGACTGGGTGCCCAACTACGACGGCACCGAGCAGATCCCTGCTGTCATGCCGACCAAGGTGCCGAACCTGCTGGTCAATGGCTCGTCCGGTATCGCCGTGGGCATGGCCACCAACATCCCGCCGCACAACCTCACCGAGGTGATCGACGGCTGCCTGGCGCTGATGGACAACGCCGAGCTGACCGTCGATGACCTGATGCAGTACATCCCCGGCCCTGATTTCCCCACTGCGGGCATCATCAACGGCCGTGCCGGCATCATCGAGGCCTATCGTACCGGCCGTGGGCGCATCTATATCCGCGCTCGCGTCGAGGTCGAGGATATCGACAAGGTCGGCGGTCGCCAGCAGCTGGTGGTCACCGAGCTGCCGTACCAGCTGAACAAGGCGCGTCTGATCGAGAAGATCGCTGAGCTGGTCAAAGAGAAGAAAATCGAAGGCATCACCGAGCTGCGTGACGAGTCCGACAAGGACGGGATGCGCGTGGTGATCGAACTGCGTCGTGGTGAAGTGCCGGACGTGGTGTTGAACAACCTGTACGCCCAGACCCAGATGCAGAGCGTGTTCGGCATCAACGTCGTGGCGCTGGTCGACGGTCAGCCGAAGATCATGAACCTCAAGGACATGCTTGAGGTGTTCATCCGTCACCGCCGTGAAGTGGTGACCCGCCGTACCGTCTACGAGTTGCGCAAGGCGCGTGAGCGCGGCCACATCCTCGAAGGCCAGGCGGTAGCGCTGTCGAACATCGATCCGGTGATCGAGCTGATCAAAGCCTCGCCGACGCCGGCCGAAGCCAAGGAGCGCCTGATCGCCACCGCCTGGGAATCCAGTGCGGTGGAAGCCATGGTCGAGCGCGCGGGTGCCGACTCCTGCCGCCCGGAAGGGTTGGATGCGCAATACGGTCTACGTGACGGCAAGTACTACCTGTCGCCGGAGCAGGCTCAGGCTATCCTTGAATTGCGCCTGCACCGTCTGACCGGCCTGGAGCACGAGAAGCTGCTGGCCGAGTACCAGGAAATTCTCAACCTGATCGGCGAGCTGATCCGCATCCTGACCAACCCTGAGCGCTTGATGGAAGTCATCCGCGAGGAACTGGAGAAGGTCAAGGCCGAGTTCGGTGATGCCCGTCGTACCGAGATCGTCGCCTCGCGTCTGGACCTGACCATTGCCGATCTGATCACCGAAGAAGAGCGTGTTGTCACCATCTCCCACGGCGGCTACGCCAAGAGCCAGCCGCTGGCGGCCTACGAGGCGCAGCGTCGCGGTGGCAAGGGCAAATCTGCCACTGGCGTGAAGGACGAGGACTACGTCGAACACCTGCTGGTCGCCAACAGTCACGCTACCCTGCTGCTGTTCTCCAGCAAGGGTAAGGTGTACTGGTTGCGTACCTTCGAAATCCCCGAGGCCTCGCGTGCTGCGCGTGGTCGTCCGCTGGTCAACCTGCTGCCGTTGGACGAGGGCGAGCGCATCACCGCGATGCTGCAGATCGACCTTGAAGCGCTGCAGCAGAGTGCCGGCGCTGATGAAGATCTGGACGACGAGGGTGTACTGATCGAAGGCGAAGCCGTCGAAGTGGTCGAGGCCGAGGAAGTCGAAGAGATCGAGGGCGAAACCCCCGAGTTGGTCGCCGAGCCAACTGGTGCCTTCATCTTCATGGCCACCGCCTTCGGTACCGTGAAGAAGACCCCGCTGGTGCAGTTCAGCCGTCCGCGCAGCGCCGGTCTGATTGCCCTGAAGCTGGAAGAGGGCGATACCCTTATTGCTGCCGCCATCACCGACGGCGCCAAGGAAGTCATGCTGTTCTCCGACGCCGGCAAGGTGCTGCGTTTCGCCGAGAGCAAGGTGCGCACCATGGGCCGTACCGCTCGTGGCGTACGTGGCATGCGCCTGGCCAAGGGCCAGCAACTGATTTCCATGCTGATTCCGGAGTCTGGTGCGCAGATCCTCACCGCCTCTGAGCGGGGCTTCGGCAAGCGTACCGGTCTGGGCAAGTTCCCCCGTCGCGGTCGTGGCGGCCAGGGCGTTATCGCCATGGTTACCAGCGAGCGTAACGGCAAGTTGGTCGGCGCCATCCAGGTGCAGGACGGCGAGGAAATCATGCTGATTTCCGATCAGGGCACCCTGGTGCGTACCCGTGTCGACGAAGTCTCCAGCTCGGGCCGTAACACTCAGGGTGTGACCCTGATCAAGCTGGCCAAGGACGAGACCCTGGTCGGCCTGGAGCGTGTGCAGGAGCCGACTGCGGTGGAAGAGGACGAGCTGGTCGAAGGTGCGGAGGGCGCTGAAGTCGCCGAAAGCGCCGAAGCACCAGTCGCCGACGCCGAGGAAGGCAGCGAAGAGTGAAGTCGGGCTCTGTGTGAGGGGCTTTAAAAGCCCCTCCCACAGACACGGTGACAGTGTGGACATGCCATCGCCTGGTGGTGGCGTTCTGTGAATCTGAGAGAGACAGACGTGAGCAAGCGAGCTTTTAACTTCTGCGCCGGCCCGGCCGCGCTGCCGACCGCTGTACTGCAACGCGCCCAGGCCGAGATGCTCGACTGGCAAGGCAAGGGCCTCTCGGTGATGGAGATGAGCCATCGCAGCGACGAGTACGTGGCCATCGCCAGCCAGGCCGAGCAGGACCTGCGTGATCTGCTCGCTGTACCCAGTGACTACAAGGTGTTGTTCCTGCAGGGCGGTGCCAGCCAGCAGTTCGCCGAGATTCCGCTGAACCTGCTGCCGGAAGACGGCGTGGCGGATTATGTCGAGACCGGCATCTGGTCGAAGAAAGCCATCGAAGAGGCGCGTCGTTACGGTGCCATCAACGTCGCCGCCAGTGCCAAGGCGCACGACTATTTCGCCATTCCCGGTCAGAACGACTGGCAGTTGTCGAAAGACGCTGCCTACGTGCATTACTGCAGCAACGAGACCATCGGTGGTCTGCAGTTCGACTGGGTGCCGCAGACCGGCGATACCCCGTTGGTCGCCGACATGTCCTCGGACATCCTCTCGCGTTCGCTGGATGTTTCGCAGTTCGGCCTGATCTACGCCGGTGCGCAGAAGAACATCGGCCCGAGCGGTCTGGTGGTGGTGATCGTCCGTGAAGACTTGCTCGGTCGCGCCCGTTCCAGCTGCCCGACCATGCTCGACTACAAGGTCTCCGCCGACAACGGCTCGATGTACAACACCCCGGCGACCTATTCCTGGTACCTCTCCGGTCTGGTCTTCCAGTGGCTGAAGGAGCAGGGCGGCGTCGAGGCCATGGAGCGCATCAACCGCGCCAAGAAGGACCTGCTGTACAAGGCCATCGACGACAGCGATTTCTACAGCAACCCCATCGCCCACAACGCGCGTTCCTGGATGAACGTGCCGTTCCGCCTGGCCGACGAGAAGCTGGATAAAGCCTTCCTGGCCGGCGCCGATGAGCGCGGCCTACTCAACCTCAAGGGCCATCGCTCGGTCGGTGGCATGCGTGCCTCCATCTACAACGCCGTTGGTATGGATGCGGTCGAGGCTCTGGTGGCCTATATGGCCGAGTTCGAGAAGGAGCACGCCTGATATGTCCGAGCAGGAGCTGCAAGCGCTGCGGGTACGCATCGACAACCTCGACGAGCGCATTCTTGAGCTGATAAGCGATCGCGCACGCTGCGCCGAAGAAGTCGCCCGCGTGAAGATGAAGGAGCTGAAGGAAGGCGAATCGCCGGTCTTCTATCGTCCTGAGCGCGAGGCTCAGGTGCTCAAGCGCGTGATGGCGCGCAACCAGGGCCCGCTCGGTAACGAGGAAATGGCGCGGCTGTTCCGCGAGATCATGTCCTCCTGCCTGGCGTTGGAAAATCCGCTGAAAGTCGCCTACCTCGGCCCTGAAGGTACCTTCAGTCAGGCCGCAGCGATGAAGCACTTCGGTCATGCGGTGATCAGCGTTCCGATGGCGGCCATCGACGAGGTGTTTCGCGAAGTAGCCGCTGGCGCTGTCAACTTTGGTGTGGTGCCGGTGGAAAACTCCACCGAAGGCGCGATCAACCATACCCTCGACAGCTTCCTCGAGCATGACATGGTCATCTGTGGCGAGGTGGAGCTGCGCATTCACCACCACCTGTTGGTGGGCGAGACTACTCAGACCGACAAGATCACCCGCATCTATTCCCACGCCCAGTCGCTGGCGCAGTGCCGCAAGTGGCTCGATGCGCACTATCCGAACGTCGAGCGCGTGGCGGTTTCCAGCAACGCTGACGCGGCCAAGCGAGTGAAGAGCGAGTGGAACAGCGCGGCCATCGCCGGCGACATGGCGGCCAACCTGTATGGCCTGACCAAGCTGGCGGAAAAGATCGAGGATCGCCCGGACAACTCCACGCGTTTCCTTATCATCGGCAGCCAGGAAGTGCCGCCGACCGGCGACGACAAGACCTCGATCATCGTCTCGATGCGCAACAAGCCGGGTGCGCTGCACGAGCTGCTGGTGCCGTTCCATAACAACGGTATCGACCTGACTCGCATCGAGACCCGCCCGTCGCGCAGCGGCAAGTGGACCTACGTGTTCTTCATCGATTTCGTCGGCCACCACCGCGATCCGTTGGTCAAGGGTGTGCTGGAGAAGCTCGCTCAGGAAGCGGTGGCGCTGAAGGTGCTGGGTTCTTATCCGAAGGCGGTACTGTAAACCGCGTCCCTGTAGGAGCGGCTTTAGCCGCGATGTTCGCGATTGAAGTTGCTCCTGCGAAGCCTGTGGCGCTCGGTCGAGACAATGAGGTTTTGTAATGAGTTGCGATTTCCTGACCCTGGCCCAGCCAGGCGTGCAAAAGCTGTCCCCCTACGTACCAGGCAAGCCAGTCGATGAGTTGGCCCGTGAGCTGGGTCTCGACCCGGCTGGTATCGTCAAGCTGGCCAGCAACGAAAACCCGCTCGGCCCCAGTACCAAGGTGCTGGCAGCGATTCGCGCCGAACTGGACGAGCTGACCCGCTACCCGGATGGCAATGGCTTCACCCTCAAGACTGCGCTGGCTGCCCGTTACGGTGTAGACGCTGCGCAGGTGACGCTGGGCAATGGCTCCAACGACATCCTTGAGCTGGTTGCTCGCGCCTACCTGGCGCCTGGCCTCAACGCTGTGTTCAGTGACTACGCCTTCGCGGTTTACCCCATTGCCACTCAGGCAGTTGGCGCACAGGGCAAGATCGTGCCGGCCAAGGATTACGGCCACGATTTGCAGGCGATGCTTGCCGCCATCGACGACAACACCCGCGTTGTCTTCATCGCCAACCCCAACAACCCGACCGGTACCTGGTTTGGCCCGGACGCGCTGGAAACCTTCCTGGCCAAGGTGCCGGAGTCGGTGCTGGTGGTGCTGGACGAAGCCTATATCGAATACGCCGAAGGCGACGAGTTGCCGGACGGCCTTGATTACCTGGCGCGCTACCCGAACCTGCTGGTCTCGCGCACCTTCTCCAAGGCCTACGGTCTGGCCTCGCTGCGCGTCGGCTATGCCATCAGCTCGCCGGCTATCGCCGACGTACTCAACCGCGTGCGCCAGCCGTTCAACGTCAACAGCCTCGCGCTGGCAGCTGCCTGCGCGGCGCTGAGCGATGCCGACTACCTGGCTGAAAGCCGTCGCCTAAACGATGCCGGCATGCAGCAGCTGGAAGAGGGTTTGCGGGCTCTGGGGCTGAGCTGGATTGCCTCCAAGGCCAACTTCATCGCCGTCGATTTTGGCCGGGATACCGCCGCGATCAACCAGGCGCTGCTGCGTGAGGGAGTGATCGTGCGGCCGATGGCCGGTTACCGCATGCCGAATTTCCTGCGCGTCTCCATCGGCCTGCCGCAAGAGAACGCACGCTTCCTCGAGGCCCTGGCGAAGGTGCTGTCGGCGTGACTGTCACTGCAGTGCAATCGATTACCCCTAAGATCGGCCGCCTGGTGGTGGTCGGCCTCGGCCTGATCGGTGGTTCCTTCGCCAAGGGCCTGCGTGAACGTGGTCTGTGCCGGGAAGTGGTGGGTGTCGATCTGGATGCTGAGTCGCGTCGCTTGGCGGTGCAGTTGGGCGTTGTTGATCGTTGTGAGAGCGATCTGGCCGCCGCCTGTCAGGGGGCCGAGGTCATTCAGTTGGCAGTGCCTATCCTGGCCATGGAGAAGGTGCTTGCTCAACTGGCTGTGCTGGATCTTGGCAGCGCCGTGCTGACCGACGTCGGTAGCGCCAAGGGCAATGTCGTGCGCGCGGCGCGCCTGGCGTTTGCTGGAAAGGCAGTGCGTCTGGTGCCCGGCCATCCCATTGCGGGGTCCGAGCAGAGTGGGGTAGAGGCTGCCAACGCCGAGCTGTTCCGCCGTCACAAGGTCATTCTCACTCCGTGCGAATACAGTGATGAGGCCGCTCTGGCGCTGGTCGAAGGGCTATGGCGCGAGCTGGGGGCGGATGTCGAGGCGATGGAGGTCGAGCACCACGACCAGGTGCTTGCCGCCACCAGCCACCTGCCGCATCTGCTGGCTTTTACCCTGGTTGACTCGCTGGCCAAGCGCAGCGAGAACTTGGAAATTTTCCGCTATGCCGCTGGCGGTTTCCGCGACTTCACGCGGATCGCCGGCAGTGATCCGGTGATGTGGCACGATATCTTCCTCGCCAACCGCGAGGCCGTGCTGCGCACATTGGATACGTTTCGCGACGACCTCGACGCCTTGCGCGACGCGGTCGACGCTGGGGATGGGCATCAACTGCTGGGCGTGTTCACCCGCGCCCGCGTGGCCCGCGAACATTTCAGCAAAATTCTGGCCCGCAGGGCCTATGTGGACGCTATGCACTCGACCGATCTGATTTTCCTGGCAAAACCCGGTAGCAGCCTGTCTGGACGTATCCGCGTCCCCGGTGACAAGTCCATTTCGCACCGCTCGATCATGCTGGGTTCGCTGGCTGAAGGCACCACCGAGGTCGAAGGCTTCCTCGAAGGCGAAGATGCCCTGGCCACGCTGCAGGCGTTCCGCGACATGGGCGTGGTCATCGAAGGCCCGCACCACGGCCGCGTGACCATCCATGGTGTCGGTTTGCATGGCCTGAGAGCGCCAGCCGGCCCGCTGTACATGGGCAACTCCGGCACCTCCATGCGCCTGCTCTCCGGCCTGCTGGCTGCGCAGCCGTTCGATACCACACTGACCGGTGATGCTTCGCTGTCCAAGCGCCCGATGAATCGCGTGGCCAAGCCGCTACGTGAGATGGGGGCAGTCATCGAGACCGGTCCGGAAGGTCGTCCGCCGCTGACCATCAAGGGTGGCCAGCGCCTCACCGGCATGGCCTACGAAATGCCCATGGCCAGCGCCCAGGTCAAATCCTGCCTGCTGCTGGCTGGCCTGTACGCTGCGGGTAGCACCTCGGTGACCGAGCCGGCGCCGACCCGTGACCACACCGAGCGCATGCTGCGCGGCTTCGGCTACCCGGTGAGCGTGGAGGGCAGCACCGCCAGCGTCGAGTCCGGCCACAAACTCAGTGCCACACGCATCGAAGTACCGGCGGATATTTCCTCGGCTGCTTTCTTCCTGGTCGCTGCCAGCATCGCTGAGGGCTCCGAGCTGGTGCTGGAGCACGTCGGTATCAATCCGACTCGTACCGGCGTGATCGATATTCTCAAGCTGATGGGCGGCGACATCACCCTGGAAAACCAGCGTGAAGTTGGCGGCGAACCGGTGGCGGACATTCGCGTGCGTGCAGCCAAGCTGAAAGGCATCGATATCCCGGAAGACTTGGTACCGCTGGCCATCGATGAATTCCCGGTATTGTTCGTCGCTGCTGCCTGCGCCGAAGGTCGTACCGTGTTGCGCGGTGCCGAAGAACTGCGGGTGAAAGAATCCGACCGTATCCAGGTCATGGCCGACGGCCTGATCGCGCTGGGCGTCAAGGCCGAGCCGACTCCGGATGGCATCATCATCGACGGCGGCACCATTGGTGGTGGTGAAGTCTGGGCGCATGGCGATCACCGTATCGCCATGTCCTTCAGCGTTGCCTCGCTGTGCGCCAGTGCGCCGATCCGCATCCACGACTGCGCCAACGTCGCCACTTCCTTCCCCAACTTCCTCGCCCTGGCGGCTGAAGTCGGTATCAGTGTGGCTATAGAGGGCAACGCATGAGCGCCCCGGTAATCACCGTCGATGGGCCGAGTGGGTCAGGCAAGGGCACGCTCTGCTCTTTGCTGGCCAAGCAGTTGGGCTGGAATCTGCTCGACTCCGGTGCGCTCTATCGCCTGCTGGCTTTTGCTGCCGGTAACCATGGTATCGATCTGACCAACGAAGAGTCGCTCAAGCAGCTGGCTGCGCATCTGGATGTACAGTTCATCGATAAACGCATCATCCTCGAAGGCGAGGAGGTGACCGACGCCATCCGTAATGAACAGATCGGTGCGGGTGCTTCGATGGTCGCCTCGCTGCCTGCCGTGCGCGAAGCACTGCTGCAGCGTCAGCGCGCATTCCAGGAGATGCCGGGCCTGGTGGCTGATGGTCGCGACATGGGCACCGTGGTATTCGCCGAAGCGCCGCTGAAGATTTTCCTGACCGCCAGCGCCGAGGAGCGTGCCCGTCGCCGCTACTTGCAGTTGAAGGCCAAAGGCGATGATGTTAATCTCGCGAGTCTTCTCGACGAGATACGGGCGCGCGACGAGCGCGATACCCAGCGCGCGGTGGCTCCGCTCAAGCCGGCAGCCGACGCAATCGTGCTGGATTCCACCGAACTTTCCATCGAGCAAGTGCTTGAACGAATTCTGAGTGAGGTCGCCGATCGCGATCTCGCCGGGTAAGGGCTCTCGGTTGCTTTAAATCGAAGGGGCCGCAAGGAGGCATACGGGAAACCAGTCCTTGTCCCGTAGGCCTCTTTTCATATGAACGAACCCACATGGTCTGGAATGTGGTTTGGGCGAATCCCCGCCCTTGATCAACAGGAATCAACATGAGCGAAAGCTTTGCAGAACTATTTGAAGAAAGCCTGAAATCCCTCGACATGCAGCCGGGCGCCATCATCACCGGTATCGTGGTCGACATCGACGGTGACTGGGTTACCGTTCACGCAGGTCTGAAGTCCGAGGGCGTCATCCCGCTCGACCAGTTCTTCAACGAACAAGGCGAGCTGACCATCAAGGTCGGTGACGAAGTCCACGTCGCGCTGGACGCGGTTGAAGATGGCTTCGGTGAAACCAAGCTGTCCCGCGAGAAAGCCAAGCGCGCTGAATCCTGGCTGGTTCTGGAAGCTGCGTTCAACGCTGAAGAAGTGGTCAAAGGCGTTATCAACGGTAAGGTCAAAGGCGGCTTCACCGTTGACGTCAACGGCATCCGCGCGTTCCTGCCGGGTTCCCTGGTTGACGTCCGTCCGGTGCGTGATACCACTCACCTGGAAGGCAAAGAGCTGGAATTCAAGGTCATCAAACTGGACCAGAAGCGCAACAACGTTGTCGTTTCCCGTCGCAGCGTCCTGGAAGCCGAGAACAGCGCCGAGCGCGAAGCTCTGCTGGAATCCCTGCAGGAAGGCCAGCAAGTCAAAGGTATCGTCAAGAACCTCACCGACTACGGTGCGTTCGTTGACTTGGGCGGCGTAGATGGTCTGCTGCACATCACCGACATGGCTTGGAAGCGCATCAAGCACCCGTCCGAGATCGTCAACGTTGGCGACGAGATCGACGTCAAGGTTCTGAAGTACGATCGCGAGCGTAACCGCGTATCCCTGGGCCTGAAGCAAC
This sequence comes from Pseudomonas sp. zfem001, assembly GCF_032621725.1. Taxonomy (NCBI): domain Bacteria; kingdom Pseudomonadati; phylum Pseudomonadota; class Gammaproteobacteria; order Pseudomonadales; family Pseudomonadaceae; genus Pseudomonas; species Pseudomonas sp. zfem001. The sequence continues at coordinate 35,144 of NZ_JAVYJI010000009.1, read as the reverse complement.
TGGGCGAAGACCCATGGGTTGCCATCAAGGCTCGTTACCCGGAAAACACCCGCGTTGTTGCCCGCGTCACCAACCTCACCGACTACGGCTGCTTCGCCGAGCTGGAAGAGGGCGTGGAAGGCCTGGTACACGTTTCCGAAATGGACTGGACCAACAAGAACATCCACCCGTCGAAAGTCGTTAACGTCGGCGACGAAGTGGAAGTCATGGTTCTGGACATCGACGAAGAGCGTCGTCGTATCTCCCTGGGTATCAAGCAGTGCAAGACCAACCCGTGGGAAGACTTCTCCGGTCAGTTCAACAAGGGTGACAAGATCTCCGGCACCATCAAGTCGATCACCGATTTCGGTATCTTCATTGGTCTGGACGGCGGCATCGACGGCCTGGTTCACCTGTCCGACATCTCTTGGAACGAAGCTGGCGAAGAAGCCGTGCGTCGCTTCAAGAAGGGCGACGAGCTGGAAACCGTCATCCTGTCGGTTGACCCGGAGCGCGAGCGCATCTCCCTGGGCATCAAGCAGCTGGAAGACGATCCGTTCAGCAACTACGTCTCCATCAACGACAAGGGCACCATCGTCCGTGGCGTTGTGAAAGAAGTAGACGCCAAGGGCGCCATCATCGACCTGGGCAACGAGATCGAAGCTACTCTGAAAGCCTCCGAAATCAGCCGTGACCGCGTTGAAGACGCGCGCAACGTTCTGAAAGAAGGCGACGAAGTAGAAGCCAAGATCATCAGCGTCGACCGCAAGTCCCGCGTCATCAGCCTGTCCGTCAAGTCGAAAGACGTTGAAGACGAGAAGGACGCGATGAAGGAACTGCGTAACAAGCAAGACGTTGAAAGCACCGGCCCGACCACCATTGGTGATCTGCTCCGTGCTCAAATGGAAAAACAGAACTAAGTTCGGTTGATCCATTCAGGAAAAGGGCGGCCCTCGGGTCGCCCTTTTTCGTTTCTACATCCCGTAGGGTGCGCTGCTCGCGAAGCTTATTGCCCGTCGTTGATCAGTGGGTGCGCGGATTCGCTTTGGTGTGGCCATCCAGGGCGGGGCTTGCCCCAGTCCCGGGTTCGGCAAGCCGTTTTATGTCCCTGCTGTGAGCCTCTTGTGTGTCGTGTGGCGCGGTTCTGCCTCAGATTGCGCTAACACCTTGTTTTTTAGGCTGTTCAAAAGATGACCCGCGTGCTACAACCAAGCCGTCGAGTCTTCTAGCCGCTTGAAAAAGAAGGGAAAACCATGACCAAGTCGGAGTTGATCGAAAGAATTGTCACTCATCAAGGTCAGCTGTCCTCCAAGGATGTCGAGCTAGCCATCAAGACCATGCTCGAGCAAATGTCCCAGGCTCTGGCGACAGGGGATCGCATCGAGATCCGCGGCTTCGGCAGCTTCTCGCTGCACTACCGCGCACCGCGCGTTGGGCGTAACCCGAAAACCGGCCAGTCGGTGCGTCTGGATGGCAAGTTCGTGCCGCATTTCAAGCCGGGCAAGGAGTTGCGCGACCGGGTCAATGAGGACGACGAGTGACTGCGATTAGTCCCTCTCGTTAGTGCAAGTCTCCTGATTAGGCGGTGGCCTGGCGTCACACTTTTGTCATGCTTGCGAAATCATGGAAAACCGGCAAAATGTGCGGGCTTTCACAAGGCGTGCCCTTGTCAGATTTCCAGCTAGTTCAGCTAATCAGCTTTTTCTGAACTGCCATCCGCACTACTGGGCTGAGTCCCTTTAAATTTCGCCAGCGTTAGGGATTGACTCGTGCGGTACCCCTCCATTGTTCATCACGGCGCTGTCACGGGCGTTACTGGCTCATGTCATCAGCTACAGATGGGTGATGAGCACGCGCTGCTGATCGACTGCGGTCTTTTTCAAGGTGCCGAAACCTCCCCTGAAGGCCGGGCAGGCGCCGGTAAGCTCGCAATCGACTTTTCTCTGGACGGCATCAAGGCTCTGGTCGCGACTCATGTCCATATCGACCACGTTGGCCGCATTCCCTATTTGTTAGCGGCTGGCTTCAAAGGTCCGATCCTCTGCAGTGAACCGTCGGCAAAGTTGTTGCCCATCGTCCTTGAGGATGCCTTCAAGCTCGGTTTCAGTCGCGATCAAAAGCAAGTAGAGCGCTACCTCAAGCTGATCGAGCAGCGCATCGTCGCCTTGCCCTATAAGCAGTGGTTCACCCTGATTGACACGCCTCAGCTCAATGCTCGTATTCGTCTACAGCGTGCTGGCCACATCCTCGGCTCGGCCTACGTCGAAGTGGATCTGCAATATCCCGAGACGGGCGAGAAGAAACGCATCGTATTTTCCGGCGACCTGGGAGCTCCCCATGCGCCAATCCTCCCGGCGCCTGAAGCCCCATATAAAGCCGATATTCTGGTCATCGAAAGCACCTATGGCGACCACTTGCATGAAGATCGCCGCAGTCGTCGTGCGCGACTGGAAAAAGTGCTCGAGCACGCGCTGAGCAACCAGGGCACGGTTCTGATTCCAGCTTTCAGCATTGGGCGCACTCAAGAGCTACTCTACGAACTTGAAGACATCATCCATCGCAGAGCGCTGAAAGACTCAGCTAAGGCTCCGTCGAGTGCTTCCAAGTCGAGCACCAGTAAAGCGACAGTACTCGACTGGACGAATTTGCCGATCATTCTCGACTCTCCGCTGGCCAGCCGCTTCACTTCGGTTTATCGCGAGCTTGACCAGTTTTGGGACGCAGAGGCGAGGGCGCGCTTGGCCAAAGGCCGTAACCCACTGGCTTTCCGTAACCTGCTAACGGTCGATAGTCATCAGGCCCATCTGGCTATGGTCAACCGTCTGACGCAAACCGCTCAGCCGGCTATCGTCATTGCTGGCAACGGTATGTGCTCCAGTGGGCGAATCGTCAACTACCTCAAAGCCATGCTCGGTGATGAGCGGCATGATGTGCTCTTTGTCGGCTACCAGGCTGAAGGTACGCCCGGGCGACATATCCAGCGCTTTGGTCCGCGTAGTGGCTATGTGGAATTTGACGGGCAGCGCTATGACATTCGGGCTCAGGTGCATACCATAGGCGGTTATTCTGCACATGCAGATCAAAAGGGTCTGGTGAGCTTTGTTACCCGGATGACGCAATGGCCGTCAGAGGTCCGTGTCGTGCATGGCGAGCTTGAAGCCAAGCAGCAATTTACAACGGTTCTGCAGCAGCGCTACGACGCGACTGACAAGACTCTAAAAATCGTAATTCCGTGAAGTTTGTGATGGAGTGTAAGAGTGAAGGCTGATTCGCTGCAGGCGTATATCGATAAATTCAAAAGTCGAGACGCATTGGTAGGCATTGTCGGTCTCGGCTATGTCGGTTTGCCGTTGATGCTGCGTTACAACGCCATCGGTTTTCGCGTGCTCGGCATTGATATCGATGCAGTCAAGGTTGACAAGCTCAATGCTGGTCAGAGCTACATCGAGCATATTGCCAGTGAGCATATATCGAAAGCGCGTGCGAGCGGTTTTGAAGCGACCTGCGATTTTGCTCGAGCCAGCGAATGTGACGCATTGATTCTCTGTGTGCCGACTCCGCTCAACAAGTATCGCGAGCCCGATATGAGCTTTGTGATCAATACCACGAACGCGATCACGCCGTATCTACGTGCTGGGCAAGTAGTTTCCTTGGAAAGTACAACTTATCCCGGCACCACTGAAGAAGAATTACTGCCGCGTGTTGAATCGACAGGTCTGAGGGTCGGCGAGAGTGTTTTCCTGGTTTACTCGCCAGAGCGTGAAGATCCGGGCAACCCAGATTTCGAGACACGCACCATTCCCAAGGTTATCGGTGGCCACACGCCGAACTGCCTTGAAGTCGGTATTGCCCTGTACGAGCAGGCCATCGACCAGGTCGTGCCGGTCAGCTCAACGAAAGCTGCAGAAATGACCAAGCTACTGGAAAACATTCACCGTGCGGTGAATATCGGCTTGGTCAATGAAATGAAGGTGGTCGCTGATCGCATGGGTATCGATATCTTCGAGGTAGTAGATGCTGCTGCGACCAAACCTTTTGGCTTCACTCCCTACTATCCTGGGCCCGGCCTAGGTGGGCACTGTATTCCGATCGACCCGTTCTATCTGACCTGGAAAGCGCGTGAGTACGGCTTGCATACCCGCTTTATCGAACTTTCAGGCGAGGTAAACCAAGCCATGCCCGAGTATGTGCTCGGCAAGCTGATAGATGGCCTGAATGATCGCGGGCAGGCCCTAAAAGGCAGCCGCGTCCTGGTATTGGGCATCGCCTACAAGAAGAACGTAGATGACATGCGCGAGTCTCCCTCGGTGGAGATCATGGAACTGATTCAGGCCAAAGGCGGTATCGTTGCCTACAGCGACCCGCATGTGCCTTCGTTCCCAGAAATGCGCGAGCATCACTTCGACCTAAGCAGCGAAGTCTTGACTGCGGAGAATATCGCCAGCTTCGACGCCGTGGTTTTGGCAACCGATCATGAGCGTTTCGATTACGAGCTGATTCGGACTAACGCGCGGCTGATCGTCGATACCCGCGGCAAATATCGTGCTCTGCACGCGAACATCATCAAGGCCTGATTCTGCTGTACAGGCTGGTTTGCGCTTTGTGCGTACCGGCCTGTTCCTCCGCTGCGAGAAACAAACATGAAAAAATTTGCTCTACTCGGCGCTGCCGGCTATATCGCGCCTCGCCATATGCGCGCCATCAAGGACACCGGCAACCAGCTGGTCTGCGCTTATGACATCAACGACTCGGTCGGTATCATCGACAGCATCTCGCCGCAAAGCGAGTTCTTCACCGAATTCGAGCGGTTCCACGATTATGCCTCGCGCCTCAAGCGTGATCCGTCGACTGCTCTCGATTACGTCTCTATCTGCTCGCCAAACTATCTGCACCATCCCCATATCACGGCTGGCTTGCGTCTCGGCTGTGACGTCATTTGTGAAAAGCCGCTGGTGCCGACCGCTGAGCTGCTCGATGACCTTTCTCTGGTGGAGCGCGAAACCGGCAAACGTCTCTACAACATTCTGCAGCTTAGGCATCACCAGGCCATCATCGATCTGAAGAGGCGCGTGGGCGCTGGCGACAAAGCGCGCAAGCACGAAGTCGAACTGACCTATATCACCAGTCGCGGCAAGTGGTACATGGAGAGCTGGAAGGGCGACCCACGCAAATCCTTTGGTGTCGCCACGAACATTGGTGTGCACTTCTTCGACATGCTGCATTTCATCTTCGGCGCGCTGCAGCGCAACGTGGTGCACTATGTCGATGACTACAAGGCCACGGGGTATCTGGAGTATGAAAACGCGCGTGTTCGCTGGTTCCTCTCCATCGATGCGAACGACCTGCCTGATACCGTAAAGGGCAAGAAGCCGACTTACCGCTCTATCACATGCGATGGTGTCGAGATCGAGTTTTCCGAGGGCTTCACTGATCTGCACACTGTCAGCTATCAAGCCATTCTCAATGGCGATGGATATGGCATCGAGGATGCTCGCCACTGCGTGGAAACCGTGGAGACCATCCGTACCCTGGCCGCTACTCGCGCTCAGAACGGTGAAGATCACCCGTTCCTTGCGCGCCTGCTGGGTTGAGCTTATGAGCCACTACCAGCATCCCAGCGCCATCGTCGATGAAGGTGCACAGATCGGCGAAGGTTCGCGTATTTGGCATTTCGTTCACGTATGCGCGGGCGCTCGGATTGGTAAAGGTGTGTCCCTGGGGCAAAACGTATTCATCGGTAACAAGGTGCTGATAGGCGATCATTGCAAGATCCAGAACAACGTCTCTGTGTATGACAACGTCACACTCGAGGAAGGCGTCTTCTGCGGTCCTAGTATGGTTTTCACCAACGTCTACAACCCGCGTTCGCTGATCGAGCGCAAGAGCGAATATCGAGACACCTTGGTGAAGAAGGGCGCCACGTTAGGTGCAAACTGCACCATTGTCTGTGGCGTCACCATTGGCGAGTTCGCTTTCATAGGCGCAGGCGCAGTAGTCAACAAGGATGTGCCGGCCTATGCACTGATGGTTGGGGTTCCTGCCCGGCATATAGGCTGGATGAGCGAGCATGGCGAGCAGCTGGATCTGCCGCTTACCGGGGAGGGGAGTGCGCCATGCATTCACTCCGGAGAGCGCTATGTGCTTCAGGGTGGCATTGTGAGAAAGGAGCAAGCGCAGTGATCGAATTCATCGATCTCAAGGCACAACAGGCGCTGATCAAAGACAAGATCGATGCCAATATCCAGCGCGTATTGGCGCATGGTCAGTACATTCTTGGTCCGGAAGTGGCAGAGCTGGAAGAGAAGCTCGCAGTCTTCGTGGGTGTCAAGTACTGCATCAGCGTGGCAAACGGCACCGATGCGCTGCAGATTGCACAGATGGCACTGGGCATCGGTCCGGGCGATGAGGTCATTACGCCGGGCTTCACCTATATCGCCACTGCCGAGACCGTCGCTCTGTTAGGAGCCAATCCGGTTTACGTGGACGTCGATCCGCGCACCTACAATCTTGATCCGCACTTGCTCGAGGCCGCTATTACGCCGCGTACCAAGGCGATCATTCCTGTTTCGCTGTATGGCCAATGCGCCGACTTCGATGCGATCAATGCCATCGCTGCCCGGCATGGCATCCCCGTGATCGAGGACGCCGCGCAGAGCTTCGGTGCCACCTACAAGGGCAAGCGCTCGTGCAACCTGACCACCATTGCCTGCACCAGCTTTTTCCCAAGTAAGCCCTTGGGTTGCTATGGCGACGGTGGAGCAATCTTCACCAACGATGATGAATTGGCCAAGGTAATGCGCCAGATTGCTCGTCATGGCCAGGATCGCCGTTATCACCATGTGCGGGTTGGAGTGAACAGCCGGCTGGATACGCTGCAGGCAGCAGTGCTGTTACCCAAGCTCGAGGTGTTCGAGTCCGAGTTGACGCAGCGCCAGCGTGTGGCTGGTATGTATGCCGAAACTTTGCAGGCGCTCAGCATCGCTGTCCCTTTCGTGGAGGCGCATAACAGCAGTGCATGGGCGCAATACACTGTCCAAGTCGCAGAGCGCGACCGTGTGCAGGAAACGTTGAAAACCTTGGGAGTGCCGACCGCCGTGCATTACCCTATACCGCTCAATCGCCAGCCGGCTGTCGGCGATGACCTAGCCCGCTTGCCCATTGGTGACCTTGTCGCCAGCCGGGTCATGAGTTTGCCTATGCATCCTTATCTGACCGCTGACCAAGTCAATACGGTCGTTTCGCATCTGGCAGCCAGTCGGTAACGATCGTTCGGATCCATTGCCGCCGCCTATGCAGCGCGAACGGATCGATTTTTATAATTTATGGAAGTTTGAGGTGCTGTATGCGGGTTATCGCAAAGCTGGACGTCAAGCCGCCTCAGGTGGTGAAACCCGTTCATTTCGAAGGATTGCGCAAGATTGGTCTGCCCGAAGAATTGGCTCGCGCGTACTACGAGCAAGGGGCTGACGAAGTCTTCTACGTGGATATCGTGGCGAGCCTTTACCGGCGCGAGATTCTGCTGGATCAAATTGCCGCAACCGCTCGCAACCTGCTGGTGCCTTTTGCTGTCGGTGGCGGTGTGCGCAAGGTCGAAGACTTTACCCGGCTGTTCCATAACGGCGCCGACAAAGTTGTCATCAATACCGGTGCCCTCTGCGAGCCTGCGATCATCGACGCCGCCGCACGTGTGTTCGGTGGCCAGTCGGTCGTGCTGAACGTGGAGGCCAAGCGGTTACCTCAGGGCGGCTGGACTTGCTATAGCGACTGCGGGCGCATCCCTTCGGGGCGTGACCTGCTGGAATGGGTAAAGGAAGCGCAAGAGCGGGGTGTTGGTGAGATTCTGCTCCAGTCGGTCGATACCGATGGTCGTCGACGTGGCTTCGATGTCGAGTTGATCAGTGCAGTGGTTGATGCCGTGCGTATCCCGGTCGTCGCGGCGAGCGGGGCTGGCAGCCTGGACCACATCCTGGATGTCGCCAAACAGGCCAGACCCAGCGGGATCGCAGTGGCATCGGTGCTGCACTATGGGCAGGCCGATATCGGTCAGATCAAGCGTCATCTGAAACAAAACGGTGTGGAGGTGGCCCTGTGAGCCAATGTGTAGGCGTCGTCGATTACGGATCGGCAGGTAATACCTTCAGCATTGTTCGTGCTCTGGAGTTGGCAGGTGCGCAGCCACGGGTGATCAATACCCCGAATGAGTTGGCCAATGTCGACAAGCTGGTCTTGCCGGGCGTGGGCAGCTTTACCGACGGTATGGCCGAACTAAACACGTCCGGCATGGCCGGTGCGGTACGTGAATGGGCTACAGGCGGTCGTCCGCTGCTGGGCATCTGCCTGGGCATGCAGATCCTTTGTGATGTCGGTTTCGAATATGGCGAAACTCAGGGCTTGGGCCTTATTCGAGGTGAAGTGCGCGCGATGCAATGCAAGGGCGTCGTGCCCCATATGGGGTTCAACCGCGTCGCGGTGCAAGGTGATTCCCCTCTGCTCAAAGGCCTCGGCAGCGACGAGTCCCTGTATTTCATGCACGCCTTTGAAGTACAGAACTACACCAACATCATTGCGCTGACCGAATATGCCGGGCATCAATTCGTGTCGGCAGTACAACGCGATAATGTGTTCGGTGTGCAATTCCATCCGGAGAAGAGCCGTGAGGCCGGCATCCGGATTTTCCAAAATTACCTGTCGCTGTGAGCCCGGTATGACTGATCAAGCACTCTACGGCCGCTATGGCCTGCCATTGGATATCCAGTTCTGCAAGAAGTGCGCGATGAACAACCAGCGCCCTTCCTCCACGGTCGAGTTCAAGAACAAGCCGGGTGAAATCAAAAAAGCCATTTTCTTCGATGAGCATGGCGTTTGTGATGCCTGCAATTTTGCGGAGAAAAAGAAAAGTATCGACTGGTCGGACCGCGAGCGCGAACTGAAGGCGCTTTGCGATCGCCACCGTCGTTCCGACGGGCGCTACGATGTGGTGGTGCCGGGCAGTGGTGGCAAGGACAGCGTCATGGCTGCGCACGTGCTCAAGTACAAGTACGGCATGAACCCTATCCTGGTGACCTGGCCGCCTGCCATCTACACCGATATCGGTCGGCGCAATTTCGATGCCTGGATCAACGCCGGCTTCGCCAACTACACCTATCACCAGAACAAGAAGGTCCATCGGACCCTCACGCGCCTGGCCTTCGAGAAGCTCTGCCACCCGTTCCAGCCGTTTATTCTCGGCCAGAAGAATTTGGCACCGAAGATGTCCGCGCTGCTGGACATCCCGCTGGTCATCTTCGGAGAGAACGAAGCCGAGTACGGCAATGCCATTCAGGATAATGACAAGCCTACCCGGGATCCGAAGTACTACACCGCAGAAAACCAGATGGCGGACCTGTACCTGGGCGGCGTGAGTGCTCAGCAACTGATTGAAGAGTACAAGTTCACCCTGGCAGACCTCGAGGCCTATCTGCCGGTCGACCCCTACCGGATCGAGAAGGTTGGCACAGAGGTGCACTACCTGGGCTACTACCTCAAGTGGCACCCACAGGAAACCTATTATTTCTCGGTGGAAAATACGGACTTCATGCCCAATGACTTCCGCACCGAGGGCAGTTTCAGCAAATACAGCTCTCTCGACGACATGATCGACTGGCTGCATTACTACACCACCTATACCAAGTTCGGTATCGGTCGGGCCACGTATGACGCGGCCCAGGAAATCCGCAACGGCGACATTACCCGTGACGAGGCGATCGCCCTGATCAAGCGCTTCGACGGCGAGTTCCCGGAGATCTACCAGCAGCAGTGCCTGGATTACATGGGGATCACCCAGGATCGCTTCCTCGAAGTGATCGAGGAATTCCGCACCCCCCATCTGTGGGAGCAGACCTCCAGCGGTTGGGCACTCAAGAAGCCTATCTGGAAAGCCTGAATCAGCGAAATTAGGAACGCCATGAAAGCATTAGTTACTGGCGCCGATGGCTTTATCGGCTCCCACCTCACAGAACTTCTGGTTCGTGAAGGCTATTCGGTCCGCGCCTTGTCCCAATACAACTCCTTCAATAACTGGGGTTGGCTGGAAGACGTCGACTGCCGTTCTGCGATCGAAGTCGTCAGCGGCGATGTGCGCGATCCGCACTTCTGTAAGCACATCACCCGCGATGTCGATGTAGTCTTCCACCTCGCCGCGTTGATCGCCATTCCGTATTCCTATGTTGCCCCCGACAGCTATGTTGATACCAACGTTAAAGGCACCCTGAACATCTGCCAGGCCGCCAAGGAAAACGGGGTCAAGCGTGTTATCCATACCTCTACCAGTGAGGTGTATGGCACCGCTCAGTACGTGCCGATCGACGAGAAGCACCCGCTGCAGGCGCAATCGCCCTACAGCGCCTCGAAAATCGGGGCTGATGCGATGGCCATCAGCTTCTTCAATGCCTTCGACCTGCCAGTCACCATTGCCCGGCCGTTCAATACCTACGGCCCACGGCAATCTGCGCGCGCGGTGATTCCGACCATCATCACGCAGATCGCCAGTGGCACGAAGCAGATCAAGCTCGGCGATGTGTCGCCGACCCGCGACTTCAACTACGTCGCCGATACTTGCCGTGGGTTCCTCGAGCTGGCCCGATGCGACCAAGCCATTGGCGAAACCGTCAACATTGGCTCCAACTTCGAGATCTCGGTTGGCGACACCCTGAACCTGATCAAAGACATCATGGGCAGCGACGTCGAGTTCCTGATCGACGACCAGCGCCTGCGGCCGGGCAAGTCGGAAGTGTTCCGTCTGTGGTGCGACAACAGCAAGATCAACGGCATGACCGGTTTCAAACCGGCCTACAGTATTCGCGAAGGTCTGGAGAAAACCATTGAGTGGATGGTGCGGCCGGACAACCTGAGCAAATACAAAGCCGATATCTACAACGTCTGAGTGATCACCATGTTTGACGCCCTCGTCCGTTTCGTTCGCGAACAGTATCGAACCGAGGATTTCATCCCGCTTCACGCTCCGGCTTTCAAGGGGCAGGAGTCGGGTTATGTCCAGGAGGCCATCGAGTCGACCTTCGTTTCCAGCGTGGGTGCCTTCGTCGACCGTTTTGAGAAGGACGCTGCGGCGTATACGGGGGCTGCGCGTGCGGTGGCCACTGTCAACGGTACGGCTGCCTTGCACGCGGCACTGTTGCTTGCAGGCGTACAGCGCGATGAGTTGGTGATCACCCAGGCGCTGACATTCGTCGCCACCTGCAATGCCATCGCCTACTGTGGTGCGCAGCCGGTGTTCGTCGATGTCGATCAGTACACCCTAGGGATGTCGCCAACCGCCCTCGATGGCTGGCTGCAAGCGCATGCCCGGCTCGATGCTGATGGCAACTGTCGAAGCAAGGACAGTGATCGCCGTATCGCCGCGTGCCTGCCAATGCACACTTTCGGCCACCCGGCTGATCTGGACGGGCTGGTTCGCGTATGTGAGCAATGGAATCTACCACTGGTCGAAGATGCGGCAGAGAGCCTGGGTAGCCTTTATCGCGGCAAGCACACCGGTTCGTTCGGCCTGTTGGGTACCCTCAGCTTCAACGGCAACAAGATCATCACCACCGGCGGGGGGGGAATGATCCTGACCAACGAAGCGCTGGGCGCACGTGCCAAGCACCTGACGACCACGGCCAAACGTCCGCATCCGTTCGAGTATGTGCATGACGAAGTTGGATTCAACTACCGCCTGCCCAACCTCAATGCCGCGTTGGGGTGTGCTCAGCTTGAGCAACTGGAGCACTTCATCGCCTCCAAGCGTGAACTGGCCTCACGCTATGCGGCGCATCTGGAGGGCAGTGAGCTGATCTTCGTGCAGGAGCCTGAACACTGCCGCTCGAACTACTGGCTCAACGCGGTTATCTGCCCAAGTCGTGAGAGGCGTGATCTCCTGTTGCAGGCGAGTAATGCCGCCAATGTGATGACCCGGCCAATCTGGCAACTGATGTGCGACCTGCCCGCGTATGCCCATTGCTCGCACGATGGGCTTCAGCAGTCGCGCTGGCTGGCCGATCGCATCGTCAATCTGCCGAGTAGTGTGTTGCCGGAGCATCTTTCATGAAACGAAAGATAGCGGTCTTCACCGCTACTCGGGCGGAATACGGACTGCTGTATTGGCTGATGAAGGATATTCAGGCCAGCCCAGTGCTAGAGTTGCAGGTGCTGGTTAGCGGTACGCACCTTTCCCCCGAGTTTGGTGAAACCTGGAAGGATGTTGTCGATGATGGTTTTGTCATCGGAGCCAAGGTGGAAATGCTGCTGTCGTCCGACACAACTGTTGGTGTGGCCAAATCAATGGGGCTGGGTATGCTCGGATTTGCCGATGCGCTGACGCGGTTGGCGCCGGACGTGCTGGTAGTACTGGGTGACCGTTTCGAAGCGCTGGCGATGGTTCAGACTGCTACGGTAATGCGCATCCCTGTGGCGCACCTTCATGGAGGAGAAATCACAGAAGGTGCATATGACGACGCTTTTCGCCACGCCATCAGTAAGCTCTCCTACCTGCATTTCGTGGCTGCCGAGCCCTATCGCCAGCGTGTGGTCCAGATGGGAGAGACCCCTGAAAGAGTGTTTAATGTTGGGGCATTTGGCCTGGATCACATGCTGCGTACTTCTCGTATGAGCCGACAGGAGCTTAGCGAGAGTCTCAACTTCGCCCTCGACAAGCCATTCTTCGTGGTGACCTATCACCCGGAAACTGCCTTTCAGAGCGACTCCGCCCTTGAGTTTCAGGAGCTGCTGGCGGCGCTTGATTCATTTCCTGAACACCAGGTCATTCTCACTTATCCCAACGCGGACAATGGCGGCAGAGCGATCATTCCCCTCCTTGAAGCCTATGCCGCAGCTGATCCAAAGCGCGTGCTGGCGATCCCTTCGCTGGGCTTCAAGCGCTACCTCAGTGCCGTGGCGTTGTCATCGGCAGTTATCGGTAACTCATCCAGCGGGATCATCGAAGTCCCTGCTTTCGGTATTCCGAGCGTGAACATCGGTGCCAGGCAGCAGGGGCGTCTGGCGGCTGACTCTGTATTGCATTGCAAGGCACAAGTTAACTCGATCCGTGACTCAATAATGATGGCTCTTGACGATGTTTTCGCCGAACGCTGCCGTGATGTATTCAACCCCTATGGGCAAGGGAGCGCATCTGCCCGTACCGTGGCTGTTCTGGAGCAGTTTGGCGGCGCTACTCCCAAAACCTTTCATGACCTGGTTTGAGCAATGAACTATTTCGAGCGTGGCCGCGTGTACATCATTGCCGAGGCAGGCGTAAACCATGACGGCGACTATGACAAGGCTATGGCGTTGGTCGATGCCGCAGCCCAGGCCGGTGCCGACGCCGTCAAGTTCCAAACCTTCAATGCTCGCCTGTTAGCGTCCTCCAGCGCCCCGAAGGCGGCTTATCAAAAGCGCAATACGGGAGAAGAGGATAGTCAGCTGGAAATGCTGCTCAAACTTGAACTGCCACACGCCTGGCATTACCCGCTGCAGGCGCGCGCCCGTGAGTTGGGATTGGATTTCCTGTCGACCGCTTTCGACCATGAAAGCCTCGCGTTTCTCGATCAGCTTGAGCTTCCTGTCTACAAGATCCCTTCCGGTGAAATCACCAATGGCCCGCTGTTGTGGAGTATCGCGCAGGGCGGGCGTCCGATGATTCTCTCAACTGGCATGGCGACCCTTGGCGAAATTGACCAGGCGCTAGCGGTGCTGGCACATGGTCTGGAATTTAATACATCGCCCCAAAGTCTCGAAGAGGTTTGGCTCAATTGGATTCGCCCCGAGGCACGAGAGCGGGTGATGCAGCGAGTGGCCTTGCTGCATTGCACCTCGCAGTACCCGGCGCAGCCGGTAGAGGTCAACTTGCGAGCGATGGATGTGCTGAAGAACACATTTGGCCTGCCAGTTGGTTATTCCGATCATACCGAGGGTGTCCTGGCCTCCGTTGCAGCGGTGGCCCGTGGCGCCTGCATCGTAGAGAAGCACTTTACGCTGGATCGTGCATTGCCAGGACCAGATCATGCAGCGTCGCTGGCGCCGGATGAACTCAAGGAAATGATCGACCAGATTAGACAGGTGGAACAAATGATGGGGCTCGCGGCAAAAGTGCCACAGGCCAGCGAATGGGATACTCGTAAGGCTGCCCGTCAGAGCCTTGTGTTCGCCCGCCCCGTAGGTAAAGGGCAGCAGATCCTGGCTCAGGACCTGACCAGCGCTCGTCGCGGCTCAGGTGTTTCGCCGATGCACGCATGGGACCTGATCGGCAGGTTGGCCGAGTGCGATTACGAAGCGGGTGATCCTGCGTGAGCACACTCCCTGTTGTATTGCTCGGCGCTGGGGGGCATGCACATGTAGTGCTCGATGTAATCGGGTTGAGCGCGTATGTGCTAGCCGGTGTATCGGCGCCTGAGTTGGTACGAGGTAGTCGTTGGCTGGGGGTCGAGGTGCTCGGTGGCGACGAGGATGTTTTATGCCTTGATTGCGACGCGGTTCTGCTAGCAAATGGTGTCGGTGTAATTCCCGGTCAATCGGTAAGGAGACGGGTGCATCGTCATTTCGTCGGGCGAGGATACAGATTCATTTCGCTGGTCCATCCCTCGGCAGTGATAGCAGCACAGGTGGTGATAGACGAGGGCGTGCAGGTTATGGCCGGCGTCATTATTCAGCCCGGTTGCCGTCTCGCGACTGGCGTCGTTGTGAATACTGGCGCGCGTATAGATCATGACTGTGACATTGGAGAGCACGCCTTCATAGGGCCTGGTGCCACCCTGTGTGGCGATGTCCGTATTGAAGCGGGTGCGTTTGTAGGTGCAGGTGCCGTTGTGCTTCCGGGTGTTACGGTGAAAAAGGATGCTGTAGTGGGGGCTGGAGCTGTCGTGGTGCGCACTGTGGAAACAGGTGTAACCATGGTTGGCAATCCAGCCGTCCGCGTGAGTTAGATCATGAAGAACTGGAAAGACATAGTGGTTTCGCCTGAGGTATCTCTGCGAGAAGCCATTCGGCGCATCGATAGCGCAGGCACCCAAATGGCCTTGGTAGCCGATGAGGATATGCGCCTCCTCGGGTTGTTGACTGACGGAGACGTACGTCGTGCCATCCTCAGTGGAAGGGAATTGGATGGTCCGGTTGCACCGGTCATGAATACGACGCCGAAAACAGGATCAATGTTAACGCCGCGCGCTGAAATATTGGCGATGATGCGACGTTTTGCCTTTCACCATCTCCCTCTTATCGATGAACAGGGACGATTGGCCGGTCTTGCGACAATTGATGACTTCTTGGGAGTGGTTCCTCGTGACAATTGGGTGGTTCTGATGGCTGGGGGGCTGGGGGAGCGCTTGCGACCTCTAACAGATAATTGCCCCAAGCCCTTGTTGACGGTGGGTGGAAAACCGATCCTCGAAAGCATTCTTGAGGGCTTTTTGGAACAGGGCTTTCGCCGTTTTTTCATTTCGGTCAACTACAAGGCCGAAATGATCAAGGAGTATTTTGGTAATGGTGATCGCTGGGGGGCTCAAATTGAATATCTACATGAGCGAGAGCGTTTAGGGACCGCCGGGGCGTTGTCCCTTTTGCCGGAAAAGCCAACGGCTCCGCTATTTGTAATGAATGGCGACTTAATTACCAAAGCCAATTTCTCTGCAATGCTTGATTTCCATGAAGAGCATCGTGCTACAGCCACGATGGCTGTACGCGAATATGACTTTCAGGTGCCTTACGGAGTCGTGAGCGTCGAGGGTGTAACAATTACCGATATTCAGGAAAAACCGATCCATCGTTTTTTCGTTAATGGCGGCATCTATGTGTTGTCATGTGAAGTGCTACCCCGTATCCCTGCTGATACGTTCTTTGATATGCCAAGTTTGTTCCATGTGCTGAGGCAGGAGGGTGATAGGGCTGCTGCTTATCCACTGCGTGAGTATTGGCTGGATATTGGCCGTATAGATGAGTACGAGCGTGCTCAACGGGAGTGGGGCTGAGGAATGTATCAAGGAAAAAAAATACTGGGGCTCATAACCGCTCGGGGTGGGTCTAAGGGTATTCCACGAAAGAACGTTATTGATGTCGGTGGGAAGCCTCTTATCGCTTGGACTATTGAAGCAGCAAAAGAATCTAAATTGTTGGATCGGGTCGTTCTTTCCAGCGACAACGATGAAATCATCCAGGTTGCGGCTTCATGGGGATGTGAGGTGCCTTTCAAACGCGCGGCTGATCTTTCAGGAGACGCGGCTTCCAGTGCAGATGTCGTAAAGGACTGCCTGCAGCGAGTACCAGGCTATGACTATGTCGTTTTGCTACAGCCTACGTCGCCGTTGCGCAGAGCGTGCGATATAGATCAAGCGATAAAAATCTGTATCGATAATAAAGCGCCTGCGTGCGTGTCTATGTGCGAGTCAAATGAGAGCCCTTTTTGGATGTACTCCATCGGGCATGAGAACAGACTCGAACCGGTGGTGCCGAGTAACTATAACCGTAGACAAGAGCTGCCAAAGATATTTTCACTTAATGGTGCGGTCTATATTGCTAATGCGCAGTGGTTTATCAGGCATGGAAGCTTTATTTCAGATGAGACTCTTGGTTATGAGATGCCGCGGAAGTTTTCATTGGATATAGATGATTTAGAAGATCTGCGATTGCTGCGCCTGGCGCTACAGTTGGGTGATTAATACTTGAAGGTTTGCTGAGGCTTTAATGGCTAGGTTCGTTATTTCTAATGTTGAAGATTTTTTTCTGCGCGCCTGTGAGAAATACTCGGAAGCAGGATTTGAAGGTTGCATTGAACAATTGAGCGATGTGTTGGTAAAGTCTTTTTATAAGAAAGCCCATAAAAACAAAAATGGAGTAATTTTCGAAAATCAGGATTGCTGTTTTGTAATTGGAACATGTATCTACAAAGGTGTTGTGGGCGAAAAATCGATTCGGCAGTTGTACCAAGATTTTTCGGGAGATATCGAGTCTATTCGAGATGCGTCTCTTGGGAATTATGCTGTTCTGATCCGGAAGCATGGGAAGATCACGATATTTGTAGATAAATATCAGGTGTTCAACTTGTACTACTCGAATATCAATGGGCGATGGGTGGTGACGAATAGCCTGTCAGCTATCGCGTACTCTGCGGGGCTGAGCAAGATAGATGAATATGCATTGCTTGAAGAATCTATGTTGGTTGGGAGTATTGGTGAGCAGACGATTTTTTCTCATATAAAAAGATTGCAGGGTTACCAAGTAATCCGAATTGAAGAAAATGTTGAAAGTTTGGCTGTTTTTGATGTTCCCTATAATCGTCCGCGGAGAAATTTCGAGGGTGGTCGTATTGAAGATGCAGTAAATGAGTATGTTTCTCTAATCAAATCAAGCTTTTCGGTAGTGAGCGGAGCTTTTGGTGGTGATATCGCTATCCATCAGACGGGGGGGTTAGACAATCGCACAGTCTTGAGTGCCTTCCTTAATGTCGGCGCTCGCCCGCGAATGCTTTACGGTGTTGGAGATAGTATACTTTTAGATACCAAAAGCGAAGATCTGGAAATTTGTAGGATCTACCAAAATAAGTTTGATTTGCGGCTTGATGTATTAAATTGGGCGGATCCTGAAATAGGCAGCGAGTATCTATGGCAAGACCTTTTTTCTCGTTACGGATTTAAATACGCAATTTGTGGTGGATCCAGAGGGTTTTTGGAAAGCTACGAAAGTGGAATAAGCGACTATCCTAGGTTTTTTGAATGTGGCTATTTTTTGGAGAATTTGCGTTCTAGAGAGTTTTGTGATGCGTATGCTGGAGATAGCATCAGTATTGAGGACTTCGTTACGCATTACTTGTTAAATGGTGCTTATGGCAAATTTAACTCAGCTACGGGTTTTTATAAAGGGTATGACGGCTTTAGGCAGTCTCTTATATCGAGGTTTGAGAAGCATGCCGAGCTTTATAATATCGAGCGGGATGTAGATGGCCGTATTCCGTTGGGGCGCTTTGATGAGCTGCGCTGGATACACGCCCGGAGAAGTGACTCGCAGTTGGTCAATTTCTTGAATGATTTTTCTAATTCCATTGCGATTTTTTCAATACCAGAGTTGCACGAATTCCCTTTCGACTTACCCTTCGAGTGGCGGCAAAAAGCCCAGTTCCAGCTCCGAGTTATCAATGAACTTTGCTCGGATGCGCTCGACGTACCAATTTTTTCTCACTCGACACCTCATCGCTTTAATCGCGAAACTGCAACGATGGATCCTCTGCTTTCGCTCCGAGCTCGAGCCAGAGGACATATTGAACGACATTTTCCTGAAGGGTTAAAGGATTTCGTAATTAATGGGTATCGGCGCCTTAGGTCAATTGCTGGCGATGGGGGGAGTAAAGAGTTGCTAGTACAGGCCAATTCCACATTGGAGCCCTTTCTGCGTAAGCATGCGATCAATATAGACCTAGATCGGTATGATGGCTCTGTTGTTTATCTTATGCTGTTGGCTCAGTACTGTAAGGGAGTTGACTATATTGAGAAGGCTTGCTCAGAGTGAAAGTTGCTTTGAGTGGTGTTCTACTTGTGCGAGAGTTACTTCAACGACGTGGTGGTACGAATTTTATTATCTACCTGCTGAGTTCGGTGGTTAGTTCGATAATGCCATTTTTGGCACTTCCATTAATAGCTCGAGCGTTAGGGGTTGAAGAGTTTGGGCAGGCTGCTTGGGTCGCTGTTTTGGTGTCGTTGGCTGGTCCTTTTATCGGGCTAAGTGTGCATGGAGCTATTTATCGAAGTTTTTTTACTCTGCCTAAGGATGAGTTGGCTGTCTATGTTTTTAATGCAGTATTGATTCTTTCGTTGTCTACGGTTGCCGCTTTCGGGGCGGCGATGCTGATCTTTGAGTTTGTACCGTTTCTAGATAAGTGGCGCTTGCTGACTTGGCTGGCGATCCTGATTGGGTTTTCTTCATTTCTCGGTCAGATTTATCTAACTCTTATGCAGTTGCAGGGGCGTGCGTTCGCGTATGGTTTGTTTCAAGTAGGGCGAGCTATGCTGCAAAACGGGATAGCGGTCTATTTGGTGGTGTTTGTCGGTGCTGGCTGGCTGGGCGTCGCCTGGGGGATGCTATTTGCTTATTTTTCTTTCGCCATGTTGGGAGCATTATTGTTACTGTGTGAAAAACAGGTTTCCTTTGCTTTTAATTATCAGCATTTGTCGTCATTGATTAAATTTGGCGTTCCCGTAATTCCGGCTGCGCTAAAGGACGCCATATTCTCCGTTTCTGATAGAATTGTTTTAAGTGCGATGGTTGGCATTGCGGCGCTGGGAGTGTACTCAGTGGCGGTGCAGCTTGCGTCAGTGATTTTGCTTTTTGTGGGTTCTTTTAATAGCGCTTTCTCGCCTTGGTTTTTTAAAAGGCTGTTGGAGGTCGATGAGGCCGGCAAGGTGGGTGTTGTACGTCTGACCTATTTGTTGTTTTTACTGGTCTTGATTTTTTCCGGTGCCTGGGGTGTTTGTGCGATAATTTTTCTGAGTCTTTTTTTTCCGGCTGAATTTCAGTCTGGCAGAGCTGCTGTTTTTTGGTTAAGTGCGGCTTTTGCGGTCAGTGGTATGCATACTCTGATTGTAAGCTATATCTATGTTTCGGGGCGGACCGGTCGTTATGCATTTGTTGCCTTTGCTACTATAATTTTCGGATTGATTGCTAATGTGTGGCTGGTTGATCTGTATGGGATTGTAGGTGCGGCGCAGGCCACGTTTTTGACCTATGTGTTTATTTTTCTTCTTACGTGGGGGCTTGTTAATAGAGTTTTTCCTATGCCCTGGTTTGTGGCGCTAAAAAAACGCCAATCGCCTCGAGGTGACTGATATTGTCACGGGTTGGCTGATTTTAACTTAGGCCGCCTCCGATCTTGGTAGTGCAGGTGCAATGCTCTGCACCACTCTGCTTTTGGGGTTTTACAGGTTGGGGGCATACTTTAATTTGGCTCAGCCTGGGGTCGGATGCGTATGATGTATGGTAGAAGTTCTTTGAAAATTCCACGCTTTTTTTGGGGGCGAGAAGGTGCGGGGCGTTGCACTGTTTGCTTTTAAGGATTTTATTTTTCTTAGTCCTTTGCGTAACGTGCTTGGTCGTTGTTAGGTAGCTGCTCTGAGGGGCGTTAGATGGGGCTTAAGTCTGTGCTTGTCAAAATTTTGATCAGGATTTTAAATGCCTGGAGTGTTTTTTACTGGCGTATTATCTATGGCGGCTTTCGTTGTCGGTATTCGGTGTCTCCAGACTTTCGCTTTAATGGGAGAGGGATTCTTCTGTATGGAGATGGTGAGATTTTCATCGCGCGAAATAGCTACATTAGTGACTATTCGATGCTTCAGTCCTCGAAAGGTCACTTCATACGGATAGGGGAAGGTTGTCAAATATCATCAAATGTCAGGATTTTTACGGAATCCTCTAACGCGGATTGCGACTTTCGAGTCAAACCTGTGCCTGCAAAACTTGGAGATGTCTTGATTGGTGATGCGTGTTGGATTGGGGCCAATGTATTGATAAATCCAGGTGTGACCATTGGCGAAAATAGTGTTGTGGGTGCTAATAGTGTTGTCACGCGTGATGTGCCTCCGGGGGAGATCTGGGGAGGAGTTCCTGCAAAGTTTATTAGAAAGAAAAGTCAGGTTTGATGTTGTCGGTTTTTTATGTGTCGTACTCTTAGTGCGTATGGGTGTTTTTTAGCAGGGCTATATTAATTATTTGGTTTTCAATTTCTTGTTCTTAAATAATCTGGGGCTCAGATTAAATTACACTGCTGGAGGATAAAGTGGCATTGCCAAGTCTGAGCGATCTGCTCGAGATCGAGAATGATCATGCGTTTTTGGCATTTTGCTGCCCTCACAGCGGCGTTCTGATCTGGCCACTTGTGCGTAATCAGTTCCTTCGTCAGCTGATCTCGGATCTCTATTACCAGCAAGCACCGCTTGTTTCTGCTGTGCCTACGGTGCCGCGCCGACAGGCGCTGGGTGCATTTTCACGAGTGCTCGGACACAATCTGCAGCAGGGCAGGATGCGCGGTGAGGTGTTGGTGGTCGGTACTGGCGCCGGCCATTTTCAACGCGATGGTCACTGGTTCAATCGCATCACCGATTACCTTGTAGAGCAATCGCCTGCGGACACGGTGACGGTAGAAGGGTTGGTTGACTGGCACGTACCGACGCCACGCTGGAACCAGCGGGTCGCCTACTGGTTGCCTTGGCAAGGCGCAATCACGGTGACAGGTCGCTTACTAGTGCGTGAACGTCACGTGGCGAATGCGCGTGAGCTACTCGAATACGCAAGAATACGTGCTTCGCAATTGTTGGGGCTGACGATTGCCGACTCGAGCATGAACATGCTCGTTGGCATGCTGGCGCGCAAGCTGGCGCGACTGCCCGTTATGCAATATGCCTATCGCCGCCTGCTGGAAAGGGTGCAACCCCGCCTAGTACTGCTGGAACAAGCCTGTTACGGGGATTTTGCGCCCTTCAATCAGGTCGCGCGCGAGATGGGCATTCGAGTGGCTGAGCCCCAGCACGGCATGGTGTCCGGCGGCCACGACGCCTATTGCTATGCACCTGTTTTGCGAGAGAGCGAGGCGTACCGCGCCTGCCTGCCGCATGACTTCCTGGGTTACGGCGCCTGGTGGAATAGCCAGATCAATGTACCGGTGCAGAAATGGGTGATTGGTAACCCGCATTACAGCGAGCAGCGTCGGTCCATTTCACCGGCCCTGGGAGTGCAGAAGGATATCCTGCTGCTCGGCGATGGAATCGAATTTTCACTTTATCTGGCGCTGGCCCAGGAACTGGCGCAGTTGCTGCGCGGCCGCTACCGCATCGTGCTGCGGCCGCATCCGCTGGAACGTGCCGAGGTCCAATTACGCTTTCCCGAAGGACGAGTAGGTGATGTGTTGATCGATACCAATCGGGATATCTACAGCTCGTTTGCCACGGCTCACGCTGTCGTGGGAGAGGTTTCTACCGGGCTTTTCGAGGCACAGGGAATAGCGGGCAGGGTATTGCTCTGGGAGACCGCCAAGGCGCGATTCAGTTATCCGCAGCATCCATTCTGTGGCTTCGCTGACGCCCGGGCGCTTGTCGAGGCGTTGCAGACACCTGAGGGGGAGTATTCTGTGCCGCTGGCGGAGGAAATCTGGGCGCCTGGCTGGGCACACAATTATCGGGGATATCTCGCGCAGATACTTGCTGCCCTCGGTTGAAACTAACGTCGGGCGGCCAAGGATGAACAAACAGCGTATCCTTGCGCGCCCGGAGTGTTAGGGGTCGGTACTACGCCGGCAAACAGTTAAGTCTCTTTAATCGGTAGCGAATCTTGGCTGTACAGATAATTTCAGTGATCGACTATGGCTGCGGCAATCTAGCGTCGGTCGTTAACATGATCCAGCACGTAGGTGGTGAGGCGCGCATCATCCGAACGCCAGACGAGCTGGAGTGCGCCGGCAAGCTCATTCTGCCTGGCGTCGGTGCCTTCGATCACGGCATTGGCAGTCTGCGTCAAGGCGGCTGGATTCGGCCACTGGAGCAGGCAGTGCAGCAGCGCAGGGTACCCCTGATGGGCATCTGTCTGGGTATGCAGTTACTGACTCGCGGCAGCGAAGAAGGCCAGGAGTTGGGGCTCGGCTGGGTCGACGCGCAGGCAAGGCGCTTTCGTCCCAGCAACCTGCGGCTAAAGGTACCGCACATGGGCTGGAACGAGGTGCGACAGGTCCGCACGGATGAGCTGTTGCCAGCTTCGGCCAGTCCGCGGCGTTTCTACTTCGTGCATGCCTACCGGGTCGAATGCGCTGATCCTGCGGATGTGTTGCTGGAATGCGAATACGGCGAGACCTTCGTGGCTGCCTTTCGCCATGCCAATATCTGGGGCTTCCAGTTTCACCCTGAGAAGAGCCATCGATTCGGTATGGAACTCTTCCGTCGCTTCCTGGAGGTATGAGGTGCTCAAGCATCGTGTGATACCTGCGCTGCTGCTGCGCGACGGCGGCTTGGTAAAAACCCAGAAGTTCGGCAAGCACAAGTACATCGGCGATCCGATCAATGCCATCCGCATCTTCAATGAAAAGGAAGTTGATGAACTGGTGTTGCTCGACATCGACGCCAGCCGGCAGGGGCGTGAGCCGGACTATGCGCTGATCGAGAGTATTGCTGGCGAGTGCTTCATGCCTCTTGGTTACGGTGGAGGGATATCCACGATCGAGCAGGCGCGGCGAATCTTCTCTTCCGGTGTAGAGAAAGTTGTGCTGCAGACGTCGGCACTTCAGAATCCAGCGCTAGTCACGGAGATCGCCCAGCGCTTCGGCAGCCAGAGCGTGGTTGTTTCCATTGATATCAAGCGTGACTGGCTGGGGCGTTATCGTCTGTGGTCTTCGTCTTCCCGTCGGGCACTGTCCGCAGACTGGCTTCAAACGCTCCGTTCGATCGTATCCGCCGGCGCTGGCGAGGTCCTGCTCAACTCAGTGGATCGTGACGGGATGCAGCAGGGATATGACCTGCGTCTGATCAAGGCGGCTGCTGATGCAGTAGATGTGCCGCTGATAGCCCTGGGTGGTGCTGCGGAGCTAGGGCATTTCGTGGAAGCGATCGAGACGGGTGCTTCTGCGGTCGCTGCAGGCAGCCTGTTCGTGTTGCAGGGGCCGCATCGTGCTGTGCTTATAAGCTATCCCAATTATTCGGAACTCGAGTCGCTTTTCAGAGGTAAAGATGTTTCCTAAAGAACACAGGATTTGTTCGCGTTGCGTGATGGACGGCAGCGCATCCGCAATCACTTTCGACAACGCGGGTGTTTGCAACTACTGTACTTACTTCCAGCAGCGCGTCAATGGCGTGGTCTTCGCCCCCGAGCACGAGCGCGCGGAGCAGCGCAGGGCTTTTGTGGAGAAAGTGAAGAAGGCCGGCAAAGGCAAGAAATATGACTGCATCATCGGTCTCTCCGGTGGAGTGGACAGCTCCTATGTGTTGCATCTGGCCCTGAGCGAAGGCTTGCGGCCGCTGGCCGTGCACATGGACAACAACTGGAATTCCGAGCTGGCGGTCAACAACATCAAGAATCTGGTCACCCGTCTCGGTGTTGATCTGTACACCCACGTCATCGACTGGCCTGAGTATAAAGGGCTGATGCAGTCATTCTTCGACGCCGATGTCATCGATGTGGAGCTGCTTTACGACAACGCGATGCTGGCGGTGAACTACGAGCAGGCGCGGCGCTACGGCATCAAGTACATCCTGTCGGGAAGTAACTCCGCGACGGAGGGAATGCCGATGCCGGAGGGCTGGAACTGGCGCAAGTGGGACAAGCGCAACATCAAGGCGATCGCTCGGCGCAATTCAGTGCGGATTCGTACCTTCCCGATCATGGGAACGCTTGGCTACGTGTATAACCGTGTCGTGCGTGGAATTCAGTGGGCGTCATTTCTCGACCTTTACGACTACCAGAAGGAAGCAGCACTGGAACTGCTCGAGCAGAAGTACGCCTACAAACGCTACCCCTACAAGCACTACGAATCGGTCTTCACACGCTTCTATCAGGGCTACATCCTTCCAGAAAAGTTCGATGTGGATAAACGCAAGCTGCATCTCTCGACGCTGGTTATGAGCGGTCAGATGACTCGCGATCAGGCGCTTGCCCATCTCCAGGACTCTCCCTACGCCTCGCCGGAGGAACTCGACAGGGACCGCAAGTATTTCCTCAAGAAGATGGGCTGGTCTGAGGGCCAGTTGGAGGAATATCTGCGTAGACCAGGCAAGCCGCACGATGCTTATCCCAGTGAGCGCTTTGCCTGGGATCTCATTCGCAAGATCTATCAGATGCGGCGTGCTTCCTGAGTTCGTCTGTCAAGGGCTGCACGCTCGTTTCCGTTAAGGATTTTTCACTTGAACGTTCTGTTTCTGCATCCTGCTGCGGCTTTTGGTGGCGCATCCAAAAGCCTGATCGAGCTCTACAGGTTGCTACAAGACGGTGGGGTCCGAGGGACGGTTCTCACCCCGGCCGGAGCCGTTTGCCAGTCCTTCGAAAGGGCCGGCATGCGGGTTCATACGGTAAAGGGACTCAGTCAGTTCGACAATACGCGTTATGGCTACTATCGCAAGGTCCGCTGGTTGATCCTGTTACGCGAGCTCCTCCTGCTGCCGTTTGCGCTAGCGGGGCTGTGGCGGCTGCGGCGCGAACCCTTCGACCTGATCCATATCAACGAGATCACCCTGCTGCCGTTGGGGGTCGTCGCCAAATGGCTGCTGCGTGTCCCGATGGTGGTGCACGTTCGCTCGCTGCAGCGTAAGCCGGGCTCCGGCCTGCGAACCCGATGGCTTAATGGGCTGCTGCGTCGATACGCCGATGCAGTGGTGGCGATAGATCACACCGTCGCTGCCACGCTGGAGTCGGAGCTTCCGTTGAGCATCGTTCACAATGGCCTCGAGGTAACCAGGCAGCCAGTCGGGCGGCACTCTGCTGACGGGGTTGGACCGACCAAGGTCGGCTTCCTCGGCGTGCTGATTCCGCTCAAGGGCATCTTCGAGCTGGTCGAGGCGATGCGCATCCTGAAGTCCCGTGGCGTTTCCATCCAGTGCCTCGTGGCAGGTGAGAACGCGCGCGAGATATCCGGGCTCAAGGCCTGGATTTTGCGCAAGTTTGGCTTTGCGCGAGATGTCCGGAGCGAGCTGGAGGAGCAGATCTGCCGCGAAGGCTTGGAAGACTGGGTCAAGCTGCTCGGCTTCGTGAGCGATGTCCGCGAACTTTATCCGCAACTGGATATTCTCTGCTTCCCTTCGCATCTGGATGCGGCGGGGCGTCCGGTCTTCGAGGCGGCGTTCTACTCGGTACCCAGTGTCGTGGCCGTGAGCGATCCATTGCCGGACACTCTATTACACGAGGTGACAGGACTGGCGGTGCCGATACCAGACCCGCTGTTGATTGCCGACGCGCTGCAGCGGCTTGCGGAAAATCCCGATCTTCGCCGTCAGCTTGGATGTCAAGCGAAGCGTTGGGCCGAGGAAACCTTCGCGATTGACGTCAATGCGGCGCGCATGCTTGAGCTCTATCACCGCGTACTTTCATCAAATGCGAGTCGCTGAACCATGCGTATCCTCATGCTCTCCCAGTACTTCTGGCCGGAAAGCTTCATCATCAATGACATCGTGCGCACGCTCGACGCGCAGGGCCACGAGGTGGTGGTCGCCACTGGTAAACCCAACTATCCCGACGGCAAGATCTTCGATGGTTATCGTGCTGCGGGTACCCAGCGCGAACGTTATCTGGGGCGTGTCGAGGTAGTGCGGGTACCGCTGTGGCCACGGGGGCAGGGTGGTGCGAAAAATCTTATCCTCAATTACCTGTCCTTTGTATTCAGCGGTCTGCTGTGTCTGCCCTGGATGCTGCGTGGTCGCAAGTTCGACGCCATTCTGGTATTCGCCCCATCACCTATCACCCAGGCGATCCCGGCGATCCTGCTCAAGTGGTTGAAGAGGGCAAAGCTGGCTCTTTGGGTGCAAGACCTCTGGCCTGAGAGTCTTTCAGCTACCGGCTTTGTGCGTAACCCCTACCTGTTGCGTGCAGTGGGGTGGATGGTGCGTGGAATCTACAAATGCTGCGATACGCTGCTTGTGCAGTCCCGCGCGTTCGTCGAGCCGGTGGCGCACTACACTGACCGCGCGAAGATTCAGTACTACCCCAACTCCATGGATGTAAGCAGCCCGAAGGCTGTGGTGTCGGTACCGAGCGAGTTGCTCGAATTGCTCGAGCAGCATTTCTGCGTTGTATTCGCCGGCAACCTGGGTACGGCGCAGTCGCTGGAAACCATCGTACAGGCGGCGGTTCATCTGCGAGATGATCCGCATATCCGTCTGGTTCTGGTGGGTAGCGGTAGCCGCCTAGCCTGGCTCAAGGCTCAACAGCAGGCGCATGGTCTGGATAATATTGTACTGCCAGGACGTTTCCCCATGGAGGCGATGCCACAGATCTTCGAGCGCGCTTCGGCCCTGTTGGTATCGCTGAACAACGAACCGGCCTTCGCACAGACCATCCCCAGTAAAATTCAGGCTTATCTGGCTGCCGGTCGACCGATCATCGCTTGCATGAATGGTGAGGGGGCTCGAGTGGTATGCGAGGCGTGCGCCGGCCTCGCCTCTCCGGCCGAGCAGGTGTTGCCGCTGGTCGCTAACATTCGGCGTATCAAAGAGATGGGCGATGCGGAGCGTGTAGCTATGGGGCAGTCCGGCAAGGCATATTTTGATGCCAATTTTGAGATGGAGCGGCAGGTCGAAATCTTGGTGAAGTATTTGGCGGGAACGCCCTCCAGCAAAGGTTGTGAATGATATGAAGGTTCTCGTCCTAGGCGTCACCGGTATGCTCGGTAATGCCGTTTTTCGCGTTTTTTCTGCCGATGCGGCTTACCAGGCCTGGGGCACGCTGCGCAGTGCTGCGGCCCTGCGCCACTTTCCGCAGAACAGCAATGCGCGTTTGCTCTGTGGCGTTGATGTGCTGGACCAGGATACGTTGACCTCCGTCATGGCCCGGGTGAAGCCGGACGTGGTGATCAACTGCGTCGGGCTGATCAAGCAGTTGGCCGATGCCAATGACCCTCTCACTGCACTGCCGATCAACGCCATGCTGCCGCACCGCCTCGCGCGGTTATGCGAGCTGAGTGGGGCGAGGCTGATCCATGTCAGCACCGACTGCGTATTCTCCGGGCGCAAGGGGTTGTACCGAGAGACTGACCTGTCGGATGCGGAGGACCTCTACGGCAAGTCCAAGTACATCGGCGAGCTACACGAGAAGGCGCATGCGATCACCTTGCGCACATCGATCATCGGCCATGAGCTGGGCTCGAACCATGCGTTGGTGGACTGGTTTCTTTCGCAGCAGAATGGCGTCAGGGGCTTTACCAAGGCAATCTTTTCTGGTCTGCCAACGGTGGAGCTGGCGCGGGTGATGAAGGATTTCGTGATTGCGCACCCGCAGCTCAATGGTCTGTATCATGTCGCCGCGGAGCCGATCGACAAGTTCCGTTTGCTCAGCTTGGTGGCCGCGCAGTACGGCAAGACGATCGAGATTCGTCCAGATGATGCGTTTGTGATTGACCGCTCGCTCGATGGTGCATGGTTTCGAGATGCCACCGGCTATGTAGCGCCGGATTGGCCAGAGCTGATTCGTCGGATGCACGAGCAACGGTAACAAGGGCGTTGGACGACGATTGTCGTCTCCCTCGCGTCAGCCCCGCTCCCGTAGGGTGGGGCCTTACTACACTACAAATAGTCGCGCATGCATAAGCCTGCGCCCGTGGCCTGGAAAGTTTTATGTTTGATGACAAGGTATTGATGATCACCGGTGGCACCGGTTCCTTTGGGCATACGGTGTTGCGGCGTTTCCTCGATACCAATGTGCGCGAGATCCGCATCTTCTCCCGCGACGAGAAGAAGCAGGAGGACATGCGCATTGCCCTGGCCGATGACAAGGTCAAGTTCTACATCGGCGATGTTCGCGACTACGACAGCCTGAAGCAGGCCATGGTTGGTGTTGATTACATCTTCCATGCGGCGGCGCTCAAGCAGGTGCCCTCTTGCGAGTTCTACCCGATGGAAGCGGTGCGCACCAACGTCAACGGCACCGAGAACGTGCTCAATGCCGCCATCGCCTGTGGCGTTAAGCGTGTGGTAGTGCTCTCGACCGACAAGGCGGTGTACCCGATCAACGCCATGGGTATCTCAAAGGCCATGGCCGAGAAACTGATGGTCGCCAAGTCGCGGATGATTCCCGAGGGCGGAACAGTGGTCTGTGCCACTCGCTACGGCAACGTGATGGCCTCGCGCGGTTCGGTAATCCCCCTGTTCATCGACCAACTGCGCAGCGGCGAGCCGCTGACCGTGACCGACCCGCAGATGACACGTTTTCTGATGTCGTTGGAAGACTCGGTCGATCTGGTGCTGCATGCCTTCGAGCATGGCGAACAAGGCGACTTGTTCGTGCAAAAGGCACCTGCCTCAACCGTTGGAGATTTGGCCCAGGCGCTCAAAGAACTGTTCGGTTATGACAATCCGGTGCGAGTCATCGGTACTCGGCATGGCGAGAAGCTTTACGAGTCGTTGGTATCGCGCGAGGAAATGGCCAAGGCCGAGGATATGGGGCGCTACTACCGCATTCCGGCCGATAACCGCGATCTGAACTACAAGAAATACTTCGTCGAGGGTGAGGAGAAGATCTCCGAGCTGGACGACTACACCTCACACAATACCCATCGTCTGGACGTACCCGGCATCAAGGAGCTCTTGCTCAAGCTCGATTACATCAAGGAGCAGCTCGATGCTTAAGGTCATGACACTGGTCGGGACCCGCCCGGAACTGATCAAGATGAGCCGGGTGATCGCCGAGATGGACCGCCAGGTCACCCACGTACTGGTGCACTCGGGGCAGAACTACGACTACGAGCTCAACCAGGTGTTCTTTGACGATCTGGAGATCCGCAAGCCCGATCACTTCCTCGGTGCCGCTGGCGAGACCGCCGCTCAGACCATCGCCGAGGTGATTGCCAAGGCGGACGCCGTGTTCGAGCTGGAAAAGCCTGATGCGTTGCTGCTTTATGGTGATACCAATACTTGCCTGGCAGTGATTGCCGCGAAGCGCCGCAAGATTCCGGTGTTCCATATGGAGGCCGGCAACCGCTGCTTTGATCAGCGTGTGCCGGAAGAGCTCAACCGCAAGGTGCTCGATCATCTCTCCGACATCAATCTGGTGCTTACCGAGCATGCCCGTCGCTATTTGATCGCTGAGGGCATCCGCCCTGAGACTATCATCAAGACTGGCTCGCACATGCATGAGGTGCTGGATTACTATAGGCCGAAGATCGAGGCCTCCGACGTGCTGGCTCGTGAGGGGCTCGAGGCCGGAAAATTCTTCATTGTCAGCACCCACCGTGAAGAGAACGTCGACACTCCGGACAACCTGCGCGATCTGCTTGCCACCTTGCGAGCGTTGGCCGATGAATATAGCTTTCCGCTGATTGTCTCGACCCATCCGCGTACACGTAAGCGACTGGAGGCGTTGGGCGAATCGCTGGACCACCCTCTGATCCGCTTCTCCAAGCCATTCGGCCTGCTCGATTACATCAAGCTGCAGATGAATGCTTTCTGCGTGCTCTCCGACAGCGGCACCATCACCGAGGAAGCCTCGTTGCTCAATCTGCCGGCGGTGACGCTGCGCAATGCTCATGAGCGCCCTGAGGGTATGGACCAAGGCACGCTGATCATGAGCGGGCTGAAGAAGGAGTCAGTGATGGCCGCAGTCAAGGTCATCACCAGCCAGCATCGGGCCGGCGAGCGAGTGATTCCGCTGGTGCCCGACTACGAAGGCGGTCCGGTGTCGCTGCAGGTGGTGCGGGTGGTGCTCAGTTACACCGACTACGTAAACCGTACCGTCTGGCGCAAGGCCTGAACATGCGTGTTCTGCTGACTGGCGCCAGCGGCTTCGTTGGTCGTGGTGTGCAGGCGCGCCTGCTGGCCGATGGCGTGCATCGGTTACGCTGCGCCCAGCGCAAGGCACCGATTACTCCACTTGTCGGGGTGGAGTACTGCCAGGCACCGTCGCTGGAGGCTGAGGCCGACTGGTCGCAGGCGCTCGCGGACGTCGATGCGGTCATTCACTGTGCAGCGCGGGTGCACGTGATGCACGAACAGGCTGCCGATCCACTGGCGGAGTTTCGTCGAGCCAACGTCGAGGGCACCCTACGCCTTGCTCATCAGGCTGTGGCAGCGGGCGTGCGGCGTTTCGTCTTCGTCAGCTCGATCAAGGTCAACGGTGAGCAGACTCTTCCGGGGCAGGCTTATAGAGCCGATGATGTTTCGAATGCGACGGACCCTTACGGCATCTCAAAACGAGAGGCGGAGGAGGAATTGCTGGCCCTTGCTGCTGAAGCAGGGCTGGAAGTGGTCATCGTCCGGCCGCCCCTGATCTATGGCCCCGGGGTCAAGGCCAATTTCTTGAGCATGATGCGCTGGCTGCAGCGGGGTGTGCCGTTGCCGTTCGGTGCCATAGATAACCGCCGCAGTCTGGTGGCATTGGATAACCTGGTGGACTTGCTGGTGGTGTGCCTTACCCATCCGGCGGCCAGTGGGCAGCGGTTTCTGGTCAGCGACGGCGAGGATCTATCTACCACCGAGTTGCTGCGTCGTCTGAGTGCAGCTCTCGGACGCTCTGCGCGGCTCTTGCCAGTGCCGCAGGCGTTGATTGAGCGGGCTGCGATCTTGCTGGGGCGTCGCCAGCTTAATCAGCGTCTGTGTGGTTCGTTACAGATCAGCATGGACAAGACGCGCGAACGACTGGGGTGGACTCCACCTCTTACCGTTGATCAGGCTTTGGCCAAGACTGCTGCGCATTATCTGAAAGAAATATCTAAATGAAAGTTATGGTTCTGATGGTGGTCACTGCTGTCTTGGCGTGGGGGCTGACAGCGTTGCTGCGACGCTATGCGCTGGCCCGCAGCCTTATGGATATACCCAACGCGCGCAGCTCGCACAGCCAGCCAACTCCTCGTGGAGGAGGCGTCGCCATTGTGGTGGCATTCCTCCTGGGCTTATGCGTTGCGTCCGCCACAGGTCTGGATCTGCCAGCGGAGATTTATTACTCGCTGCTAGGCTCAGGTTCGGCAATTGCATTGCTGGGATTTCTTGATGACCACGGTCACATTGCCGCTCGCTGGCGCTTGCTCGGGCATTTCGCTGCTGCACTTTGGGCACTCTTCTGGCTTGGCGGGCTGCCTCCGCTGGTAATGGTTGGTCACTCAATTGATTTTGGTTGGCTGGGTTATTTGCTGGTCTCCTTGTATCTGGTTTGGTTACTCAACCTTTACAACTTCATGGATGGAATCGACGGCATCGCTAGCATCGAGGCTATCTGTGTGTGTTTGGGTGGCGCTCTGTTGTATGTCCTCCACGGGCATACTGATGCTGCAGTACTGCCACTGTTGTTGTCATTTGCGGTGGCGGGATTTCTTTACTGGAATTTTCCCCCTGCAAAAATTTTCATGGGTGATGCCGGTAGTGGCTTTCTGGGTGTTGTGCTTGGCGTTCTTTCCTTGCAGGCGGCGTGGATTGATCAGTCCTTGCTTTGGGGCTGGCTGATCTTGTTGGGTGTTTTTGTTGTGGACGCGACCTTTACTCTACTTCGGCGTTTACTGCGCGGAGACAAGGTTTATGAAGCTCATCGAAGCCATGCGTATCAATACGCTTCGCGTCAGTTCGGTCGCCATTTGTCGGTTACTCTGGCGGTAGCCGCGATCAATCTCTGCTGGCTGTTGCCGGTGGCAATTTGGGTAGCGCAAGGCGGCGATGGTTTGGTCGGACTATTGTTGGCTTACATGCCTCTGATAGCACTGGCTATCAAGTTTCGTGCTGGCGAATTGGAGCGTAGATGAGCCGGTTGCGAAAATTGCTTGTTCTTGGGGCCGGTGGTCACGGCAAGGCCGTCGCGGAGGCTGCGTTACTTTCTGGCGAGTGGCAGCAGGTGGTTTTCCTCGATGATAGATGGCCTGAGATCAACCTTGTTTGTGGCATGCCAGTGGTCGGTGACCTGAGTCATTTGGCTGAAAAAGCAGGGGCGACTGACGGAGCTATTGCGGCAGTTGGGAATAATGGCTTGCGCCGTGCCTGGCAAGAAAAGATTACCGCCTCCGGCATTTCGTTGGTCAGCGTAGTTCACCCCCGTGCTTGCGTGAGTGCTTCAGCTTCAATCGGCCCTGGTTCAGCCATCATGTCACTGGCAGTCGTGGGGGCTGAGGCTCGGCTGGGGCAAGGGGTGATCATTAACCCGGGAGCGGTGGCCGACCATGATGTGACCTTGGGCGACTATGCGCATCTTGGTGTCGGTGTCTGTCTGGCTGGCGGAGTCGCAGTCGGCGCGGCTGCTTGGCTTCAGGCAGGTTGTAGTGCTGGATATGGTGTCGTTATCGAGCCGGGTTTAGTTATCGAGCCTGGCCAGGCTCTGATTGCCAAGGATTGAGGTGTTGAGATGATTCGTCGACGAATAGAGTTACTGCGCCAATGCCTTTTGCATTTGTCTCGTCGGCAAAAGCGAGTTCTTCAACTGGCTGTTGATGTACTACTAATTTGGATGGCGCTGTGGTTGTCGTTTGCCGTTCGTATGGGGGAGTGGGATGCTGCCAGACCTTTTTCTGGTCATGGCTGGCTGTTTCTGTTGGCGCCTATTATTGCACTTCCCATTTTCATCAGGCTGGGGATGTATCGTGCGGTAATGCGTTATGTGGGTAACGACGCTCTTGTAACGATAGCCAAGGCAGTGACCTTGTCTGCATTGGTGCTATCTCTGGCTGTTTATTGGTATCGCGGGCCGACGGCTCTTGTTCCAAGGTCCATGGTTTTTAATTATTGGTGGCTGAGCCTGCTACTGTTGGGTGGTTTGCGTTTGACCATGCGCCAGTTCTTTATAGGTGATTGGTTCGAGCCGATTGCTCGCCGTCGCGATATCGAATCAGGTACCTCCAAGGTCGCCATATACGGAGCCGGGGCTGCTGGTAATCAGCTGGTAGCAGCTTTGCGTTTGGGTAAAACGATGCGTCCTGCTGCATTCATTGATGATGATTCCGGTATTGCTACTCGCACGATTGCGGGGCTGCGCGTCTACACACCCAAGCATATTCAGCAAATGATCGATGAAACGGGGGTTGCAGAGGTTTTGCTGGCAATGCCCTCTATCCCCCGCGCGCGCAGGCGAGAGATACTTGAGGCGTTGGAGCCTTACGCGCTGCATGTGCGAAGCATCCCCGGATTTATGGATCTCGCTAGTGGGCGAGTAAAGGTCGAAGACCTTCAGGAAGTTGATATCGCCGATCTTTTGGGCCGCGACGCCGTGCCGCCTCGACAGGATTTGTTTGAGCGCTGCATCAAGAGTCAGGTGGTTCTGGTTACCGGCGCTGGTGGCTCTATCGGTTCGGAGCTGTGTCGGCAGATTCTGGCGAGTGGTGCGCGTACGTTGCTGCTTTTCGAGCACAGCGAGTTCAATCTCTACAGCATCCATGGCGAATTGCAGCAGCGAATCGAGCGGGAGTCGCTGCCGATCAAGCTGGTGCCTATTCTCGGGTCTATCCGTAACTTCGAGCGTTTGTTCGACATTCTGCAGACCTGGCGCGTCAACACTATCTATCACGCCGCAGCATACAAGCATGTGCCGATGGTCGAGCATAACGTCGCTGAGGGTGTGCTCAATAACCTGGTTGGTACGCTCAATGCGGCGCAAGCGTCGATCAAGGCGGGTGTTGCCAATTTTGTGCTGATCTCAACCGACAAGGCGGTGCGACCCACTAATGTCATGGGCAGCACCAAGCGCTTGGCTGAGATGGTTCTGCAGGCGCTGAGTCGTGAGTCTGCGCCGTTGCTGTTCGGTGATGACTCAGGTGTTCATCACGTCAACAAGACCCGTTTCACCATGGTGCGTTTTGGCAATGTGCTGGGCTCTTCCGGGTCTGTGATTCCGCTGTTCAGGGAGCAGATCAAGCAGGGTGGGCCGGTGACGGTGACGCATCCGAACATCACCCGCTATTTCATGACGATCCCCGAGGCGGCGCAGCTCGTCATTCAGGCCGGTTCGCTGGGGCAGGGCGGTGATGTGTTTGTGCTGGATATGGGCGAGCCGGTGAAGATCGCTGATCTGGCCGAAAAGATGATTCGTTTGTCTGGTTTGTCTGTGCGTGATGAGCGCAGTCCGCATGGTGATATCGGTATTGAGTTCACCGGGTTGCGTCCTGGTGAGAAGCTCTACGAGGAGCTGCTGATCGGCGAGGATGTGAAGCCTACGGAGCATCCGATGATCATGCGTGCGGAAGAGGATATGTTGCCCTGGGACGAGCTTAAGGCGCGCTTGCAGGCGCTGCTGGCTGCAGTCGGTGAGGATGACTACGTTCGAGTGCGAGTACTGCTGCGTGAAACCGTGCATGGTTATGTGCCGGAAGGTGAGATCGTCGACTGGATTCACCTCAGAAACCGGGAGCGTTGAGGCTTTGATTTGACAGCTTGTAGTGGTCAACCCATCCCGGACAGTGGGTTAAGTTTTTCCTCGGCCACCGCAGGCGGTAGCCCATCGTTGAATTGATGTGGCCTGACCCAGTTGTAGCGATGCATCAGGTAGTGGCTGATGTCCCGTTGTGCCTCCTGGGC
>NZ_JAVYJI010000008.1:0-154870 GCF_032621725.1 Pseudomonas sp. zfem001 | reverse complement strand
TCTTGATGTCGGACGAGTTCAAACGTACGGGCTGATAGACCAGTTGAGTGAGCGGGAGTCGGTGGAAGTGGTCTGTTCAGCCTTCGATGTGGTCCGTCTCTTGATGTCGGACGAGTTCAATCGTACGCGCTGATAGACCAGTTGAGTGAGCGGGAGTCGGTGGAAGTGGTCTGTTCAGCCTTCGATGTGGTGCGGTCTTGCTACTACGCCCATCGTCTACGGCGCTGCCGGGTTGATGCACGCCGGGTTGCCCTGCGCAGCCAGGTCAATCAGCTGTTCAACCAGAGTCGAGGATCGGCTGGTAGCCGAAGCGTTCTGGGCATGCTGCGTGAGGATGGCGTAAGCATTGGCCGCTTTCGCGTGCGTCGGTTAATGCGCGAGTTGGGCCTGGTCAGCAAACAACCAGGCTCGCACGCGTACAAGCAGGCTACAGTTGAACGGCCAGATATCCCGAACCGGCTGAACCGTGAGTTCACAACTGAGCGCCCCAATCAGGTGTGGTGCGGCGATATCACCTACATCTGGGCGCAAGGCCGCTGGAATTACTTAGCGGTGGTGCTGGATCTGCATGCACGACGAGTAATTGGCTGGGCATTCTCCGCCAAGCCGGATGCGGAGTTGGTCATCAAGGCGCTGGATATGGCCTACGAGCAACGAGGCAAACCGCAGCAGGTGCTGTTTCATTCCGATCAGGGCAGCCAGTACGCCAGCCGCCTGTTTCGGCAGCGGTTGTGGCGATATCGGATGGAACAGAGCATGAGCCGTCGAGGTAACTGCTGGGACAATTCACCGATGGAACGGTTGTTCCGGAGTCTGAAGTCGGAGTGGGTTCCGCCGACCGGTTACCTGACAGCCCAGGAGGCACAACGGGACATCAGCCACTACCTGATGCATCGCTACAACTGGGTCAGGCCACATCAATTCAACGATGGGCTACCGCCTGCGGTGGCCGAGGAAAAACTTAACCCACTGTCCGGGATGGGTTGACCACTACAGATCCTTGTTTCGTTGCTTGTAAGTGAGTTGTTTTTGTTTATTGCGACGTTGGTGTCTGTGATGTGACTGTTACGAGATGCTGAGGGCGGTCGGCGCGAAGATTGTCCACCACTTCATTGTTTAACTGCTGCCTTGCGGTTTCGTACAAACAACTCCTTCCCGCCCGTTGCCGTAACTCCTCGCTCCTGCAATTCAAACTGTCCGTTGCGCGCCTTGATCAGGTCGCTCAGCTTCTTGAATCCATAGAGGCGCGGATCGAAGTCGGATTTCAGTTTGCGCAGGTTGTTACCTAGCGCCCCCATGAAGGCCCAGCCATCTTCGTCGGAAATGTCGTCGATAACCTTGGTGATTAGCTTCACTGGGACTTTCGGTCGGTTGGGTTCTGCTGGGGCGTTTTCAGCGGGAGTTGTCGTGTTGCCGGTAGCAGGTTTTGGCTCTGGAGGTTCAGGTTGTTGCGGGGCAGCGCTTTCCGATTCGTTCGCGTCGTCGCGCAGCAGTTCAGTGTAGATAAAGGTGTCACAGGCCTTCACAAAGGGCTGCGGCGTTTTCTGTTCGCCGAAGCCGATCACCTCCAGTCCCTCCTCACGCAGACGTGCTGCCAGCCGCGTGAAGTCGCTATCGCTGGAAACCAGGCAAAAGCCTTCAAAGCGTCGTGTATAGAGCAGGTCCATCGCGTCGATGATCAGCGAGCTGTCGGTAGCGTTCTTGCCCTTGGTATAGGCGAACTGCTGGATCGGCTGGATGGAGTGGTCGAGCAGCACTTTCTTCCAACTGCCGAGGTTGGGCTGCGTCCAGTCGCCATAGATGCGTTTGACGCTGGCGACGCCGTACTTGGCGATTTCTTCGAAAAGGCCTTCGACGATGGCGGCGGGGGCGTTGTCCGCGTCGATCAAAACAGCGAAGTGCTTATGCTGGCGGGCGGTATTGGGTTTGCTGGCCATGGTGCGTCCTTGCTGGGCGATGGATCGACATTACTGCGAATAATGGCGTTGCGCCATAGTCCGTCAGTCGATCCATTGACCTGGCTCATTCACCGACCTGGGTGAGTGAGCCGTGGTGCAATCAGGCCAGCGCGGTGCGCTGTCTGCCCTCTACTCGGCGTTTCAAAGCCGCCCCTTCGACGATCTCCAGCCCGCCACCCTGAGCGCGAGCGGAGCGGCCCCAGTCTTCCAGCAGTTCCATGCAGGCATGGTCGATGTAGCTGACCCGCGCCAGGCTCAGGTGCAGGCGGGTGCCCGGTTCGACGCTGGCCAGCATCTTGGCCAACTGCGGTACGCGCAGGAAGGTGGCGGCGCCGCTCATGCGCAGTTCGGCGCTGTTCGGGCCGGTGGGCACCAGCTTCGCGCGCAGGCGCGAGGCGCTCCACACCAGTTTCAGTAAGGTCAGGCCAAAGCCCACCAGCACGCCGGTCAACAGGTCGGTGAAGACGATGCACAGCGCGGTGGCGATATAGATGAACACCGGGGCGCGGCCGTATTGGCCGAGGTTGCGCATGGCCTTGGGGTCGACCAGTTTGCAGCCGGTGTACACCAGCACCGCGCCGAGGCTGGCCACCGGGATGCTCTGCAGTACGACCGGCAGCAGAGCGACCAGGGCCAGTAGCCAGGCACCGTGGAGGATGGTCGAGGCGCGGCCGCGAGCACCGGCCTGAACGTTGGCCGAGCTGCGTACGATCACGCCGGTCATCGGCAGGGCGCCGACTGCACCGCAAAGCATGTTGCCGATGCCCTGGGCAGACAGTTCGCGGTTGAAGCGCGCACGCGGGCCATCGTGCATGCGGTCGACAGCGGCGGCAGACAGCAGCGTCTCGGCACTGGCGATAAAGGCCAAGGCGAGGGCGGCGATCAGCAGTTGCGGATCGGCCAGGCTGGCCAGGCCCTGTAGGGTGATCCAGTCGATGGCATCGCCGAGGTTGGCTGGCAGTTCCACGCGCTTGACCGGTAACGCGAGCCACAGGCTGGTCAGGGTGGCGAGCGTCACCCCGACCAGCGCCCCAGGCAGAAAGCGCAGCGGCGCCGGGCGAAAGCGCTCCCACAGCCAGATGCTGGCGATAGTGCCGAGGCCTACTGCGCCGGCGATCATGGCGTTGCTGCCGAGCAGGCTCAGCGCATCACGCACCGCGCCAGGGAAGGCCAGCAGGTTGTCCAGGCCGGAGGCCTTGGGCGCAGCGTCGATCATCACGTGCACCTGCGACAGCACGATAAGGATGCCGATGCCGGCGAGCATGCCGTAGACCACAGCAGGCGCGGTGACGCGAAACCAGCTCCCCAGGCGCAAGGTGCCAGCGACCAGCTGAATCAGGCCGGCGAGCAGCAACACCGGACCGAGTGCGGCCATGCCGTGGGTGCGCACCAGTTCGAACACCAGCACGGCCAGTCCTGCCGCTGGGCCGCTGACCTGCAGCGGGGCACCGGCGATGAAGCCAACCACCAGGCCGCCGATGATGCCGGTGATCAAGCCCTTGGCCGGCGGCATGCCGGAGGCGATGGCGATGCCCATGCACAGCGGCAGGGCGACGAGAAAGACCACCACGGACGCCAGCGCGTCCCGTGGCAGTGTGCGAAATACAGTCATGAATATCTCTCCTGGCCCGATCTACGGGCAAAAGCAGCCCGTGCCCGCGCCATCAGTCGGCGCAGGCTCAGGGAAATGGGGGGATCAGGCGCTGGCGTAGCGCGGTTGCGGGGTGGCGCAGGGCTGCTCGTCGCCATCAAGCGCAAGGAAGTTGCCCGAAGCGGCGTCGTAGGCACGAATGCCGCCACTGTCTATGTCGTAGACCCAGCCATGGATGTGCAGTTGGCCGCTGGCCAGACGGGCGGCGACGGAGGGGTGAGTGCGCAGGTGGTCGAGCTGGGCTACCACGTTCTCCTCGGTCAGCACGCCGAGGGTTTCATGGGCGCTGCCGCAGTTGCAGTTGTCCGCCACCACGCTGCGCGCCACCTCGGCATGGCGCAGCCAGGCGCGTACCGTGGGCATGCCGTCAAGGCTGGCCGGGTTGAGCACGGCTTTCATCGCACCGCAGTCGGAATGGCCGCAGACGATGATGTGCTGCACGCCGAGCGCCAGCACGGCGTACTCGATGGCCGTGGAAACGCCACCGTTCATCTGCCCGTAGGGCGGCACCACGTTACCCACGTTGCGGGTGACGAACAGGGTGCCGGGGTCGCTCTGGGTAATCAGCTCCGGCACGATGCGCGAGTCTGCGCAGGTGATGAACATGGCGCTGGGTGACTGCGCCGAGGCCAGACGCTTGAACAGCGCCTGCTGCTGCGGGTAGACCTCCTGGCGAAAACGGCGAAAGCCCTGCACCAGCTGGTGCAGGGCGGCCTGGGCTTGGTCCTTGGCAACGGGGTGCAGGGTCTTGCCGGTTCGGGAAGCGGTTGAGTTCATCGTTGCATCTCCTGTGATGTTCATCGGTGACGTTCTCGACTGCCAGCCAAACGCCTGTGACCGGTTGGTCACTTCCGGGGCAACGATAAAGATTCTTACTTAATCAAAACTGAACGAGAGGCTCTAAAACGCCACTATTGGCCTGTCGCCCGATGCGCTGCGAGAACCACTGCTCGCCTTCATGGCCACCTGCTTGTCAGGCAGCGTGGTGCTAAGCATCATGCCGACTCGTTTTCATCGCCAGGGAAGGTTATCTATGCGCATGCCCGTGCTGCTCGCTCTGTGCCTGTCGCCGCTCGTTGCGGCCGCAGAAGGCACGCTCACTGCTACCGTCGTTCACGCCGATTTCTCACAGGCACCGGAGGTGCGTCTGCTGGTGCGCGTGCTGGACGAGGCTTTCGGTACCGATCAGGAGTCCATCGTCAGCAAATGTCCGGTGGCCAGAGAGCCGGGAGAACGCCTGGCACCGAACAGTTGTTTCGAGGTGAGCATCGACGAGGGCAGCG
This sequence comes from Pseudomonas sp. zfem001, assembly GCF_032621725.1. Taxonomy (NCBI): domain Bacteria; kingdom Pseudomonadati; phylum Pseudomonadota; class Gammaproteobacteria; order Pseudomonadales; family Pseudomonadaceae; genus Pseudomonas; species Pseudomonas sp. zfem001. Next base: position 149,978 of record NZ_JAVYJI010000008.1, on the reverse strand, counting down.
GTGCTCAGCAGCCGATCTACCAGACGTTGCTGGCCAAACCGGAACGTGCCAGTGACCCGATCTATCTGGAGCTGGTCTATCGCACCCAGCTGCAGCCGCATCACGACGACTTTTACAGCCGGCCCACGGCACGTTTGCGGGTCGAGACCAATGGCTTCTACAACTGGAACGCCGAGATGCCTCTGGCATTGCCGCAGAACGTGATGGCGCTTGGCGGGATCAGTGCGTTGGTGTTGGGCGATGCCGATGCGCTGCTCAATGCGGCTTACCGCGAGCGCCAGAGGCAGCTATCGGACGAGGCGGGTACGGCACTGCGCCAGGCGCAGCGTAACTGGATCGCGATGCGTGATGCCGAATGCAAACCCTATGGCGAGGACCAGCCCTATTCGGTGTTCGGCGAATTCAGCTACGACTGCATGGTGCGCCTGACGCTCGACCGCGCCCGCCAACTGGCCGTGGTGCGTGGTGATCAGAGTTGATCAGTGCTCGCCCTTCATCGCGCCGCTGAGGCCGAACATCAGCACCAGCAGGTTGGCGTCCGGGTTGGCTGCGGGCTGTACCTGCTTGCGCAAAGGCGCGGTTGGACAGGGTTCCACAGCGGTGCAGGCTTGCGCTTCCAGTACGCGTGGGCCGGGCTCCTGCCAGGCTGCGGCGGCGATTGCCGTTACGCTGAGTGCGAGGCCAAGGAACAAACCTCGTGCTATTTCTAATTTCATTTTGCTAACCCCTTGAAAGCGCTGCCAAACGCTGTTCGCTAAACCTAGATCACCCATTGCCTTGTCGTCGTCTCATGCGACGAACGGTCTTAGCGTGTAGCTGGCATCAGCCGGGGCTGTGCTGGGACTCGGGCCTGGTCGGTTGGTTCAACAATGGTGCAGGTAACGTCTTAACGTAACCTTAGGTGCCGGTCACGGCACCGTGTAACAGCCGGCCTTGGCAGGTGCAGTTGCCTGCAGACTTTCTCGTTACCTGGCGAAAAGGTGCGAGGTAGAGCCACTTCCTGGTGGGGGTAATGCGGATGGAGCGAGGTGTTGCGGATAAAGCACTGCCGGCACTGGGCCGGCAGTCGTTTACTCAGGCAATAGCTGTGCCGAGACCTTTGGCTCCATCGGCGAATATCTGGCGATAGCCCTGCAACAGTTGTTGCCAGTCGGCGTCGGACCAGGGGCTATGGCGTCGTAGCTGCGGCAGGTCGTGCTGAGCGGCCTGCACGCGGGTCAGACGGCGACGGCTTTTTTCCAGATCGAGCAGGGCCACCTGCGGCGTTTCGCCGTCGATGCGCACGAAGATGTGTTTGGCGTACAGGCAACCGTGCTGCCAGCGTCCCAGGTGCATGCGCGCCAGGGTTGCACCAACCAGTTGCAGCAGCTGGGTATGTAATGCCTCACCGCACGTCTCACGCCCCCCTTGGGCGTACCAGAACTCAATGTTCTCAAAGCCTTCCAATGCCTCGGTTACCAGCAGGCCGCGCCAGCCTTGCTGCTGGTCATAATCGATACCGCAATAGATCATCCGCGGCACCATCACGCCCAGAGAGGGCAGGGCCTGCAGGGCTTTGCGTTCGCGCAGGACTGTGGGGCGCCCCTGCGGGTGCAGCAGGCTGCGGTAGATATGGCCGATCTGTTTCTTGGCGTAGAGCACGCCGGTTTCATCCAGCAGGCGCTGCACACCACTTTCGCCGCCGCGACGAACGTTGGGCTCTTCGACCCAATCACCTTGCTGTTGCCACCAGTGTTGGAATGCCTGCTGGGGAATTTCGCTCGTGCTGCAAAGGGCCATGTTTTTCTTCTTCTATTGGAGGTTTGCGCAGTGCTCGTCTCGTGAACGCGCACTACGTTGTTCAGGCTTGTAACAAAACATAAGCAAACAACGTTCCCGAGTCCACAGGAAATGTCTGTGAACTTCCGATCGGTCTGACTGCTTCGCGGGCAATAAAAAACCCCGCGACGGGCGCGGGGTTCTTTGTGCTGCGTGGGAGCCGGTCGGCTTACATCATGCCGCCCATGCCACCCATACCGCCCATGCCACCCATATCAGGCATGGCCGGAGCCTTGTCGTCAGCCGCTTCGGCAACCATGGCCTCGGTGGTGATCATCAGGCCGCCGATGGAAGCAGCAGCTTGCAGCGCCGAACGGGTGACCTTGGCCGGGTCGAGAATACCCATCTCGATCATGTCGCCGTAGGTGTCGGTCGCGGCGTTGAAGCCGAAGTTGCCCGAACCCTGCTTGACCTTGTCGACCACTACACTCGGCTCGCCGCCGGCGTTGGCTACGATCTGACGCAGCGGCGCTTCGACAGCACGACGCAGCAGAGCGATACCGACGTTCTGGTCTTCGTTGTCGCCTTTCAGGCCGTCGATGGCCTGCAGGGCACGTACCAGGGCTACACCGCCGCCAGGTACCACGCCTTCTTCGACGGCTGCGCGGGTAGCGTGCAGGGCGTCTTCAACGCGGGCTTTCTTCTCTTTCATCTCGACTTCGGTGGCAGCGCCAACCTTGATCACGGCAACACCGCCAGCCAGCTTGGCCAGACGCTCTTGCAGTTTCTCTTTGTCGTAGTCGGAAGAGGTTTCTTCGACCTGCTTGCGGATCTGTGCAACGCGGGCTTCGATGTCGACCTGAGCACCAGCACCATCGATGATGGTGGTGTTGTCCTTGTTCAGCACGACGCGCTTGGCGTTACCCAGGTGCTCCAGAGTGGCGCTTTCCAGGGACAGGCCAACTTCTTCGGAGATGACGGTACCGCCGGTCAGGATGGCGATGTCCTGCAGCATGGCCTTGCGGCGGTCGCCGAAGCCCGGAGCCTTGACGGCAGCGACTTTGACGATGCCACGCATGTTGTTGACGACCAGGGTAGCCAGCGCTTCGCCTTCGACGTCTTCAGCCACGATCAGCAGCGGACGGCCAGCCTTGGCAACGGCTTCCAGAACCGGCAGCAGTTCGCGGATGTTGGAGATCTTCTTGTCGACCAGCAGCAGCAGCGGGCCTTCCAGCTCGGCAACCATGGTGTCCGGCTTGTTGATGAAGTACGGCGACAGGTAGCCGCGGTCGAACTGCATGCCTTCTACGACGGACAGTTCGTTTTCCAGGCCCGAGCCTTCTTCAACGGTGATGACGCCTTCTTTACCGACCTTGTCCATGGCTTCGGCGATGATGTCACCGATGGAGCTGTCGGAGTTGGCGGAGATGGTGCCTACCTGGGCGATGGCCTTGGAGTCGGCGCACGGCTTGGCCAGGTCTTTCAGCTGAGCAACGATGGCGGTGGTCGCCTTGTCGATGCCGCGCTTCAGGTCCATCGGGTTCATGCCGGCAGCGACGGACTTCAGGCCTTCGTTGACGATGGCTTGAGCCAGAACGGTAGCGGTGGTGGTGCCGTCACCGGCTGCGTCGTTGGCCTTGGACGCTACGTCCTTGACCAGCTGGGCGCCCATGTTTTCGAAGGCGTCTTTCAGTTCGATTTCCTTGGCAACCGACACACCGTCTTTGGTGATGGTCGGGGCGCCGAAGGATTTGGCCAGAACCACGTTACGGCCTTTCGGGCCGAGGGTAGCTTTGACGGCGTCGGCCAGTACGTTGACGCCAACGAGCATTTTCTTGCGGGCGGAATCGCCAAACTTGACTTCTTTAGCAGCCATGTTGATCAGTCCTCAAATTCTTGAAGGTTAAACGGAGATTCGTGGGAATCAGGCTTCGACGACAGCGAGGATTTCGTTCTCGCCCATTACCAGCAGGTCTTCGCCGTCGACTTTGACGGTGTTGCTGCCGGAGTACGGGCCGAATACCACCTTGTCACCGACCTTGACGGCCAGCGGACGGACTTCGCCGTTATCCAGAACCTTACCGGTACCGACGGCAACGACTTCACCTTGGTTCGGCTTCTCGGCGGCCGAGCCCGGCAGCACGATGCCGCCCGCGGTTTTGGTCTCTTCTTCGCTGCGACGGATCACGACGCGGTCATGCAGAGGACGAAGCTTCATTGTCGATCTCTCCTAACAATTGAATGGCCAACTTGCCGACTCTTGATTGGTCGGCGGGTTTGTAAAATCCGGCGAGGCCGGGCGCGGCACGCTGGGCGCACCGCGAAAGTCGGACTGCCTCAGGGGCAGGCACCTTGCGGTGACTGCTACATGTGGGCGGGCAAGGGCATTTCAAGGGGCGGGGATGAAATTTTTTGTGCTGCAGAGAGGGGCGAACGTGTGTAGGAGCCGGCTTGCCGGCGATCAGCCAGAGAGGGATCGCCGGCAAGCCGGCTCCTGCAGAACTGTAGGGATCAGTCGCGGCGTTCGTACTCGCCTTCGAGCACGTTGGGGTTGGTCTTGCCGGTGCGGGCGGCCTGGTCATCGAAGAAGGCGCGCTGACGCAGGGCCTGCTCCTCGGCACGGCGGCGAATCTTGCCAACCAAAAGGCGGCGGGTGAACGGAATCAGGCAGAGCACGCCGAAAATGTCGCTGATGAAGCCCGGCAACAGCAGCAGACCACCGCCGACGGCGATCAACAGGCCTTCGAGCATTTCCTGTTCGGGCAGCTCGCCACGCGAGAGTTTTTCACGGGCGCGCCAGGCCGTGGCGACCCCGGCGACGCGCAGCAGCACGCTACCGAGAATCGCGGTGCCGATGATCAGCAGCAGGGTGGGCAGCACGCCAATGGCGCTGCCGACCTTGATCAGCAGGGCCAGCTCGATGATCGGGAACAGCAGGAAGAGAAACAAAAAGGCGCGCATTTCAGTGGGTCCTTGGCGGAAGTGGGCTTCCAGTAGGGGTTAAGTATGGGGTGATGGCCTGAATTCAAGCTGAAGGCGCACCACTGGTCGGCCAGCTCTCGGCGCGAGCCAGCATCACCAGGGCTTCGCGTACCTGCCCCGGGTTGTTGCAGGATGTTGGAAAGGCCAGCCAGTAGAGGCTCTGGCCGATGCGCAGGTGGAAGCCTTCGGTGTCGACGCCGGCCATTTGCGCCGGTTCGTGTTGCGGCAGGCCGGCCAGTTCGACGTAATGTGCAATGGCCTTGGCATGGTCTTCGTTCATGTGCTCGACCATGCTCGTTTCGCTGCCGTCCGTCGCAAAGGGGTTGGCCAGGTTTACCTGGTCGAGCCAGTGAATGGCCCCGAAGCCGCCGATGAAGCGCCAGCGCACCGGCTCCAGCCGCCAGAAATCGAAATCATGCGCCCGGTGGTAGTCGCGCGACTGGGGGAAAAAGCGGTAATAACGCTGTGCGGCCGCTTCGATTTCGCTCTCGTCATGCAACTGTCGTGCTTCGGCGAGCAAAGTGAGGCGGCCGACCGCCTGCACATCCTCTGCGCCACGTTCGCCGACCAATAGCGAACATTTGGCGTCCTGCCCGAGGTTATGGGTGTGCTGGGCGATACGGCTGATCAGGATCAGCGGCCGGCCCTCGGCGTCCAGGCAGTAGGGCACCACCGATCCAAAAGGGAAACCCGGCATGGCCTTGGAGTGGGTGCTGAGCACGCCACGGTATTCCTTGAGCAGCAATTCTCGTGCATGCTTGCCGGCTTTCACGCTCACCTTATGACTCCTCGCAAAGAATCCGTCAGAAACGGACAGACGCCCTAGCATAGCGGTTAGCGGGCATCAGCGGGGTCGGTAAATGCTGCACCTTGAGGGGATAAAGCGATGCAACTGAAAGACAAAGTCATCATCATCACTGGCGGTTGCCAGGGACTGGGCCGCGCCATGGGTGAGTACCTGGCGGCCAAGGGTGCCAAGCTGGCGCTGGTCGATCTGAACGCGGAAAAGCTCGACGAAGCCGTGGCCGCTTGCAAGGCTGCCGGCGGTGACGCCCGTGCCTATCTGTGCAACGTCGCCGATGAAGAGCAGGTGACCCATATGGTCGCCCAGGTGGCCGATGACTTCGGCGCAATTAATGGCCTGGTCAACAATGCTGGCATCCTGCGTGATGGCCTGACCATCCGTGTGAAGGATGGTGAAATGACCAAGATGAGCCTGGCGCAGTGGCAGGCGGTGATCGATGTCAACCTGACCGGTGTGTTCCTCTGCACTCGCGAAGTAGCTGCGAAGATGATCGAGCTGAAGAACGAGGGTGCGATCGTCAACATCTCCTCCATTTCGCGCGCGGGCAACATGGGCCAGGCCAACTACTCCGCTGCCAAGGCAGGTGTCGCTGCCGACACCGTGGTCTGGGCCAAGGAGCTGGCGCGTTACGGCATTCGCGTCGCGGGCGTGGCGCCGGGCTTCATCGAGACCGAGATGACCGGCAGCATGAAGCCGGAAGCCCTGGAGAAGATGACCTCGGGTATTCCGCTCAAGCGCATGGGCAAGCCGGCCGAGATCGCGCATTCGGTGGCCTACATTCTGGAAAACGACTACTACACCGGCCGTATTCTCGAGCTGGACGGCGGCCTGCGTCTGTAACAGGCTGTTGAAAAACTACCTGCGTTGCCATTGCTGCGTTAAAAACAGGCTCAAAATGCTCATTTACAACTCGTAAACTGCGCTTTTTCGCCTGTTTTTGCCTTGCACTGGCTGCCTCGCCTACGTTTTTCAACGGCCTGCTAATCCGCCAGGCCTGAACGAAAAACGCCCCGACTGGTTCGGGGCGTTTTCGTTTCTGTCAGCTGGTGCGCACGGCCTAGGCGGCCCCACGACACCCTAAGGGCATGATGCGCGCGACTTTCCGTAGGGTGCGCCGTGCGCACCGCTGGTCTTAATGCGTACGAGCGACGGCGAAACGGCTCAGCTCGATCAGTGCATCGCGATATTCGCCGGCTGGCAGCACTTCTAGGCAGGCAATGGCGCGTTCGGCGTAGTCGCGCGCGAGTTGTGCGGTGTACTCCAGGGCGCCGGCTGCATCCACGGCGGCGCGGATGCTTTCCAGCTCTTCGATGCCGCCTTTCTGAATCGCGCGGCGTACCAGAGCAGCCTGTTCTTCGGTGCCTTCGCGCATGGTGTAGATCAGTGGCAGGGTCGGCTTACCCTCGGCGAGATCGTCCCCGACGTTCTTGCCCAGTTCGGCTGCATCGCCCTTGTAGTCGAGCAGGTCGTCGACCAACTGGAAGGCGATACCCAGGTGGTCGCCGAAGGTACGCAGGGCTTCACGCTGTGCCTCGTTGGCTTCGGCCAGGGCGGCGGCGGCGTGAGTCGAGGCCTCGAACAGCATCGCGGTCTTGCCGCGGATGACCTCCATATAGGTCTCTTCGGTGGTGCTGGCGTCGCGCACCTTGGACAGCTGCAGCACTTCGCCTTCGGCGATCACGCGGGTGGCGTGGGAGAGAATCTTCATCACTGGCATGGAGCCGAGCTCGACCATCATTTCGAACGAGCGTGAATAAAGGAAGTCGCCCACCAGTACGCTTGGTGCGTTACCCCATTGGGCATTGGCGGTGCTGCGGCCGCGGCGCATGTCGGACATGTCGACCACGTCGTCATGCAGCAGGGTGGCGGTGTGCAGGAATTCGATGGTGGCGGCCAGCAGGCGCAGATCGTCGGCCTGGTAACCCAAGGCGCGACCGCTGAGCAGCACCAGCAATGGGCGCAGGCGCTTACCTCCAGCGGAGATGATATAGTCGCCGATCTTTTCCACCAGCGGCACGCGGGAAACCACCTGTTGGCGAATGATGCCATCGACGGCGGTGAAATCGTCCGCTACCACGCGGTAGAAAGCCTGGGGTTGCATCGGCGACTGGTGCTCCTTTGAGGTTGCGCGGCATGCTAGGTGGCGGGGTAGGGGCTGTCAAGGTAAGCACGGGCGCCCCTTGCGAAGCGTTCAGCGCTTGCGTACAATCGCGCACCCTGAACTTTCCCCCTGGGTATTTCCCTGCCTTACGCAATTGCAAGGGTGTCACTTCCGGCCCCAAGCAGCCATGCCAGCCAATAACGACTTTTCTAAAGCGCTGGGTGAGCAGGATCAACGGAGATTTACCATGTACGCAGTAATTGTTACTGGTGGCAAGCAATACAAAGTCACCGAAGGCGAATTCCTCAAGATCGAGAAGCTCGAAGTCGCCACCGGCGAAGCCGTGACTTTCGATCGCGTTCTGCTGATCGGCAATGGCGACGACGTTCAGATCGGCGCTCCGGTCGTAGACGGCGCTAAAGTGGTTGCCGAAGTCGTGTCGCAAGGCCGTCACGATAAAGTGCGCATCATCAAGTTCCGCCGTCGTAAGCACCACATGAAGCGTCAGGGCCACCGTCAGTGGTTCACTGAGATCAAAATCACCGGTATCCAGGCCTGATTCGTCGGCCCCGATCCTTTATAGGAGTATTGACTCATGGCACACAAAAAAGCTGGCGGTTCTACCCGTAACGGCCGCGATTCCGAAAGTAAACGCCTTGGCGTGAAAATGTACGGTGGTCAGGTCATCAAGGCCGGCAACATCATCGTTCGTCAGCGCGGCACCGAGTTCCATGCCGGTTTCGGCGTGGGCATGGGCAAAGACCACACCCTCTTCGCTAAAGTCGAAGGCGTGGTCAAGTTCGAAGTGAAGGGCGCTTTCGGCCGTCGCTACGTGAGCGTCGTTCAGGCCTAATCGCCTACGCGCTGGAAAAGCCCTGTCCGTAGGACGGGGCTTTTTTGTTTCTGTATCCTTGGGTTCTTGCCCGATCACCCATAACGCCACGCTGTTTGCGTGGGGTCATCCGGCAAGGGCCTTTACGTTGTTCTGTTGACCCGCAGCGCTTGCGGGAGGCGTATTCATGAAATTTGTCGACGAAGTTTCGATTTTTGTAAAAGCCGGTGACGGCGGTAACGGCATGATGGCCTTCCGTCGCGAGAAATTCATCGAGAAGGGCGGCCCCAACGGCGGCGATGGTGGCGACGGCGGCTCGGTATTCCTCGAGGCCGATGCCAACCTCAACACCCTGATCGATTACCGCTATACGCGCAAATTCAATGCGCAGAATGGCGAGAAGGGCGGCAGCACCGATTGCACCGGGGCCAAGGGCGAGGATCTGATCCTGCCGGTGCCGGTCGGCACCACGGTGATCGACGTGGCCACCCAGGAAGTGATTGGTGACCTGGTCAAGGCCGGTCAACGCTTGATGGTCGCCCAAGGCGGCTGGCACGGCCTGGGCAACACCCGCTTCAAGTCCAGCACCAACCGTGCGCCGCGCCAGACCACGCCAGGCAAGCCGGGCGAGTCGCGTGATCTCAAGCTCGAGCTGAAAGTGCTGGCCGATGTCGGCCTGCTCGGCCTGCCCAATGCCGGCAAGAGCACCTTCATTCGCGCAGTTTCCGCCGCCAAGCCGAAGGTCGCCGACTACCCCTTCACCACCCTGGTGCCGAACCTGGGTGTGGTCAGTGTCGACCGCTTCAAGAGCTTCGTCGTCGCCGACATTCCGGGGCTGATCGAAGGCGCCTCCGACGGTGCTGGCCTGGGCATTCGCTTCCTCAAGCACCTGGCGCGTACCCGCCTGTTGCTGCACCTGGTGGACATGGCGCCGCTGGACGAGAGCGATCCGGCCGAGGCTGCGCAGGTGATCATCGACGAGCTGGGCCGCTTCAGCCCGGCGCTGGCCGAGCGTGATCGCTGGCTGGTGCTGAACAAGATGGATCAGGTGCCCGAAGACGAGCGCGAGGCGCGCAAGGCCGATATCGTTGCCCGCCTGAACTGGCAGGGGCCGGTTTATGTGGTCTCGGCCATCAGCCGCGACGGCACCGAGCGCATCAGCCGCGACATCATGCATTACCTGGAAGTGCGTGCCGAGCGCATCGCCGAAGACCCGGTATTCGCCGAAGAGCTGGCCGAGCTGGATCAGCGCATCGAAGACGAGGCGCGTGCCCGTCTGCAGTCGCTGGACGATCAGCGCGCGCTGCGTAAATCCGGTGTGCGCAGTGTCGACGATATCGACGAGGACGATGACTTCCTCGACGAAGAAGACGACGATGGCCCGGAAATCATTTACGTCCGGGATTAAGCAAATTTCCAACGCCGCTTAATTGCGGCGTTTTTGTAGGTGGGGTGGACCCCATCATTTTCTGGCTAAGGTTGGAAGATCATGCGTGACAAGGTGACCGGCGCGCGGCGCTGGGTGGTGAAGATCGGCAGTGCGCTGCTGACCGCCGACGGGCGTGGCCTGGATCGTGCGGCCATGGCGGTATGGGTCAAGCAGATGGTCGCACTGCGTGAGCAGGGCGTGGAACTGGTGCTGGTGTCCTCCGGCGCTGTGGCGGCCGGTATGAGCCGCCTGGGCTGGACCAGCCGACCTAGTGCGATGCACGAGCTGCAGGCTGCCGCCGCGATTGGTCAGATGGTGCTGGTGCAGGCCTGGGAGTCCAGCTTTGCCGAGCACGGCCGCCGTACTGCGCAGATTCTCCTGACACATGATGATCTGTCCGACCGCAAACGCTACCTGAACGCGCGCAGCACCTTGCGCACGCTGGTCGATCTCGACGTGGTGCCGGTGATCAACGAGAACGACACGGTGGTCACTGACGAGATTCGCTTTGGCGACAACGACACTTTGGCCGCCTTGGTGGCCAACCTGGTCGAAGCCGATCTGCTGGTTATCCTCACCGATCGCGACGGCATGTTTGACGCCGACCCGCGGCACAATCCCGATGCCAAGCTGATTCACGAGGCCCGTGCGGATGACCCGGCGCTGGATGCAGTCGCCGGTGGTGTCGGTGGCGCACTGGGTCGTGGTGGCATGCAGACCAAACTGCGTGCATCGCGTCTGGCTGCGCGCTCTGGTGCGCATACCGTTATCGTCGGCGGCGCCATCGAGCAGGTGCTGGCCCGCCTCAAGGGCGGCGAGCGCTTGGGCACGCTGCTGGCTCCCGAGCGCGGCTTGCTGGCGGCGCGTAAGCAATGGCTGGCCGGCCACCTGCAAACGCGCGGTACCCTGGTGCTGGATGCTGGTGCGGTGAAGGCGTTGAGCCAGGATCGCAAGAGCCTGCTGCCGGTGGGTGTGAAGGCGGTGCAGGGCAGTTTCCGTCGCGGCGAGATGGTGGTCTGCGTATCGCCTGACGGCCGCGAGATTGCCCGTGGCCTGGTCAACTACAGTGCGCTGGAGGCGCAGAAGATCATCGGCCAGCCGTCCGATGCCATCGAGAAGCTGCTGGGCTATGTCGATGAGCCGGAGTTGGTGCACCGGGATAATCTCATCCTGGTTTGAACGCGAAAGGAGAGGGCGATGAACTTGTTCAAGGGATGTGTGCTGAGCCTGCTGGTGCTACCTGGCCTGGCACTGGCCGAAACCGTCGGTGAGGTGTCGACGGTGTTCAAATGGGTCGGGCCGAACGACAAGATCGTCGTCGAAGCTTTCGATGACCCCAAGGTCGACGGTGTGACCTGCTACTTGTCGCGCGCCAAGACAGGCGGCGTGAAGGGTGGCTTGGGCCTGGCCGAGGATCGCGCCGAGGCCTCCATCGCCTGCCGCCAGGTCGGCCCCATTGCCTTCAAGGGCAAGCTCAAGGACGGCGAAGAGGTGTTCAAAGAGCGCACCTCGCTGGTGTTCAAGACCATGCAGGTGGTGCGTTTCTTCGACGCCAAGCGCAACACGCTGGTGTATCTGGTCTACAGCGACCGGGTGATCGAGGGCAGCCCGCAGAATGCTGTGACGGCCATTCCGATCCTGCCCTGGGGTCAGCAGTAACCTGAGCAACGCCCATAAAAAACCGCCCCGAAGGGCGGTTTTTTGTGCGTGACGATCAGGCGCTGGGTGTATCGAGCTGCAGGCGGTGGTTCGATTGCGTCTGTACCTGGCGGTAGCGCTCGGCGTCGTGGGACAGAACCTCGGCCATGGCCGGGAAGATCTCATCCAGCTTGGTGCGCCAGCCTTCGCTCTTGGCTTGCTCGGGGAAGCAGCGACGGATCAGGTCGAGCATGATCGACACGGTCACCGAAGCGCCCGGCGAGGCTCCGAGCAGGGCAGCGATGGTGCCGTCTGCAGCTGCCACCAGTTCGGTGCCGAACTGCAGGATGCCACCGTTCTTGCTGTCTTTCTTGATGATCTGCACGCGCTGGCCAGCCACTTCCAGGCGCCAGTCCTCGGCCTTGGCTTCCGGGTAGAAGCCGCGCAGGGTGTTCAGGCGCTGCTCTTCGGACTGCATCACTTCCTTGATCAGGTAACGGGTCAGATCCAGGTTGTCGCGCGCCACCGCCAGCATCGGGCCGAGGTTGTTGGGGCGTACCGACAGCGGCAGGTCGAGGAATGAACCGTACTTGAGGAACTTGGTGGTGAAGCCGGCGTAAGGGCCGAACAGCAGGGATTTCTTGCCGTCCACTACGCGAGTGTCGAGGTGCGGTACGGACATCGGCGGTGAGCCGACGGCAGCCTGGCTGTAGACCTTGGCCTGGTGCTGTTTGACGATTTCCGGGTTGTCGCAACGCAGCCACTGACCACTCACTGGGAAGCCGCCAAAGCCTTTGCCTTCGGGGATGCCGGACAGTTGCAGCAGCGGCAGTGCGCCGCCACCAGCGCCGAGGAAGACGAACTTGCTCTTGAGCTTGCGCGTGGCGCCGGAGCGGGTGTCCTTGATGTCCACCAGCCAGCCGTCACCGTCGCGCTTGAGGTCGGTGACCTTCTGGTTGCAGGTGACTTTGGCGTCGGGCTGGGTGGTCAGGTAGGCGAGCATCTGTTCGGTGACCGCGCCAAAGTTGACGTCGGTACCGGCTTGCACGCGGGTCATCGCCAGCGGCTCGCCACTGTCGCGGCCCGGGATCAGCAGCGGCGCCCACTCGGCGATGGTGGCACGATCTTCGGTGTACTCCATCTCGGTGAAGGCGTGGTGCTGGCGCAGGGCCTCGAAACGCTTCTTGAGGAAGGCGATACCGCTGTTGCCGCGCACGAAACTCATGTGCGGAACTGGGTTGATGAAGGTCTTCGGCGAGTTGATCGCGCCTTTTTCGATCAGGTAGGCCCAGAACTGTTTGGACTCCTCGAATTGGGCGTTGATGTTCACCGACTTCTTGATGTCGATGCTGCCGTCAGCGCCTTCCGGGGTGTAGTTCAGCTCGCACAGGGCCGCGTGACCGGTGCCGGCGTTGTTCCAGGGGTTGGAGCTTTCCACTGCGCCGGACTCGCGCAGCTCTACCACTTCCAGGGTGATGCCGGGGTTGAGTTCCTTGAGCAGTACGCCCAGGGTCGCGCTCATGATGCCGGCACCAACCAGCACCACATCTACGCTTTGGGAATCGTTGTGCGCCATTAACCTCTCTCCAAGAAAAACTGCACCAGATGGACGGCCGTTCGGCCTTTCAGGGCGATACCGGCAGACTCAGGCGTGATGCCCTGTCGTTCGGCGGGGAGGGTCAAGGCTGGGATTTGCGGACGCAAAACTGTTCATCTGTTCGCCACACTCTTGTGAAGTTTGTAAAAACCGTCTTTTTCACGCTCTTTTGGAGCGGTGAACCTCAAAAGCTCGACTGCCTCGGCGCGCTTTTGCCCGTGCAAATCATGCAATGCATGGCTGCATAACTGCTCTGCATATGGGCTGAAAGCGGCTGGCCGGAAGCGGCAGCTCGAAGTGGGCGACTCTCTGGGGCGGGGCGATGACGTTGCATCGGCGAGGTCGTTCGGCCCGATCAGGAGACGTCCTTATAATCGGGGCGTGATTATAACGGTGAATGAGGGGAAATTGAGCCCCTGCGTGACTTTTATTCTTTCACCGGTCAGGCCGCCAACGGGCGGGCTGCTGATGCGTGTGTGGCGACCGGGGTGAGCCGGGCACCGGCGGGCAGTGGGGCGCCCAGCCAGGAGATGCTCGGCTCGCGAATTTCCACCCATCCCGCCTGGATCGGGTGTTCCTGCATCTGCCGCAGCGCACAGCAAACGCCACGATCATCGATCAGGGCGAAATGGCGCATCGGGCGAGCGGGGCTGAACAGGCGGCGCAACAGCATGGCGAAGGCTCCAGCGTGGTGACAGGTACTTTATGCCAGCGCGCGGTGACAGGCTGATGACAGGAACCGCAGCGATATGCCAACGGTCCTATGCAGCGCTACTGTCGGCCTCAGGCCGCGCTGGTTATACTGCCGGCCACTTTTACCTCACTCGGAGAGATGAGCATGCTGCACCGTGCGTTGATCGCCTTGCTTGCTGCCGCCAGCCTGACTCTGGCCGGTTGCGCCCTCAGCCCTCAGCAACTCACCCCACAACCCAAGCTGACCAGTTCGCTGACCCCAGTCGGCCAGGGCCAGCCGGTGGTGGTGCGCGTGGTCGACGGCCGTCCTTCGCCGGTGCTTGGCACTCGCGGCGGTCTGTACCCGGAGACCAGCTCCATCAGCGTCAACCCCGATTATGTGCTGCCCAAGCTGCAGGCTGAGGCCGAAGCGGCTGTGCGTCTGCTCGGTTTTACACCGTCGCCCAATGCTTATAACGCGCCACAGTTGACCATCACCCTGGCGGACCTCAAGTATCAGTCGCCGAAAGAGGGTATGTACGTCACCGAGGCTGATATCTCTGCCTCCATTCGCGCTGACGTGCAGGGCGGCAGCCGTCGCTATACCGGCCGTTACGGTGCCTCGCTGAACCAGCGCTTCGGCACCGCACCGAACCAGCAGACCAACAGCAAGCTGGTGGGTGACGTGCTCAGCGACGCGCTGACTCGTGCGTTCAAGGACCCGACCATCGGCCAGGTACTGCTGCAGTAATTCGGCGCATCGTTATAAAAAACGCCCCGCATTGCGGGGCGTTTTCATTTGTCCTGAGTCTTCATGCTGCTTCGGCGTAGAACTCCGGCAGACTCATGCCGGTACGGTTGTCGATATCCGGCAGGTCGTAATGCTCATGGCCGCCAAGGGCGCAGTACACCAGCCAGTGCTGGTCCTGCACGTTGAAAGAAAGCTCGTCGACCACGGCGTCCACTTCATCCAGCGAGTCGATCAGGTAATCGCGATCCAGCGGTTGAGAATTGAGCATGGCAGGTCCTCCAGGGACATTGAGGTTTGGCTCCAGCAACAGTCGTGACTGTTTGGTCACTCTTGGAGATACAAACCCTAGGCCAGGCATATGACAGTTTTCAGACGATTTCGGGATAGCGGGCCGCGTTCGTCGGAAACGAACCTTATAAAAGAGGTATTTCAGTACACTGCGCGACGACTTTTCGAGGGTCGAGACGCACCGCTTCTCGGCCAAAATCCCCATTCTGGTGCGGTGGCGAGGTTGCTGCACCATGCTGTCCTCGAGGTGTTGCATGTCGCTGCAGTTATTGTGGTCACTGTTCCTCGCCCATCCGGCCGGGGCGGTCAATTCGCTGGCATTGTTCTTCGCGTTGGCGGGCGCCTGGCTGTGCCTGATGACTCACTTGCGCGAGCAGCGCGGCTTAGCGCGAGTCCTGGCGCAAGGCGAGCTGGATGAAACCGAGGTTCAGGACGAGCGTACCCTGCGGATCAACCGCTTCTTCTATCGCTTCGGTGGCATTTGCCTGGGTGCAGCCCTGGTGCTGTCCTGGTTCAGTACGCGGCTTTGACGCTTGAGCGATGAATGAAAACGGCAGCCATCGGGCTGCCGTTTTCGTTTGTGGCGATGGCTGCCTTACAGGGGCAGACCTGCCTTGATCCGATACTGGTTTCGCACCGGGTTGGCGTACTGCAGGATCAGGAACGGTTTTTCCTCGGCGCTGCAGGCGGCCAGGCGCTTGTTCCACTGCGCTTCGGCCTTGGCCAGTTCCGCGGCATCGAATACTTCGCTCGCTGCCGGCACGTTCAGCTCGGCCTCGCGGCCTTCCCACATGGCGTAGGCCAGGTAGTGCACAGGGAACAGGCGATACTGGCCGAGAATGTGACGATCCATCTCCTGGGCAAGCTGCTTGGTGTCCTCCAGACCGGCGACAGGCGGGCTGAAGTGCAGGTGCACGCGGCCTTTATAGCCGGTGATGCCCAGGGCGATGCTGGCGTCGTCTTCGCCCGGCGCCTTGGTGTAGCTGCCCGTGGCGGCACGCACACAGAGCTCGCGAGCCTTGGCCAGGTCGCAGGGGTCGTACTCGTAGCTGATCGACACCGGGATCAGGTTCAGCGACTCGATCACGTCTGCGAATGGCTCATCCTTGCGGCTCATATGGAACATCTTGAGGATGGCCGAATCGGTACGGTCGTCACCGTCCTTGGCGCGCCCTTCGGCCTGGGCGATCCAGATCGACTCGCCATCTTCGCGGATCGAGTGGTTGATATAGGCCGAGAGCAATTGATAAGCCGCCAGCTTCTCGCGTCGCCCACTGATCGAGCGGTGCACGATGAAACTCTTGTTCAGGCGCATCAGGTCGCTGACGAAGGGGCGCTGCAACAAGTTGTCGCCGATGGCGATACGTGGCGTCTGCAGGCCTGCGTGGTAGACGGCGTAGTTGACGAAGGCCGGGTCCATGACGATATCGCGGTGGTTGGCCAGGTACAGGTAAGGCTTGCCGGGCTGCAGGTGCTCCAGGCCGGAGTAGCTGATGCCATCACTGGCATGCTCGATGGTACGGTCGATGTACGGCTCGATCTTTTCCTGCAGACCAGCGACCGAGTCGACACTGGCGAACTCGCTGCGCAGGCGTGCGGCGATCAGCGGCTTGAGCAGCCAGCCCAAGGGCCCGGCCAGGCGCGGAAAGCGAAAACGGGTGAGGGTACCGAGAAACGCCGGGTCGGCGAGCAGGCGCGCCAGTACGGGGCGCACTTCTGCATCGGCATAGGGTCGGATGGCATCGAATGCGCCCATCATGCTCTCTTGTTCTAGAACGGCTAAGGTTGGAATGGTGTCTGCTTAACAGGGTGAGCAGTAGACCGGCGATTATAACGCCAAGTCACAGCTAATCAGCGAAGCCCAGCAAAGGCGCGGGCCTTGTGTGGCAGTAGAGGCGGTTTTGCCTACGGGCTGCCTACGGCTTGTCCACGGGACGAGAGCACCAGGGGATTGAGCAATAGTGCCTTGTCCAAATGCTCGGGTGCTAAGTGTGCATAAACCATCGTCGTCGTGATATCCGCGTGCCCCAAAATATCTTTCAGAGTTCGCAAGTCACCTCCAGCCATTACGAAGTGCGACGCGAAGGTGTGGCGAAGAATATGCGTCAGCTGGCCGGGAGTTTTAAAACCGCACCGGGCATAACAAACTTCGAAAGCACCGCGAGCAGGACCGAATAAACGTTCGGTCGGCAGAGCAATAGAAAGCGCCTCTTTGATCAACTCAGGATCGACCGGCACCGTTCTGTTACGGCCATTCTTTGTACCGGTAAACACAATGCGGTCTGTCAAAACCTGGGAACGACGTAAGCGCTCAGCCTCAGACCATCTAGCGCCAGTGGCCAAGGCAATCTTGGAAATGATCAAGGCATAGGGGTTACGCGACTTGGCCAGCTCTGAAAGCAGTTGCTGAATCTGTTCAAAGGTCAGGAACGCCAGGGACTTTTGATCGACCTTGAATAGACGCATACCGGCCAGAGGGTTGCCGCCATGATAGTGGCCTTGACGGGCTAACTCAGTGAACACAGACGCGACGTATATGTGTTCGATGTTGATGGTCGAGCGTTTCGCTGTCTTGAGGCGCTGGGTGCGATAGCTGGACCAAGTAGCCGCAGAGAAGTCACAGGCGCGAGGATTGCCCAGGCGTTCGGTTATCTGCTTGAGAGCAGAGTAGCGACGGACACCATTTTTGAGCGTGACGCCGTGGACCTGATACCAGAGGTCTACCAGATCAGAGAAGCGATCAACGGCAAGCTTGGGTGAGGCAGTGAAATCACGTTCAAAGCGCTGTGCATGGGCCTTGCTGGCGAAGCCGCCACGGCGTACACGCTGACTGCCACGGCCATCGACATAGAAGTCTACAGACCACTTGCCATCGGGCTGACGTTTGACGGTCATACAGCACGCCCCCAGCGTATATGGCGTTCCTCCAAGATGCCCTTGATATGTTTATACAGGCCGTCTTCATCCATGCCCTTGGCTGCATAGTGATCGCGAATCACCGGCCAGCAATCCCAATCCTTGAGTGTGTGGAAAGCCCTTCTAGCGCCCACTCGCTCCCGTGCCAGCAGGCTGACGAAGTTTCCCAGGAAGAGCTCGACGTTCTTGCCCGAGAAGCCCCGCGAGGTCTTGTATTGGCGCTTGTACTCGGTTTCGTCCACCAGGGAATCCACCGGCAGATCGACGCGCACGTCATCGCGGATAAGCGTCCAAATGGGCTCAAAGTAGCCAGGGCGAGCCAGCAGCTTGAATTGACGTAGGCCATAGCGCCACAGGCCGTCTAGGTGCGGGGCAAAGGCGGCGTAGCTGTTGGTTTCAATGATCTGGTTTGTCTGCAGATCGAATGAGCCGGAGGCGAATTGCTGGATCACTGAGTGGTGGTAACGCAGCTCTACGCGCCACACGTCCTGTTCCGGGTTGTAGTTGTCCGGGTCGGCTTCGTCGAAGCTGTCGCGGCGTCTCCAGACGTTTTCCCAGTAGTCGAGTTTGTCGATGGCGCGGGCCTGTTCGGTCTTGTTGTAGATACCGAGCTGGACGCCACCAGCAGAGCCGAACAGGTAGGACTGGCCTTTGCCGTAGGTGGCAGACTCCAGCGTCCACTGAATTTCCTTGATGCCGGAGATATCACGGGCAGCGCGTGCGCGGCAGTGCATGCGGGCGACCAGATCGGCGGGCGGTTGCCAGCCCTGCAGGTCTAGCGCGAGGTGGACCGCACATTGGTTGCGCTCGATGTTGGTCAGCACGTGGCCGGCATAGTAGTCGAGGCGTTCCTGCAGGCGCTCGGGGCAGAACTGGTCGATGGCATGGGGTGACACTTCGATTTTCAGGTGGGGGCCGATGTTCTCGATTTTGGCGTTGAAGTTCTTCACCAGCAGGATGATCCCCAGGTCAGCGTTCTGCAGCTTGTACTGGTACCCGGAATCCTTGCTGACGCGACCCGAGTGCCAGCGCTGGCCAGCGAAATCGACGATGGTGCCGGGCTTCTCGAACAGGCTCATGATTTCCGGGCGGATCAGGCCGCGATACAACTGGCGGACGGTATCGACGCTGCAGCTAAGCAGGCGGATTTTAGAGAGGTCGTGAATCTGGCCGGATGAAGGGTCTACGAAGTAGCGGATGAATTCTTCTACTCGGGGGAAATCCTTAATCGTGCTCATTGGTTCCAACCTTCAACTTTTAGAGTTTTGTGAGACTTCACGGTCTTTCGAAATCGGTTTATCTGACGTGCTACAGGGACGTCAGCAGGCGCGTTCTGCGCGCCCGCTCGTCCCTCGCAGGCGTTCGCAGAACGCGCACACGACGTCCCATTGCGATCACCACAAGAACTTGCCTTTCTCATAGGTGACGACCGTTACGGGGGCCTGCTGAGGCTGCTGGGTGGGATACCCGGTGACGGGCTGCTGCATCGGCTGTTGCTGCGCTTGGCCGTACTGCTGCTGTTTGCTGCGATCAGCGATGGCCGGATCGAAGTAGCCGTTTTCAACGATGTTCAGGCAGAACTGAAAATCCGTTTCGATCTTGGTGCCTTGCTGCGTGTAGCACTGGCAAACGGTCTGTTGGCCATTGACGATGCCACTGGGGCGCTTGGCGAAGTGCCGTCGGTATATCTCCGGATCGGTGCTGGACATGCAGTAGAGGCGCGGGAAGGCTTGCGGCTTGGTCAGGTCGTCATAGAGCGGGGCCGAGGCGGGGAGCTGGGGCACCCGGGGTATTCGCTCGGTCAGGTAGGTGGCTGTGTTCTTTTTGCCTTGTTCCGGTGCCTGCTGGCCAAGCGGGTTGATGAAGGAGCCAATAGCACCTTTGGCTTGATCCACCATGCTCGGTTCGGGCGCATCGGCTGCACGCGCTTGCTCGTCGGTTGGTGCGTATTGCCCAATGAAGCGATACGACCAGACCACGGCTATCGCGATGACAGCCGCTGCCAGGATGAACTTGGTCGGCACCGTGGTCTGAAAGTGGTGCTTGGCGTTGGTGCTGGTGTAAGACCCGAAATAGCGCTTATCGAGGCGAAGCGTTTTCTTGTCGGCATCCTTGAAGCTGGTTTTGACTTCGACCTTTTCCACCACCACTTCGGATTCGAAGCGCAGCAGCTGGGAGGACTTGAAGACGCGCCAGTAGTGGATATGGCTGTTGCACAGGCGGCGCAGGTGCACATCCAGGTAGCGCGGGTCCTGGGTGACCAGGTGCACTTCGTGGCCTTGGTGGCGCATGGTTTCGAAGCGGGTGATGTGCTCCGGTGGCCGTGCCCTTGGATCACGGGCGCCAAACCAGCCTTGCGCCTCATCGATCACGACGATGCTGTCTTTCGGCAGCTCGTACCACTTTTCCGGGTCTTCGAACTCGAACCACTGCGCCTGCAGGGTTTCCGGTTTGAGGCCGTTGATGTTGTGGAAGTAGACCACACGCCCTTCGCCCAGGGCTTTTTGGTCCACTTCGCGGATGGTGTTGAGGGTCTTGCCGTGGCCGGGTTTGCCGGTGCGGATAACGAGCATGGTGCAGCCCCCTTATGCTTCGATTGAGGTGCCGCCCGGCTTGCGCCAGACCTGATTGCGCTTGCGGTCCTGGGCCTTGTCGATCCCGGCCAGGATGAACCGCGTTGCGATGGCCGCGAAGTACATGTTGACGATGATGTCGAAGTTGGCGAGGCCGAGAATGCCGCTGATTTCGGCACCGAGCTGGCCCATGCTCGATTGCATGTAGCCACGGGCCTGATCGATCACTAGATTGAAGCCGATATAGGACACGAAGCCGAAGCCAATGACGCGCAGGGCCATTTTCACCAGTGGGCCAACGATCATGATCAGGAGCTGTGCCAGGAATAGGTAGTGCATTAGTTACCTCCTACGGAACGGCCGACATAGAGCGCGCAGATAACGGCGGTGACGGCGACGAGAAAGGGACCGAGTGCGCTGGCGAAGCTGCACAGGGGCTGAAAGGACAGGCCTACAGAGCGCCCGGCCATGGACAGGGACACAACGCGATCAGGCGGGCAGGATGGGCTGAGAAAGCGGGTGCCTTGGCTGATGAAGGACGGCACGTCGATATCGCCGCTGCCTTCGTTTAGTTCGAAGTTTTCACCCTGGAGCAGGCCTTCGACTTCGGATTTGTTGCCGTCGAAATCGCTCATTTCTTCGGCGTAGCACTGCTGTTCTTTCTGCTGCTTGAGGATGGCGCAGTCGATGGGATCACCCGTGCAGGAGAAACTGCCGTCACAGGTGCCGACTGTGGCGGTTCGCTATTCGCCTTGTTCGCCGTCTTCTTCGGCCTCAGTGCCGCTGCCGTCGGTTTTATCCGGGTTGCAGCCGTCACCGACACAGTTACCGTTTTTGGTGGAATTGCCGTCGGGGTCGGTGTTTTCCGACTCGGTTTCGGTCTTGCTGGAGGACTCGCAAGGCTTGGTGCCTTTGCACTCGGTCTTGGTGGTATCGGTCTTGGTGGTGGTCTCGCTGGAACCGTCCGGGTTGTCTTTCTTGGTGGTCTCCTGCTCGACGTTGGTCTCAGACTTGTGCGGCGGCTTGTTCTTCGATGGCGTGCACTTCACGCTGCTGCTGAAACCAGCACCGGCCGTTCCGCCTTTGCAATCGACGTTGCCCTCATCCTTATACGAAGTGTTGGAGTTACAGCTGCGCTTAAGCGTCCCGTCAGGCTGGGTTTCCCAGCCTGAGCAATCGTTATTGGTGGCGTACTCCGGTGCTTTGGTAACCGGGTCCTTGGCGGGAGGCTGATCAAATACGGATGGGTCGTTGGCCGATGGGGTACAGCTGACGCCGTTGCCCTTGTACTCGAAGGAACCGACAAGCTGATCAGGCGGACCGAAATCACGCTTGGAGCTGAAATCGCCGAAGGTATGGGAATACTGGCAGCCGCTTTTGCAGACGGTTACGGGTGGATCAGCGGAAGGGTTGCCGTCACTGCCGAGGCTGGCAAAGCGAAACTCATGATGAACCACGTTGCCGACGGTGGACTCGCATTTGTCTGGTTGCGGTTCCTCACAGCCCCCGGTTTCAGGGTTATAAACAGCAGGCGGGGAGCAAGCGGTACCGCGACGATTTACAGAGCCAAAGCCAGTGTATCCACCGTCACTTTTGCGATAGGTACGATATGACCATGTAGTTTCACGTCGAGTATGAACATCAAAGCGAGCATTAGGACTTCTTTGTTCCAGATAAGTTATGGCATCGGCAGCGCTTGGAAAAGTAAGCGAAGTATCAGACCCAATGATCCAATAATAGTCTTCGGCGAAGGCAAACACCGAATACCCACCTGCCAAAACAACCAGCAGCAACAGCGAAACATACCGCCTAAATCTGAGCATCTCAAACCCTCCCGAAGAACACGAGATACAGCGCCAGGACGGTGATGATCAGAACGAACAGTTGATAGCTCATGGCGGTATCCGGAAAAGAAAACCCCGCCGAGGCGGGGCTTTGCTTGCTTCGGCACATAGGTGCAGTTGCTGGGTTACATGGCACGGCGCATGTACTTGAACGCGGCAGCCGCGATCAGCACGACGAGGATCAGGCCACCCAGCTCGACAACGTCGGTCTTGGTGGTGTCGAGCTGGGTGCTGACCTCGGTGGGCAGGGCGGCGTAGGCCTGTTGAACAGACAGCAGGCCGATGGCAGCAGCGGTGCCGAGCGAACGGCGCAGGGTTTTGATGTGTTGCATGGGTATTACCTCGATTTCAGGACTTTTTTCAGGACGAGGAACCCGAACACGGTGGCGAACAGAATCATTGCTTCGCCTTGCAGTTCGGACACGTCATCCCAGGTGAGCGCAGAGCCGATCAGGCCCTGCATTTCGTCGTCTGCGATGGAAACCAGCTGGCCCGTGCACAGGAGTTCACCCGAAGCACCAACCGACCATTCCCCATCGCAGGCGATGAAATTCATATGCCCTCGATTACTCGGCCAAGCTGGGGTCGCGGACGACCTCAGCCATGGCGATGCAGTCGGGGCAGATGACGAGGTCAGGCGCCTTATTCAGATCGGGCAGCAGGTCGGGCTGGGGGGCGGACTGGTTGTAGAGCTGGCCCATGGGCTGGCCACAGCAGTCGCACAGCACGCGATCAACGATCAGCACGGCGGCGCCCTCCCGTTAGGCCTTGGCCGGGTCCGGCTGGGTGCCGGTCGGTTTGCCTTGTTGTTGGGCCGCGAGCTTGCGGGCCTCGCTGGATGGGTCAGCAGCACCACGAGTGCCCTGGCCTTTCGGGTTCACGGCTTCGATGTGCAGGGCTAGGTTTTTGCCCTTGTTCTGGCCGCCGCGTGCCACGTCGAAGGTGATGCGCACCAGCTCCAGCGGGGCGAACTGGGCGCCGGCTGCGAATACTTCGTCAGCGGCGTCTTCAGCGATAGCCATGCCGATGATGGACAGGCCGTGTTCGGTCTTGCCGTCCGGTTCGTCGCCGTAGAAGACCTTGGCGTATTTGGTGTCATCCACCTGGGTCATCTGAGTGCCGAGAAATGCAACTTCCATAGTCGAACGTGCCATTTGTGTTTCCTCGCTTAGTTGCGCGTTATTGCGCGGTTTTGCCTTTCAGCAGGCCGAGCGATCCCGCACGGGCAAACTTTCGTTTTTGCCCGAGGGTGGTTCTCGACTTGCCGGGGTTTCAGTTGCCGCTTGTGCAGCCTGTTAGTTCGTTAACACCAAGGGCCGCGCCCTTGTCATCCCGTTTCGCCACCGTCGCCCGCGACTGGCGGTGATTGCGCGGTTCGGTCAGGGAGGCCGGGGTGGCCAGTCACGGACGCCGGAGGCGATTGCTCAGATGCCTTATTAGCCACACTGAAGAGGCGATTGATATCAAGCAGGAAGAGAACGCAGAGCGTGAGTAACCAGCCGATAAAGAGGAGCGATTCGAAAGTGATCATGCGCTTACCCCACCAGTTCGAACGGTTCGCGCAGGGGCACGAAGGGCGTGGGTTTGCCGGTGTCGCTCACAACGTACCAATACGTCTTCGGACGGTTGCCGGGCTTGTGTTTCTCGCAGGTATAGGCCTGCGTAACGTGGTTGCGACCATTGACCACGGACCATCGCGCGGGGCGGCAGTCGGTGCATTGTGTGTATGGGTAAGTAGGCGCCTTGGGCGGTATCCAGTTGCGGTTTAGCCAGCAGACAGAGCAGTCGCAGTTCTCGGCGTGGGGTTGGCGCAGGTACTGGCTCAGGCTTTTCATTGACGGCCTCCAGCGCTTGGCGCTTTTCGAAGCGGGCACCCTGGCCGTGGGCGAAGTCGTTGCAGCTGTTGCAGCCGCAGAAGTCGCCACCGCAGTCGCAGTGGTACTCACCGAAGTGGCCTGCCTCGCAGTACGGGCGAACGTGCAGGCAGTCCTGGCAGAGCATCAGAGCGGCGGTTTTCGCTAACTGGATAGTCATGCCATCAGCCCTCAGCTGTAGTCGCCGGCCAGGAACTCGGTTTTGCCCGAGGCCAGGTCTTGCAGCAGTTGGTGGACGTTGACCAGTTGGTGGCGGCCAACCTGAACAGTGGGGAGGGTGCCTTGGTTGCACATGCCAAGGACGACGGTCGGGCCTTTGTCTACCAGGCCGGTAAGGCGGCCCCACTCTTCACGGGTGCAGATCGGGGGCAGCACTACGAAGACGTTCTGTGTGCTCATTGGATAGCCCTCGCTTCCATACGTGTTTCGCTTGCCATAGCCGCTAACCTCACAAAGTCTCATAATGTCTAAATGGGCAAATCAATAATTTACCCTGTAACAGTTACGAATATAGAGGCAGAAAATGGCCTCGTAAATATTACGAAAGGATATTTATGTCTATTGAGGTTGAGCAGGAGAATAGATTTTATCTATTGCTTGA
The DNA here is from genome assembly GCF_032621725.1 of Pseudomonas sp. zfem001. Taxonomy (NCBI): domain Bacteria; kingdom Pseudomonadati; phylum Pseudomonadota; class Gammaproteobacteria; order Pseudomonadales; family Pseudomonadaceae; genus Pseudomonas; species Pseudomonas sp. zfem001. The sequence goes on along the minus strand of NZ_JAVYJI010000008.1, from coordinate 125,317 downwards.
CATGACCAGGCTGGATCGCCTCGCTAAAGAAAGCGGCACTAAGTACAGCCGCTGGGACAACATCAAAAGGCGCAAGATCAGGATGGGGGCATACGAAGCGGGCTTTTTGATGTCGCTCTATCCGCAATACGCTCTATGGGTAGGCACTGGCGAGGTAAAGCCGGAAATCGGGCAAACAAGCCCAGCTTATGACGAAGCGAATAGAAACTTGGAAGGACAAATCGCGGGCAGCAAATAACCGAGGTAGTGGCCCGGCGATGGTTTGCAAGGAAATAGGGAGGGCAGCATATGAAAGCCGACATGGACGATATGCCGGAGTACCTGAAGACCAGGAAGCAAGAAAGCCCCTGGCGGATGGTGGCAATCATGGCGATAGGAACGGGCGTAGTGGTAGGCGGGCTAAGCCTGTTCGGTGGTGGCTTTATCGACAGAGCCAAAACAATCGCCAGTGGCGATGGCCTTAGAGACGATATCGGCCTACTACAACCCCATCCGAAGCAACAAGAAAGCGCCCGGCCACAAGGCGCAGTTGCAAGACGCGAAACCTACACCCCGCCGCAGAAATTCCGCACTGAAGAACCGCTAGTCATCGAAAGGGGAGGGGCATACGACCCCGAACCCACTCAGCCGGAAAGACAGACCGTCTTCAATGATCAGAACTACAGACCGCAGGGCGCGGCTAACGTGGTCAGCTTCAATGCGCCAGTGATTGCTAGCGAAACACAGCAAGCAACTACACCAAAGCAGCAAGAGATCGTGGTCGTTGGAAAGGAGAAAACGAGGCTTAGAGACTTTTGCCCTCATAAGACGGGGAGCTTAGAACATCGAAATTGTAAAATGCGAATGGATTTGAATTCGAGAAATTAAAAGAATTATGTATTGAATTGGATAGGGGAACTATATGCACATTGGCTTTGATTTTGACCCAGAGCATAAGTATTGGGGAGAGTATGTGGGCGCCGGTAGGGAGATATATAGAGGGCATGAGGAGTTAGTAAGAGCCAGCATAGACTCAATGATGGACATGAATGGTCTGGTCAAGGCTGAAGATATACTTAAGAGCTGGTTTCCGAGCGTGAATGCAGATATTTTCTTATCGCACTCTCATAGTGATGAAAAGGTTGTTCTTGGATTTGCTGGGTGGCTTCACAGGGAAATGGGTGTAAAGGCGTTTATTGACTCTGCTGTGTGGGGTTATTCGGATGTATTGCTGAAGCAGATGGACGAATATGCAAAATTTCCAGATTCAGACATGTATAATTACTCAAAAAGAAATAGAACTACTAGTCACGTGCATATGATGCTTTCTACTGCTCTTGCAGATATGATTGATCGATGCGAGTGTGTTATTTTTATGAATACGGAGAATTCATTTAAAGCTTCGGATTATATTGATGGCGTAGGAGAGACAGGGTCGCCGTGGATTTATCATGAAATGATGATGAGCAGAATTGTAAGGCGGCGAGAACTCTCCGCGCATCGAGGTAGAAGATTTAAGGGAGCAATGGATGCGGCATTGGAAAGTCTTGATGAGGCGCGTGATATTAACATTTCGTACCCATTAAATACTCTGCATCTGACTAAGCTCGATGCAAGAGGGATAGAGCGGTGGGGGGCGTGCGGAAGAAAAGGCCATGATGCGCTGGACGCTTTATATTTTATGAGTAGGTCGGGTGCTTGCTATGGCTGACGAATACAAGTTGGCGCACCTTGGGTTTATCCAAGGTGTAATAGATAGAATGGGGAGTAATTCATTCAATATTAAAGGTTGGGTGATTGCTCTGATTGGTGCAGCTTTTGCGCTCTCGATGGAAAAATTAAATTCTGTTTATCTTTTTTTTGGAGCGTTTGGTGTATTGGTTTTTTGGATGCTTGATGCGTTTTATTTGTATCAAGAGAAGTTGTATAGGGTCCTATATTTAAGGGTTGCAACAAATAGGGTTGCGGCTGACTTGTCTATGGATGCGTCGATATGTAAGGGGGAAGTGAGCTTTTTAGGTTCGGTGCTATCTATTGCAATTTGGCCATTTTACCTAACTATGTCAGCTTTTATTTTGAGCTGGTTTGTGTTTGGTTTTTTTGATTTTCAAAGTCTTTTTGGTGAATGTGTAGCTAGTGATTGAATGGCTACATTGACTAAGAATGATGAGATTTAGTTAGAGTTCGAATGAATAGGAGTGCTGAGAATCACGTGCTATAAGGGATTGTGAGACTTTGTTAGCCCCATGAGGCCATAACGCCAAGTCACAAGGAGGCCGCGATGCTGGAAAGCGAGTCGTATTATTGCCCCTATTGCGGTGAGCCGGCCGAAGCGCTGCTGGATCTGTCGGCTGGGGACCAGTCTTACATCGAAGACTGTCCGGTGTGCTGCCGGCCGATCGAGTTCGAGCTGCGTACGGATGGCACCGAGTGGGAGTTGGACGTTCGTGCGGAGAACGATTGATGCAACGAATCTACGAACCGGAAAACCTTCTGGAAGGGCAGATGCTGGTGGACATGCTGGCCAGTGAAGGTGTCGAGGCGCACTTGCTCGGTCAGCATCTGGTCGGTGCGGTGGGTGAGCTGCCGGCATGCGGCCTGCTTGGTTTGGTCGTTGCTGATCCTCACTCTGAGCGGGCGCGTACGCTGATCGCTGAGTACAATGCGGCGCAACCTGTGCCTGGCGATGAGCCAGAGTCCTTTCAGGGCGTGTTGCTCTGTTGACGCGCCCCCTGCCTGTCGAGTCGTTTCATGTGTGGACGTTATGCCCTGTTCCGCTGGTCGCCCGCTTTTGCTGCGTTGCCCGGCTTTCCCACTGACCAGAAGCCGCACTGGAACCTGGCGCCCAACGGCCAGGTGCTGATGTTGCGTGCGGGCGAGGGAGGGGCGCAGGCGGCAGCGGCGCGTTGGGGGCTGACGCCCGCCTGGCTCAAGGACCTGTCCAAGACTCCGGCGCATGCGCGTGCTGAAACCCTGGCCGAGCAGCCGATGTTCCGTGAGCCCTTTCGCCAGCGCCGCGCACTGCTGCCGGCCAACGGCTTCTATGAATGGCGCGGGGGCGCGCGCAAGCGGCCGTACTGGATGAGCAACGGTGAGCCGCTGATGTATTTCGCGGCCTTGTGGGAGCTTTATCCGGTGGGTGGGCAGGAGTACCTGAGCGTTGCGCTGATCACCCAGGAAGCGGCCACGCTACGGCGCCCGTTGATTCTCGACGAGCATGAGCAGGCGCTGTGGCTGAGCAACGATACGTCGCCCGAACAGTTGGCGGCGCTGCTGGCCAAGCCGCAGGTTGCGCTGCGTGAGCGCGCACTGGCGACGCTGGTCAACGACCCGAAGCTGGATGCGCCGGAGTGCCTGACGCCTGCTTGAGCCTGTGCAGGGTGTCGAGGGGCCGGTGCACCGCAGCTGACCAAGAGCCTGTGCGGGCGGTGCACCCTATCTGATGCAGTCCCTTAGACCTTGAACTGATTGATCAGCCTGCGCTGCTGTTCGGCCAGCTTGGTCAGTTGAGCGCTGGCCTGACTGGCTTCGTCGGCGCCGCCTGCCACCTCGTTGGCGACCTGGCCGATATTGGTGACGTTGCGGTTGATGTCTTCGGCCACCGCACTTTGTTCCTCGGCTGCGCTGGCGATCTGCGTGTTCATGTCGTTGATCACCGACACTGCCTGGGTGATGGACTCCAGCGATTGAGCTGCCTGGTTGGCGTGTTCCACGCTGTCGTCGGTCTTGCTCTGGCTCTGCTCCATCACCTTGACCACTTCGCGCGTGCCTTGCTGCAACTGCTGGATCATGGTCTGGATTTCTTCGGTGGCCTGCTGGGTCTTCTGCGCCAGGTTGCGCACTTCATCGGCGACCACGGCGAAGCCGCGGCCTTGTTCGCCGGCGCGAGCTGCCTCGATGGCCGCGTTGAGCGCCAGCAGGTTGGTCTGCTCGGCAATGGCGCGAATGGCGACGAGGATGGCGTTGATGTTCTCGCTGTCCTTGGCCAGGTTCTGTACCACGCCCACGGCGCGGCCGATTTCGCTGGCCAGGGCTGCGATGGCGTCCGAGGTTTCCTGCACCACCTGCTTGCCCTGATTGGCCGCGCGGTCGGCGTGGTTGGCCGCCTCGGCGGCGTGGGTGGCGTTGCGCGCGACGTCCTGCGCGGTGGCCGTCATCTCGTGTACCGCCGTGGCCACCAGTTCGATCTCGGCCAGTTGCTTCTGCACGCCCTGGTTGGTGCGGATGGCGATGTCGGCAGTGTGCTCGGAGGAGTCGCTGACCTGCTGCACCGAGGTCACCACGGCGCCGATCATGGTTTGCAGTTTGGCCAGGAAGGCATTGAAGCCGGCAGCGATCTGTCCGAGCTCATCCTTGCGGTCAACCTGCAGGCGCACCGTGAGGTCGCCATCGCCTTTGGCGATATCGTCGAGCATGCCGACCATCTGCCGCAGCGGGCGGGCGATGCCGTAACCGACGAACCAGATCACCAACAGGCCCAGCCCGGCGATCAGCAGGCCGACCAGGGTCATGCCCAGGGTGTCGGCGTCACGCTGCGAGGCCAGATCGCCCTGCAGCTGGTGCAGATCGGCCATCACCGCTTTGAGCGGCAGCACCAGCATCAGCACCCAGCGGGTGTCGCTCTGGCCGATGTTGAAGCTGAGGAACAGTTCGATATGGCTGTGCTCAGGATCTTCCTTGGCATCGATGGAGTACAGCACCTGCCCGGACTGCAGCGTACCCAGGTTGCTCACTTCATTGGCGTCGAGCAGGGCGGTGGCCGGCTCACCAAGTTTGTCCGGTGCCTTGGTCGAGGCGACCAGGCGCCCGTTGCTGGCGATCAGCGCCATCTCGCCGGCACCGTTGTAGAGCTGGGCGTCAGCCTTTACCAGCAGCTCCTGAATGAAATTGACCGCCAGGTCGGCACCGGCGATACCGCGAAACTCGCCATTGACCAGAATCGGCGAGGTGAAGGAGGCGAGCATGGTCATCTTGCCGCCGACGTCATAGGGGGCTGGATCGATCACGCAGGGGCGCTTGCGCTCTTTCGGGCAAAGGTAATATTCGCCCGCGCGCACCCCGGTTGGCAGCAGTTCTTCGCTTTCGGTCGAGCCGATCGAGTCGATGCCCAGGCTGCCGTCGGCATTGCGATACCACCAGGGCAGGAAGCGGCCGGTGCCGTCGTAGCCGTTTTCCTTGCTGCCGGCATAGATGTCGTCGCTGGCATCGAAGGCGTTCGGCTCCCAGCCCAGGTAACTGCCAAGTAATTTAGGGTTCTGCGCCGTGGTTTCATGCACCAGGTTGGCCAGTTCTTCGCGGCTGATGCTGAGCATCGGGCTGCCGTTGGCATCGGTCATGCCGAGCATGGCGTTGACGCGTGCCAGGTCGGCGGTGATCTGCAGGGGAGCTTCCAGTTCACGCTGGATTTCGCTGACCTGCGCCTGCGCTAATGCCGACAGGCGTTGCTCGATGACTTGTTCCAGTAGCTTCTGCGTGCGCTCCTGCACCAGGCTCTGGGTTCGGCCACTGGCGAACAGGGCGTAGAGTACCAGAGCCACAACGACCGCGAGCACGCTGGCGCCAGCAAGGAATGCCACGGAAAACTGGATCGACTTGAACTTCATGAGAGCTCCCGAGCGCAGAGCGCGCCTGTCACGAACTATCGGCAGTGACAGATGAAAACCTTAATGGACTGGTGGTGACGAACAGGCTGGTGTCGTATTCAGCAAAGATGGCGTACGGCTATCGCGCAAGTAACGCGGTTGCTCGTGCTGCGGGGGCGGCCTAGCATAGGGCGTCCGATTCAAGGAGGTAGCTCGATGAGCAAGGTTCTATATCTGAGTGGCCTGGCGGCGGCCGTGCTGCTGGCAGGTTGTCAGGCCGTCAATACCACCAGTGGTGGTGCGGTTGGCGTAGAGCGCAAGCAGTACATGTTCAGCATGTTGTCAGCTGATGAAGTCAATCAGATGTACGCGCAGTCCTATCAGCAGACGCTAAGCGAGGCATCGAGCAAGGGCGTGCTGGACAAGACCAGCAACAATGCCAAGCGTCTGCAGACCGTTGCCAATCGCCTGATCCCGCAGGCGCCGCGTTTTCGCCCGGATGCTGCCAACTGGCAGTGGGAGGTCAACCTGATCAAGAGTCCCGAGCTCAACGCCAACTGTGGCCCGGGCGGCAAGATCATTTTCTACAGCGGAATCATCGAGCAACTGAAGCTCAGCGATGACGAAATCGCCGCGATCATGGGCCACGAGATGGCGCATGCCCTGCGCGAACACAGCCGTGAGGCGATGTCCAAGGCCTATGGTATTCAGGTCGCCAAGCAGGGTGCTGGCGCTTTGCTCGGTCTCGGCGAGAGCGGCATGGCCATGGCGGATACGGTGGTGCAGTACAGCCTGACGCTACCCAACAGCCGCGGTAACGAGAACGAGGCTGATCTGATCGGCCTCGAACTGGCTGCTCGCGCGGGTTATGACCCGAATGCGGCCATCAGTCTGTGGCAGAAGATGGAGGCCGCCGGTGGTGGTGCGCCGCCCGAGTTCATGAGCACTCACCCGTCCTCCAGCAGCCGTATCGCTTCGCTGCAGGCGGCGATTCCCAAGGTGATGCCGCTGTACGAGCAGGCCAAGGCCGGGCGCTAAGTTCGGGCACGAAAAAACGGCGCGGCGTGATGGTTCACGGCGCGCCGTTTGCGTTTTAGGGTAGTGCCGTTTCGGCGAAGGGGCGAGGTTGCAGGCCCAGCTGGGCGCGGAAGCTTTCCATGTCGAACATGGTGCAGATCTCCTGAATCTCATTGCTGGGCGTCAGTGTCCAGAAGGCCATGGCCGAGATGCTCAGCACCTTGTCACTGGGCGGATAGCCCAGCGCGGGTTTCTGAATGGTGCCGATCAGCGTGCTCCAGGTCACCACCTTGTAGCCTTCGGCGACGCACTCCTCGACCACGATCTGCAGGTCCGGCATGGCGTAGCGGATATCCTGCACCATCCGGGCGAAGCCGGCACTGTCGAGTGGGCGCCCCATGAACGAGCTCTTGTAGAGAAAGTCGCGGCTGTGCAGCTGTTCGGCCAGGGCCAGGCGCCCCTTGTTCCAGGTCAGGTCGATGTGCTGGCACACCACCTTCTTGCGATCATCCAATGACATGCCGCCCTCCCGACTGCATACCGTATGACGTGACGTGGCACGCACTTTAGCAGCAGGCGGTAGGGGGCTGGGATTGGCCGAAATGCCAGTCTGTTGACGTCAGTGATTCGTCATGTCAGGCCGCTGAGTTTCATTGCCTGATAGCCGGCATAGATTGCCAGGGCGGCGAAGGCACAGGCCGCGAGGCGGCGAATCAGCGTCAATGGCAGGCGCTCGGCTGCGAAGTTGCCCGCCAGTACCACCGGTACGTTGGCCAGCAGCATGCCCAGCGTGGTGCCGATCACCACCAGGATGAAGTGCGGATACTGCGCCGCCAGCATCACGGTCGCGACCTGAGTCTTGTCGCCCATCTCGGCGAGGAAGAAGGCGATCAGGGTGGTGAGGAAGGGGCCGTATCTCTTCAGGCCGGATTCCTCGTCGTCGTCCAGTTTGTCCGGCACCAGGGTCCAGGCCGCTACGGCGACGAAGCTGGCCGCGAGAATCCAGCTCAGGGTGGCGGGTGAGAAGAAACCGGCAACCCAGTTACCCACAGCGCCAGCCGCGAAATGGTTGGCCAGGGTGGCGACGACGATGCCCCAGATGATCGGCCACGGCTTGCGAAAACGGGCGGCCAGCAGCAGTGCGAGCAACTGGGTCTTGTCGCCGATTTCGGCGAGGGCAACGATCAGGGTGGGGACGAACAGCGATTCCAGCATCAGGTTTCCTAAAGGGGCGGGTCGACACGGCTTATGACACGAACGACCTTCCCGCCCCGGGTATAGGTTGTGCGTGTCATAGGTCTTGTCAAACCGCAGGCCTCTCTATGTAGGCCTTGGGTCGTATACGCCATGCTCTGCGGAGCAAGTGTGTTGACGTATACCGGGCGAGCAGGGCGCTCGCGGGAGACTACTCCCCTAGGACGGGCGCAATTGTGCCCAAGCGCTGCGTTGGGAGCAACCCCAATCAGCGCCGGGCGCTGTAGATGCGAAAGCCATCGGCATCTGCCAGGGTGCGGCACGGGCCCAGATGACGCTCGATCAGTGGCGGGTATTTGAGGAAGCTGTTGGCCACCAGGCGCAGTTCGCCACCTTTTATCAAGTGGCGGGCTGCCTGGCTCAGCAGGTTCTCACTGGCTTGGTAGTCGGTGTGCACGCCTTGATGGAACGGCGGGTTGCTGACGATGGCGCTCAATCCTTCTGGCGCCGACTCGATTCCGGTGCCGGCGATCAGGTTGGCCGTCAGGCCATTGCGAGCCAGGGTCAGGCGGCTGCTCTCCAGAGCGAAGGCGTCGACATCCAGCAGGCTCAGCTCGCTGCCTGGATAACGCCGTTTGAGCGCGGCGCCGAGCACGCCAGCACCGCAGCCGAAGTCCAGCATGTGGCCGTTAGGCAGTTCATCCAGATGCTCGAGCAGCAGCGCGCTACCCCGATCAAGCCTGCCATGGGCGAAAACGCCGGGCAGAGTAACGATATCCAGTGCGCCGTCGGCCAACTGCAGTGGATAGCTCTGTGCCAGGGCATGCAGGTCGGGGACGGGCGGCGCCTGCTCTACCTCGACGCACCAGAGTTGGCAATGCCGCGCGCTGTCGAGCTTGCGTGGTCTGCCATAGGCTGCCAACTGCTTTGATGCGCGCTCGATACCGCCACGCTTTTCGCCGACCAGGTACAGCGGCTTGCCGGCTAGGCGCGAGGCAAGCGCTTGCAGCAGGTAGTCGCTCAGCTCGCGCGACTTGGGCAGGAACAGCACGGCAGCATGGTAGTCGCCTTCCGGCATACGTGTGTCGAAGTGGCTGCGGCCGGCAAAGCGCGCGGTGAGCAGTGCCTGATCGCCCGCATGCCAGTTCCAGCCACGAGCCTGAGGCAGGGCGCCAAGCAGGTCGTCAGCCGGCAGGCCGGCCAGCAACAGCTCGCCACCGAATAGCTCGGCCTGGCGCAGGAGAACTTCGCTTCGTGCATCCATGGTGGGGGTCCTGCCTGAAAAAGCTGCGCAGCTTACCCGACGACTCGCAGCGGTGCACCGGCGAAGAAGCCGACTGCGTTGTCGATCATCTGGCCGACGATGCGCTGGCGTGCTTCCTGACTACCCCAGGCGCTGTGTGGGGTGATGATCAGACGCGGAATGTCTGCGGCCAGCAGCGGATTGCCGTCCTTGGGCGGCTCCTGCAGCAGTACGTCGGTTGCCGCGCCGCCGAGATGGCCGCTACGCAGAGCATCGGCCAGCGCCTGTTCGTCGACCAGGCCGCCGCGTGCGGTGTTGATCAGAAATGCGCGCGGCTTCATCAGTGCCAGCTCTTCGGCACCGATCATATTGCGTGTCTGCTCGTTGAGTGGGCAGTGCAGGGTCAGGGCATCGACCTGTGGCAGCAGTTCATTCAGAGGCAGGCGATCAGCGCGCGCGGGCCGGCCCGGCAGTTGACCGAGCAGCACGCGCATGCCGAAGGCTTCAGCCAGACGGGCAACGGCGCCGCCCAGTTCGCCATGGCCGAGCATGCCCAGGGTCTTGCCTTCGAGCTCGACGATGGGGTGGTCTAGCAGGCAGAACTGGCTGGCTTGTTGCCAGCGGCCTGCGGCGATATCGCGCTGGTAGTCGGGCAGTCGCGTGGCCAAGGCCAGCAACAGCATCAGGGTGTGCTGCGCCACGGATGGCGTGCCATAACCCTGGCAGTTGCAGACGGTCACGCCATGGGCGCTGGCGGCTTTGAGGTCGACGTTATTGGTGCCGGTGGCCGCCACCAGCACCAGCTTCAGCTCGGGGCAGGCGGCGAAGGTGGCTGCGTCCAGCGGCACCTTATTGCTGATGGCGACCTGGGCGCCTTGCAGGCGTTCGGCGACCTGATCCGGACGCGTGTGCGCGTGCAGGGTCAGCTCGGCGAAGGCCTGATGCAGCGGTTGCATGTCGAGGTCGCCAAGGTCGAGAGAGGCGTGATCGAGGAAGACGGCGCGGGGACTTTTGCTCATCAGCTGTACCTTTTCGCAGGAGGGTCGCAGGAGTAGATTGGCGAGCCTACCAGACCTTCACTGTCGATGCGGAGCCGCCATGTACTGGAGTGAATTTCTCACCGTTGCCCTGATTCATCTGCTGGCGGTGGCCAGCCCGGGGCCGGATTTCGCCATCGTTGTGCGGGAGAGCGTCGGCTACGGTCGCCGCGCCGGGCTGTTCACCGCCTTTGGCGTAGGCACCGGCATTCTGGTGCACGTTACCTATTCGTTGCTGGGTATCGGCCTGATCGTGTCGCAGTCCATCGTTCTGTTCAACGCATTGAAATGGCTGGCGGCGGCTTATCTGCTGTACATCGGCATCAAGGCACTGCGTGCGCGCCCGGCCGACCCGGCTAGCGCCGAGCTGAGCCTGGCCGCCGGCGAGCGCAGCGGCCGTGGTGCGTTCGTCACCGGGTTCATCACCAACGGGCTCAACCCCAAGGCGACGTTGTTCTTCCTTTCCCTGTTCACCGTGGTGATCAATCCGCATACGCCGGTGGCGGTGCAGGCCGGTTACGGCCTTTATCTGGCCCTGGCGACTGCATTTTGGTTCTGCCTGGTGGCCTGGCTGTTCAGCCAGCAACGCGTGCGCGCCGGCTTCGCCCGCATGGGGCACTGGTTCGACCGACTGATGGGCGCGGTGCTGGTGGGGATTGGTGTGAAGCTGGCGTTGACCGAAATGCGCTAAACGAAAGAGCCCCGCGATTGCGGGGCTCGTTGCTGATGGGCTGGGTTACAGCAGTTCGATGGCCACTGCTGTTGCTTCGCCGCCGCCGATGCACAGCGAGGCGACGCCGCGCTTGCCACCTTTCTTCTGCAGGGCGTTGATCAGGGTGAGGATGATCCGCGAGCCGGTGGAACCCACCGGGTGGCCCTGGGCACAGGCGCCGCCGAACACGTTGACCTTGGCATGGTCCAGGCCGTGCTCGCGCATGGCCAGCATGGTCACCATGGCGAAGGCTTCATTGATCTCGAACAGGTCGATCTCGTCCTTGCTCCAGCCGGTCTTCTTAAGCAGGTTGCTCATCGCGCCGATGGGCGCCAGGGTGAACTCGCTCGGATCCTGGCTTTGGGTCGCGTGGGCAACCACCTTGGCGACCGGTTTGAGACCGCGCTTGGCCGCTTCATCGGCTGTCATCAGCAGCAGTGCGCTGGCGCCGTCGGAAATAGAACTGGCGTTGGCCGCAGTGATGGTGCCGTCCTTCTTGAAGGCAGGCTTGAGTGTGGGGATCTTGTCCAGGTTGGCCGTCAGTGGTTGCTCGTCATCCTTGACCACCACCTCGCCCTTGCGCGAGGTGACGGTGATCGGAACGATCTCCGCGTCCAGCGAGCCGTCCTTGATCGCCGCCTGTGCGCGGCGCAGCGATTCGATCGCGTAGGCGTCCATTTCCTCGCGGGTAATGCCGTATTTATCGGCGGTTTCCTGAGCAAAAGAGCCCATCAGGCGGCCAGTGCGCGCGTCTTCCAGACCGTCGAGGAACATATGATCCTTGATCTCGGCGTGACCCATGCGTAGGCCGGTGCGTGCTTTCTCCAGTACATAGGGCGCGTTGGACATGCTTTCCATGCCGCCAGCGACCATTACCTGGTTGCTGCCGGCCTTCAGCGAATCGAAGGCCATCATCACGGCCTTCATGCCTGAGCCGCACAGCTTGTTGATGGTGGTGCAGCCGGTAGCCGAAGACAAACCGGCATTAAGTGAAGCTTGGCGCGCCGGGCCCTGCTTGAGGCCGGCTGGCAAGACGCAGCCCATGATCACTTCCTGCACGTCGCTCGGTTCGATACCGGCGCGCTTGACCGCTTCACGAATGGCGGCCGCGCCCAGCTCTACGGCTGGCACGCTGGCCAGGCTGCCTTGAAAACCGCCCATGGGGGTACGTGCGCCGCTGACGATGACGATATCGGACATGCTGTTACCTCGAACGAAAGAGTGGCTCTGTGCCGCCTCTTTAAAGACTGGCTGGTGAGCTCGATTCTAACCCGTGACCAAAAGTGGCCATAGAGTCACGTGGCAAATCATTCTTTGGGCTGATTGAGAGCTGCGCGAGCCGCTCTAGAGTCGCTGCATACCTATTCCTAGCGTGCCTCAAGGTGATTTCATGCTGCAGACCCGACTGATCCCCCCCGCTGAAAACGCTCATGCCTATCCGCTGCTGATCAAGCGCCTGCTGCTGTCCGGTAGTCGTTACGAGAAGACCCGCGAAATCGTCTATCGCGACAAGCTGCGCTACAGCTACGCCACCTTCAACGAGCGTGTCGCACGGTTGGCCAACGTACTCAGCGAGGCAGGGGTCAAGGCCGGCGATACCGTGGCGGTGATGGATTGGGACAGTCACCGCTACCTCGAATGCATGTTCGCCATCCCGATGCTCGGCGCGGTGCTGCACACCATCAACATCCGCCTGTCGCCGGATCAAATCCTCTACACCATGAACCATGCCGAAGACCGTTTCGTGCTGGTCAATAGTGAGTTCGTGCCGCTCTATAACGGCATTGCCGGGCAACTGACCACCGTCGAGAAGACCCTGCTGTTGACCGATGGCGAAGAGAAGAGCGCCGAACTGCCGAACCTGGTAGGCGAGTACGAGAGCCTGTTGTCAGCCGCCAGCCCGCACTACGATTTCGCCGATTTCGATGAGAACTCGGTGGCCACCACCTTTTATACCACCGGCACCACCGGCAACCCCAAGGGCGTGTACTTCACTCATCGGCAACTGGTGCTGCACACCATGTCCATGGCGACCACCATGGGTGGCCTGGACAGCATCCGCCTGCTGGGCAACGACGATGTCTACATGCCGATCACGCCGATGTTCCACGTGCATGCCTGGGGCGTGCCGTACGTGGCCACCATGCTCGGGGTCAAGCAGGTATATCCCGGTCGCTACGAGCCGGACATGCTTTGCCGCCTGATCAAGGAGGAGAAGGTCAACTTCTCCCACTGCGTCCCGACCATCCTGCAGATGGTGCTGAGCGCGCCGGGTGCGCAGGGCCATGATTTCGGCGGCATGAAGATGATCATCGGTGGTAGCGCGCTCAATCGTTCCCTCTACGAGGCGGCCAAGGCGCGTGGTATCCAGTTGACCGCGGCCTATGGCATGTCCGAGACCTGCCCGCTGATTTCCTGTGCCTATCTCAACGAAGAGCTGCGCGCCGGTAGCGAGGACGAGCGCACCACTTACCGGATCAAAGCGGGTATCCCGGTGCCGCTGGTGGAGGCGGCGATCATGGATGTCGACGGAAAATTGCTGCCGAGCGATGGCGAATCCCAGGGCGAGCTGGTGCTGCGCGCGCCCTGGCTGACCCAGGGCTATTTCCGTGAGCCTGAGAAGGGCGAAGAACTTTGGGCACATGGTTGGCTGCACACTGGCGATGTGGCGACCATCGACGGTATGGGCTTCATCGAAATCCGTGACCGCATCAAGGATGTGATCAAGACCGGTGGCGAATGGATTTCCTCGCTGGAGCTAGAGGACCTGATCAGTCGGCATCCGACGGTGCGTGAGGTAGCGGTAGTGGGTGTGCCTGACCCGCAGTGGGGCGAGCGCCCGTTTGCGCTGCTGGTACTGCGCGAAGAGCAGGGGCTGGATGCCAAAGGCTTGAAAGAGCATCTCAAGCCCTTCGTCGAGCAAGGTCACATCAACAAGTGGGCGATTCCCACGCAGATCGCCCTTGTTACTGAAATTCCCAAGACCAGTGTCGGCAAACTGGACAAGAAGCGCATTCGCGTCGAAATCGCCCACTGGCAGGAGGCGGGCAGCGCGTTCCTGTCTACGCTGTGAGGTGCGCATTGACTGGGCGGTGAAAGTGACCGCTCAGTCAAACAAGCGTTTGGCTTGCTAATTGCTGTTTCCCGTCCATGCTTGGCTAGGGGCAGGGCCTGAAACCTGCGAGCCAGAGTGCCTGGAGGCTGCAAATCACACTTTCGAGGGATCAAGCAGTACCACCCGCTGGCTATAGTCAAAGCATCCATAACAAAAAACACATGGAGTAGCGTCGATGACAACAAAAACAAAACCCTACTGGCGCCTGGCAAAACTGCCGCTGGCCGTCAGCCTCGCTTCCACCCTTGCCGCTCCGGCATTCGGCGTCACTTTCAATATCGGTGAGATCGAAGGGCAGTTCGACTCGGCGCTGTCTGTTGGTGCCAGTTGGTCTACTGAGAGTGCCGACAAGGACCTGATCGGTTTCAACAATGGTGGTCGTGGTCTTTCTCAGACTTCTGACGACTCCAAGTTGAACTTTAAGCGCGGCGAGACCTTCTCCAAGATCTTCAAAGGCGTCCACGATCTTGAACTGCGCTATGGTGATACTGGCGTGTTCGTTCGTGGCAAATACTGGTATGACTTCGAATTGAAGGATGAAAGTCGCCCGTTCAAAGATATCAGCGATAGCAACCGCAAAGAGGGTGCACAGTCTTCGGGGGGTGAGATTCTCGATGCTTTCATCTACCACAACTATGCGATTGGCAATCAGCCAGGCTCTGTGCGTCTTGGGAAACAGGTAGTTAACTGGGGCGAAAGCACTTTCATAGGTAATAGCATTAACGCTGTGAACCCCATTGATGTTGCCGCCTTCCGCCGCCCAGGCGCAGAAATCAAAGAGGGCCTGATACCGGTCAATATGTTTTTTGTCTCGCAGAGCCTGACCGATAACTTGTCAATGGAGGCGTTCTACCAGCTCGAGTGGGATCAAACCGTCGTAGACAATTGCGGTACTTTCTTCGCCCAGCCGGATATCGTGGCAGATGGCTGTGACAACAATCTAGCGGTTCTGCGTACCCGAAGCGAAGTACAGGCTGCATCTGGTGGCGCCGGTGCTCCAGTCCTCGAAGCGCAGGGGGTGCAGTTCAGTAGCGAGGGGGTGATTGTACCGCGGTCTGGAGATCGTGATGCGCGTGATAGTGGGCAGTGGGGTTTAGCTTTCCGCTACTTATTCGAGCCGCTGGATACCGAATTCGGTTTCTATGCGATGAACTACCATAGCCGTGCGCCTATTTTCAGTGCTACTGGCGCTCAGGCGTCTGTTTATAATGCCACTACTCTTGGAGCTTTGGCTGCCCTCGCTCCCCTGCGTGTCGCTGGTAATTCTAGTTATTTTATGGAATATCCAGAGGATATACGTCTCTATGGCATTAGCTTTGCCACTACACTGCCGACTGGTACAGCTTGGAGTGGTGAATTGAGCTATCGCCCGAACGCACCTGTGCAGCTCAACTCAACTGATATTCTCTATGCAGGCATCAAACCACTCGCCAACAGTGCATTTAACCCTGCTGCCGCTACCTTCGCTGGTGCTGGCGTAGGTAATGTGTCGCTGCTAAATGGTGTGCCAGGTCAGGATCTGAATGGCTATCGCCGCAAAGAAATTACCCAGTTCCAGACGACCTTCACCCATTTCTTTGATCAGGTAATGGGCGCGAGTCGTCTCACTTTGGTTGGAGAACTGGGTATCGTTCATGTCGGTGGGCTCGAGGACTCCAGCGAGGTCCGCTACGGGCGAGATCCAATTTACGGCCCAGGCCCTCTTCCGGGTAACTATGCAGTCTCTGGCGTTGGTGTGTTCCCAACTTGCCAAGGCCTCAATGTTTCTACCGTTGGTAACAATCGCAACGGAAAGAACGTCAGCAAGTACTGCGAGGATGATGGTTTCGTAACATCTACATCTTGGGGGTACCGAGTTCGTGCTATTTGGGATTACCCGAACGTCTTTGCCGGTGTGAACCTGCGTCCGAGTGTTGCTTGGTCTCATGACGTCGAAGGATATGGTCCCAATGGTATGTTCACCGAGGACGCCAAGGCTGTAAGCCTCGGGCTCAATGCTGAATACCAGAACACCTACACCGCAGATCTGTCCTATACCAGCTTCTTCGACGGCAAGTACAACACCTCCGTTGACCGCGACTTCGTTGCGCTCAGCTTCGGTATGAACTTCTAAGCGGTCAGGAATTTCGAGGAATCATGATGCAAATGAAAACAACAAAAAAACTGTGGCAAAGCGGTGTCCTGACCCTGTCTCTGCTGGCTACCGGCGTGATGGCGGCAGTGTCGCCTGACGAAGCTGCGAAGCTGGGCAGTACCCTGACTCCGGTCGGTGCCGAAATGGCAGGCAATGCCGATGGCTCGATCCCTGCCTGGACCGGTGGTCTGCCAGCCAACGCCGGCGCGGTCGATCCGCGAGGTTTCCTGGCCGATCCGTTCGCCAGCGAGCAGCCGTTGTTCACCATCACTGCGCAGAACGTCGATCAGTACAAGGACAAGCTGACCCCCGGCCAGCTGGCGATGTTCAAGCGCTACCCAGAAAGCTACAAGATGCCGGTCTACCCGACTCACCGCTCTGCCAGTCTGCCGGCTGCGGTGCTGGAGGCGACCAAGCAGAACGCTGTGAACACCAAAATGGTGGAGGGCGGTAACGGCCTGGAGAACTTCCAGACCGCCAACCCTTTCCCGATTCCGCAGAACGGTCTGGAAGCGATCTGGAACCACATCACCCGCTACCGCGGTGGCAGCGTGCGTCGTCTGGTT
Organism: Pseudomonas sp. zfem001; assembly: GCF_032621725.1. Lineage (NCBI taxonomy): Bacteria > Pseudomonadati > Pseudomonadota > Gammaproteobacteria > Pseudomonadales > Pseudomonadaceae > Pseudomonas > Pseudomonas sp. zfem001. The sequence goes on along the minus strand of NZ_JAVYJI010000008.1, from coordinate 108,738 downwards.
ACTCAGGCGACTCCGCAGCCGAACGGTTCCTACTCGCTGGTCTACTTCCAGGACGAGTTCACCTTCCGTGATGCTCTGACCGACTTCGATGCGAGTAAGGAAAGCAACGTACTGTTCTACTTCAAACAGCGCGTAACTGCTCCGTCTCGCCTGGCTGGTAACGTGCTGCTGGTGCACGAAACCCTCAACCAGGTGAAGGAGCCACGTCTGGCGTGGCTGTACAACGCCGGTCAGCGTCGCGTGCGTCGTGCTCCGCAGGTGTCCTACGATGGTCCGGGTACCGCCGCTGACGGTCTGCGTACCTCCGACAACTTCGACATGTACAACGGTGCACCGGATCGTTACGACTGGAAACTGGAAGGCAAGAAGGAGATCTATATCCCCTACAACGCCTACAAGCTCGATTCGCCCAGCCTGAAGTACTCCGACATCATCAAGGCTGGCCATATCAACCAGGACCTGACTCGTTACGAGCTGCACCGTGTATGGCACGTGACCGCGACCCTGAAATCGGGTGAGCGCCACATCTATGCCAAGCGTGACTTCTACATCGACGAGGACACCTGGCAAGCCGCTCTGATCGATCACTACGACGGCCGTGGCACCCTGTGGCGCGTAGCCGAGGCGCATGCCCAGTACTACTACGACAAGCAAGTGCCTTGGTACACCGTGGAAACCCTGTACGACCTGCTGTCCGGTCGCTACCTGGCCCTGGGTATGAAGAACGAGGAGAAGCAAGCCTACGACTTCAACTACAAGGCCGCTGGCAGCGATTACACCCCGGCCGCTCTGCGTCAGGCTGGCGTTCGCTAAAACCTGCCTCAAGCAACACGACGAAGCCGGCCTTGTGCCGGCTTTTTCGTTACGGACTGTAGCGGGCGCTTCAAATGGCCATTGCAAGTCGCTAGGCTGGGTTCAGATCGAGCCCGCCGATGCACATAGAAGACTTCCAAGAATAGGCCGATGACAGATCTCTCACGCTCGCCAGGTTTTCCCTACACGCCGGCTACACCGGTGGAGGCGCGTTTCTATCGTCCGCCGCTGCCGGCAGGACATATGCCGCGCCCCAGGTTATGCGATCGTCTCGAAGAGGGCTTGCAAGGGCGCTTGCTGCTGGTCAGTGCGCCAGCAGGCTTTGGCAAAAGCTCGCTAGCCATCGAGTTCTGCGAGCGACTACCCGAGCACTGGCACAGTCTCTGGCTCGGGCTGAGTGAGCGTGATCATGATCCGGGGCGCTTCCTCGAGCGTCTGTTGCAGGGGCTGCAGCAGTTCTACCCCGGTTTGGGGGAGGAGGCGCTCGGTCTGCTGAAGATGCGCCAGCGTCACCAGCCCTTCGCGTTCGAGCAGTGGCTCGATGGTTTGCTCGATGAGCTGACTCAGCAACTCGATGAGGGGCAGCCGCTGTTGCTGGTGCTGGACGACTACCATCTGGCGCAGGGGCCGGTACTGGATCGTTGTCTGCAATTCTTCCTCAACCATTTACCACCCGGCGTGCTGCTGTTGGTCACCAGCCGTCAGCGGCCGGATTGGCACCTGGCGCGTTTGCGTCTATCGCGACAGTTGCTCGAACTCAGCGAGCAGGATCTGCGGCTGACCGCCACGGAGTTGGATGCCCTGCTGGCAAGTCAGGGCGCGCACCTGGAAAAGCAGCAGGTCACTGGGATTCTGCAGCGCAGCGAAGGGTGGATTGCCGGTTTACGCCTGTGGCTGTTGGCTGTCGAAGAACTGGCCGAAGCCGGCGAGGGACTGCAGCTGCATGGAGGCGAAGGGCTGATCCGTGAGTACCTCCTTGAAGAGGTCATCGAGCGGCAGCCCGTCGAGGTGCAGCAGTTTCTCTACGAAACCGCCTGCATGGAGCGCTTCTGTGCCGAGCTGTGCGACGCGGTGCGTGACAGCCACGACAGCGCCGCGATCATCCGTCAGTTGCAGGCCAACCAGGTTTTTCTGGTGCCGCTGGATGAGCAGGGGCATTGGTTTCGCTATCACCACCTGTTTTCCGATCTGCTCAATGCACGGACTGCTGACGGTTCGAGCCGTTCTCACAGCGGTGCTCACCTGCGTGCCTGTCGCTGGTTCGCTGCGCAAGGCATGCTGGATGCCGCCATCGAGCAAGCACTGCTCGCAGGGCAGGCCGATGTCGCTGCCAGCCTGGTACAGAACCTGTCCGAGGAGCAGATGCTGGCGGAGCAGAACATCGCCATGCTGCTGCGCTGGAAAACCAATCTGCCGGATGACCTGCTGGCCAGCACACCGCGGCTGATCATGCTCTATGGCTGGGCACTGGCGCTGGCCTGCCAGCTGGACGCCGCCCAAGAGCTGCTTGATCAACTCGCACGCTTCCTTCCAGCAGCCGAGCCTTCCGCCCAGCGCAGCCTGCTGGCGCAGTGGCAGGCGCTCGACGGGGTCATCGCCCGTGGTCGTGGCGATGGTACACGTGCCGAGCAGCAATGTAGCGAGGCCTTGGCCGGTTTACCGGTGGAGCGTTATGGCCCGCACTTCATGTGCTTGTCGGCGTTGTCCAATCTGGCCATGGTGCGTGGCGATCTGTGGCGTGCGCGTGGGTTGAACCGCGACGCGCTGGAGTTGGCGCAGCGCATCGACAATCCTCTGCTCGAGGCACTGGCCCACTACGAGCGCGCCCGCGTACTGCAATCCCGTGGCGAGGTGCTGCGCGCGCAGGAGGAAGTGCATCAGGGGTTGCTGCTGGTGCAGCGTTTGCCTGCACAGCGTAGTTACTCGGTGCGAGCGCGATTGACGATTTATGAAGGTTATCTGCTTAGTCTGCGCTTGCAGCCTCAGGCCGTGGAGCGCTTGCGGGCGGGAATTGCCGAAGCGCGAGCCTGCCGCGACGTTGGGGCGCTGATCGGCTATTGCGTGCTGGCCAGCCTGGAAGGACGTGATGGACGGCCTGCCGAGGCATTCGCGCTGCTCGGTGAGGCCGAGCGCCTGATGCACGTCTGGGATGTACCAGCGATTTATTATTTGGCGATGATTACGCTGATGAAGTGCGAGCTGTGGTTGCGTCAGGGGCAGGTCGAACTGGCCGCTGCCTGGCTACCGCAGTTGGCGGAAACCTATGGTGATCAGGGGCGGGCACTGGCGCCAGAGTTTCACCCGCAGTTGGCGTTGCATATCGATTTGCAGCAGGCTGCTCTGGAGCGCCTGCAGGGCGAGCTGGAGCATGCGGAGCGCCGTCTGCGTGCGTTGCAACAGCGTGCACAAGGGCTGGGTGGTCAGTTGGTCGGCCTGGTGGCGCAGGCCCAGCTCGCCCAGCTACTGAAGCAAACCGGGCGAGAGCGTGAGGCACAGCAGCAGCTCGATACTTGCCTGGATCTCGCTCAGGGCGGTGCACTGTTACCTTTCATCGAGCTGTTGCAGCATCAGCCACGGTGGCTACGTGAGCGCCTGCAGGGGCGACCGGCCTGTCCGCTGCGCGACGCGTTACTTGCCCAGTTGCCGGGCAGTCGGGATTCGGACGAGGAGGTGGTCGCAGAGGAGAGCGCCCTGGCGGAAAAACTCAGTGGCCGCGAGTTGGCGGTGCTGCAGTTGATCGCGCGCGGTTGCTCCAATCAGCAGATCAGCGAGCGTCTGTTCATCTCCCTGCACACGGTCAAGACCCATGCCCGTCACATCAACAGCAAGCTTGGTGTCGAGCGGCGTACTCAGGCGGTAGCTCGGGCCAAGGGCCTCGGCCTATTGCGCTGATGTGTGCCTCACAGGAAAAGCCTAGAACGCATCTAGCAGGCTGGACCTTCGCCCTGACGCAGCAGCAGCGGGGCGGCAAGCTGGTGCCGATAGAACCGGCCGGCTATCCGAGGCGCAAGGTGTTGTGGATGATCGCTGCCACACTGCTTGATGTGGGGTGAGCGTGATCGCTGGATTTCACCCAAGCATGTGCCGCTGTGGCAGCACGATTTGCCGGGTATTCAGGTCAAGGTCTATCCGGGCGTCGGGCATATCCCCATGGAGGAAGTTCCCCAGCAGAGCGTAGCCGATGCAATGAAATTTCTACTGAGCTGAGCGGAGCCAGCAAAGGCTCAGCGAAAACCCGGGGCACGAACAGGCCCGGACAGATTCCGGGCTTGTTTGTATTGCGTGGCGGGGCTGCGCTGCGCTTCAGGCGGCTCCGGCCTGAATCAACGAGGCACTATCAAACTCCTCGCGGGCGGCGTACAACAGTTCCAGGTTGTTGTGCTCCCAGGGGTGGAAACCGTCATTGAAGAAGTCCAGATAAGTTCTGATCAGCGGGCGGAACACACCCTCCTTGCCCCACATCCAGCGGATGCCGTCACGCCATACGCGCCAGTTCCACAGTAGGCCGTCGACCTTGAGCATATGTGCCAGGCCTCGTGTGGTGTCGAGCACGAAGAAGAAGGTGCCCATGATCATCGCTCGGCGCAGCAGCTTGCGGCTGCCACACATCTGGTTGTAGACATCGAAGGCCACCGCTTTATGCTCGGTTTCTTCCAGCGCGTGCCAGCGCCATAGGCGAGCCAGAGTTGGATGAGCGCCCACCATATAGGCGTCATTTCTCAGCAGGCCATCGGCCATGATCGCGGTGATGTGTTCAAGTGCTGCGGTCGCGGCCAACTGCCGCTGCGGCGAAAATTTCTTCTGCGTGTAGCGAATGCGTGCGCGGGCACGTTTCTCCATGCGCTCGACGTTGTAACCCAGGTCGCGCAGACGCTGGCTGTACTCCAGGTGTTCACGGCTGTGATGGCCTTCCTGGCCGATGAAGCCGCGAATCTGTTCCTTGAGTACTGGGTCGTCGATACGGTCGCGGAACTGGCGCACTGAGTCGATGAAGAAGCGCTCGCCATCGGGAAACAACACCGACATGGCATCGAACAAATGAGTCTTGAAGGCGTCGCCGCCGTTCCAGTGACGCGGCAACGGGTTGGGTAGATCGAAGTCCACGTGCCTGGGCCGAATCTGCAATCCTTCCGGTGTGGTACTGGCCATGAGAGATCCATTTCGCTATTTGACTGGTTCCCACTATGGGCGCCATGCACCGCTAAGCACAGGTTCGTAACAGCCAAGGTTGCAGTCATATTTGGCCATTGTGCAGTTCCAGTAAAAAGTTAGGGTGGCAGCGCTGCGGCGAACAGGGATTCGCTGAGTTAAGGTTGGTGATCAGGGCGGTCATTTGCGGCCGGCCAACAGAACAACGACCTCATGAAGCACACCCTCAACTTCACTGCTGAACTGGTGCCTGTGGCCTATGCCGAAGCACTTCTGGCGCTGGCCGAAGAGCTCGGCCTGGCGCGTGCCGAGCTGTTCGTCGCGGCACGGGTACGCCCTGAGGTGCTGGGCAGCCCCAATGGCCGGCTGTCCTTTATCGACTTTCATCAACTGACCCAGGCCGCACTGGAGCGCTGCGGCGAACCGGCGCTCGGCCTGGTATTGGGACAGCGCCTGAACGTCTCTACCCACGGCATCCTGGGTTATGCGGTGCTGTCCAGCGCCAGTCTGGGTAAGGCGCTGCAGTTCGCCCTGAAGTATTACCGCGTGCTCGGTCTGTCCTTCGAGCTGGAACAGGTGGAGCGTGGCGAGGACATGGAATTACGCGCCGTCGAGTCTTTCCCCATGGGGCCGCAATCGCGCTTTACCGCCGAAGGCCTGCTGACCAGCATCCACACCATTGCCCGCTTTCTTCTGGGAGAAGAGTTGCAGGGCTTGGCCGTCGGTTTTGCTCATCCAGCACCAGACTACGCCGAGCGCTATGCCGAGGTATTCGGTGTGGCCGCGCAGTTCGAACAACCCTATCACTGGCTGCGTTTACCCCGGCATTACTTGCAACGGCCCATGGCCCTGGCCAATCCGGCCACGGTGCAGATGTGCGAGCAACAGTGCGAGGCGCTGTTGGCCAGCCTCGATGTGCAGGACGGCCTGCTGACCCGCTTGCGCCGTCTGCTGTTGGCCCGCCCAGGCGAGTTTCCCGATCTAGGAAGCGCCGCGAGCGCCTTGCACACCAGTGGCCGCAGCCTGCGCCGACATCTGGCCCAGATGGGCACCAGCTACCAGCAGGTGCTCGACGAGGTACGCAAGCGCCTGGCCCTGCAATACCTGAGCACCACACATTTGCCGTTGTATGAAATCGCCTATCTGCTGGGCTTTAGCGACCCGTCCAACTTCCGCCGTGCATTTCGTAAATGGACCGGTAAACTGCCAGGCGATTACCGTAACGAGGCCTCCTGATGACCACCGCCGAACGCCCCGCCCTGATCCGCGAAACCTTCCCTGTCGGGCCTTTGCAGTGCAACTGCACCATCATCGGCGATCCACTCACGAAAAAGGCCATTGTGGTCGACCCGGGCGGTAATCCCGATCTGATCATGGCGCGTCTGGAAGCCCATGGACTCAAAGTGGTCAGCATCATCCACACGCATGCCCATCTCGATCACTTTCTTGCGTCTGGACAGATGAAGGAGAAGACCGGCGCCACCTTGCACCTGCACAAGGAGGACCAGTTCCTCTGGGACAACCTGGAGATGCAGTGCAGCATGTTCGGCGTGCCTTACACGCCCGTGCCGGCGCCAGACAAGTGGCTGGCCGATGATGAGGAGCTAGCCTGCGGTTGCGGTGTGGCGCTGTATACGCCGGGCCACACGCCTGGGTCGATGAGCTTCTGGTTCGAGGACGCCAAGCTGCTGATCGCCGGTGACACCCTGTTCCGTCGCGGTATCGGCCGTACCGATCTGTGGGGCGGTGATTACGCCACTATCGAACGTTCGATCAAGCAGCGCCTGTATAGCCTCGATGAGGATGCCACCGTGGTTACCGGCCATGGCCCGGACACTCGGCTGGGCGATGAGATGCGCGAGAACCCCTTTATTCGCGCGTGAGAGGGCACTAATGGCGGCGTGATCACTCAAAGAGCCATCACCCACCGTTCATGGAGACGCCTTCATGTTCCGCCTGCCCATTATTGCCCTTTGCACCTCTGCGCTGCTGCTTGGCGGTTGCGCCTCGCAGAATCCTTATGATCAGAGCGCACCGAGCTCCAACCGCACCGCCACCTATGGCGGCATCGGCGCACTGGCTGGCGCGGCTGCCGGTGCATTGATCAACCATGACAACCGTGGCAAGGGCGCGCTGATCGGAGCTGCTGTAGCCGGCGCCGCTGCGGCAGGTTACGGCTACTACGCCGACAAGCAGGAAGAAGAGCTGCGTCGCAGCATGCAAGGCACCGGGGTCGAGGTGCAGCGTCAGGGCGATGTGATCCAACTGATCATGCCCGGCAACATCACCTTCGCTACCGACTCGGCGCAGATCGCCAGCAGCTTCTACCAGCCACTGAATAACCTGGCCAACTCCTTCCGCCAGTACAACCAGAACAGCATCGAGGTCGTCGGTCATACCGACAGCACTGGCTCGCAAAGTCACAACATGGCGTTGTCGCAGCGCCGCGCGCAAAGCGTGGCCGACTACCTGCTGGCTCAGGGTGTCGACCCTAGCCGTCTGAGCACCCGTGGCATGGGGCCGGACCAGCCGGTAGCGAGCAACGCCACGGCAGATGGTCGTGCGCAGAACCGTCGTGTCGAGGTGACATTGCGACCGTTGCCGGGCGTGCAGTAACGCGCGTGTACCGGGCAGAACTGCTCTGGATCGCAGTCCCTGTCCGCCCGGGCTGATAAGCTAGGGCGGAACTTCACCGTGCCTTGGCGGTTCGAAGACTGTGGCATGTCTGCCCGATACCAGAAGAAATCCTAAGGAATCCCTATGAAGACCAGACGTAATCTGATCGCAGCAACTGCGCTCATGGCCATGCTGGCTGGCTGCACCACCAACCCCTACACCGGCGAAAGCCAGGCCGGCAAAGCTGGTATCTACGGTGGTATCGGCGCGGCTACCGGCGCAGTCATCGGTGCTGCGACGTCGAGCAAGAAAGATCGCGGCAAAGGTGCGCTGATCGGTGCGGCAGTCGGTGGCGCGGCTGGTGGTGGTTACGGCTATTACGTCGACACTCAGGAAGCCAAACTGCGTCAGACGCTGCAGGGCACTGGCGTGCAGGTGCAACGCAACGGCGATGACCTGAAATTGATCATGCCGGGCAACATCACCTTCGGTAGCAACTCGGCGGACATCTCCAGCAGCTTCTACCCGACGCTCAACTCGCTGGTGCTGGTGTTCAAGGAGTTCAACAAGAACGGCGTGAACATCGTCGGCCATACCGACAGCACCGGTTCGCAGGAACTCAATCAGAGCCTGTCGCAGCGTCGCGCTCAGAGCGTGGCCAACTACCTGACTGCCAACGGCGTGCCGGGGCAGCGCATCTCTGCCTACGGTGCTGGCCCGAGCCAACCGATTGCCAGCAACTCCACCGATGCTGGCCGTGCGCAGAACCGTCGTGTCGAGATCAACCTGCGTCCGCTCTAAGGCCGCATTGCGTTGAACGAAGCCTCCCTCTGGGAGGCTTTTTCATGTCGATTGACAAGCACTGTTGCTGACGTCTTTCCGCGAGGCGCTAGAGGGCGTTTCCGACAACCTTCGTGACCGCCCGTCGTGTCCTTTGTGGCCAAAGGCCACTCATTCAAAACCTGACTAGAATGCTTGCTGTGGTTCTGTGATGTCCGCGCGCGGATGCCCCGTGCGCGTTGGTTCTGGATGACCGAAGGAGCGCGAATGGACGACAGAGCTGTCGAGCGGCCGCCAAGGCCCTGGACACCGCTGCTGGCTGCATTTGGCCTGTTTATCGGGCTGGGTGGGTTGATTTATTGGCAGTGGAATACCCTGCAGGAACGTGAGCGGGAAGACAGTCAGCATCGCTTTGCGCTTGAAGCGCAGGATATTGGTCAGCGAGTGATGGCGCGCATGCAGGCTTATGAAATGGTCCTGCGTGGCGTTTCGGGGCTGATGACCGGGAGTGACCGGGTTTCTCCCATCGAGTGGGAGCGGGCGCTGGATCAGCTGCAATTGCAGGATCGTTATCCGGGGATACAGGCCGTCGCCTGGTCGCGCTACCTGAGTCACGCGCAGTTGGGCGATTTTCGAGCCGAGCTGAAAGCGGATGAGCGCCTCGATTATCAGGTGTTTCCCGAGGGGGAGCGCGAGTACTACTTGCCCATTGATTACGTCAGTCCTCTGGATTGGCGTAACCGGCGCGTACTCGGTTTTGACATGCTCAGCGAGGCGATCCGCCATCAGGCCATCGAGCGCAGCCTTGAAAGCGGTGATGCCAGCCTGAGTGGGCCGGTGGTGTTACGCCAGGAAATCGATGTCAACGTGCAGCAGGGTGTGCTGCTGTTTCTTCCGGTCTTTCGTCCTGGCGTGCCACTCAATACGGTTGAGCAGCGTCGCGCTGCGCTGCTGGGAACAGTGCATGGCGCGTTTCGTAGCCACGATCTGATCGAGGGCATCCTGGGTGGTCAGGCACGGCGTTTCGACATTCTGCTGAGGGATCTGCAGGCATCGGATGCTCAGTTGCTGGGCGGCGAAACCCATGCTAACGGCTGGAAGCCGCGTTTTCAGAAGCACATGGAGTTGCCGCTGTACGGCCGTACCTGGGACTTGGAGGTCATCGGCACACCCGAGTACGAGCGCGGTCTGGTCGATCGTACCGGTACGCTCGGACTCTGGGCTGGTTTGGCGGCGACACTGCTTCTGTCAATTCTGGTCGGCGGTTTTCTCTATCAGCGCGAGCGCAAACTGCAGATCAGTGAGCGGGCCGCCGTGGCCCTGAGTGAGCGAGAAGAACGCTTCCGTCTGTTGGTTGAGCGTCTGCCGGTCGCGACCCTGCTGTGCGACGACAAGGGCCGTATCGAGATGGCCAATCGCAGCGCCGCCGAGCTGTTCGATTGTCCGCTCAATGCCTTGCCGGGTGAGACCGTGCTGCGCGTCCTGCCCAACATCGAGTCACCGAAAGACTTGCAGGCGCAGTTGGCCGAGAGTGACGAGCGCATGGTGCGGACGCTGCGCGGCGAGTCGATTCCGGTCAGCATCAGCCTAAATCCGCTGCACGAAGGCAGCAGCTACCTGATCAACCTGGTGGACCTGCGTGCGCGCAAGGTGGCCGAGGAGCGTTTCCGGCTGGTGGTCGAGGCCTCGCCCAATGCCATCGTGCTGGTCGATGGCCTGGGACGCATTGCCATGGTCAATCGGCAGACCGAGCTGCTGTTCGGCTACGAGCGTCAGATGCTGCTCGGCGAACCGGTGGAAATGTTGCTGCCTGACGCGCAGCGTGGCAGCCATGTAGCAATGCGTCGGGGCTATCAGGCGATGCCCGAGCAGCGCCGCATGGGCAGCAATCGTGAACTGTTCGGTCAGCATCGTGAGGGGCGGCTGATCCCGCTGGAGGTGGGGTTGTCGCCGATTCGCAGTGGCGACGAGAACCTGGTGCAGGCGGTGATCATCGACATCAGCGAGCGCAAGGCTGCCGAGCAGAAACTGCGTGAGCAGGCCGAGCAACTGTTGTTGGCTAACCGCTATAAATCCGAGTTTCTCGCCAATATGTCCCATGAGCTGCGCACGCCGCTCAACAGTATCCTCATTCTCAGTGACCAGCTGCGGCAGAACCTGGCGGGAAATCTGACCGAGAAGCAGAGCAAACATGCTGATATCGTGCACCGCGCTGGCAGCGATCTGCTGCAACTGATCAACGATGTACTCGACCTGGCCAAGGTTGAGTCGGGGCGCATGCAGCTCAAGCTCGAGCCGATCAACATGCAGGACGTGCTGGTGGAACTCGATGCCAGCCTGCGGCCGATGGCCGAGCTCAAGGGCTTGCGTCTGCACACCCAGCTGGAGGCCGGGGTACCACGCGTCATTCACAGCGACCGCGTGCGACTGCATCAGATACTGCGCAATCTGCTGTCCAACGCGCTGAAGTTCACCGATCAGGGCGAGGTCACCCTGACCGTCGGCAGCCAGGGGCGCCAAGATGATGAGCGCGAGTTGCTGAGCTTCAGCGTGCGTGACACCGGTATCGGTATCGACCCTGCGCAACACGAACAGGTGTTCCAAGCCTTTCAACAGATCGACGGCTCCACCAGTCGGCGTTTCGGCGGTACCGGGCTGGGGCTGGCCATCACCCGTCAGCTGGTGTTGGCTCTGGATGGCGATATCAGCCTGCAAAGTGCGCCGGGGCAGGGGTCTACCTTCACCGTCAGGTTGCCGGTGGAGGCTGGACCACTCAGCCTCGAGGCGCCGGTGGAGGGGCCGCAGCGTGCAGGTGACGGCCCGCCGCTGTTGATCATCGAGGACGATGCCAATTTTGCTGCGGTGATCGCCGAGGAGGCTCACGCCCATGGGTTTTCCAGCGTGCACTGCCGTACTGGTCTGCAGGCATTGGGGCTGTTGCAGCAGGAATCGTTCAACGCGGTGATACTCGACATCCTGCTGCCTGATCTGAGTGGCTGGCAGCTGTTCCGTCGTCTGCGCGCCCAGCCGAACCATCGGCATACGCCGGTGCACATCATCTCCTGTGTCCCGCAACCGGTGGGTTGGAACGATGATGGCACTCGTTATCTGGTCAAACCCATTGGCCGTGATGAACTGGAGCAGGTGTTCATCGAGTTGCAGCACGGTGAACAACACGAGCAGGCCTTGCTGTTGGTGGAGGATGTCGAGGTAGAGCGCGAGCACTACCGCGAGCAATTGACGGAGCTGGGCTTTCAGGTCGTCGCCTGCGCCGATGGCGAGCAGGCTCGCGAGGCTTATGCGCAGGGGCAATTCTGCGCGCTGGTGATCGATCTCGACCTGCCGGATCAGGATGGTTTCGCTCTGCTCGACAACCTCAATCAGGTGCGCTCGTTGCAGGGCACGCGCGTGGTGATCAATACCGGTGTGGACGTCACGCAACAGACTCTGCAGCGCCTGCGCCGCTACAGCGCCGTGGTGGTGCGCAAGCATGGTGATGACACCGATGCGCTGTGCCAGGCGGTACAGGGCTTTCTCGGTGACGTGCGTGCGCCGCAACCGGCCCAGGCACGGCTCAATCCGTTGCAGGGAAAACGCATCCTGCTGGTGGATGACGATGTGCGTAACGTCTACGCGTTGACGGCTTTGCTGGATGAAGTGGGGCTGCGCGTCAGTTCCGCCAAAGACGGCATCGAAGCCATTGCCACTTACCAGCGTGACCCGTTCGACTTGATCCTCATGGATATGGCCATGCCCAACATGGACGGCTATACCGCCACGCGCCTGCTCAAGCAAGAGCATGGATGCGTCATCCCGATCATCGCGCTTACCGCTCATGCCATGAAGGGTGACCGCGAGAAGTGCATCACCGCAGGCGCGGATGACTACATGGCCAAGCCGATCAAACGCGACGAGCTGCTGGCATTGTTGGAGCGCTGGCTGGGTATGCCGACCATGTCTTTGCCTGGCGATGGGCTAACCTGATGGCAGGAGTAAGTGGTGCAAGGGCAGATGGACAGGGGAGTGACGATGGCCCAGGCGCAGAGTAAGAACGCCGCTGTACCCGCCAAGCAGGTTCTGTTGGTGGTGGATGACCGTATGGAGAACCTCGAGGCCATGCAGGCGCTGCTCGAGGATGGCGAGTGGCTGCTGCGTTGCGCCAGCTCCGGTGAAGAGGCCCTGCGCTGTCTGCTCGAAGACGATGTCGGGCTGGTGCTGCTCGATGTGCAGATGCCGGGTATGGACGGCTTCGAAGTCGCCCGTCTGATGCGTGGCAACCCGCGGACGCGATTGACGCCAATCATCTTCGTATCCGCCATCGCGCAGACCCACGATGCCGTATTGCGTGGTTATAGCACTGGTGCCGTGGACTTCATGCTCAAGCCCTTCGACCCCAGTGTGTTGCGCCATAAGATTCAGAGCCTGCTGGAGCACGAGCACAATCGCTGTGAATTGCAGACACTTTCCCAGCAGCTTGAGCGCGCCAGGGCATTCAACGCCTCGGTGCTGGCCAATGCCGCCGAGGGTATTCTGGTGGTCGGCGAGGATGGTCGCATCCAGTTCGCCAACCCCGCGATGGCGCAGATGCTCGATGGCGAGGTGGCTGATCTTGAGGGCGTCGATCTGCTGTCGTTTCTCAAGAATCCAGCCAGTGAAGGCGGCTGGCAGCAGTCCGAGTTCTACCTGCACTTTAAACGCGAGGCGACCTATCGCGTGCACGAAGCGATGTTGCGCACGTTCAAGGGCGGTTGCCTGCCCGTGGCCCTGTCCTGCTCACCACTGCCGCGGCCGCAACGTGCGATGGTGCTGATCGCGCTGGATATGTCGGTGGTGCGTAATCTGCACGCGCAACTGGAGTCGCAGGCGGTCACTGACGCGTTGACCGGCCTGCTCAATCGCCGTGGCTTTCATCAGGCACTGGAATCGGCGTTGGCGCGTATCGAGCGCAGCGGTCAGCGGGTCGCGGTGCTGTACCTGGACCTGGACGGTTTCAAGCGCATCAATGACTCGCTCGGCCATGATGTCGGCGATCAGTTGCTGCGCCGTGTCGGTGAGCAGCTCAAGGCCTGCTTGCGTCCCTATGACAGCCTGGCGCGCATCGGTGGTGACGAATTCACCGCGCTGCTGGACAACCTCGGCCACCCCGAGGACGCCGCCAAGGTCGCTGAGAAGCTGATCGAGCTGGTCTCGGTGCGCCATACCCTCGACGGTGTGGACTTCACCCTCGGCGCCAGCGTTGGCATCGCCTGCTTTCCTGAATGCGGACAGAGCGTGGAGGGCCTGCTGCGTTCCGCCGACATGGCGATGTATGAAGCTAAGCGCGCCGGTCGCCAGCAATACCGCTTCTTCTCACCAGAGATGAACGGACGTGCGCGTTCGCGGCTGATGCTCGAAGAAAGCCTGCGTCACGCCATCGAGAACGATGACTTCGTACTGGTTTATCAGCCGCAGTTCCATCTGGATAGCGGACGCCTGCGCGGCTTTGAAGCCTTGCTACGCTGGCAGCATCGTGTCGCAGGCACCGTGGCGCCGAACGTGTTCATTCCGCTGCTCGAAGAAACCCGCCTGATCAACCGTCTCGGCGAATGGATCTTCCGTGAGGGTGCCAGGCAATTGGCCGTGTTCAAGCAACAGTTCGGTGAGGACATGGTGCTCAGCCTCAACGTCAGCCCGGTACAGTTCGGCATGCCGCAACTGGTGACCGACCTGCAGCGTGTGCTCGACGCTCACGGTCTGAAGCCCAGCCAGTTGGAAGTGGAGGTCACTGAGAGTGCGCTGATGCAGGATCTGGAGCTGACGCAGGCGCAACTGCGTCATCTGCGCGAGCTGGGGGTGAAGATTGCCATCGATGATTTCGGCACCGGCTATTCATCATTGGCGTATCTGCGTCACTTCGAGCTCGATACGCTGAAGATCGACCGTCTGTTCGTCTCCAACATGCTCGACTCACCACGTGACGCTGCGGTGGTCAGCACCATCATCGATCTTGGCCACCACCTGGGCCTGGAGGTCATCGCCGAAGGCGTCGAAACCCAGGCCCAACGTGAATGGTTGACGCAACACCATTGCAGCATCATGCAGGGCTTTCTGGTGGCGCCGGGCGTGCCGGCCAGCAGCGCGATGCAGATGCCGGCGCTGCTGGATTGGAGCAAGTTGCCCTTGCCGTCCCCTGATCAGTGAGCCCGCGCATCAGATGGGGCGCGAAGCCGGGGCGGGGCGCAGCGCCCTCTACGGCCTGGGCTGCGCCGAACGATGCAAGCTGGCGAGCTCGGCGTCCTTCTCCTCCCAGAGGCGATTGACCCACTGCTGGAAGGCCAGGCGATAGTCGTCGTCCTGGTCGTAGTTACGGCCGATGAATTCGCGCGGAATATCGACCTGCTTGAAAAACACCTGCACCGCATCCAGGCGCCCACAGAGCAAGTCCCAGAAGCCTGGTACGCCATGCGGGTAGTGGATGGTGACGTTGACGATGGCGTGCAGCTGTTCACCCATGGCGTCGAGCACGAAGGCGATGCCGCCAGCCTTGGGCTTGAGCAGGTGCTTGAACGGCGACTGCTGCTGCGTATGCTTGGCCGGGGTCAGGCGGGTGCCCTCGAGGAAGTTGAACACCGCCACGGGGTTGGTCTTGTAACGTGCGCAGGCCTTGCGCGTGGTCGCCAGATCCTGGCCGCGCTTCTCCGGATACTTGGCCAGGTATTCCTTGCTGAAGCGCTTCATGAACGGAAACTCCAGCGCCCACCAGCACAGGCCGATCACCGGCACCCAGATCAGCTCCTGTTTGAGGAAGAACTTCAGCAGCGGCATACGTCGGTTGAGCAGGTACTGCAGCACCAGGATATCCGCCCAGCTCTGGTGGTTGCTGGTTACCAGGTAGGAGTGACGAGTATCGAAGCGCTCCAGGCCCTGGACGTTCCATTCAATGTGGCCAACCAGGCGCATCCAGAATTTGTTGACGCCGATCCAGCTTTCGGCGATCCCGTGCATGACGAAGCGCAGTGCACGCTGTATCGGCGCGAATGGCAGCAGCAGTTTGAGCAGGGCGACGAAGAACAGCGGCCAGCACCAGAACAGGGTGTTGAGAGCCAACAGCAGGCTCGCGATCAGGCCACGCAGCGGCGCGGGAAGAAAGTGCAGCATCGGGCAAACGCCTCCGTAAGCAGGCTGCACGCCCTGCGGGCAGCCTGAGAAAGGGGCTTTCTCTGCGCCCCGTATCAGTCGAAAGAGCTGCGGCGTTCCATGCAGCGAGCTGGTTCGGCGCCAAGGGTAACGGTTGTGCACTGACCTGCAAGTGCCAGTGATGACCATCAGGTTTTGTTCGCTCGGTGCGCACCGGCTGTTTCGGCCGGTGCGCACGGCGCATCCTGTGGCCTCTCTAGCTTGGTAGATCCGCCGCCTGAATGGCCGTCAGCGCGATGGTGTAGACGATGTCGTCGACCAGTGCACCGCGCGACAGGTCGTTCACCGGCTTGCGCAGGCCCTGCAGCATCGGGCCGACGCTGATGCAGTCGGCGCTGCGCTGCACGGCCTTGTAGGTGGTATTGCCGGTGTTCAGGTCGGGGAACACGAACACCGTGGCGCGGCCGGCCACCGGGCTGTTCGGCGCTTTCTGCCGGCCGACGCTCTCGATGGCCGCCGCATCGTACTGCAACGGGCCGTCGAGCAGCAGGTCCGGGCGTTTCTCACGGGCCAGGCGGGTGGCGACGCGCACTTTCTCCACTTCTTCGCCGCTGCCGGAATCACCGGTGGAGTAGCTGAGCATGGCCACGCGCGGCGGGATGCCAAAAGCCTGCGCCGAGTTGGCGCTCTGCAGGGCGATCTCCGCCAGTTGCTCGGCGTTCGGGTCCGGGTTCACCGCGCAGTCGCCATAGACCAGCACCTGGTCCGGCAGCAGCATGAAGAACACCGAGGACACCAGGTTGTAGCCTGGTGCGGTCTTGATCAGCTGCAGGGCCGGGCGAATGGTGTTGGCGGTGGTGTGGATGGCGCCGGAGACCAGACCGTCTACCTCGTCCAGGGCGAGCATCATGGTGCCGAGTACCACGGTGTCTTCCAGCTGCGCTTCTGCCATGGGCGCATTGAGGCCCTTGCCCTTGCGCAGCTCGACCATCGGCTCGATGTAGCGGCCGCGAATCACGTCCGGGTCGAGAATCTCCAGGCCTTCCGGCAGTTCGATGCCTTGCGCGCGGGCCACGGCGTGCACGTCTTCCGGCTTGGCCAGCAGCACGCAGCGGGCAATGCCGCGTGCCTGGCAGATGGCAGCGGCCTGAACGGTGCGTGGCTCGCTGCCCTCGGGCAGGACGATGCGCTTGGCGGCGGCCTTGGCGCGTTGTACCAGCTGGTAGCGGAAGGCCGGGGGCGACAGGCGCAGCTCGCGTGGTGTGCCGCAGCGCGCGCTCAACCAGTCATGATCGATATGCCCGGCGACGAAGTCGGAGACCTTCTCCGCGCGCTCGCGGTCATCCAGGGGGATTTCCTTGTTCAGGCGGTTGAGGTTGGTGGCGGTATCGTAGGAGCCGGTGCTCACGGTCATCACCGGCAGGCCACTGGCCAGGGCGCCCTGGCACAGCTCCATGATGCGTGGGTCGGGGGCGAAATCGCTGCACAGCAGCAGCCCGGCCAGCGGTACGCCATTCATCGCCGCCAGGCTGGCGGAAAGGATGATGTCGTCGCGGTCACCCGGCGTCACCACCAGGGTGCCGGGCTTGAGCAACTGCACGCTGTTGGCCACGGCGCGGGCGCAGAGCACGATCTTGAGCATGCGTCGCTGCTCATAGTCGCCAGCGTTGAGGATGCGTGCGCCGAGCAACTCGGCGATGTCCTTGGTGCGCGGCGCGTTCAGTTCGTCCTGCCAGGGAATACAGCCGAGCAGGCGGAAGCTCTCGGTCTTGAGCAGGGGCGAAAGCTCCTGCAGACGTTCGGTGAAGGCTGCGATGCCGTTGTCGCTGCGCACCTTGTTGAGGATCACGCCGAGCACCTTGGGATCTTTGGGGCCGCCGAACTGCTGGGCCTGGATCTCGATGCGATCGGACAGCTCGGTGAGGTTCTCGTCTTCCGGGGCGCTGACCAGAATCACGTCGGCATCCAGGCTCTTGGCCAGGTGCAGGTTGACCCGAGCGGCGTAGCTGGCGTGGCGCGTCGGCACCATGCCTTCGACGATGACCACGTCCTTGTCGACTGCGGCCTGCTGATAGAGGCTGATGATCTCTTCCAGTAGTTCGTCCAGCTGGCCGTCGCCGAGCATGCGTTCGACATGGCTGAGCGGCAGCGGCTTGGGCGAATTCAGGCCATGGGTGCGGGCGATCAGCTCACTGGAACGCTCTGGGCCGAGGTCGCCAGCATGCGGTTGGGCGATGGGCTTGAAGAAGCCGACCTTGAGACCGCTGCGCTCCAGCGCGCCTACCAGGCCGAGGCTGATGGAGGTAAGGCCGACACCGAAACCGGTGGGGGCGATGAAGAAGGTATGCATGAAATAGCCTCAGTCGAGCAGGGCAAGAGTGTCGAGGGCGATCTGCCGCTCTTCGTTGGTCGGTACCACCAGCACGCGCGGATGACCATCCGCGTGAATGGCGCCGGCGACGCCGCGCACGCAGCGGGCGTTGGCCTGGGCGTCCAGCCGCAGCCCGAGCAGGCCGAGATGGTCCAGGGTCTTGCTGCGGATCAGCGCGGAGTTCTCGCCGATACCGCCGGTGAAGATCAGGCCGTCGAGACGGCGCAGCGCGCAGCTCATCGCCGCCAGCGATTTGGCCAGGCGGTAGCAGAACACCTCGATGGCCAGGGTAGCGCCGACGTGCCCCTGTTCGCGGGCCTGCTCCAGCGTGCGCATGTCGTTGGACAGGCCGGATAGACCGAGCAGGCCGCTGTCCTTATTAAGCATGCTGTCGATCCGCTCCAGGCTCCAGCCCAGGGTACGGGCCAGGTGGCCGTGCAGGTTGGGGTCGACATCGCCGCTGCGAGTACCCATCACCAGGCCTTCCAGCGGCGTCAGGCCCATGCTGGTGTCACGGCTGTGACCATTTTCTACGGCGCAGGTGGAGCTGCCATTGCCCAGGTGCGCGACCAGCCAGCTGCTGGCGTCGTACGCCAGGTCGCTCATCTGCGCGGCCTTGCGGCTGACGTAGTGGTGACTGGTGCCGTGGAAGCCATAGCGGCGCACACCGTGTTCGGCGTAGAGCGCCTGCGGTACGGCATAGCGGTAGGCGTGCTCGGGCAGGGTCTGGTGAAAGGCCGTGTCGAACACCGCCACCTGCACCAGGTCCGGGAACAGCTTCATCGCCGCCTCGATGCCTTGCACATTGGCCGGGTTGTGCAGGGGAGCCAATGGCGCGACCTGGCGGATCGCCTGCAGGCTGGCAGCGTCCAGGCGAGAGGCGCCGGAAAAGTGCTCGCCGCCGTGTACCACACGGTGGCCGATACCGTGCAGCTCGCCGGCTGCGGCCTGCTGTACCACGGGTAGAAGATGAGACAGGGCCAGGCGGTGGTCGGCCCCCGGCAGAACCAGGCTGTCCTTCTTGTCGCCTTGTTGCCAGTGCAGCACCGCTTCGGGGCTGCCAAGACGCTCGGCCAGGCCGCTGAGCATGAAGGTTTCCTGCGCTTCGTTGACCAAGGCGAACTTGATCGACGAGCTGCCGCAGTTGATCACCAGAATGTTGCGTGCAGACATTTAAGCTTCCTTGGATTTATCGTGCGACCGATCCATGGCGCACCAGCCACATGGGAAGTGGCTTCCCAGCCTGACTTGGCGCTGCTCGGGATCGAGTACCCAGGGCCGATTCTGCCAGGGTGGTCGGTGGCGTACATGCTGAGTATGGCCACAGGACAAGACTGCCACCCAGTCACCGTGCTCGTCCTGACGAAAATCAACGATCCGTACGGCCCGTTTGTCCGGGCTCGGGTCGCAATCCAGGCTGGCGTTGGTTAAACTTGCCCGTTCATTTATCTTTCGCAAAAGGTCTCCCCATGCTGATCGCCGCCAACAAGGCCGTCTCCATCGACTATACCCTGACCAACGATGCCGGTGAGGTGATCGACAGCTCTACTGGCGGCGCGCCGCTGGTCTATCTGCATGGTGCTGGCAATATCATCGCCGGTCTCGAGAAGGCCCTGGTTGGCAAACAGGTTGGCGATGAGCTGGACGTTTCCGTCGAGCCGGAAGAAGCCTACGGTGAATACAGCGCCGAGCTGGTCGCGACCCTGAGCCGCGCCATGTTCGAAGGCGTCGACACCCTGGAAGTGGGTATGCAGTTCCACGCTTCGGGCCCGGACGGCAGCATGCAGATCGTCACCATCCGCGATATCGACGGCGACGACGTGACTGTCGACGGCAACCACCCGCTGGCCGGCCAGCGCCTGAACTTCAAGGTCAAGGTCGTGGCCGTACGTGACGCCAGCGAAGAAGAAGTGGCCCACGGTCACATCCATGGCGAAGGTGGTCACCACCACTAAGTTGCCTGTCAGGCGACTTGCGGTCGTTCCTAGTGGAGCAACCGCTGCTAAGCTCAAGCTTGCGATAAAGGCGCCTCAGGGCGCCTTTTTCATGCATGGCGGTCTGTGCGCTTGCAGCCGCTTCCAGGATTTACCGGGCCGTGCGCCCGTTGCACTGAATTCGCTGAGGAAGTTCGTCATGAGTGCTTTTCACGATCTCAATCTGCGTGCGCTGGACGGCCAGGAACTGCCGTTGGCGCCCTACAAGGGCCAAGTAGTGCTAGTGGTCAACGTCGCCTCCAAATGCGGCCTGACCCCTCAATACGCCGGGCTGGAAAAACTCTATCAACAGTACAAGGACAATGGTTTCACCGTGCTTGGTGTGCCGTGCAACCAGTTCGCCGGCCAGGAGCCAGGCAGCGAGGACGAGATCCGTTCCTTCTGCAGCCTCAACTACGGCGTGAGCTTTCCGCTGGGCAGCAAACTGGAGGTCAACGGCCCTGCTCGTCATCCGCTCTATCGCCTGCTGGCCGGTGAGGGAGCCGAGTTTCCCGGTGATATCACCTGGAACTTCGAGAAGTTTCTGGTCGGCCAGGACGGCCGTGTACTGGCGCGTTTCTCACCGCGTACCACGCCGGACGATCCGGCCTTGATCCAGGCGATCGAAAAAGCCCTGGGCCTCTGAAGTAGCAACGCCTGCGCTCGCTATCCTGGGCGCAGGTGAGGCTAATCGGCCAAATTCCCGGCCATTTCCCCTTGCACCCTTGTTCTCATCGTCATCCGCTTGCTTAATCGGCCGACCTGCCGAGGAGTGCGCCCATGACCAGCTTTCCTAACGAGCAACCGCCTGCCATGGCTTCACCAGGCGAGCTGCGTGCACTGATCGAAAGTCGCCGTGCAGTGCGACGTTTCACCCCTGAACTGGTGCCGGACGCGGTGATCCGCGATTGCCTGGAACTGGCCGTGCTGGCGCCGAACTCCTGCAACCTGCAGCCCTGGAGTTTCCAGGTGATTCGCGACCCGGCGCTGCTGGCGCAGCTGCACCCGGTCTGCATGAGCCAGAACGCTGCACGTGCGCCCTTGATTATTGCCGTGCTGGCGCGCCCGGACACCTGGCGTCAGGCCTGCCGCAACGTCATCGATTACTGGCCAGAGGCCGAGGTACCGGCGCGCATCCGTCGTTTCTACAGCAAGACCGCGCCGTTTCAGTACAACCAGGGGCCGCTGGGCCTAGTCGGCCTGTTCAAGCGCCAACTGGTGCGGCTCATGGGGTTGCGCAAACCGCTGATGCGCAAGCCCAACAGCAAGGCCGATATGCGCCTGTGGGCGGTGAAGTCGACGGCGCTGGCGGCAGAAAATCTGATGCTCGCTTTCCAGAGTCACGGCTATGCCACCTGTCCGATGGAGGGCTTCGACGAGCCGCGTTTGCGTCGTGTGCTGGATATCCCGCGCCAGGCCATCCCCATCATGCTGCTGGCCGTTGGGCGTCAGGGCGAGAAGGGCATCTACAACCCGCGTCTGCGCTTTCCGCTGGAACAGCACGTCACCTGGCGCTGATCTGGATCAAGTCGCCACATCTTGAATACGGCGTAATCGTCCTTATCTAGTCTGCATCTCAGCGAGTTTCTTTTTTCGGGGAAGTTGTCCCGGCTCGCCATTCTGGAGGAAGGACATTTATGCGTATCGATCGTTTGACCAGCAAGCTGCAACTTGCACTCTCCGATGCCCAATCCCTGGCGGTGGGCATGGATCATGCCGCCATCGAGCCGCTGCACTTGATGCAGGCGCTGCTCGAGCAACAGGGCGGTTCGATCAAGCCGCTGCTGATGCAGGTCGGCTTCGACATCAACAGCCTGCGTCAGGGCCTGACCCGTGAACTGGACCAACTTGGCAAGCTGCAGAACCCCACGGGCGACATCAACCTGTCGCAGGACCTGGCCCGTCTGCTCAATCAGGCCGACCGTCTGGCACAGCAGAAGGGCGACCAGTTCATTTCCAGCGAGCTGGTGCTGCTCGCTGCCATGGACGAGAGCAGCAAACTAGGCAAGCTGCTGCTTGGCCAGGGTGTATCGAAGAAGGCCCTGGAAAATGCCATCGCCAACCTGCGCGGCGGCCAGGCCGTCAACGACCCCAATGTCGAGGAATCGCGGCAGGCGCTGGACAAGTACACCGTCGACCTGACCAAGCGCGCCGAAGAAGGCAAGCTCGACCCGGTGATCGGCCGCGACGACGAGATCCGCCGCACTATCCAGGTCCTGCAGCGCCGGACCAAGAACAACCCGGTACTGATCGGCGAGCCCGGTGTGGGCAAGACCGCCATCGCCGAAGGCCTGGCCCAGCGCATCATCAATGGCGAAGTGCCGGATGGCCTGAAGGACAAGCGCCTGCTGTCGCTGGACATGGGCTCGCTGATCGCCGGCGCCAAGTTCCGCGGTGAGTTCGAAGAGCGTCTGAAGGCGGTGCTCAACGAACTGGGTAAGCAGGAAGGGCGCATCATCCTGTTCATCGACGAGCTGCACACCATGGTCGGCGCCGGCAAGGCCGAGGGCGCCATGGACGCCGGCAACATGCTCAAGCCGGCCCTGGCTCGTGGGGAGCTGCACTGCGTCGGCGCGACCACACTGGACGAGTACCGCCAGTTCATCGAGAAGGACGCCGCGCTGGAGCGCCGCTTCCAGAAGGTACTGGTGGATGAGCCGAGCGAGGAAGACACCATCGCCATTCTGCGTGGGCTGAAAGAGCGTTACGAGGTGCACCACGGTGTGACCATCACCGATGGCGCGATCATCGCTGCGGCCAAGCTCAGCCATCGCTACATCACCGACCGCCAGTTGCCGGACAAGGCCATCGACCTGATCGACGAGGCGGCCAGCCGCATCCGCATGGAGATCGATTCCAAGCCCGAGGAGCTCGATCGTCTGGATCGTCGTCTGATCCAACTGAAAATCGAGCGCGAGGCGCTGAAGAAGGAAGACGACGACGCAGCGCTCAAACGCCTCGAAAAGCTCAAGGAAGACATCGCCCGGCTGGAGAAGGAATACGCCGACCTGGATGAAATCTGGAAGTCGGAGAAGGCCGAGGTGCAGGGCTCGGCGCAGATCCAGCAGAAGATCGAGCAGGCCAAGGCCGATCTCGAGGCAGCGCGGCGTAAGTCCGACTTGCAGCGTATGGCCGAACTGCAGTACGGCATCATTCCGGATCTGGAGCGCAGCCTGCAGATGGTCGATCAGCATGGCAAGGCTGAGAACCAGTTGTTGCGCAGCAAGGTCACCGACGAGGAGATCGCCGAGGTCGTGTCCAAGTGGACGGGCATTCCGGTGAGCAAGATGCTCGAAGGTGAGCGCGAAAAATTGCTGAAGATGGAAGGTTTGCTGCACCAGCGCGTTATCGGCCAGGACGAGGCGGTGGTCGCTGTTTCCAACGCCGTGCGCCGTTCGCGTGCCGGTCTGGCTGACCCGAACCGTCCGAGCGGTTCGTTCCTCTTCCTCGGCCCGACCGGGGTGGGTAAGACCGAGCTGTGCAAGGCGCTGGCCGAGTTCCTCTTCGACACCGAAGAGGCGCTGGTACGCATCGATATGTCCGAGTTCATGGAGAAGCACAGCGTTGCCCGCCTGATTGGTGCACCGCCCGGCTACGTGGGTTACGAAGAGGGCGGTTATCTGACCGAGGCCGTGCGCCGCAAACCCTATTCGGTGGTGCTGATGGACGAAGTCGAGAAGGCACACCCGGATGTGTTCAACGTGCTGCTGCAGGTACTGGAAGACGGTCGCCTGACCGACAGCCATGGCCGCACCGTGGACTTCAAGAACACGGTGATCGTGATGACCTCCAACCTCGGCTCGGCGCAGATTCAGGAGTTGGTCGGCGACAAGGAAGCGCAGCGCGCGGCGGTGATGGATGCGGTGAGCAGCCACTTCCGTCCCGAGTTCATCAACCGCATCGACGAAGTGGTGGTGTTCGAGCCGCTGGGCCGTGAGCAGATCGCCGGCATTGCTGAAATCCAGTTGCAGCGTCTGCGTGGTCGTCTGGCCGAGCGTGAGCTGAGCCTGGAGCTGACGCCGGAGGCGCTCGACAAGCTGATCGCGGTCGGCTACGACCCGGTGTATGGTGCGCGTCCGCTGAAACGGGCGATCCAGCGCTGGATCGAGAACCCGCTGGCGCAGCAGATACTCTCTGGCGATTTCGCCCCGGGGGCGGTAGTGCATGCCAAGGTCGATGGCGAAGAAATCGTGTTCGCCTGATCGTTTGCCGCGTCAACACAAAGGCCCGCCAATTTGGCGGGCCTTTGCTTTTGTAGCCGTAGGGAAAAGGGGAGAACCCGTAGGGCGTACTCGCGAAGCAGTACGCCGGTCGTTGTGCTGCCAGGCCTGGCATGGCCCGGCGGGCTACTCGCTGCGCTCGTGAGGCCACTCCTACATAAAGGTTCAGCGTCCTAGCAACAACCACCCCAATGCTTCTTCTTCGAGGTATGGCCGATGCCAGGGTTGAAGGTGTTGGTCGGGTCGAGTTCGCGGTAGAAACCGGCCAGCGCCGGCTTGGCCACGTACAGGTGGCCGACGTTGTGCTCGGCCGGATACTCGGCTTGGCGAGCGTCCAGCAGCTTCCACATGCGGTGCTCCATCTCGATCGGGTCGACGCCTTTCTTGACGATGTAGTCCTGATGGAACACGTGGCAGAAGAAGTGCCCGTAGTAGAGCTTGTGGATGATCTGCTCTTCCATCTCCTGCGGCAGCGTTTCGACCCAGTCGCGGTCGTTGCGGCGCAGGGCGATGTCCAGGGCGAGGATGTCCTCGACGCTGCTGCGGTGCGACTCGCGGTAGCGGATCGCTGCACCGGCCACGGCGAAGCGATGCAGGAAGGCTTTACGCCCCTCATCGGCATCGCACTCGAAATAGGCACCGCTGTCACTGCCAGTGAAATACTCGGTCAGGAAGCTGCGGGTCTGTTCCAGCGTGTCGTTGGAAACGCGCACCAGCAGGTGATGCTCGAAACGGTCACGGTACTCGCGCATGCGTTGCGGTAGGTGGCTGGGCAGCAGGTTCATCAGGGCCTGGATCACCTTGTCGGTCACGCCACGCAGGCCGAAGCGCTCGAAGAAACCGTCCACGCGGCTCTTCATGGCGAAGGCGGCCGGCACCTTGGACGTGCCGAATTTGTCGATCACCAGGAAGGTGTCCTTGCCGTACTTCTCACCGATATCGAATGCCGTGCGATGGATGTATTCCCCGGCAATCGGCAGGCGCGGCAGCTTGGCCAGCAGGTGGCGGCGCACTTCGGTGAGATCGTGCGGGTCGTTGCTGCCGATGTAGAACACCGTGCTCGGCTCTTTCGGGAAGGTGTCCAGGCGCACGGCGAACAGGCACAGCTTGCCAGCCGAACCGGAGGCTTCGAACAGGCGCGACGGGTCGGCGTTGAAGCGCGCGGGGGTGTCGGCGTCGACGTCGCGCACATGCTCGCCGTAGCGCGCATCGGAGGCCTTGGCGGTGTCCTCATTGCGTACCTGCTGCGGTGTGTAGTCGCCGTTCTGCAGGCGGGTGAGAATTTCCTCCGGATCGTTGCCCAGCTCGATGCCCAGATGGTTGACCAGCTCCAGCGAGCCGTCATCTTTCACCTGCGCATACAGCGCCAGCTCGGTGTAGGCCGGGCCGCGACGCACCAGGGCGCCGCCGGAGTTGTTGCAGATACCGCCGAGTACCGAGGCGCCGATGCAGGACGAGCCGATCACCGAATGCGGTTCGCGATTCAGTGGTGCCAGGGCCTGTTCCAGGCGATCCAGGGTCGCGCCGGGCAGGCACACCACCTGCTGACCATCGTTGATCAGTTGTACGCCGGTGATCCGCAGGGTGCTGATCAGCACGATCTCGCGGTCGTAGTCGGCGCCATCCGGGGTCGAGCCTCCGGTCAGGCCGGTATTGGCTGCCTGCATGATGACGATGCGGTCGGCCGCCACTGCCGCCTGCAGGATGCGCCACTGCTCCAGCAGCGAAGCGGGGCGTACCACGGCCAGGACGTTGCCCTCACCGGTGCGGTGGCCCTTGCGGAAGCGCCGCGTGCTTTGTTCGTCGGTCAGCACATGACTGCTGCCGACGATCTGGCGCATCTGCGTCAGCAGAGCGTCGCGGTTAATGGCGGGCGTGACGGCGGCAGTCATTGGCTCAGCGCTCCTTTACCAGCAGGTCCGAGGTGATTTCGGCGATGGATTTGGCGCCAGTCAGCACCATGGCCACGCGCATTTCCTTCTCGATCAGGTCGAGCAGGTTGCTCACGCCCGCACCACCGGCAGCGGCCAGGGCATAGAGGAAGGCACGACCGAGCAGCACGGTGTCGGCGCCCTGGGCGATCATCCGCACTACGTCGAGGCCGGTGCGGATACCGGAGTCGGCGAGGATTTTCAGGTCACCCTTGACCGCATCGGCGATGGCCGGCAAGGCGCGGGCGCTGGACAGCACGCCGTCGAGCTGACGACCGCCATGGTTGGAAACGATGATGCCGTCGGCGCCGAAAGTTACCGCATCGCGGGCGTCTTCCGGGTCGAGAATGCCCTTGATCACCATCGGGCCGTCCCAGAAGTCGCGGATCCATTCCAGGTCCTTCCAGGAGATCGACGGATCGAAGTTGGCGCCCAGCCAGCCGATGTAGTCGGCCAGGCCAGTCGGGTTGCCGCGGTAAGCGGAGATATTGCCCAGGTCATGCGGTTTGCCCATCAGACCGACATCCCAGGCCCACTGCGGGTGAGTCATCGCTTGCAGCATGCGGCGCAGTGCGGCGTTCGGGCCGCTCATGCCGGAGTGGGCGTCACGGTAGCGGGCACCGGGCACGGGCATGTCGACGGTGAATACCAGCGTCGAGCAGCCGGCGGCCTTGGCGCGCTCCAGGGCGTTCTTCATGAAGCCGCGATCTTTCAGCACGTAGAGCTGGAACCACATCGGTCGGTCGATGGCCGGTGCCACTTCCTCGATCGGGCACACCGACACGGTGGACAGGGTGAAGGGAATACCCTTGGCCGCTGCTGCCTTGGCCGCCTGAACTTCGCCACGGCGAGCGAACATGCCGGTCAGGCCAACCGGTGCCAGGCCGACCGGCATCGACATCTTCTCGCCGAACAGCTCGGTGGACAGGTCCAGTTCGGACATGTTCTTCAGCACGCGCTGGCGCAGTTCGATGTCCGACAGATCAGCGACATTGCGGCGCAGCGTGTGTTCGGCGTAAGCGCCGCCATCGGCGTAGTGGAACAGGAAGGGCGGCAGCTTGCGTTGAGCGGCAGCGCGGTAGTCGGTCGAGGCAGAAATGATCATGGGCTCATCCTGTTGCTTAAAAAGGGGAAGCGTAGCCTGATGGCAAATGCCCCGACGATGTCGGGGCGTTCGTTCACTACCAATCGATCAGTGAGTCATCAGCGGATCGCTGACGCCCAGCACGTAGATCGCGACCATCGCGATGATGCCGGTAAACAGCAGGTAGTAAAGCGTCGGCCAGATGGTCTTGCGCAGGGTACTGCCTTCGCGGCCGAGCAGGCCAACGGTAGCCGAGGCTGCAACCACGTTATGGATCGCCACCATGTTGCCGGCGGCGGCACCCACGGCCTGGACCGCGACGATCAGAGCGCTGGAAATACCCAGGCTGCTGGCCACGCCGAATTGGAACTGGCTGAACATCATGTTG
Source organism: Pseudomonas sp. zfem001 (assembly GCF_032621725.1). Lineage (NCBI taxonomy): Bacteria > Pseudomonadati > Pseudomonadota > Gammaproteobacteria > Pseudomonadales > Pseudomonadaceae > Pseudomonas > Pseudomonas sp. zfem001. The sequence goes on along the minus strand of NZ_JAVYJI010000008.1, from coordinate 81,297 downwards.
CTGACGGTGTTGGAGCCTGCGATGAAGGCGCCCAGGGCACCGATGCTCGGGGCCAGTAGCGGATAGATGCCGCCAACGCTGTCGGCCACCCAGCGCGCCATGAGGATCGGCATGCTGGCCAGTTCTGCACCATTCACGCCGGAGTTGATCAGGATACGCACCATCGGCACTGTGAACAGCAGCACGAAACCGGCGCTAAGCAATACGCTGGATGACTCTTTCACCGCCTTGCCCAGGTCACGCGCCTTCATGCCATGCAGGAAGAACGTGGCCAGAACCACGGCGACCAGAATGCCGCCCGGCAGGTACAGGGGTTGGAAGTTGGCGCTGACGCCGGCTTCGCCGAGCAGGTCCGGGAAGTTCACCACCACGGCCTTCAGCGCGTTGCCTACTTCCGGGAACACACGGCTGATCACCAGCAGTGCGCCGACCAGCACATAGGGCAGCCAGGCGCGTAGTGCGCTCATCGGTTTGGCGGTCAGTTCGTCCAGCTTCATCTCGACGGTGCCCAGCCATTCGCTCGGCCATTTGTCCGCCGGGGCGAAGTCCCAGGTCTTTTTCGGCACCAGGAAGCCGAAGCGTGCGGCGCTGGTGACGATGGCCAGGCCGATCAGGCCGCCCAGCAGCGATGGGAATTCCGGGCCGAGGAAGACGCCGGTGAAGACGTACGGCACGACGAAGGCTAGCCCCGCGAAAATCGCGAACGGCAGCACTTCCAGACCGGCTTTCCAGCTTTTCTCCTGACCGAAGAAACGGGTCAGCATCATTGCCATGATGACCGGCATGACCACACCGACGGTGGCATGGATGATCGCCACTTCACTGGTGATCAACTGCAGGAACTGCGCCCAGGATGAACCTTGCTCGACCAGCTGCGCACCGATGGTGGCAGTGTCCAGGCCGGTATTGAGACCGACGATGATCGGCGTACCGACGGCGCCGAAGGAGACCGGCGTGCTTTGTACCAGCATGCCCATCAACACGGCGGCCATGGCCGGAAAACCGATGGCAACCAGCAGCGGGGCAGCGATGGCGGCCGGTGTACCAAAGCCCGAGGCGCCCTCGATGAAGCAGCCGAACAACCAGGCGATGATGATGGCCTGGATGCGGCGGTCAGGACTGATGGTGGTGAAGCCGGCACGGATGGCGGTGATACCACCAGAGTGCTTGAGGGTGTTCAGTAGCAGGATGGCGCCGAAAATGATCCACAGCAGGCCGAGAGTGATCAACAAGCCTTGCAGGGTGGAGGCCAGGACACGATTGAGGGTCATGTCCCAGGCGAACAGACCGACGGCGGCAGTCACCAGGTAGACCAGAGGCATGGCGTGTTTGGCCGGCCAGCGCAGGCCGATTAGCAGAACGGCAGCAAGCAGAATCGGCGAGAACGCCAGCAGGGCGAGAATTCCGTTGGACATTGGGTCTTACTCCACACGAGCGCGCAGCGGGCGCGGCAGGGATGAGGCGTGATCGAACAGGCTTGCAGCGCGTAGGGCTGTCATGGCGTGACCTCGATGGTTTGTTGTTCTTGTTGGTCAAATTGGTAATACCAATTTACAATGAAGCGAGGTCAGGTTAAAAGTTGCTCAATTAACTGTCAAATCGAGTGGCTAAGACTTTGGTCGTAGAGTGCTTGCTTGTTCAGCGAAGGGGCGCGCTATAGGCTTGCCTCCTGAGGCCTTCGGCCTGGTCAAACCAATGGAGATGTCGGTGATGGAAGTAGGTCAGGTGCGGCAGCGTCGTCTCTCCGATGACATCGTCGCGCAACTGGAAACCATGATTCTCGAGGGCACCTTGCGTGCCGGTGAGAGGCTGCCCGCAGAACGTGCGTTGGCCGAGCAGTTCGGCGTGTCTCGTCCGTCCCTGCGTGAAGCGATCCAGAAGTTGGTAGCCAAGGGGCTGCTGATCAGTCGCCAGGGTGGCGGTAATTATGTCGCTGAATCGCTCGGCTCGACCTTCAGCGACCCGCTACTGCAACTGCTGGAGCACAAGGAAGATGCCCAGCGTGACCTGCTGGAATTCCGCCATACGCTGGAAGGCTCCTGCGCCTACTACGCGGCCAGGCGCGCCACCGATATCGACCGGCAGCGCCTCACCGAAGCGTTCGAAGCCTTGCAGGATTGCTATGCGCGAGTCGGCAAGGTGACTCGTGCCGAGGAGGGGGCGGCCGATGCGCGCTTTCACCTGGCGATTGCCGAGGCCAGTCATAACGCGGTGCTGCTGCACACCATCCGTGGTCTGTTCGACTTGCTCAAGCGCAACGTGGTGACCAACATCGGCGGCATGTATGCCCAGCGTGAGGAGACCCGCGACATGCTGATCGGGCAGCACCGCGCGTTGTATCAGGCGATCATCGAAGGTCGTGCGGAGGATGCTCGCGAGCTTTCCAACCAGCACATCGACTATGTGCAGGAAGTGCTCTCAGAAGTGCAGCTGGAAGCCCAGCGTGTGGCGCGTGCGCAGCGCCGGCTAGGCTTGTAAGAAACAACGAGCCCAGGCGATCAATCATCACCCAGGCTACGAGGTGGGGAGGATGTTCAGTCTTCCTTGCCCTTGCTGCGCATCGCGCGCTGAACTTCGCGGTCGGCGTCACGTTCCTTCTCGGTGTGGCGCTTGTCGAAGTCTTTCTTGCCCTTGGCCAGGGCAATTTCGCATTTGACCAGATGCTGCTTCCAGTACAGCGACAGTGCCACGGCGGTGTAGCCCTTCTGCTGTACCGAGCCGAACAGTTTTTCCAGCTCGCGCTTGTTAAGTAGCAGCTTGCGCGTGCGGGTCGGGTCGGCGATGACGTGGGTGCTGGCGGTTTTCAAGGGCGTGATGTGGCAGCCCATCAACCAGGCTTCATCGTCCTTGAGCAGCACGTAGCTGTCGACCAGCTGTGCCTTGCCGGCACGCAGGCTCTTCACTTCCCAGCCGGACAGCACCAGGCCGGCCTCGAACTTGTGTTCGATGAAATAGTCATGCAGCGCCTTTTTGTTCAGCGCGATGGTGCCTTGAGGATGTTTCTTTTGCTTAGCCATAGGGCGCGCATTATAGGGAGTCGTCAGCGCCTGCGCCATGGGGCGTTACCGAGCCAAACTTGAGCCCATGCCGCTAATCTCCGACAATGTGCGATCTTTTTTCCCGCAGTATGGGGTCTTGGCCGTAATGGCGAGCGACAAAGTTTCGATTCACGGTGCCTGGGCCAGTCGCTGGGTATTCATCCTGGCGGCGACCGGCTCGGCGGTCGGTCTCGGCAATATCTGGAAATTCCCCTATATGACAGGGGTCTATGGCGGCGGTGCGTTCGTCGTCATGTACCTGTTCTGCATTGCCCTGGTGGGTGTGCCGATCATGCTGGCAGAAACCATGATCGGCCGCCGCGGCCGGCAGAGCCCGGTCAATGCGATGAAGAGCCTGGCGATCGAAGCCGGAGCCTCCAAGCACTGGTCGCTGGCTGCGCTGATGGGGATGGTCGCCGCGCTACTGATTCTGTCCTTCTACAGTGTGGTGGCTGGTTGGTCGCTGGATTACATCATAGGTATGGGCCGTGGCGACTTCACCGGTATCAGCGCCGATGGCGCAGGTGCGGCGTTCGGTGGTCTGACTTCCGACCCGTGGCGCCTGACCTTGTGGCACAGCCTGTTCATGCTGATCACTGCGTTCGTCATCGCCAAGGGCGTGGTGGCAGGCCTGGAGCGCAGCTTGCGTATCATGATGCCGCTGCTGTTCGTGCTGCTGCTGGTGCTGCTGGGTTACAGCTTCACCACCGGGCATTTCCGCGAAGGTTTCGATTTCCTCTTTCATTTCGATCCGAGCAAGGTGCAGGACGGCATCCTCGCCGCCATGGGGCATGCGTTCTTTACCCTGAGCGTAGGTGTCGGCTCGATCATGGTCTACGGCGCCTACATGCCGAAGAAGGCTTCGATCGGCGCTACGGTGTTGACCGTTGGTGTGCTCGATACCCTGGTGGCGTTGACGGCGGGTCTGGCGCTGTTCCCCATCGTCTTTGCCGCTGGCCTGGAGCCGGGAGGTGGCCCGGGGCTGATGTTCGTCACGCTGCCGATTGCCTTCGGCAATATCGCCTTTGGTCAGGTGATGGGGCTGATCTTCTTCGTGCTGGTGGCCGTTGCCGCATGGAGCTCCTCAATTTCCATGCTGGAGCCGGCCGTGGCCTACTTCGTCGAGAAAACCGGGCGCAGCCGCGCGCAGGTAACCGCCGCGCTGGCGCTGCTGTGCTGGCTGGTGGGGATGGGTACGGTACTGTCGTTCAACCTCTGGGCTGAGGCCAAGTTCTTCGTTTTCGCCGAGGATGGTTTCCATCTGCTGCAGTGGGGCGCCGAAGGCGGCAAGACCTTCTTCGACAGCATCGATTACCTCACCAGCCGTATTCTGCTGCCGCTGGGCGGTCTGGCTTTCGCCATGTTCGCCGGTTGGGTGTTGAGCCGTGACGCTGTGCGTGACGAGCTGTCCATCAGAAGCCCGCTGCTGTTCAATCTGGCCCTCTGGCTGATTCGCGTTGTGGCGCCAATCGGCGTCCTGATCGTTTTCATCGCGGAGCTGAGCAAGTAAATGGCTACTCGAATCCAGCGCTCGGCGTTACTGCCTTATCCGGCGCAGGCACTGTTTGATCTCGTCAACGATGTTGCCGGTTACCCGCAGTTTCTGCCCTGGTGCCGCGCCAGTGAGGTATTGGAGGTCAGCGAGACGCATATGCTGGCCAGCCTCGAAGTGGCCAAAGGCAGCATCGGTCAGCGCTTCGTCACGCGCAATGTGCTGCAGCCAGGGCAGCGTATCGAAATGAATCTGCAGGAAGGACCTTTCACCAGTCTCCATGGTGTCTGGGAGTTCAAGGCGCTGGGTGACAAGGCCTGCAAGATCAGCCTGGACCTGACCTTCGACTACGCCGGGCCGCTGGTGCGTGCCACGCTGGGGCCGCTGTTCAATCAGGCGGCCAATACCATGGTCGATGCCTTCTGCCAGCGAGCCAAGCAGTTGTATGGATAAACCCAGTATTGCCATCGAAGTGGTCTACGCCCTTGCCGAGCGGCAGAAGCTGCTGCGCTTGTCCGTACCGGCCGGCACCACGGTGCGCGAGGCCGCACTGCGTTCTGGTATGCAGCAGTTCTTTCCGGAACTGGATCTGAGCCAGGCGCCGCTGGGCATTTTTGGCAAGGCGGTGGGCAAACCGGAAGAGCGAGTGCTGGAGGAAGGTGAGCGCGTCGAGATCTATCGGCCGCTGATCGCTGACCCGAAGGAAGTACGCAAGCAGCGTGCGGCCAAAGCCAAGGCCAGGGAAGAGGGCGAAGAACCGGCGTGATGATGGCGAGTCGGTAGGCTAGCCAGGCGCCAGATGCGAAAAAGCCCGGATTCGGTCCGGGCTTTTTAGTGTCCGCGTATTACTGCGGATCGGTGTCCAGCGGCTCAGGCGTCGGCACCGGGACGGTTTCGACCTGATCCACCTCGCGCTGGATCTGCTCCAGCAACGAGCCGGGCGCTGGCGGCGTTTCATCCTGCGGTTTGGCTTGCGGCTGGGCACTGCTGGTGTCGCCACCTTCGCCCATGATCGCCTGGTCACGGCTTACGCCGGGCATGAAGTCGCCGGCTAGGCCAACCAGTTGGTCGCTGCCGTCGAACACCAGGCTGACGCGTTCCTGCAGGCGCTGACGGCCGCCAGGCTGGATGCTGTACAGATAATCCCAGCGATCGGCATGGAAGGTGTCGGTGATCAGCGGGTTACCCATGATAAACCGCACTTGGCGTCGGGTCATTCCCGGGCGCAGCTGGTCTATCATGTCCTGTGTCACGACATTGCCCTGTTGAATGTCGATCTTGTAAACCCCGGGGAATGAACAACCGGCGAGTGCGAAGAGCCCGGTCAGCGACAGGCTGGTCAGCAAGAGCTTGGTTTTTTGCATCGGAGGGTGACTTCCACTATCTTGGGCAACTTGAACCCCGGATCATACCCGTATTGAAGGGTGCTGCGAAGCAGCATCCATGAGAAAGCAGACCATGGTTGAAAATAACGAACTGCGCAAAGCTGGACTGAAGGTGACTCTGCCACGAGTCAAAATCCTGCAAATGCTGGATAACGCCGAGCACCGCCACATGAGCGCGGAGGATGTCTATAAGGCGCTGATGGAGGCCGGTGAAGACGTTGGCCTGGCCACCGTATACCGCGTCCTGACTCAGTTCGAGGCCGCTGGCCTGGTGGTGCGTCACAACTTCGATGGCGGCCATGCCGTATTCGAACTGGCTGACAGCGGCCATCACGACCATATGGTCTGCGTCGACTCCGGCGAAGTGATCGAATTTTTCGACGCCGAGATTGAGAAGCGCCAGAAGGAAATCGTCAAGGAGCACGGTTTCGAGCTGGTTGACCACAACCTGGTGCTGTACGTGCGCAAGAAGAGCTGATTCTTCTGCGGCAATTAAAAAGGTGACCCTCGGGTCGCCTTTTTGCTTTGCCATGGTCCGGTTGTAATCCGAGGGTTTCCGGATTGCGTCCGCGCTAAGCGTGTCTCACGCCGCCTGGGCGCTGGTGACCATCTTGCGCGCATGAGCCAGGGATTCCTCGGTCAGGTCGACGCCACCGAGCATGCGAGCGATCTCTTCGACGCGGCCGCTCTCGTCCAGCTTGCTCACTGCGGTAGAGGTGGCGTCTTCGCCGCGGCGTTTGTGCACGAACAGATGTTGATGGCCCTGCGCGGCGACTTGCGGCAAGTGGGTGACGCACAGCACTTGCCCGCGTTCGCCGAGGCGGCGTAACAGCTGGCCGACCACTTCTGCGGTTGGGCCGCCGATACCGACGTCCACTTCGTCGAATACCAGGGTCGGTACGCGCGAGGTCTGTGCGGTTATCACCTGAATCGCCAGGCTGATGCGTGACAGTTCACCGCCAGATGCCACCTTGGCCAGGCCGCGTAGCGGCTGACCAGGGTTGGCGCTTACCAGAAATTCCACTGTCTCCAGGCCGCTTGCGTGTGGTTCTTCGCTGCTCATGGCTTGGAGTTGAATATTGAAGCGACCGCCGGGCATTCCCAGAGCCTGCATTTCCTGCTCTACGGCTGCGGCCAGGCGCTCGGCAGCATTGCTGCGCAGTGTGCTGAGCTCGGCTGCTTTTTCCTGGTAGTGGCGCTCATAAGCCGCCAGCTCCTCGGCCAGGCGTTCGCTGGCCTGATCGTCGGCATTCAGGCCTTCGAGCTCATCGAACAACTGCTGCTGCAAAGCGGCCAGTTCGGCTGGTTGAATACGGTGCTTGCGGGCCAGGGTGTAGATGGTGTCCAGGCGCTCTTCGAGAAACTGCTGGCGCTCGGGGTCGGCGTCGAAGTGGTCGAGGAAGCGGTTCAATTCGCCGACGGCTTCCTCCACCTGGATCTGCGCACTGGCCAACAAGTTGCTGGCTTCGTTCAAGGTGCCGCCCTGACCGCCAAAGGCGCCCAAGCGGTTGAGGCTGGCGGTTAGCGCCGACAGCACGTTGCCGGCATCGCTTTCGCTGCACAAATCCAGTACCTGGCGACAGGCAGCGAGCAGCGCTTCAGCATTGCTCAGCGCCTTGTGCTCCTGTTCCAGTTGCTCCAGCTCGTTCTCGCCGAGGGCGAGGTTTTCCAGTTCTTCGAGCTGGTAGCTGAGCAACTGGTGGCGAGCGCGCTGCTCGTTGCTCTGGCTGGAGATGCGCTCAAGTTCGTTGCGCGTCTGCTTCCAACGTTGCGCTGCGAGTTGCACCTGGCGCGCGAGGTCCTGGCTGCCGGCGTATTCGTCGAGCAGGCGGCGATGGGTGTCGGTCTTGAGCAGCGACTGATGTTCGTGCTGGCTGTGGATATCGATGATCAGTTCGCCAAGGGCCTTGAGATCGGCCTGCGGGCAGGGGCTGCCATTGATATAGCCGCGCGAGCGGCCCTCGGCGGTAATCACCCGGCGCAGGATGCACGGGCCGTCGTTGTCCAGGTCGCGCTCGGCAAGCCAGGTGCGGGCTTCGGGAATGTCCGCCAGATCGAAGCTGGCGAGAATGTCCGCCTTGTCACTGCCTGGGCGCACCACGCCGCTGTCGGCACGATCGCCCAGGCACAGGCCGAGGGCGTCGAGCATGATCGACTTGCCGGCACCGGTCTCGCCGCTGATGGCGCTCATGCCGGCATCCAGCTCAAGATCCAGATGGTCAACGATGGCGTAGTTGTGAATGGACAGGTGCACCAGCATGGCGAACGCTCCCGAATTGATGTCTGGTTATTTATACAGTGTTTTTTCTTTTCCTGGCAATCCTCGTCTATCGCCCCTTGAAAGCTGTGGAATTGACTCCATATAGGCGGCAGGAGCGCGAGCCGGTATCGCGCCAGTTTTTTCGAGAGGAGAAAGGCATGGCTGACGAACAGACCCTGGATACGCAGAATCCCGAAGCGCAGGCAGCGGAAGCTGTAGCGCCGAGTGACGACCTGGCTGCTCGCGTGCAAACGCTGGAAGAGCAACTGGCCGCTGCGCAGGATCAGTCGCTGCGCATGGCTGCCGACCTGCAGAACGTGCGTCGCCGCGCAGAGCAGGATGTGGAAAAGGCGCACAAGTTTGCGCTGGAAAAATTTGCCGGCGACCTGCTGCCGGTAATCGACAGCCTGGAGCGTGGCCTGGAGTTGTCCAGCCCTGACGATGTATCGATCAAGGCCGTGCGTGAAGGCATGCAACTGACCCTCAAGTTGTTCCACGACACGCTCGCTCGCTACAACCTGGAAGCCATCGACCCGCACGGCGCGCCGTTCAACCCGGAGCACCACCAGGCCATGGCCATGGAAGAGAGCATTCATACCGAGCCGAATTCGGTGCTCAAGGTGTTCCAGAAGGGCTATCTGCTTAACGGTCGCCTGCTGCGCCCGGCCATGGTCGTGGTCAGCAAGGCGCCAACCACGCCGCCGCCGAGTATCGACGAGCAGGCTTGAAATCAGCTGTAACGACCCCATTTTTAAGTCAAGCGTTTTAGTGCTGCCGGCGCCTGAGAAACGAGGCGACGGAAAAATCAAAGTTTCGGGAGAACATTCATGGGCAAAATTATCGGTATCGACCTGGGGACCACCAACTCCTGCGTCTCCATTCTGGAAAACGGCAACGTCAAGGTAATCGAGAACGCCGAAGGCGCTCGTACCACGCCGTCCATCATTGCTTATGCCAATGACGGTGAAATCCTCGTTGGTCAGTCGGCCAAGCGTCAGGCGGTGACCAATCCGCACAACACCCTGTATGCGGTGAAGCGTCTGATCGGTCGTCGTTTCGACGAAGAGGTCGTGCAGAAAGACATTCAGATGGTGCCGTACAAGATCGCCAAGGCGGACAACGGTGACGCCTGGGTCGAAGTGAACGGCCAGAAAATGGCACCGCCGCAAATCTCGGCTGAAATTCTCAAGAAGATGAAGAAGACCGCCGAAGACTATCTCGGCGAAGCAGTCACCGAGGCGGTAATCACCGTCCCGGCTTACTTCAACGATAGCCAGCGTCAGGCTACCAAGGATGCTGGTCGCATCGCCGGTCTGGACGTCAAGCGCATCATCAACGAGCCGACTGCGGCCGCGCTGGCCTACGGTATGGACAAGGCCAAGGGCGACCACACCGTGATCGTTTATGACCTGGGTGGCGGTACCTTCGACGTGTCGGTCATCGAGATCGCCGAAGTCGACGGCGAGCACCAGTTCGAAGTGCTGGCTACCAACGGCGACACCTTCCTCGGTGGTGAAGACTTCGACATTCGTCTGATCGATTACCTCGTCGACGAATTCAAGAAAGAAACCGGCATGAACCTCAAGGGTGACCCGCTGGCCATGCAGCGCCTGAAGGAAGCCGCCGAGAAGGCCAAGATCGAGCTGTCCTCGAGCCAGCAGACCGACGTCAACCTGCCGTACATCACTGCAGATGCCACCGGTCCGAAGCACCTGAACGTGAAGATCTCCCGCTCCAAGCTGGAGTCGCTGGTCGAGGATCTGGTGCAGCGCACCATCGAGCCTTGCCGTATCGCGCTGAAAGATGCCGGTGTCGACGTTGGTTCTATCAACGATGTGATTCTGGTCGGTGGTCAGACCCGTATGCCGCTGGTGCAGAAGCTGGTGACCGAGTTCTTCGGCAAGGAACCGCGCAAGGACGTCAACCCGGATGAAGCCGTCGCCATGGGCGCTGCCATTCAGGGCGCCGTTCTGGCCGGTGACGTCAAGGACGTACTGCTGCTGGATGTGTCCCCGCTGACCCTGGGTATCGAAACCATGGGTGGCGTGATGACTGCGCTGATCGAGAAGAACACCACCATCCCGACCAAGAAGTCGCAGGTGTTCTCCACTGCCGATGACAACCAGAGCGCCGTGACCATTCACGTGCTGCAGGGTGAGCGCAAGCAGGCCGCACAGAACAAGTCGCTGGGCAAGTTCGACCTGGCCGAGATTCCGCCGGCTCCGCGTGGCGTGCCGCAGATCGAAGTGACCTTCGACATCGACGCCAATGGCATCCTGCACGTGTCCGCCAAGGACAAGGCCACCGGCAAGCAGCAGTCCATCGTGATCAAGGCCAACTCCGGCCTGTCCGATGACGAAATCGAGCGTATGGTGCGTGACGCCGAGGCCAACGCCGAGGAAGACCGCAAGTTCGAAGAGCTGGCCACGGCACGTAACCAGGGCGATCAGCTGGTGCACGCCACCCGCAAGATGCTCACCGAAGCAGGCGACAAGGCCACTGCCGACGAGAAGGCGGCCATCGAGAAAGCCATTGGCGAACTGGAAGTGGCTGTGAAAGGCGACGACAAGGAGGCCATCGAAGCCAAGATGAACGCCCTGTCCGAAGCCACTACGCCGCTGGCTCAGAAGATGTATGCCGAGCAGCCGCAGGGCGGCGCCGCCCAGGCTGACGCTGGCGACGCCAAGGATGCCGGTGACGACGTGGTCGACGCTGAGTTCGAAGAGGTCAAGGAGAACAAGTAAGGGATGCGGCCTGCTCGGCAGGCCGCCTCTTCTTTACGCTCCACCGTCGCTCGCGACGGGCAGGATTCGCCGCGCGGGAGCCTTCTCCCGCGTCGGCGTATCTGGAGCTCACGAATCTGAGAGTGCAGCACAACTATGGCAAAACGTGACTATTACGAGATCCTGGGGGTCGAGCGCGGTGCTAGCGAAGCCGAGCTGAAGAAGGCCTATCGGCGCCTGGCGATGAAATATCACCCGGACCGCAACCCGGACGACAAAGACACCGAAGAGAAATTCAAGGAGGCCAACGAGGCCTACGAAGTACTTTCTGATGCGGCCAAGCGTTCGGCTTACGACCAATACGGCCACGCCGGGGTCGACCCGCAGATGGGTGGCGGTGGTGGCGCCGGTTTCGGCGGCGCCAACTTCTCCGATATCTTCGGGGATGTGTTCAGCGACTTCTTCGGCGGTGCTCGCGGCGGTTCGCGTGGCGGCGCCCAGCGCGGCTCGGATCTGCGCTACACCCTTGAGCTGGATCTGGAAGAAGCGGTACGCGGCACCACCGTGACCATCCGCGTGCCGACCCTGGTCGGTTGCAAGACCTGCGATGGCTCGGGTGCCAAGAAGGGCACCAGCCCGGTCACCTGTACCACGTGCGGTGGCATTGGTCAGGTGCGCATGCAGCAGGGTTTCTTCTCTGTACAGCAGACCTGCCCGCGCTGTCATGGCAGCGGCAAGATGATCACCGACCCGTGCGGCAGCTGTCATGGCCAGGGGCGCGTGGAAGAAAGCAAGACCCTGTCGGTCAAAGTGCCGCCAGGTGTCGATACCGGTGACCGCATTCGTCTGTCTGGCGAGGGTGAGGCCGGTACCCATGGCGGCCCGGCTGGTGACCTGTATGTGGTGGTCAACGTCCGTGAGCATGCGATCTTCCAGCGTGACGGCAAGCATCTGTACTGCGAAGTGCCGATCAGCTTTGCCGATGCGGCGCTGGGTGGCGAGCTGGAAGTGCCGACCCTCGATGGTCGGGTCAAGCTGAAGATCCCGGAAGGTACTCAGACCGGCAAGCTGTTCCGCCTGCGTGGCAAGGGAGTGGCTCCTGTGCGTGGTGGTGCGGCTGGCGATCTGATGTGCCGGGTGGCGGTGGAAACGCCGGTCAACCTGAACAAGCGTCAGCGCGAGCTGCTCGAGGAGTTCCGCAAGTCGCTGCAGGGTGACGATTCCCACTCGCCCAAGGCCAGTGGCTGGTTCGAAGGCGTGAAGCGCTTCTTCGGCGACGTTTAATCGCAACGCCCCGGTGATGCCGGGGCGACAACTTGGAGCTGATGTATGCAACGTATTGCAGTGATGGGCGCCGCCGGGCGTATGGGCAAGACCCTGATCGAGGCCGTCAGTCGGGCCGAGGGTGCTAAGCTCAGTGCCGCCATCGACCGTGCTGACAGCAGCCTGGTCGGTGCTGATGCCGGTGAGCTGGTTGGTCTGGGCAAGATCGGGGTAACCCTGGCAGGCGACCTGAGCGCCGTGATCGATGATTTCGATGTGCTGATCGACTTCACTCACCCGTCGGTGACGCTGAAGAACCTGGAAGTCTGCCGCCAGGCGGGCAAGGCCATGGTCATCGGCACCACGGGCTTCACGCCAGAAGAGAAGCAGCAGCTTAGCGAAGCGGCCAAGCAGATCCCTATCGTTTTCGCCGCCAACTTCAGTGTTGGCGTCAACCTGTGCCTGAAGCTGCTCGATACCGCAGCTCGCGTATTGGGTGATGACGTGGATATCGAGATCATCGAAGCCCACCATCGGCACAAGGTCGATGCGCCGTCCGGCACCGCGCTGCGCATGGGCGAAGTGGTTGCCGATGCATTGGGGCGTGATCTGCAGAAGGTCGCCGTCTACGGTCGTGAAGGTCAGACCGGTGCGCGTGAGCGTGAAACCATTGGTTTCGCCACCGTGCGTGCCGGTGATGTGGTGGGTGATCACACCGTGTTGTTCGCCGCCGACGGCGAGCGCGTAGAGATCACGCACAAGGCCTCCAGCCGCATGACTTTCGCCAAGGGCGCAGTGCGTTCTGCGCTGTGGCTGCAGCAGCGTTCGCCGGCGCTGTACGACATGCAGGACGTGTTGGGCCTGCGTTGATGTGAATGTGTGACTGAGGCGTCTTATCGGGTGGACCGAAAAAGGGTTTTCCTGTAAGCTTCCTGTTTTAGTGTGTCCACTAAAAGTTACGCAGAATGGCTCAAATAAAAAAGCGGGATGACCTTCACACGTCATCCCGCTTTTTTACAACCTGCGTTTGCTTCAAGCCTTGATCGAGACGGAGGTCTTCTTGACTAAGCCAGCCCCCAAACCTGCCATTTTGGCCCTTGCTGACGGCAGCATTTTTCGCGGCGATTCCATCGGGGCCGATGGCCAGACGATTGGAGAGGTGGTGTTCAACACCGCCATGACCGGCTATCAGGAAATCCTTACCGATCCATCCTATGCCCAGCAGATCGTTACCCTGACTTACCCGCACATCGGCAACACCGGCACCACGCCGGAAGATGCCGAGTCCAACCGCGTATGGGCCGCTGGCCTGATCATCCGTGACCTGCCGCTGATCTCCAGCAACTGGCGCGACAAGCAGCCGCTGGACGAGTACCTGAAAGCCAACGGCACCGTCGCCATCGCCGGTATCGATACTCGCCGCCTGACTCGCATCCTGCGCGAAAAAGGTTCGCAGAACGGCTGCATTCTGGTCGGTGACGACGCCACCGAAGAGAAAGCACTGGAGCTGGCGCGCAGCTTCCCGGGCCTCAAGGGCATGGACCTGGCCAAGGTAGTCAGCTGCACCGAGCGCTACGAGTGGCGCGAAAGCACCTGGAATCTGAAGGACGATAGCCACCCGGAAATCCCGGCCAGCGAACTGCCTTATCATGTGGTCGCCTACGACTACGGCGTGAAGCTGAACATCCTGCGCATGCTGGTCGAGCGTGGCTGCCGCCTGACCGTGGTGCCGGCGCAAACTCCGGCCAGCGACGTGCTGGCGCTCAATCCTGATGGCGTGTTCCTGTCTAACGGCCCTGGCGATCCCGAGCCTTGCGACTACGCGATCCAGGCGATCAAGGACGTGCTGGAAACCGATATCCCGGTATTCGGCATCTGCCTCGGCCACCAGCTGCTGGCCCTGGCCTCTGGCGCCAAGACCCTGAAAATGGGCCATGGCCACCACGGTGCCAACCACCCGGTACAGGATCTCGACAGCGGCGTGGTGATGATCACCAGCCAGAACCACGGTTTCGCCGTGGACGAAAGCAGCCTGCCGAGCAATGTGCGCGCGATTCACAAGTCGCTGTTCGACGGCACCCTGCAGGGCATCGAGCGTACCGACAAGGACGCCTTCAGCTTCCAGGGTCACCCCGAGGCGAGCCCCGGCCCGCACGACGTGGCGCCGCTGTTCGACCGCTTCATCGAAGCCATGGCCAAGCGCCGTTAAGCCCCGCCGACTGACCCAAGGATTCGAGTAACCGCTATGCCAAAACGTACAGACATCAAAAGCATCCTGATCCTCGGTGCTGGCCCCATCGTCATCGGCCAGGCCTGTGAGTTCGACTACTCCGGCGCCCAGGCCTGTAAGGCGCTGAAGGAAGAAGGGTTCCGCGTCATCCTGGTGAACTCCAACCCGGCCACCATCATGACTGACCCGTCGATGGCCGACGCCACCTATATCGAGCCGATCAAGTGGGCCACCGTGGCCAAGATCATCGAGAAGGAGCGCCCCGACGCCCTGCTGCCGACCATGGGTGGCCAGACCGCACTGAACTGCGCGCTGGACCTGGAGCGTCACGGCGTGCTGGAAAAGTTCGGCGTCGAGATGATCGGTGCCAACGCCGACACCATCGACAAGGCTGAAGACCGTTCGCGCTTCGACAAGGCGATGAAAGACATCGGCCTGGCTTGCCCGGTATCCGGCATTGCCCACAGCATGGAAGACGCTTACGGCGTCCTCGAAAAAGTCGGCTTCCCGTGCATCATCCGTCCGTCCTTCACCATGGGTGGCACCGGTGGTGGTATCGCCTACAACCGTGAAGAGTTCGAGGAAATCTGCGCCCGTGGTCTCGACCTGTCGCCGACCAGCGAGCTGCTGATCGACGAGTCGCTGATCGGCTGGAAGGAATACGAGATGGAGGTGGTCCGTGACAAGAAGGACAACTGCATCATCGTCTGCTCCATCGAGAACTTCGATCCGATGGGCGTGCACACCGGTGACTCGATCACCGTTGCCCCTGCTCAGACGCTGACCGACAAGGAATACCAGATCCTGCGTAACGCCTCGCTGGCGGTACTGCGTGAGATCGGCGTGGAAACCGGTGGCTCCAACGTGCAGTTCGGCATCTGCCCGAACACCGGTCGTATGGTCGTCATCGAAATGAACCCGCGTGTATCGCGCAGCTCGGCGCTGGCTTCCAAGGCCACCGGCTTCCCGATCGCCAAGATCGCCGCCAAGCTGGCTGTCGGTTACACCCTCGACGAGCTGAGCAACGACATCACTGGCGGTCGTACCCCGGCGTCGTTCGAGCCGGCCATCGACTATGTGGTAACCAAGGTTCCGCGCTTCGCCTTCGAGAAATTCCCGAAAGCCGACGCCCGCCTGACCACTCAGATGAAGTCTGTGGGCGAGGTCATGGCCATCGGCCGTACCTTCCAGGAATCCATGCAGAAAGCCCTGCGCGGTCTGGAAGTCGGCGTTGCCGGCTTCGATCCGAAGCTCGACCTGAACGACCCGGAGGCTGAAAGTACTCTGCGTCGCGAGCTGACCGTGCCCAGCGCCGACCGTATCTGGTACGTGGCTGATGCCTTCCGCGCCGGCAAGACCGTCGCCGAAGTGTTCGAGCTGACCCGTATCGACGAGTGGTTCCTGGTGCAGATCGAAGATCTGATCAAGGACGAAGCGACCGTGGAGACCCTGGGGCTGTCGGCTATCGACCGCGACCTGATGTTCAAGCTCAAGCGCAAGGGCTTCTCCGATGCGCGCCTGGCCAAGCTGCTGGGTGTTTCCGAGAAGAGCCTGCGTGCTCATCGCCACAAGCTGAAAGTGCTGCCGGTGTACAAGCGTGTGGACACCTGCGCCGCCGAATTCGCCACCGACACCGCCTACATGTATTCGACCTACGAGGAAGAGTGCGAGGCCAATCCGTCGAGCCGCGAGAAGATCATGATTCTCGGTGGTGGCCCCAACCGTATCGGCCAAGGCATCGAGTTCGACTACTGCTGCGTGCACGCTGCGCTGGCAATGCGTGAAGACGGTTACGAGACCATCATGGTCAACTGCAACCCGGAAACCGTCTCCACCGACTACGACACCTCCGATCGCCTGTACTTCGAGCCGGTGACCCTGGAAGACGTGCTGGAAATCGTCCGTGTCGAGCAGCCGAAAGGCGTCATCGTCCAGTACGGCGGCCAGACCCCGCTGAAGATCTGCCGCGCTCTGGAAGAAGCGGGCGTTCCGATCATCGGCACCAGCCCTGAGGCCATCGACCGCGCCGAAGACCGCGAGCGCTTCCAGCAGATGGTGCAGCGCCTGAACCTGCGTCAGCCGGCCAACGCCACTGCGCGCAGCGAAGATGAAGCCCTGGCTCTGTCGAAGAACATCGGTTACCCAATGGTGGTGCGTCCGTCCTACGTACTGGGCGGCCGGGCGATGGAAATCGTCTACCAGGAAGAAGAGCTCAAACGCTACATGCGCGAAGCGGTGAAGGTCTCCAACGACAGCCCGGTGCTGCTCGATCGCTTCCTCAACTGCGCCATCGAGGTGGACGTGGATGCGGTGTGCGACGGCGAGACCGTAGTGATCGGTGCGATCATGCAGCACATCGAACAGGCTGGCGTGCACTCCGGTGACTCTGCTTGCTCGTTGCCGCCGTACTCGCTGCCGATGCACATCCAGGACGAGATCCGCGAACAGGTCAAGAAAATGGCCCTGGAGCTCGGCGTGGTCGGTCTGATGAACGTACAGATGGCCGTGCAGGGCGAGGACATCTACGTCATCGAAGTGAACCCGCGCGCCTCGCGTACCGTGCCGTTCGTCTCCAAGTGCGTCGGCGAGTCGCTGGCCAAGGTGGCTGCTCGCGTCATGGCCGGCAAGAGCCTGGCCGAAGCGGGTTACAGCGAGGAAATCATCCCGCCGTTCTTCAGCGTCAAGGAAGCGGTGTTCCCCTTCGCCAAGTTCCCGGGTGTCGACCCGATCCTCGGCCCAGAGATGAAATCCACCGGTGAAGTCATGGGTGTCGGCGACACCTTCGGCGAAGCCTTCGCCAAGGCTCAGTTGGGCGCCAGCGAAATCCTGCCGAACTCCGGTTGCGCGTTCATCAGTGTGCGTGAGGACGACAAGCCGGAAGCCGTTCAGGTCGCCCGTGACCTGGTCGCACTGGGCTTCGAGGTGGTCGCCACCGCCGGCACTGCCAAGGTGATCGAGGCTGCCGGCCTGCCGGTACGCCGCGTGAACAAGGTGACCGAAGGCCGTCCGCACGTGGTCGACATGATCAAGAATGACGAAGTCACTCTGATCATCAATACCACCGAGGGGCGTCAGTCCATCGCTGACTCCTACTCGATCCGTCGTAACGCCCTGCAGCACAAGATCTACTGCACCACCACCATCGCGGCGGGGCAGGCGGTCTGTGAAGCGCTCAAGTTCGGTCCCGAGAAGACCGTGCGCCGGCTGCAGGATCTGCATGCAGGAATCAAGGCATGAACAAGTACCCCATGACTGTTCAGGGCGCTCGCGCCCTGGAAGAAGAGCTGGCGCACCTGACCAAGGTGGTGCGTCCGAAACTCAGCCAGGACATCGGTGAAGCCCGCGAGCTGGGCGATCTCAAGGAAAACGCCGAATACCATGCCGCGCGCGAGCAGCAGGGCATGGTCGAGGCGCGTGTGCGTGATATCGAAGGCCGTCTGCAGAACGCAGTGATCATCGACGTCACCAGCATCGAGCACACCGGCAAGGTGATCTTCGGCACCACGGTGGAAATCGCCAACGTCGAGACCGACGAAAGCGTGACCTACCAGATCGTTGGTGAAGACGAAGCCGACATCAAGCAGCGCAAGATCTCCGTCGGCTCACCTATCGCTCGTGCCCTGATCGGCAAGAGCGAGGGTGATGTGGTGGCGGTGCAGACCCCCAGCGGCCTGATCGAGTACGAGATTGTCGAAGTTCGTCATATCTAAACCGCAACAACCGTCGCGGGCGGCTGCCATAAGTTGGCAGCTGGCCCAGACCCTCTGGGTTGGCGGTTTGTGGTTGCTGCAATTCGTCATCCTGCCAGCTATCGGTCAGGTTGGCCTGGCGCCGCTGCTGGTACAGGAGATAGCCACGCGGCTGGTGCCGCTACTGGTCGGTCTGACAGCGGTATGCGTTGCGCTGCAAACTTTTGCCCTGCTGCGCAGTGAAGGTCTGTCGAGTCTGTTGCGGGATATGCGTGGGCAACTGCTGCTGACCGTTGCGGCCATGGTCCTGAGCTACTTTGCTGTGTTGCAGTACTGGCCTGAGGCCGAGTACTGGTTGCGCTTCAGCTATCTGGTGATGGCATTTTGTGGGCTGTTGCTGGTGCTGCAGCCCGTGCCTGGGGCGCCGATCAGGCGCTAACTGCGCTTTCAGGCGCGAATTCATTCGCGATCAGGGCGCGCCGTGCTTGCCCGTGATCGCGATAGAAGCGCCTCAACCCTGGTAACGAATGACGTTGGACAGGTTGCGATTCGGCTTGGGGTTCTTGCGATAGAGCAGGGCGACCTTGCCAATCGACTGGACCAGTTCAGCGCGTCCGCTCTCGCACAGGGCTACAATGGCGGCCTGGCGATCCTCGCGTTCGGTGAGGCGCAGCTGTACCTTGATCAGCTCGTGATCGTTCAGGGCGCGGTCCAGTTCGGCCAGCACGCCCTCGGTCAAACCATTGTCAGCCACGATCAATACAGGTTTCAGGTGGTGGCCGATAGATTTGAATTGTTTCTTCTGCTCTTGAGTGAGCGGCATAATCGTTAGTACCTAGTTCGGTCTGGAAAACGGCGCTTATCTTACCCGAGCCCGCGCAGTTATTCATGACCCGTTGAGTCAGAGGTTTCAGTGGCACGTTCCAAGACCAGCCAGCGTTGGCTGAAAGAACATTTCGACGATCCTTACGTGAAGATGGCGCAGAAGGACGGCTATCGTTCGCGCGCCAGCTACAAGTTGCTGGAAATCCAGGAGAAGGATCGCATCCTGCGCCCAGGCATGACCGTAGTCGATCTCGGCGCGGCACCGGGCGGTTGGTCGCAGGTCACCAGTCGGGTGATTGGCGACAAAGGGCGGCTGATCGCTTCCGACATCCTGGAGATGGACAGCATCCCTGATGTCACCTTCATTCAGGGTGACTTCACCGATGACGCGGTCTTCGCGCAGATTCTCGAAGCCATCGGCGAAAATCCGGTGGACCTTGTTATTTCCGATATGGCCCCCAATATGAGTGGGGTAAGAACCGCCGATCAGGCGCGCGCCATGTATCTGTGCGAGCTGGCGCTGGATCTGGCCGGGCGTGTATTGCGTCCGGGCGGTGATTTTCTGATCAAGATCTTCCAGGGCGAAGGTTTCGACGCTTATCACAAGCAGGTGCGTGAGACGTTCGACAAGGTGCAGATGCGCAAGCCGCTCTCCTCGCGTGATCGCTCCCGTGAACAATATCTGCTGGCGCGTGGCTTTCGCGGGGTGTGATTGAAACTGGTATCGACCATGTCGGTCTCAGTGGCAGAAACCTCATAAAGGGTTACAGACGGCGCCTGCGGGACGCGGGCGTTTGGTGTAAGTTAGTCGGTATATCATTGGTCGTCATGGGAAGCCCGCTTCGCCACGAGGCCTGCTTCAGAGGGTAGCTAATTGAACGACATGGCAAAGAATCTGATCCTGTGGCTGATCATCGCGGCGGTGCTGGTTACCGTGATGAACAACTTCTCCAGTCCGAGCGAGCCGCAGACCCTGAGCTACTCGCAATTCATCGAGCAGGTCAAGGAAGGGCGCGTCGAGCGCGTCACCGTCGACGGCTATGTGATCACTGGTAAGCGTACCGATGGCGAAGGCTTCAAGACCATTCGCCCGGCGATCCAGGACGGCGGCCTGATTGGCGACCTGATCGACAACAACGTGGTCATCGAAGGCAAGCAGCCGGAGCAGCAGAGCATCTGGACTCAACTGCTGGTGGCAAGCTTCCCGATCCTGGTGATCATCGCGGTATTCATGTTCTTCATGCGTCAGATGCAAGGCGGGGCCGGCGGTAAGGGCGGGCCGATGAGCTTTGGTAAGTCCAAGGCGCGCCTGCTTTCCGAGGATCAGGTCAAGACCACCTTTGCTGACGTTGCTGGTTGCGACGAGGCCAAGGAAGAAGTCAGCGAGTTGGTGGAATTCCTCCGCGATCCAGGCAAGTTCCAGCGTCTGGGCGGTCGTATCCCGCGTGGCGTGCTGATGGTCGGCTCGCCAGGTACCGGCAAGACCTTGCTGGCCAAAGCTGTGGCCGGCGAAGCGAAAGTGCCGTTCTTCACCATTTCCGGTTCCGACTTCGTCGAGATGTTCGTGGGTGTGGGTGCTTCCCGCGTTCGCGACATGTTCGATCAGGCCAAGAAGCACGCCCCTTGCATCATCTTCATCGACGAGATCGACGCTGTTGGTCGCCATCGTGGCGCCGGCATGGGCGGCGGTCACGACGAACGTGAGCAGACTCTCAACCAATTGCTGGTGGAGATGGACGGCTTCGAAATGAACGACGGCATTATCGTCATCGCTGCCACCAACCGTCCGGACGTTCTCGATCCTGCGCTGCTGCGTCCTGGGCGCTTTGACCGTCAGGTGGTTGTTGGCCTGCCTGATATCCGCGGTCGCGAGCAGATTCTGAAAGTGCACATGCGTAAAGTGCCTATGGGCGACGACGTCAATCCGGCTGTCATCGCGCGCGGTACTCCGGGCTTCTCCGGTGCTGATCTGGCCAACCTGGTCAACGAAGCTTCTCTGTTCGCTGCTCGTGCCGGTAAGCGCCTGGTAGAAATGAAGGAGTTCGAGCTGGCCAAGGACAAGATCATGATGGGCGCAGAGCGCAAGACCATGGTCATGTCCGACAAAGAGAAGCTCAATACTGCGTTCCACGAGGCGGGGCACGCCATCGTCGGTCGCCTGGTTCCCGAGCATGACCCTGTCTACAAGGTTTCCATTATTCCGCGCGGTCGTGCCTTGGGTGTGACCATGTTCCTGCCGGAAGAAGATCGTTACAGCCTCAGCAAGCGCGCCTTGATCAGCCAGATCTGCTCGCTGTTCGGTGGCCGTATCGCCGAAGAGATGACCTTGGGCTTCGATGGTGTCACCACAGGCGCTTCGAACGACATCATGCGCGCCACCCAGCTGGCCAAGAACATGGTCACCAAGTGGGGCCTGTCCGAGAAGCTGGGCCCGCTGATGTATGCGGAGGAGGAAGGTGAAGTCTTCCTGGGGCGTAGCATGGGCAGTCAGGCCAGCAATGTGTCCGGTGAGACTGCCAAGCAGATCGACGAGGAAGTGCGCCGTATCATCGATGAATGCTACGACACGGCCAAGAAGCTGCTGGTAGAGAACCGTGACAAGCTCGATGCCATGGCCGAAGCGTTGATGAAATATGAAACCATCGACGCTGAGCAGATCGATGACATCATGAATGGTCGCGAGCCCCGTGAGCCGCGCGGCTGGGGTGGTGGTGACGACTCTGGTGCTCCGCAGGCCAAAGTCGACGAGCCAGACCGCTCTGAAAAGCCCATTGGTGGGCCGGCGGCCGAGCACTAAGGTTTCATATGTCTCAAGCGCAACACCCGAGCCGGCTACCCTGTGGTAGCCGGCTTCTTGATTTGTCCCGTCCGCAGGTGATGGGCATCCTCAATGTCACTCCTGATTCTTTTTCTGACGGCGGGCGTTTTACGGCGCGCGCCGCCGCACTGCGTCATGCCGAGCAGATGGTCGCAGCAGGTGCGACACTGATCGATATCGGTGGTGAGTCCACCCGTCCTGGGGCGCGAAGCGTTTCGCCTACTGAGGAGCTGGAGCGGGTTGCGCCAGTTGTCGAAGCCATCGCCCGTGAGCTCGACGTGATCATTTCCGTGGATACCTCGACGCCTGCAGTCATGCGGGAGACGGCAAGGCTGGGCGCTGGGCTGATCAATGATGTGCGCTCGCTGCAGCGTGACGGTGCTCTGGATGCGGCGGCAGATACCGGTCTGCCGGTTTGTCTGATGCATATGCGCGGCGAGCCCGGCAACATGCAGGATGATCCGCAGTATTCGGACATCGTCTCAGAGGTGCATGATTTTCTCGTCGAGCGCATGGCCGCCTGCGCGACGGCCGGTATTCCCGCCGAGCGGATCCTGCTCGATCCGGGCTTTGGTTTTGCCAAGACCCTGGAGCACAATCTCGCCCTGTTCAAGCGCATGGGCGAACTCTCTGCGTTGGGGCGGCCCTTGCTGGTTGGTGTCTCGCGCAAGAGCATGATCGGTAAGGTGCTCGGTCACGAGGTTGGCGATCGCCTCTTCGGTAGTTTGGCATTGGCGGCCCTGGCATTGACCAAGGGCGCACATATTTTGCGTGTGCACGATGTCGCCGAAACGGTAGATGTGGTGCGCATGATCGCTGCGGTTGAAGCGGCGCAATAACAAGGAAAGCGTTATGACTAGAAAATACTTCGGCACCGACGGTATTCGTGGCCGCGTTGGCCAGTTTCCCATTACTCCGGATTTCATGCTCAAGCTCGGCTGGGCCGCTGGCATGGCGTTTCGCAAGCAGGGTAAGTGCCGCATTCTGATCGGCAAGGACACGCGTATTTCTGGCTACATGTTCGAGTCTGCCCTTGAAGCGGGGCTGGCTGCTGCAGGGGCTGACGTGCAACTGCTCGGGCCGATGCCGACGCCGGCCATCGCCTACCTGACACGTACTTTCCAGGCTGATGCCGGTATCGTCATTAGTGCTTCGCACAATCCGCATGACGATAACGGCATCAAATTCTTTTCCAGCGAAGGCACCAAGCTTCCGGATGATGTCGAGCTGATGATCGAAGAGTTGCTCGACCAGCCGATGACCGTGGTCGAGTCTGCCGGGATCGGCAAGGCTTCGCGAATCAACGACGCTTCGGGGCGCTATATCGAGTTCTGCAAGGGCAGCGTGCCCAGCGGCACCAGCTTCAAGGGGCTGAAGATCGTCCTCGATTGCGCTCATGGTGCTGCCTACAAGGTGGCGCCGAGTGTATTCCGCGAGCTGGGTGCAGAGGTTCGGGTCATTTCGGCTCAGCCTGATGGGCTCAATATCAATGATGCTTGTGGCTCTACGCACATCGCGGCGTTGCAGGCTGAAGTGGTCGCACAGCAGGCGGACCTGGGTATTGCCTTCGATGGTGATGCTGATCGCGTGCTGATGGTCGATCAGTACGGTGCGGTGGTCGACGGTGACGAGCTGTTGTTCATCATTGCGCGAGACCTGCAGGAGCGTGATCGTCTGCGCGGCGGTGTGGTCGGCACGTTGATGAGCAATCTGGGGCTGGAGCTGGCTCTGGCAGATCTGAACATCCCATTCGTTCGCGCCAATGTGGGCGATCGCTATGTGATCGCTGAATTGCTGGCGCGCAACTGGCAACTTGGGGGCGAGAACTCTGGGCACCTGGTGTGCTTCCAGCACACCACCACCGGCGATGCGATCATTGCCGCTCTGCAGGTGCTGATGGCGCTCAAGCGTCGTGGCCAGAGTCTGGTCGAGGCGCGCAGCGATCTGAAAAAATGCCCGCAGATATTGGTCAATGTGCGGTTTTCCGGTGCGCTCGACCCGCTCGAGCATCCGTCCGTTAAAGAGGCTTGCGCGCGGGTGACCGAGAGCATGGCAGGGCGCGGTCGCGTACTGCTACGCAAATCTGGCACCGAGCCATTGGTGCGGGTAATGGTCGAGGGTGACGAGGAAAGCTCGGTTCGCGGCTATGCCGATGAATTGGCTAAGATTGTTGCCGAAGTCTGTGCTTGATTGAGCTTGCTACCGAGGGTGCTCTTGGGTAACATCTGCGCCCTCTTTGATCGACGAGGCAAAACATGCGTCGCACCTTAGTCGCCGGTAACTGGAAAATGCACGGTACCCGCGCAAGCGTCGCAGAGCTGATCGAAGGGTTGTGTCGGCAGGTGCTGCCTGCGGATGTAGAGGTTGCAGTGTTTCCTTCCAGTCTGCATATCGCTCAGGTCGTCGAAGGTCTGAGTGGTAAGGCGGTGAAGATTGGGGCGCAGGATTGCGCGGCTCAAGTTGAGCAGGGCGCCTTGACCGGTGAGCTGGCAGTCAGTCAGTTGGTCGATGGTGGTTGTGAGCTGGTGCTGGTTGGTCACTCGGAGCGTCGCCTGATTCTGGGTGAAAGCGATGAAGTGGTCGCACGCAAGTTTGCAGCGGTACAGGCTGCAGGTTTGACTCCCGTGCTCTGTGTTGGTGAAACCCGTGAGCAACGCGAAGCGAATGCAACGCTGGGTGTAGTGGGTGGCCAGTTGGCTGCAGTGATCGATGCGCTAGGTGTCGATGTACTGAAAAACGCCGTAGTGGCCTATGAGCCTGTGTGGGCCATTGGCACCGGGTTGACCGCTACGCCCGAGCAAGCTCAGGAAGTGCATGCGGCGATCCGCGCGCAAGTTGCGCAGCTCGATGCTGATGTCGCGAGTGAGTTGAGAATTCTTTATGGCGGCAGTGTAAAGGCCGCCAGTGCTGTCGAGTTGTTCGGCATGCGGGATATCGATGGGGGGCTCGTAGGTGGTGCCTCTCTGAATGCGGATGAATTCGGTGCGATCTGTCGCGCTGCAGGAAACTGAAGAATGCTGGAAACAGTCATTGTTGTTTTGCACCTGATGGGTGCGATCGGGATTGTAGCGCTGGTGCTGTTGCAGCAGGGTAAGGGCGCTGACGCAGGTGCGTCGTTCGGTTCGGGTGCTTCGGCAACTGTATTCGGAAGCCAAGGTTCCTCTACCTTTCTGAGTAAGTTTACTGGTATACTCGCCGCAGCTTTTTTCATTACCAGCTTGGGTTTAGCGTACTTTGCTAAAGAAAAAGCTGATGCACTGACTCAGGTTGGTCTGCCAGATCCAGCGGTTCTGGAAGTTCAACAAAAACCGGCTGTCGAAGACGTGCCGGTGCTCGAAGAGCAAGCTCCAGCGTCTGATGCTTCGGACGTGCCGGAGGCTCCAGAGCAGTAACAGTTTTGCCGAGGTGGTGGAATTGGTAGACACGCTACCTTGAGGTGGTAGTGGCCATAGGCTGTAGGGGTTCGAGTCCCCTCCTCGGTACCATACTCAAGAAAGCCCGCAGTTCGCGGGCTTTCTTGTTGCTGGAGTGTTTGGTTGACCCTCGCCAGGGGGTGGCCGTATAATTCCGGCCCAGCTTTGACGCGGGGTGGAGCAGTCTGGTAGCTCGTCGGGCTCATAACCCGAAGGTCGTAGGTTCAAATCCTGCCCCCGCAACCAGTTTCAGCAGGCCCCTTTTCAGGGGCTTTTTGTTAGCTGAAAGACAGTGTCCGTTGGTATTCACGGCGGATTGAAGGGATGGGCGTTTCGCCCATTTTTTATTTGCACAGCATGCACGAGGGCCGTTAAGTGTCGAGCAAGCTAGAACAGTTGCAGGCCTTGTTGGCCCCAGTAATCGAGGCGCTCGGTTACCAATGTTGGGGCATCGAGTTCCTGTCGCAGGGGCGTCATTCGCTGCTGCGTGTCTATATCGATAAAGCCGATGGCATCCTCATCGATGATTGTGAAATCGTCAGCCGTCAGCTCAGTGGTGTACTCGATGTCGAGGATCCGATTACCTCGGAGTACACACTGGAAGTTTCTTCTCCTGGCATGGATCGTCCGTTGTTCACCATCGAACAGTTTGCGACGCATGCCGGTGAACAGGTGAAGATCAAGCTGCGTTCGCCTTTCGACGGGCGTCGTAACTTCCAGGGCCTCCTTCGCGGTGTGGAGGAGCAGGACGTGGTAGTTCAGGTGGATGACCACGAGTATCTGTTGCCGATCGACCTGATCGACAAGGCCAATATCATCCCCCGATTTGATTGATATGCGGATTTTGTGGCGCTGCTGAACTGCCGATTTTCGGCGCAGCGCGAGCGACACAGATGGCGCGAAGGTAGCGCGGCAGCTCACGACGATAGCGCCAATGGCGTGAACGTGACGCGGACTGCGCAGAACCAATGGATTGCGAAAGGCGAGGCGTACGATGAGCAAAGAAGTACTGCTGGTTGTTGAGTCGGTATCCAACGAAAAAGGTGTACCGGCCGGCGTGATTTTCGAGGCGCTGGAGCTGGCTCTGGCGACCGCCACCAAGAAACGTTTCGAGGACGAGGTCGACCTGCGTGTGTCGATCAACCGTCAGAACGGTAGCTACGAAACTTTCCGGCGCTGGACCGTGGTCGACGAGTCCGAGTTCGAGGACCCTGCCTACCAGGTGACCGAGGATATGCCGCAGGCCGTTGAGGCCAACGCCAAGATCGGTACCGTGCTCGAAGAGAAGGTCGATTCCATCGAGTTCGGCCGCATCGCCGCGCAAACCGCCAAGCAGGTCATCGTGCAGAAAGTGCGTGAGGCCGAGCGTGCCCAGGTGGTAGACGCCTACCGCGAGCGCCTGGGTGAGATCATCTCCGGCACCGTGAAGAAGGTCACCCGCGACAACGTCATCGTTGACCTGGGTAACAACGCCGAGGCGCTGCTGGCCCGTGAAGACATCATCCCGCGTGAGACTTTCCGCGTTGGTGTGCGTCTTCGTGCCCTGCTCAAGGAAATTCGTACCGAGAACCGCGGCCCGCAGCTGATCCTGTCGCGTACCGCTCCGGAAATGCTGATCGAGCTGTTCCGCATCGAAGTACCGGAAATCGCCGAAGGGCTGATCGACGTCAAGGCCGCCTCCCGTGATCCGGGTTCGCGCGCCAAGATCGCCGTGCGCTCCAAGGACAAGCGTATCGACCCGCAGGGTGCCTGCATCGGTATGCGTGGTTCGCGCGTCCAGGCCGTTTCCGGTGAGCTGGGCGGTGAGCGCGTCGATATCGTGCTGTGGGACGACAACCCCGCGCAGTTCGTCATCAATGCCATGTCGCCGGCTGAAGTGGCTGCGATCATCGTCGATGAAGATGCCCATGCCATGGACATCGCCGTCGGCGAAGACAACCTGGCCCAGGCCATTGGTCGTGGCGGTCAGAACGTGCGTCTTGCCAGTCAATTGACCGGCTGGACCCTGAACGTGATGACCGAAGCGGACATTCAGGCCAAGCAACAGGCAGAAACCGGCGACATCATGCAGTCCTTCATCGACGAGCTGGAAGTCGACGAAGAGCTGGCACAAGTCCTGGTTGAAGAGGGTTTCACCAGTCTCGAAGAGATTGCCTACGTACCCATGGAAGAAATGCTCAGTATCGACGGCTTCGACGAGGAGATCGTCAATGAGCTGCGTGCACGGGCCAAGGATCGTCTGCTGACCAAGGCGATCGCCAACGAGGAGAAGTTGGCCGATGCCCATCCGGCAGATGATTTGCTGGAACTGGAAGGCATGGACAAGGCGCTGGCTCTGGAGCTTGCGCTGCGCGGCGTGATTACCCGTGAAGACCTGGCCGAGCAGTCGATTGACGACCTGCTCGACATCGACGGCATCGACGAAGAGCGTGCCGGCAAGCTGATCATGGCCGCCCGAGCCCATTGGTTCGAATAAGCGGTTGCGGCCTGAGGAGAAAGATGCATGACGCAAGTCACGGTGAAAGAACTGGCCACAGTGGTCGACACCCCGGTTGAGCGCCTGCTGCAGCAGATGCGTGAAGCTGGCCTGTCCCACGACAGTGCCGAACAAGTAGTGACCGATAGTGAGAAACAGGCCCTGCTGGCCCATCTCAAGAGCAGTCACGGCGACAAGGTCGAAGAGCCGCGCAAGATCACCTTGCAACGCAAGACCACCAGCACGCTGCGCGTTGCTGGTAGCAAGACCATCAGTGTTGAAGTGCGTAAGAAGAAAACCTTCGTCAAGCGCAGCCCGGAAGAGCTCGAAGCCGAGAAGCAGCGTGAGCTGGAAGCTCAGCAGGCAGCTGCCGAGGCCGAGCGCCTGAAGGCCGAGGAAGACGCCAAGCGCAAGGCCGAAGAAGAGGCCAAGCGTCAGGCTGCAACTGCTACTACCGATACTGCCGCACCTGCTGCCGCGCCGACGCCTGTCAGCGAGCCGGTGGTTGCCGCTCCGGTCATCGAAGTCGAGCGCAAGAAAGAAGAAGTGCGTCGCCCCGAGAAGGCACGCTCTGATGAAGACGAGCGTCGCGACCGCAAGCACACTCAGCATCGTCCTGCTACCAAGGAGAAGGCGCCTGCTCCGCGCGTCGCTCCGCGTAGCGTCGATGAAGAAAGCGACGGTTTCCGTCGTGGTGGCCGCGGCAAGTCGAAGATGAAAAAGCGCAACCAGCATGGCTTCCAGGCTCCGGCCGGTCCCGTGGTGCGTGATGTGGCCATTGGCGAAACCATCACTGTGGGCGATCTGGCTCAGCAGATGTCGGTCAAGGCTGCCGAAGTCATCAAGTTCATGTTCAAGATGGGCACTCCGGCCACCATCAACCAGGTGCTGGATCAGGAAACTGCCCAGCTGATCGCCGAAGAGCTGGGCCACAAGGTCAAGCTGGTCAGCGACACCGCTCTGGAAGATTCCCTGGCCGAGTCGCTGAAGTTCGAAGGTGAAGCCTTCTCCCGTGCTCCGGTCGTGACCGTAATGGGCCACGTCGACCACGGTAAGACCTCGCTGCTCGACTACATCCGTCGCGCCAAAGTGGCCTCCGGCGAAGCGGGTGGTATCACCCAGCACATCGGTGCCTACCACGTGGAAACCGACCGCGGCATGGTCACCTTCCTCGACACCCCCGGTCACGCCGCGTTTACCGCGATGCGTGCACGCGGTGCCAAGGCGACCGACATCGTCATCCTGGTCGTCGCAGCTGACGACGGCGTGATGCCGCAAACTCAGGAAGCCGTACAGCACGCGAAAGCGGCTGGTGTGCCGATCGTGGTTGCAGTGAACAAGATGGACAAGCCGGAAGCCAACCCGGACAACATCAAGAACGGCCTGGCCGCACTGGATGTGATTCCGGAAGAGTGGGGTGGCGACGCGCCATTCGTACCGGTTTCCGCCAAGGCCGGTACCGGTATCGACGAGTTGCTCGAGGCCGTGCTGCTGCAGGCTGAAGTCCTCGAGCTGAAAGCCACTCCGTCGGCCCCGGGTCGTGGTGTGGTGGTCGAATCGCGTCTGGACAAGGGCCGTGGCCCGGTAGCCACCGTGCTGGTTCAGGACGGTACCCTGCGTCAGGGCGACATGGTGCTGGTCGGCGTCAACTATGGCCGCGTGCGCGCCATGCTCGACGAGAACGGCAAGCCGATCAAGGAAGCCGGTCCGTCCATTCCGGTCGAGATTCTCGGCCTCGATGGTACGCCGGATGCCGGTGACGACATGACCGTGGTCGCCGACGAGAAGAAGGCCCGTGAAGTTGCCCTGTTCCGTCAAGGCAAGTTCCGCGAGGTCAAGCTGGCCCGTGCTCACGCCGGCAAGCTGGAAAACATCTTCGAGAACATGGGCCAGGAAGAGAAGAAAACCCTCAACATCGTGCTCAAGTCCGATGTGCGTGGTTCTCTGGAAGCCCTGCAAGGCTCGCTCAGCACCCTGGGCAACGACGAAGTGCAAGTACGCGTGGTCGGTGGTGGCGTCGGTGGTATCACCGAGTCCGATGCCAACCTGGCGCTGGCTTCGAACGCCGTACTGTTCGGTTTCAACGTCCGTGCTGACGCCGGTGCGCGCAAGATCGTCGAGGCCGAAGGCCTGGACATGCGCTACTACAACGTCATCTACGACATCATCGAAGACGTCAAGAAGGCGCTCACCGGTATGCTCGGCAGCGATGTTCGCGAGAACATTCTGGGCACCGCCGAAGTGCGTGACGTATTCCGTTCGCCGAAGTTTGGCGCGGTTGCCGGTTGCATGGTCATCGAAGGTACCGTCTACCGCAACCGTCCGATCCGCGTGCTGCGTGAAGACGTGGTGATCTTCGAAGGTGAGCTGGAATCGCTGCGTCGCTTCAAGGACGACGTCGCCGAAGTGCGTAACGGCATGGAGTGCGGTATCGGCGTGAAGAGCTACAACGACGTCAAGGTCGGCGACAAGATCGAAGTGTTCGAGAAAGTCCAGGTGGCTCGCAGCCTGTAATCGCGAGTCGCAACACGCAACGCCCGGCCCCGCATTCGCGCGGCCGGGCGTTTGCCGCTTTTGAGTCCGCTGGCGAACAGGCAGCGGAGGAAGTAAAGGTAACTAGAAAATGGCCAAAGATTACAGCCGTACCCAGCGTATCGGCGACCAGATGCAGCGCGAGCTGGCCCAGCTTATCCGGCGTGAGGTCAAGGACCCGCGTCTGGGGCTGGTGACCATCACCGCCGTCGATGTCAGCCGTGATATCGGTCACGCCAAGGTCTTCATCACCGTCATGGGGCAGGACGACGCCGAGGCGATCAAGGAGAGCCTCAAGGTGCTGAACGACGCGGCCGGCTTCCTGCGCATGCAACTGGGCAAGGCGATGAAGCTGCGCAGCGTTCCGCAGTTGCACTTCCACTATGACGAGAGTGTCCAGCGCGGTGCTCACCTGTCGGCACTGATCGAGCGTGCCGTAGCGGAAGATCGTCTGCACGACGACACCGCAGGTTCCAAGGAGTAAGGCGTGGCGCAGGTCAAACGTATTCGCCGCAAGGTCGACGGCATCATCCTGCTCGACAAGCCGCACGGTTTCACGTCTAACGCCGCGCTGCAGAAAGTGCGTTGGCTGCTCAATGCCGAGAAGGCCGGTCACACCGGCAGCCTCGATCCACTGGCCACCGGTGTGCTGCCGCTGTGTTTCGGTGAAGCGACCAAGTTCTCCCAGTATCTGCTCGACGCTGACAAGGGCTACGAGACCGTCGCTCAGTTGGGCGTTACCACCACCACTGGTGATGCCGAAGGTGATGTTATCGAACGGCGCCCGGTGACCGTCGGTCGCGCCGAAATCGAGGCACTACTGCCGCGTTTTCGCGGTGAAATCAAACAGATACCGCCGATGTACTCGGCGTTGAAGAAGGACGGTCAGCCACTCTACAAGCTGGCCCGTGCGGGTGAAGTAGTGGAGCGCGAAGCGCGTTCTGTTACTATTGCGCGCCTGGAACTGCTGGCCTGCGAAGGCGAGCAGGCCCGTCTGGCGGTTGATTGTAGTAAAGGCACCTATATTCGTACGTTGGTCGAGGATCTTGGCCAATTGCTGGGCTGCGGTGCGCATGTCGCCGAGTTGCGTCGTACCAAGGCCGGACCGTTCGATTTGACGCGCACCGTGACGCTGGAAGAACTGGAAGCTGCACACGCCGAAGGTGGCAACGAGGCGCTGGATCGCTTCCTGCTACCGGCCGATAGCGGTCTGCAGGACTGGCCTTTGCTGCAGTTCTCCGAGCACAGCGCGTTCTACTGGTTGCAAGGGCAGCCGGTGCGAGCGCCGGAAGCACCGAAGTTCGGTATGGTGCGGGTGCAGGATCACAATGGTCGCTTCATCGGCATCGGTGAAGTGAGTGACGATGGGCGTGTTGCCCCGCGTCGATTGATTTATACCGGTGCGTAGCACCGAACGATTCGGCCGAGATGGCTGAAAGCCTGATGCTGACGATGTCGTCATCAGGTACTGCGAGGGTGGCTGTTAGTAGGCACGGTCATACCTCTTTTTAAAACACGGGGAGCGATTCCCGGCCTATTGAGACTGCTTCGGCAGTTTCCAGATGAGAGGAAGCCAACATGGCACTCAGCGTTGAAGAAAAAGCCCAGATCGTTAACGACTACAAGCAAGCTGAAGGCGATACCGGTAGCCCGGAAGTGCAGGTTGCCCTGCTGACCGCCAACATCAACAAGCTGCAAGGCCACTTCAAGGCCAACGGTAAAGATCACCACAGCCGTCGTGGTCTGATCCGTATGGTTAACCAGCGTCGTAAGCTGCTGGACTACCTGAAGGGTAAAGACACCAGTCGTTACAGCGCCCTGATCGGTCGCCTGGGCCTGCGTCGTTAATAGACGCGAGCTGCACAAGTTGGAAGCTGGGAGTTCGGCGTCGCGGGTGGGGAGTGATCCTCACCTCGTGGCGCTGGGCTTCCAGCTTTTGGCTTTTCGAGGGATGCATCGGGTCCGACTCCCGCGCCTCTTTCCAATTTCCCCCAAGGCAACAAAGAGAAGGAAAACACCGTGAACCCGGTAATCAAGAAATTCCAGTTCGGTCAGTCGACCGTTACCCTCGAGACTGGCCGTATTGCCCGTCAAGCCTCCGGCGCAGTGCTGGTCACCGTTGACGACGACGTCAGCGTACTGGTCGCCGTAACTGGCGCCAAAACTGCCGACCCAAGCAAAGGCTTCTTCCCGCTGTCCGTGCACTATCAGGAAAAGACCTACGCTGCCGGCAAGATCCCTGGCGGTTTCTTCAAGCGTGAAGCGCGTCCTTCCGAGAAAGAAACCCTGACCTCGCGTCTGATCGATCGCCCGATCCGTCCGCTGTTCCCGGAAGGCTTCCAGAACGAAGTGCAGGTCATCTGCACCGTGGTTTCCACCAGCAAGAAGACCGATCCGGACATCGCTGCGATGATCGGTACCTCGGCTGCCCTGGCCATCTCCGGTATTCCGTTCAACGGCCCGATCGGTGCTGCGCGCGTTGCCTTCCACCCGGAAACCGGCTACCTGCTGAACCCGAACTACGAGCAACTCAAGGCCTCCAGCCTGGATATGGTCGTAGCGGGCACCAAGGACGCCGTGCTGATGGTCGAATCGGAAGCCAAAGAGCTGACCGAAGACCAGATGCTGGGTGCCGTACTGTTTGCCCACGAGGAATTCCAATCGGTTATCCAGGCTGTTACCGAGCTGGCCGCCGAAGCCGCCAAGCCGACCTGGGACTGGCAGCCGAAAGCCGAGAACACTGCTCTGCTGAGCGCTATCCGTAGCGAGTTTGGTGAGGCAATTTCCCAGGCTTACACCATCACCATCAAGCAAGACCGCTATGCGCGTCTGGGCGAGCTGAAAGATCAGGTCGTTGCCAAGTTCTCCGGTGAAGAAGGTCAGCCTTCCGCCGGTGAAGTCAAAGAAGCCTTCGGCGAAATCGAATACCGCACCGTGCGCGAGAACATCGTCAACGGCAAACCGCGTATCGATGGCCGTGACACCCGCACCGTGCGTGGCCTGAACATTGAAGTCGGCGTTCTGGACAAGACCCACGGCTCGGCGCTGTTCACCCGTGGCGAAACCCAGGCACTGGTCGTTGCCACCCTCGGTACCGCCCGTGACGCGCAACTGCTCGACACCCTTGAAGGCGAGCGCAAAGACCCCTTCATGCTGCACTACAACTTCCCGCCGTACTCGGTCGGTGAGTGTGGTCGTATGGGCGCCACTGGCCGCCGCGAAATCGGTCACGGCCGTCTGGCTCGTCGTTCGGTTCAGGCCATGCTGCCGGCTGCTGACGTGTTCCCGTACACCATTCGTGTGGTGTCGGAAATCACCGAGTCCAACGGTTCTTCCTCGATGGCTTCCGTCTGCGGCGCTTCCCTGGCCTTGATGGACGCTGGTGTACCGATGAAGGCGCCGGTTGCCGGTATCGCCATGGGCCTGGTCAAGGAAGGCGACAAGTTTGCCGTTCTGACCGACATCCTCGGCGACGAAGATCACCTGGGCGACATGGACTTCAAGGTTGCCGGTACCGCCAATGGCGTTACTGCACTGCAAATGGACATCAAGATCCAGGGCATCACCGAAGAGATCATGGAGCAGGCGCTGGAGCAGGCGCTGGAAGCTCGCCTGAACATCCTCGGTCAGATGAACCAGGTCATCGCCCAATCGCGCAGCGAGCTGTCAGCCAATGCGCCGACCATGATTGCGATGAAGATCGACCAGGACAAGATCCGCGACGTGATCGGTAAAGGCGGCGCGACCATCCGTGGTATCTGCGAAGAGACCAAGGCTTCGATCGACATCGAAGACGATGGCTCGATCAAGATCTTCGGCGAAACCAAGGAAGCCGCCGAGGCTGCCAAGCAGCGTGTACTGGCCATTACCGCAGAAGCCGAGATCGGCAAGATCTACGTCGGCAAGGTCGAGCGCATCGTCGACTTCGGTGCCTTCGTCAACATCCTGCCGGGCAAGGACGGCCTGGTGCACATCTCCATGCTGAGCGATCAGCGCGTGGAGAAGGTCACCGACGTGCTGCAGGAAGGCCAGGAAGTGAAAGTATTGGTACTGGACGTGGACAACCGCGGCCGTATCAAACTGTCGATCAAGGACGTAGCTGCTGCCGAGGCCTCTGGCGTCTAAGTACGGCTGACCTGTTCGAACGAAAAGGCTCCTTCGGGAGCCTTTTTTTGTGCCTGATCGTCAGGGGGCGCTCGAACTCTGCCACTGTCCAGATCATCCAGGGGCTGCTCCAGATTGCTTTAGACGCGCGCTGGTGGTGGCTTGGTGCCATGTTCATGCAAATTGCCCGAGGTCTTTTATGCGACTCGGCGAAATGCAATCAAAAGCGTAATGGCGGTTTTATTTAAGTTATTGTTTTTAAAGGATTTTTTATTATTTTAAAACCTGGCACAGGCCCTGCAATAGTACTAGTGAACCTGCAACCAGGAGTTGGTTTGCAGATTGTCTGGAATGTACAGGAGTCGAATCATGAAACAGCCAATCAACCGTTTTGCCGCTACTACCCTGACCGCTGCCGTGCTGAGCATGTCTCTGGCCTCCGCAGCCTTCGCCGCTGAGCCGACCATGCTGGCAGCCAGTGACACTGTGGATAAAGCCGAGCAGGCGGTATCCGACACCTGGATCACCAGCAAAGTGAAATCCACCTTCGTTGCTGACTCGAACCTCAGCGCGCTGGACATCAAGGTCGAGACCAACCAGGGCGTAGTTTCCCTGTCCGGCGTGGTCGCTACCGACGCCGAGCGTGATCTGGCTATCGCCAAGACCAAGGAAATCGAGGGTGTGCGTGACGTGTCCGCCGATGCCCTGAAAACCGCTGACTGATAGCCGGGCCGGGGGGGGGSSCTGTCCGGCGTGGTCGCTACCGACGCCGAGCGTGATCTGGCTATCGCCAAGACCAAGGAAATCGAGGGTGTGCGTGACGTGTCCGCCGATGCCCTGAAAACCGCTGACTGATAGCCGGGCCGGCCGGGCTAGCGCCCGGCCCCACCTTCTGTCACTGGGAGAATGACCATGAATAGCGACATCATCAAAGGCAAATGGAAGCAGCTTAGCGGTCGTATGAAGGAGCGTTGGGGCAACCTGACCGATGACGACCTGGACGTCGCCGAGGGCCACAGCGAGTACCTGGCTGGCAAGCTGCAAGAACGTTACGGCTGGACCAAGGAAAAGGCCCAGCAAGAGCTGCGCGATTTCAGCGACAAGCTCTAAGTAGGGATTATCTGGTAAGGATGCCGATTAAGCACGGAAAGCTATGGAAACGGATGTCTCAGCAGCACGGATGGCTGCAGGCAGGATGCCACAAACAGCATGGATGATCGCAGGCATGGTGCCTTACCAGTATGGATAGCTACAGGCAGGACGCCTGATCTGCACGGATAGCGAAAGCATGGATGCGCGAAGGCCCCGCCGGTGTGACCGGCGGGGCCTCGATTTTTGTGCTGAGCACTAGAAATGCGTCAGGCAGGTGCACCCGGCATGCAGGGTTAGATCAGCTACCGCGCTTGCTGCGGACCTCGATCAGGCGGCCGCCCTCGAAACGGAGAAAGTGGTACATGCCGCTTTTCGGGCCGTAGATCCACTCCTCGACACTCACCTCGCTACGGAAACCATAGCTGTCGACCACCTCCTTGTAACCGACAAAGTCGCGGCTGGAAGGCTCGCCACATTTGTTCAGCACCTCTGCAGTGGGCGCTGTCTTGCTGACCAGGGCGCTACCGCAGCGATAGGTGGAGGACGCCTCGGCCATCAGGGGCAGGCAGAGCAGGGTGAGCAGACAGCTGAATTTGCGCATGAAAACCTCCTGCTCAGCGTTCGCGCCGGCGTTCAATGACGGTCAGACGGTTACCCTCGAAACGCAGGATGCTGAGCATGCCGTTGCTCGGGCCGTATACCCATTCCTCGATCATGTACTCACGACGGTCATAGGAGCCCAGGGTGTAGCCGACCGGGTCACGGTGCACTGGCGCGCCACATTTGCGCTCGACCTCGAACGGGCGGTCGCCCAGGCTGACCAAGGCGCTGCCGCAACGTAGCGTGTCGGCCTGCGCGTTGGTACTGCTCAGGCCGGTGACCAAGGCGGTGAACGTGATGATGGATAAGCTGCGCATGATCATTGGCTGTCCAGGTGCAGGGTGGTGAGCACGCGGCCGTCGGCTTCGGGCTCACCCAGGTTGGCATCGATCAGGTAGACACGTTCATCGTACAACCCACCTTGTTCAACCAGATAATCCTTGATCGTTGCAGCGCGTTGCTGAGCCAGTTGACGCAGCAACAACTTGCTTTGCGCCCAGGAGTCCAATACTGCCTTGCGCATGTTCTGCTGGCGTTGTTCTTTGTCCAGCTCGGCCCACTCGGCTGGCGGCTGCTGCTTGAGTCGGGTGCGATAAATACCTTCGAGCAGGGCGGCTTGTTCATCTTCCGCGACCGTCAGTTCATCGGGGCTGGCCGGTACTTTGTCACCACGGCGTTGCAGCACCTTGTACCAGCCTTCGCGAAACTCGCGTTGCAGACGCTGTTCGGCCAGCAGCGGGCCGTCGGCACTCTGCGCGGCCTGACCTTCCACCTCCAGACGCAGATTCGGGCGTTCCTCGAGCGCTTTTGCCAGGGTGTCCAAGGCCTGGCGTGCGTCGCCCTCCAGCTCTGCAGAGCCCGCGGCGAATGGCACGGTACTGAGGTCGACGTTGCTGCCGCCGACCAGCCCGGCGATGAACTTGAATGGTGCCTGTGCCGCGCGCAACACCAGATTGCGCAAGGTCTGCCAGACGATGGGCATGACGCTGAACTGCGGATTGTTCAGGTCTCCCTGTACCGGCAGCTCGATGGCGATGCGCCCCTGAGTGTCCTTGAGCAGGGCCACTGCCAGGCGAATCGGCAGGTCGACAGCATCCGGGCTGTCGACACGCTCGCCCAGTTGCAGGTTCTCCACCAGCACCTTGTTCTCGGCATTGAGCTGGCCTTTCTCGATGCGGTAGTGCAGGTCGAGGTTGAGGCGACCCTTGCGGATGCGATAGCCGGCGAACTTGCCGGAATAGGGGGTGATGGTGGTCAGTTCGACGTTCTTGAAGCTGGTAGCGATATCCAGGCTGTTGAGCGGATCGAACGGCGTCAGCTTGCCCTTGATGCTCATTGGCGCGTAACGGTCGACCTTGCCCTGGATATCGACACTGGCGGCTTGCGGCTTCTGGTTATCGAGTACGCCGATGCGCCCGTTCATTTGCTGAACGGCGGTGGCGAAGCTGGGGGTCAGACTGAAGTCGGCGAAGTTGGCCGAGCCGTCATTGATGGCTACGCCGCCGATGCGGATCGCCAGTGGTTTGCCCGCATCGGCCTTGCTCTCGTTCGGCGTCGCCGGCTGCGGCACGATCAGTTCGCTGACGTTGGTGGTCAGGTCCTCGTTTATCACGAAACGTGCATAGGGCTGATCCAACTCGACGCGCTCGATGGCCAGGCTTTCACCGTGGCGGTAGTCGAGACCATTAACCCGAACCTGCTTCCAGCGCACGAAATCGCGTTCGCGCAGGGTATCGAGGGTGTGCAGTTGATCGACCCTGGCGCTGCCGGTGACGCTGAGTGCCAGCGGTTCGGTGCTCTTGAGTTGCACGTCGAGGTCGCTGCCGAGCAGGCCACTGCGCAGTTCCAGGTGAATGAATGGGCTCAGGTAGGCCTGCGCCAGGCGCAGGTCGATGTCCTGCGTGGCGACCTTGAGTTGAGCGCTGGTCGGGCTCAGTTGTACGTTGCCGGCTGCCTGCAGCTTGCCCTGTTTGCCGAGGCCGCTATCGAGCCTGAGTTCGAAAGGCTTGTCGCCCAGGCTGTCGAAGTTCTTCAGGTCCAGGTTCAGTGGGCCGACCTCCACCGCCACTTCCTGCTGCGGCACGCGGTCGGCCAGGTGAGCCTTGTAGTCGCGTAGCTGCACATCTTGCAGCAGCACTTGCCAGGGCTTGCTATCGCCGGCTTGCGACGTTGGCTCGACAGTCTCGCTACTGGCGCTTTCGGGTTTGGCGAACAGTTTCTGCCAATCCAGCTGGCCGTCGGCTTCGCGCGCCGCCCAGGCTTCGAGGCCCTGGCTACGCACCTGGCCGATCACCACCTGCTGCTTGGCCAGGTCGAGACTGGTGTTGTCGATATCCAGCCGCTGCAGGCGTACCAGCGGTTTGCCTTGCGGATCGTCGATGGCGAAGGGGGCCAACTGCACCTTGACCTTGCTCAGTTGTAGCTCGGTGCCGCTGGAGAGGTCGAGGCGATAGTCGCTGCTGAGGTCGACCTGGCCTTCTTTCAGCACCAACGGCAAGGCATCCCGCACGTAAGGCCAGAAGGTGCTCAGGCGGCCATCGCTGATGCTCAGACTGCCGCTGGAGGTGATGGGCGTCAGGCTGACCTGGCCGCGCCAGTCGATCTGCGCGCCGTGCGGGCCACTGGCGGTCATGGTCATTTCGGCGTTGTCACCGGCCAGGGTGCTGAGGTTGTGCAATTCCAGATCGAGCGCGTCATAGGCGAATTCCACAGCCTCGCTCGGGCGCAGGTCCTGGAAGCGCAGAGACTTTTCGCGCAGACGGATGCTGTCGATGCGCAGCGGGAAGGGCTCGCTGCTTTCTGTCTTGGGTTCCGCCTGACTTTCCGGCAGGTGGAACAACTGGGTGAGATTAAGCGTACCGTCTTTGGCGAAGAGTATTTCAGTGCGCGCACCGTCAAGCTCGACGTCACTCAGGTGCAAGGCACCGCTCCACAGGCTGTCACTTTGCAAGTTGGCGTAGAGGCGCTGGAAGCTCACTTGCTCCTGGCCACTCTCGCCGATACGCAGGCCCCAGAGGCTCAGCTCGAGCGTGAAGGGGTTGAGCTGCACGCGCTGCAGCGAGGCGGGCAGCGTGGCGTACTGCGCCAACTGCTGATTGGCGACACGCAGGGCGATGCCCGGCAGAATCAGGAAGCCGATCAGGCTGTAGAGGAAAACGGTGATCAACAGTGCGCTCAGCGCGCGCTTCAGTCCTTTGGGCATGGCTTGGCGTCATCTATCCAGACGAGGAGACGACTTGGAGTATGGCACGGCGGTTCGGTTCCGGTCGTTATCGCTGCACTCAGATTGCGTGCCGGCCGTGCTTCAAAGCTGCAGGATCAGGGTTTTCAGCGGCGGTTTGGCATCATGCGAAGGGAAGTCGGATGCAGGGACGATGACCTGGCAATCCTGCACTGAGCGGCCGAGTTTCTCGGCGCAGCGCAGCACTTGGGCGCGCCAGTCGCTCATCTCCACTTTTGCCAGGTTGTTGCAGCACACCAGGGTGCCGCCTTCGGCAGTGGCCAGCAGGGCTGGCTTGAGCAGGCTCTGGTAATCGCGCAGCAAATCGACCGTACCGAAGGCACTCTTGGCCCAGGCTGGCGGGTCGAGGAACACAAGATCGAACTGACGCGGTTGCAGGCGCGGGTAACTCGGCAGTTTTTGCCCGCGTCGGCTGCTGATCGGTAGATCGGCCAACTGACGAATCGCCGGGAAGTAATCGGACTGGATGAACTGCATGGCGGGCAACTCGGGGTTGAGCGCACCGTTTTCGCGGCCCACAGCAAGGTTACCCTGGGCGAAGTCGAGGTTGATCACCTCGCGTGCGCCACCCGCCGCGGCGCACAGACCGACGCCGCAGGTGTAGGCGAACAGGTTGAGCACGGACTTGTCGGCGCTGTTGGCCTTGATCCAGCCGCGGGCGTTGCGCAGGTCGAGAAACAGCAGCGGGTCCTGTCCGGCATGCCGGCCGCGTACGCGGTAATTCAGTCCCCATTCGTGGCCGACCATATCCTCCAGCGCTGCCTCGTCGGCCTGGAACAGGGTTGGGTCGCGATCGATCCGCGAATTGCCCTTGGAGCGGTCGTTGTAGACCAGGAGCAGCGGCTGACCCAGATGGGTTTCGACGTTGCCGACGATGCTGTGTAGCTCGCCGGCCTCAAGCGGTTGATGAAAACTCTGTACCAGCAACTGCGGGCCGTAGCGGTCCACGGTCAGGCCCGGCGCGCCTTCCTGGCTCCCGTGGAACAGTCTGTAGCAGTCGGTGCCTTGGGCGTGCAGGTCTGCGAGGAGGTTTTCGCGAGTGGCAAGGGCGGCGCGCAGCGCCTGGTCAAGAGAAGGCATGCGCGGCGTCTCGGAGAAAGGGAGGCGCAAGTTTATCAAGAAAAGCCGCAGGGGATGGACGTGGGACGGTGGCCTACAGGCGCGGCGCTAAACGACGGTGGGCGCGCTGTGCTGCGCTGTTACGAATCGCCCAGCGCAGCAGCGTGGCGGTGCGTTGCACGCTGCTGCGAATCAGCGGACGGCGCCAGGGGGCCTGGTGCTCGCCGAGCAGGTCGCTGGCCCAGTCCGGCAGCAGGTCTACACCGGCCTGCATCATCAGATTGCCGAAGGGTTTGGCGAGAATATTGGGCATCGGTGCGGCAGACAGCAGTCGCACCACTTCGCGTGTTCGCGCGTCACACAGCAATTGCGGGCGCATGCGCTGGAGGTAGTCGCTGATGGCCTGGTGCGACTTAGGCACGTCCTGCGCGCCGAGGCGTTCGGCGATCAATGCCACTTCGCGGTAGTAACGATCCTGTTCGGCCACCGGCAGTTGCGGGTCGACGTAGCGCAGGTAGCCGGCGAGAAACTGGCTGACCTCGGAGACATGCACCCAGGTCAGCAGCTCGGGGTCGCTGGCGGCATAGGGGCGACCGTCCGGCGCGCTGCCGACCACTTGAAGGTGGATGCGGCGCACCTTGTCGATCAATTGCTCGGCATCGTGCAGGCCACCATAGGTGGTGCCGGCGATGAACAGGCTGGTGCGGCGAAGGCGGCCGAGCATGTCCTGACGAAAGGTAGAGTGGTCCCATACGCCGGCCAGCGCCAAAGGGTGGAGCATCTGCAGGAGCAGGGCGGAGATGCCGCCGACCATCATCGCGGTGAAGTCAGCGTGGACTTTCCAGACCATCGACTCGGGGCCGAACAGGCCGGCATCACCGTGCGGCTGATCGAGGTCGAGCACGCCCAGCGAGGCGCCGGTGAGGCTGTGCACCTGTTTTTCGATTTGTCTGCGTAGGGTTTCCATGGCGCGCAGTTTCGGCGCTTGGCTGGCGCAAGACAAGATGAGCCCGGCCCTTTTGGGCCGGGCACGAGGGTCAGCGGTTCAGGCGCTGATCGATCAGGCTGTCGACCACGCTGGGGTCGGCCAGGGTCGAGGTGTCGCCCATGTTCTCCAGCTCGTTGCAGGCGATCTTGCGCAGGATGCGGCGCATGATCTTGCCCGAGCGGGTCTTGGGCAGGCCCGGTGCCCACTGGACCAGTTCCGGCTTGGCGAAGCTGCCGATCTCCTTGCCGACCAGGGTCAGCAGATCCTTCTTCAGCTCGTCGGAAGGCTCCTGGCCATTCATCAGGGTGACGTAGGCATAGATGCCCTGGCCCTTCACATCGTGCGGGTAGCCGACCACGGCGGCTTCGGCCACGGCATCGTGCAGCACCAACGCGCTCTCCACTTCGGCGGTACCGATGCGGTGGCCGGATACGTTGATCACGTCATCCACGCGGCCGGTGATCCAGTAGTAGCCGTCCTCGTCGCGGCGTGCGCCGTCACCGGTGAAGTAGTAGCCGGGGTAAGGCTTGAAGTAGGTATCGATCATGCGTTGATGGTCGCCGTAGACGCTGCGGATCTGGCTCGGCCAACTCGCCTTGATGGCCAGTACGCCGCTGCCGGGGCCATCGATCTCCTTGCCCTGTTCGTCGAGCAGCACCGGTTGTACGCCGAAGAACGGACGGGTGGCCGAGCCGGGCTTGAGGTCGGTAGCACCAGGCAGCGGAGTGATCAGGATGGAGCCTGTTTCGGTCTGCCACCAAGTGTCGACGATGGGGCAGCGGCTATCACCCACCACATGAAAGTACCACTCCCAGGCTTCCGGGTTGATCGGCTCGCCCACCGTGCCGAGCAGGCGCAGGCTGCTACGCGACGTGCTCTTGACCGGGGTTTGACCCTCGCGCATCAGTGCACGCAGGGCCGTGGGCGCGGTATAGAAGGTGTTGACCTGGTGCTTGTCGATCACCTGCCAGAAGCGCGAAGCGTCCGGGTAGTTGGGCACGCCTTCGAACATCAGGGTGGTGGCAGCGTTGGCCAGTGGGCCGTAGACGATGTAGCTGTGCCCGGTAACCCAGCCGACATCGGCGGTGCACCAGTAGATGTCGCCCTCGTGGTAGTCGAACACGTACTTGTGGGTCATCGCCGCGCCGAGCAGGTAGCCGCCGGTGGTGTGCAGCACGCCCTTGGGCTTACCGGTGGAGCCCGAGGTGTAGAGGATGAACAGCGGATCCTCGGCGTCCATTGGCTCGGCCGGGCAGTCGGCATCGACTTCCTTCAGAGCCTGGTGGTACCAGAGATCACGACCTTCCACCCAGGCGATATCGCCCTGAGTGCGTTCGACTACCACCACGGTGGAGACGTCCGGGCAGCTTTGCAGGGCCTTGTCGACGTTGGCCTTCAAGGGGATGTACTTGCCGCCGCGCACGCCTTCGTCGGCGGTGATCACCGCACGGCAGTCGGCATCGAGGATGCGGTCGCGCAGGGCATCGGGGGAGAAACCGCCGAATACCACCGAATGCACGGCGCCGATACGCGCACAGGCGAGCATGGCGTAGGCCGCTTCGGGAATCATTGGCATGTAGATGCACACCCGGTCGCCTTTCTTCACGCCACGGCCCTTGAGCACGTTGGCCAGTCGGCTGACGTTGTGGTGCAACTTGTTGTAGGTGATGTGTGCCGATTCGGCGGGGTTGTCGCCTTCCCAGATGATAGCGATCTGTTCGCCGCGCTTTTCCAGGTGGCGGTCGATGCAGTTGTAGGCAACGTTGAGTTGGCCGCCCTTGAACCATTCGGCGTGGCCCTGTTTCAGGTCGCTGGTATGCACCTTGTCCCAGGGTTTGAACCAGTCTAGAAAGGTCTTGGCCTGCTCGCCCCAGAAGGTCTCGGGTTGCTCGACGGACTGTTGATACAGGCGCAGATAGGCATCGTTATCCAGGTGCGCGCGCTGACGTACCGCGTCGGCCACGGGGTGGCGGGTGATCTCGAACATGGCGGGCTCCTTGTAATTGTTTGTCCGCAACAATCACAAGGGTGCACCCAAGCAGGCGCTTGGTTCAAGGGGTGATATTCGACGCAAGAGCGGCTGCGCGCCGTGAACACTGCCCGGCGCTTGGCCCCGGGCAGCGTCAGACGCGTGCATCAGCCGCGATGATGTTCGCGGAAATGAGCGATCAGGCCCTGGGTC
This sequence comes from Pseudomonas sp. zfem001, assembly GCF_032621725.1. Lineage (NCBI taxonomy): Bacteria > Pseudomonadati > Pseudomonadota > Gammaproteobacteria > Pseudomonadales > Pseudomonadaceae > Pseudomonas > Pseudomonas sp. zfem001. Next base: position 37,887 of record NZ_JAVYJI010000008.1, on the reverse strand, counting down.
GATGCATCCGATGCACTGCCATCGAGCTGGCCAGTCAGGCGCTGATACACCTCCTTGCCCATCTCCTTGCCCAGCTCCACGCCCCACTGGTCGAAGGCATTGATGCCCCAGATGGCGCTCTGCACGAAGACCTTGTGCTCGTACAGGGCAACCAGCGCGCCCAGCTCGAATGGTGCGATGCGATTCATCACCAGGATGTTGCTCGGGCGATTACCGGGGATCACTTTGTGCGGCGCCAGGCGCTGCACGTCGGCCTCGGCCATGCCTTTGGCGCGCAGTTCGGCCTCGGCCTCCTCACGCGTCTTGCCCTGCATCAGCGCCTGGGCCTGCGACAGGCAGTTGGCGAACAACCACTGGTGATGGTCTGACAGCGGGTTGTAGCTGTTGACGGGGACGATGAAGTCCGCCGGTACCAGCAGGCGGCCCTGGTGCAGCAACTGGTGGTAAGCATGCTGGCCGTTGCAGCCGACACCACCCCAGATGATCGGCCCCGTGGCGATGTCCAGCGCGCTGCCATCCTGGCGCACGCTCTTGCCGTTGGACTCCATGTCCAACTGCTGCAGGTGTTTGGTGAAGTTACGCAGGTAATGGTCGTAGGGCAGGATGGCGTGGCTCTGCGCGTCCCAGAAATTGGTGTACCAGATGCCCAGCAGGGCCATCAGCACCGGCATGTTCTCGGCCAATGGCGCCTGGGTGAAGTGCTGGTCCATGGCGTAGGCACCGGCCAGCAGTTCCTTGAAGTTGGACACGCCGATGGCCAGGGCGATGGGCAGGCCAATGGCCGACCACAACGAGTAGCGGCCGCCGACCCAGTCCCACATGGGGAAGATGTTCTCTTCGCCGATGCCGAACTCGATGGCAGCCTTGCGGTTGCTGGTTACGGCGATGAAGTGACGGTGCAGCTCTTCTTCCGGGCCGCCCATGGCCAGGTACCAGTCGCGCGCGGCCAGGGTATTCTTCAGGGTTTCCAGGGTGCCGAAGGACTTGCTGGAAACGATGAACAGGGTAGTTTCCGGGTTGAGGCGGGCGGTCAGTTCGCGGAATTCGCTGCCGTCGATATTGGCCAGGTAGTGGCAGCGCACGCCACGCTGGGTGAATGGGCGCAGGGCCTCGGAAACCAGTTGCGGGCCGAGGAAGGAGCCGCCAATGCCGATGTTGACCACTTCCTTGATCGGTTTTTCGCTGTAGCCGCGCCACAGGCCACTGTGAATGCGACTGACCAGCTCGGTGACCTGGTTCAGGACGCGGTGAACCTCGGGAATGATGTCATGGCCGTCGACCAGCAGGCGGCGGCCAATCGGGCTGCGCAGGGCGGTATGCAGCGCGGCACGGCCTTCCGAAGCGTTGACCTGTTCGCCGTGGTACAGGCTGGCGATGGACTCCTGCAGACCGGCCTGCTCGGCCAGTTGAATCAGCAGATCGAGGCCGTGCTCATCGATCAGGTTCTTCGAGTAATCCAGCAGCAGCCCGCAGCTGTCGAGGGAAAAGCGCTGGTAGCGCCGTGCGTCTGCAGCGAAGGCTTCGCGCATGCTGAAACCGGCCATCTTGGCGCGATGCTGCTGCAGGGCCTGCCAGGCGGGCAGGGTGGTGACGTCTTGAGGCTGCTGGTAATAGGCCATCGGAGCTCCTGGTCCACAAAAGCAAAAGGCCCGGATCGATCCGGGCCTTTGAGAGTGTAACCGGCTGCCTTTGCAGGCAGCTACTGGCGTGGCAGTTCAACCACCAGATTGTCGATCAGGCGGGTGCTACCCAGCTGTGCAGCGGTCAGCACCACCAGGTGATGATCGTCGAGCTGGGCCGGGCGCAGGTTCACCGCGTTACGGATCTCCAGGTAATCGGGGATGAAGCCGGCAGCACGTTGCTGCGCCTGGGTACTGTCGATAAGCCGTGCGTAATCGCGAGCGCCACGCTGCAGTTCTTCGGCGATCGCTTGCAGGCCTCGATACAGTGCTGGAGCGGCGGCGCGTTGCTCCTCGCTGAGGTAGCCGTTGCGTGAGGACAGGGCAAGGCCATCCTCGGCGCGTTGAGTTGGCGCTCCGATAATCTGGATCGGCATGTTCAGGTCCTGCACCAGTGCGCGGATCACTGCCAGTTGCTGATAGTCCTTCTCGCCGAACACGGCCAGATCAGGCTGGACCATGTTGAACAGCTTGGTCACCACCGTCGCGACGCCCTCGAAATGCCCCGGACGACTGGCGCCGCAGAGGCCTTCGGAAACACCGGGAACGATGACGCGGGCCTGGTCACCCATGCCGTGCGGGTAGATTTCCGCGACATCGGGGTGAAACAGCAGGTGGCAGCCGGCCGCCAGCAGTTTCTCCTGGTCGGCGGCGAGGGTGCGCGGATAGGTGTCCAGATCTTCACCGGCGCCGAACTGCAGTGGGTTGACGAAGATGCTGGCAACCACGAAGTCGGCACGTTGGGCGGCGATCTGTACCAGCGAAACGTGGCCCGCGTGCAGATTGCCCATGGTCGGCACGAAACCGATTTGCTTGCCCTCGGCCCGTGCCTGAGCGATGGCTGCGCGCAGCTCGCGCAGGGTCTTCACCGTGGTCATGCGGAAAAACCATGCTCGGCAGCCGGGAAGCTGCCGTCTTTGACGGCCTGTACGTAAGCGCTGAAGGCACCCTGAATGCTGCTTTGGCCTTCCATGAAGTTACGTACGAACTTCGGTGCACGACCGGACAGCGACAGCCCGAGCATGTCGTGCTTGACCAGCACCTGACCGTCGGTGGCGCTGCCAGCGCCGATGCCGATCACCGGAACCTTCACCGCCTGGGTGATTTCCGCGGCCAGCTCGCTCGGTACGCATTCGAGCAGCAGCATGGCCGCCCCGGCCTGCTCCAGTGCCATGGCGTCGGCACGCATCTGCCGCGCCTGCGCTTCCTGGCGGCCTTGAACCTTGTAGCCGCCGAGAATGTTCACCGCTTGTGGGGTCAGGCCCAGATGCGCGCATACCGGTACGCCGCGCTCGGCCAGCAGGCGGATCGGCTCGGCCAGCCAGCCGGCGCCTTCCAGTTTGACCATGTGCGCGCCGGCCTGCATCAGCTTGGCGCTGTTGTGCAGGGCTTGCTCGGTGGTGGCATAGGCCATGAACGGCAGGTCGGTGACGATCAGTGCGCCCTGGTTGCCGCGTTTGACGCAGGCGGTGTGGTAGGCCATCTCCTCGACGCTGACCGGCAGGGTGCTGTCGTGGCCCTGCAGGACCATGCCCAGGGAGTCGCCGACCAGCAATACGTCGACACCCGCCTGGCAGGCCGCATGGGCGTAGGTGGCGTCATAGCAGGTCAGCATGGCGATCTTTTCACCGTTCTGCTTGAGGCTCTGCAGGGTGGTCAGGGTAACGTCAGGCATTTCAAAGGTCCTCGCTCAGGCTCGGTATACCGCTTCTATCTGGCTGCAATCCGGCCTGGATTGGCATCAAAGGTGCGCCCGGCGCTGGGCGACGGGACGCCTATAGTCCTGATGGGGGGGCGTGAAGTCAATTGCAGGTGTTACCGCTCTGTTACTGGCGTTACCGCCAATGCCCGTGGCGAACGGCCGAGCTAGAGCTGGCGCGGGCTTGCGGCGGGTAGCAGGCGCAGAACAACGTGAAGGTGGCTGGCGGTTGCTCGGGTGTCACTCCGGCAGGCGCTCCAGGCCGGTGAAGGGGCAGGCTTCGAGCAATGCATTGAGGTTGCGGCCGTCCGGCAACTGCAGCTCTGCGGCCAGCTCGGCCAGCGGGTAGAGCACGAAGGGCCGCGCATGCATGTGGTAGTGCGGCACGGTCAGGCGCTCGTCGTCGATCAGGCGCTCACCGAACAGCAGGATATCCAGGTCCAGTGTGCGCGGTCCCCAGCGTTCGGCCTTGCGCACACGACCTTGCTCCTGCTCGATGCGTTGCAGCGCGTCGAGCAACTGCCAGGGCTCCAGTGCGGTCTCCAGCGCTGCCACGGCGTTGACGTAACGCGGCTGATCCGCCGGGCCCAGGGGGTCGCTGATGTAGAACGACGAATGCGCCTGCAAGCGGCTGTGCGGCAACTGGGCGATAGCATGCAAGGCCGCGCGCAGCTGTTGCAGCGGCTCGGCCAGGTTGCTGCCAAGGCCGATGTAAACCCGCTCCATCATTCGCCGCCGCTTTCGTCGCTGCGCTTACGCCGATTGTTGTTGCTGCGGCGACGTTTGCGTGGCGCGGTGCCGGTGCTTTCGCCTTTGCCAGCGAGGTCGCGAATCATCTGCCGGCGCTCACTGTCGTTGGCGTCCTGATAGTCCGTCCACCATTGGCCCAGGCCACCGGTGTCTTCCCCAGCCAGTTCGCGCAGCAGGAGGAAGTCATAGCCGGCGCGGAAGCGAGGGTTCTCTAGCAGCAGATCGGCACGCTTGCCGCTGCGTCGCGGCAGGCGCTCCTGCATATCCCAGATTTCGCGAATCGGGATGGTGAAACGCTTGGGTACGGCAATGCGCTGGCACTGCTCGGCGATGAGTTCGTGGGCGGCTTCCTGCATGGCCGGAATCGGCGGCATGCCTTTGCTTTGCAACTGCAGTACACGGGCGGGCAGGGCAGGCCACAACAGTGCGGCGAAGAGGAAGGCCGGCGTAACCGACTTGCCATCGTGGATGCGGTCGTCGGTGTTGATCAGCGCCTGGCGAATCAGCTTCTCGGTGTACTGCGGGTTCTGCTTGAGCGCTGCGCCGCTGGCCGGGAAAAGTTGAGCGAACAGGTCGTGCTCGAGCAGCAGGTCAAAGGTGTATTCGGCGTAACCGGCGAGGAACAGCTTGAGCACTTCGTCGAACAGGCGTGCCGAGGGAATGTCGCGCAGCATCGGCGCCAGACGGCGAATCGGCGCGGCGCTGTGCTTCTCGATATCGAAATCCAGCTTGGCGGCGAAACGCACCGCACGCAGCATGCGCACCGGGTCTTCCAGGTAACGCTGCTCAGGGTCGCCGATCAGGCGTACCTGATGGTTGCGCACATCGTGCATGCCGCGGGCGTAGTCGAGGATGTGCTCCTGGGTTGGATCGTAGTACAGCGCGTTGATGGTGAAGTCGCGGCGCTGCGCATCGTCTTCCAGGGTGCCGTAGACGTTGTCGCGCAGGATGCGGCCGCTTTCGTTGCGTGCCGCCTGGTTGCTGTTTTCCTCTTCCTCGCCTTGAGGGTGGTTGGCGCGGAAGGTGGCAACCTCGATGATCTCGCGGCCGAAATGCACGTGAACCAGCTTGAAGCGGCGACCGATCACCCGGGCGTTACGGAATTCGGCACGCACCTGCTCAGGCGTGGCGCTGGTGGCGACGTCGAAATCCTTGGGGTCGATATCCAGCAACAGGTCGCGAACGCAACCACCGACCAGATAGGCCTGGTAGCCGGCCTTCTGCAGGCGCTCGACCACGCTGATGGCGTGACGGCTGATCTCGTTGCGCTTGAGCGGATGTTGGCTGCTGCTCAGCACTTCGGGAGTGCTGCGTGGGCGTGGGGCACGGCGCAGAGGTGAGTGGAAAGATTTGAACAGCTTTTTCAGCATGGGATGCACTGTTTGGAGTAGTGGTCGGCCTGCTGCGCATGCGCTTGAAAATCGAATTGCGTGGGCATCACGGCGTTAAACGCAGTTTGCTTTGGCAAGGTTTTTCAACTGCATGCGAAACGATGACCGCATGATTGCTGCGGATTCTAGCATCGTGTAGGGAGAAGGTGTGTAGAAGGGCGGCAGGCGGGGATCTGAGGACCGGAAGCTACTGGGGGAGCCGAAGCTCCCCCCCAAGTTGGTGCGTGCTCTGTTTTTATTGTTATTGAGGGCCTGTTGTTTTTGTTGTTTGGCCCTTCCCGGCTTGCCGTGGCTTACCGGGTGCTCCCCAGAGAGGGGAGCCAATAGCAAACGGATTTCTTTGGACGCTGATGCTGCCTTAATCAACCAGTTCTGGCGCTGCCTTGAAGCAGTTTTATTGTTCTCAGCCTGGTCGCTGGGGCGAACCCCTCGCGGCAACTCCTCTCCAAAAGAATCAGTTAGCTGCGCCTCCGTACCTTGTTGTTTTTGTTGTTCTGGAGTCGTTACGTCTTGTTCTTATTGTGTAGGGCATTGCTTGTTATTGTTGTTGTGCCAGAGATAAAGCAGATGCCGTGCCAGTTTTTGTGATTCCTTGTAAATCAAGGGCTTGCGGCATTTGTGGGTGTTCGGTGGGGGATAAAAAGGCCGGGTTTTCGTTACCGATAGACCCGGCCTTTGTTACGAGATATTGAAACGGTAACAACCTGTGGAACCCATGTGCGGGCAGGTTGTCACCGTCGCCGTGCCGTCAAGGGCCGCTGGTCACACCGGATTTGCGTCGCGGAATGCCCAGGCGCTGGCGGCGTTCCCACAGGCATTTGCGACTGATGCCCAGCTTGCGCGCCAGCTCGGTCTCGGTCATGTGATCCTGGTGCTCGAGGACGAAGTGCTGGAAGTAATCCTCCAGTGACAGGTCCTCCGTCGGCTCGTGGCTGTTACCACTGCTCTGCCCGGCCACTGCCGGCAGGCCGAAGTCCTCGTCATCCAGATCGTCCAGCTCGATATCGATGCCCAGCAGGTCGGCGGAAATTTCCGCACCCTCGCAGAGAATCACTGCGCGCTCGATGGCGTTTTCCAGTTCGCGCACGTTACCCGGCCATGGGTAGTGGCGGATCGCTTGCTCGGCATCATGGGCGAAACGCAACGGCTCGCGGCCCATGCGGGTGTACTGGCGCACCAGGAAGGCCTGGGCGATCTCGATCACGTCGCTACCGCGCTCGCGCAGCGCCGGCAGCTTGAGTGCGATGACGTGCAGGCGGTAATAGAGGTCCTCACGGAATTGGCCGGTCTTGGCCAGGGTCTTCAGGTCGCGGTGAGTGGCGGCAATCAGGCGCACGTCCACTTTCTGCGATTGCACCGAGCCGACCCGGCGAATTTCGCCTTCCTGCAGTACGCGCAGCAGGCGCGCCTGGGCTTCCAGCGGCAGTTCGCCAATCTCGTCGAGGAACAGCGTGCCACCGTCGGCCGCTTCCACCAGGCCCGCGCGCCCGGCGCTGGCGCCGGTGAAGGCGCCTTTTTCGTGGCCGAACAGCTCGGACTCGATCAGGGTTTCCGGAATGGCGGCGCAGTTCACCGAAATCAGCGGTGCCTTGGCGCGCTTGGACAGGTTGTGCAGGGCGCGTGCGACTAGCTCCTTGCCGGTACCTGACTCGCCCTGCACCAGCACATTGGAGTCGGTGGGGGCGACCTTGCGAATCTTGCTGTAGAGCTCCTGCATGGCGGCGCAGGAGCCGATGATGCCGATCTCGCCATTGGCGTTATCCACCACCTTCTCGGCATTGCCACTGCGTGCGCTGCTACCGGTGGCTGGCGCGGGTGCGCTCTTGGCTTCCTGGCGGTCGCGCAGGATGCGAGCGACCGCTTGCAGCATCTCGTCGTGGTCGAAGGGCTTGGCGATGTAATCGACCGCGCCCATCTTCATCGAGTCCACCGCCGAGCGCAGGCTGGCATAGCTGGTCATGATCAGCACCGGCGTGCCTTCGGCCAGCTTGATCAGTTCGGTGCCCGGTGCGCCGGGCAGGCGCAGGTCGCTGACGATCAGGTCGAAGGTGGGAATGCCGTAGCGCTCCTGGGCTTCCTGTACCGAGCCAGCTTCGCTGACCTGGTACTGATTGCGTTCGAGCAGGCGGCGCAAGGCAGAGCGGATAATGGTTTCGTCTTCGACGATAAGAATATGTGGCATCAATTCGGTCTCTCGACGGTCACGGAGGTGCCATGGGCAGCCTCTCTCGCTGTTTACATCGCTACGGACGTCGCCTCGACATGCCTCGGTAGGGTGACCCGAATTCGAGTGCCCAATTGGCGCTCGGGGTCAGCCGGGCTGTCGATTGTTATCTGTCCATAATGCTCTTCCACGATCGAATAGACCAGCGCGAGGCCCAGGCCCGTCCCTTCGCCGGGGTCCTTGGTGGTGAAGAAAGGCTCAAACAGGCGGTCGATGATCGCCTTGGGAATGCCGCTGCCCTCGTCCTCGACGATCAGGTCCACGGTGTGCTCGCTGGCTTCGCTGCGCACGCGGATGGCACCGCCGGGTGGCGAGGCATCACGGGCGTTGGACAGCAGGTTGATCAGCACCTGGGCCAGGCGCTGCGGATCGCCGCAAGCCCAGTGCTGCGGATCGCAGAGGTTGTAGAACTGGATATCGAAGTTGCGCTTGTTCAGCGACAGCAGGCCGATGGCGTCCTGCGCCACATCGGCCAGACACACCGGCTCGTCGCTGCGCTGGTGACTGCCGGAGTGGGCGAAACTCATCAGCGACTGGACGATGCGTGACACGCGCTTGGTCTGTTCGAGAATCTGCCCGCTGATTTCGGTCAGCTCGGCGTCGGTCTCACGCTCCTCGCGCAGGTTCTGCGCCAGGCAGGCGATACCGGTGATCGGGTTGCCGATCTCGTGGGCGACGCCCGCAGCGAGGCGGCCGATGCTGGCCAGGCGCTCGGAGTGCACCAGTTTGTCTTCGAGCATCTGGGTTTCGGTCTGGTCCTCGACCAGTAGCACCAGGCCGCTGTTACCGGGTGCCAGTGGCTCGTTGATGGCCGCCTTGTGCAGGTTGAGCCAGCGGATCTGGCCATCGAGCGCCAGGTGCTGTTTATGCAGGTGCTGGTCGGGGCGTTCGATGAAGTCCTGCAGCAGGCTCTGCCAGGGTTCGCTCAGGGTGCTCAGCCGCGAGCCGACGATGCGTTGCGCGGGGATGTCGGTGAGCTCTTCCATGGCCCGATTCCACATCAGGATCTCCTGGTCCTTGGCTAGCGAGCACACCCCCATCGGCAACTCCTGCAGGGTCTGGCGGTGATAGCGGCGCAGCGCATCGAGCTCGGCGGCCAGGCCGGTGAGGCGCGACTGGTAGTCCTCCAGGCGGCTTTCGATGAAGTGAATGTCCTCGGTGACGTAGCCCTCGGTGCCGGACTTGTAGGGCAGGAAGGTTTCCACGATGTCCTGCGCCACGCTCGGCCCCATCAGGCCGGAGAGGTTGGCCTCGATGCGGTCGCGCAGGCGGCGCAGGGCATAGGGGCGGCTTTCGTCGAAGGGCAGATGCAGGTCGCGCAGAGCCTGTTCCACCTCGCGCTGTGCGGTCTTGGCGCCAAGCGGCTTGGCCAGTTGCGCGGCGAAGTCCTGTGGCGAGTCGGCGACCAGCTCACGCCGTTGCGGGCGGCGCACGTTATCGACTGCGCAGGCTTCGGCGGCGCTCTTCTCCTCGGGGCTGGCGTCGGTGAACAGTGATACCAGGGTGAACACCAGAACGTTGGCGGCGAGCGAAGCGATGGCCGCGAGGTGCCAGCTGGCATCGTCGAGCACATAGATGACGTTGAACAGCGGCAGGTAGAAACCTTCCAGATTGCCCAGCAGCGGCAACAGCATGGTCAGCGCCCAGACGCTGATGCCGGCCAGCAGGCCGGCGAGGAAGCCGCGGCGATTGGCCGTCTGCCAATACAGCACCGAGAGCACGCCGGGCAGGAACTGCAGGGTGGCGACGAAGGCGACGATGCCCAGGTTGGCCAGATCTTGCTGCGCGCCGAGCAGCAGGTAGAAGCCGTAGCCGGCCATGATGATGAAGGCGATCAGGGCGCGGCGCGTCCACTTCAGCCAGCGGTAGATGTTGCCTTCGGCTGGGGGCTGGTACAGCGGCAGCACCAGGTGATTCAGCGCCATGCCGGACAGCGCCAGGGTCGAGACGATGATCAGGCCGCTGGAGGCCGACAGCCCACCGACATAAGCCAGTAACGCCAGGGTTTCACTGTTGACCGCGATCCCCAGGCCCAAGGTGAAGTATTCAGGGTTGGTGGTGGCACCAAGTTTCAGGCCGGCCCAGAGAATCAGCGGCACCGCCAGGCTCATCAGCAACAGGAACAGCGGCAGGCCCCAACTGGCGCTGACCATGGCGCGCGGGTTGAGGTTCTCGGTGAAGGTCATGTGGTACATGTGCGGCATGACGATGGCCGAAGCGAAGAACACCAGCAGCAGGGTGCGCCACGGGCCTTCCTGCAGCGGTGTGTGCAGGGTCGACAGCGCGGCCTGGTTCTGCACCAGCCACAGCTCCAGCTCACGTGGGCCGCCGAATACCTGATACAGCGCGTACCAGCCAATGACGCCCAGCGCGACCAACTTGACCAGCGACTCGAAGGCGATGGCGAATACCAGGCCCTCGTGTTTCTCGCGGGTGGCGATATGGCGTGCGCCGAACAAAATGGTGAACAGGATGATCAGGCCGCAGTAGCTCAGCGCGACCTTTTCCTGCAGTGGCTCGCGGCTGAGGATGCCGATGGAATCGGCCACCGCCTGGATCTGCAGGGCCAACAGCGGCAGTACGCCAATCAGCATGAACAAGGTGGTCAGCGCGCCGGCCCAGGTGCTGCGAAAGCGGAAGGCGAAAAGGTCGGCCAGTGATGACAACTGGTAGGTGCGGGTGATGCGCAGGATCGGGTAGAGCAGCACCGGCGCCAGGAGGAAGGCTCCGGATACGCCGAGGTAGCTGGCCAGGAAGCCGTAACCGTACTGGTAGGCCAGACCCACCGTGCCATAGAAGGCCCAGGCGCTGGCGTAGACGCCCAATGACAGGGTGTAGGTCAGTGGATGGCGGATGATCCAGCGGGGGATCAGACCGTGTTCACTGACCCAGGCGACACCGAACAGCACCAGCAGATAGCCGGCGCTGATCAGGATCAGTTCGCTCAGGCTAAAGCTCGTCAGCATCGCGTTGGCTCTGAAGGATGAAGGTAACGACGATCAGGATCAGCCACAGCAGATAAGGCCGATACCAGGCGCCATTGGGGTCGATCCACCAGTCCATGATGGCCGGTGAGAACAGGTAGATCCCCACTACCAGGATCAGAACCAGTCGGTAGATATACATGTGACATCTCGTCGAAAGATGCCGCGATGGTAAAGGAAGCTGCGCGCTTCAAGCCACAAACTTGAGGCTTGCCGTAGGGTGCGCCGCGCGCACCCTACCTTAATTGCGTTTCGGCCAGGGTGCGGCTGCGCGGAATGCGTGTGGCGTCCCAGTTGGCGATGCCCCAGGTCAGCAGCTCGGCAGATGCCGCGCCTTGCAATTCGGCGGGTGGTTGTTGCCCCAGCGCGCGCAGGGCGCGTAGCAGCAGAGGCCCGGCCTGATCGGCGGGTAGCGGTGGCGAGCGGTAGCTCTTGCCCAGCTTGTGCCCGTCCGGCTGAATGATCAGCGGCACGTGCAGGTAACGCGGTTGCGACAGCCCCAGCAGTTCCTGCAGATAGAGTTGGCGCGGGGTGGAGTCGAGCAGGTCGGCGCCGCGCACCACGTCGGTAACACCTTGCCAGGCATCGTCCAGCACCACGGCGAGCTGATAGGCGAACAAGCCGTCACGCCGGCGAATCACAAAGTCGCCGACTTCACGGCCCAACTGCTGGCGAAATTCGCCCTGCACCCGGTCGATGAAGTGATAGTCCAGCCCTGGCACGCGCAGGCGGATGGCCGCGTCGTGGTCAGGGTGGCAGGCATTACGGCAGAACCCCGGGTAAATGCCGGCGTGGCCTTCGAGCTGCTTGCGCGAGCAGATGCAAGCGTAGGCCAGGCCCTGGCTGAATAGCCGGGCGATCACCGCTGTGTACTCGGCGTGGCGCTCGCTCTGGCGTACCAACTCGCCGTCCCACTCGAAACCGTAGGTTTCCAGCGTGCGCAGAATCGCATCCTGGGCGCCAGGCACTTCCCGTGGCGGGTCGAGGTCCTCCATGCGCAGCAGCCAGCGACCGCCAACGGCACGGGCATCAAGGTAGGAGGCGAGAGCGGCGACCAGCGAGCCGAAGTGCAGATAGCCGCTGGGCGTGGGGGCGAAGCGCCCGATATAGGCAGTGTTCATGGAGCTAGGGCCAGAAACAGAGCGGGGCGCCTAAGCGCCCCGTTGTCAGATCAGGAACCGACCTGCTTTTCCTTGATTTCCGCCAGCGTCTTGCAGTCGATGCACAGCGTGGCGGTCGGGCGGGCTTCGAGGCGGCGAATGCCGATCTCTACACCGCAGGAGTCGCACCAGCCGTAATCGTTGTCTTCGATCAGCTGCAGGGTTTCGTCGATCTTCTTGATCAGCTTGCGCTCGCGGTCACGGGCACGCAGTTCCAGGCTGAATTCTTCTTCCTGGCTGGCGCGGTCGGCCGGATCCGGGAAGTTGGCCGCTTCGTCCTGCATGTGGTGCACGGTACGGTCGACTTCCTGCATCAGCTCCAGCTTCCACTTGTTGAGGATGCCGGTGAAGTGAGCGCGCATCGGCTCGCTCATGTATTCCTCGCCCTTCTTCTCTGGATAAGGCTCGAAACCACGAATCAGCTGGCTGGTGCTTTTGGCTTTTTCTTTTGTGGGCATGGATGACGCCTCTCACTCTTTCAAATCCATCGCGCAGGTTATTCCATTGCCAGGCGTTTGTCCGGCCCTGCGACTGCAAGCCGGCGAACTTACCAGATCAAATCGGGGCGCGCTACTCCCGGTTGTCTATGCCTTGTCCGGGGTGTGAGCGAAATCCGCAAGGGACTGCTCTGCAAGCGTAGCGGCGCTTTGGCGCCCTTGCCGTGGCCTTGAGCTGCCCTGCTAGAATCCGCGCCTCGCAACCCTGAAGACAGACCCATGGCTCAGCTCTACAGTGCGCGCAGTCGCGCCATCGAACCCTTCCACGTGATGGCCCTGCTGGCGCGTGCCAACGAGTTGCAGGCCGCCGGCCATGATGTGATTCACCTGGAAATCGGCGAGCCGGACTTCACCACGGCCGAGCCGATCATCCGTGCCGGCCAGGCCGCGTTGGCCGCCGGGCACACGCGCTACACTGCGGCCCGCGGCCTGCCGCAGCTGCGTGAAGCCATCGCCGGCTTCTACGCCGAGCGTTACCGGCTGAGCATCGATCCGCAGCGTATTCTGGTTACACCGGGCGGCTCCGGCGCACTGCTGCTGGCCGCCAGCCTGTTGGTCGACCCGGGCAAGCACTGGTTGCTGGCCGACCCGGGCTACCCGTGCAATCGCCATTTCCTGCGCCTGGTCGAAGGCGCCGCGCAACTGGTGCCGGTCGGCCCGGACGTGCGTTACCAGCTCACCCCGCAATTGGTGGAACGGCACTGGGACTCTGGCAGCGTCGGCGCCCTGGTCGCGTCGCCGGCCAACCCGACCGGCACCTTGCTGCACAAGGATGAGCTGGCGGCCCTGTCGACCTGCCTCAAACAGCGTGGCGGTCATCTGGTGGTGGACGAGATCTACCACGGCCTGACCTACGGTTGCGATGCACCGAGCGTGCTGGAAGTGGACGACGATGCCTTCGTCCTCAATAGTTTCTCCAAATATTTCGGTATGACCGGCTGGCGCCTGGGTTGGTTGGTGGCGCCTGAGGCGGCGGTGCCTGAGTTGGAGAAGCTGGCGCAGAATCTCTATATCAGTGCGCCGAGCATGGCCCAGCATGCCGCGCTGGCCTGCTTTGAACCGGCCACGCTGGCGATCTTCGAAGAGCGGCGCCATGAATTTCAGCGTCGCCGTGACTACCTGCTGCCGGCATTGCGTGAGCTGGGCTTCGGTATCGCCACCACGCCTGAGGGCGCCTTCTATCTATATGCCGACATCAGTGCCTTTGGCGGCGACGCCTTCGCTTTCTGCCGGCACTTCATCGAAACCGAGCATGTGGCCTTCACTCCGGGTCTGGATTTCGGCCGTTACCAGGCTGGGCACCATGTGCGCTTCGCCTATACGCAGAACGTTGAGCGCCTGCAGCAGGCGGTCGAGCGTATCGCGCGCGGCCTGAAGAGCTGGAAGCCCGATGCACTTTGATCCGCCGCTGGAGGAAGGGCGGCTGTTGCGCCGCTACAAGCGCTTTCTCGCCGATATCGAGACGGCCAGCGGCGAGCAGATGACCATCCACTGCGCCAACACCGGCTCGATGCTCAACTGCATGAGCGAAGGCTGTCGGATCTGGTTCAGCCGCAGTAACGATCCCAAGCGCAAGTTGCCGGGCAGTTGGGAAATCAGCGAAACGCCGCAGGGGCGCCTGGCCTGCATCAACACCGCGCGGGCCAACGCGCTGGTGGAAGAAGCGCTGCGTGCCGGCGTAATCCGCGAACTGGCTGGCTTTATCGCGCTCAAGCGCGAGGTGGCTTACGGGGTGGAAAACAGCCGCGCCGATTTTCGTCTGGATTACCCGGACGGGCCGGCCTTTGTCGAGGTCAAGAGCGTGACGCTGGGCTTCGATGGCAGCGATGTGGCGGCCTTTCCCGATGCAGTGACGCAGCGCGGTGCCAAGCACCTGCGCGAGCTGGCCGCGCTGGCGCGTGCCGGTGTGCGCACGGTGCAGCTGTATTGCGTGAACCTCTCCGGCATTCGCGCCGTAAGGGCGGCTGAGGAGATCGATCCTGCCTACGCGGCGGGATTGCGTGATGCCAAGGCTGCGGGGGTGGAGGTGCTGGCCTACGGCGCCGAGCTCAGCCCTGAAGGGATCACCCTGGTCCGCCGGCTGGATGTCCTTGCGTAGGGTGCGCCGTGCGCAACGGCTACTGCTTTGGGAACGCCGTGCGCACAGCGTATCCTAGGGCGCAATCCAGATTCCGTTCGCGTCTTCCTTGCACGCCAGCCTCTGCAGTGCCTGGCCCTCGCACGGGCCGGCCACGCATTCACCGCTCTCGATCAGAAACAGCGCGCCGTGAGTCGCGCAGCTGATCAGGCTGCCGCTGTCATCGAGAAAATCGTCTGGCCGCCACTCCAGGGCAATGCCGCGATGTGGGCAGCGGTTGATATAGGCGTGCACCTGACCGTCCCTGCGTACCGCAAGCAGGTTCAACTGGTCGAGCACGAAGCCCCGGCTCTGACCCTCGGCCAGTTCCTGTGGGGCGCACAAGCGAATCATCGCGGTTTCCCGTTAGCGTGAAGGTCGACGACCTCGGATGACCTTCCTCCGGCAGGAAGAAGGTGGCGCATAGCGCCGCAAGACGGGCGAATTATCCCGCAAGAAGAAGGAGGGCGCATCCTTGCGCCAAGTGGAACTCAGAACTGCCAGGAGGCCGACACGCGGAAGGTGCGACCCGGCTCGCTGTAGTAGTCGACCGGTTGAGGTGTGGTGCGGCCGCCAATGCTGGGCACATTGAGGGCGTTCCAGTACTTCTTGTCGAACAGGTTGAACAGACCGGCCTGCAGCCGGACGCCATCCAGCGCTGCCGGTTGCCAGTAACCGGTGAGGTCGACCACGCCATAGCCGGGGGCCTTGAAGTCGCTGTCGTTCTCGACCTTGTCGCGACGCCGGGCGGCGGTCAGCATCAGGTCCGCACCGTAGTGCTGCTGGGTGTAGCTGAGACCGAGGGTGCCGGTCAGTGGGGCGACCGAGTTCAGGTGCTGTTTGGTTTCGCGGTCCTTGCCCACGGCCCAGGCGACCGAGCTCCAGGCTTGCCAGGAGGGTGCGAACTGCCAGTGCGCGGTGCCTTCGGCGCCATAGATGCGCACCTTGTCGCGGTTCTCCATCACCTCGAAGAAAGTCGGGAATTCGCCGGGTTGGAAGCCGTAGTCCTCTTCGTTGGCGGTAATGCTGTCGATGAAGTTCTTGTAACGGTTGTCGAACAGGCTGACGGAGCCGCCCAGATGCTTGTCGCCCAGGCGTGCGCCGACTTCGTAGCCGGTGCTTTCTTCGGGCTTGAGGTTGGGATTGCCGACGCGCGCGTAGCCCATGCCGGAGTTGGTGAAGGTGCTGTACAGCTCGTTGACGTCCGGTGCCTTGAAGCCCTGAGCCCACTGCGCGTAGAGGGTCGCCAGCTCGTGCGCCTGCCAGGTCAGCAGCAGGCTGCCGGACCACTTGGAGTCCTTGTTCTCGGTGAGCATCACGCTGTCGCCTGCCAGCACGTAACCGCTGGTGCCGCTCTTGGGTTTGTACTCGTAGCGGTCATAGCGCACGCCTGGCGTCAGGGTCAGTGTGTCGCTGAGGGCGATGTCATCTTTCAGGTAGAGGCCGTACAGGTTGCCCGGCGTCTTCGGCATTTCGGCCTGATTGGTGTGCAGGTTGATGCAGGAAAAGTAGATGCCGGCGGGCGTGCTGTCCGGGCGCGGCGGGAAGGGCGGTACCAATACGCTGGGGCAGGCATCGTAGCCGCCGCTGTACTGCTCGGCCTCAATGCGGCTCCACTCCGCACCCAGGGTCAGGTTGTGCTGCCCCAGTTGCTTGCCCAGGCTGCCGTTGATGCCGTATTGGATTTTCTCGATTTCGTTGTTACGGCCGAACGGGCCGGCGAGGGTTCCGGCGCGAGTGGCGTCCACCTCGTCTTCGCGACGCAGCTTCTGCCAGTAGACGACGGTGTCGGCCCAATCCAGCAGGCTGTCGCTGCTCTCGGCACGGTACTGGTGGTCGAAGGACAGGCGCTTGCGCTCGTTGCTCTCGCGGGTTTCATAGTGCCGTGGATAGTTGGCGGTGCCCTGGTTGATGCGGCTGTCCATGTCCTCGGTGCGCTCGAACAGTTCGGCGGTCACACCAACGCGGTGACCGCCGGCAAGTCTCTGCTGAACCTTGAGCAGCAGGCTGTGCTGATCGGTGTCGCTGGGGTTGGCCTCGGTGCGCTGGCTGCCCAGAACATCACGGTTGCCCTGGTTGTCGAGCTCGTGCCCCTTGCGCCCGCCAGCCTGGAGCAGCCAGGAGGTGTCGTTGAAACGACCGGCCAGCGCGGCATTGAGCCCCCAGCTGCGGTCGGCGCTGTCGTAGTCGTTCTTGATCATGCCGGCGAACTCGTCCTTGTCGCCCAGTAGGTCGTCCGGGTTCAGCGTACGCAATTGCAGCGCTCCGCCGAGGGCGCCTGAGCCAACCTGGCTGGAGTTGGCGCCGCGCACCACGTCGATGGAGGACAGGCCCTGGAAGTCGATGCTGTTGAGGCCGCCGTTGACGTCGCGCACGGCGTCGTTCAGCCAGGGCATGCGAATACCATCGAGGGTGGTGAGCACACGGTCGCGGTCCAGACCACGGATGTTGATGCTGTTGTTGCTGCGGTTGTAGTTCAGTCCCGGCTCGGCACGGCGCGACAGGTCATCGAAGCTGCGAATCTGTCGGCGTTCCAGCGTCTGGGCGTCGGTCTGGGTCGTGGTCGGCAGCGGTTGCTTGGCCGCCACTCCAGTGACCTCGACAGCGGGTAGCTCGGCCGGCGTTTCAGCCAGAGCCAGCGAAGGGCACAGCAACAGCAGCGCGAGCCAGGAGCGGCGAGCGAAGGGCGGGCGAACGTGCATGGTGATACTCCGGTGCATGCGTGGCAGCTCTGCGACTGCCTGGTTGGCGACGGCGCAAGACGTTAACCAGATTACTTATTTGATGCAAATAATTCTCAGGTAGATTATCGTTCTCTCAAATTGCACTGCCGTGTCGGTACGCGTTCGCGTCGCCGACGGTGGTGGTCACTGCCCGTGAGAGAGGAAATCCCGATGAGTACCGCAAATAACTTGGCAGCCCCGGCTGCCGGTCTTTACCAGGCCTGGCAAGCGCTGCGTGATGAGCAACCCCGCCTGCGCGCCCGGGAAGCAGCGGCGCAGCTAGGTGTCAGCGAGGCCGAGTTGATCGCAAGCCGTCTGGGTATCGATGCACAACGCCTGCGCCCGGATTGGGCCGCGCTGCTGCCGGCGCTTGGCGAGCTCGGTCGGGTCATGGTGCTGACGCGTAACGAGCATTGCGTCCATGAGCGCAAGGGGCTGTACCGTGAAGTGAGCGTTGCCACATCCGGACAGATGGGCCTGGTGGTGTCTGCCGACATCGACCTGCGCCTGTTCCTCGGTGGTTGGGCCAGCGTGTTCGCCATCGCCGAGGAAACCGCCAAGGGCACCCAACGCAGCATCCAGGTGTTCGACCAGCAGGGCGTCGCCGTGCACAAGGTCTACCTGACCGAGCGCAGCGAGCTGGAAGCCTGGCAGCCGCTGGTCGAGCGTTTCGCCGGCGAGCAGAATGCCGAGCTGCAATTGCTGCCACCGCCAGTCGCTCCGGTGCGTAAAGCCGATGCGGAGGTCGACAGCCAGGCGCTGCGTGAGGGCTGGTCGACACTGCAGGACACCCACCATTTTTTCGCCCTGCTGAAAAAGCATGAAGTCGCGCGCACCCAGGCGTTGCGCCTGGCGGGTGAGCAATGGGCGCAGCCGCTGGCGACCTCCGAGCTGACAGTGCTGATGGAGCAGGCCGCTGCCCGTGAAGTGCCGATCATGGTGTTCGTCGGTAACCGTCACTGCATTCAGATCCACACCGGCCCGGTGCACAACCTGCGCTGGATGGACAGCTGGTTCAACGTACTTGACCCCGACTTCAACCTGCACCTGCAGACCCGTGGTGTGGTCGAGCTGTGGCGCGTGCGCAAGCCCAGCGTAGATGGCGTGATAACCAGCCTGGAGGCCTTCGATGCCGACGGCGAGCTGGTCGTCCAGCTGTTCGGCGCACGCAAGCCTGGCATGGCTGAGCGTGATGACTGGCGCGAGCTGGCCGAGTCGCTGCCGGTACTGGCCTGATCCGGGCCGGCCCCTCTGGGGCCGGTCGATGTCACATTCGAGGAGTCGAGACCATGCGTCTTGCGAGTATTCTGGGCGGCCTGGCGGCTGTCTTGCTGTTTCCCAATCTGGTGCTCGCCGAGCCATTACCGCAGCGCTGGGTGAGTTCCGGTGGTGCCCTGAGTGAGTGGGTGGTGTTGCTGGGCGGCGAGAGCAAACTGGTGGGTGTCGATACCACCAGTCGTCATCCGGCGTCGCTGACCAAGCTGCCCAGCGTCGGTTATCAACGGCAACTGGCTGCCGAGGGCATTCTCGCCCTGCGCCCGGACCTGCTGCTGGGCAGCGAGGAGATGGGGCCGCCACCGGTGCTCGAACAACTGGCTGCAGCCGGCGTGCGTATCGAACGTCTGACGGCGCGCGCGGAGCTGGACAGTCTGCAGGCCAACCTGAAACGTCTGGGCCAGTTGCTCGGGGATGAAGCGGCAGCGCAACGCGCCTTCGCCGATTACCAGGCACGTCTGCAGACTCAGCAGCAGTGGGTCGAGCAGGCCCAGCGCAGCCAGGACGCGCCTGGTGTGTTGCTGCTGCTCGGGCACGCCGGTGGCAGCCCGCTGGTGGGCGGCGTCGATACGGCGGCCGACTGGCTGATCAGTCGCGCCGGTGGGCGCAACCTGGCCAGTCACAATGGCTACAAGGCTCTGTCCAGCGAAGCACTGCTGGCGCTCGACCCACAGGTCGTGGTGGTCGCTGATCGCGCTCTTGAAGGCGATGCCGCGAGGCAGGCCCTGCTTCAGCAGAACCCGGCCCTGGCCGGTACGCGTGCGGCGCGTGAGGGGCGTTTGCTGGCGCTCGACCCGACCCTGCTGGTCGGCGGTCTTGGACCGCGTGTGCCGGATGGGCTGGCGATGCTCGGCGCAGGCTTTTATCCTGCCAGCCACTCTCTTACAGCTGAAGCCAAACGCGCGCCATGACCTCACCTCTTTCGACGCGCCCATTGTTCATCGCACTGGGCCTGCTGCTCGTGCTTGCGCTGTGGCTCTCGCTGGCGCTCGGCCCGGTCAGCCTGCCGCTGGGCGACACTCTGCGTGCCGCTCTGCGTCTGCTGGGCGTGCCGCTTGCAGCAGATGCGTCGGTGCAGCAGGCGGAACTGATCCTGGCGCAGATCCGTATGCCGCGCACGTTGCTCGGGCTCGCCGTGGGCATGGTGCTGGCGCTCTGTGGTGTGGCGATGCAGGGGCTGTTTCGCAACCCTCTGGCGGACCCTGGCCTGGTCGGCGTCTCCAGCGGGGCCGCGCTGGGCGCTGCGGTGGCCATCGTTGGGGGCGCCGCGTTCGGCGGTTTGCCCGAAGCCTTCGCGCCTTATTTACTGTCGGCCTGTGCCTTCGTCGGTGGCTTGCTGGTGACGGCGCTGGTCTACCGCCTGGGCCGGCGTGACGGGCAGACCCACGTGGCGACCATGTTGCTGGCCGGCATTGCCTTGACCGCACTCGCTGGTGCGGTCATCGGCCTGTTCACCTATCTGGCTGACGATGCGACGTTGCGTACCCTGACGTTCTGGAATCTTGGCAGTCTCAATGGCGCCAGCTACGCACGGCTCTGGCCGTTGTTGCTGGCAACGCTGGCCGTGGCGCTGTGGTTGCCGCGACGGGCACGAGCGCTGAACGCGCTGCTGCTGGGCGAGTCGGAGGCGCGCCACCTCGGTTTCGATGTGGAGCGCCTCAAGCGCGAGCTGGTGTTCTGCACGGCGCTGGGTGTCGGCGCAGCAGTGGCCGCCGCCGGCCTGATCGGCTTTATCGGGCTGGTGGTTCCGCACCTGATGCGGCTGCTGGTCGGCCCCGATCATCGCTTGCTGTTACCGGCATCCGCACTGGCCGGTGCCAGCCTGCTGCTGCTGGCTGATCTGGTTGCACGCCTGGCGTTGGCACCTGCCGAGTTGCCGATCGGCATCGTCACGGCGCTGATCGGCGCACCGTTCTTTCTTTATCTGTTGGTGCGGGGGCGAAGCTGATGCTGCAGGTCGAACGGTTGGAAGTTCGCCGCGGGCCCTGTGTGGTGCTCAGTGGCATCGATCTGCAGCTGCGTCCAGGCGAAGTGCTGGGTGTGCTGGGGCCGAATGGTGCGGGCAAGAGCACCTTGCTGGCAGCGCTGACCGGCGAGTTGCCGGCCAGTGCCGGGCAGGTGACGCTGGAGCAGCGCGCGCTCGATGAATGGTCGGGGCCGGAGCGTGCCCGGCGGCTTGCCGTGCTACCGCAGAGTTCGAGCCTGAATTTCGCCTTCCGCGTCGAGGAGGTGGTCGCCATGGGCCGCCTGCCTCACGACAGCGGTCGCGTGCGCGATGCGCAGATCGTCCAGGAGGCGCTGCACGCAGCCGATGCGGCGCACCTGGCCGGGCGCAGCTACCTGGCCCTGTCCGGTGGTGAGCGTCAGCGCGTGCACCTGGCGCGAGTGCTGGCGCAGCTGTGGCCGGGCGGCGAGGGGCAGATTCTGCTGCTCGACGAGCCAACCTCGATGCTCGACCCCCTGCATCAGCACACCTGCCTGCAGGCGGTTCGTCGTTTGGCTGAATCCGGTGCGGCCGTGCTGGTGATCCTCCACGACCTCAATCTGGCTGCGCGTTACTGTGATCGCCTGTTGTTGCTGGAGCAGGGCAGGGCGCATGCACTGGGTACGCCTGCCGAGGTATTGCGGGCCGAGCCACTGCAGGCCGTTTTCGGCCTGGAGGTGCTGGTACAGACTCACCCTGAGCGCGGCCATCCCCTGATCGTCGCACGCTGAGCCTTGGAGAGTTCGATGCGAGTGGTTCTGCTGAGTTGTCTGATGCTGCTGGCCGCCTGCCAGAGTCGAGATGTGCTACCGCCCCCGTCGCCCCTCGCTCTGCAGGGCCGCGAGCACGCCGACCTGGGTCGTATCGTCGATCTTGCCAGTGGGCAAACCATCAGCCCTGAGCAGTTGCTGAGTCGCCTGGCGCCGGCCCAGCGGGTGTTGGTCGGCGAGCAGCATGACAATCCCGATCACCATGCCGTGCAGCTCTGGCTGTCGCGTGAGCTATCCCGGCGACGCCCGCAGGGCAGTATGTTGATGGAGATGCTCAATCCCGATCAGCAGGGCAGGGTCGATCAGGCTCAGGCCGCTGTACGCACAGGGCAGGTGCCAGCAGATCCGTTCGACGCGCTGGGCTGGCAGTCGGGATGGGATTGGTCGCTGTACGGGCCGCTGGTGCTACATCAGTTGCGTCAACCTTATCCCCTGCTCGCGGCCAATCTGGACCGTGCCGAGATCATGCAGATCTACCGCCAGCGTCCGACCTTGCAGGGCGAGCGCTCCAGTGCAGGCGAGGTGCAGGCGCGTTTGCTGGCGGATATCCGCGAATCGCACTGCGACTTGCTGCCTGACAGCCAGTTGCCGGCGATGCTCGCCGTGCAGCAGCAGCGCGACCGGCGCATGGCCGAGGCGCTGTTGGCCGCACCGCTGCCAAGCCTGCTGCTGGCTGGCGCCTTCCACGTGCGTAAGGACCTCGGCGTGCCGCTGCACCTGGACGATCTCGGCGCGCAGACCGGCAATGTGGTGCTGATACTGGCCGAGGTCGGCCGTGCGGTGGACGCGTCCATGGCTGACTACGTCTGGTTCACCGCCGCGCAGCCTACGCAGGATCACTGCGCCAAACTGCGACCCTAGCCGCCTTTCGCAGGCAGGCCGCAAGGTATCCTCGGCGCTTTGCCGCTCTGGAGCCTGCCCTATGTCCACTGACGTCCGCGACCTGCTGCAAGGTTATTTCAACGCCCTCAATGATCGGGATATTCGCGCCTGCCTGGCACGGGTCAGTGACGAGCTGATTCTGGAGCCCAATCAGGGGTTCGCCGAGCACGGGCGCGACGCCTTCGCCGCTTTTCTCGAGCGGCAACTGCATTGCTATCGCGAGACGGTCGACGCATTGGTGATTCTGGCCGAACCACAGGGGCGGCATGCAGCCTGCGAATACCGCGTCATTGGCGAGTACCTGGCGACCGACGATGGACTGCCGGAGGCCTGTGGGCAGCGTTACGAGATACGGGTGGGCGCGTTCTTCGAAATCGGCAATGGGCTGATCACGCGCATCAGTCTGCATTTCAACCTGCCGGACTGGCTGGCACAGGTCGACGATTAAATCCGGCTAGGGGCATCGGCTGGAGACAGCAGGACGGACTTTCGTCCAGGCAAAAAAAGACCCGGCAAGAGCCGGGTCAATAACCGTGATTAGCCTGATGAGGAGATAATCTGAAGAGTCCGACTGAATGGTCTCTTTAGCTTATCGGCTGATCTCTCGACCAGTTGAGATAATAATAACAATTCTCATTTCATAGTCAACGCCCTTTTGAGAATTTTTCTCAGAAAGTTTTTGCCGAGCTCAGAAATGCAAAACCCCGGCGATGGCCGGGGTTGGTCGAGACCCTATGAAGTCTCAGGACTCGCCGGGCAGGCGCAGCTGAGTCACTTCCTTGTTCAGCAGGTCGATGCGCCGGGCCATGCTTTCGATCAGGCTGTGAGCGATGCGCGGGTTGCTCTGCATCAGGCTGAGGAACTGCTCCTTGGGGATCACCATGACCGTGCAAGGTTCGCTGGCGACCACCGTGGCGCTACGCTTCTCGCGCGTGAACACTGCCATGGCACCGAAGATTTCGTCCTTCTGCACGTCACCGACCTTCTGGCCGTCGACGTAGGCCTCGGCGTGGCCCTCGATGATGATGAACACGTGGTCGGCTTCATCGCCCTGGTGGATCAGTTCCTCACCGGCCGCGAAATGCTGGAAGCCAGTCGCCGGACGGATCTCCGGTTGTTTCAGGCGTGCCAGTGCGTCGGACAACAGGGCGGTATGGCCGATCAGGTATTGAATGAACTGTTCCTGGCGCTGCTCGCTGGCATAGATGTGTTGGAACACGTCACTGCGCGAATAGGGAATCAGGCTGATGGGTTCTTCACTACTGTAGCGGCAGGAGGGCAGATCAATGCCCTGACGCAGGCCGACCAGATCGCCCTCCTGCAGATAGAACAACGGGCGCTCGTCGACCAGCGCATGCAACAAGCCATTCTCGATGATGAATAGCTGATTGCCAGGCAGTACCTGAGCCAGGTCATCGACACGTTCCAGGCGCAGTGGCTCACCCGCGGGTTGCAGCCCTTCCAGCAGCTGAGTGGGGATACTCTGTAGGCGATTGATCAACTGATCGGCGTAGGCCGGTTGCTCCCCGAGTAAATACATAACCGTAATTCCTTGAACTGGCTGGGCTGGCTGACCACACGAAGGTCCCTGAAACAATAGGCTGTGCGGCTCTTCGAGTAAATCACCTTGCACTGGTGTTGTGAGCTAGCTCTTGTTGTGGCTCTGGGCTTCGTCCAGCTTGCCGTTCAGTTCGGCCTTGTGCGCCGCAGGTAGCTCACTCCAATGCACATCGAGCAGCGCGCCCTCGATGGCGTAAAGCAGCACCTTGGAGGCACGGAAGCCACGCGCCCTGACCGCGCGATAGGCGCCGACAGCGCCATAGCGGCGCAAGTCGTTAGCGCTGTGAATACCTACGGCGTGCAGCCACTGCGCCGAGGTCTTGCCCAGGTTTTTCAGGTGTTGCAGTTCGTCGTTCATCGGGCCTCCATGCGTGCGAGTGAAAAGTTCACGTTGGCGTGCCTGCCAAAAAGTGTAGCGGCCAATTGCCTGAGTCTGAGTAGCGCATAGCGTGGTACGTACGCTGCTACTTGGTGCGATAACGCAGGCGCGTGCCGAAATTCACCGACATGAGAATTTCATCGGCGGTGAGTTCGACGGGGAAGTAGGCGCCGGAGATCTGGGCGTGGGCCAGGCTGGCGCCTTCGATCTTGGCGTTACGGAAATCCAGGCCGCGTAGGTCGGCGCCGCGAAAATAGGCGTCGGTGAAGTTGATGGCGTCGGTGTCCATGTTGCGCAGGTCAAGCCCGCGAAAGTCGCCGCCGGACAGGTCGACTTCGACACCCTTGGGCTTCTGCGCATTGAAGCCCTTCACGTCGTCGTTATGCAGGAGGTGGTAGAGCGGATGATCAAGCTGGCGTGGCTGGCTCATGGCAGATACCGGTGGTGGTCTCACCGGCAGTATAGAAGCCCTGCCAGGGTTTGCCTGGCAGGGCGTGCCGACTGCTTGGGGCTATGCTCAGATCCCTGGCAGGCGCTGGCGAATACGCTCGACCAGGCTGTCCAGGCTTGCGCTGTCATGTGTATCGACACGCTTGCTGTGGCTCTGCTCCTCATCGTCGAGTGGTTCGCGACTGGTTTGCTGGGCTTGAATAACGTCCAGCGTCGCATCGGACGGGTCCTGACCTTCGTTCTGGCGCTGCTGCAGCCAACTGGCGATGACGGCTTGCGGTGCATGGCAGTCGAGAATCAGGAACGGCACTCCAGTCTCTTCAGCGACTTCGCTGGCAGCCTGGCGTTGCGCTGACTTGAGATAGGTTGCGTCGATCACCACAGGAAAGCCCGCCAGTAGTGCCTGGCGCGCCAGCTGGTGCAGGCGTTGGTAAGTCGCCTGGCTGGCGTCGCTGCTGTAGATGCCGGCGCTTAACTGGTCCTTGGCTTCGGCACTTTGCACGCCAAACAGGCGCTTGCGCTCGATGTCGGAGCGCAGGCGAATGGTGCCCAGTGCTTCGACCAGACGCATGGCGACATGGCTTTTACCTACAGCGGATACGCCATGGGTGATGGCCAGGAAGGGCGATGGAATGGCGCTGTAGCTCTCCGCCAGAGCGGCGTAGCCACGGTACTGGCGCAGGATCACCGCTCGCTGCACCGAGTCCTGTTCCTGACCCAGGCGGAACAACGCGACTTTGCCGCGAACCATGGCGCGGTAGGCCTTGTAGAAGTTCAGCAGTTGCAGGGCTGCATAGTCGCCGGTGCGCTCCAGCCAGCCGCTGATGAAGCGGCGTGCCAGGCACTTGAGGCCGCGGTCTTCGAGGTCCATCGCGAGGAAGGCGATATCGGCGGTGACGTCGGTAAAACGGAAGGGTTCGTTGAACTCGATGCAGTCGAACAGCACCACGTGACCGTCGATCTGGGCGGCGTTGCCCAGGTGAATATCACCATGGCATTCGCGGATGAAACCCTGCGTCTTGCGTTCGCTCAATAGTGGTTGCAGGCGTTCGTAGCTGGACTGAGCCCAGGCCTCGAGGGCGTCGAGTTGCTGCAGGTCTGCCTGCTCGCTGAGCATCGGACGAATCTGCTCGAAATTTTGTTGCACCGGAACCATTACCGCTTCGGCAGTGCCCAGCGGATGCTCCTGCGGTACCTTCGGTGCGTTCAGGTGAAAAGTGGCGATCTGCTCGGCCAGGGCGTCGATATGGGCGTCGTTCAGTTCGCCGCGGGCCTGAATGGCGCTGAGCAGTTGCTCCTGCGGAAACTGGCGCATTCTCAGCGCATATTCGATGGCTGGCGTGCCGCTATCGAGGCTGGGTGCGTCTTCACTGCCGCTGATCGGCAACACGTCCAGATACAAATCCTTGGTCAATCGCTGGTTGAGGCGCAGCTCTTCTTCGCAGAAATGACGGCGTGCATCGAGCTCGGTGAAATCGAGAAAACCGAAGTTGACCGGTTTTTTGATCTTGTAGGCGTATGGGCCAGTGAGCAAAACCCAGGAAATGTGGGTCTCAATGACCTGAAACCCATCCACAGGGTGCGGATACAGGGCCGGGTTCTGCAATGCGGCAATCAGGGCTTGGCTCACGTTCGATCCTTGTTCTAGACGCTGTTCGAGCTGGGCATTATGGCCGCTGTGAGCTGCTCTGCAAACCATCCGGGCGGCCTGCTGGCCCCTATGTAAAGTGCGTATAATCCCGCCATGACTCGAAAACGCTCCCCCCGCTCAAACAAAAAATCCCGCTCGTCCGGCATGCGTCCCTGGCTTGCATGGGGCCTCAAGCTCGGTCTGGTTGGCCTGGTGATCCTGGCTGGCTTTGCCGTTTACCTCGATGCCGTGGTGCAGGAAAAATTCTCCGGCAAGCGCTGGACCGTGCCCGCAAAGGTCTACGCCAGACCGCTGGAGCTCTTCGTGGGCCAGAAATTGGCCAAGGATGACTTCCTGCGCGAACTCGACGCCTTGGGCTATCGCCGTGAAAGCACAGTCAATGGACCTGGCGCGGTATCGGTGGCGGGTAACAACATCGAACTTAACAGTCGCGGCTTTCAGTTCTACGAGGGCGCCGAGCCTGCACGGAAAGTCCGGGTGCGCTTCTCTGGCGATTATGTGGCCGGGCTGACCCAGGCCGATGGCAGCAATCTAGCGGTGGCGCGGCTGGAACCGATGCTGATTGGCGGGCTTTACCCGGCGCACCAGGAAGATCGCATTCTGATCAAGCTAGACCAGGTGCCGGCCTATCTGATCGATGCATTGGTGGCGGTAGAGGATCGCGACTATTTCGAACACTTCGGCGTATCGCCCAAGGGCATCGCTCGCGCACTATGGATCAACGCCACGTCGGGGCGCCTGGTGCAGGGCGGTAGTACCCTGACCCAGCAGTTGGTGAAGAACTTCTACCTGACCAACGAGCGTACCCTGCTGCGTAAGGGCACCGAAGCGATGATGGCGGTGCTGCTGGAGCTGCATTACGACAAGCGCGAGATTCTCGAAGCCTATATGAACGAGGTGTTCCTCGGTCAGGACGGGCAGCGCGCCGTGCATGGCTTCGGTCTCGCCAGCCAGTATTTCTTCAGTCAGCCGGTATCCGAGTTGAAGCTGGAGCAGGTCGCGTTGCTGGTGGGCATGGTCAAGGGGCCTACCTACTTCAACCCGCGACGCAATCCGGAGCGTGCGCTGGCGCGGCGTAATCTGGTGATCGACCTGCTCGCCGAGCAGGGTTCGATCACTCCCGAGGAGGCCGCCACTGCCAAGGAAAAACCGCTGGGCGTCACATCGCGCGGCAGCATGGCCGATAGCTCATTCCCGGCGTTCCTCGACCTGGTCAAGCGTCAGTTGCGTGAGGATTATCGTGAGCAGGACCTGACCGAAGAAGGCCTGCGCATCTTCACCAGTTTCGATCCGATTCTGCAGCTCAAGGCCGAAGAGGCTTTGGCCGAGACGCTCAAGCGCCTGGCCGGGCGCAAAGGCGTGGATGAAGTGCAGGCCGGTATGGTCGTGACCAACCCCGAGACCGGGGAGATTCAGGCATTGATCGGTAGCCGCCAGCCGCGGTTTGCCGGCTTCAATCGTGCTCTGGATGCAGTGCGGCCGATTGGCTCGCTGATCAAACCGGCTATCTATCTCTCGGCACTGGAGCGTCCCAGCCAGTACACCCTGACCAGTTGGCTGGAGGATGAAGCGTTTTCCATCAAGGGACAGGATGGCCAGGTCTGGACGCCGCAGAACTACGACCGCAAGTCCCACGGCACCATCTACCTGTATCAGGGGCTGGCGCAGTCCTACAACCTGTCTACGGCCAAGCTCGGCCTGGAGATCGGCGTGCCCAATGTGCTCAAGACTCTCGAGCGATTGGGCGTCGAGCGCAAGTGGCCGGCCTATCCGTCGATGCTGCTCGGTGCTGGGGCTCTGACGCCGATGGAAGTGGCGGGCATGTACCAGACCCTGGCCAACGGGGGGTTCAACACGCCCTTGCGCGGAATTCGCAGCGTATTGACCGCTGACGGCGAGCCGCTCGGGCGTTATCCGTTCAAGATCCAGCAACGTTTTGATCCGGGGGCCATTTACCTGGTGCAGAACGCCATGCAGCGCACCATGCGTGAAGGCACGGGGCGTTCGGTGTACAGCCAACTGCCTAGCTCGCTGAATCTGGCGGGCAAGACCGGCACCAGTAACGACTCTCGTGATAGCTGGTTCGCTGGCTTCAGTCAGGATCTGCTGTCGGTGGTGTGGCTGGGGCGTGATGACAATGGCCCAACCCCGCTGACCGGGGCAACCGGTGCACTGCAGGTCTGGACCGGCTTCATGCGCAAGGCTGATCCGCTGCCTCTGGATATGCCGATGCCGGACAACGTCACCCAGGCTTGGGTGGATCGTCAGACGGGTCTGGGCTCGGCTTCGGGCTGCCCGAACGCGGTGCAGATGCCTTATATTCGCGGCAGTGAACCTGCCCCGGGCTCCGCTTGCGGTATCCAGGCACCCGTCGAGTCGGTGATGGATTGGGTCAAGGGTTGGTTGGAATAACGGCCGAGTCGAGTGGCTCGGTGTTACCTGAAGAGGATTGGATGTGAACAAGAAGTGGCTTGCCACGATGCTGGCAACAGCGGTTCTGAGTGGTTGCAGTACGGTGCCGCAGGGGTCGATTCCGGTGATCGATGCCGGCTCTCCGCTATCGTCGGGTGGTTCTGGTCCGTCGGCCAGTCCAGCCCCCGCAGCTACGCCGCAGCGTATCGAGGAAGACTCCGGGGTTGTCGTGATGGTGCCGCAGGGTGCGGTCTCGACGCCGCTGAAGACAGACTCACAGCCGATCACCTCCAGTGGCGGCCTGACCTTTGATCCACCCGTGAGCAGTCAACCTTCTGCGCCGAGCCAAGGCAGTTTTGGTTCCTCGGCACCGAGCGTGCCCAGTGGCATTCCCAGTGGCGGCGGTCTGGCGGCCGACGAGCAACTGGATGGACCGGTTCTCGCGCTGCTGACCACTGCTCAACAGCAGCAGGGCGGTGGCGATCTGAATGGTGCCGCCTCCAGTCTGGAACGTGCCCAGCGCATCGCGCCGCGTGAGCCGCAGGTACTCTACCGCCTTGCCGAGGTACGTATGGCTCAAGGCGATGCAGCGCAGGCCGAGCAACTGGCACGTCGTGGTCTGACTCAAGCCAGTGGTCGTCCGGCGCTGCAGGCTAGCCTGTGGGATCTGATTGCCCGCGCTCGCGAGGGGCAGGGTGATCCCGCTGGTGCTGCCCAGGCCCGTGAGCGCGCACGAGTCAATCTCTGATGGATGCTCGCGTGAGCGCGCTGGCCGAACACTTGCTGCTGATCGAGCGTGAGTTGCGTGTGCTGGGTTGGTGGCAGGAGGAGGCGCCCAGCGCCGATGCCCTTGCTAGCCCGGAGCCGTTCTGTGTCGATACGCTGGCGTTCGAGCAATGGCTGCAGTGGATTTTTCTGCCGCGAATGAAAGTGCTACTGGAAACCGGCGCCGCCTTGCCGTCGGTGTCGGGTATTCAGGCAATGGCCGAGATGGTCTATCAGTCGCAGCCGGGCATTGCGCACCGGCTGCTTGAACTACTCGGCGAGTTCGATCGCCTGATCACGCGCACGCCCTGAAGGCGTGCGCGTAGTCCCTTACTTGCAGCTTTCCGTGATGGACTTCTTCAGCTCCGCGATGCGCTCCTGGCGCTCATCCTCGCCAATACGGCGCAGTTCGCCACCGTCTTCAATCCTGACTCGTGGGTTGTTTTCCAACTGAGCAAGGTTGGTGCGTGCTGTCTCGCAGTACTGCTTGCGCTCGGCTTCCTGCTTCGCCACATCTTCCTTGACCTTCTTGTCGATGGCCGCCTGCTCGGGATCGAGCTGCTCATCAAAACTGGGCGCCGGCTCACTGGGTGCCGGTCGGGGAGGTGGTGCTGCGGTATTGATGGTGGTGGCCTGTTGGCCCTGCGGAGGTTGCGCGCCGAAGTGGGTCACGCCCTTGTCATCTACCCACTTGTACACCTGGCTGGCCATGGCGGACGTGCTCAACGCGAGCATCAAGGTGCCAGTAAGAATCATGTGGCGCATGCTGTTTCCTTTATCGAGAGCGGCGGTGCTGATGGTTACTATAACCAAAAGCCGGCAATCTTCATCCTGCGCTGCGTCACAGCAGCAGGTTGAATAATAGGTTAGCCATCGCTTGACTTGCCCTCGCCGAACCCGAACAATCCAGCCTTCCCCCGTAGTGGAGTCCGCCGCAAGCGTCCTTCAGCTCGGGGAAAAGAGGCGCTACCCGCGCCGAACCGTGACACCCGCAACGCGTTACCTCGCGCTGGGAGGGCCAGCCCCGCAAGACCATGGGCTGCTCCGTTACTCGTCAAGCTGATGTTTCGAATCCACGATCACCGTCGTGCGTGTCCGCTGACAGTAAGAACCTACTTAGGGCTGCCCGTTGGCGGGTGGCATACTGGCGTTCAAGAGGTGAACAACGTGGAGCTTTTATCCGGCGCTGAAATGGTCGTCCGCTTCCTGCGTGACGAAGGCGTTAAGCATATCTATGGGTACCCTGGTGGTGCTCTCCTGCACATTTACGATGCCCTGTTCAAAGAACCAGAAGTGACTCACATCCTGGTGCGTCATGAACAGGCAGCGACCCATATGGCTGACGGCTATGCCCGCGCCACCGGCAAGGCCGGTGTGGTGCTGGTGACCTCTGGCCCTGGCGCGACCAATGCCATCACCGGTATTGCGACTGCCTACATGGATTCCATTCCGATGGTGGTGATCTCCGGCCAGGTGCCGAGCGCCATGGTCGGCACCGATGCCTTCCAGGAAACCGACATGGTCGGTATTTCCCGCCCGATCGTGAAGCACAGCTTCATCATCAAACACCCGTCGGAAATCCCCGAGGTGCTGAAGAAGGCGTTCTATCTCGCCGAGTCCGGTCGTCCCGGTCCGGTCGTGGTCGACATTCCGAAAGACATGGGCGATCCGACCCAGAAGTTCGAATACGTCTATCCGAAGAAGGTCAAGCTGCGCTCCTACAGCCCGGCGGTACGTGGTCACTCCGGCCAGATCCGCAAGGCGGCCGAGATGCTGCTGGCCGCCAAGCGTCCGGTCATGTACTCCGGCGGTGGCGTGATCATGGGCGGTGCCTCTGCGCCGCTGACCGAGCTGGCGCAGATGCTCAACCTGCCGGTGACCAACACCCTGATGGGCCTCGGTGGCTATCCGGGTACCGACCGCCAGTTCATCGGCATGCTCGGCATGCACGGCAGCTACACCGCCAACCTGGCCATGCACCATGCCGACGTGATTCTGGCCGTCGGTGCGCGCTTCGATGACCGCGTGATCAACGGCGCGGCCAAATTCTGCCCCAACGCCAAGATCATTCACATCGACATCGATCCGGCTTCGATCTCCAAGACCATCAAGGCCGACATCCCGATCGTTGGCCCGGTGGACAGTGTGCTGAGCGAAATGGTCGCCATCCTCAAGGAAATCGGCGAAACCCCGAACAAGGACACTGTTGCCAGCTGGTGGAAACAGATCGAAGAGTGGCGCGGTAGCGGCCGTCTGTTCCCGTACAACGAGGGCGACGGTTCGATCATCAAGCCGCAGACCGTGATCGAAACCCTGTGCGACGTGACCAAGGGCGATGCCTTCATCACCTCCGATGTGGGCCAGCACCAGATGTTCGCGGCGCAGTACTACCGGTTCAACAAGCCCAATCGCTGGATCAACTCCGGCGGCCTGGGCACCATGGGCTTCGGTTTCCCGGCCGCAATGGGCATCAAGCTGAACTTCCCGGATGCCGACGTGGCGTGCGTCACCGGCGAGGGCAGTATCCAGATGAACATCCAGGAGCTGTCGACCTGCCTGCAGTACGACCTGCCGGTGAAGATCGTCAACCTGAACAACGGCACCCTCGGCATGGTCCGCCAATGGCAGGATATGCAGTACAACAGCCGTTATTCGCACTCCTACATGGAGTCGCTGCCGGACTTCGTCAAACTGGCCGAGGCCTATGGCCATGTCGGCATGCGCATCACCTCGCTGAAGGACCTCAAGCCCAAGCTGGAGGAAGCCTTTGCCTTGAAGAATCGCCTGGTGTTCCTCGACATCGCGGTGGATTCCAGCGAGCACGTCTATCCGATGCAGATCAGAGACGGTGCGATGCGTGACATGTGGCTGAGCAAGACGGAGCGGACCTAAGATGCGACACATCATTTCCCTGCTGCTGGAAAACGAGCCGGGCGCCCTGTCGCGCGTGGTTGGTCTGTTCTCCCAGCGTAACTACAACATCGAAAGCCTCACCGTTGCGCCAACCGAGGATCCGACGCTGTCGCGCCTGACCCTCACCACCGTTGGACAGGATGAGGTGATCGAGCAGATCACCAAGAACCTCAACAAACTGGTCGAGGTAGTCAAGCTGGTCAACCTGTCGGAAAGCGCCCATATCGAGCGCGAGCTGATGCTGGTCAAGATCAAGGCCACTGGCGCTCAGCGTGCCGAGGTCAAGCGTACTACCGACATCTTCCGCGGCCAGATCGTGGATGTGACCAGCAGCGTCTACACCGTGCAGCTGACCGGTACCAGCGACAAACTGGACAGCTTCATTCAGGCTGTCGGTACTGCATCGATCCTGGAAACCGTGCGCAGTGGTGTCACGGGCATCGCTCGCGGCGACAAGGTACTGAGTATCTGATCGTCATGGTAAAAAGAGCCCCGCCTGGTGCGGGGCTTTTTATTGTCCGAAATTCAGCGCTGGCGATTCCAGAAAGCGGCGATCAGCGGGTCCTTGAGGCGTTTTTCCAGCGCGAAGAGACCAATGTCATAAGCGGTTAGCGGTGGCTGGATGTCGTAGATGCGAATGCGTGCGGTCAGTGGACTGTTGTCCAGCACGATCTGCGGCACCACCCCGATACCGAAACCCAGGCTAACCATACTGACGATCGCTTCGTTGCCGCTGACCTGGGCATAGATGCGCGGCTTGATGTTGTGGCTTTTCAGCCAGCGATCGGTACGTGTCCGTGCCAGGCCCTCTTCCGAAAGAATCATCGGCACGTCTTTCCAATTCTCTGCCGTTGGATTCTTTAGTTGTTCCTCGTTCAGCAGTTGGGGCGCTTGGGGGCCGATAAAACGTAAGTCAGAGCGCGTGATCGACTGAAACTTGACCCCGGCCGGCAGACTGTCGGGTAGGGCGCCGATGGCCAGGTCTTCCAACCCTTGTTGCACGCGCTCCACTGCTTTCGCGGGATCGCCAGTATGCAGTTTCATTTCGATGCGCGGGTAGTCCTGGCGAAAGCTGCTGAGGATGTCGTAGAGGAAGCTGTAGCTCGCGGTGACCGAGCAGTACAGCGACAGCTCGCCGTGCAGATTCAACTGGTCCTGCATGAAGGTCTGGCGAATCGCCTGCCAGCCATTGATGACCTCGCTCGCGTACTCGCGAAACTGCTGGCCCTCGCGGGTCAGGCGAACTGAACGGTTGTCGCGAACGAACAGCGCAGCACCGACTTCGTCCTCTAGCTGCTTGATGCTACGGCTGAGCGCAGAAGGGCTGACATGCTGCTCGCGGCTGGTTCGACCGAAGTGCAGGTTGTCAGCCAGGGAGAGAAATAGCCTGAGGGAGTGACTGTCCATTTATATTTCATAAATCGGCATGTGGTGTTGCAAATATATCATTTTACGCAATGGTTCGAATCACTTAAGGTCTCTCTGTCGCGGTGCTCCGCACCCCATCCTTTTCGATACACAAGAGCCAAGAACATGAAAGTTTATTACGACAAAGACTGTGACCTCTCGATCATCCAGGGCAAGAAAGTTGCCATCATCGGCTACGGCTCCCAGGGCCACGCTCAGGCGTGCAACCTGAAAGACTCCGGCGTCGACGTCACCGTCGGTCTGCGTAAAGGCTCCGCTACCGTTGCCAAGGCTGAAGCCCATGGCCTGAAAGTCGCTGACGTGGCTTCCGCCGTCGCCGCTGCCGACCTGGTAATGATCCTGACCCCGGACGAATTCCAGGGCCAGCTGTACAAGAACGAGATCGAGCCGAACATCAAGAAGGGCGCCACCCTGGCCTTCTCCCACGGCTTCGCCATCCACTACAACCAGGTCGTACCGCGTGCTGATCTCGACGTGATCATGATCGCACCGAAGGCCCCGGGTCACACCGTTCGCACCGAGTTCGTCAAAGGCGGCGGCATCCCTGACCTGATCGCTGTTTACCAGGACGCTTCCGGCAATGCCAAGAACGTTGCCCTGTCCTACGCCTCGGGCGTTGGCGGCGGCCGTACCGGCATCATCGAAACCACCTTCAAGGACGAGACCGAAACCGACCTGTTCGGTGAGCAGGCCGTTCTCTGCGGCGGTACCGTCGAACTGGTCAAAGCCGGTTTCGAAACCCTGGTCGAAGCTGGCTACGCGCCGGAAATGGCCTACTTCGAGTGCCTGCACGAGCTGAAGCTGATCGTCGACCTCATGTACGAAGGCGGTATCGCCAACATGAACTACTCGATCTCCAACAACGCCGAGTACGGCGAGTACGTCACCGGCCCGGAAGTGATCAACGCCGAATCCCGTCAGGCCATGCGCAATGCACTCAAGCGCATCCAGGACGGCGAATACGCCAAGATGTTCATCAGCGAAGGCGCCACTGGCTACCCGTCGATGACCGCCAAGCGTCGTAACAACGCCGCTCACGGTATCGAAGTCATCGGTGAGCAACTGCGTTCGATGATGCCGTGGATCGCTGCCAACAAGATCGTCGACAAGGCCAAGAACTAAGGTCTGCGATGTGCGAAAGAACGCGGCTTTATGCCGCGTTTTTTCATTCTGGGGCGAGGCTTCTGGTATAAAGCCAGCTCGCTGATTGGCGAACTGAGTTCAGTCGTCCCGGTCGAAATTTGTCAAACCCGTTGCAAGGTGCTGTTCATGAGTGAAGGTCCCGAGGATCAAAAGCCGGCTGGCGATAATCTGGAAAGCCTGCTGCCGATCGACGAGCACATAGAGGAAGGGCAGGACGCGGAAGGGCGCAAGGTGCGTCACCGTGGTATTTACCTGCTGCCCAATCTGTTCACCACGGCAAACCTGTTCGCCGGTTTCTACTCCATCATCAACGCGATGAACGGCAACTTCTATGTGGCTGCTGCCGCTGTGTTCGTCGCTATGGTGCTCGATGGTCTGGACGGCCGCGTGGCGCGTTTGACCAATACGCAAAGTGCGTTCGGCGCCGAGTACGACTCGCTTTCCGATATGGTGGCCTTCGGCGTTGCGCCAGCTCTGCTGGCATTCGAATGGGCGCTGGGTAGCATGGGCAAGGTAGGCTGGATGGTCGCCTTCATCTATGTTGCTGGCGCGGCATTGCGTCTGGCGCGCTTCAATACGCAGATCGGCAGCGTCGACAAACGTTACTTCATCGGCCTGGCCAGTCCGGCTGCGGCGGGTGTGGTTGCCGGTACGGTGTGGGCGTTCAGCGACTTCGGTATCAAGGGCTCGAACATGTCCTTTGCGGTGGCGCTGCTGGTCGCGGCTGCAGGGTGCCTGATGGTCAGTAACATCAAGTACTACAGCTTCAAGGATCTGGATCTGAAAGGCCGCGTACCTTTCGTGGCCATTCTGGCCGTGGTGCTGGTATTCGCGGTGGTGTTCAGCGATCCGCCCCGTATCCTGCTGCTTATCTTCCTCGCTTACGCAGCCTCTGGTCCGATTCAGTACCTGTTGCAATTGCGTCGTCGTAAATCTGCCTGACGCTGTAATTTCTCCTGCACTCCGTGGTCTACAGTTCGTTTCTCGAACTGTAGTCGCGGAGTTGCCATGCTCATCCGAGTACTTCCTTCTTCTCGGGCTCTTGAGTCCGAAGTCACCCCGGAATCCGTTTACCTCTCCCGTCGCAAGCTGATGCAGGGCTCGCTGGCGCTGGCTGCGATGGCGGCTATGCCCGGTTGGGCCAGTGCCGAAGCTCAAGGGCGCTACAGCGATGTCGAGCCCGCCAAGGCGCCTGGCTGGTTCGAAGAGAAACTGGCGGCCACGCGCTGGCAAGCGATTACGGCTGAAGGTGAAAGCATCACGCCGTTCAAGGACGCGACGCACTACAACAACTTCTATGAGTTCGGCACAGGTAAGGGCGATCCGGCGGCCAATGCCGGCAAGCTGCAGGTCGAGCCCTGGACAGTGATGGTCGATGGCGAGGTGGGCAAGCCGGGGCGCTATGCCATCGAGGATCTGGTCAAGCCGCATGCGTTCGAAGAGCGCATCTATCGACTTCGCTGTGTCGAGGCCTGGTCCATGGTCATTCCCTGGTTGGGCTTTCCTCTGGCCGAACTGCTCAAGCAGGTCGAGCCCACCTCATCGGCTCGCTATGTGCGCTTCGAAACGTTGGTCGATCGTGAGCGCATGCCGGGCCAGCGCTCGGGGTTCTCTCTGATCGATTGGCCTTATGTCGAGGGCCTGCGTCTGGACGAGGCCATGCATCCGTTGGCCTTCATGGCTGTCGGCATGTACGGCCGAGTGCTGCCAAACCAGAACGGTGCTCCCTTGCGTCTGGTAGTGCCTTGGAAATATGGCTTCAAAAGCATCAAGTCCATCGTACGTATAAGCCTGGTCAACGAGGCGCCTAAAACTACCTGGGAGCGCATTGCGCCGAATGAGTACGGCTTCTATGCCAACGTCAACCCGCAGGTGGATCATCCGCGCTGGTCTCAAGCAACCGAGCGGCGTTTGCCCAGCGGGTTGTTCAGCCCCAATGTGATCGACACCCGGATGTTCAATGGCTACGAGGAGGTCGCTGACCTCTACGCGGGCATGGATCTGGCGAGGTACTACTGATGCGCTACAGGCTCTGGCGCGTCAGCGTATTCCTGGCTGCATTGGTGCCGCCGCTGTATTGGCTGTACTGCGCTGTCTTCGATTCGTTGGGACCTGACCCTGGAAAGGTTCTGGTGGATAACCTGGGGCTCGGTGCTCTGATCCTTCTGTTGATCACCTTGGCAATGACGCCACTGCAGCAGCTGACCCGCTGGAGCGGTTGGATCGCTGTACGCCGACAGTTAGGTCTATGGTGCTTTGCCTACGTAACGCTGCACCTGTCCGGCTATGGGCTGTTTATCGCCGGGTTGCGTCTGGAGCTGGTGCTTCGCGATCTTTCCGAGCGTCCTTACATCATCGTTGGGGCGCTGGCGTTCATTGGGTTGCTGGCATTGGCCGTTACCTCGAATCGTTTCAGCATCAGAAGACTGGGGCGCAAGTGGAAGGCTCTGCACCGTCTGGTCTACGTCATCCTGTTACTGGCCTTGGTGCATATGCTCTGGGTGGTACGTGCGGATCTAGGCGAGTGGCTCGCTTATGCGTTCATCGGTGGGGCGCTGCTGCTGATGCGTGTTTCTGCAGTGGCGAGTGGGTTGCAGCGAGCTGGAGCTCTTTGGCGAGAAAATCCGAAGAAAGTTGAAATATAAGCTTGACGTACCGTTCTCTGGCGGTAGAATGCGCGCCACTTCAGCGATGAAGCGCTTCAAAAACTTCTTATTAATCAATAAGTTAAGTTGAATGAAGGGCTTGCAAAGCTGGATCTGGCGTGTAGAATGTGCGCCGGTCGACAGGGCGGTGGTTTAGTCCTGTTGGTGGTTCGGTCGAATGGATCGAAAGCGGTAGAAAAGAGGTGTTGACAGCGGTTTTGAACGCTGTAGAATGCGCCTCCCGCTGGAGAGAAGAAGTTCGGATCGAAGGCGCAAGTGGTTGAGTAGAAAGAAGTTTCTCCGGAAACAAATTCGAAAAACAGCTTGACAGGTAGAGGGGCTGCTGTAGAATGCGCGCCTCGGTTGAGGCGAAAGGCTTAACCAACTGTTCTTTAACAACTGAATCA
>NZ_JAVYJI010000007.1:0-374843 GCF_032621725.1 Pseudomonas sp. zfem001 | reverse complement strand
GCTGGACATATCGATCTCACGCCATCCTGCCGTGTTCCCTCGCCCATTTATGGGAGAGGGCTGGGGAGAAGGTGGAGCGTTTCGCGGGGGAAGTGGGAGAGGGGAGACAAGCGCGCAATATGGCATTCAGGCCACCGCCACCACGTCGAGGATGCGCTGGATCACGCGATCCTGATCGACCCCCGAGGCTTCCGCCTCGAAAGACAGGATGATGCGGTGGCGCAGCACGTCGAACAGCACTGCCTGGATATCTTCCGGGCTGACGAAGTCGCGCCCGGCCAACCAGGCATGAGCGCGTGCGCAACGGTCGAGGGCGATGGAGCCGCGCGGGCTGGCGCCGTAAGCGATCCAGTCCGCCAGCTCGGCGTCGAACTTGGCCGGGGTGCGGCTGGCCATGACCAGTTGCACCAGGTATTCCTCCACGGCATCGGCCATGTACAGGCCAAGAATTTCCTTGCGTGCGGCGAACACGGCCTGCTGGCTGACCCGATGCTCGGGCTTGGCCTCACCGTTGAGCGCATCGCCACGGGCCTGGGCGAGGATCTTGCGCTCCACGGCCGCGTCGGGAAAACCGATCTTCACATGCATAAGGAAGCGGTCGAGTTGCGCTTCGGGCAGCGGGTAGGTGCCTTCCTGCTCAATGGGGTTCTGCGTGGCCATGACCAGAAACAGCGGCGACAGATCGTAGGTCGAGCGTCCGACCGAGACCTGGCGCTCGGCCATGGCTTCGAGCAGCGCCGACTGCACCTTGGCCGGGGCGCGGTTGATCTCGTCGGCCAGCACCAAGTTGTGGAAGATCGGCCCCTGCTGGAACACGAAGCTGCCAGTTTCCGGGCGGTAGATCTCGGTGCCGGTGATGTCTGCTGGCAGCAGGTCCGGGGTGAACTGGATGCGATGGAACTCGCCCTCGATACCCTCGGCCAGCTCCTTGATCGCTTTGGTCTTGGCCAGACCAGGGGCGCCTTCGACCAGCAGATGGCCATCAGCGAGCAGGGCGATCAGCAAACGCTCGATGAGCTTTTCCTGGCCGAGGATCTGAGTGGAGAGAAATTGGCGTAACGCGACCAGCGCTTCACGGTGTTCCATCGTAGGGCTCTTCTGGCGGATGGGCGGGGCTTTGATTGCCGCGCGTGCAGACCGCCGACTTTAATGCATTTGCGGCTTCAGCCGCTATCTGCGGCGCTGTTCATGAACAGTCTGGCAACAGAAATGAGAGGCTGATCGCCAGCGCCGCAATGACCCGCCATTGCCGCAGGTGGGCCATTGCTACGCAGCGCTATTGCCACTGCGCCAGGAGTTGACGCTGGGTTAGCAGGGCGCTGTCCTGCGTGGTGGGGACAAGGTGTACGGTCTGCCCTGGCAGGCATTGCGCCAGCCGAGCCACGGCCTGTGGCGTCAGCGCACCCAGGCGCGGGTAGCCACCGATGGTCTGACGATCGTTGAGCAGGATGATCGGCTGGCCGTCCGGCGGCACCTGTACGGCGCCCAGGGGGATGCCTTCGGAGATCATTGAGCCCCGCTGGCATTGCAGTTGCGGGCCATTCAGGCGAATGCCCATGCGGTCGGCGCGTTGGTCGATCAGCCATTCACTGTTGAAGGCGTCGAACAGGCTCTGCCCGCGAAAGTCGCCAATTTGCGCGCCCAGTACCAGTTGCAGGCGAGGCGCGGCCTGGTATTCGGGAATGAATTCGGCGGGCATCTGCCGCGTTGCGCCAGCGGCATTGGTCCAGCCCAGCGAGTCGCCGACAGCAATGGCACGGCCATCGCCGTGCAGTCCTCCTAGGCCTTCACGCAGCATGCTGGCGCAGCTGCCGAGCACCACTGGCGCCTGGAATCCACCCGGTGCTGCCAGGTAGGCACGCGCGCCTTGGCGCGGCTGGGCGAAGCTCAGGCGCTGGCCTTTGCGGACTGCGAAGTTGCGCCACGGTGTTAGCGGCTGGTCGTCCAGCCGTGCACCGAGGTCGGCACCGGTCAGCGCCAGGGTGGCGTCGCGGCTGCATTCGAACTCGGCGTTACCCAGAGTGATCTCCACCACGGCGGCAGTCAGCGGATTGCCCAGCAACCAGTTGGCCCAGCGATGGGCGATCCAGTCGAGGGCCCCGCACTGGGTCACACCAAGGTGGCGTACGCCGAAACGTCCACCATCTTGCAACTGAACGAAAGGGCTGCTGCGCAATGCACGCAAGCCGCCATCAAGGGCGCTCATTGGCTGGCCTCCAGCGGACTGTCGTCGCCGCCCAGACGGATGAACTCGGCGCGGTCGATGGCTGCGAAGCGCACGCGATCACCGGGTTGCAGCAGGCTATAGCCCTCGATATCGCTGTCGAACAGGCGACTGGGCGTGCGTCCGATCAGGTTCCAGCCTCCGGGCGAAACCACCGGATAGGCGGCTGTTTGCCGTTCGGCGATACCGACGCTACCGGCAGCGATGCGTTTGCGCGGTGTGCTCAGGCGCGGCGCGGCGAGGATTTCCTCGACCAGGCCCATAAAGGCGAAGCCGGGCGCGAAACCCAGGGCGAACACCTGATAGGCGTGGCCGCTGTGCCGGGTGATCACTTCGGCTTCGCTGAGCCCGCTACGGCGGGCCAGCAGTTGCAGCTCCGGACCGACGCTGCGGTCGTACCAGGTGGGCAACTGGTGTTCGCGGCCGCCTTGCAGGTCGGCAGGTTGCAAACCGTCGAATGCTTCAGCGACCTTTGCCCGCGCCTGGTTGCTGTCGAGTTGGCACAGGTCGTAGTGCAACAACAGGGTGGTGTAGGAGGGCACCAGGTCGATCAGTGCGCCGCCGAACACTTCCTGAAGGCGTGTGCGGGCTGCCAGCATCCAAGGCATGTTGGCTTCATCGATAAAGTCGAACAGGCGCAGGATCAGGCTGTCTATGCCGGCGACT
Source organism: Pseudomonas sp. zfem001 (assembly GCF_032621725.1). Classification (NCBI taxonomy): domain Bacteria; kingdom Pseudomonadati; phylum Pseudomonadota; class Gammaproteobacteria; order Pseudomonadales; family Pseudomonadaceae; genus Pseudomonas; species Pseudomonas sp. zfem001. The sequence continues at coordinate 371,953 of NZ_JAVYJI010000007.1, read as the reverse complement.
TCCAGCCGGACGTTGGGCGCCTTCATGCCTGTCCCAGGCCGTCGAAGGCCTGCCGGATACGTTGCACGGCAGCCACCGAGCTGGCGTTGTCGCCATGCACGCACAGGGTCTGCGCGTTCAACTGCAGAGCGCTGCCGTCGCTGGCCTGCAGTGCCTCGCCACGCGCCAGGGTGATCGCCTGGCTGACGATCACTTCGCTGTCATGGTGCACGGCACCAGGCAGGCTGCGGCTGACCAGGAAACCGGCGGCATCGTAGGCGCGGTCGGCGAAGGCCTCGAACCACAGGGTAAGGCCGAACTCGTCGCCGAGGACCTGCGCCGCGCTGTTGTCACGGGTGCACATCAGCATCAGTGGCAGGTGGCGGTTGTACTTGGCCACGGCACTCATCACCGCACGCAGGGTGGCAGGCTTGCGCATCATGTCCTGATACAGCGCGCCGTGCGGTTTGACGTAGCTGACGTGGGTACCCTGGCTGCGGCAGATGCCTTCCAGCGCACCGATCTGATAGAGCATCAGGTCTTCGACTTCCTGCGGCGTGCAGTCCATCGAACGACGGCCGAAACCGACCAGATCCTGATAGGCGGTGTGCGCACCGATACGTACGTCGTGAGCCACGGCCAGGGCCACGGTCTTGCGCATCACGCTGGGGTCGGAGGCGTGGAAGCCGCAGGCGATGTTGGCGCAGTCGATGTAGGGCATGACCTCGGCGTCCAGGCCCATGGTCCAGGCGCCGAAGCTTTCGCCGATGTCGCAATTCAAAAGCAGGCTGTTCAAGTGAGCATCCTAATCATGGCGTGCATGGATGTGGTCCGACAGCTTTGAGCTGTTCTGGGCGTTGGCTTCATTTTTCCGGCGCCGCCGAGAAGCGTCCAACTAATTAAAACATCCGCCGGAGATAGGAAAAGCTGATGGTGCACGCATCGGATTTTCTGATCGCCAGGCGCCGGTTTTTCCGGTTGGACAGCATTGTCTCGGCCCTCGACAGTGACTGGGTGAGACGCTCCTTGGCGCCGTTCTGGCGCAACCCCCGGTGTCTCCCGTACCCGGGGGCTTTTGCGTTTCTTTCCAATCGACTCATGTACCTGGTCTACCAGTCTACGGGGGCAACCCAATGAAGACCGTACCTTGCATGTCCGTGTTTTGCGCATTACTTGTCGCTCTACCTCTGGCGTTACCCCTGTACGGCGCTGAACGTTGGTCCATGTCCGTGGAACAGCCTGCCGGCAACTTCATCAGCCGCGTGGCGGTGGACTTCGCCAAGAATGTTCGTCAGGCCACCAAAGGCCAGCTGGATATTCGCGTTCACCCGAACTCCACCCTGTATCGCCGTCCCGAGGTCAAGCCGGCGGTAAGCCGTGGCGATATTCAGATCGGCGATGTGTTCATGTCTGCGCTGGGCAATGAAGATCCGATCTACGAGCTGGACAGTCTGCCGTTTCTCGCCACCGACTACGAGCAGGCGCGCAAGCTCTGGGCGGTAAGCCGTGAGGCGGTGGAGCGCCGCCTGTTAGCCGATGGCGTGCGCCTGATTTACGCCGTGCCGTGGCCGGCGCAGAGCCTGTTCAGCAATCGCCCGCTGCAGACTGTGGAGGACGTTCGCGATCTGCGTTTTCGCAGTTACAACCCGACCATCTCGCGCCTGGCTCATTTGCTCCACGCTCAGCCGACGACCATCAATACCGAGGATGTACCGCAGGCCTTCCGTGCAGGGCAGGTGGACATCATGCTCACCTCCAGCGCCACCGGCATGGACCTGCGCGCCTGGGATTTCGCCTCGCACTTCTACGACGTGCGCGCCTTCATCCCGAAGAACATCGTCATCGTCAACGAGCGCGCTTTCCAGCGTCTGCCAGAGGCCCAGCGTCGCGCGTTACTGAATGCCGGTGAGCGCGCCGAGCGGGCAGGGTGGGAATTGTCCTGGGCCTTGACCGGTTATCAGACGCGGATGCTCGCCAGGCGCGGCATGACCGTGGTGCAGGACATCGACCCGCAACTGCACCGTGATCTGGCCGAGGTGGGTCAGCAGCTCACCGAAGAATGGTTGGCGCGTGCAGGTGAGGAGTACGCGCAGATCATCGAGGCGTATCTCGATGGGCTGCCACGCTAGTCCGTCGATGTGAACGCCCGGTCGTCATGGCGACCGGGCTCTGGCTGCATTCAGGCCAGTCGGAACTGGCTGGCGCTGCGTCCCAGTGCATCGACCTGGGACGACAGCCCCTCGGTATGGCCGCTCAGGGTATAGCGCAGATCCTTGCTTTGCCCGGTATGCACGTTGATGGTTTCCATCTTGTCGGCGATGTCTTCGGTGGTGGTGGACACTTCCTCGATGGCCACCACGACCTGGTTCATCTCGCCGGTCAGGCGCTCCATCGCCGAGGTGATGGAGCTGATGGCGTCGGCTACCTGAGCAGCATGTCGCTCGCTGTCGGCGGCCAGGTTCAGGCCGTTACTCATCAACTGGTGCATGTGACGGGTCTGCTGCTGGAACTCGCTGACGATGGCGCTGATGTCGGTGGTTGCCGAGACCGTCTTCTGCGCCAGGGAGCGCACCTCATCGGCCACCACCGAGAAGCCGCGGCCGGCGTCACCCGCTCTTGCCGCCTCGATGGCCGCATTGAGGGCGAGCAGGTTGGTCTGGTCGGCGAGGCTGTTGATCACATCGACGATGCCGTTGACCCGTGCGCTGCTTTGGCCGAGAGCATCGACCTGGCTGTGGGTGTCCTGAATCAACTGCGCCAGGCGACTCATGCTGTCGACGCTGGCAGCGATTACCTTGCCGCCATCGCGCGCGGCATCGTAAGCGCTGGTGGTGGCTGTGCCGACTTCGGCGGTGCGCTGCGCCATGTCGTTGAGGGTGGCGCTGATCTGATGCGAGGCCGATGCAGCCTGCTCGGTCTGCATTTCCACCTGGGTGCTGTTGTCACCCAATTGGCGCATGGCATCGCCCAGGTGATGGTGCAGACGGCTCAGCTCGCCGTTGGCGCGCACCACTTCGGCAACGATGCCGCCGATGCCCTGGATCATGCGGTTGGCGGATTCGGCCAACTGGTTGAATTCGTCACGCGGGTTGCTGCCTACCGGTAGCTTGCCGGTGAGATCGCCAGAAGCGACCTGAGTGAGCAACTGGGTAGCATTGCGCAGGCGGGTGACCAGCGTGCGCGACGCCTGCAGCAGGGTGAAGCAGAGCAGGGCAGCAACGGCAAGGAAGCTCAGCCCCATCATCCACAGTGCCGACAGGCGCGCCTGTTCGGCTTCCTGCGTGCGGCGCTGCAGCAGGCCGCTTTGCAGGGCTTGCGCCTGCTCTTCGATGCGCGTTTGCAACTGTTCGCCCAATTGGCGCAGGCGCTGATTGGTCGCGTTGATGCGCTCGATATTGCCATGGATATCGCCGAACGCCTGGGCATAACCCTGCACGTTCTTGCCGATCGGCGTGTCCTGCCATTCGAGCTCCGTGATCTGCTCCTGCAGTTTGCCGATCGCTGTCAGGGCAATCTGGGCGAAGGCTGGATCGAAGGTGGAAAGGTAGTCACGTTGGCTGCTCAGGGCGCCGCTGATGAACGGTTTGATCAGATCGAAGCTGATCGCCTCCAAGGCCTTGCCTCTCTCGGTCAGCGTTTTGCGCTGGCCCTCGAAGGGGGTCAGGCCCAGGGTCTGATTGAGGCTGAGCCATTGGCGTTGTTGGGCCAGTTCTTCCAGCAGCACGGTCTGAATCTGCTGGGCGTATTGCAAGGTGGCGTCGTCTTCCAGTGCCTGTGCCTGCGTCAACAGTTGTCCGATGAGTTCTTGCAGCTCATTGAGACCGCTGTCGAATTCTGCCTGCAGATCGGGAGTGATCTGTTGGCGCAGTGCGTTCTGTTGCCACCAGTTGTTCATCAGCTGGGTACTGGCGCTGGCATAGGCTGCCGCCTGTTCCCTCGCCTGTAATGCGCTACTGACGCGATGGTTGGCCCATAACGAAGCGGCCGCCATCAGGATCAGGCTGATCAGGGTGAGCGCGATAAGGGCTCGGAATTTTTGTTGCCAGGACAGTAAAAAGCTCACGATAACGCCTCGCCATCTTCTTCAGGATGATTCTCAGGAGTCGGCAAGTTGTCATACAACTTGATTAAAAGTCTATGACTATCCTGTTTCCCGAGAAACGCGAACGGGGCCGCAAGGGCCCCATCATGAGTTGAGTACTTACCAAAGTGGCAGGGTGTAGCTGAGAATCAGGCGGTTCTCGTCGAGATCGTTGCCGAAATTGGAGCGAACCGTGGCGTTACGCCATTTCAGCCCGAGATTCTTCAGCGGGCCGTTCTGCACCACGTAAGTGATATCGGTATTACGCTCCCATTCCTTGCCTTCACTGCTGCGACCGGCGACTTCGACGTTGTCACCGGAGATGTAGCGGGTCATGAAGGTCAGCCCGGGTATGCCGATGCTGGCGAAGTTGTAGTCGTAGCGCACCTGCCAGGAACGCTCCTCGACGTTGGCGAAGTCGTTGATCTGCACGAAGTTGACCAGAAACGGGTCGCTGCTGGCGATGTACGGGAACGGGTCGTCACCGCTCATGCGCTGGTAGCCGGCACCGAAGGCGTGGCCGCCCAGGCTGTAGGTGAACATGGCGCCGAAAGCCTTGTTGTCGAGGTCGCGAAAGTTGCCGTCCTCGCGGCTTTGCGAGTAGCGCAGGTCGGTCTTGAACGATTGGCCATCGCCCAGCGGCAGCACGTGCACCAGGGTGCCGTAGTACTGCTGGTAGATATCCTCGAGGGTGCCGTAGTGCAGGCCGGCGGTGAGCTGCGGGGTGATCTTGTACTCACCGCCACCGAACACGAAAGAGTCGCTGTTGCCGCCGATGCGGTTGCCGGTCATCTCGGTGTAGTCGGTGGAGCTGTTGGCCTTGATGCGGTTGATCTTGCCGCCCTGCAGGGTCAGGTTGTCGATTTCCTGCACATTCAGCAGTGCACCCTGGAAGGTCTGCGGCAGCAGGCGTGAGTCGTTGGCCGAGACGATCGGGCTGCGAAAGTGCAGGGCGCCGGCTTTCAGTGTGCTGTTGGAGACCTTCACCTTGGCGGTCAGGCCGAGCTTGGAATACTCATCCTGCGAGCCGCCGGAGCGGTCGGCCGGGAGCAGGCCGCTGCCGGCCGTGCCGTCACCGGAATCGAGCTTCAGACCGAGCATCCCCAATGCATCGATACCGAAACCGACGGTGCCCTCGGTGTAGCCCGACTCCATGCGCAGCAGAAAGCCCTGCGCCCATTCCTCCGCCTTTTCACGGGCGCCGCTCTGGCGGAAATCACGGTTGAAATAGAAGTTGCGCATCTCGACGCTGGCTTTGCTGTCAGCGATGAAATCGGCATGCGCGAGGGTTGGCAGGCCGCCGCCGAGCAGCAGCGCGGATGCCAATGGGTAATGAGGTTTCATGGTGCAGTGTCTCCTGTTGGGAGCGCGCAGCCGACGTGGGCGGCTGCTTGGCAGAGCGCGTTTTGAATGATGTTGTTTTGGTCTGCGCATAGCGCGGCGCCATTCTTCAAAGCGTTGTTCGGCGGCGTCCAACGAGAAAAAACAGGGGGCCAGCGATAGGAAAATTCATCGGCCGGGCGAAAAACCTCTGGCATACAACCTGCTACGCCTGAGGCAGCGTGGGCGCTGCCAATCAGCCCCTGAGAAGAACATTGCGAAGAGGCGTTGCGGCATGAACCTGAGATTTCTCGAGACCTTCGTTTGGGTGGCACGGCTCAAGAGTTTCCGCCTGACAGCCGAGAAGCTGTTCAGCACCCAGGCGTCCATTTCCAGCCGCATCGCCGCGCTCGAGGACGAGCTCGGCACGCGTCTTTTTCTGCGTGACTCCAAAGGCGTATCGCTGACTCCGGAAGGACAGAAGGTGCTCGAATACGCCGAGCGCATGATCGACACCATGCAGGCCTTGAAACAGTCGATCAGCGATACCGGAAAGATTCAGGGGCGTATTCGCGTCGGTGCCATGGATACCGTCATTCACACCTGGTTGAGTCCGTTCGTAACACGGGTGATGGAGCGCTACCCGGCAGTGGAGATCGAACTGACCGCCGACACTGCACGCAACCTCAACGAGCAACTGCTCAAGGGCTATCTGGATATCGTGTTCCAGACCGATATGGTCAACGGCGACAGTGTGCGCAACCTGGAACTGGCCGCATTTCCGGTGCGCTGGATCGTTCCGGCCGGTTCGCTGTACCACCGCTGCTATGCCTCGATGGAGGAATTGGCACGCGAGCGCATCATCACCTTCTCGAAGAATTCGCGACCGCATCAGGACATTCTCAACCTGCTGCATGCCGGCAGCGTCAGCGCGCCGCGCATCAACTGCGTCAACTCCATCGCCGCGATGACGCGCCTGGTGCGCGACGGTTTTGGTATCGGCGCGCTGCCGCCAGCGCTGGTGCATGACGAACTCAAGCAAGGCCTGCTGACCATTCTTGACGATGTACCCGAGCCGCCGCCTTTGCCGGTGGTCGCTACCTGGCGCACGGGCGTGGGGCTGGAACTCAGCGAAGACATCATCGCCCTGGCCTGTGAGGCGTTGGACGTTTACGCCGAGGAAATGGGCGAATCCTGCATGGCGCGAGTCGCGCCAGCGCCGGAACAGCAGAGCGCCTGATCGTCTTCATTTCACCCACTTGCGGGGCCTTCAAAGGCTGCCCGCTGCTGGTGCATTCGCTGCAGAAATGCCCCCTTTCATCCCATAACGATTTCCGATCATGCGCCTCCGGTTTTTCTAGTTGGACAGGGTAGGGCGATGCGCTGAGACTCGAAATCGTCTTCCAGCCGCGCCTTGCGGCGCACAAAAAACAATGAACAGGAGAGCACCATGAAAAGCATCGCATCGCGTTTCGCTATCACCGCTTTGGCTTGTGCACTGGGCTTCGGTGCCCAGGCCGCCGAGCGCTGGAACATGACCGCCGAGAACCCTGATGGCAACTTCATCACCACCGTGGCTAAAGAGTTTGCCCAGGATGTAGAGAAGGCCAGCGCTGGCGAACTGCAGATTCGTGTGCACGCCAACTCGGTGCTGTTCAAGCGTCCTGAGGTCAAGCGCGCCGTGCAGACCGGCCAGGTGCAGGTGGGGGACGTACTGATGTCGGTGCTGGGCAACGAAGATCCGATCTTCGAAATCGACAGCGTGCCCTTCCTGGTGCGCAACTACGAGCAGGCCCAGGCCCTGTGGGCGGCGAGCCGTCCGGCCGTGGAAGAGCGCTTGAACAAGCAGGGCATCAAGCTGTTGTACGCCATGCCCTGGTCGCCGCAGAGCATCTTCACCAAAACCCCGGTGACGAGCATGGATGACTTCAAGGGCATGAAATTCCGTGCCTATAACCCGGCCACTTCGCGCATGACCGAATTGATGGGCGCAGTGCCGACCGTGATCCAGACCGGCGAAATCCCGCAAGCCTTCAGTACCGGCATGATCAACGGCATGCTCACCTCGCCGACTACCGGTGTGGACTCCCAGGCCTGGGATTTCTCCTCCTACTACTATGACGTCAAGGCGTTCATTCCGAAGAACTTCGTCATCGTCAACGCGCGCGCCTTCGCCCGCCTGCCGGAAGCGACTCAGAATGCAGTGCTGGAGGCGGCCAAGCGTGCCGAAGAGCGCGGTTGGGCGATTGCTCAGGAGAAGACCGGCGAGTTGGTCAAGACCCTGGCCGACAACGGCATGCAGGTATCCGAGCAAGCCCCGGCAGCGGTGGAGAGCGGCTTCGAGCAGATCGGCCAGACCATGACCGAAGAGTGGCTCAAACGCGCCGGAGCCGATGGCAAGGCGATTCTCGATAGCTACCAGCGTTGATTCTGCTGCCCGCCGCGCTGATTGCGGCGGGCTTTTCTTGTGGCTTGCCCAGGGAGCCCGTAGTTCATGACCCCACTGCACAAGCTCTACACCCTGTCGGGATGGTTGTCCGGCGTGTTTCTCGTTCTGATCTGCCTGCTGGTCGTGGCGCAGATCGTCGCCCGCCAGCTGGGCACCATGGTGCCCGCCGCCGATGAGTTCGCCGCCTACGCGATGGCCGCATCGGGTTTTCTCGCCTTGCCCTACGCGCTGCAGCGTGGCGCACACATCCGTGTGGAACTGATGTTGCGGCTGCTGCCTGCTGGCGGCCGCCGTGTAGTCGATGTACTGGCCACGCTGGTCGGTTTGGGCATCGCTACCTATATGGCCTGGTATTGCGCGTTGTTCGTGCTGGAGTCCTACGAGTTCAAGGAAGTGTCGTCCGGCCTGTTGCCGATTCCCATGTGGCTGCCACAACTGCCGATGCTGCTGGGCACGCTGATTCTGGTGGTGGCGATGGCCGAGCGCCTGGTGCTGACCTGCCAGGGCAAGCGCTTCGAAGCTGTCGAAGCCGGCACGGCGATGAGCGAGTGAGCCTGCGGGCTCGACCTTTAATTGCGGCCATCACCGCACTGCATTCGTGAGTGAACCCGTGGACTACACAATCATTACAATCACCCTGCTGCTGGCGCTGTTCGTGCTGCTTGGCGGCGGCGTCTGGGTTGCCCTGTCGTTGCTCGGCGTCGGCATCATTGGCATGGAGCTGTTCGGCGGTGCGCCGGCTGGCTCGATTCTCGCCTCCACCAGTTGGGCTTCCAGCGCCAGCTGGACATTGACGGCACTGCCGCTGTTCATCTGGATGGGGGAGATTCTCTATCGCACCCGTCTTTCCGAAGACATGTTCAACGGCCTGGCGCCCTGGATGCGTGGCCTGCCGGGGCGGCTGTTGCACGTCAACGTGTTCGGCTGCGGCATGTTCGCGGCGGTCAGCGGCTCTTCTGCGGCCACCGCTGCCACCATCGGGCGTATCTCTCTGCCGGAGCTGAAGTCGCGTGGTTATCCGGAATCCATCGCCATGGGCTCGCTGGCCGGTGCCGGTACGCTCGGTCTGCTGATTCCGCCGTCGATCATGATGATCGTCTATGGCGTGGCGGCACAGGTATCGATCTCACGCCTGTTCATCGCCGGTATCCTGCCGGGCCTGTTGCTGCTGGCGATCTTCAGCGGCTACCTGATGCTCTGGGCCGCCTGCAATCGCAGCAAGCTGCCGGAGGAGGGTGAGCGCCTGCCGTTCATGGACAAACTGCGTCGGGCCAAGCTGCTGATTCCGGTGCTGGGCCTGATCGTCGCGGTGATCGGCTCGATCTACGGCGGCATCGCCACAGCCACCGAGGCAGCGGCTGTGGGTGTGGTCGGTGCGCTGCTGATCGCGTTGATCTCGGGAGCGCTGACCCGCGAAACCTTCATGGCCAGCCTGATGGGCGCGGTGTCCACCTCGTGCATGATCTTCTTCATTCTGCTCGGTGCGGCGTACCTGACCTCGGCCATGAGCTTCACGGGTTTGCCGGCGGCGCTGGCCGACTGGATCATCGCCAAACAGCTGTCGCCGTACTTGTTGCTGCTGGCGTTGACGTTGTTCTTCATCGCCCTGGGCTGCTTCCTCGACGGGATCTCGATCATCCTGCTGACCACTGCGGTGATTCTGCCGGCGGTGCAGGCTGCCGGGATTGATCTGCTGTGGTTCGGCATCTTCGTCATCCTGGTGGTGGAAATGGCGCAGATTACCCCGCCGGTGGGTTTCAACCTGTTCGTCATTCAGAACCTCACCGGGCGTAATCTCGGCGCGGTCGCACGCGCCAGTTTCCCGTTCTTCCTCCTGCTGGTGCTGGCGGCGATCCTCATCACCTTGTTCCCGCAGATCGTACTGGCGCTGCCCGAGGCGATGCGCGGCGCCTGACCTCCTGCCATGGCCCGTTCATTCTCCGGTGGCGGGCCGTGGCTTTTTCTCCCTTTGCACCGTGTCGGTGCAGCCTTGAAAGAAAATGTCGCAGCGCCGCAAGCGGTTGCAGGCCATCCCTCGTTAAGCTCGCTGGTTATGTGTGACCCGTCGGTCGCGCTCTTCACGCCGGTCCGCATGCGACTCGCAAGTGTCATTGTCGCTTCATGGACTAACGTTGAACTAACACCTCACGGCAGCGATCCAGACCTCCTGTCGAACCACTAGCCCAATGGAGCAAAACCATGGCGTTCTTTACGGCGGCCAGCAAAGCCGACTTCCAGCACCAACTGCAAGCGGCCCTGGCACAGCACGTGAGTGAGCAGGCGCTGCCACAAGTAGCCCTGTTCGCCGAACAGTTCTTCGGCATCATCGCCCTCGAGGAGTTGACCCAGCGGCGTCTGTCCGACCTGGTCGGCTGCACCCTGTCGGCCTGGCACATGCTGGAGCAGTTCGATCACGCCAAACCGCAGGTGCGTACCTTCAACCCCGATTACGAGAAACACGGCTGGCAGTCCACCCACACCGCGGTGGAAATTCTGCATGGCGACATCCCGTTCCTGGTCGACTCGGTGCGCATGGAACTGAACCGCCATGGCTACAGCATCCACACGCTGCAGAACAGCGTGTTCAGCGTGCGCCGCGACAATAATGGCCAGCTGCTGGAAATCCTGCCGCGCGGTACTCAGGGCGAAGGCGTGCTGCAGGAAGCGCTGATGTTCCTGGAGATCGACCGCTGCTCCAGTTCCGCCGAACTGAAAACCCTGGAGAGGGCCATTCACGAAGTCTTCAGTGACGTGCGCATGAGCGTCGCTGACTTCCAGCCAATGAAGGCCAAGGCACGCGAGCTGCTGGCCTGGCTCGATCGCGCCAAGCTCAAGGTGGACAAGGCCGAGCTGGATGAAATCAAGGTCTACCTGAACTGGTTGCTGGACAACCACTTCACCTTCCTCGGCTACGAGGAGTTCACCGTCGCCCCGACCGCCGATGGCGGCAGCATGGTCTACGACGAGAAATCCCTGCTCGGTCTATCCAAGCGCCTGCGCACCGGGCTGAGCGCCGAGGAGCTGCATATCGAGCCAGAGGCGGTGGCCTACCTGCGCGAGCCGCAGCTGCTGTCCTTCGCCAAGGCCGCGGTACCAAGCCGGGTGCACCGTCCGGCCTATCCGGATTTCGTCTCTATCCGCGAGCTCGATGCCAAGGGCAACGTGGTCAAGGAATGCCGCTTCATGGGCCTGTACACCTCGGCGGTGTACGCCGAGAGCGTGTGGAACATCCCCTACATCCGCCGCAAGGTGGACGTGATCAAGCAGCGTTCCGGCTTCGATAGCAGCGCCCACCTGGGCAAGGAACTGGCCCAGGTGCTAGAGGTGCTGCCGCGTGACGACCTGTTCCAGACCCCGGTGGACGATCTGTTCAGCACGGCGCTTTCCATCGTGCAGATTCAGGAGCGCAACAAGATTCGCGTGTTCCTGCGTCGCGATCCCTACGGCCGCTTCTGCTACTGCCTGGCCTACGTGCCGCGCGACGTGTACTCCACCGAAACCCGGATGAAGATCCAGCAGGTGCTGATGGAGCGCCTGCAGGCTACCGACTGCGAGTTCTGGACCTTCTTCTCCGAGTCGGTGCTGGCGCGTGTGCAATTCATCCTGCGCGTCGATCCGAAGAACAAGACCCAGATCGACCCCGTGCGTCTGGAGAAGGAAGTCATCCAGGCCTGCCGTTCGTGGAAGGACGACTACGCCAGCCTGATGGTGGAAAGCCTCGGTGAAGCCCAGGGCACCAGTGTGCTGGCCGAATTCCCCGGCGGCTTCCCGGCCGGTTACCGCGAGCGTTTCGCCCCGCACTCGGCGGTGGTGGACATGCAGCACCTGCTCAGCCTGAGCAACGACAAACCGTTGGTGATGAGCTTCTACCAGCCGCTGGCGCAGGGCGACCAGCAACTGCACTGCAAGCTGTATCACGCCGATACGCCGTTGCCGTTATCCGATGTCATGCCGATCCTGGAGAGTCTCGGGCTGCGTGTGCTCGGTGAGTTCCCCTACAAGCTGCGCCGTGCCGATGGCCGCGAGTTCTGGATTCACGACTTCGCCTTCACCTATGCCGAAGGTCTGGACGTCGACATCCAGCAGCTCAACGACACCCTGCAGGATGCCTTCATCAACATCGTCGGTGGCTCTGCTGAGAACGATGCCTTCAACCGCCTGGTGCTGACCGCCGCCATGCCCTGGCGCGACGTGGCGCTGCTGCGTGCCTATGCGCGTTACCTCAAACAGATCCGTCTGGGTTTCTCGCTGAGCTACATCGCCGCCACCCTGGTCAACCACGCCGATATCGCCAAGGAACTGGTGCGCCTGTTCCGCACCCGTTTCTACCTGGCGCGCAAGCTCACCGCCGATGATCTGGAAGACAAGCAGCAGAAGCTCGAGCAGGCCATCCTGGCTGCGCTGGACAACGTCGCCGTGCTCAACGAAGACCGCATCCTGCGTCGCTACCTGGACCTGATCAAAGCCACTCTGCGCACCAACTTCTTCCAGGCCGATGCCAGCGGCGCGGCCAAGTCCTATTTCAGCTTCAAACTCAGCCCGCGCCTGATTCCGGATATTCCGCGTCCGGTGCCGAAGTTCGAGATCTTCGTCTACAGTCCGCGCGTCGAGGGTGTGCACCTGCGCTTCGGCGACGTCGCCCGTGGCGGCCTGCGCTGGTCGGATCGCGAAGAGGACTTCCGTACCGAAGTGCTCGGCCTGGTTAAGGCGCAGCAGGTGAAGAACGCGGTGATCGTGCCGATGGGCGCCAAGGGCGGTTTCGTGCCGCGCAGGATGCCGGTCGGTGGTTCGCGTGACGAGGTGATGGCCGAGGGCATCGCCTGCTACCGTATCTTCATCAGCGGCCTGCTGGATATCACCGACAACCTCAAGGAAGGCGAGGTGGTGCCGCCGCAGAACGTGGTACGCCACGACGCCGACGACCCCTATCTGGTGGTGGCGGCGGACAAGGGCACCGCGACCTTCTCCGACATCGCCAACGGTATCGCCGCCGAATACGACTTCTGGCTCGGTGACGCCTTCGCCTCTGGCGGCTCGGCCGGCTACGACCATAAGGGCATGGGCATCACCGCCAAGGGCGGCTGGGTGTCGGTACAACGTCACTTCCGCGAGCGCGGTATCGACGTGCAGAAGGATGATGTCACCGTGATCGGTATCGGCGACATGGCCGGCGACGTGTTCGGCAACGGCCTGTTGTTGTCGGAAAGCCTGCAGCTGGTCGCGGCCTTCAACCACATGCACATCTTCATCGACCCGAACCCGAATGCGGCCAAGAGCTTCGTCGAGCGCAAACGCCTGTTCGAGCTGCCGCGTTCGAGCTGGGCTGATTACGACACCAAGCTGATTTCCGATGGCGGCGGCATCTTCCTGCGCAGCGCCAAGAGCATCGCCATCACCCCGCAGATGAAGGCGCGTTTTGATATCGCCGCCGACAAGCTGGCGCCCACCGAGCTGCTCAATGCGCTGCTCAAGGCCCCGGTCGATCTGCTGTGGAACGGCGGCATCGGCACCTACGTGAAATCCAGCAAGGAAAGCCACGGCGACGTCGGCGACAAGGCCAACGACGCCCTGCGCGTCGATGGTCGCGAACTGCGCGCCAAGGTGGTGGGCGAGGGCGGCAACCTGGGCATGACCCAACTCGGTCGCGTCGAGTTCGGCCTGCATGGCGGCGCCAGCAACACCGACTTCATCGACAACGCCGGTGGCGTGGACTGCTCCGACCACGAAGTGAACATCAAGATTCTGCTCGGCGAGATCGTCTCCGCTGGTGACATGACCGAGAAGCAGCGCAACAAGCTGTTGGCCGAGATGACCGATGATGTGTCCGAGCTGGTGCTGGGCAACAACTACAAGCAGACCCAGGCGCTGTCGCTGGCCGAGCGCCGCGCCCGCGAGCGTGTTGGCGAGTACAAGCGCCTGATGAATGCGCTGGAAGGCGCCGGCAAGCTCGACCGCGCCCTGGAGTTCCTGCCGTCGGACGAAGAACTGAACGAACGCGCCACCAATGGCCAGGGCCTGACCCGGCCGGAGCTGTCGGTGCTGATCTCCTACAGCAAGATCGACCTCAAGGAGTCGCTGCTCAAGTCCCTGGTGCCGGACGATGAGTACCTGGCGCGCGAGATGGAAACCGCCTTCCCGGCGATCCTCACCGAGAAGTTCGGCGACGCCATGCGCCGTCACCGCCTCAAGCGCGAAATCGTCAGCACGCAGATCGCCAACGACCTGGTCAACCACATGGGCATCACCTTCGTGCAGCGCCTGAAGGAGTCCACCGGCATGAGCGCGGCCAACGTCGCTGGCGCCTATGTCATCGTGCGTGATCTGTTCCGCCTGCCGCACTGGTGGGCGCAGATCGAGGCGCTGGACTACAAGGTATCGGCCGATCTGCAACTGCAGTTGATGGACGAGCTGATGCGCCTGGGCCGCCGCGCTACCCGCTGGTTCCTGCGTAGCCGCCGCAACGAGCTGGATGCCGCGCGCGACGTGGCGCATTTCGCGCCGCGCATCGAAGCGCTGGTTGGTCGTCTGGACGAACTGCTCGAAGGCCCGGCCCGCGAGCAGTGGCTGGCGCGTTACCAGAGCTTCGTCGAAGCCGGCACGCCAGAAGAGTTGGCGCGCGTGGTCGCTGGCACCAGCCATCTGTACACGCTGCTGCCGATCATTGAAGCGGCGGACGTCACCGGCAAGGACACCAGTGAGGTGGCGACGGCCTACTTCGCCGTCGGCGGTTCGCTGGAGCTGTCCTGGTACCTGCAACAGATCACCAACCTGCCGGTAGAGAACAACTGGCAAGCGTTGGCTCGCGAAGCCTTCCGTGACGACCTGGACTGGCAGCAGCGTGCGATCACCGTGTCGGTGCTGCAGATGGCCGATGGTCCGCAGGAGATCGAAGCGCGCGTGGCCTTGTGGCTCGACCAGCACCAACGCCTGGTTGACCGCTGGAAGGCGATGCTGGCAGAGCTGCGTTCGGCGACCGGCACCGACTACGCCATGTACGCGGTGGCCAACCGTGAGCTGATGGACCTGGCACAAAGCGCCTGAGCCGTCCGCTGAAATAAAAGAGCCCCGCCAAGTGCGGGGCTCTTTCTTTGCGTGGCGCTGTATTCACAGGCTGACGTAGCCCGGATGAAATCCGGGGAATTTTGCCGCTGTTGTCCCGGATTGTATCCGGGCTACCACGCTGCTTTCGGTGCGCGCAGCGCACCCTACGGTGCTGCCATGGGCGACGGGTAAGGTGCGCCGTGCGCACCACTATGCTCCGGATCAGCGCAGCATCTGCTCGACCAGGCGTTTTTCTTCGGAAAGCTCGCGTTGACGGGCATCGATGCGCGAAGCCAGCTGGAAGTTGTTGCTGGCGCGGCGCTTGGCGAAATCCAGCTGTTCGATGGCCTGGTTGTAATCGCCGACCAGGGCGAAGAACTCTGCGCGCGCCTGGTGCAGGCCGATGGTGTTGCCGCTCAGGCCACGCACCTCGGCGACCTGGTACCAGACGTCCGGGTCCTTGGCGCGAGTCTTGAGCAGATTGTCCAGCGCGCGCTCGGCATCGGGGATGCGTCGTTGCTTGAGCAGCAGGTCGACACGGGCCTGCTGCAACGGGTAATTGCTCGGGTAGAGGGCGAACATGCGCTCCTGACGAAGCTCGGCGGCGTCCAGCCGGTTGGCCGCCATATCCAGCTCGATCTGCGCCAGGTTGTAGGTGATGTCGTCCGGGCTCTTGCTCAGCAGCGGCGCCAGGGTTTCACCTGCTTCAGAGAGCTGACCGGTTTTCATCTGCGCCAGTACCAGGCCGTAGCGCGCGGCATCGATGCGCGGGTTCTCGTCGAGCATGGCGCGAAAGCGCTTGGCTGCAACGCCCGGCGTCTCTTCGTAGGTCAGCTGTACGCGGGCGCGCATCAACTGATAGCGCAGGCTGTCTTCGCGGCCTGTGGCCGGGTACTGCTCGGCACGGTTGCGGGTATCGGCGATACGCGATTCCGACACCGGGTGAGTCAGCAGGAATTCCGGTGGACGGGCGTCGTAACGGTACTGACGCATCAGACGTTCGAACATCAGCGGCATGGCGCGCGGGTCGTAGCCGGCCTTTTCCAGGTTGACCAGGCCGATACGGTCGGCCTCCTGTTCGTTCTGCCGGGAGAAACGGCGTTGTTCCTGAATGGCGGCGGCCTGGGTCGACATGATGGTGGCGATACCCGCATCACCGGCACCTGCAGCAGCGGCGACGATACCGGCAAGCATGGCGGCCATCAGTGGCAACTGCATGCGTTGCTGCGCTTCGACGCCACGAGCGAAGTGGCGCTGAGACAAGTGCGCCAATTCGTGGGCCATCACCGAGGCGTACTCGGCTTCGGTCTGAGCATAGAGGAACAGGCCACCGTTGACCCCGACGATCCCGCCGGGGGCGGCGAAGGCGTTGAGTTGCGGGCTGTTGAGCAACACGAATTCCAGACGGCGGTCCTGCAGCTGGCTGGTTTCCGAGAGACGATAGACGCTGGACTCGACGAAATCCTTGAGTTGCGGGTCGTCCAGTTGCGAAACCTGACCACGCAGCAGGCCGAGCCAGGCGCGGCCGAGCTGGTGTTCTTGCTGGGGCGAGACGATCGAGGAGCTGGCGTCGCCTAGCGACGGCAGATCACTGGCACCCGTATGGGCGGCGAACAGGCAGGCCAGCGTCAGCAGGGTGGGGCGCAGAAAAGTCATGCACTCAGGGCTCTCGGGAGGTAAAGGCGTTACTGTAGCCGGCCAGCTACCGCGCTGGCCAGGGTTGTGGCGGCTTGGGTATCCTAGCCGACCTATCAGGAGTAGATGATGACAGACGTACCGGCTTTCGATGCTGAACTCGATGCCTGCGGGCTGAACTGCCCGCTGCCTTTGCTCAAGGCCAAGCTCGAGCTCAATCGCCTGGCCAGTGGCGCGGTGCTCAAGGTCAGCGCCACTGACGCCGGCTCGCAGCGCGACTTTCGTGCCTTCGCCAGCCTGGCCGGGCACGCTCTGCTGCATGAAGAGCTCGAGGCAGGCGTTTACCGCTATTGGCTGCGCAAGGCCTGAACAGCTGTTGCAGCTTGAAACATATCCCAGTCGCCATTCATGCGCGGCGTGCGCCATTTTTCATATGGCGGGCGTAGTGAAAGAACCGGCATTTTTCTGCGTTAAGGAATTCTGATGGTCAAGGTTATTCGCGACTGGTTGCATCGCTATTTCTCCGATGAGCAGGCGGTGGTGCTTGCGGTACTGCTGGTGCTGGGTTTTGCACTGGTACTGACCCTGGGAGGGATGCTCGCGCCGGTGCTGACTGGCCTGGTGCTGGCCTTTCTCATGCAGGGGCTGGTCAACGGCCTGGAGCGTCTGAAGATGCCGCAGGTGCTGGCCGTCTGGCTGGTGTTCACCCTGTTCATGGGCGGCCTCACGGTGTTCCTGCTGGTGCTGATGCCGCTGCTCTGGCAACAGTTGAGCACGCTGTTCAATGAGTTGCCGCGTATGGCGGCCGAATGGCAATCGGTGTTCCTGCTGCTGCCGGAGCGTTATCCGAACCTGATTACTGACGCGCAGGTCGTGCAACTGATCGACAGCATGCGCGGCGAAGCTGGCAAGTTCGGCCAGTGGGCGCTGTCGTTCTCCCTGTCCAGCCTGCCGATGCTGGTCAGCGTGATGATCTACCTGGTGCTGGTGCCGATCCTGGTGTTCTTCTTCCTCAAGGACCGCGAGCAGATCGGCCAGTGGTTCCGCAGCTACCTGCCGCGTGAGCGCGCCCTGATCACGCAGGTGGCGCAGGAGATGAATCAGCAGATCGCCAACTACATCCGCGGCAAGTTCATCGAGATCATCATCTGCGGCGTGGCCACCTACATCGCCTTCGCTTACATGGGCCTCAACTACGCGGCGTTGCTGGCTTTGCTGGTTGGCCTGTCGGTGGTGGTGCCTTATATCGGCGCGGTGGTGGTGACCGTGCCGGTGGCGTTGATCGGCCTGTTCCAGTGGGGCTGGAGTGACCAGTTCCTCTACCTGATGGTGGTGTACGGCATCATCCAGGCGCTCGACGGCAACGTCTTGGTGCCGCTGCTGTTCTCCGAGGCGGTCAACCTGCATCCGGTGGCGATCATCTGTGCGGTGCTGCTGTTTGGCGGGCTGTGGGGCTTCTGGGGCGTGTTCTTCGCCATTCCGCTGGCCACCCTGTTCAAGGCTGTGATCAACGCCTGGCCGCGTACCGAGCCGGTATCTGCGTAAGCCTTACCAGGTTGTTAGGAGCGGCTTCGGCCGCGCAGCACAGCAAGCACGGATGCCCAGCCCAACGAAAAAGGCCGCCAATGCGGCCTTTTTCAGGTTTCAGGGCATCCAGCGATGCCGTAGGGTGCGCCGTTTAGCCCTTATGCAGCGCCTCGGCGGCTGCCAGCACCTTGTCGACATGGCCGGCGACCTTGAGGTTGCGCCACTCTTCACGCAGCACGCCGTCCTTGTCGATCAGGAAGGTGCTGCGCACGATGCCCATGTATTCCTTGCCATAGTTCTTCTTCAGTTGGTACACGCCGAACTGGTCGCACAGCTGATGTTCTTCGTCGCTGATCAGCTCGAAAGGGAACGCCTGCTTGCTCTTGAAGCTTTCGTGCTTCTTCAGGCTGTCCATCGACACGCCGAAGATCAGCGTGTTGGCCGCCTTGAACTGCTCGAAGCGAGCACTGAAGTCCATCCCCTCGGTGGTGCAGCCCGGGGTTGCGTCCTTCGGGTAAAAATACAACACGACCTGCTGGCCCTTGAGGGCGGACAGCTTTACCTGCTGGCCACTGGTGGCCTCGGCCTGGAAGTCGGCAACGGCTTTGTCGAGTTCTACGGGCATGGAAACTCCTTCATTCAGAGGTTGTCGGCGATCTCGCGAGCTAGAGCCATGCAATACCGATGGCGGCCCCGCAGAAACAGGTGAGGCCGGTCGGAATCACGCTCGACTCCACGAGTGGTAAATGAGCAGGCCGAACCTGTTTCTAACGCAGCAGGGCCGACGCGCAGCAGATCGTCATGGATTCTGTGGGCGCCAGGGTTCGATCAAGGCATCAAGATTCAGCGCATCGGCAAAATCCAGGAACTGATCGCGCAGCCAGCTGATCTGCGTGCCGGCCGGCAGCGTCACGGTCAGGGTGGCGTTGAGCATGGTGCCGCCGGTCTGCGGCGCCTGGTAGGTGTCGCAGGTCAGGGCTTCCAGCTCGACGCGGTGGTCGATGAAGAACTGGCACAGCTCGTTGAGAATGTCCGGGCGGTACACGGCGCTGACATAGGCCACATAAGGCAGCGCCTGAGGACGCACCTCGGCGGCGGCGCTGCGCGCCAGGTCCACGCTGAAATCATGCTTCTTGGCCAGCAGCGGCAGGCTCGACTCCAGGCGCGCCAGTGCATCCCAGCTACCGGACACCTGCAGCACCAGGGCGCTGAATTCACCGTGACGGCTCAGGCGAGTGCTGATCACCGCGCAACGGTTCTCATGGCTGGTGCGGCTGAGCAGATTGGTCAGGGCCATGGCATCGCGGCCGAGAGCGCTGATGACGAGGAATTGTTCGCGAACGGGGGGGGTGGACATGCAGCCTTCCTAAAGCGATGAACGGTCCGCGCGTGAGAAGCCGCAGACCAAAGACAGCAGGTTAGCGAAAAGCACCGCCGAGGGGAATGGCGAAGCCTTGTGCATCGGACGACGGCCTGCGCCGATAGCCGGTCGCGGAAAAACGCAGGTCATGTGCAAACGACCTGATAAGCCCGTGTCCGTTGCTTGTGCCGGATTGGTGGCACCAGTACCATTACGGCTCAAATTTTCCGGCAGGAGCGGTTGCATGATTGCGGGCAGTATGGTGGCACTGGTCACGCCCATGGATGCGCAGGGTGGTCTGGATTGGGAGGCCCTGAGCAAATTGGTGGATTTCCACCTGCAAGAGGGCACCAATGCCATCGTCGCGGTCGGTACCACCGGTGAGTCAGCCACGCTGGAAGTGCCCGAGCACATCGAAGTGATCAAACGTGTGGTCAAGCAGGTTGCCGGTCGTATCCCGGTGATCGCCGGCACCGGTGGCAACTCCACCCGTGAATCGGTCGAGCTGACCCGTGCCGCTCAGGAAGTCGGCGCCGACGCCGCCCTGCTGGTCACCCCGTACTACAACAAGCCGACCCAGGAAGGCCTGTACCTGCATTTCCGCCACATCGCCGAAGCCGTCTCGATCCCGCAGATCCTCTACAACGTGCCGGGCCGTACCGTGTGCGACATGCTGCCGGAGACCGTCGAGCGCCTGTCGAAGATCGACAACATCATCGGCATCAAGGAAGCCACCGGCGACCTGCAACGCGCCCAGGACGTACTGGATCGCGTCAGCAAGGATTTCCTCGTCTACTCCGGCGACGACGCCACCGCTGTCGAGCTGATGCTGCTGGGCGGCAAGGGCAACATCTCCGTCACCGCCAACGTTGCGCCGCGTGCCATGAGCGACTTGTGCGCCGCCGCCATGCGTGGCGAGGCTGCCATCGCCCGTGCCATCAACGACCGTCTGATGCCGCTGCACAAGGCACTGTTCCTCGAATCCAACCCGATTCCGGTGAAATGGGCGCTGCACGAAATGGGCCTGATGGGCGACGGTATTCGTCTGCCGCTGACCTGGCTCAGCCCGCGCTGTCACGAACCGCTGCGCCAGGCCATGCGCCAGTGCGGTGTATTGGCTTAACTCAAGGATTCTACGCATGAAGCGACTGGCCGGATTTTCCGCCCTTGCTCTGATCGTCTCCAGCACCAGCGGTTGTGGCTGGCTCTGGGGTGAAAATGGCTACTTCCGTGATCGCGGCAGCGACTACCTGGAAGCGCGCCAGACTGCACCGATGCAACTGCCGGCCGATGTCCAGGCCAAACGCCTCGACCCGCTGCTGCCGGTGCCCGCTCAGATTGCCAGCACCACCGCTACCCCCGCTGAATTCGAAGTGCCGCGCCCGCAAGGCCTGCAGGTACGTGCTGATGAACGTGAATTCACCCTGCAGCGCAGTGGTGATTCGCGTTGGGTCGTGGCCCAGCGCGTGCCGGCCGAAGTCTGGCCGCTGGCGCGTCAGTTCTTCGAAGACAACGGCTTCCGCATCGCCAGCGAGCGCCCGCAGGTCGGTGAGTTCACCACCGCCTGGCAGCGTTTCGATGATCTCTCCGCAGGCATGGCGCGCAGCCTCAGCAGCCGCGTAACCGGCGTTGCGGCGGATGCCGAAACCCGCGTGCGCGTGCGCATCGAGCCGGGCGTGCAGCGCAACACCAGCGAAGTCTTCGTCAGCAGCGCCGAGCGTCCTGCTGGCAGCACCGCCGATGTCGATTTCGCTGCCCGTAGCAGCAACGCCAGCAGCCTCGAAGCTGCACTGCTCGACGAAATGCTGGTGAGCATGGCTCGTGGCGTGGAGCAGGGCGGCTCGGTGTCGCTGCTTGCAGCACGCGACTACGACGCGCCCAGCCGCGTCAGCCTGAGTGAAGACGGCAACGGCAACCCGGTGCTCAACCTCGGCGCCGATTTCGATCGCGCCTGGTCCGGCGTCGGCCGTTCGCTGGAGCTCGGCAACGTGCGCGTCGACGACCTCAACCGCAGCCTTGGCCTGTACTACATCAACATGGCCGAAGGTGCTCAGATCAACGAAGAGAAGCCAGGCTTCTTCGGTCGCCTGTTCGGCAGCGCGCCGAGCAAGGAAGAGATCGAAGCCCGCGCCGAGCGCTATCAGGTGCGCCTGACCCCGGTTGGCGATGGCGTCCAGGTCACCGTGGAAAAAGACCTCAACACCATTGCCCCGGCCGACGTATCGCGCCGCGTGCTGAGCCTGATCCAGGATAATCTCGGCTGACCGGCGCCGGCAGGCCGTTGAAAAACGGCCTGCAGCGCGCTCCAGCCGTTAATCGATGGGCGAAACCCGCAAAGGTTTCGCCTGTTTTGTTTGCCAGAAACGGAAATGCCGACATGAGCACACCCACCACCCTGAGCCTGAAGAAGATCTACTCGGGCAAGGTCCGCGACCTCTACGAAATTGACGACAAGCGCATGCTGATGGTGGCCACCGATCGTCTGTCGGCATTCGACGTCATTCTCGAACAACCGATTCCGGAGAAGGGCAAGATCCTCACCGCCATCTCCAACTTCTGGTTCGACAAGCTGGCTGGCGTGGTGCCGAATCACTTCACTGGTGACAAGGTCGAAGACGTCGTCTCCGCCGCCGAGCTGCCACTGGTCGAAGGACGTGCGGTGGTCGCCAAGCGCCTCAAACCGGTCGCCGTGGAAGCCATCGTGCGTGGCTACATCGTCGGCTCCGGTTGGAAGGAATACCAGAAGAGCGGCACCGTCTGCGGCATCGCCCTGCCGGCAGGCCTGAAGGAAGCAGCCAAACTGCCGCAACCGATCTTCACCCCCTCGACCAAGGCCGCCGTGGGCGATCATGACGAGAACATCAGCTTCGCGCAGTGCGAAGCCATCATCGGTGCCGAACTGGCTGCCCAGGTGCGTGACACCGCGATCAAGCTGTACACCACGGCTGTCGAGTACGCCGCTACTCGCGGCATCATCATCGCTGACACCAAGTTCGAATTCGGCCTGGACGAAGACGGCACCCTGACCCTGATGGACGAAGTGCTGACCCCGGACTCCAGCCGCTTCTGGCCGGCCGACAGCTACGCCGAAGGCAGCAACCCGCCGAGCTTCGACAAGCAGTTCGTGCGCGACTGGCTGGAATCCACCGGCTGGAACAAGCAAGCCCCGGCCCCGGCCGTACCGGCAGACGTCGCGCAGAAAACCGCCGACAAGTACCGCGAGGCGCTGACCCGTTTGACCGCTTGAGCATTGCGAGAGAAGGCCGGGCAGCCCCCGGCTTTTTCACAAGCGCCTGATAGAACACGAAAATTTTTCAAAATAAGCTTCGCCAAAGCGCATTCAGCTGTTATGATTCGCGCCGCTTGGGAAGATGCCGGAGTGGTCGAACGGGACGGATTCGAAATCCGTTGTGTCAGCAATGGCACCTAGGGTTCAAATCCCTATCTTCCCGCCATATCCAAGCCAAAGCCCCTGAAGCTCCCAGAGCTTTGGGGGTTTTTGCTTTCTGCGGCATGCAAGGTGTCGAGAATCGAAGCGAAACGCGAGGGAGATAAGGATGTTCCTGAAAGCGCTGAAGCCAACCTGGCGAAAGCTGATTGTTGCGGTAGGTATCTACTTTATGGCCCTCATGAGCATGGTCGCCGATAAAGCTATCCGCGATGCCTCGCGTGAGCATCTAGCTGCATCTGCCGAAGTGCAGCTTTACCTCGCAGAAGTCAAACGCCTGTATGGCGACGCCGAAACAGACGAGAAGGTGAAGGGGTTAACCGTTCAACTTCTAGAAAACGCTTCGTATGCGGATGCAAAGGGAAACCTTGAGCTTAAGGTTTCGGTTATCAAATGGGCGCACGGCATCAGCATGGGAATTCTTTGCTATTTGCTGGCCTGTGTAGCTTGCACAGGTGCGCAAGCCCGTAAAAGTTGATGCTGCGAACTGCTGGCCCATCCCGCTGACATGCGCCAGGGCGAGAGTCCGGGCTGCGTCACGCTCAGTGTGATAGGGAAGGCGGTAATGCTCGTGAGGGGGCGGCTCACAAGGTGTCGGCAACCGTTCCGGGGAAGTCTGCGAGGGTTGTCATGAGATATCCAGTCGCCCCTCCAGAGTCTCGGCGGCCAGGTAACCTCCATTCCTAGCCCTTGGCACGGCGAGCGGCGAATTCGGCTTCGACGTCATCGTTAGATCGACCACGACCAGCCTCTACTGATGCTCTGGCAACAGCGACCTTTAGCTGCACGAACTCATCATGCTCTTTGGCCTGTTGCTGCTGGTGGATGAAATCGTACATAAGGTCAAGCATGATTTTAGAGACTGGCTGGTGTAAAGCTTTAGCGGCTGCCGTAAATTCTTCAAGCAGCTCGGGCTCCAGCTTCAAGTGGAAGATGGCTTCTTTGGCCATGTTGCGTCACCTCAGACAAGAAACGGGGCAGGTCTTTGCTGGAGCATAACTAACTTGAAAATAAATCTGTCCCCTTTTCGCAGTCCCCTTTTCGCATGTCCCCTTTTCGCAATGCGCACGGTAGTCCTATAACGCCTGTAGCTGCGGCAAATTTCGAGCGCAGCGAGTAATTTGTCCGGCAGCCTACATTTGTTAGGCCTCTTTTACATCTAAGATTACATTCGTCTGAATATTTGGATCCCACCATATACCGCCGCCGTACTTGTAGTGCTGAGTGATCTCCTTCAGCTGCTCCTCATGTGATTCAAACACCGTGAACCTGTAGTTCTTTAAAACATTTGCCTCATTTTTGTCCGTCGTCACATTGACTGCCAACTGGTATTCCCCAGCATGCCATATGAAGCGTTCAGCGAAGAATGTGTGGAATGGTTGAACGAGTTGTTCTTCGATCTCAAGTGGCGACTGGCGATCGTCAGCTACCGTATCCTTTTTCGCTCTAAAGTCAGCAAGCATATTTGCTTCGAGACGCCTATACGCATTCTCCTCGTCTCGATTGAAGAAGTTGAGCAGGTTGATGATATGCGCCCATTCTTCTCCAGGCTGTAAAGAAAAGGTAGTAAAAAGCAGAGTGTTCTTGTCATTCTGATTCTGTAAATAATTCTGTGCTGGCAGATCCACTAGCGGGCGACCGTCCCTAGTTATAGATACGGAAATATCCTTAATTCTTGCTTTGTAGTGGTCTACTGATCCCGGACACCCATTTAGGGCGAGAATGCTCGCCATAGAGAGGTGTCTGATGACCAAGCAACGTCGTTCCTTTACGCCCGAGTTCAAACGAGAGGCCGCTGGCCTGGTGCTCGATCAGGGCTACAGCCACGCTCGCTGGGGCTGGTTGAATCGGCGCTTCGTCGCTGGGTGAAACAGCTCCAAGAGGAGCGCCAGGGCGTTACCCCGAAGAGCAAAGCATTGACTCCCGAACAGCAGAAAATCCAAGAGCTGGAAGCCAGGATCGACCGACTGGAACGGGAGAAAGCGATCCTAAAAAAGGCTACCGCTCTCTTGATGTCGGACGAGTTCAATCGTACGCGCTGATAGACCAGTTGAGTGAGCGGGAGTCGGTGGAAGTGGTCTGTTCAGCCTTCGATGTGGTGCGGTCTTGCTACTACGCCCATCGTCTACGGCGCTGCCGTGTTGATGCACGCCGGGTTGCCCTGCGCAGTCAGGTCAATCAGCTGTTCAACCAGAGTCGAGGATCGGCTGGTAGCCGAAGCATTCTGGGCATGCTGCGTGAGGATGGCGTAAGCATTGGCCACTTTCGCGTGCGTCGGTTAATGCGCGAGTTGGGCCTGGTCAGCAAACAACCAGGCTCGCACGCGTACAAGCAGGCTACGGTTGAACGGCCAGATATCCCGAACCGGCTGAGCCGTGAGTTCACAACTGAGCGCCCCAATCAGGTGTGGTGCGGCGACATCACCTACATCTGGGCGCAAGGCCGCTGGAATTACTTAGCGGTGGTGCTGGATCTGCATGCACGACGAGTAATTGGCTGGGCATTCTCCGCCAAGCCGGATTGACAGCCCAGGAGGCACAACGGGACATCAGCCACTACCTGATGCATCGCTACAACTGGGTCAGGCCACATCAATTCAACGATGGGCTACCGCCTGCGGTGGCCGAGGAAAAACTTAACCCACTGTCCGGGATGGGTTGACCACTACACTTTACGTCCGCCGATGTTATTGATTATTAGGTGGAGCTGGAGATTTGGGTTTCCCACTTTATGAGTGATGATAATTTTTGAGTAGAGTTCGACATCCAACTTGGCTTTCTTGAACCAGATATGTACTGGGGGTAGCTGAGAGAGGACGACCGCCGCTAAGGCGACGATTACTGCCCAAAATGCCCAGTCGAGATAAAAAGGTGTAGCTACCTCTTCCAAAGTTCTCTCCTTTTCTGAATTTTTGGCCTAACAGTGATTAGATAGTCTTCTTCACTAACACATTAGTAGAGCCGGCGGTATAACTCCGCACTGCAGGGTGCAGCCATCCATAGCAAGCACTTAAAAATCAATAGCTTACACGGAAGGCTATACGACTGAGCGTATTCGCTTGACTTCCACATTTTGCGCTTTCATTACTACTGGACAGATATACACAAAAGCACTGCGACGGTGCAAGGACAGCGAGGGTGCGTGTCGAAATCAACGGGCGACAGAGTGCCGCAATGGGCAGGAGGGGAGGGCGAAAGCCCCAATTTTGCTAGCGTTGGGCAGGGAGGGGCAGCAACGGGCACCCGCCAGAACAGGTCCAAATTCCCCCTCATCTTCCCGCCATATCCAAGCCAAAGCCCCGAACCGCAATACGCTTCGGCGTGTTGTCATTTCCGGGTGTTTGCTTGTGCCAGTCGCGAATGCCTGAACGCCCTTGAAGCAACGCTCGCCGCGCTACAAAGCGCGAGCTGACGCACATTTCTGCAAAGTGCTTTTTGGCGCCAACTCCCTCAGTTCCGGTGCGCTGTTCGCCGTTTCGCTTGGGAAATTCCTTAGCGGTGAATGGGGGGATAGATTTTTCTGTTGGTCATGCTTTGTTTGGTCAAAAAAATAGCGCCAGCATGGTGACGGGTGGTCGTTAACGGCCGCTGAGTGTGCCGATATTCTCCGCCTCAACGCTCGAAGCGATGCCGGCACGGCCATGGATAGATCGGGCGTAGACCACCGTTTCACCCTCGGAGTACCGCCCCCATGATCGACCTGTCCACCTGGAACCTGACCATCCCTGTCGGCGTTCCCGCCGCCGTTATTTCCACCCCCGTTCTGGCTGGGGGGTATCAGGATCACTACTTTCAGTCCAAGGAGGGCAAGCTGTTTTTCTGGGCACCGGTCAACGGCACCACGACAGCCAACTCGACCTACCCGCGCAGCGAGTTGCGCGAGACTTTCGCTGACGGCGCTCTGCGCAACTGGCCCTATAGCGCTGCGGATAACGTGCTGACCGCCACGGCGAGAATCACCCAGGTGCCTTCGAACGGGCTGATCGCCTTTTCCCAGATCCATTCGAAGAACGGCACTTCGCCCCCCGTGATGCTGGGCTATCAATCCTTGTCGCCCACTGGCTATGGCAATGTGGTGATTTCGTTTCGCGGCAATCCGGCCAGCGCCAATGCAACCAAGATCGTGCTGTCGAGCAAGATCAAGCTGAATCAGGATTTCAGTTATGAGGTGTTTCTGGCGAAGAACGGCAGGCTGACGATTGGCCTGGTCGAGCCCGGTGGTGCGGTCAAGACCTGGAGCGGTGTACTCAACTCGTCCTGGGCCAGCCACAACCTGTATTTCAAGGCGGGTGTTTACACGCTCGACAACAACGGCAACGAAACCAGTGCCGGGGCTGCGGTGTTTTCAGCGTTGAAAGTCGAGCACCGTTAGGGTCTTGGCCTGCACTCGGATCAGAATGAGTGCAGGCTTTTTGACCACGTCTGGCGTAGGTCAGTTGGTGCAGGTGGGGGCGTCTGCGCTGCTGCTGGTGCCGGTCAGGGGCTGGGATATCTGCAGGTGGCAATTGCGCCGCACGGTGTTGTCGAGGATCTGGCTTTGCAGGGGCAGCAGGTCGCCGATCAGCAGGTTCTGCAACAGCGGGTTGGCGCGGTACTGGTTGCTGCCCAGCACGGTGTTCTGCATACCTTCCACGCGGATCATGGCTTTGCCGATGCTTTCCAGGGTGTTGCCGGTGATGACCAGTTGGCCGGCGGTGAGCTGCTCGTTGCGCAGGCTGATGGCGTATTCCGGGGTGGACTGGATGCGGTTGTCGATGATCAGGGCGCCGCTGAGCCCGCCGGCGTCGATGGCGCTGAGCCGGCTGTTGGCGATCAGGTTGTTCTCGATCAGCAGCCCGGCGCCGCCGTTGATCTGCCGCAGCATCAGGCCGTAGCCCTTGGACGCACCGAGGCGGTTGTTCTCGATCAGCAGGGCGCCGCTCTGCTCGCTGACCTCGATGGCGCTTTTGCCGGTGTGCAGGATCAGGTTGTTCTGAATGCGCCCGCTGCTGCTGCCGCCGATGCGGATGCCGCTGTTGTGCTTTACGTCGTCGATGCGGTTGTCTGCGATCAGGAAGCGGCTGTTGCCCAGGTCGATGCCGTACTGCTGCAGGTGGCTGAACTGGTTGTTGCGGATCAGGGCCTCGCTGTGGCGCAGCTCCAGGGCGCTGGCCATGCTGTCGAAGCGGCTGTTGTCGATCAGAATGCGCGCCGCCGGCCGGGTGGCCGATTGCTGCGCGCTGATGCCGCTGCTGATGCCGCGGGAGAAGTTGGCGTTGTAGCCGATCTTGACCAGGTGCGAGTCGGCAACCTTTAGACGGCTGCCGGCCCAGTTCATGATGAAGGGCCGGGTAGGGCGGTCGGTGGCCAGCGCGCGGCCGTCGCTCCAGCTTTCCAGGCGCGAGCCCTTTACCTGCAGCAAGCCCTGGTTGATCAGCGCGGTGCCTGACGGGCCGAAGAGGTAGAGCACCTGATCGTCGATGAGCAGGGCGGCGTCTTCGGCGATCATCAGCGGGTAGCTGAGCAGGTAACCGTCTTCATGCTTACGCAGCACCTGTGGGTCGTTCAGCTGTGCGTGCAGTTGCGCAAGGGTGACGCTGCCGCCGCGAATGACCACTGTACGTGGGTGTTGCGCCTGGTAGCCGGCGATGGCGCGGAACAGGCCGTTGTGCACGAACGGCTCGAAGGGCCAACTGCCTGCCTGTGCGGAGTACATCGGCTCCAGGCTGGCGTTGCCGCGCTGCGCCGGTGGCTGCAGGTCGAAGGCCGGTGGCTGGCTGTGCTGCATGATTTGCTGGCTGGTGCGCTGTTGCTGCTGCTGTTGCCATTGCGGGTCCAGCGTGTGCAACGCCGCGGGGCCGCCGAGGGCACTCAGGCTGCAGGCTGCGCAGGCCGTCAGCAGCAGCGCGCGGGAGAGGGTCAGTGCCTGGGACATGGTGGCATCCTGAGTCAGTTGAGCTGGGGGTACAGCGGTTTCAGATCGCCGCCCACCTGGCTGTAATGATTGATTGCTTTGCCGTGCGCCTGGTACAGGCGGGCGGCCCATTGATGCTGCGGATAGCGAGTAAGAAAGGGCAGCACCCAGACCATCTTGTGCGGGCCGACTTCCGTCTGGCGCTCGGTCAGTTCCGCCAGTGTCTTGGGCTCCAGCACGGCGCGCGCGGCAAAGTTGGCCAGGCCGGCGAGTTTCTCGCGCTCCTGCTCGGTGAGCGGGCGACCGTTATGCTCGGCGGCCTCCACCAGCAGCATCAGCGGTACCAGGGCGTAATGGCTGTAGTCGGCAGCCAGGCGGCCGCGGGCGATCTCCAGAGGCAGGTACTGGTAGTTGCCCTTGCCGGGTTCGAGCTGGGTGAAGGCGCGGCGCAGTGCGACATCGGCCCAGGCCAGGGCGCGGTCATCGTCGAGCAGCATGGCGGTGGCAGCCACGGCCCAGGCGGCCCAGTAGTCGTGGTTGTTGAAGTAGATACCACTGTCGTAGCGGCGTGGTTCGTACTCGGCGATCACCTTGGCCGACAGCTGGCCCAGCCAGCGCGTCTGAACCGCACTCAACTGATAACGCTGATCGCTCAAGGCCTGCACCTTGAGCAGTGTCGAGGCGATGGCGGCCAGTGCCCATTTGCGCGAGGCGACGCCGGTCTTGCTGGCGTCGTCGCTGAGCAGTGCCGACTTGCTGGCCCAGGCATCGAGCCACTGGTTCAGGCAGGCCAGGGCGGTGGTGGCTTCATTGGCCTTGCTGGTGCGCTGGAACACCTGAGTCGCTTTCACCAGGCCGCCGATGTACTGCTTGACCTGCTGGCGGATGCGTTCGGTGTCCTTGCTCTGGCGCGCTACCAGCCGTGATTTGCTGGCATCGCTCTGGTCGTACTTGCTGTCCAGTTGCAGGTGCCCGGTGTAGGCGGCAGGCGGTTTCTTTGGGCAGCTTTCGTTGCGGTAGTCGCCCGTCATCTGCGCCGCTATGTTCGGCGTGTGGTTGCTCCAGATCGACTGTGCGGCGCTGGCGCTCATGGGGCCGGCGAGCAGCACCAGCATGGCCGTCAGGCGGCCGGGCGAAATCCTCACAGACATAGCTTGGTCTCGATCTGGAAGGGCTGCTCCACGACCTGGGTCGGTTCGAGCAGCACGGACAGCAGGTTGGCGTCGCGAAATTCTGCGGCGCGGCTCAACTCCAGGTAGTACTGCCCGCCGGTGACGATGGCCTCGCGGCGGAACCACACCTTGTCGCGCGTGCCGTTGTCGTAGTAGGTGATGATGTAGAAATTCTTGATGTTGGGATCGCTGATGCGGATGTCGAGCACCGCGTCGCGACCCTTGAGGTCCTTGCGTTGCTCACCGGCGTTGCTGAGCAGCTCGAGACGGTCGTTGAGACCCATGGACGGGCGTTCGACGCGGTCTTCGAGCAGGCTGTCGCTGGCTTTGCAGCCGCCGTTGACGGCCGGGATCAGCTGGCGGTAGGTCAGGTCGCCATCGAGGCGGTAGTTGGCCGGCAGCTCCCAGATGATCAGCTTGGGCGCCTTGTCCGGGGCGTAGTTGGACGACAGCAGGTATTCCAGCAGCGAGCCGTCCTGGCCCGCACCGGGCATGGCGTAGTTGATCAGGTCGCTGCTCAGGTACTGCTTGAGAAAACCGTCGAAGTTGAACTGCTTGGTCTCGTCTTCACGGGCGGCGGAGTTACTGGTACCGACCAGAACGATTTCTGGGTCCGGCTGCTCTTCGAACAGCAGGGAGGCATCGTTGTCTTCCGGCACGGTCTGGTAGCCGGGCACGAACTGATAACCGAAGTGGTTGCCGCAGATCGCTGCCAGGCCCAGGTTGAGGGTGCCGTCCTTGTAAAGGGTCAGGGTTTGCTCGGTGGTGTAGCCCTTACGCGGCAATTGCGCGTAAACCGGGTGCTGGCGAATGGCGTCGGCCGTGACCCGGGCGGTGGCTTCTGCACCTACCGGGGTCCAGTGATGGTCGCGGCGGAAGAAGAAGTCCTTCGGTGGCTGTTCCACCAGGGTCATGATGTCCGGAACGATGGCGCCACCATCACGCATCTGCTGCAGAAACTTGCGCAGGTTAGCGCTGGCACGCGCGTAGTCGAAGCCATGCATCTGTCCTGGCTGCAACTGAGCGCGATGCATCAGGCCGCGAGTCGGCTGCACGGCCACTGCCACTTGAGTGCCATGGCTGGCGAACGCACGCATCAGGCGGGCGAATTCCGGCTGCATGGCTGGCGGAATGCCGAATTCGTTGGTCAGGTCGACCTCCGAACGGAACAGCCAGCGGTCGCTCCCCGGCACGATCTGCTTGAGCGACTTCATGTTGCCTTCGGCATATTCCTCGGGCGCACTGAGTTGCGGGCAGATCAGGCATTGCAAGTCTGTACATTCATCGGTCTTTTCGCTTTGCGACGCAGCGGAAGCGTTCTGTACGCCCGCTGCGATCAGGCTACCGATGGCCAGGAGAAAATAGTGCTTCATGCTCTTTGCGATCATCGTCCGCTCACTTGTTTGGCCAGCCGTTCAGGGTTCATTCGCTGGGGTCGATGCTGTTGGCCAGGGTTATCGCGCGGTAGCCATTGGCTGCGGGTAGCAGGGCGTAGGTGTAGGAGCGGCCCTTTTTCAGGAACAGCTCGTCGAAACCGATCAGCTGTTCGCTGTCGGCATAGGCGGCGAAGGCGATCTTCAGTTCGTTGACCATGCGGCTGCCGGTCTCGTCGCGCTTGATGGTGTCGACCACCACGTGCTGCCCGTCGACGGTCTTCAGCGCCGCCGGCTTATCGGTGAGGTTGTAGAAGGCGATCTGCGCCTTGCGCGGTTCGTTGAAGAATTGGTCGGCGATCAGCAGCAGTTGGCCGTCGCGGTAGATCACCGTGCTGGCGGTATTGGCCTTCAGCTCGTGCTCGATCGCCTGGTTGGCCACGGCGATACGCTGCTTGCCTGGCGTAACGAAGCGATAGCCCCCGAACTGGCCTCCGGTGACGACCTGAGGTTTGTTCTTGCCGCTGAGGGTGACCTCGATGTTGCGTTCACTGAGGTTGAGTACCCGTACGAAAGCCGAGTTGGCCGGGGCCACCGGGTCGTAAAGGTCGGCGTTGCCGTCCTGGGCCTGTGCGGCGGCGCTGGCGATCGTCAGCAGGATGATCAGGGCGCGGGAGATGAGGGCGGGCATATGACGTTACCTCGGTCAGTGTTGGGCAGTTTCTGGCATGGCCAGGGCGGAAGGAATCTGACGCTGGGCGAGCAGGGTGCGCAGGGGGAACTCCCAGATCACGGTCTGCAGGTCACCGCTTTTCGCGGCTGGGCCGGCGAGAAATTCGTTCATCGATTGGAACGGGCCGCGGGCTTCAAGTGCGACGCTTACCAGGTCACGCTGCAGGGCCTCTTTGAGAAAACCAACGAAATTCCAGTCATCGATGCGCGTGTAGCTGGTGCCTACCAGCGCCAGTGACACGGCCTCTTCGCCGAACAGGCTGTCGGCAAGGTCGTTATGGCTCTGCTGCAGGGTTTCGTAGAGCTGGATATGCACTGGCTCGAAATAGCTGGGCGCCAGCCTGGGGTCGAACTTGAGGTAGTTGAGCAGATCGCCGGTCACCTCTTTTTCACTGACGGCCTGGGTCAGGTAAGGGGTGTCGCCCAGTAGCTCGGGAAACTGCTTGGCCAGGGTTTGGGCTGCCAGTTCGGCGCCCCTTGGGCTCCAGTGGGTGTCGTTACGCAGGAACAGCTGCTCGGTGGCCGCCGCGCTCTGGTAGGCGCTGCGCAGGTCCACGGTGTCAATGCCGTGGTCGTGCAGGCGCTGGCTGAAGTGCTGGTACAGGCCGCTGATCTGCTGCGAGGGGGTATAAGTGGAGTGTTCGGCGTAGGTGTCCAGCTTCATCGGAATCGGCAGGACGATCAGTCGCGCGCCCTGTTGCGCCAGTTGCGCGCGCACCTTGTCGATCAGCACGATTTGCCGCTCCAGGTTGCCCTCGAGGTCACGGGGTTGCAGGTATTCCTGGTTGGTGAACAGCCAGCCGTCGCGGCCCAGTACCACGCCGCTGGCGCCTTCACGAAAGATCGCGTGCTGGATGTTGGCCCACAGCTCGACGGATGGGTCGCGCAGGAACAATTGCTTGTCGTAGAACTGCTCGAACTTGCGCACCAGTTTGCCATCGAGAAACAGCGACAGAGCCTGGGTCTGCGTGCCGGCGAAGGCGAACACCGTCGGCAGCGAGTACAGGAACATGGCGCACAGCATCACGCAGAAGAGAATCCCGTTGATCTTGCTGGCCGAGTTCATCACCGGAAACATGTGGGCATCCTCAGAACTGGAAATACAGGAAAGGTGAGAAGGAGTTCGCGGCCAGGCGGGTCAGCGTGAGCAGGAAACCGACCCACAGCAACAGGGCGCTGAAGCCGCTGACGTGCTGCATGAAGTACTGGTCCTTGTGCGTGCCGGCGTAGTAGCGAATGTTGATGCCGCCGGCAATGACGATCCACAGCAGGGCGATCAGGGTGAAGGTCATGCTCATGGCGGAGGTGCCGAACCAGTAAAGGTCCAGCGAGCCGATGCCGTTGAGGCCGATCAGCGCCTGGTAGACCTGCAGGGCGTGCGGCAGGTTGCCGGTGAAGAACAGTGGCATGCAGGAGGCCAGCACGAACATGCAGCGGGCATTGCGCCAGAAGTTGTAGGGCGTGTTGACCTTGGTGGCGATGCCCAGCTTGCGTTCGACCACCATGGCGATGCCGAAGAACAGCCCCCAGAAGATGAAGGCGAAGCTTGGCCCGTGCCAGAGCCCGGACAGCACCATGGTGATGACCAGCCCGACGAGCATGCCGGCCAGGCGTTTGCGTACCAGCGGCATGTACACGTAGTCACGCAGGAAGTCGGCCAGGGTCATGTGCCAGCGCTGCCAAAACTCGGTGATGCTCTGCGCGATATAGGGCTGGTTGAAGTTCTCGGCGAAGCGAAAGCCCATCATCATG
Source organism: Pseudomonas sp. zfem001 (assembly GCF_032621725.1). Classification (NCBI taxonomy): domain Bacteria; kingdom Pseudomonadati; phylum Pseudomonadota; class Gammaproteobacteria; order Pseudomonadales; family Pseudomonadaceae; genus Pseudomonas; species Pseudomonas sp. zfem001. The sequence goes on along the minus strand of NZ_JAVYJI010000007.1, from coordinate 338,192 downwards.
CCCAGGCCGATGGCCATGTCGCTGTAGCCGGAGAAGTCGAAGTACAGCTGCAGGGCGGAGATCAGCAGGCCAAACCAGGCGTCAGCCATCTGCAGCTCATCACCGCCGCCAATGAACAGGGTATTCATCGGTGCCAGGGAGTCGGCGATCAGCACTTTCTTGATGAAGCCGAGCATGAAGCGGCAGGCACCGAGGGAAAACAGCTCCAGCGAGTGGGTGCGGTTCTTCAACTGCTTGTCGATCAGGCTGTAGCGCAGGATCGGCCCGGCGATCAGTTGCGGGAAGAGGGCGATATAGGCAGCGAAATCGACGAAGCGATTGGTGGGTTCGGCATTGCGTCGATAGATGTCGACGATGTAGCTCAGCGCCTGGAACACATAGAAGGAGATGCCCAGCGGCAGGATGATGTGTTCCAGGGTGAAGGTGTTGATGCCCAATGGCTCCAGCACCGCCACCAGCACATCGGCACCGAAGTTGGCGTACTTGAAGTAGCCGAGGGTGGCCAGGTTTCCGATCACGCCGACGGTCAGCAGGCGAAAGGCGATCTTCTTCTCGCCGGCATCGATCCGCGCCTTGATGCGCAGGCCGAACCAGTAGTTCCAGTACGAAATGGCAACGAACAGCAGCAGGAAGTCCGGACGCCACCAGGCGTAGAACAGGTAGCTGCCGAGCACGATCACGTACGAGCGCCAGTGGTCCTTGGCTATGTAGTAACAAAGCAGGAACACCGGCAGGAACAGGAACAGAAAGACGTTGGAGGCGAAGATCATGCTAGCGCTGCTCTCGGTCAGTAAGTCAGGGTTATGCCCAGCGTCAGTTGATAGTCATCACCGATTTCCAGCGCGCTACCGGCCTTGAAGTAGCTCAGGCTGGTAAGGGTGTTGAGCTGTACCCGTTTACCGTCGTAGGCCAGCGGGAACATGCGCCAGTAGTGGTTGATGTCGAGCACCTGGCCCAGGTGGGATGAGCTGGTATCGCGCACCACGCCTTCGTTGGTGGTACGCAGGGGCATCTGCGCCGAGCTGTTACGCAGGTGCAGGTCGCTGATGCGCAGATCCAGCGCGCTGCGGTCAGTGGGCTGGGTTTCCAGCACGATGCCGTAGAAGGCGAGGTTGCTCAGGTTGACGCTGACCAGGTTGCTGACCAGGCGATTGCTGTAGCTCAGCGGATCGTTGCGTCGGTCGGACTGAATGCGGTTGAGGGTGAACCCGTCGCTGCCGCTGTCGTCCGGGCGGTCGGTGATACCGCCGCTGATGCCTACGCGCGGTGTCCATGGCAGTGTCTCGAAGCGTTTGCCGACATCCGCCACGACTGCCCAGCCGGTCTTGTCGCCGCTGTCGCGCTGGCCATTGCTCTGCGTGGTCTCCAGCCTGCCGTCGAGTGCAGCGACTTCCAGATGGTAGTCGCTGACCAGCGACGTCAGGTGGCGGGTATCACCGTGCAAAAATAAGCCGTAGCGCAGGCCATCGAAGTCCTGGCGATCATCCGGCGAGCTGCCCGAGTAGTCGTCTTCGTGGAGCAAGCGCGCGCCGATCCAGTGATCGGCATGCCAGCGCCAAGCGTACTCGGCCATCAGGTAGCGGATCTTCTTGTCGCGCGGGTCGAGGCGGTTGTCGTCAGAGTTGTAGTAGTAGAATTTTTCGGCGATGGCGACGAAGCCTTTGGCGAAGCTGTCGTTGTAGTCCAGGCGCATTGCTTCGATGCTGTCGTCCCACCAGATGCCGAAACGATCACTGAAACGTTGGCGGCCGAAGGTCGCGGAGAAACGCGGGTCGTCGCCCAGCAGGTTGCGGCGTACATAGAACTCGCGGGCTTCGCTGTAGGCATGGCGCCGACTCGATACGTTCTCGTCATTGCCCTCATCGCTTTGCAGGGCATTCGGATCGGTGTCGTAGTTGAGCCACAGGCGGCCGAAGGCTTCCCACTTCGCCCAGCGTTGCTCGGGCGAATACCAGCGGTAGGACGGCTCGTAGCGCAAGCTGAAGAAGCTGCGACGGTCTTCGCCCAGGCGCGTTTCGTCCGGCCCATAGCCGGTACGCAGGAACAGCTTGTGCGTCAGCAGCGAGGTGACCGGCTCCAGCTCGGGCGAGGTGAGGCTGGGTTCTTCTGCGTGCAGCAGGCCGAGCGGCAGGCAGGCGAGCAGCAGGGCTGCGCGGCTAAGGGCGTTAGGAGCGCTCACAGTGTGGATTCCTCGATAAGACGGTTGCCTTCGGCGGTGGCTGTATCGCGCTGTTCAGGCGTGAGCCGGGTGCTGAGCGAGTGCATCAGATCGCTGGCGCGCAGGTCGCCCAGCTCATGGGCGGCATAGGCAAAGGCATAGGCCTTGCCGTTATCGCGGCAGATGGCGCGGCCGTAGGTATAGAGGCGGGCGATGCGCAGCAGGGCATTCACCGAGCCTTGGCGGGCCTCTTCCATGTACAGCGCCAGGGCGCGATCCTGATCGGGCTCGTCCAGCCCGCCCTGGCTGTACAGGTCGCCTTCGAGCAGCAATGCCTCGGGGTATTGCTCGGCCTGCAGTTCGGCGATCAGGCGTTGGCTCAAGCGTGGATCGAGGGTGCGCCACAGCACCATGTGCAGGCTGGCGCGCAGTGCCTTGATGCGCTGCGGAGTGATCGGGTTTTCGCGTTCGACCATGCTCAGGGTCGGGCTATTGTTCTGGCGTTGTTCCAGGCGTTGAATCAGGGCCAGCACCGGCTCCGGGCTGTAACGGTCCGGTGCGGTCATGAGAAAGCTGGCCTTGCTCAGCATGGCTGGGCCGAAATCACGCTCGATGGCGTTGTCCAGCCACTGCAGTACTTCGCGGTCGAGCTGTTCGACCAGGCTGGCATGGGCCTTTGCCTTGAGTTCGCGGGCTGCTTTTTCTTCGTCGTTCTGCGCGCGGGTTGTCGGGCGGTTGTTGTTGAAGGTGCTGATCTCGATGTTGCGAATGTTCGCCACCTGCTGGGCGATGCGGTGCACCAGGTCGATCGGCAGCGCGTTCATGCGCGGTGCCAGGCGTTCGGCGAAGGCGCGAAACAGCACGTTGCGCTGCTCGCCAAGAAAGTCGTAATAGCGCTGTACGGCGCGCGGGTCGCTCTCCACGGCCAGCTGGAACCACTTCTCGGCTTCGTTTCTGTCGCCATAGCGGGCTGCCGCCACCGCTCGGTACAGCGGCGCGTGGCAGTAGATCAGGCAGGCGCGATCATAGAGTTCGATCAGGCGGGTGACTTCGTCCTGCGTGAACAGCTCGGGGTAGACCAGAAACACTTCGAGGCGCGTGTCGACTGCGATGAAATCGCGTCCCGGTGTAAAGCGGCTGAGGGCCTGACGCATGTATGTGCGGTTGGCCTCGCGCCAGCGCGGCTTGTTGTCCAGCAATCTGGCCAGGGGAATCAGCGCACCGATGTCACCGCGGCCATCGGCGAAGGCCTGCTTGAACAGGTCGATGGCCTGTGTGGTGTTCGCCGGGCTGCGGCTGGCCAGCACCTCGCCAAGCAGGCGCGTGGCGGCCAGGTCGCCACGCGCGGCCAGATGGCGCAGGTCTTCCTCGACCTCCGCCTGGCCGTCCTGAAACAGCGCATAGCGGACCTGCTCGAGGCTGCGCGCCGCATGAGCCGAGCTGGCGAGAGCCAGCATCAGAGCGGTTGTGCAAAGAAGATATCTGACCGGCATGGCGACCTCAGAACGTCCAGCGCAGTGGCAGGCCGAGTTTGAAGTCGACGGCAGTGGGCAATTGATAGGCGCTGCGCGGCAACTCCTGATCCGGCTTGATGGTCAGCTCGACCATTTGTCGTTGATCGTCGACGCGGCTGGCGACGATCTCGCCGGTGTAGAGGGTGTCACTGCCCAGGACGCGCATCTCGACCGCTCGCACGCGCTCGATCTTGTCCATGCGCTCGAACGGCACGCTGGCCTTGACGTTCAGCGGCTGATCCTGCGGCAGCAGGTGCACCAGTTGTTCCTGCTTGTAGGCGAAGCCGTCCATACGCGGGCGGGGGAAGTACAGGCTGCAGTCGCAAGGGCTGGCGATCACCGTCTCGACGGTCACGCGGCCGAGCAGGGCGGCTGCATCCTGTTCGGAGAGGCTGGCCAGAGCGGCGATGTCGGTCGGGCTGGTCAGGCTGCTGGCCAGTTGCGTGGACACGCTGGCCAGCGGCTGGCCGGTGCTCACGCTGGTCTGCTCGGGGCCGATCAGGTACTTGAGGTTACCGTTCTCCGGCATGCTCAGCACATAGGCGTTGGCGCTGACCACTGCCTGTGCGGCCGGCATCTGGAAGAACAGCAGGTAGCTCTTGTAGACGATCAGGCTGACTGCCGCGAGGCCGGCGCCGAGAAACAGCATCGAACCCAATGCCGCCTTCAGGCGTTCCGTGGGCGTACGCGAGCTGGCCTGCTTGGTCTTGCGCTCCTTGATGTAGTTCTCGCGCTGCATCACGTTGAACAAGCCGTTGATGTCGGCGATGTCGCCGGACATGTAGGCCGAGATGATGTAGCGCAGGATGTCGCGCTTCTGCCGATCCAGCTCGACGAACTCGGCGCCGACTTCGTGACCGCGCTGGGAGACGATCTTCAGCTTGGTGTCGATGTTCAGATCGACCTTGTTCAGCTTCAGCTTTATCGAGCCCTGGAACAGGCTACCGAGCTTCAGTGGCTGCTCGTAGGACAGGCCGATGCCGCCCAGGGAGATGTCCAGGATCTCGCATTCCACGCCGTTCAGGCCGTGACCTTGCAGGCTGATGCGGGCGGGGATCTTGGCGCGCACGAACTGGCGCTCATCGATCGCTTCGTGAACAACGTTTACAGGTAAGACAGTGGTGCTACTCATAGCATTCGCGCCTTTACTTAAGATTGCGTGAGTTCTAGCAGGACCGAAATGACCCCGAAGAAGATGGCAATGGAGGACAACAACATCGTCTTCGACGTCCATCGATTAAGGGCTGCATCGAAACTGACGCTGCCGTTGCTGAGCGTGGTCTTTTGCCGGGTCCAGCTCTGCTGATCCATGTGGAACATGGTGTAAACCTTCATCACCGAGCCGACGATCTGGTTGTAATACAGAACGAAGGGGTACATCGGATGCACCGGGTGCTTGGCAAAGAAGAACAACAGCGTTACCAGGGTGCGCGACAACAGAACCCAGAACAGGTACAGCAGCAGGTACTGGATGCCGAACAGCAGGCCGGCCACCACCGAGGCGCTCAAACCCATCAGGCAGGTCCACATGGACACGCGCTGGTCGTACAGCACGTACATGGTGAACAGGCCCAGGCGATCGAGGCCCAGCAGTCGAGTGGCGCGGAAGTTCTGGCGCAGCGAGTTGCCATACCAGCGGTACATCAGTTGCCGGGTCGCGCGCAGGAAGCTGTTGTCTGGTGGATGCTCCACCGTCAGGGTGTGGCTGTCGGGCACGTAGAAGGTGTCCCAACCGGCGCGCATAAGGCTGAACCAGGAGGATTTGTCGTCGCCGGTGAGGAACTGGAAGCGCCCCAGCCGCCAGTGATCGAGGAAGTCGGCTTCCACGTCCTTGATGAATTCCGGGTTGGTCATCACGCTGGCGCGGAAGAACGACAGGCGCCCGGTCATGGTCAGCACGCGTTTGCTCAGTGCCATCGAGCACATGTTGATGTGCCGCTGGACGAAGCGCATGGTGTGCCATTCCTGCATCAGCTTGCTGCCTTCCACCTCGCAGAACTCGTTGGTGGTGATGCCGCCGACACTGGGCAGATAGGCGAACATGCTGACAGCGCGCTCGACGCAGCCGGGCAGCATCATGGTGTCGCCATCGACCACGCCGACCACGGCGTTCTCCAAGGGCATCTGCCGGGACAGTGCGCGGAAGGCATGCGCCAGGCCGTCGCGTTTACCGGTGCCACGGGCGCGCACGATGATCAGCTTGATATCGTCGCGGTCACGGACCTCCTGACGCATGATGTCCTTGATGAAGTTCTCGTCGCCTTTCTCCACGATCGAGGCGATGACGGTGCAGGGCACCGGCATCCGCTGCACTTCCTGAAACACCGACTGGTAGACCTTGAAGGTGGTGTGGGTCGGGATACGGAAACTGGTCACCACCATGAACATGTGCTCGGGCAGTGCCGCAGCCCCCATGCGCTCGACGGCCTTGCGCATGCGTGGGAAACGCCAGTGCAGGAAGTACATGCCGCGCAGGTAGTGAGTGGCCGCATTGCCATAACGCCACATGCCCAGCGCACCGATCAGAAAAATGAATTTCTGATGCGACGGGTCGAGGTAGCTTGGGTCGACCATTTCCGAGGCAAGCGCGAGCAGGGCGATCAGGCACGCCCAACCGCACAGCTTGCCGAAGCCGGATGAGGTATCGACCCCGTTGAATAACCTAGGCATGTGACGTGCTTCCTCCAGTGAAGCCGTGTACGAGCGTCAGCCGCTGTGACGCTGAAAGTCGCTAGTTGACCGTGGTGTCGGTGCGGCCGTAGACATCCTCGAAGCGCTCGATGTCGTCCTCACCCAGATAGCTGCCGGACTGGACCTCGATGATCTCCAGAGGAATCTTGCCGGGGTTGGCCAGACGGTGAACCGCGGCGATGGGGATGTAGGTCGACTGGTTTTCCCAGAGCAGGAAGGTCTTGTCGTCACAGGTCACCCGTGCGGTGCCGGAGACCACGATCCAGTGCTCGGCACGGTGGTGGTGCTTTTGCAGTGACAGGCTGGCGCCTGGCTTGACCACGATGCGCTTGACCTGAAAGCGGTTGCCGCTGTCGATCGAGTCGTAGCTGCCCCACGGGCGATAGACCTGGCAATGGTTCTGCGCCTCGGCGCGCCCATCGCAGGTGAGGGTGTTGACCAGTTGCTTGACGTCCTGCACGTGATCCTTGTGGGCGACCATCACGGCGTCCTTGGTCTCTACCACCACCACGTCCTTCAGTCCGACCAAGGTCACCAGCTTGCTCTGGCTATGGGCCAGGCAGTCCTGGCTGTTATGAATCACCACGTCGCCAGAGCGACTGTTGCCGTTGTCGTCCTTATCCTGAACGTCCCACAGCGCGGACCAGGAACCGACGTCGTTCCAGCCTGCTGCGAGCGGCACCACGCAGGCGCGCTCGGTCTTTTCCATCACCGCGTAGTCGATGGAGTTATCCGGGCAGCACTCGAAGGAACTGGGGTCGATGCGGATGAATTGCAGGTCGCTCTTGCTACGGCTGAGTGCCAGCTGGCAAGTGTCGTAGATGTCCGGGTCGTGACGCTGCAGTTCTTCCAGATAGCGGCTGCAGCGGAACAGGAACATGCCGCTGTTCCAGACGTAATCGCCTTGCGCCACGAACTCGCTGGCGGTGGCCAGGTCGGGCTTCTCGACGAACTGCTCGACTGACAGAACGCCACCCGGCAGCCCGGCTCGCTCGCCGGTCCTGATATAGCCGTAACCGGTCTCGGGTCGTTCGGCGGGGATGCCGAACAGCACCATTTCGCCCTGTTCTGCAGCCTTGCGAGCTACACCGAGGGCGCCGTGGAATACCTGCAGGTCTTCGATCACGTGATCGGCCGGCAGCACCAGAAGCAGTTCGTCACGCCCGGCCGCGAGCAGGTGCATGGCGGCGATGGCCACGGCCGGCGCGGTGTTGCGGCCGAACGGTTCCAGCAGAATGGTCTGCGCCTCGCTACCGATGGCGGCAAGTTGTTCGCTGACGATAAAGCGATGTTCTTCGTTGCATACCACGATGGGGCGGCTGATGCCTTCGATTGCCAGGCGGCCGAGCGTCTGCTGAAACAGGGTCTCGCTGCCGGTTAGGGCCAGGAACTGCTTGGGATAAAGCTTGCGTGAGAGCGGCCAGAGTCTGGAGCCACTGCCGCCGGACAAAATCAGAGGAATCATGCTGTCACTCCTGTAAACATCGATTCGGATCGTATGGGCAGTGAACTGGCGACACGCCATAACCAACCAAGCGGCACCTGACTGGTGCCGCCTCTGTTCTTGTTAGCTGTCTGCTACCAGCAGATGCCTTCCTTGTTGGCCTGGGTGGCATGCGCCATGAACCCCACGAGATCGACGATCTGTTTGTCGTCGCCGACGCTGTTCATGACCTCGGCGAAGCGCTGTTCGCCATTGCCGATGATCAGTACATCGGATTGCGAGACCACCTCATCGAGCTCCTTGCACAGCAGCGAGGAAACGTGGGGGATCTTCGATTCGATGTATTCCTTGTTCGCGCCGAAAACCCGGGCGTACTCGACGTTGCTGTCGAAAATACGCAGCTCATAGCCTTTACCGATCAGCATCTCAGCCAGTTCGACCAGAGGGCTTTCGCGCAGGTCGTCGGTGCCGGCCTTGAAGCTCAGACCCAGCAGACCGATGCGGCGCTTGTCGTAGTGGGTGACGATGTCGAAGGCTTTTTTCACCTGGGCGGCGTTACTGCGCATCAGCGAGCTGATCAGCGGTGTTTCCACGTCCAGGCTGCCGGCGCGGTAGGAGAGGGCGCGCACATCCTTGGGCAAGCACGAGCCGCCGAAGGCGAAGCCGGGCTTCATGTAGTACTTGGAGAGATTGAGCTTGTGATCCTGGCAGACCACATCCATCACTTCGCGGCCGTCGACGCCGGCTGCCTTGGCGATGTTGCCGATCTCGTTGGCGAAGGTGACCTTGGCCGCATGCCAGACGTTGCAGGTGTACTTGATCATCTCCGCCACTTCGATGGACTTGCGGATGATCGGCGCGTCCAGCTCGCTGTACAGCTCTTGCAGGAGATCACCGGACTGTTCGTCCAGCTCGCCGATCACGGTCATGGCCGGGAAGTCATAATCCTTGATCGCGGTGCTTTCACGCAGGAATTCCGGGTTGGTGGCCACGCCGAAATCGACACCGGCTTTCTTGCCGGACGCCTCTTCGATCAGGGGAATCACCACATTCTTTACTGTGCCGGGCAGAACCGTGCTGCGCACGACCACGGTGTGGCGCTCCTGCTTGTCGCGCAGGGCGATACCGATCTGCTTGCACACCGATTCCATATAACCGAGATCAAGGTCGCCGTTGCGCTTGCTCGGCGTGCCCACGGCAATGAAGGACAGTTCGCTGGCCAGGACTGCTGCCGCCACATCGGTGGTGCCACGCAGCAAGCCGGAGTTGACGCCGGCTTCGAGCAGTTCGGCGAGGCCGGGTTCGACGATGGGGGACTTGCCTTGATTGATCAGGTCGATCTTGGTTTGCGATACGTCGACGCCGATGACCTCATGGCCGCGAGCCGACAAGCAACCGGCGCATACGGCGCCCACATAACCCAGTCCAAAGATGCTGATTCGCATAGATCCCTCTCTCATATAAGTGAGCTAGCCGATTTGAAATGGCCAACATCCGTGTTCACTAAGTACGTCATTAAGATTGCGTAATGGTTACTGCAATCGAATGGCGCACTCGAATTGGCGCGGATACTAAGTTGGCTGTTTTGGCATTTCAAGCAAAACGTGAACCAAAAGTTAGGAAATGTGTACCGCCCATTTCATTTAATATTTTTTCCAATAAAAACAATTACTTATAATTGCTGTTTTTTAGGCGCCAAAAAATAGTTTTGGCTTTTTAGTGCGTTATTTTTATGGCGTCATAAAAACATTATCTTTTGTGCTTGGTTCTATTGCACTGAAGTAAGACTCTGCTCGGAAGTTGTGCGTGAGTGTCCTGCGTAGTTTTCAGCGCCACGAACGGAGGTAGTGATCTGCCATCATGCGAACGTGCTGGGGAGTTTCGAAGTGTCAGAGCTGCCAGGGGAGTTTCTTCGCTCTGTGAGTCGTGCCGCGTAATTGAGGCTTGGCACGATGCCAGTGCCTGGACTACTCTCCGGTCACCGGGCTAACGAAGTGATCAACAGGCAGGATGCCGACCCCATACACTTCGTTAGCTCGGTGTTCATTGCTTGCGCTGACCTATGCGAGGCGAGCGGAAACGACAAAGCCCTCCGAGAGAGGGCTTTGTCGTTTATGCAAGACGCCTTGCGCGTCTGCTGTCTGTTAAAAGCATCCCTGCTGCATTTCCATTCCCGCCCTAAGCACCGTTGCTGGTTAGCCTAGGCGATATCTGGCGTTTTGCCATGTTGCCCCTGCCAGGTGGACTCCAGTATCAGTCGCTGCGCTGTAGGTGCGTTCTGTCGGGTTTGGCGGTTATCAGGTGCTCGGGCAGGTCGAGCAGGTCGGTGTCGTAGGTCTCCAGCGGTGGTGGGCGCCGCTCGAAGCGGGCGCCGAGCACCAGCATGCAGGGCGTGAGCAGCAGGGTCAGCACCGTGGCGAAGGCCAGGCCGCCAGCGATGGCGCTGGATAGCTGCGTCCACCACTGTGTCGAGGGGGCGCCGAAGCCGAGGCTAGGGGTCACCAGGTCGACGTTGATGCTGAGCACCATAGGCATCAGGCCGAGGATGGTGGTCACGGCAGTCAGCAACACTGGGCGCAGGCGCAGGCTGCCGGTTTCCAGCGCCGCTTCACGCGGTTCCAGGCCCTGGCGACGCAACTGGTTGTAGGTGTCGATCAGGATGATGTTGTTGTTCACCACGATGCCGGCCAGGGCGATCAGGCCCATGCCGACCATGACGATGCCGAACGATTGACCATTGACCAGCAGACCCATCAGCACACCGGCGGTGGACAGGACGATGGCCGACAGCACCAGCGCTGCCTGGTAGAGGCTGTTGAACTGGGTCACCAGGATGATCGCCATGAGGAAGATGGCGACGACGAAGGCGGTCATCAGGAAGGTGGCCGCCTCGCGCTGGTCGGCATCCTCGCCGGCGAACTTCACCTTGATCTCGGCCGGTACATCGCCGAGCGCTTCGCGCAACGCCTTGAGGCGTTCGTCCAGGCGCGCACCTTCGGCCAGGTCGGCCTGCAGGGTGATGGTACGGTCGCCATCGACGCGACGCAGGGTGCCGACCTTGGGCGCAGGCTGCAGGTCGACGAAGTTGCTCAGCGGTACCTGGCCGGCCTGCGTGTTGAGGGTCAGGCGGCCGAGTTGGTCGAGCGAGCGCCAGTTGCCGGGCAGGCGCACACGGATGTCCACTTCGTCGGTCGCATCTTCTGGTCGGTAGGTCGCCAGTTTCAGGCCGTTGGTGATCATCTGCACCGCGTTGCCGACGCTGAGCACATCGGCGCCGAAGCGTGCGGCGGCCTCGCGGTCGACCTTTATTCGCCACTCGATGCCGGGCAGGGCGCGGTCATCCTCGATATCGGCGAAGCCGCCGAGATTCTGCATCTCGCCGCGAATGCGCTCGACCCACTGCTCGCCCAGGGCTGGGTCCAGCGAGCTGATTTGCAGCTTCACCGGCTTGCCGTCAGTGGGGCCCTGTTCCTGTTTGCGGAACTCCAGGACCACGCCAGGAATGCCCGCGGTACGCTGGCTCATTTCGGCGAGGATGTCCTTGGCCGGGCGGCGCTGGTGCCAGTCGACGAACTGAAATTGCAGGGTGCCGATCACGTCGGCGCCGAGTTGGCCTTGCTGGCCTTCCGGCTGGGCCAGGGAGCGCGCGTACAGCGCCTTGACCTCACGCATGCCGATCACCTGCTTTTCCACCTGCTGGAGCAGGGCGTCCTTCTCCTGCACAGATAGATCGCCGCGTGCGCGCAGCCAGATCTGCGCACTTTCCGGCTCGACGTCGGGGAAGAATTCCACGCCATGGTTGAAACGCCCGTAACCGACGTAGATCAGGGCGATCAGCGCCAGCATGCCGAGCAGGGTCAGGCCCGGGCGCTTGAGCAGTGTCGCCAGCAGATTGCGGTAGGCGTTGCCGGCACGATTGGCGCTGGGGGCTTGCGGGCGTGCCTGGCCACCAGTGACGGCGCCGAGCACCGGCAGAAATATTAGGGCCATGGCCAGCGAGGCCAGCAGGCAGAGAATCACGGTTGCCGGCAGGTACTTCATGAACTGACCGACCACCCCCGGCCAGAATAGCAGCGGCAGGAACACCACCAGAGTCGTGGCAGTGGAGGCGATCACCGGCCAGGCCATCCGTGTCGCGGCATTGGCCCAGGCCTGGCGAGGCGTCTGGCCCTGTTGCAGGTAGCGGTCGGCGAGTTCGGAGACGACGATGGCGCCGTCGACCAGCATGCCGGCCACCAGAATCAGGCTGAACAGCACGACGATATTGAGGGTGAAGCCGAGCATCCAGATCAGCAGGATGCCGCTGAGGAAGGCGCCGGGAATGGTCAGGCCAACCAGCAGCGCCGACCGCATGCCCATGCTCGCCACCACCAGGATCAGCACCAGGACGATGGCGGTGAGCACGTTGTTGAGGAGGTCGCCGAGCATGTTCTGCACTTCCTGCGACTGATCCATGATGTAGCTGACTTCCACCCCCGGCGGCAGCAGGGGCTTGGCCTGCTCCATCAGTGCCTTGACCTGGTCGATGGTCTCGATGATGTTGGCGCCGCTGCGCTTGGCCACTTCCAGCACGATGGCCGGCTGGCCGTTGATGCGGGCGAAGCCGGTCGGGTCCTTGAAGGTGCGGCGGATGGTGGCGACGTCGGCGAAGGTGACCACGCTGTCGCCGACTACCTTGATCGGCATGCTCATCACGTCTTCAAGGTCTTCGATGACGCCGGGCACTTTCATGCTCATGCGGCCGGCGCCGGTGTCCAGGCTGCCGGCTGCGACCAAGCGGTTGTTGCGGCTGACCAAGTTGAACAGCTCGTTGTAGTCGATGCCGTAGCTGTCCAGCACTTGCGGGTCGACGACGATTTCCAGCAGGTCTTCACGGTCGCCGCCAATGGTTACCGAGAGCACCTCGGCGATGCCTTCCACGTTCTCCTTCAGGCGCCGGGCGATATACACCAGCTCGGTTTCGGCGATGGGGCCGGACAGAGCCACCGACAACACCGGGAACAGCGCCACATTGACTTCGGTTACGGTCGGCTCGTCGGCCTCTTCAGGGAGCTTGCTGCGCGCTGTATCGACTTTCTCGCGCACGTCGGCCAGCGCTACCTTGGCATCGAAGCCAGCGTCGAACTCCAGGGTCACCGAAGCGTGGCCTTCGCTGGATACCGAGCGCATTTCCTTGACGCCCTCAAGGCTGCGCAGCTCCTGCTCCAGTGGGCGAACCAACAGGCGTTCGCCGTCTTCCGGGCTTATGCCTTCGAGGGTCACCGACACGTAGATGATGGGAATGACCACGTCCGGGTTGGATTCCTTGGGCATGGCGATGTAGGCCACCAGCCCGCCGCAAAGCAGGAACAGCAGGATCAGGATGGTGGTGCGACTACGGTCGAGTGCGGCTGCGATCAGTGCGTGCATCTCAACTGCCCTCGGCCGCGAGTTGCGTGCGTACCTGCTGGCCGGGTTGGACGAAGCCCTGGCCGAGGGTGATCAGTGCCACCTTTGGCGGCAGACCGCTGACCCAGGCGCCCTGGTTGTCGACGCTGATCAGTTGCACCGGGGTGAACTCGACGCGCTGCGCGTCGTTGACCCACTTGACGCCATGGCGGCCGCTTTCATCCAGGCTGAGCAGGGCAGGGGACAGGCGATGAGCCATGGCCTCGCCAGTCTGGATGTGCAGGGTGGCGCTGGCGCCGGCCAGGCGCAGGCCTTCCGGGTTGTCCACCTTGACCTCGATGCGGAAGCTGCGCGAGCCGGGATCGGCAGCCGCGGCGATAAAGTGCAGCTCGCCTTGCAGTGTGCGGCCGTCGAGCAGTTCAACCTTTACCGGCTGGCCCAGTTCGAGCTGGGTGACCTGCTGCTGGGCGATCTGCGCGCTGACCTTGAGGCGGTCGATATCCACCAGGGTCAGCAGGCTCTGGCCGGGCTGGACGAAATCGCCTAGTTCGACCATGCGCTGGTCATAGATGCCGGCAAACGGCGCCTTGATCTTGGTGTTGCGCTGCTGCAGGCGGGCGCTGTCGAGTTCGGCGCGGGCCTTGGCCAGCTCGCTCTCCAGGCGCATCAGCTCGTTGGCCGACACCAGGCTGCGTTCGCGCAGGCGCTTGGCCGCGCTCACGTCGCTCTCGCGCTGGCGCACATCGGCCTCGCTGCGCGCGACCTGGGCCGGGCGGTCGTCAGGCGAAATGCTCAGCAGCAATTGATCGGCCGCGACGCGGCTGCCCTTGTCCTGATCCAGGTTCTGCACGCTGCCACTGACCTGGGCGCGCAGTTCCACGCGGCGCCAGGCTTCGATCTGCCCCTGCACCACATGCTGGCGCTGCATGGGTTGCGCTTCCAGCCATTGAATTTCGACGCGCGCCAGATCATTGGTGGTGGCGGGTTGGTCGGGCTCGACATCGTCACGAGCGACGAAACGATCACCGCTGAACAGCCAGGCCAACAGCAGGACTGCAATGACGACGGCGATGATCCAGGGACGCTTGCTGAGTTGGGCGAACATGTGGGTTTACTCGCTGAGGGCAGGCGCTGTGTGCAGCGCGGCGGCCTGGCCTTGCAGGCCGGCAATGATGAAGTCGGTGACGCGATCGAAATACGCATCCAGTTCGATGTATTCGGCCCAGTGCGCGAAACCACCGGAGGCGATGCGCGCCATGACACCATTGACGCAGGCCTCCACGCCCCAGAGCAGATGCTGGCAGTGTGCGGGGGAGAGTTGCAGGCCGAAGCTGTTCTGCAGCAGACCGCTGAACAGCGTCATGTACTTGTGTTCAAGTTCGATGAACTGGTCGCGGTAGAGCGCTTCCAGGCGTTCCTGAAAAGCTGGGCGGTCGCACAGCAGGCAAAGCTGCGCTTGCAGCGGATCGGCGTGGAGCAATTCGAAGGCGCGGCGAATTACCAGGCGCATGGCTTTGTCCGCGGGCGCAGTGCGGGAAATTTCCTGCATCTCGGCCAGGTGCTGGCGCGAGCAATCCAGCACCAGGCGCGCATAGAGCGCTTCCTTGCTGGAAAAGTGCTTGTACACCGTGCCCTTGCCAATGCCGGCGTGACGGGCCACCTCGGCGATGGTGACGCGATCCCAGGATTGTTCCTGAAATAGCTGGCGAGCGGATTGCAGCAGGGAGTTTTCCCGCTGCTGGAAGAGCTGATCCTGATAGCGCATGACGGTTCCGGGCTTCGTGACCGGTGGTCATACTATGACTGTTGGTCACGATGCGGCAATACGGGAGTTGTAACAAGGCAATTGGCGGGTAGCCGTTCACTGCCTCATTCGAAGCGAGGTGCGGCTCCTACGGGGGAGACGTGTAGGAGCCCCGTCCGGGGCGAAGCTTCTAACCCATCAGGCGATGAGATGCGTTGCGCCGATGGCGGGTTACGCCGCAACAGACATTGTGGGGGATTGCGGAAGGTGGCACGCGGCTAACCCGCCCTACGACATTCGCTCGATCCTTGTCCCATCAAGCCACGCTCAACGCGCCACGCTGACGCCTTCGAGGCTGGCGAAGGAGGTGTCCTTGGCGGTAAGCAGGAAGTCGCGCATGAATGGCGCATCGAGCATGTCGGTGCGGATTGCCGCGTAAAGCGTGGCGAACAGGCCCTTTTCCCCCAGGCGCTTGGCGCTGACGTAGCCGCGCGAGCTGTACTCGTGCAGCGCCCAGTTGGGCAGGCCGCATACGCCACGACCGCTGGCCACCAGTTGCATCATCATCACCGTCAGTTCGGAGGTGCGCACCTGCGCCGGCTCGATATCGTTGGGTTCGAGGAAACGGGTGAAGATGTCCAGGCGGTCGCGTTCCACCGGGTAGGTGATCAGGGTTTCCGTGGCCAGGTCCTGAGGCTGGATGAAGGCCTTGTGTGCCAGGCGATGCTGGTTGGCCACGGCGAGCATCGCCTCGTAGGTGAACAGTGGCACGTAGGTGATGCCAGCCAGCTCGATGGGGTCGGAGGTCACCACCAGGTCCAGGTCGCCACGGGCCAGGGCCGGCAGCGGGGCGAAGGAGAAGCCCGAGGCCAGGTCCAGCTCCACTTCCGGCCAGGCGTCGCGGAACTGGTCGATGGTTGGCATCAGCCACTGGAAGCAGCTGTGGCACTCGATGGCCATGTGCAAGCGGCCGGCGGTGCCGCCGGCCAGGCGTGCCAGGTCACGCTCGGCGCCACGCAGCAGGGGCAGGGTGGCATCGGCCAGTTGCAGCAGACGCAGGCCGGCGCTGGTGAAGCGCACGGGCTTGGTCTTGCGCACGAACAGCTGCAAGCCGAGGCGCTCTTCCAGTTCCTTGAACTGGTGCGACAACGCCGACTGGGTCAGGTGCAGGCGCTCGGCGGCTTCCACCAGGCTGTCGGTCTCGCGCAGGGCGTGCAGGGTTTTCAGGTGGCGTAGCTCGAGCATGGCGGTTCTCTAAAAGGTTTCACTCATCCAGTGGCGTATCTGGATGAAAATGGTTCATACAGCCTACATGAGTAAATCTTTAGATCAAGACGAAAATCTTGAGTTTGTCTCACTCGGCGTCGGTGCCGAGAATGGCGCCATCTCGATTGATTCTGGAGTTTTACGACATGGCCCTGTCCCATTCCCTCGGTTTCCCGCGCATCGGCCGCGACCGCGAACTGAAGAAAGCCCTCGAAGCCCACTGGAAAGGTGAGCTGGACGAAGCCGGCTTGCGCGCCGTCGGCCAGCGTCTGCGCGCCGAGCACTGGCAATTGCAGAAGGATGCCGGCATCGATCTGCTGCCGGTGGGTGACTTCGCCTGGTACGACCAGGTGCTCAGTCATTCGCTGGCCTTTGGCGTCATCCCCGAGCGTTTCCGTCCGGCTACCGGCAAGCCGACGCTGGACACCCTGTTCGCCATGGCGCGTGGGGCCGTTGCAAACAAGAGCAGCGGTACTTGCTGCGGCGGTGCTCATGCCCAAGAGATGACCAAGTGGTTCGATACCAACTACCACTACCTGGTGCCGGAATTCAGCGCGGGTCAGCAGTTCGCCCTGAGCTGGGAGCAACTGTTCGAGGAAGTGGCTGACGCGCATGCCCTCGGGCACAAGGTCAAACCGGTGCTGATCGGCCCGCTCACCTACTTGTGGCTGGGCAAGGTCAAGGGCGGCGACTTCGACAAGCTGGAACTGCTCGAAAGCCTGCTGCCGGTCTATGGCGAGATTTTCCAGCGCTTGGCCGCGCAGGGCGTGGAGTGGGTGCAGATCGATGAGCCGATCCTGGTGCTGGATTTGCCGCAAGAGTGGAAGAACGCTTTCGAGCGCGCCTACAACCTGATCCAGCGCGAGCCGTGCAAGAAGTTGATCGCCACTTACTTTGGCGGCCTGGAAGATAATCTTGGCCTGGCCGCCAACCTGCCTGTAGATGGCCTGCATATCGACCTGGTACGTGCGCCGGAGCAGTACCCGACCATTCTCGACCGTCTGCCGGCTTATAAAGTGTTGTCGCTGGGCGTGGTCAACGGGCGCAACGTCTGGCGCTGCGATCTGGAGAAAGCCCTTGAGGTGCTGCGCCACGCTCACGAACGACTGGGCGAACGGCTGTGGGTCGCGCCGTCCTGCTCGCTGCTGCACAGCCCGGTGGACCTGACGCGCGAAGACCAGCTCGATGCCGAGCTGAAAGGCTGGCTGGCTTTTGCCGTGCAGAAATGTCAGGAGGTCGCATTGCTCGGTAAGGCCTTTGAGGCGCCGGAAGACGCTTCTGTGCAAGCCGCCTTGCAAGCGAGTCGCTCAGTACAGGCAGCTCGTGCAGCTTCAAAACGTATTCACAAGCCTGAGGTACAGGCGCGTTTGGCGGCGATTCGTCCGCGCCACGCCCAGCGCCAGTCGCCGTTCGCCGAGCGCATCGAGCAGCAGCGTGAGTGCCTGCAGCTGCCAGTGCTGCCGACCACGACTATCGGTTCCTTCCCGCAGACCTCGGCCATCCGCCTGGCGCGGCAGTCGTTCAAGCAGGGCAAGCTCAGTGCAGCCGAGTACACCGAGGCCATGCACAGCGAAATTCGCCATGCGGTGCAGGTGCAGGAGCGCCTGGGGCTGGACGTGCTGGTGCATGGTGAGGCCGAGCGCAACGATATGGTCGAGTACTTTGCCGAACAACTCGATGGCTATGCCTTCACCCGCTTCGGCTGGGTGCAGAGTTACGGCTCACGCTGCGTCAAACCGGCGGTAATAGTCGGTGATCTGAGCCGGCCCGAGGCCATGACCGTGGAGTGGATCAAATACGCCCAGAGCCTGACCGACAAGGTGATGAAGGGCATGCTGACCGGCCCGGTGACCATGCTGATGTGGTCGTTCCCGCGCGAGGACGTTTCCCGTAAAGTGCAGGCCCGGCAACTGGCGCTGGCGATTCGTGACGAGGTGGTGGACCTGGAGGCAGCCGGCATCAAGATCATCCAGATCGACGAGGCGGCGTTCCGTGAAGGGCTTCCACTGCGTAAATCCGCTTGGCAGCACTACCTGGACTGGGCCAGCGAAGCTTTCCGTCTGACTGCCAGCGGCGTGCGTGACGAAACCCAGATCCACACCCACATGTGCTACAGCGAATTCAACGATGTGATCGAGTCCATCGCGGCGATGGATGCCGACGTGATCACCATCGAGACCTCGCGTTCGGACATGGAGCTGTTGGCAGCGTTCGAGAAGTTCGCTTACCCGAACGACATCGGCCCCGGCGTGTATGACATCCACTCGCCACGGGTGCCGGACAGTGCCGAGATGGCCGGGCTGTTGCGCAAGGCGGCGCGGCGTATCCCGCTCGAGCGCCTGTGGGTCAACCCCGATTGTGGCCTGAAAACCCGCGCCTGGCCGGAAACCGAGGCGGCGTTGGTGAACATGGTGGCCGCTGCCAGGCAGTTGCGTGTCGAGCTGGCCTGATTCCCTGGCAGTGGTCGCGGCTAAAGCCCCTCCTACAGGTAGGTAGGAGGGGCGTTCGCGACGCTCTGGATCGCACTTCTGGTCACCGTCTGGGCAACCGTTCGTCCCCCTTCATCAAACTGTCACGCTTGTGTGGCAGCGCCGTCGAACGACTTTCATCAGACTCGCGCTTCAGTGGGGTTCTGCGTTTCTGGTGTTTTCATGCGTGCATTCATTTTCCTGGCCGCGTTGCTTTGCGGCTTGCCGTCTTTTGCGGCCAATCGTTGCGACCTGTCTGAGCCGACCCGTTATGCGGATGTCGGTGAGGTGCGTCTGGCTTATCAAAGTATCGGCAACGAACGCGATCCGGCGCTGCTGCTGGTGATGGGGCTGGGTGGGCAGTTGATCCACTGGCCTGACGAGGTGGTCGAGCGTCTCTGTCAGCAGGGCTTTCGCGTCGTGCGCTTCGATAACCGCGATGTCGGGCTGAGCACCTGGCGGCGGCCGGCGCCGAGCATCAACCTGCCTTACGAGGTACTGCGCTATCGCCTGGGTCTGTCGCTTGGTGCGCCTTATCACCTGCGTGACATGGCCGGTGATGCTATGGGGCTGATGGACCAGCTCGGTGTCGAGCGCTTCCATGTTCTGGGCGCAAGCATGGGTGGCATGATCGCGCAGCATCTGGCAGACCTGGCGCCGCAGCGCGTTCTAAGCCTGACGCTGGTGATGACCAGTTCGGGCGCGCAAGGATTGCCCGCGCCCAGCGATGCGTTGGTGGCGTTGCTGGCAAGGCGTGAGGCCGGTAGTCGCGAGGCTGCACTGCAGCAGCAGGCGGACTTGCTGGCGGCCCTCGGTAGCCCGACGGTGCATGATGATCGTGCCTTGCTCTTGCATCAGGCTGAACAGGCCTATGACCGCGCCTTCAATCCCGAAGGCGTGCAGCGTCAGCTGCTGGCGATTCTTGCCGAGTCGAGCCGCGTCGAGTTGCTCAATCGCCTGAACGTGCCGACGCTGGTGGTGCACGGCACGGCCGACCCGCTATTGCCGGTAATGCATGGGGTACACGTGGCTGCGCATATCAAAGGCTCCGAACTCAAGTTGATTCCGGGCCTGGCGCATCGCTTTCAGGATGCCTTCAAGGAGCCTTTGCTGGCCGCAGTGCTGCCGCATCTCGCGGCGCATCGGGGCGACTTGGGCTTGGCGCGTCTTTAGGTGGGAGCGCTCAAAGCTCCTGATTGTGCTTGATCGCTTCGCGGCGCTGCAGGTTGTCGATGTGCTCGCTGCTATGACGTAGCAGCTTGTCAGCCATGACCATGCGTTCGATGTAACGCGCGATGCTCTGCTCGGCGTCGTGGCGGGAGAGATAGGGGCCCTCCAGCGTGCCTTCGCGAGTGGCGAAGAAATATTGGCCGTTGACGGCACTGACGCGTGAGCTGCGGTAATGCGTGCCCGGTTGGGGGTCGACGGTGCGTTGGCCGAACATGGCGGGGACTCCATCTGCAGGTGCTGGATAACCTGAGTCTACTGTGGCCAATGCGGCCTGCTTGGCAAAACGACAGATGGTAGATTTTGGCGGCTTGTTACAGGCTTTTAGCCGATTTTATGGATTATTGGCGTCGGTCGGCTGGCGTTTCTGGGTTGCCGATGAGTACAGTTTCACTCGGCAACTGTGCTGAACTGTTGCTGTGTCGGTGTGGTGGCCTCTCCTAGAATGCTCTGCTGCGGTCGACATGCTCTGTTGGCTGCCTGCCAGAGGTTGCCATGCACATTTCTTCCGGCCGTTGGATGTACGGCCTGCTGCTGGCCCTGATCACTTCGGTGCTTTGGGGCATCCTGCCAATCAAACTGAAAGAAGTTCTCCAGGTCATGGACCCGGTAACGGTCACCTGGTACCGCCTGGCCGTGGCCGGCTCCCTGCTGTTTGCCTACCTCGCTGCGAGCCGTCGGTTGCCGCGTTTTCGTCCGCTCGGGCGCAAGGGCGGTTGGCTGCTGGCGCTGGCCATCGGCGGGCTGACGGCCAACTACGTGTTGTATCTGGTCGGGCTCAATCTACTCAGTCCCGGGACCACGCAACTGGTGATCCAGGTCGCGCCGATCCTGCTGCTGATCAGCAGCCTGTTCGTCTTTCGCGAACGTTTCAGTCTAGGCCAGGCCATTGGCCTGATGGTGATGCTGCTGGGCTTCGGCCTGTTCTTCAATCAGCGCCTGGGTGAACTGCTGACCTCGCTGACCACCTATACCACCGGCGTGCTGACCGTGCTGGCCGCGGCCTTCGTCTGGACCTTCTACGGCCTGGCGCAGAAGCAACTGCTGACCCTGTGGAGTTCGGTGCAGGTGATGATGGTCATCTACCTGGCCTGCGCGCTGTTGCTGACGCCCTGGGCGCAGCCGCTACAAGCGCTGCAACTGAGCCCGCTGCAAGGCTGGCTGCTGCTGGCTTGCTGCCTGAATACCCTGGTGGCCTATGGCGCCTTCGCCGAGGCTCTGGCGCATTGGGAGGCTTCGCGGGTCAGCGCGACCCTGGCGCTGACACCGCTGGTGACCTTCGTTTCCGTGGCGCTGGCCTCGAGCTGGTGGCCGGACCACGTGCTGCCCGAGCAGGTAAACTGGATCGCCTACGCTGGCGCTGTGGTAGTGGTGCTTGGCTCGGCACTCACCGCGCTTGGCCCGTCGCTGCTGGCCGCTTGGCGGACGCGCAGGCCAGGGCGTTAATCCAGCGGCAGCTCGGTAGTGCGTTTGACCTCGCTCATGGCGATATGCGAGTGCGCCTCGTGCACGTGCGGGCGCTGCAGCAGGTGGTCACGCAGGAAGCGCTCGTAATCGGCGATGTCCTTGGCCACCACCTTGAGCAGGTAGTCCGAACCGCCGGCCATGCTGTAGCACTCCAGCACCTGCGGGTAGCCGACCACCGCTCGCTCGAACTCATCCAGATTGCCGCGGCCGTGTGCCGACAGCTTGATGTCGACGAACACCGTGATGCCGAAGCCCAGGCGCTTATGGTTGAGCAGGGCGACCTTGCGTTCGATCAATCCCTCTTCCTGCATGCGGTTGATCCGCCGCCAGCAGGGCGACTGCGACAGCTCGACCTTTTCCGCCACCTCGGCGGCCGAGAGGTCAGCATTGTGTTGCAGCAGGCGAAGAATCCGGCGGTCGATAGGGCTGAGCTTGTCTTGCATGACTGTTTCCATTTTCTTGTGATTGTTGGAAGGATCATGCGCAGTATTGCTGCGGCTACCCGAAAATAGAAAGAAAAAAGCGGAACCCTCCGGTCATGATTTAGGCAAATCCGTCGCAGTGATCCTGCGGCAGGACTCAACGGAGCGTGTCTACCGTCGCGCTCCTCGTGCTCGCCATAAGAATAAAAGGAGCGCTCCATGTCACTGGCCGAAATCCGCCTGGATGACAAATATCGCCTCGCGACTGGTCACCTCTACCTGACCGGCACTCAGGCGCTCACCCGCCTGCCCATGCTGCAGAAGCAGCGTGACGCCGCCTACGGACTCAATACCGCCTGTTTCATCTCCGGCTATCGCGGCTCGCCTCTGGGCGGCCTGGACAAGAGTCTGTGGGACGCGCGCGAGTACCTGAAGGAAAACCACATTCACTTCCAGCCCGGCGTAAACGAAGAGCTGGGCGCGACGGCGGTGTGGGGCAGCCAGCAGGCCAACCTGTTCCCCGGTGCGCGCTACGACGGCGTGTTCGCCATGTGGTACGGCAAGGGGCCAGGCGTCGACCGCAGCGGTGACGTGTTCAAGCACGGTAACTCGGCCGGCGTTTCCAAACATGGTGGCGTGCTGGTGCTGGCCGGTGATGATCACGGCTGCAAGTCCTCGACCATTGCCCACCAGAGCGAGCACGCCTTCATCGCCGCGTCGATTCCGGTGCTCAATCCGGCCAACGTTCAGGAGGTGCTGGACTACGGCATCATCGGCTGGGAGCTGTCGCGCTACAGCGGCTGCTGGGTGGCGCTGAAGACCATTGCCGAGAACGTCGACTCTTCGGCTGTGGTGGACGTCGACCCGCTGCGCATCCAGATCAAGATCCCCGAGGATTTCCAGCTGCCGGAAGACGGCGTGCATATCCGCTGGCCCGATCCGCCCCTGGCCCAGGAAAAACGCCTCAACGTCTACAAGATCTACGCCGCGCGCGCCTTCGCTCTGGCCAACAACCTCAACCAGGTCAAGCTCGATTCGCCCAACCCGCGCCTCGGCATCATCACCACCGGCAAGTCCTACCTCGACGTGCGTCAGGCATTGGATGACCTCGGTCTGGACGAGGCGCTGTGCGCCCAGGTTGGCCTGCGCGTGCTCAAGGTCGGCATGAGCTGGCCGCTGGAGCCGGTTTCGGTGCACCAGTTCGCCGAGGGCCTGGATGAAATCCTGGTGGTGGAAGAAAAGCGCAGCATCATCGAAGACCAGTTGACCGGCCAGCTCTACAACTGGCCGGTAGGCAAGCGTCCGCGCGTGGTCGGCGAGTTCGACGAGCAGGGCGTGTCCTTGCTGCCGAACCTGGCCGAGCTGACGCCGGCAATGATCGCTCGGGTGATTGCCAAGCGCCTGGCGCCGATCTACAGCAGCCCGACCATCGAGGAGCGCCTGGCCTTTCTCGATGCCAAGGAGAAGGCCCTGGCTGCGCCCAAGCACAAGACTGCGCGCACCCCGCATTTCTGCTCCGGTTGCCCGCACAACAGCTCGACCAAGGTGCCCGAAGGCAGCCGCGCTCTCGGTGGTATCGGTTGCCACTACATGACCCAGTGGATGGACCGCAGCACCGACACCTTCACCCAGATGGGCGGCGAGGGCGCCACCTGGATCGGCCAGGCGCCGTTCACCGATACGCCGCACGTGTTCCAGAACCTCGGTGATGGCACCTACTTCCACTCCGGCCATCTGGCCCTGCGTGCGGCCGTGGCCGCCGGGGTCAACATCACCTACAAGATTCTCTACAACGACGCGGTAGCCATGACTGGTGGCCAGCCCATCGACGGCGAACTGCGTATCGACCAGCTCAGCCAGCAGGTGCATGCCGAAGGCGTCAAGCGCATCGCCCTGGTCAGCGACGAGCCGGACAAGTACCCGACCCGCGCCACCTTCGCGCCGGGCGTGACCTTCCATCACCGTCGCGAGCTGGACGCCGTGCAGCGCGAGTTGCGTGAAGTCAAAGGCTGCTCGGTGATCCTCTACGACCAGACCTGCGCCACAGAGAAACGCCGTCGGCGCAAACGCGGCAAGCTGGTCGACCCGGCCAAGCGCGCTTTCATCAACCCGGCCGTGTGCGAGGGTTGTGGTGATTGCAGCGTGAAATCCAATTGCCTGTCGGTATTGCCGCTGGAAACCGAACTGGGGCGCAAGCGCGAGATCGACCAGAGTGCCTGCAACAAGGACTTCAGTTGCCTGGAAGGTTTTTGCCCGAGCTTCGTCACCGTACACGGCGGTGGCCTGCGCAAGCCTGAGGCCGTTGGCTTGAGCGCGCTGTTTATCGCCTTGCCGGAGCCCAAGCAACCGGCCCTGAGCCGGCCCTGGAACATTCTCCTGCCTGGCGTTGGCGGTAGCGGTGTGACCACCGTCGGTGCGCTGCTGGGCATGGCTGCGCATATCGAAGGCAAGGGCTGCACCGTGCTCGACCAGGCTGGCCTGGCGCAGAAGTTCGGCCCGGTGATCACCCACATTCGTATCGCCGCGCAGCAGAGTGACATCTACGCCGTACGTATCGCCGCCGGGGAGACCGATCTGCTGCTGGGCTGCGACCTGGTGGTGTCGTCCAGTGAAGAGGCGCTGGCCAAGCTCAACGACAAGATCGCCCATGCGGTGATCAACAGCCATGAGGCGGCCACTGCCGAATTCACCCGCAACCCGGACGCCCAGGTGCCCGGCGCTGCCATGCGCGAGGCGATCAGCGAGGCGGTGGGCGAGGGCAAGACCCGCTTCGTCGACGCCACCCGCCTGGCCACTCGCCTGCTCGGTGACAGCATCGCCACCAACCTGTTCATGCTCGGCTATGCATACCAAAAGGGACTGGTGCCGGTATCGGCCGAAGCGATCAACAAGGCCATCGAACTCAACGGCGTGGCTATCGAGCTAAACCAGCAGGCCTTCCTCTGGGGCCGTCGTGCTGCGCATGACCTGGCTGCGGTGGAAAAACTCGCCGCGCCCAAAGTGGTCGAAGCGCCGCATTGCAGCACCCTGGAGGAGATCATATCCGACCGTGTGCAGCGTCTGACCGCCTACCAGAACGCGGCCTATGCCGAACGCTACCGTGAGCTGGTCGAGCGTGTGCGCAAGGTCGACACCGATGCGCAGCAGCGCCTGAGCAAGGCCGTGGCCCGCTACTACTTCAAACTCCTGGCCTACAAGGACGAGTACGAAGTGGCGCGGCTGTACAGCGATTCGACCTTCCGCAAGCAACTCGAAGCCCAGTTCGAAGGTGACTACCGGCTGCAGTTCCACCTGGCGCCGAGCTGGCTGAGCAAGCCGGATGCGGTGACAGGTGAGCCGCGCAAGCGCAGCTTCGGTCCCTGGATGCTCAAGGCCTTCGGCGTACTGGCGCGCTTCAAGTTCCTGCGTGGCAGCGCCCTCGATCCGTTTGGCCACAGTGCCGAACGTCGCCTGGAGCGCGAGCTGATCGAGGAGTACGAAGCCAACGTGGCCTACCTGCTGGGCGAGCTCAATGGTGGCAACTACCGCACGGCGGTGGCACTGGCCGAGATTCCCGAGCAGATCCGCGGTTATGGCCACGTCAAGGAAGCGGCACTGGCCAAGGCGCGCGAGCAGGCGACGCAGCTCAAGGCACGCCTGACCGTCAGCGAGATCGCCGCTGTGCAGCTGTTCGAACCGGCTGCCTGAACCTCAAACCCATCCCCTTTGCCACCCTCTCCCGTGCGGGAGAGGGGCGGCTTTTTACATCCGAGGTAACCCGATGTCCGTCTTCAATCACGTCGACTTCGATCAGCACGAACAGGTGGTCTACGGCCACGACAAGGCCAGCGGCCTGAAAGCCATCATCGCCATTCACGACAGCACCCTCGGCCCGGCACTGGGTGGTTGCCGCATGTGGAACTACGCCAGTGACGAGCAAGCGCTGCGTGATGTACTGCGCCTGTCGCGCGGCATGACCTACAAATCGGCACTGGCCCGTTTGCCGCTCGGCGGTGGCAAGGCGGTGATCATCGGCGACCCGCATACCGGCAAGAGCGAGGCGCTGTTCCAGGCCATGGGCGATTTCGTCGACAGCCTGGGTGGACGCTATGTCACGGCGGCGGATTCAGGCACTGGCGTGGCCGAGATGCGCATCATGGCCGAACGCACCCGTCATGTCGCAGGCGCCGGGCAGCGTGAAGCTTTCGGTGGTGGCAGCCGTGACGGCGATCCATCGCCCTCGACCGCCTATGGGGTGTTCATCGGTATTCAGGCGGCCGTGGCGCATCGCCTTGGCCGCCAGGATCTCAAGGGCGTGCGCGTGGCCATCCAGGGTGTCGGCCAGGTCGGCTTCGGCCTGGCCAAACTGCTCAAGGAGGCCGGTGCGCAGTTGTGGGTGACGGATATCTTCGAAGCCAATGTGCAGCGCGTGGTGAGCCAGCTTGGCGCCACTGCGGTCGGTCAGCACGATATCTATGGGCTCGATGTGGATGTGTTCGCACCGTGCGCATTGGGCGCCATCATCAACCTGCAAACGCTGGAAGCCCTGCGCGCGCCAATCATCGCCGGTGCTGCCAACAACCAACTGGCCGACGCTAGCCTGGCCGAGCTGCTGCGTCGCCGCGAATGCCTGTACGCGCCGGACTACGCGATCAATGCCGGCGGCATCATCGACGTCTGCTACGAGCGCACCGGTGGCAGCGCCGCGCAGCTCAAGACGCATATCGAAGGCATCGGCCCGACCCTGACGGAAATCTTCCAGCGCGCCGAGCGTGAAGGTGAGACCACCACCGCGATTGCCGATCGCATGGCATTTGAGCGTATACGCGGTGGCCTGCAACCGGCGCGCGCTGCAACGGCTAGCAAGGTCGTCTCTCAAGGTTGGCAGCGCTAGGAAGTGAGCGGTGGCGGCATGACAAATGCGCGAGTCGCCGCTAAGATGCGGCCCGGTCGTTGCCAATACGGCCGTGTCCCCTTAGTTCAACGGATAGAATAAGCCCCTCCTAAGGGCTAGATGCTGGTTCGATTCCAGCAGGGGACGCCATCGACTCAGTAACGAAAAAGCCGGCTCTTGCAGCCGGCTTTTTCGTTTTTGGCGGTTTGGAAAGATGGTAGGAGGCTTGGATAGAAGCCTCCCAGTCTCATCAGTTTCCTGGGTGTGGACACATCACCAGTTGAAGTTCACCGAGGTCAGCAGGGTGCGCTCGTCACCGTAGTGACAGGTGGAGAAACTGCACTGCGTGTAGCTCTTGTTAGTCAGGTTGCTGGCATTGACGGTCACGGCCCAGTGTTCGTCGATCTGGTAGCGGGCCATGGCGTCGAACAGGGTATAGGCTGGCATGGCCGAATCCATGAGTGAGGCCTGCGTTGTACCCATGTAGCGAGCGCCGGCCCCTACGGTCAGTTGCGGAATGCCCCAGTTGATGAAGTCGTAGCTGGTCCACAAGGCTGCCTGGTGGTAGGGCGTATCATCGCTACGCTGACCCACTTCGGCGGCAATGGCGCTCTTGGTGGTGCGTGCATCGGTATAGGCGTAGGTGGCGATCACGCTGAGTGCTGGGGTGACATCCGCCTTGGCTTCCAGCTCCAGACCGCGGGAACGTACCTCGCCGGTTTGCTTCGGATCACCATTGCTATCAAAAGTCAGCACGTTGGTTTGGGTCAGCTCATAGACGGCTGCACTGAGTAGCAGATTGCTGCCCTTGGGCTGATAGCGCACGCCGACTTCATACTGCTTGCCTTCGGTGGGATCGAAGGTTTGGCCAGTGACCTCTGCGACAGATACAGGGAAGAACGACTCGCTGTAGCTGATATAAGGCGCCAGGCCATTGTCCGCCAGGTAGACGAGCCCTGCGCGGTAGGTGGTGGCTTCATTGTCCTGGCTGGCCTTGGTGCCTGTACTGTGGGCTTCCTGTTGCTGGTCCGCCCAGTCATGACGGCCACCCAAAAGTAGAATCCACTTGTCGTCGAACTTGATCTGATCCTGCAGATAGATGCCTTTTTGCAGCGTATCTATTTGCGAGCCGCGATCTGCTGCTCGGCTTCTGTTTACGACGACAGGCTGGCCGTAGTTGTAACGGGTCAGATCCAGGCTTGGGGCGTTGCCACGGAAGTTATGTGAGTCGTAGGAGGTGTCATAGCCATCGAAACCTACCAGAACGGTGTGCTCGACACTGCCGAGCTGCCACTTCGATTCGATGTTGGTGTCACTTGCCCAG
Source organism: Pseudomonas sp. zfem001 (assembly GCF_032621725.1). NCBI lineage: Bacteria > Pseudomonadati > Pseudomonadota > Gammaproteobacteria > Pseudomonadales > Pseudomonadaceae > Pseudomonas > Pseudomonas sp. zfem001. The sequence continues at coordinate 310,206 of NZ_JAVYJI010000007.1, read as the reverse complement.
GTGCGGGCGCGTTCACGGCGATCACTGTAACGGCGCAGCAGCGTACCGGTACTTGCGGAGAAATCAATGGCTGCGGGAGCCGGTTGAATTTGCAGGTAATTGAACTTCACATCCGACTCGTAATACCGCAGCTTGTGATTGAGCGTGAAGTTCTCGTTGAAGTGGTGTTGAAATTCGTAGCCCAGCGTCGACATCTCGCCGTTCATGTCGTCGTAGTCCGGCTCGCCGATGAAATCGTTACGACCGATCTTGAAAGCGCCGTCCCCCACACCTTTGACCATCTGATAGGGCAGCGGCGCGGGGAAGCGCGTATCGGTCTTCTGGTAGAAGGACAGCAGGGTCAGCGAAGTGTCTTCGTTGGGGCGCCAGGTCAGCGCCGGGGCGATGTAGAATTTGTCGTCGTTGATGTGATCCAGCTGGGTGTCGCTGTCACGGCTGAGCAGGGTCAGGCGATAGCTCAGGGTATCGCTACCAGCTAGCGGGCCGCTGAAATCGGCAGAGAGTTGCTTGCGGTCGTGGGAACCCACTTGCATGTTCAGTTCATGGAAGGGCGTTTCGGTCGGGCGCTTGCTGACGCCATTAATCATGCCGCCGGGCGAGAGCTGGCCGTAGAGCACCGAGGCAGCGCCGCGGATGACCTCGACGCGCTCCAGGCCGTAAGGTTCTTGAATGCCGTCGTAGGAGTTGTTCTGCAGGCGCAGGCCGTCGCGCAGCGAGCCGCCAGTGCCGGATTCGACCTCGAAGCCGCGGATGCGGAATCGGTCCGCGTTGCGGTTGAAAGCGGTCGAGCTGCTGGTGAGCCCTGGCGTGTAGCTCAACGCCTGACCCAGCGTTTCCGACTGTCGGTCGCGGATTTCATCGCTCGTCACCACCGACAGCGACTGCGGCGTCTCGGTGATTGGCGTGTCGGTTTTGGTCGCGCTCATGTTGCGTTTGGCAACGTAGCCCGGAACATGTGCGCTGGGTTTTTCTAGGGCCTGTCCAGTCACAGTCGTAGCGCCTAGTTCTACTGGTTCGGCGGCGTTTTTCGTAACTTGCTCGGCTGCAGACAACACACCTGAGCTCAGGCTGGCGAGAGCCAAGGCCATGGCTGTAAGACTGAATACTGGGCGTCGGGAGGCGTGTTCCGGGCGTTTCTGCAATGCTACGTGGCGCATGGCGGGGACGAGTCCTGTTGTCTTGAGATATATGTCTGCGCGAGGCCGAGGATATCTGGCGATCCTTCATGCCGAAGCGCTGTTGGCAGTCTCTGTGGCGGACGAACTCTACATCTAAATGAGAAGGATTTGTACTACTTCACAATTTATTGTCTTCACTAGGCTATTGCTGCAAGCTACGTGCAATAGCCTGTGGCTCGGATGCTGGTTCGAAGAATTTCAACAGCGCCGACGGCCCGGGTACGTTTCTCGTGGTGAACCCGCAAGCCCATGAACCTCCCGCTATTCGAGCAGGATGGAAGCGGTTGCCGTGGTTCGAATGTGAGTGTGTGCATGTTGAAAGCGACGCGACTTCAGCTCCAGTTCGATGAGCTGAAGGTGCTGGATGACATCAGCCTGACGATTCCCGAGGGCTGTTTTACGGCGCTGATTGGCGCCAATGGCTGTGGCAAGACCACCTTGCTCAACGTGTTGGCGCGTATGCAGCGACCTGCCAGCGGTGACGTGCTGCTCGAGGGCAGGCCCCACACGCAGTTCTCGCGCCGCGAGCTGGCCAGGCGCGTGGCGTTGTTGCCGCAGCGCACCACATCGCCGACGGGGCTGACCGTGCGCGAACTGGTCATGCAGGGGCGCTATCCGTGGCAGGGCTGGTGGCAGCAGTGGAGCGAGAAAGACCAGCAGGCGGTGGACCGGGCGGTATCGCTGGCGGACATCGAAATGCTGCTGGATCGAACCTTGTCCACGCTCTCGGGTGGGCAACTGCAGCGTTGCTGGATCGCCATGACGCTGGCGCAGGACACACCGGTGATCCTGCTCGATGAGCCCACCACCTTCCTCGATATCGCCCATCAGATCGCTCTGCTAGAGCTGCTGGCGGAGCTGCGTGATCAGGGCCGTACCGTGGTCGCCGTGTTGCACGACCTGAATCAGGCCGCGCGTTACGCCGACAACCTGGTGATGCTGCGCCTGGGCAAGGTGCATGCACAGGGGGCTCCTGCCAAGGTATTCACGCCGGACAACCTCAAGGCCGTATTCGATCTGGATGCTCACATCATCACCGACCCGCACTCGGGCGACCCTCTGTGCGTACCGGTTTCATCTGGGCGGTCGCGTGCCGTTGATTGCCAGGTAAGCCTGTGATGCGTGTGTGGGGCTGGCCGGTCTGGCTGTCGATCATGGTGGGTATCGGTCTGGCGTCGATGCTGCATCTGACAGTGGGTGCCAAGTCGATCCCGTGGAGCGATGTCTGGCAGGCGCTGGTGGCCTACGACCCGAGCAACTCCGATCACAGCGTGATCCAGGGTTCTCGTCTACCGCGGCTGTGGGTGGCGATGGCGGTGGGTGCCTGCCTGGGCCTGGCGGGCACGATTATGCAGGCCGTGGGGGATAACCCCTTGGCCGATCCGGGCATTCTCGGCATCAATAGCGGGGCGGCCCTGTTCGTGGTGGTGGGGCTTCTGGTGCTGCCTGGCAACGATATGAGCATGATTCCGCTGTTCGCCTTCAGTGGTGCTCTGGTCGCGGCAGTGGGGGTGATGCTGCTGGCGGGGCGTACGCCTAACCCCGTGCGGCTAACGCTTTCCGGGGCGATGATGGCCGCGCTGTTCGGCGCCATCACGGCGATCCTGCTGTTACTCGACCAGCAAGGGCTCGACAGTCTGCGCCGTTGGCTGACGGGCTCTCTCGGTATCGCTGGGGCGAATTTGCCGACCTGGCTCTGGCCATACCTGGCCGCAGGTGTTGTGTTGTGCCTGATCAATGTGCGGGCACTCAATGCCTACCGCCTCGGGGCGCAGGTGGCATCGAGTATGGGTGTCAATCTGTTGCGCATGCGCTTGCTGAGCCTGGCGGCCGTGGTGTTGCTGTCTGGCTGCGCGGTGGCGCTGGCCGGGCCTATCGGCTTCGTCGGGTTAGTGGTGCCGCATGCGGCACGGCTACTGGTGGGGCATGATTTGCGTCGTCTGTTGCTGGCGACGCCCTTGCTGGGTGGCTTGTTGCTGATTCTTGCAGATGTCGTTGCGCGTACTCTGGTCAGCCCCTATGAGCTCAACACGGGCATCGTCACGGCCCTGATCGGTGGTCCGGTGTTCGTCGTCCTGGTCTTGAGGAAGATGAAATGAGCCGCTGGTTGACGACGCCCAGGCGCCTCGCCGGGCTGCCTTGGATTGGTCGGCCGATCGATGCACTGTCGGCTTTGTTGTTGGTCTTGCTGCTGCTTGGGCTGACGATCTACGCCGCCACGGTGGGCAGCTATTCGCTGGGGATGGCTCAGCTCTGGCAGAGCCTGTTTGCCGGCGACCTGTCCGCTATACAGGACAACGTGCTGTGGGAGTTGCGTCTGCCGCGCATCCTGCTGGCGATTCTCGGTGGCGCGGCGATGGCATTGGCGGGCGTATTGATGCAGTCGCTGACGCGTAATCCGTTAGCTGCACCCGGCCTGGTCGGGGTGGAGGCGGGCGCCAGCGTCACGATGTTGCTGATCCTGGTGCTGTGGCCGGAGGCCTTGGCGCTGCAGCTTTATCCGCTTGCGGCGCTGCTGGGCGGTCTGGCGGTAGCGCTATTCATCGTTGGCCTGTCCTGGCGCGGCGGCATCGCACCACTGCGCCTGATTCTGGTGGGCGTGGGGCTGACGGCGATGCTCGGCGCCGTCGCCGACCTGCTGATCACCTACGGCAATATTGATCGCGTCGAGTCGGCGCTGATGTGGCTAGGCGGCAGCTTGCATCGCGGTGGTTGGCCGCAGGTACAAAGTCTGGCGCTCTGGTTGCTGATTGCCGGTCTGCCGGTGCTGTTCTGCCATCGTCAACTCAACCTGATGCAGCTTGGCGAGGGTGTGGCTCTAAGCCGTGGCCTGAATCTGGCCTGGCTGATGGGCCTGCTGTTGCTCAGCAGTGTCATGCTGACCGCCGCGACCGTGGCCAATATCGGTGTGATGACCTTCGTCGGACTGGTCGCGCCGCACCTGGCCCGCCAACTCTGTGGTGATCGACATGGTGCGTTGTTGCCACTGTCGGCGCTGTTCGGCGCTGTACTGGTGCTGCTTGGTGACACCCTTGGTCGTGCCTTGTTGCCGCCGTTGCAGCTACCAGCTGGGCTGGTGGTGGCACTCATTGGTGCGCCCTATCTATTGGTTTTACTGGCGCGGCAACGCAATCGTTGACCCGCCATTACTCAAGGACATGACGACGATGATGTTAAAGCTGAGAGCATTTTCCCTGGCGAGCTGTGCACTGCTCGGCCTGATCTCGCTTCAGGTCGCCGCCGCTGAAACTCGGGTCTTCGAAAATCGTTTCGGCCGTGTCGAGGTGCCGGTGGCGCCACGTTGCGTGGTTTCCCTGCATGACCTTAGTCTGACCACCCAACTGCTCGAGCTGGGGGTCAAGCCTTGCGGTTCAGCAGGGCGCAAGAAGCTGTTTTCGGACGCATTGTTCCGCGGGGCTCAGCAACGCTTCGATGTTTCTGGCATCGGTTATGTCGGTTCGCACCATTCGCCCGACCTCGAAGCCATTGCGGCACTCAAGCCAGACTTGATCGTTGGGCTATCCTATCACGAGGATCTGAAAGAGCGGCTTGGCAAGATCGCCCCCGTGGTACTGCTGCCAGCGCGCGAGACCGACATCAAGACCTATGCCAAGGAACTTGCCGATCTGGTGGGTAAGCAGCAGCGCTATCAGGAGATGCTCAAGGAGTATCAGTGGGTCGTAGGTGAGTTCGCCAAGCGGGTGAAGGAGCCGGGGCGCATTACCGTGACCACTCTGGAGGTTTACCCGGATGGTTTCCAGTTGATCGGCCGTTCCGGAATGGATGACGTGATTGCCGACTTCGGTCTGGGGCGTGTGGCGGCCTTCAAGGAAGCGCGGCAGAACGTGCCTTACAGCCTGGAGCGCATTGGCGACTTCGACAGTGACTTCATCATCGACACCTATGAGGAAATGCTCGATTCGGAGGTCAGCACTGAGGCATTTCGCCGGTCGCCGCAATGGCAGAATCTGTTCGCGGTGAAGAACCATCAGTTCCTTTATTTAAATCGCAGTCGTTTTGCCGACACCATGCAGGGAATGATTGGCTCGGCTTATCTGCTGCTGTCGCACATCGGTGAGCGTGCGTACAACCTGCAGCAGAAGTGATATTGCGTGGCGTTGTCATGGCTAGATAGTGGCTCAGAACCTTCTGTTCCGGGCTTTCCATCACGCTGTGAGCGGATCGTGCTTATTCTCAAATAATATTAATTCACGTTTGATAGTGAGTGGCTTTTGCGATAATTTGGTGCGCCTAACTCGTAGCACCAAGGAATCCAGATGCTCACCGACTCGCTCTCCCGCGCAGGTCATTCACAGGTTCAGGTAGACATCGACGGGGCTCTGCCATTCGTCTTGCGTGCCCCCGTGTCGGGAGGCTCCTGGCGCGATCACGCTGATCTGATAGCGCGAACCGTTGACTGTGAGTTGCAGGCCACCGGTGGGGTTCTCTTTCGTGATTTCGCTTTTCGTGACGCCAACGACTTCGAGGATTTCGCTCGTAGTTTCGGCCATGAGCTGCTGACCTACGACTACGCCTCCACGCCGCGTACCAAACTCAACAGCCGTGTCTACACCTCGACCGAATACCCGGCTCATCAGATCATTCCGCTGCACAACGAGCAGTCCTACTCGTTGAACTGGCCGATGAAGATCTGGTTTCACTGCATCCAGGCCGCGCCGGTCGGCGGCGAAACGCCCATCGCCGACAGCCGTCTGGTCTACCAGCGCATCGATCCCGCCATCCGCCAGCGTTTCGCCGAGAAGCGTCTGATGTACGTGCGCAATTACGGCAATGGTCTGGATCTCACCTGGCAACAGGCTTTCAGCACCGAGGATCGCAGCGAGGTCGAGCGCTTCTGTCGGCTCAGCCATATCGACTTCGAGTGGAAGGACGACGGCGAACTGCGCACGCGCCAGGTCTGCCAGGCCGTGGCGCAGCATCCGGTCACCGGGGAGTGGGTCTGGTTCAACCAGGCGCACCTGTTCCACATCTCCAATCTGCCAGCCGCGCTGCGCGAGACGCTGGTGTCCATCGTCGGCGAAGAGGGTGTGCCGCGTAACGTCTTCTACGGCGATGGCTCACCCATCGAGCTGGAGGCGCTGGAGCATGTGCGCGACGTGCTGCAACGCACTCAGATCAGCTTCCCCTGGCAGGCGGGCGATGCGCTGATGCTCGACAACATGCTGGTCGCCCATGGTCGCTCCACTTTCCAGGGAGCACGCAAGGTGGTGGTTGCCATGGCCGAGCCCGCTTCGGCCGTCTGACGCCGAATGATCCTCGCAGCCACCGCCAGGGGCACCTCTAAAAACGTAGGCGAGGCAGTCAGCGCAAGGCAAAAACAGGCGAGAAAGCGGAGTTTGCGAGCTGTAAATGAGCATTTCGAGCCTGTTTTTAACGCAGCGATGACAACGCAGGTAGTTTTTAGAGGTGCCCCAGGGTGGCTGACCTCGAATCCGTACGATAAAGGACGACACATGCTCGACTGCCTGATGCATGACTGCTGGCTGCGCGGTATCCGCCTGTCTGTGAGTGAAGGCTGCCTGATGATTTTCGCTGCCTTGCCGGAGGCCCTGAGCGCCGAGCTGGAGCGCGAGCTGCAGGCGCGCAGCACCGAGATTCTGCTTTGGTTGCAGCGTCATCCGGACTACTTCCAGGCGCGCCCGCTCAGCGATAACGAGCAGGCGCTGTGGTTCCTGCAGCGTATGGAACCGAACAGTTGTGCATACAACATCGCGCTCGCTGGGCGGGTCAGGCCGCAGTACCTCTGGGCTGATCTGCCACAGCGTCTGCAGCGGGCCTGGCAGACGGTACAGCAGCGTTATCCGCAGCTGTGCAGTGCCTATGTCGAGCGTGATGGCGAGTTGCTGCAGTGGGACAGCCGCCCGCAGCTCACCTCGCTGCAATGCGAAATCTGGCAGAACGCGGATGCGGCCAGTGTGCAGCAACGCGTGGTCGAACTGGCCGACAAGCCCTTCGACCTCGCTGCCGGCGAGGTCAGCCGGTTGGTGCTGCTGAGCAATCAGTTGGGCGACCGCGTCGAGCACACGGTGTTGCTGGGCATTCACCATATCGCTTCCGACCTGACGACCTTCGATGTGGTGTTCAGTGAGCTGTTCGCCCTGGTCGATGGCGAAGCGCTTGCCGATGCCGACCCTGAGGCCTATCGCAACTGGTGCAGCGCGTTGTACCTGCGCAGCGAGACGATCGAGGCAGAAGAACTGACCTGGTGGCGGGCGCAACTGGCCGATGCGCCGACGCTGGAACTGCCCGCCGACTTCGCCCATGGCAGCACTCAGGGCTTCGAGGGCGGGGAGCTGTCGTTCCATTTTGGCGCGGACAACAGCGAACGGCTGCGTGCTGTCGCCAAAAGCCTGGGCGTGACGCCCTACGTTTATTGGTTCTCACTGTTCCAGCAATTTCTCGGTGTGCTGTCCGGGCAGGATGATTTTGTGCTCGGCACGCCCAGTGGCTGGCGCCTGAAGCGCGAGCAGGCCGAACTGCCGGGCTATCTGGTCAACCCCTTGCCGGTGCGCTGCCGCGTGCGTCGTGACCTGTCCAGCGCGCAGTGGGCCAAGCAGGTGGCGGCCAATGTCAAACAGGCTCTGCGCCACCGTCACTATCCCTTCGCGCGCCTGGCCAAGCACCTGGATCTGCCACGGCAAATGGGCCGGGCGCCGGTGTTCCAGCACATGTTCACGCTGAACAAGGAGCGTGACGTGCCGTTCGAGCGCTACATCGAACGCATGCTCGGCGAGCAGCGGGGCGCGGCCCACGAGCTGAACCTGGTGATCGTCGATGATCTGCCCGAGTTCATCGGGCGCTGGCGCTACAGCAAGGCGCTGTATCGGCGTGAAAGTGTCGAGCGCTTCCAGGCGCAGTTCCTTGCTCTGGTCATGGCGGCCATGGAGCAGCCGGACGTGCCTTTCGCCGAACTGGACTGGCTGGCTCCAGAACAACGTTCGCAGTTGTCTGGCGAGGTTCTGCCGGTGCTCGAGGAGAGTGCCTGGCAGGCTTTCGCCAAACACTGCACGGAGAAACCCCAGGCCATCGCCCTGGAGGATCGGCTGGGGCACCTGACCTATGCCGAGCTGGCCAGCGCCGTGGCCGCCCGTGGCGAACGCCTGCAAGGCTCGCTGAGCGCCCTGGGCGATCGGGTTGCCCTGTGCCTGCCGCGCAGCCGTGAACTGGTGATGCATATGCTCGCCGCCTGGCAGTGCGGCGCCACCTATCTGGCCCTCGACCCGCAGTGGCCCGAGTCGCGTCTGCAGGACATCTGCCTGGATGCCACACCCAGGGTCTGCGTGGGTGAGGGCGAGCGGCCAGGCTGGCTGCCAGAGCCGGTGCAGTGGCTGGCCGTGCCGGGCGCTGCGGCGTTCAGCGATGCGCCATTGCGCGCGAGCGTGCCGGCGGATTTGCCGGCCTATGTGGTCTACACCTCGGGCTCCAGCGGGCGACCCAAGGGCGTGGAGGTGACCCAGGGCAACCTCATCCACTACGTCAGCGCCTGCCTGGCGCGCCTGCAACTGAGCAGTGATGCCAGCCTGACGAGCCTGGCCAGTTGCGCCACGGACCTGGGCCACACCGCCTTGTTCGGCGCGCTGCTCAGCGGCCGACGCTTGCGCCTGCTGGACGAGGCGTTGGCTTTCGACGCCGAGGAGCTGGCGGCGCTGCTCGGGCGGGAACCCGTGGACATGCTGAAGATCGTGCCCTCGCACCTCAACGCCCTGCTGGTGGCCAGCGAGCCGCAGCGCCTGTTGCCGCGCCAGTGCCTGGTGCTCGGCGGCGAAGCCCTGGGCGCCGAGTTGCTGGCACGGGTGCGCGCCCTGAGCCCGCACCTGCGTATCGTCAACCACTACGGGCCCAGCGAAACCACCGTGGGCGTGCTGACCCACGAGGTCGACGGCGAGGACGATGCGCCACTCGGGCGGCCCCTGGGCAACGTGCGTATCAGCGTGCGTGGGCCGGATGGCGCGGTGTTGCCGGCTGGCGTCAGTGGCGAGCTGTATATCGAAGGCGCCACCGTGGCGCGTGGTTACCTGAGCGCCAGCGAGGCCGATCAGGCGCGCTTCGGTAAGCAGGGGTACCGCACGGGTGACCGGGTGCGCCTCGATCATCTGGGGCGGGTACTGTTCCTCGGGCGCCTGGACGAGCAAGTGAAGATTCGCGGCTACCGCGTCGAGCCTTCGGAAGTGGCGGCGCAATTGCGTGCGCTGCCCCAGGTGGCGGACGTGCGCGTGCTCAACGCACCGACGCCGTTGACCGGCAACCGCCTGGTGGCCTTCCTGGTCGCCGCGCCGAGTGCACTGGCGGATATCCAGGCCGCGTTGCAGGCACGCCTGCCGGACTATATGCAACCGGCGCAGTGGCACTGTCTGGAGGCCATGCCACTGCTGGCCAATGGCAAGGTCGACCGTCAGGCATTGCTGAACCTGGCCGAGCAAGCGCCGCGCAGCATTGAGGCGCGTGCCGAGCAGCCGCTGAATGCCGTGGAAAGCATACTGCTGGCGATCTGGCGCGAGCTGTTGGGTAACCCGGACATCGGCCCGGACGACAACTTCTTCGCCCATGGTGGCGACTCGATTCTCGGCCTGCAGATCATCGCCCGCGCGCGCCAGCAGCAGATCACCCTCACCCCCAAGCAACTGTTCGCCGAGCCCAGCGTGCGGGCGCTGGCGCGAGTGGCGCAAACGCCGCAACGCGCCAGGGTCGAGCACCTGCTGGTGATTGCTCGGGAAATTCTGGAAAAGCCCGACCTGCAAGCCGACGACAACTTCTTCGCGGTCGGTGGCGACTCGATCCTCAGCCTGCAGATCATCGCCCGCGCCAAGCAGCAGGGCTTGCAGCTCAAGTCCAAGCAGATCTTCGAGTTCCCTTCGGTCAATGGTTGGGCCGAGCATGCCGTGGACCTCGCCAGTGTGGCCGAGCAAGCCAAGGCCGATAGCGCCGAGCCGAGCACCGCTTTCGCCCTGACGCCGATCCAGGCCTGGTTCTTCGGCCAGCAGCAGAACACCCTGCAGTACTGGAACCAGTCCTTGCTATTGGCCGTTCCGCAGCCGCTGGAGCCGGCGCGCCTGGCCCAGGCACTGGCGAACTTGCTGCAGCGTCACAGCAGCTTGCGGCTGATCTTCGAGCAAGACGCGCAGGGTTGGCGGCAACGCTATCAGCCGCTGTCGGCGGACATGGCCGGCAAGCTGCTGCAGGTGGTCGAACAACCGCTGGACGACGCGCTGCTGGAGCAGTGGCAACAAGGCTGGCAACTGGATCGCGCGCCGTTGATCCGCTGGGTGTATTTCACCGGCAGCGGGCATCTGCTGTGCACGGCGCACCACCTGCTGGTCGATGCGGTGTCCTGGCAGGTGCTGCTGGAAGAACTGGAAAGTCTGTACCTCGACCCGCAGGCCACGTTGACGGCAGTGTCGGCGAGCTTCCATCGCTGGAGCGAGGCGCTGCAGCGGCATCGCCAGGCCCCCGAGGTGCTGGCCCAGCGCGACTACTGGCAGGCGCAGTTGGCCGAGGAGGGCGAGGTCGCCCGTGAGGTCAGCCTGTATGGCGAAAGCCTTACGCTGGAAACCAGGCTGTCCGTCGAGAAAACCGAGCTGCTGCTGGGCGATTGCCATGGCGCTTACGGCACCCAGGTGCAGGATCTATTGGTCGCGGCGCTGGCGGGTGTGATCGGCCAATGGCTGGGGCGCGAGCAGGTCACTCTGGAGATGGAAAGCCACGGCCGCAGTGGCTGGGAACAGGGCCCGGATCTGTCGCGCTCGGTGGGCTGGCACACCAGCCGTTACCCGCTGGCCGTGCCTGCCGCCGAACAGCCGGAGGAGGCGATCATCGCCGCCAAGGAAGCGTTGCGCCGCGTGCCGGAGCAGGGCATCGGCTACGGTCTGCTGCGCCTCGACCCGCTGCACGGGCTCGGCGCCGCTTCGCTGCTGACCTTCAACTACCTGGGGCGGGTCGACCAGTGGCTGGGCGGTTCGCGCCTGTGGCACCTGGCGCAGCCGCTGTGCCCGGCCATGCGTGCCCCCGACACCCGCCGCACCCATCTGCTGGATGTGACGGCATTGGTCGACCAGGGCCAGTTGCATATCGAATGGCGTTACGCCCCGCAGGTGCATGAACAGGCGCTGATCCGCGAGTTGGCGCAGCAATTTCAGCAGCGCCTCGAAGCGTTGCTCGAACATTGCCTGGATCCGCAAGCCGGTCGCGCCACCGCTGCCGACTTCGCCGATTCGGGACTTTCCGACGACGAATTCCTTGGCCTGCTGGAGCAATTGCAATGACCACCCCAGGCGCCCCCACATCCCCAGCCCACGGCAAGGAGACCCTCGGCATGAACGACAAGGTCAAGGCACTTTCCCGCAATATCGAGGCCATCTACCCACTGGCGCCCATGCAGCAGGGGTTGCTGTTCCACAGCCTGATGCACCCGGGCAAGGGCATGTACCTGCTGCAGTACCGCCACGTGATGGTGCTGCCGCAACTCGATCTGGATGCCTTCCGCCAGGCCTGGGCACAGGTGGTGGAGCGCCACGAGCTACTGCGCACCTCCTTCGTCTGGAAGCAGCAGAAGCGGCCGATGCAGGTGGTGCACAAACAGGTCGAATTGCCGATCACCTACGAGGACTGGTCTGCTATCGACGAGGCCGAGCAACAGGCGCGCCTGGAGCATCTGCTGGCCGAGGAGCGGCGCGAGGGGCTGGATTTCACCCAGGCGCCGCTGATGCGCGTGCGCCTGTTCAAGCTGGCGCCGGACACCTACCAGTTCGTGCGCAGCTACCACCATATCCTCATGGATGCCTGGTGCTTCTCCATCATCATGATGGACTTCCTCGACGGCTACCGCGCCGCGCGTGAAGGGCGACGCCTGGAGTTGCCAAAGCCACGTCCGTATCGCGACTTCATTCGCTGGTTGGAACAGCAGAAACCCGAAGAACATCAGGCTTTCTGGCAGCAACGCCTGGCCGGTTTCGACACGCCCAATCAATTTGGCTTCGGCCACCTAGGGCGTGTGACCGATGCGCCGGAGCCGGTGGAGGATTGCGTCGAGCACCTCAGCGTCGAGCAGACCCAGGGTCTGCAACAGGCCTCCAGCCGTCTGGGCATCACCCTCAACACCCTGGTGCAGGGTGCCTGGGCCTTGCTGCTGGGGCGTTACAGCGGCAATCGCGACCTGCTGTTCGGCGTCACCGTGGCCGGGCGCCCGGTGCACATGCAGGGCATGGAGAGCATCGTCGGGCTGTTCATCAACAGCCTGCCGCTGCGCTGGAACTGGCAGCCGCAACAGTCCCTCGGTGCCTGGCTCAAGGCCCTGCAGGCGGAGAACCTGAGCCTGCGCGAGCACGAAAGCGTGTCGCTGGCGCAGATCCAGAGCTGGAGCGAGGTGCAACGCCAGGATCTGTTCCAGAGCCTGTTCGTCTTCGAGAACGCGCCGATTTCCGCCAGCCTGCGTCAGGGCCAGTTGGACTACCTGATCAGCGACATGGCCAACCGTACCCACACCAACTACCCGATCACCGTGGTGATCGTGCCCGGCGAGCGCCTGCACCTGCAGTTGACCTACCAGACCGACTGGTTCCTGCGTGATGAAATCGAGCAGATGCTGCGCCACTTCCGCACGCTGCTGCTGAATATGGGCGAAGCCCTGGCCAGCGACGTGGACACCCCGCTGCAACGCCTGACCATGCTCGATGCCACGGAGATTGCCCAGCAGCACGCTTGGGCCACTGGCGACGTGGCGGCGGACGAGGCACCGTTGCAGCCGCTGTATATCGAGCGCCTGCAACGGCAAGTGCGCCTAACGCCTGAGCGAATTGCCGTGGTGCATGGCGAGCGCAGCCTGACCTTCGATCAGTTGAATCGCACGGCCAACCGTCTGGCCCGTCATCTGCGTGCCAATGGCGTGCAGGACGGCGACCTGCTGGCGCTGCTCGACGAGCGTGGCCTCGATCTGGTGGTGATGATCCTCGCCGTGCTCAAGGCGGGTGCCGGCTGGCTGCCGCTGGACCCGCGCAACCCGCCGCAGCGCCTGGCCCAGGTGCTCACCCAGAGCCGTTCGCCGCTGTTGATCCATGGCGTTGAGCAGAGCGAGCTGGCCCAGCAGGCGTTGCAGCAGATGGCCCAGCCACCGGCGGCGATCCGCTACGAGTCGGCGGCCCTGAGCGGCTATAGCGATGCCGACCTGGACATCCCCGTGCATGGCTTGTCGCTGGCCTATTGCATCTTCACCTCGGGCTCCACCGGCACGCCCAAGGGGGCGATGGTGGCTCACGCCGGCATGCTCAACAACATCCTTGGCAAGCTGCCGGGCCTGGGCCTCAATGAGCAGGATGTGATCGCTCAGAGTGCGCCGCAGTGCTTCGATATCTCCGTCTGGCAGACCCTGGCCGGTCTGGTGCTGGGGGCGCGCACGGTGATTCTCGGCGACTGCGTGATGCAGAACCCCGGGGCCCTGGACGAGGCCATTGCCCGGCATGGCGTGAGTATTTTCGAAGCGGTGCCGTCGCTGATGCAGAGCCTGCTCGATGCGGGCCTGGAGCACACCGCGCTGCGCTGGGTGTTGGCCACTGGCGAGGCGCTGCCACCAGCGCTGGCGCGGCGCTGGTTTGAGCGTTACCCGAGCATCCCGCTGATGAACGCCTATGGCCCTGCTGAATGCTCCGATGACGTGGCTTTCCACCCGCTCACCGAGCGCCTGCCCCAGGCGCGCAGCAGCGTGCCGATTGGCCGTGCCACCCTGAACAACCGCCTGTATCTGCTGGATGCCGAATTGCAACCAGTGCCGCGCGGTGCGGTGGGTGAGATCTTCGTCGCTGGCGTGGGAGTCGGCCGTGGCTATATGGCCGATCCGGCGCGTACGGCGGCGGTGTTCCTGCCCGACCCCATCGCCAGCGACGGCAGCCGCCTGTATCGCACTGGCGATCTGGCGCGCTTTTTAGCCAATGGCGAACTGGAGTATGTGGGGCGTACCGACCACCAGGTGAAGATTCGCGGCCACCGTATCGAGCTGGACGAGATCGAAGCCTGCATGACCCGTTACCCCGGCGTGCGTGAAGCGGTGCTGCTGGCCCGTGACGACCAGCAACGCGCCAAAGTGCTGGTGGCTTACGTGGTGGCCGAGCCGCAGCCCTCCATCGAAGCGCTGCGCGAGTTCGTCGCCGCCAACCTGCCACCCTACATGCTGCCCAGCGCCTTCATGCTGCTCGAACGCATGCCGCTCAACGCCAACGGCAAGATCGACCGCAAGGCGCTGCCGGCGCCCGACTTCGCCGCGCAGAGCGAGGCGCGCTACGTGGCGCCGCGCAGCGAGCTGGAAGTGCAATTGGCCGAAGCCTGGCAAGGCGTGCTGGGGCTGGCGCGGGTCGGCATCCAGGATCATTTCTTCGAGCTGGGCGGGCATTCGCTGCTGGCCACGCAACTGATCGGCCAGATCGGCAAGCTCAGCGGCAAGGAACTGCCGCTGCGCATAGTCTTCGAGCGCCCGACCATCGCCGCCATGGCCGAGTGGCTGGAGCAGCAGGAGACAGGCGAGGGCAATATGCCGAAGCGCCTGCTGCGTCCGCAGAGCCTGCCGCTGTCGTTCGCCCAGCAGCGGCTGTGGTTCCTTCAGCAACTGCAGCCGCAAAGCCCGGCCTACAACCTGGCCGGCGCGGTGCGCCTGAGTGGCGACCTGTATATGGCTGACCTTCAGGCAGCATTACAGGCCCTGGTCGATCAACACGAAGTTTTGCGTACTCGTTTCGTCAGCGACGGCGGCGAGCCGACGCAGGTCATCCTCGCCAAGGCCGAGCTGGCCCTGCCGCTGATCGAGGTAGTCAGCGAGGCGCAGTTGCACGAGCTGCTGCGTCAGGACGCGATGACCCCGTTCGCTCTGAACAGCGCGCCGCTGCTGCGCGCCTGTCTGTACCGTCTGGGGCCACAGGCGCACGTGCTGGCGCTCAATTGCCACCATATCGTCGCCGACGGCTGGTCGCTGCAACTGATCATCGACGGCCTCTGTGCCCATTACCGCGAGTTGCGCCAGGGGCGTGAACCGGTGGTGGCCGAGACGCCGATGCAATACGCCGACTATGCCCTGTGGCAACGCCAGTGGATGGACAGCGCCGCCTGCCAGAGCGAGCTTGGCTACTGGCGCGAGCAGTTGTCTGGCGAGTTGCCGGTGCTCGAACTAGCAGCGGACTTCCCCCGTCCGGCCCACGCCAGCCAGGCCGGCGGGCGCGTCGAACAGCGCCTGCCGGATGAGCTGGCGGCGCGCCTGCGGGCCTTCAGCGCGAGCCACGGCTGGAGCAATTTCATTCCCATGCTCTGCGCCTTCCAGTTGCTGCTGCGCAGTCGCAGCGGCGAGCACGACATCCTCGTCGGGGTGCCGGCCGCCAACCGTCATCACGCGGCCTTGCAGCCGCTGGTGGGCTGTTTCGTCAACACCTTGGTGTATCGCCAGAAGGTTTCCGGCACGACCAGCCTGTTGCAGCACATGAATGCCTTGCAGGCGCTGTCGGTGGCGGTGCAGTCGCACCAGGATCTGCCCTTCGACTACCTGATCGAACAGCTCGGCGTGGCCCGCCAGGTCAGCTACAACCCGCTGTTCCAGGCCATGTTCAACTACTTCCCGGGCCATGCCCTGGAACGTTTCGAGCTGACCGACCTGATCGCCGAGCCCCTCGACAATCGCCCGGACAGCGCCCTGTGCGACCTGCACCTGGACGTGCGCGACAGCGAGCACGGCATTGCGCTGAGCCTGCAGTACAGCAGCGAGCTGTTCCGCGAGCAGACCGCCCAGGCGATGCTCGAGCAATACCTGGCGCTGCTCGATGCCGTGCTCGAACAATCGCAGCAGGTACTCGGTGAACTCGCCTGGCAGCCCGAGCAGCGCGCGCTGGCCCGCTTGCACGGCGAGCCTGTGCAGGGCCGGGAAGACATCCTGCAGGCTTTCGCCCGGCAGGTCGCCGAGCAGCCCGAAGCTATCGCCGTGCAGGCCGGTGAACGGCGCCTGAGCTACGGCGAACTGAATCAGGCGGCCGAACGCCTGGCCGCCGCCTTGCAGGCCCGTGGTGTCGGCGTCGAGGATCGTGTGGCCCTGCGTCTGCCGCGCGATGCGCGCCTGCCTATGGCCATGCTGGCCATTCTCAAGACGGGCGCCGCCTACGTGCCGCTGGCCGAGGATACCCCGGCCGAGCGCGGCCGCTATATCCTCGCCCACGCGCAGCCACGTCTGTGCCTGAGCAATGCCGAGGCCCTGGCGGAACTGGCCGAGTGGGGCAGTGCTGTCGAACTGCTGGATATCGATGCGCTGAGCAGCAGCGAGCCATACCGTGCGCCGAGCGTGCATCCCGGCCAGCTCGCCTACGTGCTCTACACCTCGGGTTCCACCGGCCAGCCCAAGGGCGTGGCCATCGCCCGTGGCAACCTGATGAACCTCATGCTCGGCGTGCAGCAGGTGCTGCCGTTGACGGCGCAGGACAGGGTGCTGGCGCTGACCACCGCGACCTTCGATATCGCCATCGTCGAGCTGCTGCTGCCGCTCGCTCGCGGGGCCAGCATCCTGCTCGCCGACCGTGAGCAGGCCCGTGATCCGCAAGCCCTCGACCGCCTGATCGAGGCCGGCCAGCCGACGGTGATGCAGGCCACGCCGGCCACCTGGCGCATGCTGGTGGCGCATACCCAGCGCAGTTGGCAGGGCGTGCGCGCCATTTCCGGTGGCGAGGCGCTGCCAACCGCGCTGGCCGAAGCCATGGAGCAGCGTGGCGCGCGGGTGATCAATGGCTACGGGCCGACCGAGGCCAGCGTCTACAGTACCTTCGAGGCGCGTCAAGACGAGAGCGGCGGGGTGGAGGTGCCGATTGGTCGGCCTGTGGTGAACACAGCCGCCTATGTGTTGGACGCCGATCTGCAACCCGTAGCGCCGGGCGTTTCCGGCGAGCTGTACCTGGCCGGTGCCAACCTGGGCCGTGGCTATTTCGCCGCGCCTGCGCTGAGCGCGGCGAGTTTCCTGCCCGATCCCTTCGTGCCAGGCGCGCGTATGTACCGCACCGGCGACCGCGTGCGGCGCAATGCCAATGGCAGCCTCGACTACCAGGGGCGCCTGGACTTCCAGGTCAAGCTGCGCGGCTTCCGTATCGAGCTGGGCGAGATCGAGGCGCTGCTGGCGCGCGTCGCCGGGGTGCGTGAAGCAGCCGTGGTGCTGCTTGGCAGCGGCGACAGTGCACGCCTGGTGGCCTACTACTCGGTCACCCAGGCGGCAGAGGAACTGACTGATGCCGCGCTGCGCGCGCAACTGGCGCAGCACCTGCCGGATTACATGCTGCCGAGCCAGTTCGTGCGCCTCGACACGCTGCCGCTGAGCCCCAGCGGCAAGGTCGAGCGCAAGGCGCTGCCGGCACCCACGCAGCATGAAGGTCAGCGCGACGGCGAACTGAGCCAGCCCTGGGAGGCGCAACTGGCCGAACTCTGGTGCGAACTGCTCGGTTGCAACGCGGTGGGCGCAGACGACAACTTCTTCGCCCTCGGTGGCCATTCGCTGCTGGCGGCACGGCTGGTGGCGCGCATCGCCGAGCGCCATGGGCGGCAACTGCCGCTGCGCAGCGTGTTCGAGTGCCCGACCCTGGGCGAGCTGGCGGCCAGCCTGGCCACTGCCGAGGGCGCAGACGAAAGCATCCTGCGGCCATTTGGCGAGGCGCCGGCGCCGCTGCATTTCACCCAGCAGCGGCTGTGGTTCCTCGACCGCTTGCAGGGCGATACCCAGGCCTACCACCTGTCCCTGGCCATGCACCTGCACGGCAACCTGCAAGCCGACGCACTGGAACGCGCCCTGGCGCAACTGGTGCAGCGCCAGCACAGCCTGCGCACTGTGTTCAGCGAGACGGAAGCCGGCGCACGGCAGCAGGTCGTGCCGTTGCTCGGCCCGCTGCTCAGCGTCGCATCCTTGCCGCAGGATGTGCATGCGCCGGCCTTCGCCCGCACCCTGAGCGAGGAGGCGCAGCGCGCCTTCGACCTGAGCGCGACGCCGCTATGGCGCGTGCGCCTGTACCAGGGCGAAGGGCAGAGCGTGCTGCAGGCCACCTTGCACCACATCATCGCCGACGCCCGTTCGCTGGAGATCTTCTTCGACGAGCTGCAATGCCTCTACCAGGCTGAGCTGAACGGCACTCAGGCGGACTTGACGCCGCTGCCACTGCAATTCAGCGATGTCGCCGCCAGTTGGCAGAGCCCTGCCGGGCAGGCACGCATCGACGCGCAACTGGACTACTGGCGGCAGACCCTGGCCGGCGAGCCGCCGGTGCTGGATCTGCCCACCGACCTGCCGCGTCCTGCCGAGCAGGGCTACCACGGGCGGCGCTTGCGTTTCGAGCTGCCGGTCGAGTTGGTCGAGCGCCTGCGCAGCACCGCGCAGCGCCATGGCCTGACCGCCTTCGCGCCGCTGCTGGCGGCGTGGAAGGTGCTGCTGGCCAGGCATTCCGGGCAGCGCGAACTGTGGATCGGCCTGCCGGTGGCGCAGCGTCAGCAGGCGCACACCGACAACCTTATCGGCTACTTCGCCAGCACCCAGGTGCTGCGCAGCCAGATCGACCCGCTGCAATCGGTGGCGTCGTTCTGGCAGGCCTTGCAAGCCACCCATCTGGCCGCGCAGCAGCACGGCGACGTGCCCTTCGAGCGGCTGGTGGAGGCCTTGCAGGTACGTCGCGATCTGAGCCATACGCCGCTGTTCCAGGCGCTGTTCAACCTGATCCAGCGCGACGACGTGGCTGCGGTCGGCCAGGGCTTCGCCGGCCTGCCAGCGCAGCGCCTGGATGTCGAGAGCGACAGCGCCCTGGTGGACATCGGCCTGCATATCGAGCAGCACGGCAGCGCCTGGCACTGCGTGCTGGAGTACAACACCGAGCTGTTCGTCGCCAGCACCATGCAGCGTTATGCCGACGAGTACCGTCATCTGCTCGACGGCATGCTGGCGCGACCCGAGGCGCGGCTATGGGACATCGACCTGGCCAATGCCGATCACGCCCTGACCCGCCGCCCGTGGAACCTGCCGGCGCACTCCCTGAGCGAAACCGAGGATCTGATCGCCCGCTTCGAGCGCCAGGTCGCGCTGACCCCGGACGCACTGGCGGTGGATTGTCAGGAACAACGCTACAGCTATGCCCAGCTCAATGCCCTGAGCAACCGCCTGGCCCACTGGCTGCGCGCCCAGGGGGTCGGTTGCGACGATCTGGTCGCGCTGTGCCTGAGCCGTGGCCCCTGGCTGCTGCCCTGCTTGCTGGCGATTCACAAGGCGGGCGCGGCCTATCTGCCGCTGGATCCGCAGCAACCGGGCGAACGCCTGCGCTTCACCATCGAGCATGCGCGGCCAGCCCTGGTGCTCAGCGAGCAGGCTTGCGCCGAGGTGCTCGTCGCTGTCGACAGCACGCTCGTCGAGCGCCTGCCTCTGGAGCTGCAGCCGATACACGACCTGGCACTGCCAGTGGCACCGCAGCAGCGCGCCTACGTGATCTACACCTCGGGCTCCACCGGCACGCCCAAGGGTGTGCAGGTCACCCGTGGCAACCTGAGCAACCTGCTCGCCGGCCTTGACCGCCAGTTGCCGCTGAGCGCCGAGGACGTCTGGCTGGCCAGCACCACCTACGCCTTCGATATGTGCAAGCCGGAGCTGTTCCTGCCGCTGCTCAAGGGTGCGGCCATCCTCCTGGCACGCCGCGAGCAGGTGATCGATGGCCACCGCCTGTTCGAGCTGCTGCGCCGCGCCACGGTGTTCCAGGCCACCCCGGCCGGTTGGCAGATCCTGCTGGAAACCGGGCGTGACGACTGGCCGGCCCTGCGCGGCCTGATCGGCGGTGAAGCGGTGCCGGCCGAGCTGGTCAAGGTGCTGCAGGCCAAGGGGGTAAGGCTGATCAACGCCTACGGCCCGACGGAAACCACCGTCTGGTCGACCACCCAGGCACTGCGCGAGGTGCCGGCCGGTGTCGCCGATATCGGCCTGCCACTGCTCAACACTCGTTGCTACGTGCTCGACGAATGCCTGCGGCCGGTGCCGCTGGGCAGCACCGGCGAGCTGTATATCTCCGGCAGCGGGGTGACCCGTGGCTACCAGCGTGCGCCGACTATTACCGCCGCAGCCTACTTGCCCGATCCGTTCGCGCGCGAGCCCGGCAGCCGCATGTACCGCACCGGTGATCTGGTGCGCCGGCGTAGCGATGGGCGCCTGGCCTATGTCGGCCGCGCCGATTTCCAGGTCAAGGTGCGCGGTTTCCGCATTGAACCGGGGGAGATCGAATCGCTGCTGCGCCGTTACCCCGGTGTGGAAGAGGCAGTGGTCATGCTTGATGCACGCAGCCACAGCCTGTTTGCCTGGCTGCAGGCCGAGAGCCCGGTGGACGAGGCGGCGCTGCGCCGTCATCTGGAAAGCCTGCTGCCGGCTTACATGGTGCCGACCGGCTTTATCCAGCTAGCGCGTTTCGCTCTCAATGCCAACGGCAAGATCGACCGCAAGGCTCTGCCGGCGCCGCAAGCGCAGGCCGAGCAAGGCGTGGCGCCACGCACGGCGCTGGAGCGCGAGCTGGCCGAGCTGTGGCAGGAGTTGCTCGAGCTGCCGCAGGTCGGCGTGCTCAGCAGCTTCTTCGAGCTGGGGGGGCATTCGCTGCTGGCGATGCGCCTGATGACCCGGGTGGAGAGCCGCTTCGGCGTCAAGGTCGAGCTGCGCAGCCTGTTCCATAACCCGACCATTGCCGGCCTGGCCGAACAGATCGAAAACCCGCAGCGGCCTTCGACCGACCAGGCACTGGATGAGATGCAGCGTTTGCTGGCAGAGATGGAAGACTGAAGATGAATGCGACCAACCAACAGGCCTTCGTTGAGATCGCCCAGCGCCTGGCCTCGCTGCCGGCGGACAAGAAGCAGCTATTCCGTCAGCGTCTGGCCGAGAAGGGCATCGATAGCTGGCGCCTGCCCATCGTCCCGGCTGCTGGCGCGGAGGGGGCAGAGCTGCCGCTGGCCCATGCGCAACTGCGCTTTCTCTCGGCTGAGGCCCTGAGCAGCCGTGCGTTGTACAACCTCTGCTCGGTGCTGCGCTTCGATGGCCGTCTGGATCTGGCCTGCCTGCAGCAGGCCATGCAGCAACTGGTGGAGCGCCACGCCATCCTGCGGACCCGCTACCTGGCCGATGCCCAGGGCCGCTTGCAGGCGCACTGCGAACCCTGGACGGCGGGCATGCCGGCGGTCGAGCCGCTGCCCCACGAAGCGCTTGCCGACCCGCAGCAATGGTGCGCCGACGAGTACGCCCGGCAACTGGCCGAGCCCTTCGACCTGAGCCGCGAGGTGCCCTGGCGCTGGCGCGTGTTCAGCGATGCCGAGCAGGGCAGCACCTTGCTGTTCTTCACCATCCATCACGTCGCCTACGACGCCTGGTCGGCCCAGCAACTGACCCGCGAACTGGCCGAGGGCTACCGCGCCCTGAGCCTGGGTGAGCCGCCCCAGTTGCCGCCGCTCGACATCCAGTACGCCGACTACGCGGCCTGGGAGCACGAGTGGCTGGCCAGCGACGCCTGCCGCCAGCAGCTCGATTACTGGCGTAGCCAGTTGGCCGATGCGCCCGGCCCGTTGGCCTTGCCCTATGATCATCCGCGCCCGCCGGCCAACCAGCGCCGCCATAGCGGCGCGGTAATGGTGCGCGAACTGCCGGCTGCGTTGTCGGCGCAGGTGGATGCGGCCATCCGCGAGCAGGGCGTGACCCTGTACATCTTCGGCCTGACGGCCTTCGCCTGCCTGCTGGCGCGCTACAGCGGCGAACGCGACCTGTGTCTGGGCACCTCGGTGGCACAGCGCGATCGCCCCGAGCTGGCGCCGTTGATCGGGCCGCTGCTCAACACTCTGGTGCTGCGTCAACGTCTGGAGGATGACCCGGACTTTCGCAGTGCTTTGCTGCGCACCCGCGACAGCGTGGCAGCCGCGTTCGACCAGCAGACCCTGCCTTTCGAGAAGGTGCTCGAAGCGCTCGACCGACCGCGCTCCAGCCCGTTGTTCCAGGCCATGTTCGTTCAGGTCGAATTGCCGGAAAGCCGCACCCTGAGCCTGCCGGGCGTGAGCGTCGAAGTGCTCGACCCGCCGCAGCGCCATGCCCGTTTCGACCTTACCCTGCGGCTGGTGCGTTGCGCCGACCAGCGCCTGCGCTGCGAGCTGGAATACAGCGACGAGCTGTTCGAGGCGGCCACCATCGAGCAACTGCTCGACGATCTGCAGGTCATCCTGCAGGACGCTTCAAACAATCCCGAGCAGCGCCTGTCGGCACTGCGCCTGACCTCGCCGCGCAGCGAACTGCAGGGCCCTGCGCTGGACGCCAGCCCCGAGCCGCTGGATCGCCAGGTGCAGCAGTGGGCCGCGTGCACGCCGCAGGCGCCCGCCCTGTGCGATGCCCAGCAGTCGCTGGCCTATGGCGAGCTGGCCAATGCCGTGCAGGCCCTGGCGCTGCGTCTCGCCGAACAGGGCGTCGGTCCGGGTCAGGTGGTGGCCCTGTGCATGCCGCGCAGCGCCGAGCAGGTACTGGCCATGCTGGCCTGCTGGCAACGTGGCGCTACCTGCCTGTTTCTCGACCCGGCGCAGCCCGTGCAGCGTTTGCAGCAACTGCTGGAGAGCAGCGCGGCGAGCCTGCTGCTGACCCTGGCCGAGGTGCCGGCGCTGAACAGTGCGGTCGCACGTCTGCAACTGAGCGCCGCCGATCTTGCCGCGCCCGCCCCGCAGCAGCCGGTGGCCAGCCTTAGCCAGTGCGAGCAGGCTGCCTACCTGATCTACACCTCGGGCTCCACCGGCCAGCCCAAGGGCGTGCTGGTCAGCCATGCCAACCTGGCGCACTACGCCGCCGCCGTCAGCCAGCGTTTGCAAGCCAGCGCCGGTAGCCGTTGGGCGACCTTGGCCACGGTGGCTGCCGACCTGGGCCTGACCTGCGTATTCGCCGCGCTGCACAGCGGTGATCCGCTGATCCTGCCGGATGCCGCGCTGGCCTTCGATCCACCGGGTTGGGCCGATTTCCTGGCGCAGCATCCCGTCGACTGCCTGAAGATCGCCCGCTCGCACCTGCGCGGCCTGCTGGCGTTGGACGATGCCCGGCGGGTACTGCCGCGTCGGCTGTTGATCCTCGGCGGTGAAGGCTTCGATGCGGCGCTGTTCGCCCGTATCCGCGAACTGGCGCCAGAGCTGCGTGTGTTCAACCACTATGGCCCGTCGGAAACCACGGTCGGCGTAGTCTGTGGCGAGGTGACGGAGGCCGGGCAGGGCGTTTACCTGCCGCTGGGCCAGCCATTGGCCGGTGCCGAGCTGCGTATCGTCGATGCGGCGGGCCAGTCAGTGCCGCGCGGCGTGGCGGGCGAGTTGCTGATCGGCGGCCCGCAGGTGGCGCTGGGCTATCTCGGCCAGCCCGAGGCCACGGCCGCTGCCTTTATCGAGGAGGCAGGGCGGCGTTTCTACCGCAGCGGTGATCGGGTGCGCCTGGATCACCATGGGCGTCTGGCGTTCCTCGGGCGCCAGGACGATCAGGTGAAGATTCGCGGTTTCCGCGTCGAACCCGGCGAGGTCAGCGCCTGGCTGAGCCGACAGTCGCTGGTGCGCGAAGCCGCCGTGCTGGCACGCGAGATCCAGGGCCGTCTGCAACTGGTGGCCTATGTTGCGCCGCGCCTGACCCCGGACGAGCTGAGCGCCCTCCAGGCACAGGTCAGGGCGCAACTGCCCGAACCGCTGCAACCGGCGTACTGGTCGAGCCTGGAGGCCTTGCCGTTGACCGCCAACGGCAAGCTGGATCGCCGCGCCTTGCCCGAGCCTGAAACGACTGTGGCGGTAGGCGAGGGCGGGCAGGCGCCGCAGAGCGCCAGCGAGCAATTGCTGGCCCGCTTGTGGTGCCAGGTGCTTGGCTGCGCCTCGGTCACCCGCCAGGACGATTTCTTCGCCCTCGGCGGCGACTCGATCCTCAGCCTGCAACTGATCGGCCTGGCCGCGCGCGAAGGGCTGCGGCTGCAACCGCGCGACGTGCTTACCCAATCAACTTTAGCGGCCATGGCGGCGAGCGCCGATTGCCGCGCGCAGCCGCGCCTGGCCAGCATCCTGGCGGCCTTCCGCGAACTGCTCGGCCAGCCGCAACTGGGGCTGGACGACGACTTCTTCGCTGCGGGCGGTGATTCGTTCCTCAGCCTGCAACTGATCGCTCGGCTGCGTCAGGCCGACCTGCGCCTGATGCCGCGCCAGTTGCTGGAAAACCCCACGCCACGACAACTGGCGGCTGCGCTGGAACCAGCACCTGAACCGGCAGCGGCGCCGCCCGCGCCGGTCAGCAGCGTGGCGCGTCTGTCCCATGCCCAGGAGCGGCTGTGGTTCATGCAGCAGCTCGAACCTGAGGCGACCGCCTACAACGTCACGCAACTGCTGGCCTTGCACGGCGAGCTGGACGTGCCACGCCTGCGCAGCGCCTACCTGGGCCTGATCGAACGTCACGAAGCCCTGCGTTGCCGTTTCTTTGAGGACAACGGGCAGGTGCGTCAACGCCTGGTCGATGCGCCCGAGGCCAGCTTTGCCCTGCACGATCTGCGCGCATCGTCGGCCGAGGTGCGCGAGGCGATGATCGCCCAGGCTGCGCAGCGGGTCTTCGACCTGGCCCAGGGGCCGCTGGTGGCCATCGATCTGTTCCAGTTTGCGGAAGACGACTACCGTCTGCTGTTCAACGCCCACCATATCGCCGTGGACGGCTGGTCCATGGGCCTGCTGGTGCAGGATCTGGCCGCGCTCTACGAGGGCCGTCAGTCCGCTCCCAAAAGCGGCCTGCTGCAGGTGATCGAAGCGCAGCGCCAGGCGCTGGAGGGCGATGCCGGCCAGGCACTGCTGAATTACTGGCAGCAGCGCCTGCAGGGCTTGAGCGATGAGCCTCTGGTTCTCAGCGAAAGCTCGCGTCCAGCCCTGCAAGCCTATGCCGGTGCCCGTGAGCAGTTCCCGTTGCCGGGTGCGCTGACCTCGGCACTCGCGGCTCGCGCCAGGCAGCTTGGGGTGACCCCGTTCGTGCTGTATTTCGCCGCGCAGCAACTGCTGTTGTGGAAACACTCCGGGCGCCGCGATTTCGCGATCGGCCTGCCGGTGTCCGGGCGCGAGGCGGCGGACAGCCAGGCGCTCGTCGGTCTGTTCGTCAACACCCTGGCCTACCGCGTGCAGCTCGACGAGCTGCAAAGCCTGGAGCATTTCCTGCAGCGCCTGGGCCAGCGCCTGGCCGATGACCGCACCCACGAGCAACTGCCGTTCGAGCGCCTGCTCGAGGTGCTCCAGGTGGAGCGCAGCCTCGACCGCACGCCCTTGTTCCAGACCCTGTTCAATTACCAGGTCGATCACCTGGGGGAGCGCAATCTGCAACTGCCGGGCGTCAGCGTGGCGCCGCTGGCATTGCCGCAGGGGGCGATCAGCGCCAAGTTCGACCTGACTTTCAACCTGTTCAGCCAGGGCCGTGGCGATGAGGCCAGCAGCCAACTGATCGTCGAATACGCCACCGCGCTGTTCGAGCCGGCGCGCATCCAGTGCCTGGTGGACGACTACCTGGGCGTGCTGGCCAGCCTGGTGCATCTGGATCTGCAGCAGCCGCTGCTGGCGCTGCCACTGCCCTCGGTGCAACGCCTGCATAGCGCGGGCGACGCTGCCGAGCTGGATGTCGAGGCGGATTTCGTGACCCGCTTCGAGGTGCAGGCCGCCGTGCATCCCGAGCGCACCGCGCTGTTCTGCCGTGACCGGCAACTGAGCTATGGGCAGTTGCAGGCGCAGGCCAACCAGCTTGCGCATTGGCTGCTGAGCCAGGGTGTAACGGCAGAATCGACTGTTGCCTTCTGCCTGCCGCGCGACGAACGCCTGCTGCTCTGCCTGCTGGGCATCCAGAAGGCCGGGGCGCAGTACCTGCCGCTCGACCCCAGCCATCCGCCTGCGCGCCAGGCCGCCATCGTGCAGCGGGCACGGCCGCATCTGCTGCTGTGCGAGCGCGAGGATGAGCATTTCCCGGCTGGGCTGCGTTGTCAGCGCTGGCAGGACCTGGCCTTGTCGGCGCAGCCGGTCGATGCCCCGGCGCTGCCGAGGCATTTGCAACAACTGGCCTATACCCTCTACACCTCCGGCTCCACAGGGCAGCCCAAGGGCGTGCAGATCAGCCGGGGTAACTTCGCCAACTTCCTTTTGGCGATGGAGCGCGCCTTGCCGCTGGACGGCGTGCAGCGCTATCTGGCGCTGACCACCGTGACCTTCGATATCAGCGGCCTGGAGCTGTGTCTGCCACTGGTACGCGGGGCCAGCGTGGTGCTGGCCGATGACGAGCAACGCCAGGACCCGCTGCTGTTGGCGCAACTGATCCGTGAGAAGGCGGTGGATCTGATCCAGGCCACCCCGGCGACCTGGGCCATGCTGCTTCAGGGCGATCGCCAGGTGCTGGCCGGGCGTGTCGCTTTGGCTGGTGGCGAGGCACTGGCAGCGGAAATGGCCAGTGCACTGAAACCACTGGTGCGCTGCCTGATCAACGTCTACGGGCCGACCGAAACCAGCGTCTGGTCGACCCAAACGCCAGTGACTGAGCTGACTCAGTCGGTGGTGCCGATTGGTAGGCCGCTGCTCAACACGCGCTGCCATGTGCTCGACGAGTTTCTCTGTGAGGTTCCGCCGGGCCGTGCCGGCGAGCTGTATATCGCAGGCGAAGGGCTGGCCCGTGGTTATGCCGAGCAACCGGCGCTGAGCGCCGAACGCTTTATCGCCGACCCGTTCGGCACAGGCGGGCGTCTGTACCGCACCGGTGATCTGGCACGCTGGCAGGCTGATGGCCAGTTGTACTACCTGGGCCGCAGCGATGATCAGATCAAGCTGCGTGGCTTCCGTATTGAGTTGGGCGAGATCGAGGCGGCGCTGCTCAGCTACCCTGATGTCGCCCAGGCGGTGGTGGCGGTGCAGGGCGAGCACCTGGCTGCGTTTTGGGTCGCACAGTCTGGCGCAGAGCCGAGTGCCGACGCGCTGCGCGAGCATCTGCAAGCACGCCTGCCGGTGTATATGCTGCCAACCCATCTGCAAGCGCTGGACACCTTGCCGCTCAACAGCAACGGCAAGGTGGATCGCAAGCAGTTGCCGCAGATGAGTGACGCGCCCCGCACGGCAGACAGCGCACAGCGGCCAATGAGCGCCAGCGAGGCGTTGCTGAGCGAGATCTGGGCGCAGGTGCTGCAGCTTGAGCAGGTGCCGCTCGGTGGGCATTTCTTCCAGCTCGGCGGGCACTCGCTGATGGCTGCGCAGGTGCGCGCGCGGCTGCGCGAGCAGGGCTTCGAGGTGCCGCTGCGTTGGTTGTTCGAGACGCCCGTGCTGACGGAGCTGGCGGCGCGCCTTGAGACCCAGGCCGCCGCCATCGACCCGGCCACATTGAACATCGCGCGGGTCGACCAGCAACTCGACCAGCCGCTGTCGCCGGCACAGCAACGGGTCTGGCTGATGCAGCACCTGCAGCCGGACGACAGCAGCTTCAACATGAGCAGCAACGTGCGCCTGCTTGGCCAGCTCGATGTCGAGGCATTGCAGCGGGCCTTGCAGCGCGTGGTGCGGCGCCACGCGATTCTGCGCACTACCTATCACCAGCAGCAGGGGGAGGCGCGTCAGCGCATCCATGCGCAGTCGACGCTGACCTTGCAGGAGGTGATCGTCAGCGCAGCACAGTGGACGCAGGCCGCCCATGAGCTGGCCACGCGACCGTTCGACCTGAGCAGTGAGGTTTCGCTGCGGGCAGTGCTGTATCGCTTGGGCGAGCAAGAGTATGTGCTGCAGCTGGTGCTGCACCATATCGCTTCCGATGGCTGGTCTGGCTCGGTACTGATCAGTGAGCTGGTCGATGGCTACGAGGCGTATAGCCAGGGCCAGGCTCCGGTCGAGCAGGCGCTGGAAATCCAGTACGTCGACTATGCCGCCTGGCAGGCTTCACCCGCGCTGCGCGCGCGTCAGCGCCAGGGTCAGCAGTTCTGGCAGCAGACCTTGGCCGGTATTCCAAGCCAGGTGCCATTGCCGTTCGACTTCCCGCGCGCCGAGGCTGATGTCAGCGCAGGGGCGGCGCTGGATTTCCAGTTGCCGGCGGCGACGCTGGCGCGTCTTGAGGTCTTGCAGCGCGACAGCGGCGTGTCGCTGTTCATGCTGTTGCTGACGGTTTATGCCGCCGTGCTGCAACGGGAAACCCAGGGCCGTGATCTGGTGATCGGCACCGACGTGGCCAACCGCGAGCACCCGGCCACCGAGGCGCTGATCGGCTTTTTCGTCAACCTGTTGGCGTTGCGCATCCGCGTGCAACCGGAGCTGAGTTTCCGTGAGCAGGCGGCACTGGTACGCGATGTCTGCCTGGATGCCTTCGCCTGGCAGGACACGCCGTTCGAGCAGGTGGTCGAATGCCTCGATCTGCCGCGCGTGGCCAATCAGCATCCGCTGTTGCAGACGCTCTTCGTGCTGGACAACACACCACGTCAGGCGCGGCGTCTGGGCAGTCTCGAAGTGACGTCGCTGACGGGTGAACAACAACACTCCAAGTTCGATATGGCGCTGTTCGCCAGTGCCGACGGCGATGCCCTCAGCCTGCGCTGGGTGTATCGCACCAGCCTGTTCCGCGCGGCCACCATCGAGTGCCTGCGTGACAGCTTCCTGGCACTGCTCGAGGCCGCACTGACTGCACCGGACAGCCCTATCGACGCCTTACCTCTGCCTTTCAAGGGAGCCGCTGCCATGTCCACCGCTACGGACAATCCGCTGCAACGCAAGATGAGTAAACTCGGCAAGATGCGCCAGAGCGGCCCGGCTGTGGCTGCCGCTCCTATTGAAACCCGGCCACTGCGCGCGGGCTCCAACTTCCCACTGCTGGTGCAGTTGCGTGATCGTGAACTGGCGCCTGCGGTTTGGGCCGAAGCCAATCGCGAGAGGGTGGAGGGTTGGTTGCGTGAGCACGGCGGGATTCTCTTCCGTGGTTTCGATCTGCCCACCCCGGCGGACTTCGAGCAGTTCTGTCAGACGCTGTGCCCGGAGCTGTACGGCCAGTACGGCGATCTGCCTAAGAAGGAGGGCGGCAAGAAGATCTACAAGTCCACGCCGTACCCGAAAGACCGTATGATCATGTTCCACAACGAGAGCGCCCACCAGCATCGCTGGCCGCGCCGCCAGTGGTTCTATTGCGAGACGCCGGCTGCCAGCGGCGGGGCCACGCCCATCGTCGACAGCCGTGAGGTTTACCACGAGCTGCCGAGCTGGCTGCAGGACAAGTTGCGCCGCAAGCAACTGATGTACGTGCGCAATTTCAGCGCCAGCCTGGACGTTAGCTGGCAGCACTTCTTCCAGACCGAGGAGCGTGCCGAGGCCGAGCGCATCTGCCGCGAGGGTGGCATCGAGTTCGAGTGGCGCGGCGCCAACGAATTGCACACGCGTCAGGTCTGCCCGGCGGTGATCCTTCACCCGCTGACCGGCGAGGCCAGCTTCTTCAACCAGATCCAGCTCTACCACCCGGCGTTTCTCGATGCCGATATCCGTGAGCAATTCCTCAAGGGGCGCGACAGCGTGCTGCCTCGGCAGGTGTTCTACGGCGATGGCAGCGAACTGGAAGAGGCCGCCATCGAGGCGATCAACGCCGCCTACGAGCGTTGTGCGGTGCGCTTCGACTGGCAGCGCGGCGATGTGGTGATGCTCGACAACATGCTCGCCGCCCATGCCCGCGACCCCTTCGAGGGCGAGCGGCGCATCGTCGTCGCCATGGGCGATATCTACCGCCGCGATCAGGTTGCGGCCGCACCGGCCATGGCCGCGGAAAACGCTTTGGAGATGACACCATGATGGATCTTGGCCAGACCCTGACACCGGCCCAGAAACAACTGGCCGAGACCAACCCGCAGGGGTATCGCTGGGTGCGGATGGCCCTTGCAGGCATTGTTCCTGAGCGCGTCGAGCAGCGCCTGCGTGATCTGCTCAATCGCCATGCGGCGCTGCGTCTGCGCTACCAGCGCCCGCTCGGTGCCACAGGCTTGCGCCAGCGCGTGACCGAGCCGGGCGAGTTGCGTCTGGACTGGCGCCAGGCTGCGGCAGGCATGGATACAGCCACCTGGCAGCGCGAGGCTTGGGCGCATTGCCAGGCCCAGCAGCCTGACCTGTTGGCCTGGTGGTGTGATCAACAGCTATGGCTGGCACTGCCGGCCTACTCGCTGGATCTGCGCAGCTTCGAGCAACTGCGGCGCGAGCTGTTGGGACAGGGCGTTGCGGGTGATGACGAGCCGATGCAGTACAGTGATTACGCCGAGTGGATCGCCGGCCTGCAACTGGACGAGGACGCCGAGCAGGGCGTGCAGTTCTGGCGCAACCTGGCCCTGCAGGAGGTGCCGGGGCTGCGCCTGATCGAACGCTATGGCATGGCCAGCGGTGCCCGTGGCTGCGTGCAGCAGGCGCTCGACCCTGCATTGCGTTCGGCTGTGCAGACACTGGCCGAGGGCGAGGCGCTGGCTATCGAGCCGCTCGTCCTGGCCGCCTGGGGCGCCTTGCTCGGCCGCATCAACGGTCAGCGCCATGCGCAACTGGGCCTGCAGCACGACCCGCGTGACGACTACGAGGAACTGCAGGGTGCCTACGGGCTGTTCGAGCAGACCCTGCCCATGCAGGTGCATCTGTCCGAGCACGCCAGTTGGCTCAGCCTGGCGCGGCAACTGGCGCGGCAACTGGAAAACGCCGTGCTCTGGCAGGAGTACCTCGGCCAGGCCGAGCTGCTGCCGGAGTGGCGCGCCAGCTATCAGGCCGGGCTGCGCGTGCAGCATCTGGCCGATGTGCAGGCGCTGCAGGCCCTGTCCTTCGACACACCGCTGGAGCTGCAGCTGCACTGGCTGCTGGATGAATCCGGCCAGGGCCAGTTGGCCCTGGTGTACGACAGCGGGTTGTATCGCCGTGAGCAGATGCAGCTGTTGCTGCGCCGCTACGTGCACTGGGTCGGCCAACTGTTGCAGGCGCCGCAAGCGCCGCTGGATAGCCTGGATGCCTTGCTGGCGGAGGAGGCGCAGCCGGCTGCGACTGCCGCGGAGTTGCCAGCGGATGTCGATATCGTCGAGCGATTCCGCACCCATGCGCGCAACCAGCCGCACAGCCCGGCGCTGCGCGATGGCCGACAGGTGCTGTCTTACGCCGAGCTGGACGAGCTGAGCGATCGGGTAGCCGGCAGCCTGCATCAGGCTGGCGTTGGCCCGGATCAGGTAGTGGTGCTGCTGCTGCCGCGCAGCGCACAGATGCTGGCTGCCATGCTCGCCTGCTTCAAGGCCGGTGCGGCCTATCTGCCGCTGGATTCGGCGCTGCCACCGTTGCGCCTGGCCAGCATTCTCGACGATGCCAAGCCAGCGCTGCTGTTGCATCTGGATGAGCAGGCGAACCCGAGTGAGGTGCCCAGCCTGGCCTGGTCGCAGGCCAGCAGTGCAGCGCCACTGCCTGCGCCTGTGGCCAGCGCGCCGCAGCACCTGGCCTATGTGCTCTACACCTCGGGCACCAGCGGCAAGCCAAAAGGTGTGCAGATCGAACAGGGGCAACTGCGCCATTATTCGAGCCAGATCATCCATGCCCTGGATCTGCCGGCTGGCGCGCATTACGGGCTGGTGTCGTCGCTACTCGCCGACCTGGGCAATACCGTGCTCTACCCGGCCTGGTTGCAGGGCGGCTGCGTGCACCTGCTGAGCCAGGCCAGCGTTACCGATGCACAGGCCTTCGCCGAGGAGCTGCGCGAACATCCGCTGGATGTGCTGAAGATCGTTCCGTCGCACCTCGAGGCCTTGATCGGCGAGCATCCGCTGGAGGGTGTGCTGCCGCGTCAGGTGCTGGTGCTTGGCGGCGAAGCGGTGGGCGAGAGTCTGCTGGCGCGGCTGGCACAGGCTGGCGCTGGCTGCCGCCTGTACAACCACTACGGGCCGAGCGAAACCACGGTGGGCGTGCTCTGGCGCGCCATCGACAGCGAGCAGGGGAGTAGCGGCACGGCCCTGAATCAGGTGCTTGGCAACAACCGCATCTTCCTGCTCGACGACCAGCAGCGCCCCGTGCCTTGCGGGCAGGCGGGTGAGCTGTGCGTGGCCGGTGCCAGTGTCGGTCGTGGTTATCTGGGCAATGTCGGTAGTTCGGCATTCGGTCAAGACCCGCTGTCCGGCGCGCGCCTGTATCGCACCGGAGACCTGGCGTTGCGTCAGGCCGATGGCGCCTTGCGCATTCTCGGGCGCAACGATCAGCAGGTGAAGATTCGCGGTTTCCGCCTGGAACTGGCGGAGGTCGAGCAGGCCTTGCGCGGCCTGCCGGGTGTGCAACAGGCGGCGGTGCTGCTCGATGGCGAACGCCTGCTGGCCTTCGTCGTGGAGGAAGAGGGGCAGGGCCGTGCAGCCAACCTGCTGCGCGACGACCTGGCCCAACAACTGCCGGACTACATGCTGCCCGCCGGCATCTTCGCCCTCAAAGCCCTGCCGCTGAACAGCAATGGCAAGCTCGATCGTCAGGCGCTGCTGGAGCGTGCCCGGCAGCGTATGCAGGGCGCGCGCGTGGCCCCGGTCGGTGAGCTGGAGAGCGCTGTGCTGGAAATCTGGTGCCGCGTGCTGGGTGTCGAGGATCTCGGCGTGACCGACAACTTCTTCGCCATGGGTGGGCATTCCCTGGCGGCGATCAAGGTGGTGGCGCTGATTCGCGAGCAACTGGGGCTCAACCCGCCAACCAATCTGCTGTTCGAGCGGCAGACCGTGCGCGAACTGGTGCATAGCCTCGATCAGGGCGTGAGCAGCGAGGGCTGGCAGGTGCTGAGCGATGTGCCCGGAGATGCGCCGGCCTTGCTCCTGGTACATGGCGCGGATGGTCACCTGAAAGACTACCGACCGTTGCTGGCGCAACTGGGCGAAAACCAGGCCGTTTATGGCCTGGCGGCATTTGAAGAGGGTTGGCAAAGCAAGGATCTGGACGCGCTGCTGCAACGCTATGTGCAGAGCATTCCCGAGTCGCTCAAGCAGCGGCCGCTGGTGGTGCTGGGCTGGTGCCTGGCTTCGCGTCTGGCGCTGCTGTTGATTGCGCACCTGCAGTCAGCCGGCTTCAGCATCGAGGCCCTGGCAGTAGTGGATCATGACCCGCAGCGCAGCCTTGCTGGCGACGGCGACGAGGGTGGCCAGTTGCTCGCCGACCTGGTGTTCCTCTGCGGCAGCCGTGCGCGGCCGCTTGGCGACAGGTTGCGTGAGCGTCTGGCCAGGCAACTGGTCGCTTGCGATTATGCCGAGGGGGTGACCCGCCTGCTGGCCGACGCCGAAGTGCGCGAGCATCTGCAGTGGGAGGGCGCTGAGGCCGAGTTGCAGGCAGCGATGGTGCGCTACCGGACGATCAAGACACGCCTGTACGAACAGGCCTTGCCGGTGGTCGAGGTGCCCATCTGGTTGTGGCGCAGCAATGCCCACCGTGATCTGCGTACACCCTGGCAGGCACATACGCGCAAGACGCTGCATGAACTGAGCCTGGATGTCGGCCATCATGCGATCCTTGCCGAACCGCGCCTGAGTGCGGATCTGTTGTCCTTGCTGGCGCCGAGCATTGCGCCGCAACACCAAGCCGAGAAGGTGTCGAGCTGATGATGTTATTGAAGGAACTGCTGATTGACGCGCGCTGGCGCATTTTCCTGGCGGTGCTGTGCAGTGCCTTGAGTGCGGCCTGCAGCATCGGCCTGATCGGCTATATCAACCGCAGTCTGGAGCAGGGGCTGGATGACCTGAGCCAGGCGCTGGCGCTGTTCGCCGGCCTGCTGTTGCTGTTGTTCGTCAGCGGCACCCTGGCCCAGTGGCTGCTGGTGCAGATCGGCCATCGCCTGGTCTATCAGTTGCGCCTGCGCCTGGTGGGCAAGGTGCTCGGCACCGCCCTGGAGCGCATCGAGCGGCTGGGCAGCCCGCGCATCTACAACGCCCTGACCAAGGACGTGACCACCGTGGCCACGGCCTTCAAGCAACTGCCGGTCTCTCTGTACAACGGCCTGTTGCTGCTGGCTGGCCTGGCGTACATGGCCTGGCTGAGCCTGCCGTTCTTCGCCCTGACCCTGGTGGTGATCGCCTTCGGCGTGGCGCTCGACGTGCTGCTCGGGCGCAAGGTCAAGCGCCTGATGCAGCAGGTGCGGCAACAGGATGACCGCCTGACCGAGCAGTTCGAGGCCACCATTCACGGTCGTTGCGAACTGGCCTTGAGTCGGGAACGTCGGCAACTGCTGTACAACCAGCGCCTGGAGCCTATCGCCCGCGATTCTCTGCAGGCCTCGGTACGCGCCGATACCCTGTGGGCGATCAACCTGAACTGGACCTCGCTGCTGGTGTTCCTGCTGATCGGCACGCTGTTCTTCCTCGGCCAGGGCCTTGGGATGCTGAGCCAGCAGGTGGTGGTGGGCTACGTGCTGGCGATCATGTTCCTGCGCACGCCGATCTCGATGATCCTCGATGCCGTGCCGGCGGTGATCCGCGGCCATGTGGCCTTGCAGGCCATTGATGACCTGGCGCTGGGCGAGACCGTGCACTTCACCCTGCCGCCCAAGGCATCCGAGCCTTTCCGTGAGTTGCGCCTGAGCAAGGTGCAATACCGCTACCCTGGGCAGAACGACGAGTTTGCCTTCCACTTGGGCCCTATCGATCTGCATATTCGTCGTGGTGAGCTGATCTTTATCGTCGGCGGCAATGGCAGTGGCAAGTCGACCCTGGCCAAGCTGCTGACCGGGCTCTACCAGCCCAGCGAAGGGACGGTCACGCTCAATGGCGTGACGCTGGATGCCGCGCACAGCGAATGGCACCGCGAGCATTTCGCGGCGATCTTCGCCGACTTCTATCTGTTCGCCGATGTGCTGGGGGAGAACGGCCAGCTCGATGGGCTGGAAGAGCGGGTCGAGCACTACCTGCAACGCCTGGGGCTGGCGCACAAGGTGCAGTTCGTGGAAGGGAGCCTGTCCACCACGGCGCTGTCCCAGGGGCAGCGCAAGCGTCTGGCCCTGCTGTTGCTGATGATGGAAGGGCGCGAAGTGCTGCTGCTCGACGAATGGGCGGCGGACCAGGACCCGGTGTTCCGCCACGTCTTCTATCACGAACTGCTGCCGGAACTGCAGGCGGCTGGCAAGACGATCATCGCCATCAGTCACGATGACCGCTACTTCGACGTGGCCGACCGCATCTACCGGCTCGACTACGGCCAACTGGTGGATTACGACCACAGCAGCGAGAGCCCTTTCCAGGTCGTCAGGTAGTGGGTTACTCGGGCCTCTTGTCGCGATCGAGCGGGCAACTGCTGCAATAGTCGACGCCTGGCAGGCGGTAGCGAATGCAGCAGATGCGCCTTAGCCGCTGCGGTTCGCTGGCGCCGACGTCTTTGTAGTACACCGGGGCGAATAGCGGATTGCGCCGGCCATCGGGGCGCAGCCGGCTTTCCAGCACGGCTCTGGCCGGGGTGGAGCAACCGGCCGTTGCCAGTGGATGCCGTTCGGTTTGTGTGGTGGCGAATTCGAAGAGGTTGCCGGCGTTGCTCCAGAACAGGCGTGGCGAGGCTTTCGAGACGCTGGCCATTACCTCGATCACCGGTTCAAGATGCCCTTCTACCAGGGTTCTGAAGCGCTCGAAGGGCGAGCAGGGGGGTAGAGCTTTGCCTTCATGGGACAGGCGTAGGCCGAGCGGTTTGCCTTCTGCCGACAGGGCGATGCCGACATCGCTCAGGGCGATAGGCAGTTCGCGCTGCAAGAGCAAGCTGGCCGCCACGGTGGGGGCCAGGAAGCAGAAATACCATTTCGACCAGATGGAGGTCAGCGCCAGCAGATCGCCTGTGCCACGGCGGGCTGCCAGGTCACCAATGAACTCGGCGAAATAGTCCGGCTGAAACAGTTGCGAGCCGGCAACTGCCTGCTGTTGATCATCGGCCAACTGCAGGTTTTTCCCATAGGCAGCCAGCTGGCCGCTGAACAGCGGGGCAAGACTGTCGATCATCAGAGACGCTCGTTGCCGCTGCCAGGCAGCGTTGGAGGTGGGGCGAGAGGGGAAGGGGTTATCTGAGCCATGCTTGATATTTGCTGGTGAGACTCGTTATCACTTGAGGTGCCGGCAGTATAAACACACCTCATCCTGCAAGCGAACCGGACAGTGGTGCCGGGGTGAGAGAAACCTCAAAATTGGTTAATGATAATTGTTATTAACTGTATTATTCTGCATTCGCTTGCATGGCGATCGATAAATGGCCGCGAGCATTTGCATCGTCAGTTAAAAACGGAGTGAAACATGAGTCTGGACAGTCCTGAAACACGCTTCCTGGTTGTGGTCAACGCTGAAGAGCAATACTCCATCTGGCCTGAGTACAAGGAAATACCGCAAGGCTGGCTCGAAGCCGGCAAGCAGGGCAGCAAGGAAGAATGCCTGGCCTACATCGAAACGGTGTGGACCGACATGCGCCCGCTTAGCTTGCGTCAAGCCATGCAGGGGCAAGGGCGCGTTTGATGCATCAGCCATCCAGCTACTGGTTTTCTCTGTTGACTGGTGGCGCCCATCGGCCTGCGTTGCGGCTTTACTGTTTTCCTTATGCTGGGGCTGGGCACACGGTTTTTCAGCATTGGCGTGTTGGGTTACCGAGCGATATCGAGCTGGCTCTGATCAAATTGCCGGGGCGCGGGGCGCGTTTCGGCGAGCCTCGGGCGACTTCATTGGCCGAGTTGGCCGAAGCCCTGACCGTGGCAATCGTCCAGGCCAGTACCGATGGCATTCCCTTCGCTTTCTTTGGCCACAGCATGGGCGCGCTACTGGCTTTCGAGACGGCGCGCCGGCTGGCTCGGCAGGAATTGTCGCCGGCCCTGTTGCTGGTTTCGGCACGCACTGCGCCAGTCGCCCATGGCTGGCGCGAGCGGGTCGCGGATCTGCCGTCTGCGCAGTTTCTCGAGGTCATCCGTGGCATGAACGGGATGCCTAGGGAGGTGCTGGACAACCCTGAGTGGATCGAACTTTTCCTCCCGATCATCCGGGGTGATTTCGCGCTTTGCGAAGATTATCGCTACAGCGCTGCGCCGGCGTTGCCGTGCGCGATCCATGTGCTGGCTGGAGAGGCGGATGCCAGTGTGCCTCTGTCACTGCTCGATGGATGGGCTCAGGAAAGTCAGGCCGAGTGCCGGACATGGCTGTTTCCCGGCGGTCATTTCTATCTGTTCGAGCAGGAACCCGAATTGTTCGCCCTGCTGCAACGCCTGTTGCTGAGTGAGCCACTGCGACAATTCGCCAACTGACTACAGCGATCATCGCTGCCGCTCTAAGTCCATTGTTTCCTGCCGCGTTGATAACGGGGTTGCGGTGGCGCCAGTAGAAACCGGGCGCTTTCTGTATCTGTGACGCATCTCGCGTGTCATGTTTGATTAATATAATGATAGTAATTATCATTTATAAAATGCCGTTCACCACGAATATGCAGGGGCATTGCTGCGGGCCGATCGACGGCGTCGGAGTGTTGCCAGGATGGTGATGCCATCGCATCGCTTGGCTCCCGTGGTGTCTGTCAGATCACGCGCCACTGGCGCGACACGAGGATGCAGTCATGAATGCGATCACCCCGATTTCCACCACCATCGTCGATCTACAGAGCCGGCACAGCGGGCTCCGTCAATGCTACTGCCTGGACAGCACGCCATTGCTGCAACGGCAAACACAGCGCGAGTCGAATGCGCGCAGCTATCCGCGGCGCATACCGCTGGAGTTGAAGCGGGCACAAGGTGTTTACGTCGAGGATTCGCGCGGGCAGGTCTACATCGATTGCCTGGCGGGGGCCGGTACGCTGGCGCTCGGGCACAATCATCCGGTGGTGGTCGAGGCGATCCAGCGAACCCTGGCATCGGGCATCCCATTGCACACCCTTGATCTGAGCACCTCGATCAAGGATGCCTTCGTACAGACCCTGTTCGATCTGCTGCCGAGTGAGTTCGCCAAGGACGCGCGTATCCAGTTTTGCGGCCCGACCGGGGCGGATGCGGTGGAGGCGGCGCTCAAGCTGTCGCGTACGGCAACCGGGCGGCAGAGCGTGCTGGCGTTCCATGGTGCTTACCATGGCATGACCCTTGGCACGCTCTCGATCAGCGGCAATCTTGGACCGAAGAGTGCGTTGGGTGGGCTGCTGTCTGGTGTGCAGTTCCTGCCGTATCCACATGAATACCGCTGCCCGTTCGGGTTGTCCGGCGAGCAATCGATCGATGCCAACCTGCATTACATTCGCCACCTGCTCAGCGACCCGGAAAGTGGCGTGACTCAGCCAGCCGCGATGATCCTGGAAACGGTGCAAGGCGAGGGCGGCGTGATTCCCGCGCCTGATCGCTGGCTGCAGGGGCTGCGGGCTATCACCCGTGAGCATGGCATTCCGCTGATTCTCGACGAGATTCAGTGCGGCATCGGCCGTACCGGTGATCTTTTCGCCTTCGAGCGCAGTTCGATCAGTCCCGATGTCATCACGCTGTCGAAAGCCATCGGCGGCGGTTTGCCGCTCTCAGTGGTGGTCTATCGTGGCGAGCTCGATCAATGGCAGCCGGGCGCCCATGCTGGCACCTTCCGTGGTAACCAGTTGGCCATGGCCGCTGGTGATGCCACCTTGCGCTTCATTCAGCGCGAAGGCATCACCGAGCACGTCCGCGGCGTCGGTGCGCGGTTGCAAGGCGTCTTGCAGGGGCTGCAAGCCGAGTTCGATTGGGTGGGGGATGTACGAGGCCGTGGCCTGATGCTGGGCATGGAGATCGTCGACCCGTCCCGCAATGACGGTGCTGGTCGTCCCGTGGCTGATGGTGAACGGGCGCGCAAACTGCAGCGTGCTTGTCTAGAGCGCGGGTTGATCGTCGAGCTGGGCGGGCGCCACGGGGCGACCGTCAGGTTCCTGCCGCCGCTGATCATCAGCGAGGCCGAGATCGACCTCGTCGGGCAGATTCTCTACCAGGCCGCCCAGTCCGTTCAGGGGTTCGCTCTGGCAGCGCAGCAGTGAGCTGCATGCGACAAGTTTGAGCTCTTGCTCCGTGTGATAGAAAGAAGGCTTGCGCATCGCACAAGCCTTCTTTTGTTTCAGCCCTGGTGTTCTTCTTTCGCCATGCAGGCAGCCGCCGTGAACAGCACGTCGGTAGAAGAGTTCAGCGCGGTTTCTGCCGAGTCCTGAACGATGCCGATGATGAAACCGATGGCGACGATCTGCATGGCCACCTCATTAGGTATACCGAACAGGCTGCAGGCCAGCGGGATCAGCAGCAGCGAGCCGCCAGCCACGCCCGAGGCGCCGCAGGCACTGATCGAGGCGAGTACGCTGAGCAGCAGGGCAGTGGGCAGGTCGACGGGGATCTCCAGAGTGTGCACGGCCGCCAGGGTCAGGACGGTGATGGTGATGGCCGCACCGGCCATGTTGATGGTGGCGCCGAGTGGAATGGAGACGGAGTAGGTTTCTTCGTGCAGGTTCAGGTCCTCGCACAGTTGCAGGTTGACCGGGATGTTGGCGGCCGAACTGCGGGTGAAGAAAGCGGTGATCGCACTGCCACGCAGGCAGGTCAGCACCAGCGGGTAGGGATTGCGACGGATCTTCCAGTACACCAGCACCGGGTTCATGACCAGGGCCACCAGCAGCATGCAGCCGACCAGCACCACCAGCAG
Organism: Pseudomonas sp. zfem001; assembly: GCF_032621725.1. Taxonomy (NCBI): domain Bacteria; kingdom Pseudomonadati; phylum Pseudomonadota; class Gammaproteobacteria; order Pseudomonadales; family Pseudomonadaceae; genus Pseudomonas; species Pseudomonas sp. zfem001. The sequence continues at coordinate 270,392 of NZ_JAVYJI010000007.1, read as the reverse complement.
ATGCAGGTAGCCCAGCAGGGCGTCGAAGCCGGATTCGGCCAGGGTCGCTGCGACCAGGCCGAAGATGCCCAGCGGCGCCAGGCGGATCACCAGCTTGACGATGGCGGTGACAGCATTGGACAGGTCGCCGAGCAGTTGTTTGCTGCTGGTACTGGCATGGCGGAAGGCAAAACCGAGGCCGATGGCCCAGGCCAGAATGCCGATGAAGTTACCCTTCAACAGAGCATTGACGGGGTTGTCGACCGCGTTCATCAGCAGGGTCTTGAGCACCTCGCCAATGCCGCCGGGCGGTGTCAATTCTGCGGCCTGGCTGCTCAGCACCAGCGAGGAGGGGAAGGCGAAACTGGCCACCACCGCGACCAGTGCGGCGCTGAAGGTACCGATCAGGTACATCATCAGGATCGGGCGGATATGGGTCTGCTGGCCTTGCTGATGGTTGGCGATGGACGACATCACCAGGATGAGCACCAGCACCGGAGCCACCGCTTTCAGCGCCGAGACGAACACGTTGCCGATGAAGCCAACCGACAGGGCGGTCTGCGGGGCGATGATGGCAAGGGCGATACCTGCGAGCAGGCCGATGATGATCTGCGTCACCAGGCTGGTGCGGTTGAGGAGCTGCAAGGCAGGGTGGATGGCTTGGGACATCGCGTGGTTCTCTGGTTGCTGAGCACGGCGCAGGTGGCGCTGAGCCTGGATCGAGAGGGCTTCCAGCACCGCCTCGGGAGGTGGGCCGAAAAAATAGCGCGCGACTCTAGCACAGCCTCGCCGGGCTTCGGTCCAGGCGCCAGGCAACTGGACGACAGGGTGCAAGCCGGTGTCGCATCTCGGTAAGCTTCGCCTGCTTGAAATATCGAACGACTGATGCGTATTTTGTACGCTGCGCCGCCATAGAGCGGTATTTGCGTCATTCAAGGACAACAGACAATGAGCACTGCCAGCCGCTGCGACCTGGAAACCCTGCTGCAGGGTATCGACGAGATCGATTGCGTAACCCCCGACCTCAATGGCGTCCCCCGTGGCAAGGTGATGACCGCGGCCGGTTTTCTCGAGGGGCGACGTTTGCAGCTCGCTCGCGGCGTACTGTTGCAATGCATCATGGGTGGTTATCCGCCGGCACGCTTCTACGGCGGTGACGATGGTGATCTGGCGCTCAATGCCGAACCTCGCCAGATCCACCGTCTGCCCTGGAGCGAGTCGCCGCGCGCGCTGGCCATCTGCGACGCGGACGAACTGGACGGGCGCAGCTCTGGCCTGTCCACTCGTGGCCTGCTCAAAGGGGTATTGGCGCGTTACGCCGAGCATGGCTGGCAGCCGGTGGTGGCGACCGAACTGGAGTTCTTCGTGTTTGCCGCCAACCCTGATCCGCAGCAGCCATTCGAGCCGCCGGTGGGCTTGGATGGTCGTCGCGAGGACGGCGGCTCGGCGTTCAGTGTCAGTTCCGGCAATGGCCTGCGGCCGTTCTTTGCCGAGGTCTATCGCTGTATGGAGGCGCTGGGGCTGCCGCGCGACACCTTCATGCACGAGATGGGTGTCAGTCAGTTCGAGATCAACCTGTTGCATGGCGACGCGTTGCAGTTGGCCGATCAGACCTTCCTGTTCAAGCATCTGCTCAAGGAGGTCGGCTTCAAGCATGGTCTGTCCGTGGTCTGCATGGCCAAGCCGCTGGCGCACACACCGGGCAGTTCCATGCACATTCATCAGAGCGTGGTGGAGCAGGGTAGCGGCCGCAATATCTTCACTGCCGACAATGGCGAGGCCACGCCAGCCTTCTACCACTTCATCGGCGGTCAGCAGGCGGCGATGGCCGATTTCACCCTGCTTTTCGCGCCGCACGTGAATTCCTACCAGCGCCTGTGCCATCCCTATGCATCGCCGAACAATGCGTGTTGGTCTGCCGACAACCGCGCTGCTGGGCTGCGTATCCCGGCCAGTGCTCCGGTTGCACGGCGAGTGGAAAATCGCCTGCCAGGGGCTGATGCCAACCCTTATCTGGCTTTGGCCGCCAGCCTGGCCGCTGGTCTGCATGGTCTTGAGCGTGAACTGCAACCGAGCGCGCCGATCCAAGGCGAGTTCGAGGTGCCAGAAGAATTGGCGCTACCCTGTACCATGCACGCCGCTATCGAGCGTCTGAAACGCAGCGAGCTGGCCGTAGAACTGTTCGGTGCTGAATTCATCGAAGGTTACATCGCCAGCAAGGCCCTGGAGCTGACCAGCTTCTACGATGAAATTACGCCCTGGGAGCGCCGCGTTCTCGCCGCACAGGCCTGACGCCAATCCCGGTTACCGAACAAGGAGCTTTACCCGCCAATGCGATTGATCTGGAAGTCATTCCGCTCACTGTACTTTGCCACTCTGCTGATGCTGCTCGGCTCAGGTTTGCTGAGTACTTATCTGGCACTGCGTCTGGCCGATACCGTGGATGGTCTGTGGGTCGGTGCGTTGATGGCGGCCAACTATTTCGGCCTGGTGCTGGGTGGCAAGCTGGGGCATCGGTTGATCGGTCGGGTCGGGCACATCCGTGCCTACGTGGCCTGCGCCGGGGTGGTTACCGCAGCGGTGCTTGGCCACGGTCTGGTGGAGTGGCTGCCGTTCTGGTTATTCCTGCGCATGCTGGTGGGTCTGGGCATGATGTGCCAGTACATGGTCATCGAGAGCTGGCTCAACGAGCAGGCGGAAGTCAAACAGCGTGGCCTGGTGTTCAGTGGCTACATGGCGGCTTCCTATCTGGGGCTGATCCTTGGCCAGCTGGCTCTGGTCCTGCATCCGACGCTGGGGTTGGAGCTGTTGATGCTGGTCGCTCTTTGCTTCGCGCTGTGCCTGGTGCCGGTGGCGTTGACCCGGCGCCTGCACCCGGCACCGTTGCATCCGGCGCCGTTGGAGCTGCGTTTCTTTCTCAAGCGTGTGCCGCTGTCACTGACCACTATCTCGGTGGCCGGTTTGCTGATCGGCTCGTTCTACGGTCTGGCGCCGCTATACGCCACGCGGATGGGCTTGTCGACCGAGCAGGTGGGTCTGTTCATGGGTAGCTGCATTCTTGCCGGCTTGCTGGTGCAATGGCCGCTGGGCTGGCTATCCGATCGGCATGATCGTGTGCGCCTGATTCGTGGCTGTTCGGTCTTGCTGCTGCTGGCTGCCTTGCCGCTGGCGGCAATGCCGGAGGTCTTCCTCGGCTTGCTGTTCGGCGTTGGCTTTCTGGTCAGCCTGATGCAGTTCAGTCTTTACCCACTGGCAGTGGCCCTGGCCAATGACCACGTCGAGCCCGAGCGCCGCGTGTCCTTGACGGCCATGCTGCTGGTCACCTTCGGCGTGGGGGCGTGTATTGGCCCGCTGCTGGCTGGCGTGCTGATGCGTTTCTACGGCGCCAACATGCTCTATGTGTTCGTCAGCGTTTGCGCGTTGATTCTGGTCTGGCGCATTCGTCCTGAAGTGGTGACTCACTTGCATCAGGTCGATGACGCGCCGCTGCACCATATGGCCATGCCGGGTAACGTCACCAGTTCACCGCTGGTCGCTGCGCTCGACCCGAGGGTCGATGAGCAGACAGTGCAGGAGCAGATGCAGGAGCCTGCCGCAGCTGCGGCAGCGGCGGCTGAAGAGGAACAGCAGAAAACGCAGGCGGAGCAGCAGCGGCTGTAGGGCGTCAGAAGGCCCCGTCGCTCTCGGTGCGGCGGGCCTCGCGTTGCAGTTGATAGACGAAGCGCTCGACCTGGCGTTGCTCCAGACCGGTCATGCGATGAAAACGAGTGCCGACGAAGGTCATGTCGACCTTGTCCTCGTATTGCACGTGACGTAACTCCACAGCGCAGGTCATGTTGCCAACGGGCAGGTAAGCGGTGAGTCGCTCGTGCACCTGGCCATTGCTCAGTTGCTGGCTGAGATTGCCGGCGAAACGCAGTTTGCAGCCGGTGGCCGAGATGTCCAGCAGATGGCCTGGCAGCGGCTCGCGCAGCTTGTCGCCATTGAGTACAACCTTGACCAGATCGCTTTGCTTTAGTTGTGCGCGAAAGGCGCTGCGGCGCTGGTGATAGATCACCTCAGTAGGGAGCGGCGCCCAGTAGCAGGGTGCTCCCTCGAGCTCGCCGAGCTGCACGTCATGATCACAGGTCCAGGCGACTCGTACTCCGTCGCGAAACGCTTCTATGTTAAAGGTTTCACCCTGCTTGAGAAAACGCTCACCATCGTTGGGGATGATTTCGTCCAGTGCCACGCGAGCACGGTCTTTATCGATTTCAACCAGGTAGCTTTGGAAGCGCAGGCCGCGCCCCTTGAACTGAATGATCAGGGGGTCATGGTACTGTTGCAGTTGACGCAGGGTGGCAATGATCTCGACGGATGTCTTGAGCACCTTGGGCGGCTGAGGACCGCTCTCGTCGTTGAACGCGCTGGACACAGGACGGAACTCTCCGGTTCATGAGCTATAACGGCACTAGCATACTGGCAGAGTGCCTGCATGTCCCTGTGCTTTTTGTTGGGGGATGGCTCAGGCCTGGCTGAGCGGTCTTTGCTGCGCGATTCTAGCGGCACTACCACGGCTGTCATAGAGGCCGGGTGTCTCTGCGCCGCGCAGAATACCAAGGACGCTGCCGACCGAGGCCTGGTTGGCGCGAATCAAACGCCCATTGCGCAGATTGGCCTCCTGGCAGCGCTGCAGGAGAGTGGACAGTTCTTCACTGCGCCCCAGCAGCTGATCACCTACGGAGGACTTGCTCGCCAGCGCGGTGAGCCCTTCGCGATCTGCACTCAGACCGGCGTTTTGCAGCAGACGGCTGCGCTCGTTGCCGTGCTGTTGAAGCAGGGCAAGCAGAGGTTGTTTTTCACTGAGCAGGCTGTCGAGGCGCGGCAGGTCGCGTTCGGTGAGGGCCTGGAATTCGCTATCGATCAGCTCAAGCAATTGCTCGGCGGTGCCGATATCGTGGGTGAAGAGGTCAAGCAAGGCTGTGTCGTTCATGGCGGGCTCTTGGGGGTCGGGCGTCCAACACCCCCAGCGCAGCCCTGAGACTAGCGCTGGGATTCGAAGTCGAGCAGTTTCTGGGCGACGCGTTTGCTGTCGACCTGATAGCTGCCATCAGCGATGGCCTGTTTCAGCTGGGCCACACGCTCCTTGTTGACGATTGGCTGATCACGCAGCTTCTCGCCGATTGTTTGCAACTGCTGTGCCTCACGGCTCAGTTGCACCGATTCACCGCTCTTGGTGTTGGTCTGTTCATCAGTACCGGTGACAGGCGCTTTGTTCGGCTGTGCCGACTCATTGCGATTGCCAGCCTGAGTCGCGCCGGTACGCCCCGCATTGGCGGGCGTATTGGCATTGTTCAGCCGGTTGAAGTCGATGACCATGATGCAGAACCTCAGACGATATGGTGGACGCTTGCCATGCTTCTCGGCTGCTGCCAGGAAAACTTTAGGATTAATTTCATCGCGTCGTTAAACAGTGTAGGGAATCGCCAGACCTTTGCGCTACAAGAAACATGCCTACATTGATACTTCTACCTGCCCTGGCCCGACTACACGAGCGCGAACCACTCGCTGCGAGCGTAGGTTACGCACGTTGATCTGCTCGCCCGGGGCCCCGTCGGTCAGGGCTTCGCCGGGCATGCGTACGTTGACCGTGGAGCCACGAGCGCTGATCACCACCTGATCTCCTCGACGAATGACCTCGGCTACTTGCAGGTGGATAGACATAAGAATCTGGTCACTGCCGAGCTGGCGCGTCAATTTCTTGCCGATCGCCTGATTCAGGTCGGTGAGAAAGTTCTGACCCAATTGACCGACATCGCGTTCAACCAGGCTCAGATCCGTAGCTTTGACTACGCTCATGCGCTTGAGGGGGCGAGTCAGTACGACAATGGGGCGATACAAGCGCACTTCAGCGGGCACGAATACTGTCCACGGAGCGCTGCCGTCACAGCGCACGCGCGTAGTGACACGGCCCAGCGGCTGAGCTGGGCTCTCCAGCGTGGTGGTCAGCGGCTGATCACACAGTGGCAGGCGCAACCGCGGGTCGAGGCGATTGACGCGAATCTCATGGCGACCCTGAATTTCGCTACGCTGTAGATATTCAGTGGTCGCCTGCTCAAGAAAGGCCTCAGTGGCGCCGATAAGTTCTTCAGTGCTGGTGAAGGTCGCCGCCGCTGTAGCGCTGTAGCCGAGGATCGGCAAAGCGAGTAAAACGGGCAAGGGCACAAGGCACTTTGCCAGTAGCTGACGGAATGATGACGTTCTCTGCTTCATAAGCAATGCAAAGCAAGCCCCGTGCCGCCTGCTAGGCTCATTGGGGTAGGCGTTACTAGACGAGAAGGAGTCCGGGCATGGCCGGGTTGATGGATTCGGTTAACCAGCGCACGCAGCTGGTAGGGCAGAACCGCTTGGAGTTGTTGCTGTTTCGCCTGGAAGGCCCACAGCTTTACGGTATCAACGTATTCAAGGTGAAAGAGGTGCTGCAATGCCCGAAACTCACCATCATGCCCAAATCCAGTCCGGTGGTACGGGGTGTAGCCAACATTCGCGGGGGCACCATTCCGATTCTCGATCTTTCCATCGCGACCGGCCGCGCTGCACTGGAAGATCTGAAGACCAGCTTCGTGATCATCACCGAGTACAACACCAAGGTTCAGGGTTTTCTGGTGCGCTCGGTCGAACGTATCGTCAACATGAACTGGGAGGAGATCCATCCACCACCCAAGGGCACGGGGCGCGATCACTACCTGACAGCGGTTACGCGGCTTGACCAGCAGTTGGTCGAGATTATTGATGTCGAGAAGATTCTTGCCGAGGTTGCGCCGACCTCGGAAGTGATCTCTGTTGGCGTCATCGATGATCAGGTGCAGAGTCAGGCGGTGACCAAACATGTGTTGATCGTCGATGACTCCTCGGTGGCGCGTAAACAGGTTTCTCGCTGCTTGCAGACCGTTGGCGTTGAGGTGACCGCGCTGAACGATGGCCGTCAGGCGCTCAATTACCTCAAGAAAATGGCGGACGAGGGGCAGAATCCCGACAAGGAATTGCTGATGCTGATTTCCGACATCGAGATGCCCGAAATGGACGGATATACGCTGACTACGGAGATTCGTAGTGATCCACGCATGCAGAAGCTGCATATCCTCCTGCATACTTCGCTCTCCGGTGTGTTCAACCAGGCGATGGTGAAGAAGGTCGGTGCTGACGACTTCCTCGCCAAGTTCAAGCCAGATGATCTGGCGGCGCGTGTGGTCGATCGCATTCGTGTATCGGATGGGGGCTGAGGGGCGACCTTCGGCGAACGTTATGGTTGCAGAGGCGGCACTAGTGTCTTCAGGTAATTTGGATTTTGAGCAGTTCCGGACTTTCCTGGAAAAGGCCTGCGGTATTTTGCTTGGTAGCAACAAGCAGTACCTGGTCTCCAGCCGTCTGAACAAGCTGATGGAACAGAACGGCATCAAAACCCTGGGCGAACTGGTGCAGCGCATGCAAAGCCAGCCGCGCGGAGGCCTGCGTGAGCAGGTCGTCGATGCCATGACCACCAACGAGACCCTGTGGTTTCGTGACACTTATCCCTTCGAGGTGCTCAAGAATCGCGTGCTGCCGGAGTTGATCAAGGCTTACCCGGCCCAGCGCCTGCGTATCTGGTCGGCAGCTTGTTCGTCCGGCCAGGAGCCTTACTCGCTGTCGATGTCCATCGACGAGTTCGAGCGCACCAACCTCGGTCAGCTCAAGGCAGGTGTGCAGATCGTTGCCACCGACCTTTCGCCGTCGATGCTGACCAATTGCAAATCCGGCGAGTACGACAGCCTGGCCATGGGCCGTGGCCTTTCGCAGGAGCGTCTGCAGCGCTACTTCGACCCCAAAGGGCCGGGGCGCTGGCAGGTCAAGGCGCCGATCAAGAGTCGTGTCGAGTTCCGCCCGCTGAATTTGCTGGATAGCTACGCGGCGTTGGGCAAGTTCGACATAGTTTTTTGCCGCAACGTACTGATCTACTTCTCGGCAGAAGTGAAGAAGGACATCCTGACGCGTATCCATGCCACGCTGAAGCCGGGTGGTTATCTGTTCCTCGGCGCCTCCGAGGCGCTAAATGGCCTGCCAGAGAAGTACCAGATGGTGCAGTGCAGTCCGGGGATCATCTACAAGGCCAAATAACCGCAAGGCATGTTTGGTATCAGCAACGGGAGGCCTTTGGCCTCCCGTTTGCGTTTCCAGAGCTGGAGATGATGGTTCGGCTGCGCGTGACCGGTTGGGTAGGGTGTGCTGTGCGCACCAGCGACCTGGCGGGGCTGAAGAGCCGGTGCGCATGGCGCACCCTAGGGTTCGGTGGGCGGCAATCTGTCAGGTTGGCTTTGCCGCCTGCTTGCCAATAGGCGGTAAAGCCTTGCCGCTTTGCCGCTATTCGTCTATTCGGTATCAATTAAGCTATTGATTTTATTGGTTTAAATGAGTTGGCACAGCCTTTGCTGAATATCTTGCAACAGAGACCACATGGCCCAAGCGGCAAAGGTTCGGAACATGAGCATCAACTTCGGCAGAGCACTCGGCATCCACGAACAGGCCCTCGGTTTCCGCGCCCAGCGCGCCGAGGTGCTGGCCAACAACATCGCCAACGCCGACACGCCGAACTACAAGGCTCGTGACCTGGACTTCGCCAGTGTCCTGGCTGAGCAGAGCAATCGCATGCAGCGTGGTGGCGTTTCCCTGAATCGCACCGATAGCCGCCACATTCCGGCCGAGGGCATCAGCAGCGGCGAAGCTGAGCTGCCGTACCGCACGCCGTTCCACGCGTCGCTGGACCAGAACAGTGTCGACCTGCAGATCGAGCAATCGAACTACGCCGAAAACTCGGTGCAGTTCCAGGCCAGCTTCACCTTTCTCAATAGCAAATTCAAAGGGCTGACTGCAGCCCTGCGTGGCGAATAAGGAGCGCGACCATGTCCCTTGCCAGTGTCTTCAACATCGCCGGAACCGGCATGAGCGCGCAGAGCACTCGCCTGAACACCATTTCCAGCAACATCGCCAACGCAGAAACCGTGTCCTCGAGCCTGGACCAAACTTACCGCGCTCGCCACCCGGTGTTCGCCACCGTATTTCAGCAGGCACAAGGTGGCGACCGTGGTTCGCTGTTCGCCGAGCAGGATGAGGCTGGTCGTGGTGTCCAGGTGCTCGGCGTGATCGAGGATCAGAGCAGCCTGATGCCGCGCTACGAGCCGGATCATCCGATGGCTAACGCCGATGGCTACGTCTACTACCCGAACGTCAACGTGGTCGAGGAAATGGCCGACATGATTTCCGCCAGTCGCGCCTTCCAGACCAACGTTGAAATGATGAATACCGCCAAACAGATGCTGCAGCGCGTGCTGACCCTGGGTCAGTAAGCCAAGACGAGGAGACTAGGGATGAGCACAGTAAGCGGCACTGGCTCGGTACTGGATCAGTATCAGCACAAACCGGACGCACCGAAGAGCAATGACCTCGGCAAGAACGAGTTCCTCAACTTGCTGGTCGCGCAGCTCAACAACCAGAACCCGCTGGAGCCGCAGGGCAACGGTGAGTTCATCGCCCAGTTGGCGCAATTCAGCCAGGTCGAAGGGATCGAGAAGCTCAACACCAGCATGGGTTCGATGCTGTCCAGCTTCCAGTCTTCGCAGGCGTTGCAGGCGTCTTCTCTGGTCGGTCGTAAGGTGATCGTGCCGAGCGAGAAGGCCGTGGTCGATACCAGTGAAAGCTTCAAGGCCAGCACTGTTCTGCCGGTCAGCAGCAGCAACGTGTACGTCAACGTCTATGACAATTCCGGCTCGCTGGTCACCCGCGTCAACCTGGGCGAGCAGGCTGCCGGCAACGTCAGTTTCATCTGGGATGGCAAGGATTCCGACGGCAACGTGGCGCCGCCGGGCACCTACAAGTTCGAGGCGCAAGCCACCTACGGCAGCGAAACCAAGGGGCTGTACACCTTGCTCCCGGCTAACGTCGACAGCGTCACCCTGGGCGGTAGCGAGCTGATGCTCAACCTCGCCGGCCTGGGCAGCGTTCCGCTTTCTCAAGTGCAGGTCATCGGCCAATAACTATTGCCGCCGGCAGTTCCGGCAAAGGAGTCTTCCATGTCGTTCAATATTGGTCTCAGTGGCCTGCGTGCCGCGACCAGCGACCTCAACGTCACCGGCAACAACATCGCCAACGCCGGTACTGCGGGTTTCAAGCAGTCGCGCGCCGAGTTCGCCGACGTTTATGCCGCTTCCGTTCTGGGTACCGGCAAGAATGCGCAGGGCAGTGGTGTACTGCTGGCAGACGTGTCGCAGTTGTTCAACCAGGGCAACGTCAACTACACGAACAACGCGCTGGATCTGGCCATCAATGGCAACGGTTTCTTCGTGACCAGCAACAACGGTGAGATTGGCTATACCCGCGCCGGTTACTTTGGCACCGATCGTGATGGCTATATCGTCAACAACTTCGGTTATCGCTTGCAGGGCTATACGGCCGATGACAGCGGCAATATCCTGCCGGTACAGGCAGATCTGCGTATCAGCGCCGGTCAGCAGGAGCCCAAGGCGACCACCAGTGTTACCCAGCGCCTCAACCTGAACTCCAATGCTGTGCGGCCTGCCAACGCGGGAACCATGGCGGCACCGACCTTCGACCCGAGCGATTCGAAGTCCTTCAACTGGTCCACTTCGACCAATATCTACGATTCGCAGGGCAATGCTCACGTGATGAGCCAATACTTCGTCAAGAACGAAGCGCCGGCCAACAACGGCTGGGTGATGCATGTGCTGATCGATGGAGTCAATCCGCGCGACCCATCCAGTACTCAACCATTCAGCTATGCGGTGAACTTCGATGCCGCCGGACAACTGGCGACGCCGGCATTCACCCCGCTGGCCAGCACGCCGGCCAACCCGGCGCTGGATGCGCCCGCCATTCCGGTAGGCACGCCCAATGGCATCTTTGCGTTGGCTGATACCGATTGGGTGCCGGCTGAGAAAGACCCGGTCAACCCTGGAACCATGGTGCCCAACGGCGCTGACAGTGAGGCCTTCACCTTCGATATGCGCGGCTCGACCCAGTACGCGGCCTCCTTCGGGGTCAACGCTGTCAGCCAGGATGGTTACACCACAGGTCAGCTGGCGGGTATCGAGATCGACGACACCGGGGTGATCTTCGCTCGTTACACCAACGGCCAGTCCAAGGTGCAAGGGCAGGTGCTGCTGGCGAACTTCGCCAACGTTCAGGGGCTGACGCCAGTGGGCAAGACGGCCTGGGCGCAGTCGTTCGAATCCGGCGAGCCGGTGATTGGCACGCCGCGCAGCAGTACTCTGGGTGCTCTGCAGGCAGGTGCACTGGAGGATTCCAACGTCGAGTTGTCGGATCAATTGGTGAACCTGATCGTGGCTCAGCGCAACTACCAGGCCAACGCCAAGACCATCGAGACCGAAAGCGCCATCACCCAGACGATCATCAACCTGCGTTGATGATCGGAGGGGGGCAAAGCGGCAAGCCTGGCTTGCCGCTTTGCCGTTCCTGGGCCGGCAAAACCTCGCCGCCGCACTTCTATAGCGTTCATGCTGATCTTATAAAGTCCTTTTAAATCAGTATCTTGTGTTTATTTTTCGAGCCTGGCACGGCGCTTGCTGTAGTCACTGCAAAGAGCCAAGGGCGTGTCGCCCACTCGGAGAATTACCATGGACAAGATGCTGTACGTCTCCATGACCGGAGCGCAGAACAACACACTGGCTCTGCGCGCCCACGCCAACAACCTGGCGAACGTTTCTACCTCGGGTTTTCGTCGCGACTTCGAGCAGGCGCGTTCCATGCCGCTGTTCGGTGAAACCTATCCCGCTCGCGTATTTGCCATGAGCGAACGCCCGGCCACGGATTTTCGCGCGGGTTCGCTGCAGGAAACCGGACGCGACATGGACGTGGCGATTGGCGGCAAGGGCTGGATCGCCGTGCAGGCACCCGATGGCAGCGAGGCCTATGTTCGTACGGCCAGTCTGAATATCGATGCCTTGGGCGTGCTGCGTACCGGCAACGGTTTGCCGGTGATGGGCAATGCCGGGCCGATTGCCGTGCCGCCGGAGCAGAAGGTGGAAATCGGCCAGGACGGCACTATCAGCATTCGTGCGCTTGGTGAAAACCCCAACGTATTGGCTGAAGTCGACCGCATCAAGCTGGTCAACCCTGATCCGAAAAGCATGGAGAAGGGCACTGATGGCCTGATCCGTGTGAAGGGGCAGCCCGAGGTAGAGGCCGATGCAACCGTTCAGGTGACTTCGGGTTTCCTCGAGGCGAGCAACGTCAACGCCGTTGAAGAGATGACTGCCATTCTCTCCCTGTCCCGCCAGTTCGAGCTGTCGGTGAAGATGATGCGCACCGCCGAGGACAACTCGTCGGCCATGGCGCGGGTTTTGCAAATTAGCTAATTACCAGCACGCGGCGCCGTAAAACCGGCGCCCGAGGAGAATCGATATGCTTCCGGCACTGTGGGTCAGCAAGACCGGTTTGTCCGCTCAGGACATGAACCTGACCACCATTTCCAACAACCTGGCCAACGTGGCGACCACGGGCTTCAAGCGTGATCGCGCGGAATTCGAGGACCTGCTCTATCAGATCCGTCGTCAACCAGGTGGCCAGTCCAGCCAGGACAGCGAGCTGCCTTCGGGTTTGCAGCTCGGCACTGGTGTGCGCGTGGTGGGTACGCAGAAGATCTTCACCGCCGGTAGCCTGCAAACAACCGAGCAACCGCTGGACATGGCGGTCAATGGCCGTGGTTTCTTCCAGATTCTGCAGCCCGATGGCACCGTTTCCTATACCCGTGATGGCAGCTTTCACCTCAACTCCGATGGGCAGATCGTCACCTCTCAGGGCTTTGCCCTGGAGCCTGCAATCGTGCTGCCCAACGAGGTGCGCACCTTCACTGTCGGTGAAGACGGCACTGTCTCGGTGACCACGGCTGGCAACCCGCAGCCGCAGATCATCGGCAATCTGCAGTTGGCTGACTTCGTCAACCCGGCAGGCCTGGAAGCCATCGGTAACAACCTGTTCCTGGAGACCGGTTCCAGTGGCGCTCCGCAGGTGGGCAATCCGGGCCTCAATGGCCTGGGCACCACGCTGCAGAACACCCTGGAAAACTCCAACGTCAGCGTGGTGGAGGAGTTGGTCAACATGATCACCACCCAGCGTGCTTACGAGATGAACTCCAAGGTGATCTCCACCGCTGATCAGATGCTGTCGTTCGTGACGCAGAACCTCTGATTTTTTGACACTGTTTTGAACGCCGCGAGGTAGTGGTTATGAACCGGCAAATTCTCTGTTTCCCCCTGTTGGCTGGCGTGCTGCTCTCCAGCGGCTGCATGGCGCCGACAGCCAAGCCGGACGATCCCTATTACGCGCCGGTATTGCCGCGTACGCCACTTCCGGCTGCACAGAACAATGGTTCGATCTATCAGGCGGGTTTCGAGAATGGCCTGTATGACGACCGCAAGGCATTTCGCGTGGGTGACATCATCACCATCACGCTGAACGAGCGCACCCAGGCCAGCAAGAACGCCAACAGCAATCTGCAGAAAGACAGTAGCGGAACCCTCGGCGTGCCCAACCTGTTCGGCATGGCTGTCGCGCCGGACAACCCGCTGCGCAGCCTCAGCGCGCTGGGTATGACCAACAACAACCTGAGCCTGGATTCGAGCTGGAACTCCCAGCGTGACGCCACCGGCTCTGGTCAGGCAGGGCAAAGCAACAGCCTGTCCGGCTCGGTCACCGTGACCGTCGCTGAAGTGCTGCCCAACGGCATTCTGGCGGTGCGTGGCGAGAAGTGGATGACCCTCAATACCGGCGATGAGCTGATGCGTATTTCCGGGCTGGTGCGTGCCGACGACATCTCTACCGACAACACCGTGTCTTCCACTCGGGTTGCCGATGCGCGCATCACCTATTCCGGTACGGGTGCCTTCGCCGACGCCAGCCAGCCCGGGTGGATGAGTCGTTTCTTCATGAGCCCGCTGTGGCCGTTCTGATCGCGGGGAACTGTAGATGAAAACCTGGCTGACTCACTCTCCGTCCCTGTTACTCGAGCACCTGTCCAATTGGTACGCGCGAGTGACGGCCAGCGGTTCGGCGCGCAAGGCTTTCGCTGTGACCTCGGCAACCAAGCGAGGGGCGCGAGTTCATAGCGGTGAGTCGGCACAGGCTGGCGCATGCCGCCGGCAGTTCGCCGTCGCTCATCGTGGCTATCGTCACCGCGGCGCCAATGACTGGCTGCTGCTGGCGACCATGCTTGCCTGCATGCTGTTGAGCCTGCCGACCCAGGCCGAGCGCCTGAAGGATCTGGCGTCGATCCAGGGTGTGCGTAGCAACCAGTTGATCGGTTACGGCCTGGTGGTCGGCCTCAATGGCAGTGGCGACCAGACCACCCAGACGCCTTTCACCGTGCAGACCTTCAATAACATGCTGGCGCAGTTCGGCATCAAGGTGCCGCCAGGTGGCAACGTGCAGTTGAAGAACGTCGCTGCGGTGTCGGTGCATGCCGACCTGCCGGCGTTCGCCAAACCGGGGCAGACCATCGATATCACTATCTCGTCTATCGGTAACGCCAAGAGCCTGCGCGGCGGCAGCCTGTTGATGACGCCGCTCAAGGGCATCGATGGCAACGTCTACGCCATTGCCCAGGGCAACCTGGTGGTCGGCGGCTTCGATGCCAGTGGCGCCGATGGCTCGCGCATCACCGTCAACGTGCCGTCTGCCGGGCGCATTCCTGGTGGTGCCACCGTGGAGCGACCCGTACCGAGCGGTTTCGATCAGGGCAACTACCTGACTCTGAACCTCAATCGTCCCGACTTCACCACGGCGAAGAACATCGTCGACCAGATCAACGATCTGCTCGGCCCTGGCGTTGCCCAGGCCATCGACGGCGGTTCGATTCGCGTCAGCGCGCCGCTCGACCCGAATCAACGCGTCGACTATCTGTCGATCCTCGAGAACCTGCAGGTCGAAGCCGGCAAGGCAGTAGCCAAGGTCATCATCAATTCGCGTACCGGCACCATCGTCATCGGCCAGGACGTCAAGGTGCAGCCGGCTGCCGTTACTCACGGCAGCCTGACCGTGACCATCACCGAAGACCCTATCGTCAGTCAGCCCGAAGCGCTCTCCGGTGGGCAGACCGCAGTGGTGCCTCGTTCGCGTGTGGGTGCCGAGGAAGAGGCCAAACCGATGTTCAAGTTCGGCCCCGGCACCAGCCTGGACGAAATCGTGCGTGCAGTTAACCAGGTGGGCGCGGCACCTTCCGACCTGATGGCCATCCTGGAGGCGCTCAAGCAAGCCGGTGCCTTACAGGCTGACCTGATTGTGATCTGAGGAGGATTGCCATATGGATTCTCGACTCTCAGCCGGTCTGCTCGGCAACGGTAAAAGCCCGATCGACAGTGGTGCGTTCACCGATCTGAATCGCCTCAACCAGTTCAAGGTGGGCGGCGATACCGAGCAGAACATCCGCAAGGTCGCCCAGGAGTTCGAATCGCTGTTCATGAACGAAATGCTCAAGGCCATGCGTTCGGCCAACGCCGCGTTCGGCGAGGGCAACTTCATGAACAGCAACGAGAGCAAGACCTACCAGGATATGCACGACCAGCAGTTGGCCGTGACGCTCTCCAAGGAAGGGCGCGGTATCGGTCTGGCTGATGTGCTGGTGCGGCAGATGTCGAAGATCAAGCAGCCGTCGAGCCGTCCCAATCCCTTCGCGCAAATCGAGCAACCGGTTGCTACGTCGAGCGAAACCAAAGCCGATAAGGTCGCCAGCAGCGAAGGCTTCCGTGATGACGTGGCGCTGCTCAATCGCCGTCGCCTCTCCGTACCGGGCAAACTGGCAGATCGCCTGTTGGCCGGTATCGTGCCATCGGCCGCAGAAGGCGAGGGCAAGGCCCTGGCCGGCAGTGACTGGATTCCGGCGAAGACCGGCGCCGCGTCCAAGGATGTAGGCCTGAGTCTGGCCAACAGCGATGCCTTGACGGGACGCCGTATCGCCCAGCCGCCGCTGGCACCGGGCAAAGCTGCATTCAGCTCACCGCAGGAATTCGTCACAACCATGCTGCCGATGGCTGAAGCAGCCGCGGAGAAGATTGGCGTCGACCCGCGTTACCTGGTGGCCCAGGCCGCGCTGGAAACCGGTTGGGGCAAGTCGATCATCCGCACCCGTGATGGTGACAGCAGCCACAACCTGTTCGGCATCAAGTCCCATGGCAGCTGGGAGGGCGAATCGGCCCGCGTGCTGACCACCGAATACAAGGGTGGCAAGGCGGTCAAGGAGGCGGCCAGCTTCCGTGCTTATGACTCCTATGCGCAGAGCTTCGACGATTACGTCAGCTTTTTGCAGAGCAACGGTCGCTACGAGAAGGCTCTGAACGTCACCGAGAACCCGGAGCGTTTCGTCAAGGAGCTGCAGCAGGCCGGCTACGCCACCGACCCGAACTATGCGCGCAAGATCTCGCAGATCGCCCGCAAGATGCAGACCTATCAAGCAATCGCCGCTGCCGATAGCGCCACTACAAGGACTTGAGGTTGAATCATGGCTGACCTGTTGAACATAGGCCTTTCGGGCCTGGCAGCGAACAAGACTTCGCTGGCTGTTACCGGCCATAACATCGTCAACGTCAATACGCCTGGCTTCTCCCGTCAGGAGACGATTCAGGCCACGCGTACGCCGCAGTTCAGTGGCGCGGGTTATATCGGCTCGGGTACGACCCTGACTGATGTCCGTCGCATCTACAACGAATTCCTCAATACCCAGGTACGCAGCAGTACGGCGCTGAACAGCGACACCAAGGCGTACCTGAGCCAGATCAACCAGCTCGACTCTCTGCTCGCCGGCAGCAACACCGGCATCACTCCGGGGTTGCAGAAGCTGTTCTCGGCCCTGCAGACCGCGGCCGAAGACCCGGCGAACGTACCTGCGCGGCAGTTGGCGCTGTCGGAAGCAGAGGGGCTGGCCAAGCGTTTTAATACCGTTTACGACCGCCTGAACGAACAGAACGCATTCATCAACAAGCAGCTGTCGGCGGTTACCGATCAGGTCAATCAGTTGGCCACCGCGATCGCCGGTTACAACGATGCGATCGCCGTGGCCGCCTCCAATGGGCAGGCACCGAACGACCTGCTCGATGCGCGTGAAGAGGCGGTGCGCAAGCTTTCCGAGTTCGTTGGCGTGACCGTGGTGCCGCAGGACGACAGCAGCTACAACCTGTTCATCGGCTCCGGTCAGCCACTGGTCGTCGGCAAGCAGGCCGCTCGGCTCGAAGTGGTGCCAGGGCAGGCCGATCCGCTGCGGCACGAGGTGCAGTTCGTTAGCGGCAATTCGCGGCAGAACGTCACCTCGCTGATCACCGGTGGTGAGATGGGCGGCCTGCTGCGCTACCGCGAGGACGTGCTGGACACTTCGCTCAATGCCGTGGGGCGCCTGGCACTGTCGGTCGCCGACCAGATCAACCGGCAACTGGGGCAGGGCCTGGATCTCAATGGTCAGTTCGGCAACGAGCTGTTCCGTTCGATCAATGACCCTGCGCTGCTCAGTCAGCGCAGCTTGGCGCGGGTCGGCAACAGCGATCCCAACGCCAACCTCAACGTCACGCTCACCGACACCTCGCGCCTGACTACCAGCGACTACGAAGTGCAGTTCACCAGTGCCACCGAGTACGTGATTCGGCGGACGTCCGATGGCACGCTGTTTCCGCCGACCCCGGCGACCTTCGACATCACTACGGTGCCTGCGCCTGAAGTGGACGGCTTCTCCCTCGGCGTGGCCGGTGGCACCTTCGCTGCCGGTGATCGCTTCCTGGTGATGCCGACCCGTAACGCCGGTCGTGATGTCCGTGCGGACATGAAGAACCCCGAGGAGCTGGCCTTCGCTGCGCCGCTCAAGGCCGAAACCAGCCCGGCCAATATCGGCACCGGCAAGATCACTCAGCCGAAGCTGCTGACCGAAATCAATATCTACGACCCGGTCGCACAGGCGGATCTGGAGACCAGTCTGCGCAATGCGCCACCGCTGCGCATCGTGATGGGGGCGGGCGGCGGTGCGACGCAGAGCTATGACGTGGTCGATATCAACGGCAACGTGATCGACACCGGCAGCATCGTTCCAGGGCAGGACAACGCGCTGACCATCAGCGTGCCGGCCAACCCACCTGCGGTTCCCGCTGCATTCGACTACCAGGTGACCATCAGCGGCAGGCCGTCGGGCGGCGACAACTTCTCGGTGTCGTTCAATACCAATGGTGTATCGGACAACCGTAACGCGCTGAATCTGGTCAACCTGCAGAACAAAGCCGTGATCGGGGTCAACCCTTCGGCGCCCGATACCACGGGTTCGAGCTTTTCCGACTCGTATGGCGATCTGGTGGAGCGGGTCGGTACGCTCACCAGCCAGGCGCGTGTAGATGGCGAGGCGACCGGCGCGATTCTCAAGCAGGCCACCGATAACCGTGACTCGGTTTCCGGGGTCAACCTCGATGAAGAAGCGGCCAAACTGATCCAATTCGAGCAGTACTACCAGGCATCCGCACAGATCATTCAAGTTGCGCGTAACCTGTTCGATACTCTGATCAATACATTCTGATAGTCGCTTTCCCGAGTTCGGCAAGGCGCGGCCTGTACAGATGACAGGCGTTGCAAGAGGCAAGCCCCATGGTTATGCGCATCTCATCCATTCAGGCGTTCAATAACGGCGTTTCCGGTCTGGGGCGCAATTATTCGAATCTGATTCGCACCCAGGAGCAGATCAGCAGCGGCAACCGCATCCTGACCCCGGCGGATGATCCGGTGGCATCGGTTCGCCTACTGCAACTCGAGCAGCAACAGGCGGTGCTCAAGCAATACAGCGACAACCTGACAGCCGCGAAGAACAGTCTGACTCAGGAAGAGACCACACTGAACTCGGTCAATACTGTGTTGCAGCGTGTGCGTGAGCTGGCCGTGCGGGCCGGTGGCGGTTCGCTTTCATCGGAGGACCGCAACTCCATCGCCAAGGAGCTTGCCGAGCGCGAGGCCGAGCTACTCAATCTGATGAACAGCCGCAATGCTCGCGGCGAATACCTCTTCTCCGGTTTCCTGGGCAAGAACGAGCCTTTCGTGCGTAACCCGGATGGCACCTACTCGTACTTCGGCGACGAAGGGCAGCGGACGCTGCAGGTAGCCAGCTCGACCAACGTGGCGATCAACGACAACGGCAAGCGCCTGTTCGAGGATGTCACCAACGCCAATCGTGTGGCTAACGGCAATGGAGTCAATAACCCGGCACTGCCATCGCCACCCTTGCCGGCGACCACTATTCCCGCAGTGCCCAGCGCTGATCAGCGGGTGTTCATTTCGCCAGGGCTGGTCGAGGACAATCGCGCATTCAACTCCGATTTCCGAGGCGGCGAGCCCTATTCGCTGGCATTCGTCAGTGGCACCGAGTTCCGCATTTACGATGCCAGCGGTGCTGATGTGACCTCCGAGATCCCCGGCGGGGGCAAGATCGATCCGCTGGTCAATGGCGGCAATGTCATCAACTTCCGTGGTATGCGTTTTCAGCTCGATGTCGTCTTGAAAGAGGGCGACAACGCGCTGGATCTCGACAACCTGCTGGCCGACATCCAGCCTCCTGCCACCGCCGGTTCGCCTGGTATCGGCACCCACAGTTTCACGTTGCAGTCCGCTCCGACCGAGTTCGCCGTGACCCGTGCCTCTACCAACGGTTCGGCCGCTGTGGTGGCTGGGGGCAACATCGTCAACCAGGCCGTTTTCGACAGCCAGTTCCCCACCTCTGGCGTGGTGCTGCGCTTCACCGATGACACCAACTACGAGGTTTATGCCCAGCCGGTCGGCCCCAACAGTCCGGTGCTTGCCACTGGAACCGTGACGGCTCCGTACCCTGCCACCTTCACGGTCTATGGCGCGGAGTTCACGATGTCCGGCCCGGCAGCCGCTGCAGGCGGAGACGAGTTTGGCGTGCAGCCGCAATTCCAGGAGCAGCGCAGCATCCTCAACACCATCTCCCGTCTGCGCCAGGCACTGGAGTCATCACCGACCTCGCCGGCAGGCAACCTGGCTGTGCGCGACGAAGTGGCCATCGCCCTGAAGAACCTCGACAACGGTATGGGCAACGTGCTGGAAGTGCAGACCGAGATCGGCGCGCGCCTCAACATGATCGACACCACCAGCGTCGACAACGAGGACGTGACCCTGGTGAACAAGTCGGTGCAGGCCGAGTTGCGCGAGCTGGATTACGCCGAGGCATTGTCGCGCCTGTCGTTCCAGACCATCATTCTCGAGGCGGCGCAGCAGAGCTATGTGAAGATCGCCGGGTTGAATCTGTTCAACCAGCTGCGTTGAGTTGACGATGCCTTTTGCCTGATCCCATTTAGGATGTCGTATGAATATCTGTGTATTCGGTGCCGGTTACGTTGGGCTGGTTCAGGCTGCCGTTCTCGCCAATGTCGGCCACAACGTTCTATGCATCGAGACCGACGAGGGGAAACGGGCAGTCCTGGAGAAGGGCGGGATTCCGATATACGAGCCGGGTCTTCAGGGGCTGGTTGCGACCAACCATGGCGAAGGCCGTCTGCGGTTTTCGGGAAGCCTGACGGACGCGGTGCATCACGCCGATATTCATTTCATTGCCGTGGGCACGCCTTCGGATGGGAATGGGCACGCTGATCTGACCTTCGTTCATGAAGTCGCCAAGGGTATTGCTCTGGTGGCTGAGAAGGATCAGTTGATCATCAATAAATCCACCGCGCCGGTAGGCACTGCAGACGCCATTCATCAGGCGATGCGCGATACCTTGGAGGCCCGGGGTCGTGGGGATATTCAGGTCGATGTCGTTTCGAACCCTGAGTTTCTCAAGCAGGGAGCGGCGGTCAGCGACTGCCAGCGTCCGGACAGAATCATTATCGGTTCCAGTAACCCGGCCAGTATCGAGGTATTGCAGGAACTGTATGCACCCTTCAACCGCAATCGGGAAAAAATCATGGTCATGGATCGGCGCAGTGCTGAACTGACCAAGTACGCGGCCAACTGCTTCTTGGCGACCAAGATCTCGTTCATGAATGAAATGGCCAATCTGTCCGAGCTGTTCGGTGCGGACATCGAGGCCGTGCGCCGAGGTATCGGGGCCGATCCGCGTATTGGCTACGACTTCATCTACCCTGGGTGTGGCTATGGCGGAGCCTGTTTTCCGAAGGATGTGCGGGCGCTGAAAGCGTCGGCGCAAGGCGAAGATTACGAGCCAGCTATTCTGGCTGCAGTGGAGTCGGTCAACGAAGCGCAGAAGCGAAAACTGGGCCATAGCCTGCAGGATTTTTATGCGGGTGACTTGCGCGGTCGGGTAATCGCACTCTGGGGGTTGGCATTCAAGGCTAATACCGGCGACATGCGCGACGCCCCAAGTCGGGTGTTGATGGAGCATCTCTGGAGTCTCGGCGCTACGGTCCAGGCATTCGATCCTGAGGCCATGCCAGAGTGTCGACGTCTCTATGGCGAGCGGGCCGATCTATTGCTTGTCAACAGCAAGGAGGAGGCGCTCGTCGGTGCTGATGCATTGGTGGTAGTCACCGACTGGCAGAGTTTCAAAGCGCCGGATTTCCCTCTGATTCGTCGTACCCTCGGCGATGCGGTGGTCTTCGATGGGCGTAACCTGTACGACCCCCATGTGATGAAGCGTCACGGGCTGAAGTACTTCTCCATCGGTCGGCAACCGGTCTGACCCTTACTTCTGTCTGAGGGCTGCCTAGATAGGGGTGGCCCGCTTGTTGCTATACCTGTATATCGGGCAACAAAATGCCGACTAATTGACGATTGGTCGAATATCCGGGGCAGGGGAGTAGCGATGAAGGCGGTCATTCTTGCCGGCGGGCTGGGTACGCGTATCAGCGAAGAGTCTCACCTGCGGCCCAAACCCATGATCGAAATCGGTGGTAAGCCGATTCTCTGGCACATCATGAAGATCTATTCCCACCATGGCATTCAGGACTTCGTTATCTGCCTGGGCTACAAGGGTTATGTGATCAAGGAATACTTCGCCAACTACTTCCTGCATATGTCCGACGTGACCTTCGACATGTCGAAGAACTCCATGGAAGTGCATCAGCGTTATGTAGAGCCCTGGCGAGTCACGCTAGTCAATACCGGCGAGGACACCCTGACCGGCGGCCGGCTGCGCAGGGTGCGCGAGCACCTGGGCGATGAACCCTTCTGTTTTACCTATGGTGACGGCGTTGCGGACGTCGACATTCGAGCTTTGATCGACTTCCACAAGGCACACGGCAAACCGGCTACGGTCACTGCCATCCAGCCGCCTGGTCGTTATGGCGCCCTGAATATGGAGGGTGATCGGGTGGGAGCCTTTCAGGAGAAACCCGCAGGCGACGGTGCCTGGATCAATGGCGGATTCTTTGTGCTCAACCCCTCGGTCATCGACTATATCGACGGCGACCAGAGCAGTTGGGAGGGCGAACCGCTGACGCGACTTGCGGACGAGAATAATCTGATGGCCTTTCGTCATTGCAGCTTCTGGCAGGCGATGGATACCCTGCGTGACAAGAATCAGCTTAACGACCTCTGGCTCAGCGGCAACGCACCCTGGAAAGTCTGGCAATGACCGCATTCGCGACGAGTTACCGGGGGCGCAGGGTGTTGCTGACTGGGCATACCGGATTCAAGGGCAGTTGGCTTGCTACCTGGCTGGTCGAACTCGGAGCCGAAGTGACCGGTTTTTCCCTGCCGCGCGAGATGGACGGCGATACACCTCATTGGGATGTGTTGCGCCTGCCGATTGCTGATCGACGTGGTGATATGCGTGATGCCGTCGCGCTGCAGCGCTTGGTCGCCGAGTGCAGGCCCGAGATCGTATTCCACCTAGCGGCCCAGTCACTGGTGCGGCCCTCCTACCGTCAGCCTTTAGATGCCTGGTCGAGCAATGTGCAGGGCACTGCCAACCTATTGGAGGCCTGCCGCGTGATCCCTGGCGTTGCCGCTGTAGTGGCGGTCACCACAGACAAGGTGTATGCCAATCGGGAATGGCCTTGGGGGTATCGTGAGTGTGACCAGCTGGCTGGTCATGACCCCTACAGCGCCTCCAAGGCGGCCGTCGAGCTGCTGTGTGACAGCTACCGCAAGTCGTTCTGGCACCGCTCGGGCCCGCTGCTGGCGACAGCTCGCGCCGGTAATGTGATCGGTGGCGGAGACTGGGCGGAAGATCGGCTGATTCCCGATCTGGTTCGTGCTATGCAGGCTGGGCAGCCGCTACTGATTCGCTCGCCTTCCTCTACGCGCCCTTGGCAGCACGTGCTTGAGTGTCTGTCCGGCTACCTGCTGCTGGGCCAGCGCTTATTGGAGGGGGATCGAACTTGCGCCGAAGCCTGGAATTTCGGCCCGGCGCACGAGGCCAATCGCAGTGTGGCTGAAGTACTTCAAGCGTTGCGTGAGTACTGGCCAACACTCAACTGGCAAACTGGTGCCGAGGACGGTTTGCATGAAGCACGCTTACTTTATCTGGACTGCGCCAAGGCCCGCGCCGGGCTGAACTGGATGCCAGTCTGGCCGCTGGCTACTGCGTTGCAGATGACTGCCGACTGGTATCGTCGTAGCCATGAGCGAGGTGAGACCTGCACCCGTGAGCAATTGCTGCAGTTCATCGATGCTGCGAGGCGGGCCAGTTGCGTATGGGCCTGACGGCGAGCGCAACTCCGATCGACGGCCTGCTGCGCGTCGACTGCGATTCCTATCGCGACGAGCGGGGCGCTTTCACCCGTCTGTTCTGTGCCAGCGAACTCGCACCGCTGCTAGGCGAACGACGCATCGTGCAGATCAACCAGTCGCTCACCCGCCAGGCGGGGGCGGTACGCGGTCTGCACTTCCAGCATTTTCCTCATGCGGAGATGAAGCTGGTGCGTTGTATCCGTGGAAAGGTATGGGATGTTGTAGTGGATTTACGTCGTGACTCTACGACCTTCCTGCGCTGGCATGCTGAAGTTCTGAGTGCGGAAAACCAACGTTTGCTGGTGATACCCGAGGGCTGTGCCCACGGTTTCCAGGTGCTGGAGGAGGACAGCGAGATGCTCTACCTACACACCGAGTTCTATTGCCCCAACGCTGAGGGTGGTGTGTGCCACGATGATCCTGCGCTGGCCATCACCTGGCCGTTACCGGTGCGAGATTTGTCGAAGCGCGACCGACAGCATGCCCCAATTACCTTGGCCTTCAACGGACTGGCACCATGAACTGTCGCCATTGTGAGGCCCAACTGCGGCATTCCTTCCTCGATCTGGGGCATGCGCCGCCGTCGAATGCTTACCTGACAGAAGCGGATCTGAGCCGGCCCGAGCGCTATTACCCGCTGCGCCTGTGGGTCTGCGAGGAGTGCTGGCTGGTGCAGACCGAGGATTACGCTGACGCCGGCGAGCTGTTCGACGCTGACTATGCCTATTTCTCCTCCACTTCCAGCAGTTGGTTGGAACACGCACGTATCTATACCGAGCGTATGCGCGAGGCCCTGGAGTTGGGAGCGAACAGCCTGGTGATCGAGGTGGCTTCGAACGATGGCTACCTACTGCGCAACTTCGTCGAGGCTGGAGTGCCTTGCTTGGGAGTCGAACCTACCGCCAGCACTGCCGAAACTGCCGAACGACTAGGTATTCCTGTATTACGCGAGTTCTTTGGCGAGGCTCTCGGCCATCGCCTGGCTGATGAGGGTCGGAAGGCCGACCTGTTGCTGGGCAACAACGTGTTCGCCCATGTGCCGGATATCAACGACTTCTCACGCGGGTTGAAAGCAGCGCTCAAGCCAGGCGGCACTCTGACTTTGGAATTTCCGCACCTGCTGCGTCTGATCGAGCTGGTGCAATTTGACACTGTCTACCACGAGCACTTTTCTTACCTGTCTCTGTACAGCGTGCAGCGCATTCTAGAGGCGGTCGGCTTGCGCATCTTTGATGTGGAAGAGCTACCGACCCATGGTGGTAGCCTGCGTATATTCGCTTGCCATGCAGATGATCCGCGCAGCATTGAGTCCAGGGTCGCTGCTGTGCTTGAGGAGGAGTTGCAAGCGGGCCTGCGTACTCTCACTACGTATCAGGAGTTTCAGTTCCGCGCAGACCGCGTCAAGGACAACCTGCTGGCTTTTCTGATAGAGCAGAAGCGCACAGGGCGTCGGGTGTTGGCCTATGGCGCTGCTGCCAAGGGCAATACCATTCTCAACTATGCTGGGATCAAGCCAGATTTGCTGCCGTGCGTGGTCGATGCTGCACCCTCGAAGCAGGGGAAATACATGCCCGGTAGCCACGTTCCGATTCATCCCGTCGCCATGCTTGAGCAAATGCAGTGTGACTACTTGTTGATCTTGCCGTGGAATATTGCAGATGAGGTCACTCGGCAACTAGCGCATTTGACTGAGTCCGGAGTGCGATTCGTCACCGCTGTTCCGCATCTGGTGATCAAGTGAACCGTCGCGTCTTACTGACCGGTTCGACGGGGTTTGTCGGGCGCCAGGTATTAGCTGCTCTGCGTGAGGCGCCAGTAAGCATCCGACTTGTTACGAGGGAGAACGGGTTGCGGGACGGGGAGGTCGACTATCGTGGCCTGGAGGTTTTCCAGTCTGCAGACATTTTCTCCGAGGGGCTGGATTGGTGGGTATCTGTTTGCTCCGGGATCGATACAGTCATCCATGTAGCCTGGTATGCGGAGCCGGGACGGTACTTGGAGTCTCCGAAGAACCTAGACTGCTTGAGTGGCACACTGACTTTAGCCAAGGCTTGTGCGCAGGCGGGTGTCCGGCATTTCCTAGGCGTTGGAACCTGTTTCGAGTACGACTTGAAAGGCGGACTGCTTTTCGCGGATACGCCACTTAAGCCCGTAACGCTCTACGGTGCGGCAAAGGCCGCTACATATTTGTCATTGGCACGGTATTTCGACGACCTCGCTATGGAGTTCTCCTGGTGCCGCCTCTTTTATCTCTATGGAGAAGGAGAAGATGAGCGGCGGCTGACTGCATATATACGCACCTGTCTTTCTCGAGGCGAGCCCGCGAAGCTATCCAGTGGCGGACAGGTACGGGACTTTATGGATGTGAAGGTCGCGGGCCAGGCGATAGCAAAGGTTGCAATGGGGCCCGGTCGTGGGGCCATGAATATCTGCTCGGGCAAAGGTGTCTCTGTCCGCGAACTGGCGGAGCGTATTGCCGACGAATATGGACGGCGTGATCTCCTGCATTTTGGCGCTAGACCTGACAATGCAAGTGAGGTGCCGGTTGTTGTAGGTGTATGTACGGGGGGTGCAGAGTGAAGGTCATATATCGGGAAAAGGGATTCCCCATCTTCCAGAATCGTATGTATGACAATATGGATGAGGCTGTTAATTGTCCGCGAGGTGATATCGAGCTGGTAGAGGATGAAATTACCGGAGTTATTTCCAATTTCGCTTTTCGTCCGGAGCTGATGACGTACGATGGACACTATCAGAACGAGCAAGCACTGAGCCCTCAATTTCGCCTGCACCTACAGGAAGTGGCAGATGTCGTCGAGCGAGACATGGGGCTTTCTCGCCTGGTTGAGGTCGGTTGTGGCAAGGGTTCGTTTCTTGAATTACTGCAGGCTCGTGGGGCGGATATAACTGGTTTCGATGTGACTTACGAAGGAAATAATCCGAGTATTCAACGAAAGCTGTTTTCCGCTGAAGTGACTGTGCAGGCCGATGCTCTCATCCTTCGTCATGTCCTGGAACACATAAAGGATCCTTTTTCCTTCCTTCATCAGTTGAAAGAGGCGAATGGTGGGCGGGGGAGAATTTACATCGAAGTACCATGTTTCGACTGGATTTGTGAGCGCCGGGCTTGGTTTGACATATTTTATGAGCACGTCAACTATTTTAGATTGTCGGACTTCTTCAGGTTCTTTGGGGAGGTAGTCAGTTGTGGGCATCTGTTCGGTGAGCAGTATTTCTACGTAGTGGCCGACCTCGGACTGCTTAGGCAGTGTCCACTTCCCGTCGTGAGTGGCTTCAGCCTGCCGAATGATTTCACTTGCGCTATCGCCAAGAGGCGATCGGGTGATCAAGGCTGTGCGGTGGTATGGGGGGGAGCCTCTAAGGGGGTAATTTTCTCCCTCCTGCGTGCGCGTGCTGGTTATCCCGTCGATAAAGTCATCGATATCAACCCAGAAAAGCAGAGGCGATTTCTACCGGGAACAGGACTGATGGTGCATGCACCGGAACAGGTATTACCTGAATTGCCAAAGGGCTCAAGTATCTACGTCATGAACTCCAACTATCTTCAGGAAATTCGCAGCATGGCGGGCGAAGACTTCATTTATATCGGGGTTGATCATGAGTAAAGATGATATCGGTGTAGGCGAGGGGCAGGTTGGTATTTCTCCATGCAGATCCTTGCGGGACGTTGCAGGGGAGTTCATGTTGGCGTCCATTCAGCCAAAATACTCTTATAACTTCAACTGGCTGGGGCGGCCCATTATCCAGTATCCACAGGATATGGTCGCGATGCAGGAGCTGATCTGGGCCGTTCGTCCGGATCTCATCATCGAGACCGGTATCGCCCACGGGGGCTCTCTGGTGCTGAGCGCGTCCATGCTGGCACTACTGGATATGTTCGATGCGATGGAGCAAGGCGTTCAAATGGATCCCCGAGTGCCTCAGCGAATGGTGCTGGGCGTGGATATAGATATTCGTGAGCACAATCGTGTTGCGATCGAGAAACATCCGTTGTCGTCACGAATCAAGATGATTCAAGGCTCCAGTATTGCTGACGAGGTTGTTGAACAGGTCCGTGAGTTTGCATCTGGGTATTCCCGAGTGCTGGTTTGTCTGGATAGCAACCATACCCATGATCACGTCCTTGCGGAGTTGAATGCTTATGCGTCACTGGTCAGTAAGGATAGTTACTGCGTGGTTTTCGATACTATCGTCGAGGATCTTCCGAAAGAGTTGTCCGGGGATCGTCCTTGGGGGCCGGGGGATAACCCAAAGACCGCCGTTCATGAGTGGATGTCGTTGAATCCAGGCTTTGTGATCGACAAAGATATTGAAAACAAATTGCTGCTGACAGTCTGCCCTGATGGGTACCTGAAGCGTGTTGCCGACTAGTTTGAGCATGCCTGCTTCAGGTTTATGAGGGGATAGTATGTCTACTCTTGTTTCGCACCGGATCGTGATCACGGTTCCCGTATATAACGAAGGCCTCTATATTGAGCAAACGCTTACCTCCTTGGCGGAGCAGCGTTTTCGGGATTTCAAGGTTCTGCTGTCTGACAATGCATCTACTGATGAAACCGGAAATATCTGCCGATCCTTCTGTGAGGCTGACTCCCGATTTGTCTACTTTCGGCACGAAACCAATATTGGCTCAGCGGCAAACTTTCGCTTCTGCCTCGAGGCGACAAGCTCGGATTACTTCATGTGGCTCGGCGGGCATGATCAGCTTCATCCTGAGTTTCTCGAGTTGGCGTCGGCTGAACTAGATGCAAATGAGCATGCCAGCCTTGTTTACGGGCATACCCAATGGATCAACGAAAGCGGAACCGTGCTTGGGTACTCTAATGGAGGCAACTATGTTTTCGCCGAACCGCTAGAAAACTCGGAGCGCTATGTCAGGCTACTGAACTCATTGGATCGTTGTGAAGCAATCAATCAATTGATTCGGCGTAAGTTTATCGACTTTCGCATCGAGCCTGTCATCAGTGGTGATCTAGTCTGGCTCTGCCATCTCGCAGGTCATGGACCATTCCGTCGCTTGGAAAAGCCGCTATACCTGCGGCGTGAGTTTGCCAAGCGTGAAACTACCGCTATACAGCGGTTCGTGGGTAAAAATATCCAGGCAGATTACTCTGGCCTGCGCGACGCATTCATTGATGACATTCGTCACCATCGAGGACTGCGTTCTGAGAGTAAGGAGGCATTGGCCGAACAGGTGGGCCAGTGGATGCATCGACGGTTCGGTGTTCCTTTTCCCGTTTCAGCTCCTGTCAGTTCAGCCCCCACTGGCACTGATGTATTTTTCAGTGTGGTGATGCCTGTCTATAACCGTGAGCGCTATGTGCGCGAGGCGATCAACTCTGTACTGGCGCAGGACCACGGCGATTTCGAGCTGATCGTGGTCGACGATGGTTCCACTGATCGTTCCGTCGAGATCATCCGCTCGATCCAGGATCCGCGCATTCGTCTGCTGCAGAATGACCATGGCGGCGGTGCGGCGGCGCGAAACACTGGTATCGACGCGGCACGTGGTGAGTTCATCGTCTGGATCGATAGCGATGACAGGCAGGCGCGGGGTGCATTGGCCGCACAGCGTCGGGTCATTGTGCAGAACCCGGATGCTGATGTGGTCTATGGCGATCTGGAAATATTCGATGACGTTAGACATCCTGATAAGGTTTTCCGGACCAATTACCCGGACTATCAAGGGCAGTCGTTACTGCCCATCCTGATACAGGGCAATTGCCTGCCGAACCCGGGTACGGCGGTACGTCGATCCTTGTATGCCAAGTACGGCGGCTACGATGTAAGTTTCAGGCGCTGTCACGATTATCAGATGTGGACGCGGCTGGCCGACTCGGCCTGCTTCAAAAAGGTCGAGGCCATCGTATGCCACTGGCGTCAGCACGATGAAAGCCTGTCCAGTGCTAAGACCAAGGCATTCGAGGCGCAAGTCGTGCTCGATGCATTTGCCCGCTACCCTGTGAGTCGCCTGTATCCCGAGTTGGCTGCAGAGCAGAACGCACAGGCGCAGGCACGCTGGAAGGTCACGCAGACCTTGCAGGCGCTTGGCGAATATTCAGCGGCCTTGCGTTCAGGCTACAGGGCTCGAGCACTTGGCCTCGAGGTCTCGTCTGAGCTGGCCGAACTGGAACATCTGGCTGGGGCAGGGCACGAGCCACTGTTTTCCATCATCTTGACCACGTACAACCGCCCTGAGCTGCTCAAGGACGCCTTGGCTAGCGTTGGCCTGCAGAGTTTGAGGGACTTCGAAACCATCCTGGTCAATGACAATGGCATAGTGATCGAGCCGTTGCTGGCGAACTACGATTTCCCTATCACCTATGTGCGCCAGGGGCGTAACCAGGGGCCTGCAGCTGCTCGTAATGCGGCGATACGCCTGGCTCGTGGCCAATACGTCGTTTATCTGGACGATGACGACCGGTACTTGCCCGAGCATCTGCAGGTGTTGGCGGAGGCATTGGACGCGCATCCGGATCGCGTGGTGTATACGGATGCGGCCTTCATCCTGGAGAAGGTCGAGGATGGCAACCGGGTCGAGCTGGGGCGTGAGCAGCGTTATCCGCACGATGAGTACTCGCAAGATCGCCTGCTGGTCAACAACTACATTCCAGTCAATACCTTTGCTTGCCCTCGTACGCTCGCTCTTGATGTCGGTGACTTCGACGAGTCGTTGGCAGGCCTGGAGGATTGGGATTTTCTGATGCGTCTGTGTGCACGCAGCGAGTTTCACCATATCCAACGCGAGACGGTGGAAGTGCGCATGCGTCAGGATCAATCCACTGCGCAGCGGCGATCCCAGCAAGCGCTCAAGGACTATCCAGCACTCTATCGTGAGCTGTATTCGCGCCATTCCGATTTGGGGCGGGAAACGTTGCGACGAAATCGTCAGGCGCTGCTGGAGAGTCTGGGGGCGGGCCCTGGCGAGTCGTCCGGCTTCGCTCTACCAGGCTGGCTGGCGGAGCGTCTACCGACAGCAGCCGAGAACAGTCTGATCGCCGATTACCTGCAGGATCACCAGGGAGGGCCGTTGATTGGCGTGGTGGTAGTCGATAGCGACGACCAGTCCGATCAACTGATGGTCACGCTTAAAAGCTTGCTCGGCGAGCGCTGCCTTTACGCAACATTGCGCATCTTGGTGATCACCTCGGCCGATGTCCCGGCCACCTCGGCGGCGGACAAGCTGCATTTCCTGCAATTGACCGACGAGCCCTTGGTTGAGCAGATCAACCGCGCGGTCGAGGCGAGCGATTGCCAGTGGTTCATGCTGGCGCGTGCCGGAGATGAGTTTACCCAGAGCGGTCTGATGGTCGCTGGGCTTGAACTGGCTGGTAACCCCGACTGCCGCGCGGTGTATGGCGATCAGCTGCAACGCCTGCCGGACGGTAGCCTGGGCGGGGCCTTCCTGCCGGGCTTCAACCTGGATCTGTTGCTCAGCTTCCCGATGGTGATGGCGCGCCATTGGTTGTATCGTCGCGATCTGTTCCTGGCTGTTGGTGGCTTCGATTCGGCGTTCTCCGATGCTTTTGAGTTCGAACTGCTGACCCGCCTTATCGAACAAGAAGGCCTGACTGGGCTGGGGCATATCGATGAACCGCTGTTGATCACCGAAGCGCCTACGCTGCGTGATAATCCTGACGAGCGCCGAGTGATCGAGCGTCACCTGGGTAATCGAGGCTATCAGGCTCAGGTGCTGCCCGGCTTGCCGGGACGTTATCGGGTGCACTATGGCCATGGCGCTGCTCCCTTGGTGTCGATCATTCTCGCCACGGATGTGCCGTTGGCCGCCTTGCAGCGCTGCTCCGACAGCTTGCTGGAAAAGACGGCCTATGGTCATTACGAGCTGTTGCTGGCTGATAGCGGCACGCGGGCTGACGTCAGCGCTTGGCTGCGCGAGGTGGAGTTACTCGGTGATGACAAGGTTCGCGTGTTCCCCGCAGAAGCTGGGCTAGCGCAGAACCGCGCTGCCGAGCAGGCTCGTGGCGAATATCTGCTGCTGCTTTCCGGCGAAGCGGCCGTCGTCAATGCTGACTGGCTGGATGAGTTGCTCAATCACGCTCAGAGGCCGGAGGTCGGTGTGGTCGGCGGCAAGCTGCTGACGTCGAACGGGCGTATCGCCCAGGCCGGGTTGCTGTTGGGGGTCAACGGCCCGGCGACTCCAGCCTTCGCTGGGGAGGCGATGGATGCGGCGGGTTATATGCATCGTCTGCAGGTGGATCAGAACTACAGCGCCGTCGGTGAGCAATGCCTGATGGTGCGTGCTGAAGTGTTCCGTCAGGTTGGTGGGATGGATGCCGGGCTGAATGCCTTCCGCGATGTGGATCTCTGTTTGCGCGTGCGCGATGCCGGGTATCTGACTGTATGGGCGGCAAACGCGATCATCCTGCATGAGACGGAGCAAGTGCGGGCCAGCGCTGCGGCAGAAGATCAGCTTTACGAGCGTTACTTGCCGCAACTGGCAAACGACCGTGCTTACAACCGCAATCTGGCATTGAACGGGCGGGGCTTCGATCTGGAAAGCGACGTGTCCCTGACCTGGCGCCCCCTGAGTTGGCGGCCTTTACCGGTGGTATTGGCCCACCCGGCCGATCCTTGGGGCTGTGGTCATTACCGCGTCATCCAGCCGCTCTCTGCGCTGAAGTCTCAGGGGCTGGCCGATGGCACTCTGTCCATGGGGTTGTTGCAGGTAACCGATCTGGAGCGTTACGACCCGGACGTGGTCGTGTTGCAGCGCCAGATTGGCGATGATCGCCTGGAGGCCATGCGCCGTCTCAAGCGTTTCTCGCGCGCGTTCAAAGTCTACGAGCTGGACGACTATCTACCGAACCTGCCACTGAAAAGCGTGCATCGGGATCAGATGCCTCGCGATATCCTCAAGTCTCTGCGTCGCGGCCTGGAGTTCGTCGACCGCTTCGTGGTGTCCACTCAGCCATTGGCAGAGGCGTTCTCCGGTTTGCATGGCGATATCCGTGTAATCGAGAACCGCCTGCCGGTGAAATGGTGGAAGGGGCTGCAAAGCCAGCGTCGGCGAGGGCGTAAGCCTCGGGTCGGCTGGGCCGGTGGGGTGAGCCATACCGGTGACCTGGACTTGATCGTTGATGTCGTTCGCGAATTGGCGGGAGAGGTCGAGTGGGTGTTCATGGGCATGTGCCCGGATGCGATCCGGCCCTTCATTAATGAATTTCACCCAGGTGTCGATATCGAGTCTTACCCGGTTGCGCTCGCGAGTCTGGACCTTGATCTGGCGCTGGCGCCGGTGGAGGCCAATCTGTTCAACGAGTGCAAGAGCAACTTGCGCCTGTTGGAGTATGGCGCCTGCGGCATTCCGGTGATCTGTAGTGATCTTGTGTGCTATCGCGGAGACCTTCCTGTTACGCGAGTGAAAAACCGCTTCCGGGACTGGGTCGACGCCATACGCATGCATATCAGTGATCTGGATGCTGCTGCGCAGGCGGGTGATCGCCTACGTGAGGCCGTTTATCGTGACTGGA
This sequence comes from Pseudomonas sp. zfem001, assembly GCF_032621725.1. Classification (NCBI taxonomy): domain Bacteria; kingdom Pseudomonadati; phylum Pseudomonadota; class Gammaproteobacteria; order Pseudomonadales; family Pseudomonadaceae; genus Pseudomonas; species Pseudomonas sp. zfem001. The sequence continues at coordinate 237,192 of NZ_JAVYJI010000007.1, read as the reverse complement.
TGCTTGAAGGTGAGAGCCTTGAGCTTTGGCGCAAGGCCTGGATGCCTGACTGAATGTGCCGTAAAACCCGTCGAGCACTGCAATAGTGCTCGACGGATTTCAGTCAAAGAGGTCTGAAAGGCGTGTGTTGTTGTTTAAGTGGTTGACTGTAAAGAATAAAAAAAAGCTGAAAATTGTCTCTAAAGCTCCTTAGGCAAGCGCCGATAAAGAGATCGAATGCGAACTCTCTGGGCGTCTGAGCATGCAGGCCCGAGCTCGCAAGCTCAGACAAACGGTTCTAAGGTCATCTGGAGGCAATACCATGGCCCTTACAGTCAACACTAACGTTGCGTCCCTCAACACTCAGCGTAACCTGAACACCTCGTCCAAAGGCCTGGATACTTCCCTCCAGCGTCTGTCCACCGGCTACCGCATCAACAGCGCCAAAGACGACGCTGCTGGTCTGCAGATCGCCAACCGCCTGACCAGCCAGATTACTGGCCTGGGCGTAGCGACCCGTAACGCCAACGACGGTATCTCCTTGGCGCAAACCGCTGAAGGTGCCCTGCAGCAGTCCACTGGCATCCTGCAGCGTATGCGTGACCTGGCCCTGCAATCGGCTAACGGCTCCAACGGCGCCATCGAGCGCGCCGCCCTTCAGGGTGAAGTCGCTCAGCTGCAACAAGAGCTGAATCGTATCTCTGATACCACCAGCTTCGGCGGTCGCAAGATTCTCGACGGCAGCTTTGGTTCGCAGAGCTTCCAGGTTGGTGCCAACGCCTACGAAACCATCAGTGTTTCCATCGGCTCCGCTGCCACTGATCGTATCGGTATCAACCGCGTCACCACTTCCGGTGGGGCGGCTCAGGCCATCGCTTCCGGTGCCGCGTTCAGCGCTACCTCGGGCAGCGCTTACGGCAGTGCTTCGTTCAACATCAACTCCAAACTATCCGATGGTGACGTCGCCATCTCTGGCGCTGCCAGTGGTTCGGCCAGTGAAGTGGCTCGTGCCATCAACGCCAAGAGCGATGAGACCGGTGTGACTGCCAACGCTCGTACCGTGGCAACGCTCGGTGGCATCACTGCCTCGGGTACCGTGTCGTTTAACCTGTCCGGCGTCACCAGCAAGTCCAAGGACACTGACGCGGCAACCGTCTCGGCTGTGGTGACCGATCTGACCGACCTGTCCTCGCTGGCTGACGCCATCAACCGTGAAACTGGCAAAACCGGTATCTCGGCTGTCAACAAAGGCGACACCATCGAACTGGTCAGCTCGCGCGGCGATGCGATCCAGATCACCAACTACGCTGGTTCGGGTGGTGCGACTCTGCAGGCCAAGAGCTTCGATGGCGCAGACGATGTGGGCACTGCGGCTACCATCGCCACCGGTGGCGGTGCTCGCGCCGACGGTCAGGTACAGCTCGAAGCAGCCGATGCCTTCCAGGTTACTGGCATGAGCGGTGGTCTGGGTGCTGACGGCTTCAGTGAGCTGGATGCGGTGAATAGCATCGACATCAGTACGGCGACGGGGGCTCAGGATGCTCTGGGTATCATCAACGGTGCGATCTCCAACATCGACAGCCAGCGTGCTCAGCTTGGTGCCGTGCAGAACCGCTTCGAGAACACTATCTCGAACCTGCAGAACATCGCTGAGAACTCCTCCGCTGCTCGTAGCCGGATTCGTGACACTGACTTCGCTGCCGAAACCTCGGAACTGACCAAGAATCAGATCCTGCAGCAAGCCGGTACCGCGATCCTGGCTCAGGCCAACCAGTTGCCGCAGGCCGTACTCAGCCTGCTGGGCTAAGGTCAAAGGCGCTAGACTACGGGGGGAAGGGCCTGGCTCTTCTCCCCGTTACCTCATTGTGAGGAGTAATTTATGGACGTCAGCTCAATTAAGCCCCAGGTCAATTCCACGGTTGTCCGCGATGGTGGCGTCTCCAATGCTGCCGAAACTCGGCAGAAGCAAGGTCTTTCGACTATCGCGACAGTTTCAAATACTGACGAACAGGCTTCTACCCGAGTAGTCACACCTGCTCAGGATGTCAGTCGTGAGCAGGTTGAGGATGCGGTAGCGACCATTCAGGAATTCGTGCAGTCGGTTCGTCGCAGCATCAATTTTGCCGTCGATGACGGCTCTGGGCGTGTGGTTGTCAAGGTGACGGATGCTGGGTCGGGCGATGTGATTCGCCAGATTCCGTCTGAGGAAGCGTTGAAGTTGGCAGAAAATCTGTCAGAAGTGCGCAGCCTTTTGTTCAAGGCCGAGGCATAACGACACGTCTTGGCATGAGTTTTGACTGATATCCTTCAATCGACAGGGTGCAGTCGGATTTTTGACGAGGTGCAAGATCATGGCAGGTATTACGGGAATCGGTTCGGGTCTCAACATCAACGAGATTGTTACGGCGTTGGTTAATGCCGAGAAAGCGCCGAAAACCAACCAGCTCGATAATCTCGAGAAGAAGACCACTACCCGTATCTCTGCGATCGGCACCCTCACGGGGGCGATGAACTCCTTCAAGACGGCCCTCGACGCGCTAAACAAACCTTCCCTGTTTGAGTCGCGCACTGCCAGCACCTCCAATAGCAGTGTGCTCAAGGCTACTGCTGCCACAACTGCGCCTGCAGGCACATACAGCGTTCAGGTTCAGCAACTGGCTGCCAGCAGCAAGGTTGCCCTGCAGTCTGTCTCGGGTGTGGGTAACGCCCCGGCTACTTTCAACAGCGGTACGCTGGAAATTTCCGCTGGCAGTACCAGTATCAGTGTCGATGTCACCGCAGCTAACAACACGCTTGCTGGCATGCGTGACGCGATAAACGAAGCCGGGAAAAACAGCGGTATAAGTGCCACCATCATTACCGATGATTCCGGTTCCCGCCTGGTGCTGAGCTCGACCAAGACTGGCGAAGGCAATGACATCCGGGTAGCGGTTACCGAAGATGGTGAAACGACCGGCGGCAATGCCCTGACGACTCAGGCGTTCACGCCACAGGCTGATCCTGACAATGCTGATGCTTTCCTCAAGCCAAGCTCGGACAGTGGCGCGGGCGGTGTAATCACTCAAGCCAAGTCCGCCAAGTTGACCATCGATGGCCTGCAGTTGGTCCGCAACAGCAACAAGATCGAGGATGCCCTTGAGGGCGTTACGCTTGATCTGGTTGCGGCGCAGAGCGCTACCGATCTGACCGATGGCAAGACCATCAATCTAACCGTTGGTGTCGACAAGTCCAGCGTCAAGAGCAATCTGCAGAAGTTCGTCGACGCCTACAACGCTCTGATCACCTCGTCTGCGCAGCTTACAGCTGTCGTTGAGGTGGAAGGTTCCAAGCCTGTAGCAGGCCCTCTGGTTGGCGACTCCACGGTGCGCAGCGTGCTCGCCGGTTTGCGTAACGAAATCGTCAAGATGACCGGCGGTGGAGAGAGTGGCGTTCGGGCGCTGGCGGATCTGGGCATTACAACGGGCAAGGATGGCAAGTTGTCTCTCGACGATGCCACGCTGACCAAGGCGCTTGAGACCAATTTCGATCAAGTGGGTAGCTATCTCACGGGCAGTGACGGCTTGATGGGGCGTCTTTCTGGCTTTGTATCCGGCTATGTGGCGACCGATGGTGTATTGAAGCAGCGTGACAGTGCCCTGCGCGATACCTTGAAGAGCGTTGACTCTCAGCGCGAAAGCCTGAACAAGCGTGTCGAAAGCCTGCAAACCCGACTTTATGCCCAGTACAACGCAATGGATTCTCTGGTAGGACAGCTTTCTCGCACCAGTGAAAGCTTGAGCGGCATGCTCGCCAATCTGCCTGGCTTCGTCAGAAAGGATAAGTAATTCATGAGCAAGAACCCCATCGATGCCTACAAGCAGGTCAAGACCAGCCAAGAGGTATCGCCTTATCGCACGGTGCAGCTGTTACTCGAAGGTGCATTGCAGCGCGTGATGCTGGCCAAACAGGCGCAGGCCGAGGGTGATACCGAGATTCGTGGCATGGCCGTGGGTAGCACCATCACCATTCTGGGTGTGTTGCAGGCGGCTCTGGACAAGGAGCTGGGCGGTGAAATCGCCGAGAACCTGGATGCGCTTTACGACTATATGACGCGTCGTTTGGCGGGTGTCGCTTTGGACGACACGCCACGTACCCTCGAAGAGGTTCAGGCGCTGCTGGGTGATATCAAAAGCGCCTGGGATGCCATCGGCCCTGAGGTCGAACCGGCACCTGCTGGCTGATTGAGTGCTTCTGGCTTAGCTGTTTCAGCGACAAAATCGTTAAAGCTTTGAGCCTCAGGGCCGATACCGAAGTATCAGCCCATCGGTAGAGCGAGAGCGACTATGAACGCAATGGCGGCCCTCAAGCAGTATCAGAGCGTCAACAACCAAGCGCAGGCCGCAGAGGCCAGCCCTCATCGACTGATCCAGATGTTGATGGAGGGCGGTCTGTCTCGTATCGCTCAGGCACGTGGTGCCATGGAGCGCGGGCAAACAGCGCTGAAAGGCGAGTTGATCGGCAAGAGTATTGCCATCGTCGCGGGACTGCGCGAGAGTCTCGACCACCAGCAAGGTGGCGAGCTGGCCGGTAACCTCGATAGCCTGTACGAATACATGATCGCCCGTTTGACCGAGGCCAATGTGAGCAACGAGCCGGAGCTTCTCGAAGAGGTTTCAGTGCTGCTTCGTAACGTCAAACAGGGTTGGGATGCCATCGCTCAGTAGCGAGCATCGAAGGAGAAGCGAATGAGTTCATCCGTTCAGCGTTTGCAAGCGACCGGTTCGGCCCTGCGCGATGCTCTGGCCAAACAGGACTGGGCCGCGATCGGCGAGCTCGATCTGCAGTGCCGCATGGTAGTCGATGCGGCTATGGTCGATAGCGATGACGAAGAAGAGCTGCGCAGTGGCCTGGAAAATCTGCTGTCACTGTACCGTGAGTTGGTGACCGTTTGTCAGGCCGAGCAGCAGCGTCTGGCTGGTGAATTGGTGCAGCTCAATCAATCCCGCCAGGGCGCCAAGGTTTATCAGCTTTTCGGCTGATAACCTGATGTTTACCGAGTTTAACCAGTAGGTTCGGCTCGGTTGTCCCTCTCTGCGCTTGCGCTACTCCTGCTTTTTTATCGGCTACCACTACCCGGCTCTGCAAACAGCTGCTTAGCTAATTCCGTTGGCGGGCGAAAAAGTTACGCCATAAAATTGACTGGCTTCAATTTTTTGACTTTACTAGTGGCTAATTGCCGGCGCGCGTCGAAGATCTGGCGTGCGATTTCTCTCACCTCTCGGGTCAGACAAGCACAAGATGTGGCGTGAAACCAAAATCCTGTTGATCGATGACAATGCTGCGCGCCGCCACGAGTTGGCGATCATTCTGAGTTTTCTCGGGGAAGAGTATCTGGCCTGTACCAGCCAAGACTGGCGCAACGCCGTGGCCGAACTCGCTTCCAGTCGCGAAGTGCTCAGCGTCTTGCTGGGCGATGTCGAGGCCAAGGGTGGGGCGCTCGAGCTGACCAAGCAGATTGCTGGCTGGGATGAGTTCCTGCCGTTATTGACGGTCGGCGACTCCAGTATCGTCGAGTGGCCGGAGGATTTGCGCAGGCGTGTATTGGCCAGCCTGGAGACTCCGCTCAGCTATAACAAGCTGCTCGATTCGCTGCATCGTGCTCAGGTCTATCGCGAGATGTACGACCAGGCTCGTGATCGTGGGCGGCAGCGCGAGCCCAACCTGTTCCGCAGTCTGGTGGGCACCAGTCGCGCCATTCAACAGGTGCGGCAGATGATGCAGCAGGTCGCCGACACCGAGGCCAGCGTGTTGATCCTTGGAGAGTCCGGAACCGGCAAGGAAGTGGTAGCGCGTAATCTGCACTACCACTCCAAGCGCCGTGAGGCGCCGTTCGTGCCGGTCAACTGCGGCGCGATTCCGGCCGAGTTGCTGGAGAGCGAGCTGTTCGGTCATGAGAAGGGCGCCTTCACCGGCGCTATCACTAGCCGGGCAGGGCGCTTCGAACTGGCCAATGGCGGTACGCTGTTCCTCGATGAGATCGGTGACATGCCTCTGCCGATGCAGGTCAAGCTGTTGCGCGTGCTGCAGGAGCGCACCTTCGAGCGTGTCGGTAGCAACAAGACGCAGACCGCTGATGTGCGCATCATCGCCGCCACCCACAAGAACCTGGAGAGGATGATCGAGGACGGCAGTTTCCGTGAGGACTTGTATTACCGCCTCAACGTCTTCCCCATCGAGATGGCGCCGCTGCGCGAGCGCATCGAAGATATCCCGCTGCTGATGAACGAGCTGATTTCACGGATGGAGCACGAGAAGCGCGGCTCTATTCGTTTCAACTCAGCTGCCATCATGTCGCTGTGCCGCCATGATTGGGCAGGCAACGTGCGTGAGCTAGCCAACCTGGTAGAGCGCATGGCGATCATGCATCCATACGGCGTGATCGGGGTGGGCGAGTTGCCGAAGAAATTTCGTCATGTCGATGACGAGGATGAGCAGCTTGCAGCCAGCTTGCGCGATGAAATGGAAGAGCGCGCTGCGATCATGGCAGGTCTACCGGGCCTCGATACGCCAGCCATGCTGCCGCCGGAGGGGCTGGATCTGAAGGACTACCTCGGTAACCTGGAGCAGGGACTGATTCAGCAAGCGCTGGATGATGCCGGTGGTGTGGTGGCGCGCGCTGCTGAGCGCCTGCGTATTCGCCGTACCACGCTGGTCGAGAAGATGCGTAAGTACGGCATGAGCCGCCGCGAAGAGGATGGCCAGGACGAGGATTGATCCAGCAGCCTCGCGTCAAACAGCACAAAGAAAGCCGGAGCTTTGACGCAAGCTCCGGCTTTGTTTTTTCAAGTGATTGATAAATAAGAACAAAAAAGTAGGCACGAGGATTGCTAAAGCTCTTGTATCTGACCGTCTTCTGACGGTACGTCGTACGAGAGAAGCAGATGGAAGCCAACCTTCGTCCTACCGAGTCAGCAGAGCCAAACGGCTCCGCACCGCTCGAACAAGCCAGCCGCGCGGGACTGGAGCAGGCCTTTGCCCTGTTCAATCAGATGTCCAATCAGCTCAGCGAGTCCTACAGCCTGCTTGAGGCGCGGGTCAATGAGCTGAAGGGGCAACTGGCGCTGGTCAGTGCACAGCGCATGCAGGAACTGGCGGAGAAGGAACGCCTGGCCCATCGCCTGCAAAGCCTGCTGGACCTGCTGCCTGGCGGTGTGATCGTCATCGACGGTCAGGGTGTCGTGCGCGAGGCCAACCCCGTGGCGCGTGCGCTTCTCGGCCAGCCCCTGGTGGGCATGCTCTGGCGTCAGGTGATCGCACGCAACTTCGCCCCGCGCGAAGACGATGGTCATGAAATTTCCATGCGCGACGGCCGCCGTCTATCTATCGCCACGCGTTCCCTGCACGGGGAGCCGGGGCAGCTTGTGCTGCTGACCGACCTGACGGAAACCCGTCGCCTGCAGGATCAGCTTTCTCGCCATGAGCGCCTATCGGCGCTGGGGCGCATGGTCGCCTCCCTGGCCCATCAGATCCGTACACCGCTTTCCGCTGCGTTGCTCTACGCAAGCCACCTCAATGAACAGGTGCTGCCGGCCGAACAGCAGCAGCGTTTCGCTGGGCGTTTGAAGGAGCGTTTGCACGAGCTGGAAAACCAGGTGCGCGACATGCTGATCTTTGCCCGTGGCGAGCTGCCGTTGCCGGATCGTCTGTCGCCGCCTGTCTTGTTCGACGCGCTGCGTGCTGCTGCCGATGCCCATGTGGGTGATATGGCCGTACGCTGGCAGTGCGATGTGCGTGACGGCGAACTGCTGTGCAATCGCGATACGTTGGTCGGCACCGTGCTTAACCTGATCGACAACGCCATACAAGCGGCCGGGCGCGATGCGCGTCTGAAGGTCCATCTGTACCGCCGCGACAACCAGTTGCGCCTGTGCGTCAGTGACAACGGGCCCGGCATGAGTCAGGAAACCCTGGCGCGCCTGGGTGAGCCGTTCTTTACCACCAAGACTACCGGAACCGGCCTCGGCCTGGCCGTGGTCAAGGCTGTGGCACGCGCCCACCAGGGCCAGCTGCTGCTGCAATCGCGTGCGGGTCGTGGTACCTGCGCCATCGTTTCTCTACCGCTGCTTGATGCGGCGTCTCACTCGAATCAGGAGTAACCCATGGCTGCCAAAGTCCTGCTGGTTGAAGACGATCGCGCGCTGCGCGAAGCCCTGGCCGATACCCTGTGCCTGGGCGGACATGATTATCGAGCCGTCGATTGCGCCGAGGCGGCCTTGGTCGCGTTGACCGAAGAGCCGTTCGGGCTGGTGGTCAGCGACGTCAACATGCCGGGTATGGATGGTCATCAACTGCTGGCGCAGATCCGTAGTTGTTATCCGCAACTGCCGGTATTGCTGATGACGGCTTTCGGCGCGGTAGAGAGGGCGGTAGATGCCATCCGTCAGGGCGCCGCTGATTATCTGGTCAAGCCGTTCGAGCCGCGCACGCTGCTGGAGCTGGTGGCCAAGCACGCTCTCGGTAAATTGACGGCGGGGGATCGCGATGGTCCGGTGGCGCTTGAGCCGGCCAGCGTGCAGTTGCTGGAGTTGGCGTCACGCGTGGCGCAGAGTGATTCGACGGTGATGATCACGGGTGAGTCGGGGACCGGTAAGGAGGTGCTGGCGCGTTATATCCATCAGCAGTCGCCGCGCGCCTCTGGGCCTTTCATCGCCATCAACTGTGCGGCGATTCCCGACAACATGCTTGAGGCCACGTTGTTCGGGCATGAGAAGGGCGCGTTCACCGGTGCGGTCACCGCTCAGCCGGGCAAGTTCGAGTTGGCCGATGGCGGGACCATCCTCCTCGACGAGATTTCCGAAATGCCGCTGGGGCTGCAGGCCAAGTTGCTGCGTGTGCTGCAGGAGCGTGAGGTGGAACGGGTCGGGGCGCGCAAGCCAATCAACCTGGATATTCGCGTGCTGGCCACCAGCAACCGTGACTTGGCTAGCGAGGTTGCCGCAGGGCGCTTCCGCGAGGACCTCTATTATCGACTGTCGGTCTTCCCCTTGGCCTGGCGGCCGTTGCGTGAGCGGCCTGCCGACATTCTGCCGCTTGCCGAGCGGCTGCTGGCCAAGCACGTCAAAAAAATGAATCAGATGCCGGTGCGTCTGTCCGAGTCGGCTGCGCAGAGCCTGGTGCAGCATCAGTGGCCGGGCAACGTGCGTGAGCTGGACAACGCCATTCAGCGAGCCTTGATCCTGCAGCAGGGTGGGGTGATACAGGCGCAGGATCTCTGCCTGCACGCCCCCATAGGTCAGACGGTGCAGAGCGCCGTGCCGCGCCTGGCAGTCGTACCAAACGTCGCGCCGCCAGTGGTGCAGCCAGCCGAGCCGGCGGCTGCGGTGGATTCCGGCGCGTTGGGCGAAGACCTTCGCCGTCGTGAGTTTCAGGTCATCATCGACACCCTGCGTGCCGAGCGCGGCCGCCGTAAGGAGGCCGCTGAACGCCTGGGTATCAGCCCGCGCACCCTGCGATACAAGCTGGCGCAGATGCGAGATGCCGGGATGGATGTCGAGGCTTACCTGTACGCCAGCTGAGACTTCTCGCTCGGGGCATCTTTGCCTGTCAGGTGAAGGGCTCCGTGGCGGCTCATGTGTGTCGTCAGCTTCGCGGTGCGCGCTGCGCACCTTGCATGAACGCCCGACCCTAGGGCGTTCTGTGTATACCGATCATGGTGACCGGTTCCCCGGTCGTACCGCTCTCCGAACTCTCCTTCATTCTGGCACCCTTGTTGCAAATACCCCTGCATAGCGCCGCTAGTGTCAAAAAGCGGGCAGTGGAGGAAGTCATGAGCCAAGGTGTCGAATTCAATCGCTTGATGCTGGAAATGCGTTCCATGCAGGCTGAGGCCATGGCGCGTCAGAAGCCTGCTGCGAGCGAGCCAGTGCAAGGGGCGCCGAGTTTCTCGGAAATGCTCGGCCAGGCGGTGAACAAGGTCAACGAGACCCAGCAGGCTTCCAATAAACTGGCGACCGCTTTCGAGATGGGGCAGAGCGGGGTCGATCTGACCGATGTGATGATCGCCTCGCAGAAAGCCAGCGTATCCTTCCAGGCCATGACCCAGGTGCGTAACAAGCTGGTCCAGGCGTATCAAGACATCATGCAGATGCCGGTCTGAGGATTGAGTCATGGCTGAAGCAGTAGTAGCAAACGTACCGGCCAAGGCCGAGTCAGGCGAGTCGAAGAAGCCCCTGCTGGGCCTTAGCTTCCTGGAAAATCTCGCCGAAATGTCGGTGCTGCGGCAGCTCGGCCTGTTGGTCGGTCTGGCTGCCAGCGTGGCCATTGGCTTTGCCGTGGTGCTCTGGTCACAGCAGCCGGACTATCGCCCGCTCTATGGCAGTCTCAATGGGATGGACGCCACCCAGGTGGTGGAAACTCTCAATACTGCGGGTATCAACTACACCGTCGAGCCCAACTCCGGCGCGTTGCTGGTCAAGGCCGACGATCTGAGTCGTGCGCGTATGCGTCTGGCTGCCGCTGGCGTGGCGCCGACCGATAATAGCGTCGGTTTTGAAATTCTCGACCGTGAGCAGGGCCTGGGTACCAGCCAGTTCATGGAGGCGACCCGCTATCGCCGCGGCCTTGAAGGCGAGTTGGCGCGCACGGTGTCCAGCCTCAACAACGTCAAAGCTGCGCGCGTGCATCTGGCGATGCCCAAGGCTTCCGTTTTTGTGCGTGATGAGCGCAAGCCTAGTGCCTCGGTACTGGTGGAACTCTACCCGGGCCGCAGCCTGGAGCCGAGTCAGGTGATGGCCATCGTCAACCTGGTGGCGACCAGTGTGCCTGAGTTGGACAAGGGCCAAGTCACGGTGGTCGACCAGAAGGGCAATCTGCTTTCCGATCAGCAGGAGCTGTCCGAGCTGACCATGGCTGGCAAGCAGTTCGACTACACCCGCCGTATGGAAACGCTGTTCACCCAGCGTGTGCATAACATTCTGCAGCCGGTGCTGGGTACCGGCCGCTACAAGGCAGAAGTGTCGGCTGATGTGGATTTCAGTTCGGTCGAGTCCACTTCCGAAATGTTCAATCCGGATCAACCCGCACTGCGCAGCGAGCAACAGGTTAATGAGCAGCGTCAGAGCAGCCTGTCGCCGCAAGGCGTGCCGGGCGCGCTGTCCAATCAGCCGCCAGGCCCGGCTGCCGCTCCACAGCAGGCTGCAGGCGCTGCCGCTCCAGCCGGCCCGATAGCGGCTGGTCAGCCGCTGGTCGATGCCAATGGTCAGCAGATCATGGACCCGGCTACCGGCCAGCCGATGCTCGCCCCGTATCCGGCCGACAAGCGTGAGCAGTCCACCCGCAATTTCGAGCTGGACCGTTCCATCAGCTACACCCGTCAGCAGCAGGGGCGCCTGCGTCGCCTGTCGGTGGCGGTGGTGGTGGACGACCAGGTACGTGTCGATCCGGCCACCGGCGAAAGCAGCCGGGTGCCGTGGACCGCCGATGACCTGGCGCGCTTCACTCGTCTGGTTCAGGATTCGGTGGGCTTCGATGCCAGTCGCGGCGACAGCGTCAGCGTGATCAACACGGCGTTCACCGCGTCGATGGGCGAAGAAATTCCGGATATTCCGTTCTACACCCAGCCCTGGTTCTGGGACATCGTCAAGCAGGTGCTTGGCGTCCTGTTCATCCTGGTGCTGGTGTTCGGCGTGTTGCGTCCGGTGCTCAACAACATCACCGGCGGTGGCAGGGGCAAGGAACTGGCAGGCTCCGGTGATGTGGAGCTTGGCTCGATGGCAGGTCTGGATGGCGAGCTGTCCGATGACCGTGTCAGCCTTGGCGGCCCGCAGAGCATCATGTTGCCTAGCCCCAGCGAGGGGTATGATGCGCAACTGAACGCTATCAAGAGCCTAGTGGCGGAAGACCCTGGCCGCGTCGCCCAGGTCGTGAAAGAGTGGATCAACGCCGATGAGTGACAATCGCACCGCTACCAAGCTGAACAAGGTCGACAAGGCCGCGATTCTGCTGCTTTCGCTGGGCGAAACCGATGCCGCACAGGTGTTGCGTCACCTCGGGCCGAAAGAGGTGCAGCGCGTCGGCGTGGCCATGGCTGGCATGCGCAACATTCATCGCGAGCAGGTCGAGCAGGTAATGGCCGAGTTCGTCGACATCGTCGGCGATCAGACCAGCCTCGGCGTCGGTGCCGACGGCTACATTCGCAAGATGCTCACCCAGGCACTGGGCGAGGACAAGGCCGGCAATCTGATCGACCGCATTCTTCTCGGCGGCAGCACCAGTGGTTTGGACAGCCTGAAATGGATGGAGCCACGTGCCGTTGCCGACGTGATTCGCTACGAGCACCCGCAGATTCAGGCCATCGTCGTCGCGTACCTCGACCCGGATCAGGCTGGTGAAGTGCTCAGCCATTTCGACCACAAGGTGCGCCTGGACATCATCCTGCGTGTGTCCTCGCTCAACACCGTGCAGCCGTCCGCGCTCAAGGAGCTTAACCAGATCCTCGAGAAGCAGTTCTCCGGCAGCGCCAACACCACACGCGCCACCATGGGCGGCGTCAAACGTGCGGCGGACATCATGAACTTCCTCGACAGCTCGGTGGAAGGTCAGCTGATGGACTCCATCCGCGAGGTAGACGAAGACCTGTCGACGCAGATCGAAGACCTGATGTTCGTCTTCGACAACCTGGCCGATGTCGACGATCGTGGCATCCAGGCCTTGATGCGCGAAGTTTCGTCCGAAGTGCTGGTGCTGGCACTCAAAGGTGCCGACGACGCCATCAAGGATAAGGTGTTCAAGAACATGTCCAAGCGTGCAGCCGAGTTGCTGCGTGACGACCTGGAGGCCAAAGGGCCGGTACGTGTCAGCGATGTCGAAGGTGCGCAGAAGGAAATTCTCACCATTGCCCGGCGCATGGCCGAAGCCGGAGAGATCGTGCTCGGTGGCAAGGGCGGCGAGGAGATGGTTTAAGCCATGGCTGCCAAGGAGCCTGAGAGCGAGCTGATTCGCGCCAAGGATCTCGGCACGTTCGATCGCTGGGCGTTGCCCAGCTTCGACGCGCCGGGTGACGAACTGGCAGAAGCCGAGGCCGCTACTGAAGAACATGTGCAGCCTCCAGCTGAATCCGAGCAGCAGGACGCCGCACAGGTCGAAGAGGTCGCACTCGAAGATGTCAAACCACTGACGCTCGATGAGCTCGAAGCCATTCGCCAGGATGCCTACAACGAAGGCTTCGCCACAGGCGAGAAGGACGGCTTTCACGCCGGCCAGATCAAAGCCAAGCAAGAGGCCGACGCAGCCTTGGCGCTGAAGGTCGGCAGCCTGGAAAAACTCATGACGCAGTTGCTCGATCCGATTGCCGAGCAGGATCAGCAAATGGAAGTGGCCATGGTGCGTCTGGTCAGCCATATGGTGCGCGAGGTGATTCAGCGCGAGCTGAGCACTGACTCCAGTCAAATTCGTCAGGTGCTGCGCGAAGCGCTCAAACTGTTGCCGATGGGCGCGGGCAACGTGCGCATTCAGGTCAATCCACAGGACTTCGAGGCGATCAAGGCGCTGCGTGAGCGTCATGAGGAAAGCTGGCGCATCCTCGAGGATGACAGCTTGCTGCCAGGTGGTTGCCGTATCGAGTCGGAGAATAGCCAGATCGACGCCAGCGTCGAGACGCGCATGGCGCAGGCACTCAAGCAATTGTTCGAACAGCAGCGCGCGCAGAGTACCCAGCCGCCGGAAGCGGACATCAATCTGGACCTGGATCGCGACGATGCGCGTTGACCGCGTGAGCTTCGCCCGGCGCCTGGAGGGCTACAGCGATGCGATCAGCCTGCCCAGCCAGCCCATACTCGAAGGCCGCCTGCTGCGTATGGTCGGCCTCACCCTGGAGGCCGAAGGGCTGCGCGCGGCCATAGGCAGCCGCTGCCTGGTCATCAACGAAGACAGCTACCATCCGGTTCAGGTCGAGGCCGAGGTGATGGGCTTCTCCGGGGGCAAGATCTATCTGATGCCGGCGGGCAGTCTGGCGGGTATTGCGCCTGGCGCGCGCGTGGTGCCGTTGCCCGATGCCGGGCGCTTGCCCATGGGCATGTCCATGCTTGGGCGAGTGCTCGACGGCACCGGTCGCGCCCTGGATGGCAAGGGCGGGATGAAGGCCGAGGACTGGGTGCCGGTGGATGGCCCGACCATCAACCCGCTCAACCGCGACCCCATCAGCCAACCATTGGACGTCGGCATTCGCTCGATCAATGGTTTGCTCACCGTCGGACGCGGTCAGCGTCTGGGCTTGTTCGCCGGTACCGGCGTGGGCAAGTCGGTGCTGCTGGGCATGATGACGCGTTTTACCGAGGCCGAGATCATCGTGGTCGGGTTGATCGGTGAGCGTGGGCGTGAGGTCAAGGAGTTCATCGACGAGATTCTCGGCGAAGAAGGTCTCAAGCGTTCCGTGGTCGTGGCTTCGCCGGCCGATGAAGCGCCACTGATGCGTTTACGTGCGGCGCAGTACTGCACGCGCATCGCCGAGTACTTCCGTGACAAGGGCAAGAACGTTCTGCTGCTGATGGATTCGCTGACGCGCTATGCCCAGGCCCAGCGTGAAATCGCTTTGGCTATCGGTGAGCCGCCAGCGACCAAGGGTTATCCGCCATCGGTGTTCGCCAAGTTGCCCAAGCTGGTCGAGCGTGCCGGTAATGCCGAGGCCGGCGGCGGTTCGATCACCGCGTTCTACACCGTACTGAGTGAGGGCGATGACCAGCAGGACCCCATCGCCGATGCCGCGCGTGGTGTGCTTGACGGGCACTTTGTTTTGTCACGTCGTCTGGCCGAGGAGGGGCACTATCCCGCGATCGATATCGAATCCTCGATCAGTCGGGTCATGCCGCAAGTGGTGCCGCCGGAGCAGCTCAAGCAGGCGCAGCGATTCAAGCAGCTGTGGTCGCGCTACCAGCAGAGTCGCGACCTGATCAGCGTCGGTGCTTACGTTCCAGGCGGGGATGCGGACACCGACCTGGCTATTGCGCGGCAACCGGTCATGGCTCAGTACCTGCGTCAGGGGTTGGACGAAAGCGTCGGCATGCCGCAGAGCCGGGAGCAACTGGCTGCCGTTCTGGGGCAATGATGGTGTTGGCTAGCTATCTTTTCGCTGCAATCGAGGCTGTGAAGCAATGAGCCTCAGTCGTGCCAAGCGCCTGCAGCCGGTTGTCGAGATGGCAGAAAAAGCAGAGCGCGAGGCGGCGCGCCAACTCGGGCATTGCCAAGGGCTGGTGGGGCAGGCCGAGGCCAAGCTGGGCGAGCTGGAGCGCTTTCGTGGCGACTACCAGCAGCAGTGGATCAGTGAGGGCAGCAAGGGCGTTTCCGGCCAGTGGCTGATGAACTACCAGCGCTTTTTGTCACAGCTTGAAACCGCGGTTGGCCAGCAGCAGCAAAGTCTGGAGTGGCATCGCGCCAATCTTGAAAAAGTACGGGCCGTTTGGCAGCAACGCTATGCGCGTCTCGAGGGGCTGCGCAAACTGGTCCAGCGCTACATTGACGAAGCCCGATTGGCCGAGGACAAGCGCGAACAGAAACTGCTCGACGAGCTGGCGCAACGCCTGATCGACCGTGGTGAACCCTGAATAGAGGTTGTTTCGTCGCCGACCAGATGCTACACCTTCAAACGTGAATTGCCCTATCTGGCAAAGTCTCGACAAAGGAGTAGACATGGCCATTACCTCGCAGCCCTCGGCCGACGGGCAAGAGCTGACCATTGTGATTCGAGGACGCTTCGACTTCGCCTCCCACCAGGAATTTCGTGACGCCTACGAGCGCGTCAACCTGACGCCCAAGCGTTATCAGGTCGACCTGCGCGACACCAGCTATCTGGACAGTTCGGCATTGGGCATGCTGCTGCTGTTGCGTGACCATGCTGGCGGCGATTCGGCGCAGATCAGCCTGCTCAACTGCAGCAGTGACGTGCGCAAGATCCTCGCCATCTCCAACTTCGAGCAGTTGTTCAAAATCAGCTGAGCATGTCTGAGCGTCTTGCGATCCTGATCGCCGAGGACAACGCGGCCGACCGCATGCTGTTGTCCACCATCGTCAGTCGCCAAGGGCACCGCGTACTGACCGCCAGCAATGGTCTGGAGGCAGTCGCCCTGTTCGAACAGGAGCGTCCGCATCTGGTCTTGATGGATGCGCTGATGCCGGTGATGGATGGCTTCGAGGCGGCGCGGCGGATCAAGGATCAGGCCGGCGAGGCGCTGGTGCCGATCATCTTTCTCACCTCGCTGACCGGGGGCGAGGCGCTGGTGCGTTGCCTGGAGGCCGGTGGCGACGATTTTCTCGCCAAGCCCTATAACCGGGTGATACTCGAGGCCAAGATCGGGGCCATGGACCGCCTGCGCCGTCTGCACGATACGGTGTTGCAGCAGCGCGACCTGATTGCCCTGCACAACGAGCATCTGCTGCACGAGCAACGCGTAGCCAAGGCGGTATTCGACAAGGTGGCACATTCCGGCTGCCTGGATGCGCCAAACATCCGCTACATGCAGTCGCCTTATGCGCTGTTCAACGGTGATTTGTTACTGGCAGCCTACAAGCCGTCCGGCGGCATGCACGTAATGCTGGGTGATTTCACCGGTCATGGTTTGCCGGCGGCTATTGGCGCTATGCCGCTGGCCGAGGTGTTCTACGGCATGACCGCCAAAGGCCATGCGCTCGCCGAGATCCTTCGCGAGATCAACGCCAAGCTAAAGCGCATCCTGCCGGTTGGGGTTTTCTGCTGCGCTACCTTGCTCAACATCAGCAGCAAGCGTGGGCTGCTCGAAGTGTGGAATGGCGGGCTGCCGGATGGTTACCTGCTGCATGGCGATGGCCGCCCGCGTCAGCCATTGGTATCCCGTCATCTGCCGCTGGGGATTCTGGAGCCAGCGGCGTTCAGTGACCGTTGCGAGGTCTATCCGCTAGCGCCAGGGGATCGCATCTTTCTGCTTAGCGACGGGGTACTCGAAGCCAGCGACCAGCACGGCCAGCTGTTCGGCGAGAAGCGCTTGCTCCGGCTGTTGGAGGCCAATCGGCAGCCGCAGGCCTTGTTCGAGGAAATCCAGCAGGCGCTGGTGACGTTCCGGGGTGAACAGCAGGACGATGTCAGCATGGTCCAGGTCGGGCTTGCCGAAGACGATGAGCGTCCCCGGCCGCTGGCTTTTGCCGACAGCGGCCAGAGCAGCGTGATGGACTGGTCGGCCAGTTTCGAGTTTCGTGCGCTGAGCTTGCGTCATTTCAATCCCTTGCCCTATCTGCTGCAGCTGTTGCTGGATGTGCAGGCGCTGCGTCCACGTGGCGGCGAGCTGTATACCGTGCTCGCAGAGCTGTACTCCAATGCGCTGGAGCATGGCGTGATGGGGCTGGATTCCTCGCTGAAGCAGGATGCCAGTGGGTTTGCCGAGTATTACCGAGAGCGGCGGCTGCGCCTGGCGTCGCTGCGTGACGGTTATGTGCGTTTTCACCTGCAGATGTTGCCCGAGGCCAATGGCGGTCGGCTGATAGTGCAGGTGGAGGACAGTGGGCCTGGTTTCGACCCGGCCAGGGTCATCGATATGGCGGATGATGCCCTTTCCGGGCGTGGGCTTGCGTTAGTGCGTGAACTCAGCGACGGCTTCAGCTGTTGCCCCGACGGACGGGGCGTCAGCGTAGAGTTTTGCTGGTCCACTGAGGCATAATCCGGGCCTTGACGTTCAGGGAGTGACCCGGTGTCCGATATCCATCTCGACGATGCTGTCCTGGCATCCCTGCAGGATGTCATGGAAGACGAATATCCGATTCTGCTCGATACCTTCGTGGCCGACTCTGAAGAGCGTTTGCGCTTGTTGCATCAGGCCCAGCTCGACGGCGATGCCCAGGGTGTGCGTCTGGCAGCCCATAGCTTCAAAGGCAGCTGCAGCAATATGGGGGCGGTACTGTTGGCCAGCCTGTGCAAGGACCTGGAGGATGCGGGGCGGCGCGAGGCACTGGAACTGGCCCCGGCGTTGATCGAGCAGATCGAACGCGAGTTCGCCATCGTCCGAATCCTGCTCAAATCCGAGCGTCAACGCTACCGCGTCTGACCGCTTTTCAGGAGTTGGCCCGTCCTTTGCTCTGATCCCGTCACGACCCATCAGACGGAGAGCGTCCATGTCCGCGTTGCCCGACCTACGCCTGCAGGCTACGCCTGAGGTGAAGAGCAAAGCGAAGCAGCCGGCCAAAGCGCCGGAACCCAGCAAGAACGGTGCTTCCAGCTTTGCCGATATGTATGCCAAGGAGCGTCAGGCCAAGCCTGGCGAGCGTGCTGGCAGTACCGATAAATCCAGCCAGGAGCAGAGGTCTGCTGCACCTTCAGAGACGGCTGATACTGCCTCTTCTGCCGCCGAGCAGCCCTCGGTTGCCGCCCCCGGCAATTCCTTGCCGACCCAGGAGGGCGTTGAAGAAGAGCTCGACCCGTTGCTGGCGATGGCACTGGGCGGTATCCAGGTGCAAGTAGAGGATGCTGCGGTCACCCAGGACTCTTCGGAGTTGCCGGCGCTGGTGATCACCGGCGCCAATGCCAGTACTGCCGATACTGCTGAGCCAGTGCTTGAGGAAGATGTGCTCGATCCGCTGGCGCAGCTCAAGCAGCCGGCAGAAGAAGCGGGCAAGGCGCAGTTGTCGCAAGACGCTGCGATCAAGAGCACGCGGGTGGCGACCAGCACGGACTTCGCTGCGGCCATGTCCGCTATGGGCAAGGGGGAGGAGGCGGCCGAGAGCTCTGACGAGCCGGTGTTGGACCTGCCGTTGGAAAGCCTGGCCAAGGATGTCCTGGAGAGTCTCAAGGACAGTGCTCAGCCCAATCGTCCGGATCAGTTCGTCAGCAAGCTCAATGCGCTGACGCAGGCGCTCAATCATCAGGCCGGCGCCGCCCAGCGCGTACCGCTGGTGCCCGGCCAGCCGGTGGCCATGCATCAGGGGGGCTGGAGCGAGGCGGTTGTCGATCGCGTCATGTGGTTGTCCAGTCAGAACCTCAAGTCGGCTGAAATTCAACTGGACCCGGCGGAGTTGGGGCGTCTTGAGGTGCGGGTGAACCTGTCCCAGGATCAGGCCCAGGTGACGTTCGCCAGCCCCAATGCCGGGGTGCGCGAAGCGCTGGAAGGGCAGATGCATCGCTTGCGTGAGCTGTTCGCGCAGCAAGGCATGAATCTGGCCGATGCCAACGTTTCCGATCAGTCGCTTAACCGCGGCTGGCAGGGGCAGGGCGAGGGCGGTCGTGGTGGTTCTGGCTCGCGTGATGATCTGCTAGCCAGTGACGAGCTGCAGCCGGGCGTCCATCAGGAAGTGCGCAGTGAGCGTTTGACCTCTGGCCGCGGGCTGGTCGACTACTACGCATAAGTAGGGCTCAAACGCTGGCCATGCCCGATTATCGGTGTTCCTCCGCTAGACTTGTATTCGCCCGGGTTGCCGAAAGGTGCCCGGGCGAATGCATTTTGGGTGACAGCAAGTAGCTGGCGCTGTTAAATCCGCGCCCAGAGTTAGACAAGCCTGCTCATATGCTGGCATAACACTTGCTCTTAACCCTTTGAATGCGGAAAGAACTCCGATAGTGACGGATTATTGGCATGGCTAAGAAAGAAGCGGCACCGGCTGCCGACGGACAACCCGCCGGCAAGAGCAAGCTCAAACTCATCATCCTGATCGTGGTGGGTCTGCTGCTGGCCGTTGGCCTTTCCGTGGGCGGTACCTGGTTCATTCTCAGCAAGGGTGACAAGAGCGAGGAGGCCAAACCGGCAGAGGCCGCCGCACCAGTAGCGCCAGTGCGCCAGCCGGCCATCTACCAGGATCTGATGCCGGCCTTCGTGGTCAATTTCAATTACCAGAACCGTACCCGCTACCTGCAGGTCAGCATGGCCCTGATGAGCCGTGATACCGCCGGCATGGAGAAGCTCAAGGTGCATATGCCGGTATTGCGTAACCGTCTGGTGATGTTGCTGTCCGGTCAGGATTTTGCCGCGCTGCAAACGCCGTTGGGCAAGGAAATGCTTCTGCAGCAGGCGCTGGCCAGCGTGCAGGAACTGGCGCAGAAGGAAACCGGCAGCACTGTGGTCGAGCAGGTGCTGTTCACCAATTTCGTGTTGCAGTAGCGGGAGCCGAAGATGGCCGTGCAAGACCTGCTTTCCCAGGACGAGATCGATGCGCTGTTGCATGGCGTCGATGACGGCCTGGTGGAAACCGAGGACGCAGCGGAGCCGGGGAGCGTCAAGCAGTACGACCTGACCAGTCAGGATCGTATCGTCCGTGGGCGCATGCCGACGCTGGAGATGATCAACGAGCGCTTTGCCCGTTATACCCGCATCAGCATGTTCAACCTGTTGCGCCGCTCGGCTGACGTCGCCGTTGGTGGTGTACAGGTGATGAAATTCGGCGAATACGTGCACTCGCTGTACGTGCCTACCAGCCTCAACCTGGTGAAGATGAAGCCGCTACGCGGCACCGGTCTGTTCATCCTTGACGCCAAGCTGGTGTTCAAGCTGGTGGACAACTTCTTCGGCGGCGATGGGCGCCATGCCAAGATCGAAGGCCGTGAGTTCACTCCAACCGAACTGCGTGTCGTGCGCATGGTGCTCGACCAGGCGTTCGTCGACCTGCGTGAAGCCTGGCACGCGGTCATGGATATCAACTTCGAGTACGTCAACTCCGAGGTCAACCCGGCGTTGGCCAACATCGTCAGCCCCAGCGAAGTAGTGGTGGTGTCCACCTTCCATATCGAGCTCGACGGCGGTGGTGGCGATCTGCACATCACCATGCCGTACTCGATGATCGAGCCGATCCGCGAAATGCTCGATGCCGGTTTCCAATCCGATGTCGACGATCAGGACGAGCGCTGGATCAAGGCCCTGCGCGAGGACATCCTCGATGTCAGCGTGCCGCTGGCCGCCACCGTCGCCCGCCGCCAGTTGAAGCTGCGCGACATTCTGCATATGCAACCGGGTGATGTGATCCCCGTGGAGTTGCCGGACAACGTAGTCATGCGCGCCAATGGCGTGCCGACCTTCAAGGTCAAGCTGGGAGCGCACAAGGGCAATCTGGCCCTGCAGGTGCTGGAACCAATCGAACGCCAACGCTGAGGCGTTGGTAACTCTCCAGGGCTGACAAAGCCCGACGTGAACGAATAGCAGAAGCCAGGCGAGGAATCACGATGGCAGACGAAGAAAACACCTCCCCCGAGGAACAGGCACTGGCCGATGAATGGGCCGCAGCGCTGGCCGAGGCAGGTGATGCCGATCAGGACGATATCGATGCCATGCTCGCAGGGCAGGGGGCCGCTCAGGCAGCGCAACCGGCCGCACCGCGTGCACCGATGGAAGAGTTCGGCAGCGCACCGCCTCCCGGCAATCTGCCGGTCAATCTGGATGGCCCCAATCTGGATGTGATCCTGGATATTCCAGTGTCCATCTCCATGGAAGTGGGCAACACCGATATCACTATCCGTAATCTGCTGCAGCTCAATCAGGGCTCGGTGATCGAGCTGGATCGTCTGGCTGGTGAGCCGCTCGATGTGCTGGTCAACGGCACGTTGATCGCTCATGGCGAAGTGGTGGTGGTCAACGAGAAGTTCGGCATTCGCCTGACCGACGTGATCAGCCCCAGCGAACGTATCAAGAAGCTGCGCTGACCATGGCTCGTCTTCTCGCTCTGTTTCTCAGCATGCCTGTGGCGGCCATGGCTGCCGAGCCCGCTGGCAAGGCAGCGACTCCCATGGCTGGCAGCGACATAGCCGGTCAGCTCGGCCAGTTGCTGCTCGGCTTGTTGCTGGTGATCGGTTTGATCTTCCTGCTCGCCTGGCTGTTGCGCCGAGTGCAGCAACTGAACCCGAAGGGCGGGCAGGTGATCAAGCTGTTGTCGAGCCAGGCGCTCGGCCCGCGTGATCGCCTGGTGCTGGTGCAGGTAGGCAACGAGCAGATTTTGCTGGGGCTGTCCGCTGGGCGCATTACCCCGCTGCACGTGCTCAAGGAGCCAGTGCATCTGGCCGATGCCGAGCAGGCCACGCCAGAGTTCGCCCAGCGCCTGATGGAGCTGATGGGCAAGGATCAGAAGGACAAATCCTGATGCTGCGTTTGTTGCTGGTGCTGGTGCTGAGCCTCGCCGCTTCTCTGGCGTTCGCCGAGGACCCTCCTGCAGGCAATTCGCTGATCCAGACGGGCAGCAGCCCGTTGTCGATCCCCGCCATCACCCTGTCCACCGACGCCCAAGGTCAGCAGGAATACTCGGTCAGCCTGCAGATCCTGCTGATCATGACGGCGCTGAGTTTCATCCCGGCGTTCGTCATGCTGATGACCAGCTTCACGCGGATCATCATCGTCTTCTCCATCCTGCGTCAGGCGCTGGGTCTGCAGCAGACGCCGTCCAACCAGATCCTGGTCGGCCTGGCGCTGTTTCTGACTATGTTCATCATGGCGCCGATTTTCGACCGGATTAACACCGATGCGCTGCAGCCTTATCTGAACGAGGAGATCGTCGCTCAGGAGGCGCTGACACGGGCAGAGGTACCAATCCGCGACTTCATGCTGGCGCAGACTCGTGAGAGTGACCTGGCACTGTTCGTTCGTTTGTCCAAGCGTACCGACCTGGCCGGTGTCGAAGACGTGCCGTTGACCATTCTGGTGCCAGCGTTCGTCACCTCCGAGTTGAAGACCGCTTTCCAGATTGGCTTCATGATCTTCATTCCGTTTCTGATCATCGACATGGTGGTCGCCAGTATCCTCATGGCGATGGGGATGATGATGCTGTCGCCACTGATCATCTCATTGCCATTCAAGATCATGCTGTTCGTCCTGGTTGACGGCTGGGCGCTGATCATGGGCACCTTGGCCGCCAGTTTCGGCACCATATAGCGAGGCCTTTGATGACTCCCGAGGTTGCGGTTGATCTGTTTCGCGAAGCGCTCTGGCTGATCGTGCTGATTGTCGGCCTGGCCGTGGTGCCGAGCCTGGTGGTCGGCCTGATCGTGGCCATGTTCCAGGCTGCCACGCAGATCAACGAACAGACGCTGAGCTTTCTGCCGCGTCTGATCGTGATGCTGGTGACTCTGATCTGGGCCGGCCCCTGGTTGGTCAGTCAGCTGATGGAATACACCCAGACGCTGATTCAGAACATTCCGTACCTCATCGGTTGAGGGGCTGGGCGCGATGCTGGAGTTGAGCAACGAGCAGATCAGCGGCTGGGTCGGCCAGTTCCTGCTGCCGTTGTTTCGCATCGCGGCGATGTTGATGGTGATGCCCATCATCGGTACCCAGCTGGTGCCGAACCGCGTACGCCTCTATCTGGCGCTGGCCATCAGTGTGGTGCTGGTACCGACGCTACCACCGATGCCGCAGGTCGATGCCTTGAGCCTGCGTAGTCTGCTGCTGATCCTCGAGCAGGTGCTGATCGGCGCCATGTTCGGCTTTATTCTGCAGTTGTTCTTTCATCTGTTCGCCGTTGCGGGGCAGATCATCGCCATGCAGATGGGCCTGGGGTTCGCCTCCATGGTCGACCCTACCAATGGTGTGTCGGTGCCGGTGCTTGGCCAGTTCATGCTGATGCTGGTGACCTTGCTGTTTCTGGCCATCAACGGCCATCTGGTAGTGCTGGAAATTCTGGCGGAGAGCTTCGTCACGCTGCCGTCCGGGCAAGGGTTGATGGTCAATCATTACTGGGAGCTGGCTGGCAAACTGGGCTGGGTGATCGGCGCCGGCCTGTTGTTGACGCTGCCCATGGTCACCGCGCTGCTGGTGATCAACCTGGCGTTTGGCGTGATGACGCGCGCCGCGCCGCAACTGAACATCTTTTCCATCGGCTTCCCCCTGACCCTGGCCATGGGCCTGGTGATTTTCTGGGTGGGGCTTTCCGATTTCGGCAACCTGTTCCAGGCGCTGGCCAGTGAAGCCCTGCAACAGCTGAGCGAATTCGCTCTTGTGAGGTAGCGATGGCCGAAAGCGAGAGCGGCGCCGACAAGAGCGAGGAACCCACAGGCAAGCGACTTGAAGAGTCGCGCAAGAAAGGCCAGATCGCTCGCTCCAAGGAGCTAAACACGGTGGCGGTGACGCTCACCGGCACTGTTGCCCTGATCATTTTCGGCGCCTACATGGGCAATGTGCTGATGGATGTCATGCGCGGCAATTTCAGCTTGCCGCGCGATGTGCTGATGAGCGAGCGCAGCATGGCGCTTTATCTGCTGGCTTCGGGCAAGCAGGCATTGCTGGCGGTGCAACCCTTTTTCATTGCGTTGTTGATCGCCTCCATCGCTGGTCCCATCGCGCTGGGGGGGTGGTTGTTCTCTGCCGAGGCGCTGCAACCCAAAGCCAGTCGGATGAACCCATTGGCGGGTCTCAAGCGCATGTTCTCGGTTCAGGCGTTGGTCGAGTTGCTCAAGGCCCTGGCCAAGTTTCTGGTAATCCTGGCAGTGGCGCTGGTGGTACTTTCGGTGGACCAGGACGATCTGCTGGCCATTGCCAACGAGCCCGTCGAGCCCGCCATCCTGCACAGCCTGAAGGTTGTCGGCTGGAGTGCGTTCTGGCTGTCCTGCGGGCTTATCCTGATCGCCGCGGTGGATGTGCCGTTCCAGCTGTGGAGTCACAAGCAGAAGCTGATGATGACCAAGCAGGAGGTGCGCGACGAGTACAAGGACACTGAGGGCAAGCCCGAAGTGAAAGGACGTATTCGTCAACTGCAGCGTGAGATGGCCGAACGGCGGATGATGCAAGCCGTGCCGCAGGCTGACGTGGTCATCACCAACCCGACGCACTTCGCTGTAGCGCTCAAGTACGACCCGGAGAAGGGGAGCGCACCGGTGTTGCTGGCAAAGGGCGGCGACTTCCTGGCGCTGAAGATTCGCGAGATCGCCCAGGAGCATAAGGTGATGGTGCTGGAGTCCCCGGCATTGGCCCGTGCGGTGTATTACTCCACCGAGCTGGAGCAGGAAATTCCTGCTGGCCTGTATCTGGCCGTGGCTCAAGTGCTGGCCTACGTCTATCAGCTTCGTCAGTACCAGGCCGGCAAGGGTAAGCGCCCAGGTCCGCTGCCGGACTTCCCGATCCCGGCGGATCTACGCCGCGACTCTTAGGGCGTGTAGCACGCTGTCGTGTCACTTCTGGAACGCTTCTTGCCATGACCTGTCTAGGACGCACTTTCGCGTCAAAAGATTGAATGGCTTGGGGTAGGGACGTGGCAGTAGATCGCGCACAGTTAATCGGTGACGTACGCAGCAACCTTGCAGGTTTGCGCCATGGCAACCTGGGCATTCCGCTGCTGCTGCTGGTCATGCTCGGCATGGTCATGCTGCCGGTGCCGCCGTTTCTGCTCGACACCCTGTTCACCTTCAGTATCGCGCTGTCCATCGTCGTGTTGCTGGTCAGTATCTACGCGCTGCGGCCGCTGGATTTCGCTGTATTCCCCACTATCCTGCTGGCCGCCACGCTGCTGCGTCTGGCGCTTAACGTGGCCTCGACCCGTGTGGTGCTGCTCAATGGTCACGAAGGGCATGGCGCGGCTGGCCAGGTGATCCAGGCTTTCGGTGAGGTGGTGATCGGCGGCAATTACGTGGTTGGTATCGTGGTGTTCGCCATTCTCATGATCATCAACTTCGTGGTGGTCACCAAGGGCGCCGGGCGTATCTCCGAGGTGAGCGCGCGCTTCACCCTCGACGCCATGCCAGGCAAGCAGATGGCTATCGACGCCGACCTAAATGCCGGCCTGATCGATCAGAACGAAGCCAAGAAACGCCGCAGCGAGGTGGC
This sequence comes from Pseudomonas sp. zfem001, assembly GCF_032621725.1. NCBI lineage: Bacteria > Pseudomonadati > Pseudomonadota > Gammaproteobacteria > Pseudomonadales > Pseudomonadaceae > Pseudomonas > Pseudomonas sp. zfem001. The sequence goes on along the minus strand of NZ_JAVYJI010000007.1, from coordinate 211,495 downwards.
CCAGGAGGCAGACTTCTACGGTTCGATGGACGGTGCCAGCAAGTTCGTCCGTGGCGATGCCATCGCCGGCCTGCTGATCCTGTTCATCAACCTCATCGGTGGTATCGCCATCGGCGTGCTACAGCACAGCCTGGCCTTCGCCGATGCCGGTAAGGTCTACACCCTGCTGACCATCGGTGATGGCCTGGTCGCGCAGATTCCTTCGCTGTTGCTGTCCACTGCTGCTGCGGTGATGGTGACCCGTGTTTCCAGCTCCGAAGACATGGGTGCGCAGGTCAATCGGCAGATGTTCGCGTCACCGCGGGCGCTGGCGGTGGCGGCGGCGATCCTCATCGCCATGGGGCTGGTGCCGGGTATGCCGCACTTTTCCTTCATCAGCCTTGGTCTGGTGGCGGCCGGTGGCGCCTACTGGATCGCGCACAAGAACCGCAAGGTCAAGGAAGAAGAGGTCAAGGAGGTGCAGCGCCAGCAGGAGCTGCTGCCGGCGCAGAAGGCTCAGGAGGTCAAGGAACTGGGCTGGGACGATGTCACTCCGGTGGACATGGTCGGCCTGGAGGTAGGCTACCGCCTGATTCCTCTGGTGGACCGCAACCAGGGTGGTCAACTGCTCGCGCGGATCAAGGGGGTGCGCAAGAAACTGTCGCAGGAAATGGGTTTTCTCATGCCTTCGGTGCATATCCGCGACAACCTCGACCTGGCACCCAACGCTTATCGCCTGACGCTGATGGGTGTCAGCGTGGCCGAGGCCGAGGTGTATCCGGATCGTGAGTTGGCGATCAACCCCGGTCAGGTGTTCGGTCCGCTCAACGGCATCGCCGCCAAGGATCCGGCATTCGGTCTGGAGGCCGTGTGGATCGACCCCACTCAGCGCGATCAGGCGCAGTCGCTGGGCTACACCGTGGTTGACGCCAGTACCGTGGTGGCCACTCACCTCAATCAGGTCCTGCACAAGCATGCTCATGAGCTGTTGGGCCATGAGGAAGTGCAGCAACTGATGCAGTTGCTGGCCAAGAGCTCGCCGAAGCTGGCCGAAGAGTTGGTGCCGGGACTGGTATCGCTGTCGACCCTGCTCAAGGTGCTGCAGGCGCTGTTGCAGGAGCAGGTACCGGTGCGGGACATCCGCACCATCGCCGAGGCCATCGCCAACGTCGCACCGAAGAGTCAAGATCCCGCCGCGATGGTCGCTGCGGTACGCGTTGCGCTGGCCCGCGCCATCGTGCAAGGCATCGTGGGACTAGAGCCGGAGCTGCCTGTGATAACCCTCGAGCCAAGGTTGGAACAGATCTTGCTCAACAGTCTGCAGAAGGCCGGTCAAGGCGGCGAGGATGGCATCCTCCTCGAACCGGGCATGGCCGAGAAGCTGCAGCGTTCCCTGGTGGAAGCGGCGCAGCGCCAGGAGATGCTCGGCAAACCGGTGATTCTGCTGGTGGCCGGACCGGTCCGGGCGATGTTGTCGCGCTTCGCGCGGCTGGCGGTACCCAGCATGCACGTGCTGGCGTACCAGGAAATTCCGGACAACAAGCAGGTCACCATAGTCGCTACGGTTGGCCAGAACTGAGGTAAAAGGTCATGCAGGTCAAACGCTTCTTCGCCGCCGATATGCGGACCGCCATGAAACTGGTGCGTGATGAATTGGGCGCTGACGCCTCGATCATCGGCAATCGCCGCGTTGCCGGTGGTGTCGAGCTGACTGCTGCGCTGGATTATCAGGCGCCGACGCCGGTACGTCCGAACCCGGCGCTGGAAGCCGAGCTGCGCAAGACCCAGGCGCGCATCGCCAGCGCCCAGGCTGAGCTGAGCACGCGTGCCGAGCAGGATGCCGGCAAGGACCGCCAATTATTCGCCAATGAATCCTTGCTGGCGCCCGAGCTGCCAGCGACTCCGGTCAAACCACAGCGCCCGGTCGAGACCGCTGCGCCTGCCACGCCGGCGGTCGATCCGCGCGCGCTGGATGCCATGCGCTTCGAGCTGCATGGCTTGCGTGAGCTGATCGAAGTACAGCTGGGCTCCATTGCCTGGGGCCAGCTGCAGAATCGTCGTCCGCAGCAAGCCAATCTGTGGCGCCGCCTGCAGCGCATGGGGTTGTCCGCCGAACTGTCGCAGGCGCTGCTGAGCAAGGTGGCCGGCGTTGCCGAACCGCGTCAGGCCTGGCGTATGCTGCTGGCACATCTGGCCCATGCGATCGCTACGCCCAAGGTCGAGCCGCTGGAAGAGGGGGGCGTGATCGCCCTGGTCGGTCCGGCCGGCATGGGCAAGACCACTACGCTGGCCAAGCTGGCTGCGCGTTATGTGCTTAAGTACGGCGCGCAGCAGGTCGCTCTGGTGAGCATGGACAGCTTCCGTATTGGCGCGCAGGAGCAACTCAAGACCCTGGGGCGCATCCTCGGTGTATCAGTGACCCAGATCGACCCGGGCCAGTCCCTGTTGCAGGCGCTTGCGCCACTGGCCAAGAAACGCGTGGTGCTGGTCGATACCGCTGGCCTGCCGGGTAACGATCCGGCGTTGCGTCTGCAGTTGGAAAGTCTGGCCTCGGCACGCATCAAGGCGAAGAATTATCTGGTATTGGCCGCAACAAGTCAGAGCCAAGTGCTCAAGGCGGCCTACCATAGTTACAAGCGTTGTGGCCTTTCTGGCTGCATACTGACGAAGCTGGACGAAGCGGCGAGCCTGGGCGAGGTTTTAGGCCTGGCTATAGGCCAGCAACTGCCGGTAGCCTATGTGACGGATGGGCCGCGGATTCCGGATGATCTGCAGGTGCCACGCAGTCACCAGTTGGTCAGCCGGGCGGTGGGCCTGCAGGCTGCCGAGGAACCGAGTGAAGATGCCATGGCGCAGATGTTCGCCGGCCTCTATCACAACCCGGCCAAGCGGGCCGGCTGAAGCAGCGAGAATGTTGCACCCTCTCGCCACGTGGTGCGGGAGTGAGCGGCCTCAACAGGTTATTTCAACGACCTGTAGGGCCAAGTCGAAGTTAGACAAGGTGTAGAAAGAACATGGGTATGCATCCCGTACAGGTGATTGCGGTGACTGGCGGCAAGGGTGGCGTCGGCAAGACCAATGTATCGGTCAATCTGTCCATGGCCCTGGCCGATCTCGGCCGTCGGGTGATGCTGATGGACGCTGACCTTGGCTTGGCCAACGTCGACGTTCTGTTGGGCCTGACGCCCAAACGCACCCTGGCCGATGTCATCGCGGGTGAATGCGATCTGCGTGACGTCCTGCTGCAGGGGCCGGGCGGCGTGCGTATCGTGCCGGCGGCGTCCGGTACGCAGAGCATGGTCAGCCTCACGCCGATGCAGCACGCCGGCTTGATCCAGGCGTTCAGTGACATCAGCGAAAATCTTGACGTGCTGGTGATCGACACCGCCGCAGGCATCGGTGATGCGGTGGTCAGCTTCGTGCGTGCCGCGCAGGAGATCCTCGTGGTGGTCTGCGACGAGCCTACCTCGATTACCGACGCCTACGCGCTAATCAAGTTGCTCAATCGCGATCACGGCATCAGCCGCTTCCGCGTGCTGGCCAATATGGCCCACAGCCCGCAGGAAGGACGCAATCTCTTTGCTAAGCTGACCAAGGTGACGGATCGTTTCCTCGATGTCGCCCTGCAGTATGTCGGTGCCGTGCCCTACGACGAATGTGTGCGCAAGGCCGTGCAGAAACAGCGCGCTGTCTATGAAGCCTTCCCTCGCTCCAAGTGCGCCCTGGCGTTCAAGGCGATAGCTCAGAAGGTAGATACCTGGCCGTTACCGGCCAATCCCCGTGGTCATCTGGAGTTTTTCGTCGAGCGTCTGGTGCAACAACCGACCGCAGACTCGGCCGTATGACAGCAGCCTCTGGACTTCGTATGTACAACAAGGCTCAGGCGCAGGACTCCCAGCACCAACTGATCGAGCGCTATGCGCCGCTGGTCAAACGCATCGCCTACCACCTGTTGGCCCGTCTACCGGCCAGCGTGCAGGTCGATGATCTGATCCAGGCCGGCATGATCGGTTTGCTCGAAGCCTCGCGCAAATACGACTCCAGCAAGGGCGCCAGTTTCGAGACCTTCGCCGGTATCCGCATTCGCGGCTCCATGCTCGATGAGGTGCGCAAGGGCGATTGGGCGCCGCGTTCGGTGCACCGCAACAGCCGCATGGTCAGCGACGCCATTCGTGTGGTTGAGGCAAGAACCGGGCGTGACGCTAAAGATCACGAGGTTGCGGCCGAACTCCAATTGAGTCTGGAGGATTACTACGGCATTCTTGGCGACACTTTGGGCAGCCGCCTGTTCAGTTTCGACGACCTGTTGCAGGACGGCGAGCACGGCGGGTTGCACGAAGACGCCGGGCACAACCACCTCGAACCTTCGCGGGACCTCGAAGACGAACGCTTCCAGGCGGCTTTGGCCGATGCCATCGCCGGTTTGCCGGAGCGTGAACGTCTGGTGCTGGCGCTGTATTACGATGAAGAACTGAACTTGAAGGAAATCGGTGAAGTGCTGGGGGTTAGCGAGTCACGCGTGAGCCAGTTGCACAGCCAGTGCGCGGCGCGTTTGCGCTCGCGGCTGAGTGAATGGCGCGCTGGCTGAAGGCGGCGTGCTCGCAGGCGCAAACGGTTTCACGATTAAAGGACGTAGTTGCAAGCGCAATACGTTTGGGACTGTACGGAGGTCGACTTGGACAAGAACATGAAAATCCTCATCGTTGACGATTTCTCGACGATGCGACGGATCATCAAGAACCTCTTGCGGGACTTGGGTTTCACCAATACCGCAGAAGCCGATGACGGCACCTCGGCGCTGCCGATGCTGCAAAGCGGCAGCTTCGACTTTCTGGTGACCGACTGGAACATGCCCGGAATGACTGGCATCGACCTGCTACGTGCCGTGCGTGCCGACGAGCGTCTCAAGCACCTGCCGGTGCTGATGGTGACTGCTGAAGCCAAACGCGATCAGATCATCGAGGCGGCTCAGGCCGGTGTGAATGGTTACGTGGTCAAACCCTTCACCGCTCAGGTGCTGAAGGAAAAGATCGAGAAGATCTTCGAGCGAGTCAACGGCTGATGCCAGCCGCGAGGGTGCTATGGAACACGATGACTCCACGCTGGGTGACCTCGAGTCGACCCTGAAAAACAACGCCCGCGATCTGGTCGATAGCCTTGAACAAGGCAACTTCGGCGCTGCGGTGCAACTGATCAACGAGCTCAACAAGGTCCGTGATCGCGGGCTGTATCACGAGGTCGGCAAACTGACCCGTGAACTGCACAACGCCATTGTCAATTTTCAACTCGATCCGCGTATGCCGCATGCCCAGGAGCTGTCGCAGATCGCCGACGCTACCGAGCGTCTGAACTACGTCGTGACCATGACCGAGAAGGCCGCCAACCGGACCATGGATCTGGTCGAGCAGAGCGCGCCGCTGGTCAATGATCTGAGCGATGAAGCGCAGAGCCTGAGCGTCGAATGGGGCCGCTTCATGCGCCGCGAGATCGGTGCCGACGGCTTCCGTGAACTGGCCAAGCGGGTCGAGCTGTTCCTCGCCCGTAGCGAGCGAGATGGCGCCAAACTTTCCGGTCACCTCAATGACATTCTGCTGGCGCAGGACTATCAGGACCTTACCGGTCAGGTGATCAAGCGTGTCACCCAGCTGGTGACCGAAGTGGAAAGCAATCTGCTGAAATTGATGCTCATGGCCAGCCAGGTCGACCGTTTTGCGGGTATCCGGCACGACCACGAAGAGCTGCGTAGCGAACAAGAAAAATCAAAAGAGCCATCGCGGGGTGAAGGTCCGCAGATTCATGCCGATAAGCGTGATGACGTTGCCTCCAACCAAGACGATGTCGACGACCTGCTGTCCAGCCTAGGGTTCTAAGGAGCACACAATATGAGCTTCGGCGCCGATGAAGAGATCCTCCAGGATTTCCTGGTAGAGGCCGGCGAGATTCTCGAACAGTTGTCCGAACAGTTAGTCGAGCTGGAAAGCCGACCGGACGACATGAACCTGCTCAACGCCATCTTCCGCGGTTTTCATACCGTCAAGGGCGGAGCGGGTTTCCTCCAGCTCAACGAGCTGGTGGAGTGCTGCCATATCGCCGAAAACGTCTTCGACATCCTGCGCAAGGGTGAGCGTCGCGTCGATTCGGAGCTGATGGATGTGGTGCTCGAGGCTCTTGATGCAGTAAACGGCATGTTCGGCGAGGTGCGTGAGCGCCGCGAGCCGACACCCGCGTCGCCTGAGCTTCTGGCGGCACTGTCACGCCTGGCCGAACCGGGCGGCGCCGAAGCGGCTCCTGCGCCGGTGCAGCAGGCCGAACCAGAACCCGCACCAGAGCCTCAGCCAGCTGCGCCGTCGGTCTCCGCGGGCGACATCACTGACAGCGAATTCGAGCAACTGCTCGATGCGCTGGGTGACGCGCCGGCTGCAGCTCCGAGCGCCGAAGTCAGTGCCAGCGATGAGATCACCGATGACGAGTTCGAGTCGCTGCTCGATCAATTGCACGGCAAGGGACAGTTTGCCGGCGCTGTCGAGGCGCCTGCCTCCACGGTAGTCGCTTCTGCGCCTGCTGGTGCAGCGGCAGGCGATGACATTACCGACGACGAATTCGAAGCACTGCTTGATCAACTGCATGGCAAAGGTCAGTTCTCTGCGACGACCGAAGCCGCTGCGCCAGTCGCTGCCGCTGCGCCAGCCCCGGCTGGCGACGAGATTACCGATGACGAGTTCGAGTCCTTGCTCGATCAGTTGCACGGCAAGGGCAAGTTCGTCCCGCCCAGCGAGCCTGCACCTGTAGTCGCTGAGAAACCGGCTGCCGCGCCCAAGGCCGCGGCACCAGCAGCCAAGCCAGCTGCGGCCAAGGCTGAACCTGCCGCACCGCGTGCCGCGGTGCCGGCCCCAACCCCGGCAGCGGCGGAGAAGGCCCCTGCCAGCGAAGCCGAAACCACCGTACGGGTCGATACCGCACGCCTCGACGAGATCATGAACATGGTCGGCGAGCTGGTGCTGGTACGTAACCGTCTGGTGCGTCTGGGCCTCAACAGCGGCGACGAGGCCATGTCCAAGGCGGTGTCGAACCTCGACGTGGTCACCGCGGATCTGCAGACCTCGGTGATGAAGACCCGCATGCAGCCGATCAAGAAGGTCTTCGGCCGCTTCCCGCGCCTGGTCCGCGATCTGGCGCGCAATCTGAAAAAAGAGATCAACCTCGAACTGGTGGGCGAGGAAACCGACCTCGACAAGAACCTGGTTGAGGCGCTGGCCGACCCGCTGGTGCACTTGGTGCGCAACGCCGTCGACCACGGCGTGGAAACCCCGGAAGAGCGCGAGAAAGCCGGCAAGGCACGCGCTGGCCGCGTGGTGCTGTCCGCCGAGCAGGAGGGTGACCACATCCTGTTGTCGATCACCGATGACGGCAAGGGTATGGACGCTGATGTGCTGCGTGCCAAGGCTGTGGAGAAAGGCCTGCTGGACAAGGACGCGGCTGATCGGCTCAATGAGTTCGAATGCTACAACCTGATCTTCGCCCCGGGCTTCTCGACCAAGACCGAGATCTCCGATGTGTCCGGCCGCGGTGTGGGCATGGACGTGGTGAAGACCAAGATTTCCCAGCTCAATGGCACGGTCAACGTGTTCTCACAGAAGGGGCAGGGCTCGAAGATCATCATCAAGGTGCCGCTGACCCTGGCGATCATGCCGACCCTGATGGTGATGCTGGAGAACCAGGCCTTCGCCTTCCCGCTGGTCAACGTCAACGAGATCTTCCACCTCGACCTGTCGCGCACCAATGTGGTTGATGGCCAGGAAGTGGTGATCGTGCGCGACAAGGCGCTGCCGCTGTTCTATCTCAAACGTTGGCTGGTGCCGCAGGCCTTCCACGAAGGTCAGCGCGAGGGCCATGTGGTGATCCTCACCGTCGGTAGCCAGCGCATCGGCTTTGTCGTCGATCAATTGGTCGGGCAGGAGGAAGTGGTAATCAAACCGCTGGGCAAGATGCTGCAAGGCACGCCCGGGATGTCCGGCGCCACGATCACTGGCGATGGACGCATCGCGTTGATTCTCGACGTACCGAGCATGCTCAAGCGCTACGCTCGACGTTTCTGATGTTTCGCGGCGCGGGTCATGGCTTCGCGCCGTCTAGGAGTGTGTATGGCTGTTAAGGTTCTGGTGGTGGACGACTCCGGTTTCTTCCGCCGGCGCGTTTCAGAAATTCTGTCTGCTGACCCCAGTATTCAGGTTGTGGGCACGGCCACCAATGGGCGGGAAGCCATCGATCAGGCGTTGGCGCTCAAGCCCGACGTGATCACCATGGATTACGAGATGCCGATGATGGACGGCATCACTGCGGTTCGAAACATCATGCAGCGCTGCCCGACGCCAGTATTGATGTTCTCTTCGCTGACCCACGAAGGGGCCCGCGTGACGCTCGATGCGTTGGACGCCGGTGCGGTGGATTTTCTGCCGAAGAACTTCGAAGACATCTCGCGCAACCCTGAAAAGGTCAAGCAGATGCTCTGTGAGAAGGTGCATAGCATTGCTCGCAGCAACCGTCGTTTCAGCTCGGCTGCGGTGGCTCCGGCGCCGACTGCGGCGAGTCCGAGTGCGGCGCCGATTAGTCGTCCGGCCGTTTCAACGCGGCCTGCTGTGCCGGCTACCGCTGCTCCTGCGCGTCCCGCAGCATCGCCTGCTGGCGCAGCGCCTTCGTCATCAGCGCCCAAGCGCAAGGCTTACAAACTGGTGGCCATTGGCACCTCTACTGGTGGCCCGGTGGCGCTGCAACGTGTGTTGACCCAATTGCCAGCCAACTTCCCGGCACCGCTGGTGCTGATCCAGCACATGCCCGCGGCCTTCACCAAGGCCTTCGCCGAGCGTCTGGACAAGCTGTGTCGCATTCAGGTCAAGGAGGCTGAGGACGGCGATATTCTGCGCCCTGGCGTGGCGCTGCTGGCGCCTGGTGGCAAGCAGATGATGGTCGATGCGCGTGGCGCGATAAAAATCCTGCCGGGTGACGAGCGCCTCAACTACAAACCCTGCGTCGATATCACCTTCGGCTCGGCCGCCAAGTCCTATGGCGACAAGGTGCTGGCGGTGGTGCTGACCGGCATGGGCGCCGACGGCCGCGAGGGTGCGCGCCTGCTCAAGCAGGGCGGTAGTCAGGTGTGGGCGCAGGACGAGGCCAGTTGCGTGATCTATGGCATGCCCATGGCCGTGGTCAAGGCCAACCTGGCGGATGCCGTCTATGGCCTGGATGACATCGGCCGGCACCTGACCGAGGCTTGCCAGTGACCCAGGCTAAGTGTGGAAACCGCGCATGGATGTACTGAGCCTAATCGGCGTCATCCTGGCGTTCGTCGCCATTCTGGGTGGCAATTACCTGGAAGGGGGCAACGCCGGAGCGTTGCTCAACGGTCCTGCGGCACTGATCGTCATCGGTGGCACGCTGGGCGCGGCTTTTCTGCAGGCGCCGGTGCAGGTGTTCAAGCGTGCCATGAGCATCATGCGCTGGATCTTCTTCCCGCCTCGTATCGATCTGGTCGGTGGCATCAATCGTGTGACCGGCTGGAGCATGGTGGCGCGCAAGGAAGGCCTGCTTGGCCTCGAGGCGGTGGCCGATGCCGAGCCTGATCCCTATGCGCGCAAAGGCCTGCAGTTGCTGGTCGATGGCGCCGAGCCGGAATCCATTCGCAGCATTCTCGAGGTCGATCTCTACACTCAGGAGGCGCGTGATATCCAGGCTGCAAAGGTGTTCGAGAGCATGGGCGGCTATGCACCGACCATTGGCATCATCGGCGCGGTAATGGGCCTTATCCATGTGATGGGCAACCTGGCTGATCCCAGCATGCTCGGCAGTGGCATTGCCGTGGCGTTCGTTGCCACCATCTACGGTGTCGGTTTTGCCAACCTGCTGCTGATACCGATGGGTAACAAGCTCAAGTCCATCGCGCTGCGCCAGTCGCGTTATCGCGAGATGCTCCTCGAAGGCATCCTGTCCATCGCCGAGGGTGAGAACCCGCGCTCCATCGAACTGAAGCTGCAAGGCTTCATGGACTGATGGAGGTATGGCATGGCGCGCAGGCGGCATCATGAAGAGCACGAGAATCACGAGCGTTGGTTGGTCTCCTATGCCGACTTCATCACCTTGCTGTTCGCCTTTTTCGTGGTGATGTACTCGATTTCCTCGATCAACGAAGGCAAGTACAAGATCCTCTCGGAGTCACTGACAGGCGTGTTCAACCAGCCTGATCGCTCGATCAAGCCGATTCCAGTCGGCGAGGAGCGGCCGCGCACCAGCGAGCCTGATAACACCTCGATGGACGACCCCAGCTCGGATTCGACCCTGCAGAACATTGCCTCCAGCGTGCGCGAGGCATTTGGCGAGCTGATCCAGAGTGAGCAGTTGACCGTGCGCGGCAACGAGATGTGGATCGAAATCGAGCTCAGCTCCAGTCTGTTGTTTCCCAGTGGTGATGCCATTCCGAACAATCAGGCGTTCGACATCATCGAGAAGGTCGCCAAGATTCTGGCGCCCTATCAGAACCCGGTTAAGGTGGAAGGATTCACCGACAACCTGCCGATCCAGACCGCCCAATACCCGACCAACTGGGAGTTGTCTTCGGCGCGTGCGGCGAGCATCGTGCGTATGCTGGCCATGGATGGCGTCGACCCTTCACGTCTGGCGGCTGTCGGTTACGGTGAATTCCAGCCGGTGGCGGACAATGCCACCGCCGAGGGCAGGGGACGTAATCGCCGCGTCGTGCTGGTGATTTCGCGCAACCTCGACACGCGACGTGGCGCTGGCAGTGCCGCGACCCAGCAGTCAGAGGCTGGCACGCAACCTGCACCAGCGTCTGCGTCGGGGGTTCCACAGTCGTGAGCCGTCAAATCCCAGTCGCCTGCTGTGTGCGTGCGACAGCCATTCTCGGCCTGAGCGCCTCTTGCCGGGAGGATGAGAGAAAATGAAAGTTTGGGCAGTAGCCAATCAGAAGGGCGGGGTCGGCAAGACCACCACCTCCATCGCCCTGGCAGGCCTGCTGGCCGATGCCGGCAAGCGTGTGGTCGTGGTCGATCTCGATCCGCATGGGTCGATGACCAGTTACTTCGGTCATGATCCCGATGCGCTGGAGCACAGTTGCTTCGATCTGTTCCTGCACCAGGGCAACGTGCCGCAGGGCTTGCCCAAGCAACTGCTGCACAGCACCAGTCACGAGAATATCGCCCTGTTGCCGTCGAGCACCGCGCTGGCCACGCTCGAGCGCCAGTCGCCAGGGCAGAATGGCCTGGGGCTGGTGATCGCCAAGAGCCTGGCGCAACTGTGGGAAGATTTCGATCACGCCATCATCGACAGCCCGCCCTTGCTCGGCGTGCTGATGGTCAATGCCCTGGCAGCCAGCCAGCAACTGGTGATTCCGGTGCAGACCGAGTTCCTCGCAGTGAAAGGTCTGGAGCGCATGATCACCACGCTGGCGATGATCAATCGTTCGCGCAAGCAGGCCTTGCCTTACACCATCGTGCCGACGCTGTTCGACCGCCGCACCCAGGCGTCCATGAGCACGCTGCGGGTACTGCGCAATACTTACCCTGAGCACCTGTGGCCGGCTTACATTCCGGTCGACACGCGCTTGCGTGATGCCAGCCGGGCAGGGCGCACGCCCTCGCAGTTCGATGCCGGCAGCCGTGGTGTGATCGCCTATCGTGCGCTGCTCAAGCATCTGTTGAGTCATCAGCCGGCGGCGCAGGTGGCTTGAAATGAGCGTCTGTGTTGAACTGCGACACTCAAGTCGGAGCATGCCGCGGCCGATAGGCTGTCAAGATCTTATTCCGGGTTCCAGTCATGAGTCGTAACCTCGCTACCGCTACGCGTTCCCAGCTGGCTCTGCAGTCCTACCTCGATGGGCTGCTGCAGGAAGCTGCCGCCGAACTGGAGATGTCCGTCAGCCTCGACGAGTTCGAGGCTGCAGTGCTCGAGGAGCAAGTGCGCGATGCGCGGTTGGTCGAGCCGGTAGTACTCGCTAGTGTGATCGAGCCGCAGGTGCAGGCGGACGTTGCGCCGGTTGAATTACTCGCGCCGATACAGGCTCCGGTCATCGATGAGGCGCCGCCAGTAGTTGCTCCCGCTGCCGAGCTGGCGCCGCAGCCGGCTGCGCTCCTGGCCGATGGTCGTCCTGCCTGGGCCGAGGAGCCGTTCGAATGCCTGCTGTTCGACGTTGCCGGGTTGACCCTGGCCGTGCCGCTGATTTGCCTGGGCTCGATCTATCCGCTCGAAGGCCAGGAACTGACGCCGCTGTTTGGTCAGCCGGACTGGTTCCTCGGCATCCTGCCGAGCCAGGCCGGTAACCTGAAGGTACTGGATACCGCCCGTTGGGTGATGCCGGACCGTTACCGAGAGGACTTCCGCGAAGGCCTGCAATACGTGATTTCGGTGCAGGGCTATGAGTGGGGGCTGTCGGTACACCAGGTTAGCCGTTCGATTCGCCTGGACCCCAGCGAGGTCAAGTGGCGCAGCCAGCGTACCCAGCGTCCCTGGTTGGCCGGTACGGTGATCGAGCACATGTGCGCGTTGCTCGACGTGGCGGCATTGGCCGAACTGATCGCCAGCGGTGGGGCGAAGCGCCTGAATGGCGGAAAACTGCATTGAGAATTGGTGGGCCTGTGCCAACGGGCTCTATAGTTGATGACAAGCGGGTCGACCCGCGCATGCCGCACTGAGCGGTTTTTGACGAGGCTAGGGACATGAAGAAAAGTTCTGCACAAGGTGCCGAAGATCCGATTCTGCAGTGGGTGACCTTTCGCCTGGACAACGAGACCTATGGCATCAACGTGATGCAGGTGCAGGAAGTCCTGCGTTACACCGAGATCGCTCCGGTACCGGGTGCGCCGAGCTACGTGCTGGGCATCATCAACCTGCGCGGTAATGTGGTCACCGTGATCGATACCCGCCAGCGTTTCGGCCTGGGTTCGGCGCCGGTCACCGACAACACCCGTATCGTCATCATCGAAGCGGACAAGCAAGTGGTCGGCATCCTGGTCGATAGCGTTGCCGAAGTGGTCTACCTGCGTCAGTCCGAGATCGAGACTGCACCGAACGTCGGCAACGACGAGTCGGCCAAGTTCATTCAGGGCGTGTGCAACAAGAACGGCGAACTGCTGATTCTGGTCGAACTGGACAAGATGATGTCCGAGGAAGAGTGGTCGGAGCTGGAGAGCATCTGAGCCATGTCCGAATTCGCCATGCTTGCCGCGGCCCTGGCCTTCGTGGCGCTGCTATGCGTGGCCCTGGGCATCGTCTGCAAAGGCCTGTACCGCAACCAGCAACGCCTGCTGGACGAACAGGCCAAGCGTGACGCCGTGCGCGATGCGCGGATCAGGGAACTGAGTAAGCGTCTCGACGCCTACCTGACCGGCAGCATTCGCATGGGCGAAGAGCTGCATGAGCTGCGCCGTGTGGTGGCGCCGCTGCCGGACAAGGTCAGCCAGATCGAGCAGCGCGATCCCAACAGTCTGTCCTTCACCCAGGCCGCTCGCCTGGTTGGCATGGGCGCCAGCGTCGACGATCTCACCCAGTCCTGCGGTCTCAGCACGGCTGAGGCCGAGCTGATCAGCCGGCTGCATCGACCCAAGAAAGCCTAAGCGCTGCGGCCGCGAAGTTTTCTGCCGGTCACTCAAGGCGTTCTGGCGGTTTCCCGTTAATCGGCAGTCGGCCCACTCAGGCGCGGCAGCGGCGGGGTGACGTCGCGCTCGCTTTCCTGTGCCGGTGTGAAACCCTCCGGTGTCTTGCCTTGCAGGTGCCAGGCGAAGGCGATGATCTCGGCAATGCAGCGATACAGCGCTTCCGGAATGGCATCGCCCAGTTCCAGGCGCGCCAGCAGACGCACCAACTCGGCATTTTCATAAATCGGTACTTCGTATTCGCGAGCGATGGCGAGGATGGCTTCGGCCAGTTCGTCATCACCCTTGGCGCTGAGTATCGGTGCGTTTTGCCCGTCATATTTGAGGGCGATGGCTTGGCGTGCTTCGGACTGCGGCTTGCGGCTCATGCGGTTTCGTCCACCCAGCGTTGTTCCAGCGAGGTTTTCGGTCCTTGCGGTGGCATGCCCTGGCTGCAGGCCAGTTCGCCGACTTCCAGGCCTGCGGCTAGCAGTCGCTCACGCAGGTTGCCCAGTTCGGCGGTGATCAGCGATGCGGTATCGGCGCGTTCGGCCCACAGTTGGCTGGAGAGGCTGCCGCGCAGTAATTGGGCGCGAACCTGCAGCGGGCCAAGATGATCGAGGTCAAAGGCCAGCTCCACGCGCCAGAGCGTTTCCTTCTGCTCCGCTTTCTCCGCCTTGCCACTGTCTTCGCGCTGCAGTTTGATCTGCAGTGGGATCACTTCCTGCTGGTGGCGCATGGGCAACTCCAGCTGCCAGGTGGTCAGCAGGTTACCGTTGGCATCCACCTGGGTTTGCGCCAGGCTCGATAGCTGGTGAGTCTGCAGACGTGAGACGGCCGCAGCGGCGAGCTTCAGCAGGGTTTCCAGGTCGGCTTCGCCATCCATGTTCTGTAGCAAGCGCGAGGGCAGGGGAAAGGTCAGCGCCTGTTGGCGTGCCGTTCCGGTAGCGCCTGCGCCGAGCAGTTGCCGAGCCAGGTTGGGCAGGTTCTGGTTCAGGGCGTTCTGCAGGCCGGCAAGGGGGCCGGAGACTCCTGGCAACTGCGGCATCAGTTGGGCGATCAGGCGCAGCAGGTTGGCCTTCAGGTCCTGCGGCAATGAGCCGGTCTGGCCCTGCAGCAGTTTGGCTTCGAGCAGCACACCACTGCCTTCGAGTGCCTGTGCCAGGCCTTTGGCGGTACTCAGCTGAGTGCTGTCGGGGAGGCCGGCAAGCAGCTTGTCGATACTGCCGCGCAGCGCTTCATCGCCGCCGCTCAGATTCTGCAGGCCCTTGAACAAGCCCTCCAGCGACGCCTGGCGATTCTGCTGGGCGGCCAGTTGCTGGTCCAGCACCAACTGATCGAGGCGGCCGCTGAGTGGCAGAAAGGCAAGACTCTGGCTGCCTTGTACCTGCGCGCTGAGCAAGCTGCCGAGCGGCAGATTCAAGGGGCTGTCGATGGCCAGCTTGTTGCCCGCTAGCGGAGTGTTGAGCAGGTTGACCACCAGGCGATAGATCGTCTGCGCATTCTGTGTCGGCAGCGGGGCGTTGCTGACGACCTTGCCCTGCACCAGCGTACCGGGTGGCAGTTGCTGCAGGTCGAGGCTGGTCAGCGGCTTGTCGCCGCCAGCCTGCAAGGCCAGCGCCAGGCGAGTGTCCGAAAGGGCGGTGACCACCAGCGCGCTGCCCTGGGCCAGTGGCCTGGGGCTTTCGGCTTGCAGAGTCGCCTGTTTGCCACCGGCGAGGGTCAGTTTGAGCAGCAGCTGGAAGCTTTGCGCCTGCTCGCGAATCGCCACGACTTCGGCCTTGGCGCTTTCGCCGGCCGCCAGCATGCCTTCCAGTGGTTGCAGCAGGCGCACGGCCATGTCTGCCGCCGTCGCAGTGTTGCGAATCACCGGCACGGAAGGGGGTAGTGGGCGTGGGCTGCTGATTTCGCTCATGGGCTCTCACGTATCTGATGGCGTACTGCTTCACGAGTACAGCCTACGGCTGATTTGCCTGCCACAGATTAACACCCTGTCGAAAATGCTGACTGCGGGGACAGTGGTGCGCCATGTATAATGCCGCCCCGCTGCGTATAGTAGTTCCGGCACGCGTCAGTATAGCGGCCGGAGCACCGTCGACTTTAACCCTGCCAGGTATCGATGACCCGTCCCGTTCCCCTTCTCGAAGCCGTGGCGCTCAGCTGTGAGCGGGACTGGCGCATGCTCTTCGAGCAGTTGCACTTCGCCCTGCAGCCGGGCGACATGTTGCAGATCAGCGGCCCCAACGGCAGCGGCAAGACCAGCTTGCTACGGCTGATCGCGGGCCTGCGTCAGCCGACCTCCGGTGACATCCTCCTGCAGGGCCAGGCCCTGGCCGAGCAGCGCAGCGAGTTGGCGCGCAACCTGCTGTGGATTGGCCATGCCGCCGGCATCAAGGGCCTGCTGAGCGCCGAAGAGAACCTGGCCTGGCTCTGCGCGCTGCATCGCCCGGCCAGTCGCGAGGCGATCTGGCAGGCGCTGGAAGCGGTCGGCCTGCGCGGTTTCGAGGACGTTCCCTGTCATACCCTGTCGGCCGGCCAACAGCGCCGTGTCGCGCTGGCACGCCTTTATTTGGCCGATACGCCCCCGCTGTGGGTGCTAGATGAGCCGTTCACCGCGCTGGACAAGAGTGGTGTGGCGCAACTCGAAGCGCATCTGGCTGCGCATTGCGAGCGCGGTGGCGTGGTGGTGCTGACCACTCACCACAGTCTGCAACGCATACCGGCGACCTATCGCGACCTGGATCTGGGGCAGTACGCCGCATGAGCAACGTTTTCACACAGCTGCTGTCGCGCGAAATGCGTCTGCTCGCTCGCCGCCCATCCGATCTGGCCAACCCGCTGGTGTTCTTCGCCATCGTCATCGCGCTGTTCCCGCTGGCGGTGGGACCAGAGACGCAATTGTTGCAAACCCTTTCCCCGGGCCTGGTCTGGGTCGCGGCGCTTTTGGCCGTGCTGCTCTCGCTGGACGGGCTTTTCCGCAGTGATTTCGAGGACGGCTCGCTCGAACAGTGGGTCCTTTCGTCGCACCCCCTGCCTCTTCTGGTGTTGGCCAAGGTGCTGGCACACTGGCTGTTCAGTGGGTTGGCGCTGGTGCTGCTGGCGCCCTTGCTGGCGCTGATGCTCGGCTTGCCCGGGCGTTGCCTTCCGGTGCTGCTGATTTCCCTGCTGCTCGGCACCCCGGTGCTGAGCCTGCTCGGTGCGGTGGGCGCGGCGCTCACCGTCGGTCTCAAGCGCGGCGGTCTGCTGCTGGCGCTGTTGATTCTGCCGCTGTACATCCCGGTGCTGATTCTTGGCAGCGGGGCGTTGCAGGCGGCCCTGCAAGGACTGCCGGCGACCGGCCATCTGTTATGGCTGGCCAGCCTCACTGCATTGGCGGTGACCCTGACACCTTTTGCGATTGCCGCCGGTCTGACCATCAGCGTCGGCGAATAACAACGAACCGTGATTGACCTCTGAACCGGGCAACCGCCGGATCAGGCCTGAATAATGAGTCGAGCATGAACTGGACGTGGTTTCACAAATGGGGTTCGCCCAAGTGGTTCTATGAGATGAGCGGCCGCTGGCTGCCCTGGCTCAGCATCGCTGCCGTGTTGCTGATCGCCGCTGGCCTGATCTGGGGCCTGGCGTTCGCGCCGCCTGATTACCAGCAGGGCAATAGCTTTCGCATCATCTACATCCACGTTCCTGCCGCCTTTCTCGCTCAGTCCATCTACGTGACCCTGGCTGTTGCTGGCCTGGTCGGCCTGGTCTGGAAGATGAAGCTGGCCGACGTCGCCGTGCAACAGGCTGCTCCCATCGGCGCCTGGATGACCGCTATTGCGCTGCTCACCGGCGCCATCTGGGGCAAACCGACCTGGGGCACCTATTGGGTGTGGGATGCGCGCCTGACCTCGATGCTGATCCTGCTATTCCTCTACTTCGGCGTGATCGCCCTAGGCAACGCCATCAGCAACCGCGACAGCGCCGCCAAGGCCTGCGCCGTGCTGGCCATCGTCGGTGTGGTCAACATTCCGATCATCAAGTACTCGGTGGAGTGGTGGAACTCGCTGCACCAGACCGCCACCTTCAAGATCACCGAAAAGCCGGCGATGCCGGTGGAAATGTGGCTGCCGCTGCTGCTGGCGGTGTTGGGTTTCTACTGTTTCTTCGGCGCGGTGCTGCTCTATCGCATGCGCCTGGAAGTGCTCAAACGCGAAGCGCGCAGCAGTTGGGTGAAAGCCGAAGTACAGGCACTGGTGGAGGGCAAGGCATGAGCTTTTCGTCCTTTTCCGAATTCCTTGCCATGGGTACCCATGGCCCCTACGTCTGGAGCGCCTACGGCATCAGCCTGGCGATCCTGGCGTTGAATGTGGTGCTGCCGATCCTGGCGCGCCGCCGTTACCTGCAAGACGAGGCGCGCCGTTTGCGCCGGGAGAAGTCGAAGTGAATCCGGTTCGCAAGAAACGCCTGTATATCGTTCTGGCCATCCTCTGCGGCGTCAGCATCGCCGTCGCGCTGGCGCTGACCGCGCTGCAGGAGAACATCAACCTGTTCTACACCCCGAGCCAGATCGCCAATGGCGAGGCGCCGGTCGATACCCGCATTCGTGCCGGCGGTCTGGTGGAAGAGGGCTCGGTGAAGCGTTCCGCCGACACCCTGGAAGTCGACTTCGTCGTCACCGACGGCGCGCACGGCGTGACCATTCGCTACCACGGCATCCTCCCGGATCTGTTCCGTGAAGGGCAGGGCATCGTCGCCTTGGGCCGGGTCAACGAACAAGGCGTGCTGGTAGCCGACGAGGTGCTGGCCAAGCACGACGAGAATTACATGCCGCCTGAAGTCATGCAGGCGCTGGAAAAGAGCGGAATGATGCAGAAGCACAATGAGGCCAAAGCCGCCAAACAGGGCTATCAGCAGGAGAGTGCACAATGATCCCCGAGCTCGGCCATCTGGCGATGATTCTGGCTCTGTGCCTGTGTCTGGTACAGGCGACGCTGCCGCTGATCGGTGCCTGGCGTGGTGACCACCAGTGGATGAGCCTGGCGCAGCCCGCCGCCTGGGGTCAGTTCGCCTTTCTGCTGTTCTCCTTCATCTGCCTGACCTATGCCTTCATGGTCGACGATTTTTCCGTCGCCTACGTGGCCAACAACTCCAACAGCGCGCTGCCCTGGTACTACAAGTTCAGCGCGGTATGGGGCGCACACGAAGGCTCCTTGCTGCTGTGGGCCTTGATCCTCGCGGGCTGGACCTTCGCTGTGGCGATCTTCTCGCGCCACCTGCCGGAAGAAATGCTTGCACGCGTGCTGGCGGTGATGGGCATGATCAGTGTCGGCTTCCTGCTGTTCCTGATCGTTACCTCCAACCCCTTCGAGCGCCTGCTGCCGAACTCACCGGCGGATGGCCGCGACCTCAACCCGCTGCTGCAGGACTTCGGCCTGATCGTGCATCCGCCGATGCTGTACATGGGCTATGTCGGTTTCTCGGTGGCTTTCGCCTTCGCTATCGCCGCCTTGCTTGGCGGCAAGCTGGACGCCGCCTGGGCGCGCTGGTCGCGTCCGTGGACCATCATCGCTTGGGCCTTCCTCGGCATCGGTATCGCCCTGGGCTCCTGGTGGGCCTACTACGAGCTTGGCTGGGGTGGCTGGTGGTTCTGGGACCCGGTAGAGAACGCGTCCTTCATGCCCTGGTTGGTGGGCACCGCGTTGATTCACTCCCTCGCCGTGACCGAGAAGCGCGGGGTGTTCAAGAGCTGGACCGTACTGCTGGCCATCGCCGCCTTCTCCCTGAGCTTGCTGGGTACCTTCCTGGTTCGCTCCGGCGTACTGACTTCGGTACACGCCTTTGCCACCGATCCGGAGCGCGGCGTGTTCATCCTCGCCTTCCTGCTGGTGGTGGTGGGCGGTTCGTTGGCGTTGTTCGCCGTGCGCGCGCCGGTGGTCAAGAGCCAGGTCGGCTTTGGCCTGTGGTCGCGTGAGACGCTGCTGCTGGTCAACAACATCGTGCTGGTGGTGTCGGCCGCGATGATTCTGCTCGGCACCCTATACCCGTTGGTGCTCGATGCGCTGACCGGCGCCAAGCTGTCGGTTGGCCCGCCATACTTCAACGCGTTGTTCCTGCCGCTGATGGCACTGCTGATGGCGGTGATCAGCGTTGGCGTACTGGTGCGCTGGAAGGATACCCCGCTGAAATGGCTGGGCAGCATGCTGGCGCCGGTACTGGTGGCCAGTGTGGTCCTGGCGGTCATCGCCACCTTCTTGCATGGTGATTTCCACTGGGTTGTACTGGCCGTCTGCCTGCTGGCCTTCTGGGTAATCCTCGCTGGCGTGCGTGACATCCTCGACAAGACGCGCCACAAGGGCCTGATCAAGGGTCTGCCGAGCCTGACCCGCAGCTACTGGGGAATGCAGATGGCGCACCTGGGTTTCGCTGTGTGCGCCCTGGGCGTGGTGCTCACCAGCCTCGGCAGCTACGAGCGCGATCTGCGTATGGCGCCGGGTGACTCCGTGGAGTTGGCTGGCTATCGCTTCCAGTTCGACGGCGCCGTGCATCACGAGGGCCCCAATTTCATTTCCGACAAGGGCACGGTGCGCGTATTCGACGGCGAGCGGCAGATTAAGGTGCTGCACCCGGAGAAGCGTCTGTACACCGTGCAGCAGGCGACCATGACCGAGGCGGGCATCGATGCTGGCTTCACTCGCGACCTGTTCGTCGCCCTCGGCGAGCCACTGGAGCAGGGCGCCTGGGCCGTACGCATTCACATCAAGCCGTTCGTCCGCTGGATTTGGTTGGGTGCGTTGCTGATGGGCTTCGGTGGCTTCCTCGCCGCGGCCGACAAGCGCTACCGGATCAAGGTCAGAACCCGCGTGCGTGAAGCCCTTGGCATGCAGGAGGCCAGCGCATGAGACGCCTGCTCCTGCTGTTGCCGCTGCTGGCCTTTCTGGCGATCGCCGTATTCCTCTACCGTGGCCTGTTCCTCGACCCGTCGGAGTTGCCGTCGGCACTGATCGGCAAGCCGTTCCCGGCTTTCAGCCTGCCGTCGCTGGACGATCCCGAGCGCACCCTCAGCGAGGCCGACATCAAGGGCCGGCCTGCGCTGGTCAACGTCTGGGCCACCTGGTGCCCAGCCTGCCGTCATGAGCATCCGGTGCTGAACAAGCTGGCCGAGGCTGGCGTGGTGATCCATGGGGTCAACTACAAGGATCAGCGCGAGCCGGCGCAGAAGTGGCTGCGCGACCTGCATAACCCCTACCAGCTCAATATCGAAGATGCCAAGGGCAGCCTCGGTCTGGATCTGGGCGTGTACGGCGCGCCGGAGACCTTCTTCGTCGATGCCAAGGGCATCATTCGCCACAAGTTCGTCGGCACCATCGACGAGCGCGTCTGGCGTGAGACGCTGGCGCCGATCTATCAGCAGTTGGTCGACGAGGCCCAGCCATGAGGCGCCTGTTGATTTCTGCCGGTCTGGCGCTTGGTCTGTTGGCCAGCGCGCATGCCGCCATCGATACCTTCGAGTTCGCCAACGAGGCCGAGCGCCAGCGTTATCGCAATCTGGTCGAAGAGCTGCGTTGCCCGAAGTGCCAGAACCAGAACATCGCCGATTCCGATGCGCCGATCGCCATGGACCTGCGCAATGAGATCTTCCGCATGCTCGAAGAGGGCAAGAGCAACGACGAGATCATCGATTTCCTGGTCTCGCGCTATGGCGATTTCGTGCTCTACAAACCGCCGCTGACCAGCCGCACGCTGCTGCTTTGGTATGGCCCGGCCGGCCTGCTGGTACTGGGGTTCGGCGTGCTCGGAGTGATCGTTCTGCGTCGCCGCAGCGAGCAGAAGAATCACCCAGCCGCTGGCCTCTCCGCCAATGAGCAGGCGCGCCTCGCCGCGTTGCTCGAACAAGCCTCTCAGGACAAGAAAGACCGATGATTGATTTCTGGTTGCCCGCCGGGCTGCTGTTGCTGACTGCCCTGGCGTTTCTGCTGATTCCGGTTCTGCGCATACGCAAGCTGCAGGCCGAAGAAGACCGTACTGCACTCAACGTCACCCTCTATCAGGAGCGCTTGCAGGAGCTGGAAACCCAGCGTCAGGCCGGCGTGCTCGATGACGCGCAAATGGAGACCGGTCGCGCCGAGGCGGCACGCGAGCTGCTCGATGACACCGAAGGCGTGCAGCGCCGCAGCAGCGTGCTCGGCGGCAAGATTCCGCTGGTTTCGGCGCTGTTGGTACCTGTGCTGGGCGTGGCCCTGTACCTGCATTGGGGCGCGGTCGATGAGGTTGTACAGACTCGCCAAATGGCCGCTGCGCAGCCGCAGAGCATCGAGGAAATGACTGCGCGCCTGGAACAGACTGTCCAGCAGCAGCCAGACTCCGCCGAGGCCTGGTACTTCCTCGGTCGCACCTACATGGCGCAGGAGCGCGCTGGCGATGCCGCCAAGGCGTTCGAGCGTGCCGTGGAGATTGCCGGGCGCGCCCCGGAACTGCTCGGCCAGTGGGCGCAGGCGTTGTACTTCGCTGAAGGCAAGCAGTGGAGCGAGCAGATGCAGGCGCTCACCGACGAAGCGCTGAAGGCCGACCCGCAAGAGGTCACCAGCCTGGGCCTGCTTGGTATCGCCGCCTATGAAAACCAGCGCTATGCTGATGCCGTGCGTTACTGGGAGCGTCTGGTCGCCGTGCTGCCGGAGCAGGACCCGTCGCGCGCGGCCATCGCCGGTGGTATCGAGCGCGCCCGTCAGCAGATGGGCGAGGGCGAGCAGCCCAGTGTGGCAGCAGCGCCGAGTGCCAAGGTGCATGCGCTGGAGGTCAGCGTGTCGCTGTCGCCCGAGGTGCAGCAGAACGTGCAGCCGGACGATGCCGTATTCGTCTTCGCCCGTGCACTCAGCGGCCCACCGATGCCGCTGGCAGTCAAACGCCTGAAGGTCTCCGACCTGCCGGTGCAGATCAGCCTATCCGACGTGGATGCAATGATGCCCGAACTGAAGATTTCCCGATTCGACCAGGTACAGCTGGTGGCGCGTGTATCCCGTGCGGGTAACGCCACCCAGGGCGAATGGACGGGCCAGACTGGCCCGGTTGCCAATACCGCCCGTGACGTTCAGGCGCTGCTGATCGACAGCCGCGACGGGCAGACCCAGTGAAGCGCCTGGCGCTGGCCTGCGCACTCGGGCTCGGTCTGAGTGGCTGCGTACTGCAGCAACCGAGCGCGCCGGTGGGGGAGCTGCCACCGGTACAGCAGCCATCGCACCCGCGCTACGCACCGCCGCCTGGGGTGAAGAGCCATTGGAATCCGGGCTTGGGCGTCTATGTGGTCGAAGGTGCGCGTGATCTCTACTACCGTGAGCGTGTGTTCTATCGCTGGGATGGCGGCTGGAGCTGGTCGTCGCAAGCCGGTGGGCCGTGGAAGGACACCGACAGCTCGGGCATTCCGCCCGGGTTGTTTCGCCAGTACCAGAACCGCTGATCCCGTAGGGCGGGTTTCACCCGCTTTGCATTCCTAACGAAAACGGCGCCCGAAGGCGCCGTTTTCGTTGGCTGTGATCCGTGCTCAATGCGCCCAGATCATGCCCACCAGCAGATAGCAGATCAGCGTCACCAGCACCACGCCGAACAGGTTGAGAACGAAGCCCGCCTTGATCATCGACTGTATCTTCATGTGCCCGGTGCCGAACACGATGGCATTGGGCGGCGTTGCCACCGGCATCATGAAGGCGCAACTGGCGGCGATGGCGGCAGGAATCGCCAGCAGTTCGGCCGGCATACCCTGCGCTACGGCTAGCGCCCCCAGCAGCGGCAAGAAGGCGGCAGCGGTGGCGGTGTTGGAGGTGACTTCGGTCAGGAAGATGATCACCAGTACCACCACGCCGATCATCGCGATCACCGGCAGGGCGCTCAGTGCGCCGAGGCTTTGGGCGATCCACTCGGCCAGGCCGGTGCTGCGAATCACACCTGCCAGCGACAGGCCGCCGCCGAATAGCAGCAGAACGCCCCAGGGCAGTTTGCTGGCGCTTTCCCAGTTCATCAGGAACACGCGTTGCTTGGTGTCCACCGGGATGATGAACAGCGCCAGCGCCGCGGCGATGGCGATGCTGGTGTCGTTGACGCCCGATACCCATTCGCCGATCAGCGGCTGAAACACCCAGGCCAGTGCCGTGGCCACGAAAACCAGCGCCACCAGCTTCTCGCCGCGGCTCAGTGGGCCGAGTTCGGCCAGTTCGCTGCGGATCAGTTGCGTGCTGTCATGTCCGGCCAGGTTGAAGCCGCCACGGGTCAGCCACCACCAGATGAACGCTAGCATGATCACTGCTACTGGCACGCCGAGCAGCATCCACTGGCCGAAGCCGATCTGTACGTCATAGTTGTCGGCGAGGAAGGCCGCCAGCAAGGCATTCGGCGGGGTGCCGATCAGCGTGGCGATGCCACCGACACTGGCGGCGTAAGCAATCGCCAGCAGCAAGGCAGTGGCGAAGCGCTCACGATCGGCTTCGCCGGTGCTCTTCTCGCTGGTGAGCATGCCGATCACCGAAAGGCCGATAGGCAGCATCATGATGGTTGTGGCAGTGTTGCTCACCCACATGCTGAGGAAGGCCGTGGCCATCATGAAACCAGCGATCTGCCGGCTCGGCTTGCTGCCCATGGCCAGCAGCGTCATCAGCGCGATGCGCTTGTGCAGGTTCCAGCGCTCCATGGCCAGGCCCAGGACGAAACCACCGAGGAACAGGTAGATGGTCGGGTTGGCGTAGGGCGCGGTGGCGGCGTTGAGACTGTCGATACCCAGCGCCGGGATCAACAGGATCGGCAGCAGCGAAGTGGCCGGGATCGGAATGGCTTCGGTCGACCACCAGGTGGCCATCAGCAATGTCAGGCCGATGGTGGCCCAGGCAGTGCTGGAAAGGCCGCTCGGCGGCTCGGTGATCAGGCAGACGAGCAGTAGCAAGGGTCCCAGAATCAGACCAATCCAGGCAGCCTTGGCAGGTGCCGTGGATTCATTGGTGGTAACGGCCATGGCGCGCTTCCTTAAACTAAAAAGGCGGGCTTTATAGCCCAGGGGGCGACTTTATGACCACGCGCTGGCCAATCGGTTTTGCTTCAGTCTGTTTCAGGTGTGTTTTGCGTCGACGCTGACGGCTCGACCTGTCTGCTGAACAGCGGTCCACCGCAGCGGCTACAGAACGCCGCACTGTACTCGTGACGGTTCTTGCGACAATGCGGGCAGTCATGCTCCATCAGCCCGTCCTGGCGCATGGCGTTGGCCAGTTCGGCGGTGAAAATACCGGTAGGCACGGCGATGATCGAGTAGCCGGTGATCATCACCAGCGTAGCGAGCATCTGGCCTACGGGAGTTTGCGGAGTGATGTCGCCGAAGCCCACAGTGGTCAGCGTCACCACTGCCCAGTAGATACCGGTGGGAATGCTGGTGAAGCCATTGGCTGGGCCTTCGATGACGTACATCAGCGCGCCATACACCGTGACCAGGGTCGAGACGCTCACCAGAAACACCACGATCTTCTGCTTGCTGCCGCGCAGCGCCACCAGCAGGAAGTTGGCCTGGGTCAGGTACTGGCGCAGCTTGAGCACACGGAAGATGCGGATCATGCGGATGACGCGGACGATCATCAGATACTGCGCATCGGCGAACATCAACGCCAGGATGGCCGGCAGCACCGCGAGCAGGTCCACCAGGCCGAAGAAACTGAAGGCATAGCGCATAGGCTTGGGCGAGCTGTACAGGCGCAAGCCGTACTCGATGGCGAATAGCGCGGTGAAGAACCACTCCAGCGCGCCGAACACATCGGCGTACTGGTTGTGGAAGTGCTCGATGCTGTCGAGCATCACCACCACCAGGCTGGCGAGGATGGTCACCAGCAGCCAGTTGTCGAAGCGCTGCGCCGCCGGTGTGCTGGTTTCGAAAATGATGACGTAAAGGCGTTGGCGCCAGCTCTGCCGGTTTTCCATGGCAAGGTCCAAATCAAGCGAAAGAGCTCAGCCTAGGCAGGAAGGCGCAGCGAGGGCAAGGTTTCTAATCCCCCTCCAGCGACGACTCCTGCCTTGGATCACCGAGTACCAGGGTCTCGCCGGTGACCGGCGTCAGCCAGCCCGTGCCCATGTTACGTAGCAGCCAGTGCCACTGACCGTAACGGCTGGTCAACGTGCCGGTGGCGTAGCAGGGGCCGTAGAGGTACCAATCGTGTTCTTGGCGATTGGTGATGACAATGGCGTGGSGGAGGAAGTCGGCGACTTCCTCCGCCCTCACTCTGTAGTCCTTGCAGCTGTCCACGGCCGTGTTGGGGCCTTGGCCGATCTCGATCACCTCGATCTGCTGCACCGGCCCGATCACCGTCATCACCTCTTCGGCCAGTAGCGGTGCGGCCAACAGTTGCAGGCTCAGGCCGAGAATCCATCCTTTCATGCGTGCATCGTTCCTTGCTGACAGCTTTCAAGTGGTAGTCGCGACTATAGATGACGGCCTCAGGCGGGTGGCAGTTTTTCCAGAAAACGCATCAGCAGGCTTTCGTCGATGCGCAGGCCCTTGCGCGGTGTTGCCAGGCGGATGCCGGCCAGATCGCCAGCCTGGAAGGCTTCGAGCAGAGCAGGGTGGATGTAGCACTTGCGGCAGACAGCTGGCGTATTGCGCAATTGCTCAGCCACTTCCTTGACCATGGCCACCACATGTTTCTTGGCCGCACTTTCCGGCTGCCACTCGAGCTCGCGCAGCAGCGTCAGGGCCAGCGCGCTGCCGGCCCAGGTACGGTAGTGCTTGGCGGTGAAGTCGGCGCCGGTCAGTTCACGCAGATACTCGTTGATGTCGGTGGAGGTCACCGCGCGACGTTCGCCATCTTCGTCCAGATACTGGAACAGGTGTTGCCCGGGCAGTTCCAGGCAACGCTGGATGATGCGGGCCAGGCGGCGGTCACTGACCTGTACCTCGTGTTCGATACCGCTCTTGCCACGGAAGTGAAAGCGAATCGTGCTGCCTTGTACCTCGACGTGACGGTTGCGCAGGGTGGTCAGGCCATAGGAGCGATTTTCCCGTGCGTAGCGGGCGTTGCCGACCCGGATCAGGGTGTTGTCCAGCAGCATGATCACGGTGGCCAACACTTTCTCGCGGCGGTGTTCGCGTAGGCTCAGGTGCTGCTGCAGTGCTTCCCGCAGTGCTGGCAATGCCTTGCCGAATGCCAGCAGGCTGGCGTATTTGTCGGCATCGCGGATTTCGCGCCAGCGTGCGTGATAGCGGTATTGCTTGCGTCCGCGGGCATCGCGGCCGGTTGCTTGCAAATGGCCGTTGGCGAATGGGCAGATCCACACGTCGGTATAGGCGGGCGGCACTGCCAGGGCTTCGATGCGGGCCACTTGTCGCTTGTCGCGGATACGTTGGCCCTGACTGTCGAAATAGCAGAACTTGCCACGCAGCTTGCGCCGGCTGATGCCCGGCATGCTGTCGTCGACATAGCGCAGGTCGGCGGGTAGATCGATGTCGTCAGGCGTTGTGCTCATCGCCAGGCATCCTGCAACGAGGCACTTAACGCAGGCGACACGGCAGTAGCAGGACAGAAAATGATGTAGCGCATTGGCATCGCTCGGCGTGGCAGATATCCATTAGCCCGCCGAGCGTAGCGGTAGTTCAGTTTTTACGAGCTGAGGAGTTGCTTCTGCTGCTGCCAGGCCTCAGGAGGGTGTGCTGCGCTTCACAGCCTGTTGCCAGCTCTGAGCGCTGGCTTTTACCAGCCAGCAGGCGAGTATGAATGGCATGGTCAGGGCTGGTAGACCCAGCGCGCTGAAACCCGGTTGCAGGACCAGGGCAAGGATAATTCCCACTGCGGGGACCAATGGGCAGCGATAAACCTGGGCCAGGGCAATGGCGGCGAGGGTGGCGTTGTAGCCGTAGAGACCGGCCAGCGTGCCATCGCTGGGCCAACCGTAGAACAAGGCCACTACCGAGCCGCTGCTGGAGCCCAATAACGCCCACAGCGCCGTGCGGCCATCGGCCAGGCGCAATCCGATCAGCAGACATAGGCCAGCCAGGGGCGAGTCGAGAAAAATGACCTGACCCAAGCCGCGCAGCACGCCGAGTAGCAGCTGCAGGAAACTCAGCTCCGGTGCAGCGGGCGTGCCGGCTGGCGTATCGAGTGGCAGTTGTAGCCGGATGACCAGTGCCAGCATCAGCCAACCCAGCAGCACGAAGGGAAAGGTGAAGGCAGGCAGCCAGTCATGTTTGCGCATGCGCTGCATCCAGGGCGCGAGCAGCAGGCTGGAGAGGGCGGCGCTGGCGATGATCAGCACGGGCAGCAGCGGTGTCCATGGCAGTTTCAGGCTGAGCAGCAGGCCGAGCAGGATGCCGTTATAGCCATACAGGCCGATGGCGATATCGGCGGGCGGGTAGCCGCGGCGTTGCGCGATCAGCATCGAGGTCAGGCCGCCGAGCAGGGCGCCGGGCAGCAGGTCAGGGGCGCCAATGAGGATGGCGATCAGCACCAGCAGGCCGCAGCCGGGGTGCTGTTGCAGGAAGATCTGAGCGAAGCCGTTGAGCAGGGCGCGCAGGCTTAGCAGGATAGCGGGGGAAGGGAGAGGCAACATGCTGGGGCCGCTCGTAGGGTGCGCCGTGCGCACCGACAACGGGACGCAAGATGCACACGGGCCAGGCGGCCCCGTGACACCCTACGAATCAATACAACGCGCAGCCGGATGAAATCCGGGGCGCAGGGTCAGAGCATTCCCCGGATTTCATCCGAGCTACGGAGCTGTGTAGGGTGCGCCGTGCGCACCTTTTATTCGTGCGTACGGCTTTCGGTGCGCATGGCGCACCCTACAGGAGAGCTGCGCGGCTCAATGCAGCGTTTCGATCCTCAGGCTGTTGGTGCTGCCGGGTTGGCCGAAGGGTTCGCCGGCGGTGATCACCACGGTTTCGCCACGCTGGGCCATGCCCTGGGCCTGGGCGATTTCCAGCGCGGTGCTGGTGACTTCCTCGACCTTGCGCAGGCGTTCGTTGACCACCGAGTAGATGCCCCAGGCCACGGTCAGGCGCCGCGCCGTGGTCAGGCTCGGGGTGAGGCTCAGGATTGGCGCCTTGGGCCGCTCGCGCGAGGCGCGCAGGCTGCTGGCACCGGACTCGGTGTAATTGACCAATGCGGCGACCGGCAGGATCGAGCTGATACGGCGAATGGCGCAACTGATGGCGTCGCTGGCGGTGGCCTCGGCCTGCGGACGGCCGACGTCGAGCTGGCTCTGGTAGTCCGGGCCGTTTTCCACCTGGCGGATGATCTTGCTCATCATCTGCACGGTTTCCAGCGGGTAGTCGCCGGAGGCGGTTTCGGCCGACAGCATTACCGCATCGGCGCCTTCGGCCACGGCGTTGGCCACGTCGGTGACTTCGGCACGGGTCGGTGCCGGGGAGAAACGCATGGATTCGAGCATCTGCGTGGCCACGACCACCGGGCGGCCCAGTTGGCGGCAGGTGCGCACGATGTCCTTCTGGATACGCGGCACGTTCTCGGCCGGTACTTCCACGCCCAGGTCTCCGCGCGCCACCATGATGGCGTCGCACAGCTTGGCGATTTCTTCCAGGTGGATCACCGCCGAGGGCTTCTCGATCTTGGCCATGAGGAAGGCCTTGCCGCCGATCAGTTCGCGGGCTTCGACGATGTCCTCAGGGCGCTGCACGAAGGACAGCGCGACCCAGTCCACGCCCAGCTCAAGGCCGAAGGTCAGGTCGCGGCGGTCTTTCTCGGTCAGCGGTGATAGTTGCAGCACGGCCTCGGGTACGTTGACGCCCTTGCGGTCGGACAGTTCGCCACCGGCGATCACTTCGGTGATCACGGCATCATTCTGCTTGGCGGTCACTTTCAGGCGCAGGCGGCCGTCGTCCAGCAGCAGGCTCATGCCCGGCTGCAGGGCTTCGATGATTTCCGGGTGGGGCAGGTTGACCCGGCTGGCGTCACCGGGCGTCTTGTCCAGATCCAGGCGCAGGCTCTGGCCGTTGACCAGTTGCACCTTGCCTTCGGCAAAGCGGCCGACGCGCAGCTTCGGCCCCTGTAGGTCCATGAGGATGCCGATGGGCTGGTTCAGCTCGCGCTCCACCTCACGCACCCACTGGTAGCGCTGGGCGTGGTCGGCGTGTTCGCCGTGGCTGAAGTTGAGGCGAAACAGGTTGACCCCGGCTTCCACCAGTTGGCGGATGTGTGCGGCATCGCGGATGGCCGGGCCGAGGGTGGCGAGGATCTTTACTTTCTTGTCGGCGTTCATTGGGCAGGTCTCTAGGGGCTGTTGACGTTTCGGCGCGAGTCGCGTTGCCGCGCCAAATGACGCCAGGCTAGGCACGGGACGCAGGGAATGGTGTTCCCTTGCCAAGTCCCGTAACGACGCATGGCGTCATTTGCCGCGCAACCCGGAGGGCCGGGTCTGTTTTTGCGCGCTGCGTTACTCGTCATTCATGCGGAATAAAAATCTTTCTTCACTCCTTGTCTCGCGCAAAAGCAGGTTCCGGCGCGGCCGCGAGCGGAGCGTCAGCAGCCCCTACAATCAGAATGGCGCGGAAGTCGTTGACGTTGGTACGGGTCGGGCCGGTGACGATCAGCTCGTCGAGGGCGGCGAAGTAGCCATAGCCGTTGTTGTCGTCCAGTTCGTCGCGGGCGCTCAGGCCCTTGATGCCGGCGCGGGCGTAGCTATAGGGCGTCATAATGGCGCCGGCGTTGTCTTCGGAGCCGTCGATGCCGTCGGTATCACCGGCCAGCGCGTAGACGCCGGGCAGGCCCTTGAGGCTGTCGGTGAGGCTCAGGAGGAATTCGGCGTTGCGCCCGCCACGGCCGTTGCCGCGCACGGTGACGGTGGTTTCGCCGCCGGAGAGGATTACGCAGGGCGGTTTGATCGGCTGGCCATGCAGCTGTACCTGGCGGGCGATGCCGGCATGCACCTTGGCCACGTCGCGCGACTCGCCTTCCAGGTCGCCGAGGATCAGCACCGGGAAACCGGCGGCTTCAGCCTTGGCCGCGGCGGCGTCGAGCGACTGCTGCGGGGTGGCGATCAATTGGAAGTGGCTACGAGCGAGTACCGGATCGCCGGGCTTGACCGTTTCCGAGCGTGGGTCCTGCAGCCAGCTGCGTACGTTGGCCGGGATGTCGATGGCGTAGCGGGCAAGAATCGCCAGGGCTTCGGCCGAGGTGGTCGGGTCACCCACGGTGGGGCCGGAGGCAATCACCGTGGCTTCGTCACCGGGCACGTCGGAGATGGCGTAGGTGTACACGGTGGCCGGCCAGCAGGCCTTGGCCAGGCGGCCGCCCTTGATCGCCGAGAGGTGCTTGCGTACGCAGTTCATCTCACCGATGGTGGCGCCGGATTTGAGCAGGGCCTTGTTGATCGCCTGCTTGTCCTTGAGGCTGATGCCTTCGGCCGGCAACGCCAGCAACGAAGAGCCGCCACCGGAGAGAAGGAAGATCACGCGGTCGTCTTCGCTGAGGTTCGACACCAGCTCCAGGAC
Source organism: Pseudomonas sp. zfem001 (assembly GCF_032621725.1). Lineage (NCBI taxonomy): Bacteria > Pseudomonadati > Pseudomonadota > Gammaproteobacteria > Pseudomonadales > Pseudomonadaceae > Pseudomonas > Pseudomonas sp. zfem001. Next base: position 180,439 of record NZ_JAVYJI010000007.1, on the reverse strand, counting down.
GCGGCGCGCGACACGCTCGCCGGCATCGTCCGGCACCGGGTGTGCGGCTTCCACCACTTCGATCTTCTTGCAGTCGGCGCCGTGCTCGTAGCGGGTCACCACCAGGCCGCTGGCCTCGCCTTGCCATTCCTGCTCGATCACCTCGGCCATCGCCGCTGCGGCCTTGCCGGCGCCGATAACAATGACGCGGCCACTGCGGTCGGCGGGCAGATGATCGGCCAGCACCTGGCGCGGATGCGCGGCAGCGATGGCGGTGGCGAACAGGTCGCGCAGCAGGCGTTGCGGGTCGAAGGTCATGGCGATGTTCTCTTGTTCTGGGGTGACGCTGGATGATCGTTCCCGCGTCCGCGTGGTAACGCCTGGCGAGACGCTAAGGCGCCTGCTGTTGTATGACGCGAAGCGTCACGAGATGCATGCCCACGCAGAGCGTGGAAACGATCAATGTTCTTTCGCTGGATCGATTCCAGTCCGCAGGCGCCGCGTGGCAGCGACTGGGGAGTGGAATCGACCGACCTGGCAATCGGGCCGTGACACCTCCTGCCAGGAAGGTCGAAAGGGTGGGCCAGAAGCAAAGCCCCTCTCCCTAACCCTCTCCCATAAATGGGAGAGGGGACTGGTTTGGCGTACGCCGAAAATCGGTATAACGCCGAGCTGCTTGTCTCCCCTCTCCCGCATGCGGGAGAGGGGCCGGGGGAGAGGGCGCTCTGTTACTCGCCGCGGATATTGAAGTTGGCCATGTGCTCCAGGCCCTTGATCAGGCCGGAGTGGTCCCAACCGCTGCCGCCGAGGGCCGCGCAGGTGCTGAACACTTGCTGGGCGTTGGCGGTGTTGGGCAGGTTCAGGCCCAGCTCGCGAGCGCCGGACAGCGCCAGGTTGAGGTCCTTCTGGTGCAGGCTGATGCGGAAGCCCGGATCGAAGGTGCCCTTGATCATGCGCTCGCCGTGTACTTCGAGGATTTTCGAGCCGGCGAAGCCGCCCATCAGCGCTTCACGCACTTTGGCTGGATCGGCGCCGTTCTTGGCGGCGAACAGCAGAGCTTCGGCCACTGCCTGGATGTTCAGCGCGACGATGATCTGGTTGGCCACCTTGGCGGTCTGGCCGTCGCCGTTGCCGCCAACGCGGGTGATGTTCTTACCCATTGCCTGGAACAGCGGCAGGGCGCGTTCGAAGGCGTTCGGGCAGCCACCGACCATGATCGACAGGGTCGCGGCCTTGGCACCAACTTCACCGCCGGACACTGGGGCGTCCAGGTAAGCGGCGCCGGTGGCCTTGATCTTCTCGGCGAAGATCTTGGTCGCGGTGGGGGAGATCGAGCTCATGTCGATCACTACCTTGCCGGCGCCAACGCCCGCAGCAACGCCATCGGCGCGGAACAGCACGTCTTCGACCTGCGGGGTGTCCGGGACCATGACGATGATGAATTCGGCTTCCTGAGCGACTTCCTTCGGGTTGGCCAGGGCGATGCCGTTGTCGCCAACCAGGTCGGCCGGGGCCTTGTCGAAGTGCTCGGAGAAGAACAGGGTGTGGCCGGCTTTCTGCAGGTTCTGCGCCATGGGTTTGCCCATGATGCCGGTGCCGATGAATCCGATTTTAGCCATGAGAGATTGCTCCTGAAGAGTGGGGCTCAGATTGCGTTGTGCGCTTTCATCCAGCCGAGGCCGGCAGCGGTGGTGGTTGCCGGCTTGTATTCACAGCCGATCCAGCCCTGGTAGCCGATGCGATCCAGGTGCTCGAAGAGGAAGCGATAGTTGATCTCGCCAGTGCCCGGCTCGTTGCGGCCCGGGTTGTCGGCCAACTGCACGTGGTTGATGGCGGCCAGGTTGCTTTCAACCGTACGGGCCAGGTCACCTTCCATGATCTGCATGTGGTAGATGTCGTACTGCAGGTACAGGTTGGTGCTGCCGACCTTGTCGCGGATGTCCAGCGCCTGCTTGGTGTTGTTCAGGTAGAAGCCGGGGATGTCGCGGGTGTTGATGGCTTCCATGACCAGACGAATACCGGCGCCGGCCAGCTTGTCAGCGGCGTAGCGCAGGTTGTCGACGAAGGTCTTCTCGACGGTGGCGCAGTCCACGCCCTGCGGGCGGATGCCGGCCAGGCAGTTGATCTGCTTGTTGCCCAGCACCTTGGCGTAGGCGATGGCCTTGTCGACGCCAGCGCGAAATTCCTCGACGCGGTCCGGGTAGCAGGCGATGCCGCGCTCACCCTTGGCCCAGTCGCCGGCGGGCAGGTTGAACAGCACCTGCTCGAGCTTGTTGGCGTCCAGGCGGGCCTTGATCTCTTCTACCGGAAAGTCATAGGGGAAGAGATATTCCACGCCGCTGAAACCGGCTTCGGCGGCAGCGGCGAAACGGTCCAGAAAGTCCACTTCGGTGAACAGCATGGACAGGTTGGCAGCAAAACGGGGCATGGTTGGCTCCTTGTCGTGGTGCAATTTCGTAGGGTGCGCCGTGCGCACCTGGTGGTACGCGGTCATATGGCGGGGTGCGTGGCGCACCCTACGGATCAGTCGAGCAGCGAGATGGCGGTCGGCGCGTCGACGCCGCGCTCGGCCAGTTCCTCGAACTCGTTGATGGCGTTGATCTCGGTGCCCATGGAGATGTTGGTGACACGCTCCAGGATGATTTCCACCACCACCGGTACGCGGTGCTCGGCCATCAGGCGCTTGGCTTCGGCGAAGGCGTTCTGCAGCTCGTTCGGGTCGAACACGCGGATCGCCTTGCAGCCCAGGCCCTCGACTACCGCGACGTGGTCGACGCCGTAACCGTTGAGCTCCGGCGCGTTGATGTTCTCGAACGCCAGTTGCACGCAGTAATCGATGTCGAAGCCGCGCTGCGCCTGACGGATCAGACCCAGGTAGGAGTTGTTCACCAGCACGTGGATGTACGGCAGGTTGAACTGCGCGCCGACGGCCAGCTCCTCGATCATGAACTGGAAGTCATAGTCGCCGGACAGCGCCACCACGTTGCGGTTCGGGTCGGCCTTGACCACGCCTAGGGCCGCCGGAATGGTCCAGCCCAGCGGACCGGCCTGGCCGCAGTTGATCCAGTGACGCGGCTTGTACACGTGCAGGAACTGAGCGCCGGCGATCTGCGACAGACCGATGGTGCTGACGTAGCAGGTGTCCTTACCGAAGGCTTCGTTCATCTCTTCGTACACGCGCTGCGGTTTGGCCGGCACGTTGTCGAAGTGGGTCTTGCGCTGCAGGGTACGCTTGCGCTCACGGCAGGACTCGACCCAGGCGCTACGGTCTTTCAGCTTGCCGGCGGCTTTCCACTCGCGGGCCACTTCGAGGAAGGCGTCCAGCGCTTTGCCGGCGTCGGAGGCGATGCCCAGATCCGGGTTGAACACGCGGCCAATCTGCGTCGGTTCGATGTCGACGTGGATGAACTTGCGGCCTTCGGTATAGACGTCGACCGAACCGGTGTGGCGGTTAGCCCAGCGGTTGCCGATGCCGAATACCAGGTCGGAGGCGAGCAGGGTGGCGTTGCCGTAACGGTGCGAGGTCTGCAGACCGACCATGCCGACCATCAGTTTGTGATCGTCAGGAATCGCGCCCCAGCCCATCAGCGTCGGCACTACCGGCACGCCGGTCAGTTCGGCGAATTCGACCAGTTTGTCCGCTGCATCGGCATTGAAGATACCGCCACCAGCGACCAGCAGCGGGCGCTCGGCCTCGTTGAGCATGGCGATGGCTTTCTCTGCCTGGACGCGGCTGGTGCTCGGCTTGGCAACCGGCAGCGGCTCGTAGGCATCGATGTCGAATTCGATCTCGGCCATCTGCACGTCGAACGGCAGGTCGATCAGCACCGGGCCGGGACGGCCACTGCGCATTTCATGGAACGCACGCTGGAAGGCGCGCGGCACTTGGCCGGGCTCCATCACGGTGGTGGCCCACTTGGTCACCGGACCGACGATGCTGGTGATGTCGACTGCCTGGAAATCTTCTTTGTGCATACGGGCACGCGGCGCCTGGCCGGTGATGCACAAAATTGGAATGGAGTCGGCGGACGCCGAGTAAAGGCCGGTGACCATATCGGTGCCGGCGGGGCCGGAGGTGCCGATGCACACGCCGATGTTGCCGGCATTGGTGCGGGTGTAACCCTCGGCCATGTGCGAAGCGCCTTCGACGTGACGGGCCAGGACGTGATCGATGCCACCGAGTTTCTTCAGTGCGGCATACAGGGGGTTGATGGCAGCGCCGGGGACGCCGAACGCGATATCAACGCCTTCGCGACGCATCACCAGTACGGCTGCCTCGATTGCTCTCATTCTGGCCATGACCATTCCTCTCGAATCGGTTGTTTTTCTGTTGAGGGAGAGGATGACCGCTGGGCGAAAGAGGGGGAATTGATGGATACTTCAGTTCTGTCGATATCTGGAGTATCGAATGGACCGTCATACCCTTATCCGTAGTTTCGTTCTGGTTGCCGATAACGGCAGCTTCGCTTCGGCCGCCCTCAGTGAGGGCGTGACGCCCGTGGTGATGGGGCGGCGGCTGGATGCGCTGGAGCAACACCTGGGCGTCAAACTGATGCACCGCTCCACGCGCGGGCTGCAACTGACCGACCTGGGCGAGCAGTACCTGGAGCGTGCCCGCAACCTGCTCAAGGACTTCGACGAGGCCGATGCAAGCGTCGCGCGCGGCGGTAAATCGGTGCGCGGGCATCTGGTGGTGTCCGCGCCGGCGGCGTTCGGCCGGCGTCATATCGCGCCCCATGCACCGGCGTTCCTGGCGCAATACCCAGACCTCAAGCTGTCGTTCAACTTCACTGACAGCGTGGTGGATCTGGTGCGTCAGGGCTACGACATGGGCATTCGCATCGGTGAGGTCACCGACCCCAACTATGTGGCGCTCAAGCTGTTTCCCAATCGCCGAGTGGTCTGCGGCGCGCCGCGTTATTTCGAGTTGTATGGCGTGCCGCGCACGCCGGATGACCTGGTGCGGCACAACTGCCTGGCGTTCAACATGCAGGGTGGCCAGCAACGTGGCTGGACGTTCCTGCGTGACGGCCGGCAGGTGGCGGTGAAGGTGGCCGGCAACCTCGACTGCAACGATGGCGAGCTGCTCTATAGCTGGGTCAAGCAGGGGCTGGGGATCGGCTGGCGCTCCACCTGGGAGATCCAGGCCGAGCTGAAAGCGGGCGAGTTGGTGACGGTGCTCGACGAGTACGCCCTGCCAGCCTACGACATCCAGGCGGTGTTCCCGCAGCAGCGTTATCTGCCGGCCAAGGTGCGTTTCTTCATCGATTATCTGAAAGGCATCTACAACACGCCGGGCTACTGGGAAGCCCGTAATGGGTAAGGGTTATTCGATACTTTGATTGAGTTATTTGATTTTAATTTTTGTGCACAAAAATTATTTTAATTGTGCTCAGTGATTGTAATCGGTTTCTCCTTCGGCTATTTCATAGGGCGTTTTCTGATGCCGCGCACTTGCGTGTGTGGATGCCCGTATCTGCAGTTTTGGAGATTGCCTCTATGAGTAGCCTTAACCTGAATGTCGCTTTGAACATCACCCTCAATGCCCTCGCCGTGGGGCGGGAGATAAAGGCGGCGCCGCTGACGGTGGCGGTGTTGGATGCCGGTGGACACCTGATCAGCCTGCAGCGCGAGGACGGCGCCAGCCTGCTGCGCCCGCAGATCGCCATTGGCAAGGCCTGGGGGGCGTTGGCCCTGGGCAAGGGCTCGCGGCTGATCGCTGCCGACGCGCAGCAACGTCCGGCGTTCATCGGTGCGGTCAACAATCTGGCGCAGGGCAGCCTGATCCCGGCGCCGGGCGGAGTTCTGATTCGTGACGAGCGCGGCGAGGTGATTGGCGCCGTCGGTATCACCGGCGACACCTCGGATATCGATGAGCAGTGTGCAGTGAGTGCGCTGGAGTCGCTGGGCCTGCAGGCGGACGCAGGGGCGTAGGGTGTTGCGGGGCCGCCCAGGCTCTGCGCACTGGCTTGATCACGGCTGTGCGATGCCCCCGATGCATCCGGGCTACGACTGTGGGATGGGCTTGAGCCGCGACTACGGCATCGAAGCGTCGCCGCTAAAGCGCCTCCCACGGTTTTCGGCTTTGCGTAGGGTTAACTTCTACCAGTCCGTAGGGCGTGCCGTGCGCACCAAGGCTTCCCGAGCGTCCGTGTCGTAAACTCGGTGCGCGCGGCGCACCCTACGGGTTTGGCATAGGCCGCGGATTCGAGTTAGGCGCTGGTCACCAGCTCGGATGCCTTCGATGGCATCGGGCTGACGTCGCAGCCTTTGAGCACCAGGCGAATGATGGTCTGCGCGGCGGCTTCGTAGTCGGCATCGTCCAGGCTGGCCTTGCCGGTGACGGTGGATATCTGCCAGTCGAAGTCGGCGTAGGTCTGGGTCGCCGCCCAGATGCTGAACAGCAGGTGGTGCGGGTCGACCTGCGCCATCTGTCGTTGATCGATCCAGCGCTGGATGCAGGCAATATTGTGTTTGGCCTGGGCGTTGAGCTGTTCGGTCTGTTCCGGCGACAGGTGCGGCGCACCGTGCATGATCTCGCTGGCGAATACCTTGGAGGCGTGAGGTAGTTCGCGGGAGATGCGGATCTTCGAGCGGATGTAGGCGGTCAGCACTTCGCTCGGATGGCCCGGCTGGTTGAAGGGGGCAGAGGCGGCCAGCAGTGGCTCGATGATGCTTTCCAGGACCTCGCGGTAGAGGTTTTCCTTGGACTTGAAGTAGTAGTAGACGTTGGGCTTGGGCAGGCCTGCCTTGGCCGCAATGTCACTGGTCTTGGTGGCGGCGAAGCCCTTGTCGGCGAACTCCTCGCTGGCTGCGCGCAGGATGAGCTCTTTGTTACGCTCGCGGATGCTGGTCATAAGGCCCTGTGGTTTGCTCTGCCGCCGGGCGGCGGTCGGGCATGGTAGCACCGGCTTTGCGCGAGGCTCAAGGCAGCGGCCACGGGCTGCTCAGCGCTTAACTGACTCTGTGGTCAAATTTCTGTATACAAGAAATCGCTTTTCTGTTTCTATCGCGCACAGCGTTATCCATGACATAAAAGTCTCGGCGCGTGACGCTGCAGGAGACCTACCGTGAACACCCATCAGCTCGTCGATCCCTTCGGTCGGCGCATCACCTACCTGCGTTTGTCGGTGACCGATCGCTGCGATTTTCGCTGCACCTACTGCATGAGCGAAGACATGCAGTTCGCGCCGCGCGCTCAGATTCTCAGTCTGGAAGAACTCTACGCTGTGGCCGATGCCTTCATCGGGCTGGGCGTGCGACGTATCCGCATCACTGGTGGCGAGCCGCTGGTGCGCAAGAACCTGCTGAGCCTGCTGCAGCGCCTGGGTGAGCGTGACGAGCTGGATGACCTGGCGATCACCACCAATGGCTCGCAACTGGCAGAGATGGCTGCACCGTTGCGCGCGGCTGGCGTGCGGCGCCTGAATATCAGCCTGGATTCCCTGCAGCGCGAACGCTTTGCCGCCTTTACCCGGCGCGACAAGCTCGATCAGGTGCTGGCTGGTATCGAGGCGGCACGCGCGGCCGGCTTCGAGCGGATCAAGCTCAACAGCGTGGTGCAGAGTGGGCGTAACGACGACGAGGTGCTGGATCTGGTCGAGTTCGCCATCGAGCGCGGGCTGGACATCAGCTTCATCGAGGAAATGCCGCTGGGCAGCGTGGTCAGCCACAGCCGCGAGCAAACCTTCTGCTCCAGCGACGAGGTGCGTCAGCGCATCGAACAGCGGCATGCGCTGGTGCGCAGCAGCAAGGTTACCGGCGGCCCGTCGCGCTACTGGCAGGTGCTCGGTACGCAGACCCAGGTAGGGTTCATCTCGCCACACAGTCACAACTTCTGCGGCGACTGCAACCGTGTGCGGGTCACCGCCGAGGGCAAGTTGGTGCTCTGCCTTGGCCATGACAACGCGCTGGATCTCAAGCGCCTGTTGCGGGCACATCCGGGTGACGACGAGCGCCTGCGCCAGGCGCTGATCGAGGCGCTGCGGCTCAAACCCGAGCGGCACCATTTCGCCACCGACGAGCAGGTCCAGGTGGTGCGCTTCATGAGCATGACCGGCGGCTAGGCCGTCACCGCGATCTCAAAACAACAATAAGGAGGCTCTTGATGCAGCCCGTACGACTGTGCCTGTTTTCCACCATTCTGCTGGCGCCCGCTGCCCTGGCGCAGACCTACGTGGTCGGTGTCGAGGACCTGTCATTCGCGCCGCACTACAGCCTCGATGGCGAAGGGCAGTACCGTGGTTTCGCCCGCGAGGTGCTGGATGCCTTCGCCGCCGATAGTGGCCTGAGCCTGAGCTACAAGGCGTTGCCGGTGGATCAGTTGCTGCCGGCCCTGCTGCGCGGCGAGATCGACTTCAAGTACCCGGACAGTCCGCACTGGGCCGGCGCGCAAAAGGCGGGCATGGCGCTGCAGTACAGCCAGGCCGTGGTCGACTACGTCGATGGTGCGCTGGTCGCGCCGCAGCGTCAGGGGCAGCCGTTGGAGAACATTCATCGCCTGGCGATGGTGCAGGGCTGGACGCCGCGTGGATACGAGCAGCGTATCGACAGTGGGCAGATCCAGCTGAGCTACAGCGATGATCTGCGCCAGATGATTCGTCAGGCCTTGAAGCAGGAGACTGACGGCGCCTACTTCAATGTGGTGGTGGCCACCCATTATCTGGACAACATTCGCGCCCGGCCTGGTGCCCTGGTGTTCGACCCCAAGTTGCCGCACACCCGTGGCAGTTTTCATCTGTCGAGCTTGCGCCATCCGCAGCTGATCGCCCGTTTTGATCGTTTTCTCGCGGAACACGCGGCCCAGGTGGCGGCGCTCAAGGCGAGCTATCGGGTCGAGGCCAATCTCGATAGTGAGTACATGGGGGTCGAGCAATGGAAGGTGGACTTTCTCGAGCGGCAGAAAGAAAAAGCCGGCGCACAGGCGCCGGCTTCGTCCCGTCAGTGAGTGCTCAGAGGCTGGCGTCGGCGCGTTTCAGTGCCTGCGCCTGGCCATGCATCAGGCCGTAGTGCAGCACGGCGCCGAGCAGGGCGCCAAGCAGCCAGGCGTAGCCAGACAGGTGGCTCAGAACGGGCGCCCATACCGAGGCGACGGAGAATACGGAACCGATGGCGAAGGCGAGCATCGCCTTGCGGTTCCAGCCGCCGTCGAAGTAATAGGCCGAACCGACCTCGGCGCTGAACAGCTGCTGCAGGTCGAGCTTGCGGCGACGCACCAGGTAGTAGTCGGCGACGATGATGCCGTATAGCGGAGCCAGCACCGCGCCCAAGGTGTCGACGAAGGCGGCGATACCGACGCTACTGATGAAGGCCACCCACAGGGCGCCGATGAAGAAGGCGATGCCGGCGGTGATGAAGCCACCGGTGCGGGCGCTGATATGCGCCGGTGCCAGGTTGGCCAGGTCATAGGCTGGCGGGATGAAGTTGGCCACCAGGTTGATGCCCACGGTCGCGGCGAAGAAGGTCAGCGCGGCGATGATGGTCAGGGTCAGGTTGTCGACACGCGCAACGATATCGGTCGGGTTGGTCAGCGTTTCACCGAACACCACCACGGTGCCGGCGGTGATTACCAGCGCGATCAGCGAGAAGATTGCCAGGCTCACCGGCAGGCCGAGGAAATTGCCGATGGTCATCTGCTTCTCGCTTTTGACGAAGCGGGCGAAGTCGCCGTAGTTGATCACCACTGCGGCGAAGTAGGCGACCATGGTGCCGACTACCGCGAAGAACGCGGCCACCGGGCCAGCGGCATACTCACCGTTGCCGCTGAAGATGTTGCCTAGCTCACTGAGCAGGCTCGGGCCGGCCTGGTACCAGATCAGGCCCATCAGCACGATCATCACCACGTAGACCAACGGCCCGGCCCAGTTGAGGAAGCGGGTGATCCAGCTCATGCCGCAGACGAAAAGGCTGACCTGGAACACGCAGACGATCACGTAGGACAGCCAGCCGATGGCGGTCAGCCCCATATAGACGGCCGGGTTCTGTGGCTCCAACAGCGAGTTGAGTAGCAGGGCGACTGCGGTGGAAGCGAAGTAGGTCTGCACGCCGTACCAGAAGATGGCGACGATGCCACGTACCAGTGCGGGGAAGTTGGCGCCGCGTACGCCCATGCTGGCGCGGGCGAATACCGGGAAGGGAATGCCGTATTTGACGCTGGGTTTGCCAGTCAGTTGTACCAGGCCCATGACGATGCAGCCGGCGAGGACGATACCGGCCAGCACCGCCCAGCCATTGAGCCCGTAGGAGATGAACAGCGTCGCCGCCAGGGTGTAGCCGAACAGGCTTTGAATGTCGTTCGACCAGACGTTGAAAATCTCGAACCAGCCCCAGGTACGTTTTTCTGGGGCCAGTGGGGCGAGGTCCTCGTTGTGTAGCGAGGGATCGATGTGCTTGATGCGAAAGTCTTCGGTGGTGGACATGGACAGCTCCCAGTTTTGTTCTTGCGCCGCGGCGATCTATGAGGAGATTTGTCTGCAGGTTTCGTTCCGATTTTGTATTCGCGTCATGACTGAATCGATGTATACAGCCATTTCGACAGTGTTTCGGTCGTAACCTGAATGTCTTGTACACAGAAAATACGTTGCTGAATATGGCTTTCGGATAAATTGCACACAAAAATCAAATATATTGTGATCAAAAACTTGACTTTGCGGTCAGTTGCATGGCTGCAAGCTATTGATTGAAAAGCGCCTTGGAGTCCCGGTTGTGCACCGGCGTGGTGCTGAGGTGTATTTGCTGGCGCTGGGTTGGTGCGGCGATACAGACCGCTTTGCCAAGGGCGGTGCGTACGGCGCATCCTGCGGATGGTGCCCTGCCGCGTAGGGTGTGTCGTACGCACCTGCCATTGATCGGTCAAAGAAAAAGGGGGAGGGCGCGAACGCCATCCCCCTTTTACCTGGCCACCGTCCCTACCCGACGTTGGCGAGGTTCGTTGCGGCCGTGATCAGAAGTGATACTTGACCAATGCCTGCACGGCGGTCTGGTCGAAGCGATCATCCGACCCGTCCACCGGCTTCACGCCGTACTTGGCGCGCCACATGTTGATCTCGGTGCCCACGTAAAGCTGACGTTCCTTGCCGAACAGTGCCTTGCCTGCATCCCACTTGACCTGGATCGAAGAGCCCACCGAGGTCTGGGTGCCGGCATCACGCGACGGCGAACGCCAGTCGAGGAAGCCGTCGACGACGAAATCCTGGTCACCCAGGCTGAACGGGTACGCGGCGCTGACGGTCAGCTGGGTGGCGTAGCCGTTGCTATTACTGTCGGCGAAGAAGGTGTGGTTGTTGATCTTCACCTGATACAGGTTGGTCTTGAAGTAGGTGAAGCCGGGCACTTCCCAGTCCAGGCCAATGCCGTAGAGGTAGTTCTCCGGGCCAGGGCCGCCGTTGCCTTTCTCGTAGGTGAAGGCAGCGAAGACGTCCTTGATCGGGCCGGCGGCCAGCTTCTGTCCGGTCAGCCAGCTCAGGCTGACGCGCGGGGAGAACTCCATGTAGTAGAAGGAATCCTTGTCGTGCTGACGGAAGCTGCCGTTGTCGAAGCTGCCGCGCGTCTGCACGTTGTCTGCGCGGATGTAGTCGAGAAAGTAGAAGATGTCGCCCCAGGCCCAGCCGCTGGCGTGCTCGAAGGTGAAGGTGGTCTGGGTGCGCTGTTCTTCGCCGTTGAAGTTCATGCGCTGGAAGTTCTCGCCGTACAGGTAGGACAGGCTGTTGTCCTGCCAGTAGAGCAGGTCGCCAGCGAGTGCTTGCTGGCCGGAGAACAGTCCGGCTGACAGGGCGAGGCAGTGGGGCAGATGCTTGAGTTTCATCGGTTTTCCTTATTGTTGGCGTGCAAGCGTGCGTATCCCGGCAGCGTGCCGCCGGGAGTTGGTTCTAAGTCTGGGATCAGCTAAGTCGGGCGGCCGGGTCGAGGTCGCGGCTGAGCGTCTTGAGGCTGTCGTCGTCGCTGGCTACATCGTCCGGGCGGTTCTGCAGCACGGTGTGCAGGTGCGCCTCGGGGTCGTAGTCGTCTTCCTCGACTTCGTGGTTCTCATCGGGCAGGAAGATGTTCAGCGCGATGGCACTGAAGGCGCCGATGGTGATGGGCGAGCCGAAGATATTCTTCAGTACGTCCGGCATGTGCGACAGCACATCCGGCACGCCGGCTACACCCAGGCCAAGGCCTAGAGATATGGCCACGATCAGCACGTTGCGACGATGCAGACCGGCTTCGCTGAGAATCTTGATGCCGGCCACCGCAACGGTGCCGAACATGATCAGGGTGGCGCCACCGAGTACCGGCTTGGGCATCAGTTGCAGTACTGCACCCACTACCGGGAACAGGCCGAGCAGTACCAGGATACCGGCGATATAGAAAGCCACGTGGCGGCTGGCCACACCGGTGAGCTGGATCACCCCGTTGTTCTGGCTGAAGGTGGTCATCGGCAGGCTGTTGAACATGGCGGCGACTGCCGAATTGCAGCCATCGGCCAGCACCCCGGACTTGATTCGGCGCATGTACAACGGACCTTTCACCGGTTGTTTGGAGATGATCGAGTTGGCGGTCAAGTCGCCAGCGGTTTCCAGTGGGGTGATCAGGAAGATCACGGCGATGGGCACGAAGGCGATCCAGTCAAAGCCGAAGCCGTACTTGAATGGCTGCGGCACGCTGATCAGCGGTACCTCGGCCATGTTGGCGAAGTCCACTCGGCCGGTGAACCAGGCAACGGCGAAGCCCAGGGTCAGGCCGATGATCACGGCAGAAAGGCGCAGCACCTGTGACGAGGCGCGGTTGAGCAGGACTATGGTGCCCAGCACCAGGCCGCCGAGGGCCAGATGGTGCAGGGCGCCGAGGTCTGGCGCGCCATAGCCGCCGGCCAGATCGGTCATGCCCACCTTGATCAGTGACAAGCCCATCAGGCAGATGATGGTGCCGGTGACCACCGGGGTGATGACCTTGCGCAGCTTGTTGATGAATTGGCTGAAGGCAATCTCGACGAAGGCGGCGCAGAAGCAGATGCCGAACAGCGTGGCGAGTATCTCTTCCTCGCTGGCGCCACGGCCCTTGACGATGAAGCCGGCGCTGAGAATCACGCTGAGGAAGCCGAAACTGGTGCCTTGCAGGCACAGCAGGCCGGAACCGATCGGGCCGATGCGTTTGGCCTGGACGAAGGTACCGAGGCCGGAGACGAACAGCGCCATGCTGACCAGATAGGGCACGTGGGCACCCAGGCCCAGAGCACTGCCGACGATCAGGGTAGGGGTGATGATGCCAACGAAGCTGGCCAGCACATGCTGCAACGCCGCGAAGATGGCTGGGGCGAAAGCTGGCGTGTCGTCCAGCTGATAGATCAGGTCGCTGTTGCCGTCGGGCGTAGCTGGGGCTTGGGTGTTGCTGTCTGTGGTCATGTCATAGCCTGCCAGTTGTTCTTATATGGTCATGGGCTTACACGAGGCTTCACGGCACCTCTGCTCCGATCAATCGAAAAAATTGTCCGACTGGTCAGGATGTAGTCGACTATAGCAACTTGTGGACACTGTTAAAAACAATTTATTTTTATATTGTGCACAAAAAATGAACCGCCGGTCAGCTCGCGCTGCCGGCGGTTCATGGATGTAAAAAGATGCCGCGCCGAGTCACGGGCGCGACATTTGTGGCAATCAGTTGATCTGAGCGCCTTTGCTGATCCAGCTGCCGATCAGATCACGTTCGTCCTGGGTCATCTGGGTGATATTGCCCAGCGGCATGATCTGCGTGGCCACAGTCTGCGCGTGGATCTTCGCGGCCTGAGCCTTCATCTGCTCCGGCGTATCGAGCATCAGGCCGGCCGGCGCGGCGCTGAACATCGGGCTGCTCGGGCTCGCCGAGTGGCATACGGTGCAACGCTCGTGGATCACGCTTTCAACCTGGGCGAAATCGGTGCTGGCGGCAGTTGTCGCACTGTCAGCGGCAGTGGACGGCTCCTTGCTTGCATCGACTTTGGCTTGGGTTTCCTCGGCAGCAGGCTCGTTGGTGGTGACGGGGTTGCCAGGGCGACCGGTTGCAGGAACGGGAGCGTACTTGATTGCCGGCGCTTGAGCCGTTGCCGGTGCGCTGACCGCCTTGGTTTGCGGGCCGGTGACGTAAGCCAGGCAGATCATGCCCAGCGCTGCGGCCGGCAGCGTCCAGACGTACTTGCTGCTGTCGTGGCGGGTGTTGAAGTAGTGGCGCACCAGCACGGCCAGAATCGCGATACCTGCCAGGATCAGCCAGTTGTACTGGCTGCCGTAGGTGCTCGGGAAGTGGTTGCTGATCATGATGAACAGCACTGGCAGGGTGAAGTAGTTGTTGTGGCGCGAGCGCAGCAGGCCTTTGGCCGGCAGGGTCGGGTCCGGCGTGGTGTTTTCCTCGATGGCCTTAACCAGTGCGCGTTGGGCCGGCATGATGGTGAAGAACACGTTGCCGACCATGATGGTGCCGATGATGGCGCCGACATGGATGTACGCGGCGCGGCCGCTGAAAATCTGGCTGAAGCCGTAGGCGGCAGCGATGATCAAAACGAACAGCACGGCGCCGAGCAGGGCCGGGCGTTTACCCAGCGGCGAATCGCACAGGAAGTGGTAGATCACATAGCTCAGTGCCATGGAGCCGAGGCCGATGGCGATGGCCGCTGCTGGCGCCAGGTCGACACCTGGCTTGACCAGATAAAGGCTCGGGTTGAGGTAGTAAACCACCAGCAGCAGGGCGACGCCCGACAGCCAGGTGGCGTAGGCTTCCCATTTGAACCAGTGCAGGTTCTCCGGCATTTTCGGCGGAGCCAGCTTGTACTTTTCCAGGTGGTAGATACCGCCGCCGTGAATCGCCCAGAGGTCGCCCGACAGGCCCTCGCGGGGATTGCTACGGTTGAGGTTGTTCTCCAGCCAGACGAAATAGAACGATGCGCCGATCCAGGCGATACCGGTGATCATATGGATCCAGCGGATGCCCAAGTTTAGCCATTCGGTGAAATGTGCTTCCACGATCTGTACCTCTTTCCCAGGGTAGGCACGCCAGCCCCAGGCTTCTCTTATTGGTGGGGGTTGAGGAGGAGAAGCTCGTCCTCATTGAAGAAATGCTCATCGCAGTTGTTGCCGGAACCACTGCGATCAACCACCAGGAAGTCATCCCGCTTTTCGATCGTCAGCACCGGGTGGTGCCAGACGCCGCGATGGTAATTGATGCCCTGCCTGCCATTACTGAGGAAGGCGCGGACGGACCCTGATACAGGTACATCGCCAACTGGCGCGACCACGATCAGAAAGGGGTTGCCGAGCAGCGGAATGAAAGCCTGGCTGCCCAGCGGATGGCGTTCCAGCATGCGGATGGTCAACGGCATCTCGAGCGATTCGGCGCTGAAGATGCTGATGATGGCCTGATCCTCCGGCTGTGCGGTCTGCACCGTGGCCAGCTTGTGATAGCGGCGGGTGGAACCATTGTTGATCATGAAGAAATCGCTGCCTTCGGTTTCGATCACGTCACCGAAAGGGGCGAAGGCTTCTTTGCTCAGGGGCTCGATGGTCAGGCTACGCATGGCTGTTCTACTTATTCTGTTCGGGTGGGGAGGCTGCAGCGCTTACAGTTGCTGCAGGCGGAAGAGGGCGATCTTGTTGATCTCGGCCAGTGCTGTGGCGAATTCCTGCTCCGGCGTGTTGTGAATACGCTCCTCGAAGGCGGCCAGGATCTGGTGGCGGTTGCTGCCCTTGACGGCCTTGATGAAGGGGAAGCCGAACTTGGCCTTGTAGGCATCGTTGAGTTCGGTGAAGCGGGCGAACTCCTCGGCGGTGCACTCGTGGATACCGGCACCGGATTGCTCGGCGGTGCTGGACGCGGTCAGTTCGCCGCGTACGGCGGCTTTGCCGGCCAAGTCCGGGTGAGCGTTGATCAGCGCCAGTTGCGCCTCATGACTGGCGGACAGGAGAATATCCGCCATGCGCTGCTGCAGGCCGTCGATGTCGTCTACCGACGCGTCCAGGCCGAGGTCATAGGCTTTCTCGGCCACCCAGGGCGAGTGCTCATAGATGTCGGCGAAGGCAGCGACGAACGCGTCGCGGCTCAGCTGGGAAGGGGTCAGGGTCTGGAAACGGCTCATGGGCGGCTCTCTTTTTCGGTCGCGCTGAAGGGGTGGGTGGCATGCCAGTGCTTGGCGATGTCGACGCGGCGGGCGCACCAGACCTTGTCGTGGCTCTTCACATAGTCGATGAAGCGTGCCAGCGAGGCCAGGCGGGCCGGACGACCGAGCAGGCGGCAGTGCATGCCGATCGACAGCATCTTCGGAGCGCCGGCTTTACCCTCGGCGTAGAGCACGTCGAAGGCATCCTTGAGGTATTCGAAGAAATCGTCGCCCTTGTTGAAGCCCTGCACCTGGGTGAAGCGCATGTCGTTGGTGTCGAGGGTGTAAGGGATTACCAGGTGCGGCTTCTCTGCGGTGCTGGCCGGGTCCCAGTAGGGTAGGTCGTCATCGTAGGTGTCGGAGTCGTAGAGGAAACCGCCTTCCTCACGCACGAGGCGCCGGGTGTTCGGGCCCAGGCGACCGGTGTACCAGCCCAGCGGACGTTCGCCGCTCAGCTCGGTGAGGATGCGAATGGCCTCGAGCATGTGCTCGCGCTCGGTGGCTTCGTCCATGTTCTGGTAGTCGATCCAGCGATAGCCGTGGCTGCAGATCTCATGCCCGGCAGCGACCATTTCGCGGATCACGTCCGGGTGACGCTGGGCGGCCATGGCCACGGCGAAGATGGTCAGTGGAATGTCGTGTTGCTTGAACAGGTTGAGCAGGCGCCAGACGCCGGTGCGGCTGCCGTACTCGTAGAGCGACTCCATGCACAGGTTGCGCTGGCCCTGCAGCGGCTGAGCGGCGACCATCTCGGAAAGGAAAGCCTCGGATTCCTTGTCCCCGTGAAGAATGTTGCGCTCGCCGCCTTCTTCGTAATTGAGCACGAAGGACAGGGCAATACGGGCATCACCTGGCCAGTGCGGGTGAGGCGGGTTGGCGCCGTAGCCGATCAGATCGCGTGGGTAATCAGCGTTCACTGCAGTCTTCCTATCTGGAGCGTTGCGGTCACTGCGTGCCGGGAAATCGACGGCTACGCGACCGGGATGACTAATTGTATACAAAGTTAGTTGCCGTTTGTAAATCGACTTTTCATCATTTTATTCAGTGTGCGCCTCGCCTGGAAAATTGCCGAACTGGTCAGCAATTCATGCGGCCGATGGCGTAGTTGCTGGTGTGCGCCGATGTGGGCGATGAGCCTGTTTGGTGCACCGACAGCGCCTGCATTGGAATTATTGTGTACAATTTGTGCGTAAAGTGTTTTATATTAGATCTGCATGCTATCCTGCGATTGCGTCGGAGCATTGCGACGAGCCGATTTCAACAGAGTAGAGGAGGTGTGGTGTTCGTAGGGCGCCAGGCGCCGCGGGCATCCGAGACCCATGGGACGTTTGACTACACATGTACTGGATGCCGCACACGGCTGCCCAGGGAGTGACATCAAGGTCGAGCTGTATCGCGTCGAAGGCGCGCAGCTGGAGCTGATCAACAGCGTTACCACCAACCACGACGGCCGTTGCGATGCGCCGGTTTTGCAGGGTGATGACTACCGCACGGGCGTCTACCAGCTGCACTTCCACGCCGGCGACTACTACCGCGCCCGTGGCGTGAAACTGCCTGATATGGCCTTCCTCGACGTGGTCGTCCTGCGTTTCGGCATCGATGCCGGCCAGGAGCACTACCACGTGCCGCTGCTGATTTCCCCTTACAGCTACTCCACCTACCGCGGTAGCTGAGTGACTGGCAGGCCAGGCGCCTGCCAGACGAATGCTTGTCACCCTCAGACTCGTTTGAGTCCTTACGCCCGCTCACACTGCGGGCTTTTTTTCGCCTGTACTTCGGGGTGCTGTTGCTGGGTGAACCATCGCACGGCCCATCGGTGGGGCGCCTATTACGAACAGCGTGATGGGCGGCGTAGGGTGCGCCTTGTGTAGCAAGGGGCCCTAGCGTGTGGCGATCCAGATCAGCAGGCCGGCCTGAAACAGGCTGAACGCCACCAGGCAGGTGATGGTGAAGCGCAGGCCGCTGTCCTCGCGCTTGAGGCGTTCGAGCCGATCTTCCAGTTTGCGCAGTTTGACGTCCTGCTCCTGCAGCGTCTGGTCGGCCTGCTGCAGCATCGCGGCAGCATCCAGCAACTCGATGATCTGCACCTTCTCGGCATGCCAGTCGCCGTGCAGCGAGCTGACCCGTGGCGCGCTGTAGAACGGCTTGAGCTGCAACGGGTCGCTGTACTCGATGGTGAAACCCTGCGCTTTCAGCGCGTGGTCACGCCGGGCGCGGGCCGCTTCGTTGAAGTTGTCCTTGGTCGGCAGGGCGCCGCCCTCGACCTGATAGTGCGCGTATTGCTTGCGCGCCCAGGCGATGCCCTGCGCCATGAGAAAACGCCCGAGACCGCGGTTGGCGGGCTCCACGCTGAGGCCTTTGTCCGGGCCGAAGCGAACCTCTTTGCGCTGATGATCAGCCCAGACTTCCAGCAGGTTGTTCTGCCGATGCAGGCGTTGGCCTGGCACCTGGATGGTCAGGCGCAGCAGGCTCAGATCCTTGGCATGACGCTCCACCCGGCCGAGTTGAACGAAACGCAGCGGTCGCGGCCCGGTCTCCCGGTCGACCGGCAGTGGCGCCAGGCGCAGCAGGCTGAACTGCTCTGCTGGCAGGTCAGTCCAGGGATGCGGCGCGGCGGGCGTCTCGCCTGCGACTGCGTCGGCGGCTTGCGCCTCCGGGGCTGGGTTTTCGCTCATGGGCGTCCTGTGTACTGTTTGGTGGCCTTCGATGCGTTATCGGCCATTTTCCTCAGCACTGGAGCGAATAAAGGACACGATCCGTTCGCCCAGCGCACGGGCCAAGGGTAGCTGCGGATCGTCGTAGGACGCTAGCTGTTCGTTCCAGGGCGCCGGGGTGATGCGCATCACGTGGTTCATGCTGGTGATTAACGCCAGCTCGGCATCGGGCTTGGCCTGCTTGAGCACCTCGGCGTTGTCCGGGCTGACCTGGGCGTCGTGGGTGCCTTGCACGATAAGCGCGGGGATCTGCAGCGCGGCGAAGTTCTCCGCCGGGTCCTGGCGCAGCAGGCTGATCAGGTAGGGCTGTACGCTGGGGCGATAGATCGCTTGCAGTTCCTTGGGGACCTTGGGCTGCAGCTTGCCGCGGATCAGGTTGGCGAGGATGTGCCGGCTCTCGTCCAGCAACGGCGGTGGCAGGCGCATGGCCAGTTGCATGTCCAGCACCTGGCCAATGGGGTAGGCGGGGCCGGCGATGGATACCAGAGCACTGGCCTGGCTGCCAGGTGCGGCCAGGCTGGCGATCAGCGCGCCCTCGCTGTGACCGATAAGAATCAGTCGATCAAAACGCGGATCGTCCCTTAGCAGACTGGCCCAGCCTTCGACATCGGCGACGTAGCGCTCGACGCTGAGGTCTTTCTCATCCGGTGTGGCGGCGCGGCTGGCGGCCACGCCGCGTTTGTCATAGCGCAGGCTGGCGATGCCATTGCGCGCCAGGACCTGGGCCAGCTTTTTCAATGCATCGTTATGGCCACCCTCGGGGTTGTTGCCGTCGCGGTCGGTGGGGCCGGAGCCGGCGATCAGCAGCGCCACCGGCACCGGTTTGTCGCTTTGCGGCACCAGCAGGCTGCCGTACAGGGTGCCCTGGTCGGTGTCGAGGCTGATGGGCAGTTGTCGGGTGGTGTTGGCCTGGGCCAGACCGGTGATCAGGGTGAGGGACAAGAGCAGGGCTCGTAGCATGATGAGGGTAGGGTAGTGGCAGACTGGCATTGGACGCGTTCGGTTGGACAAGGTTCGGGGTGAACTGCAAGTAGGTGGCAGGTATACTCGCCCACCTTGTGAATCGGGCCTGCGCAGTGGCAGGCCGATGCTGAATCTCGCGGAGTGTCTTCCCATGTCCGGCAATACCTACGGCAAGCTGTTCACCGTCACCACCGCTGGCGAAAGCCATGGCCCGGCGCTGGTCGCCATCGTCGACGGTTGCCCGCCGGGTGTCGAGATTTCTCTGGAAGACCTGCAGCGTGATCTCGATCGCCGCAAGCCGGGCACCAGCCGCCACACCACGCAGCGCCAGGAAGCCGACGAGGTGGAGATTCTCTCCGGCGTGTTCGAGGGCAAGACCACCGGCTGCTCCATCGGCCTGCTGATCCGCAACACGGACCAGAAGTCCAAGGACTACTCGGCGATCAAGGACCTGTTCCGCCCGGCCCACGCCGATTACACCTACCACCACAAGTACGGCTTGCGCGATTACCGTGGCGGTGGCCGCAGCTCGGCGCGCGAAACCGCCATGCGTGTGGCGGCCGGTGCCATCGCCAAGAAGTTCCTGGCCAGCCAGGGCATCGTCATCCGTGGCTACATGAGCCAGCTCGGCCCTATCGAGATTCCGTTCAGGACCTGGGATTCGGTGGAGGAGAACGCCTTCTTCAGCCCCGATCCGGACAAGGTGCCGGAGCTGGAGGCCTACATGGATCAGCTGCGCCGTGACCAGGATTCGGTCGGCGCGAAGATCACCGTAGTCGCCGAAGGCGTCATGCCGGGCCTCGGTGAGCCAATCTTCGACCGCCTCGATGCCGAACTGGCCCATGCGCTGATGAGCATCAACGCGGTCAAGGGCGTGGAGATCGGCGCCGGCTTCGCCTGCGTCGCCCAGCGTGGCACCGAGCATCGCGACGAGCTGACCCCGGAGGGCTTCCTCTCCAATAACGCCGGCGGCATCCTCGGCGGCATCTCCAGCGGCCAGCCGATCGTCGCTCACCTGGCGCTCAAGCCGACCTCCAGCATCACCACGCCGGGGCGCTCCATTGATGTCGATGGCAACCCGGTGGACGTCATCACCAAGGGCCGTCACGACCCCTGCGTGGGCATTCGTGCCACGCCGATTGCCGAGGCCATGATGGCCATCGTGCTGATGGATCATCTGCTGCGCCATCGCGGGCAGAATGCCGACGTGCGCGTCACCACGCCGGTGCTGCCGCAGCTGTGATCCGGGCGGCGGCATGAGCGGGGCACTGCCGTACTGGAGGCTGTCCGGCTTCTACTTCTTCTACTTCGCTCTGCTTGGGGGTACGGCGCCGTTCCTGGCGCTGTACTTCGACCATCTGGGCTTTTCCCCGGCGCGGATCGGCGAGTTGATCGCCATTCCCATGCTGATGCGTTGCCTGGCACCGAACTTGTGGGGCTGGCTGGGTGACCACACCGGTCAGCGCCTGTTGATCGTGCGTTTCGGCGCGCTGTGCACCCTGGTCTGCTTCGCCGGCATCTTCTTCAGCCAGAGCTACGCCTGGCTGGCGCTGATCATGGCCACTCACGCTTTCTTCTGGCATGCGGTGCTGCCACAGTTCGAGGTCATCACCCTGGCCCATCTGCGCGAGCAGGCGGCGCGCTACAGCCAGATTCGCCTTTGGGGCAGCATCGGCTTCATCGTCGCCGTAGTCGGCCTCGGCCTGCTGTTCGAATGGCTGAGCCTGGATGCCTATCCGGCAGCGCTGCTGGTGATCATGGCCGGTATCGTCGCCAGCAGTTTGTGGGTGCCCAATGCGCAGCCTGTGCTGCGCCCTAGCACGCTGGAGTCGGATGGTTTTCTGCGCCAATTGCGTCGCCCCGGCATCCTCGCGTTCTACGCTTGCGTCGGGCTGATGCAACTGAGCAACGGTCCGTACTACACCTTCCTGACCCTGCACCTGGAGGGTGTTGGCTACAGCCGCGGCGCCATCGGGTTGTTCTGGGCGCTGGGGGTGGTGGCGGAGATTCTGCTGTTCCTGGTCATGGCGCGGCTGCTGCAACGCTATTCACTGCGCGCGGTATTGTTGGCCAGCTTCCTGATCACCGCCGTGCGCTGGCTGCTGCTGGGCAACCTGGCCCAGTACCTGCCGGTACTGTTGCTGGCGCAGTGCATGCACGCCGCCACTTTTGGCGCTTTCCATGCTGCGTGCATTCACTTCGTGCAACGCAGCTTCGCCGATCGCCAGCAGGGCCAGGCCCAGGCACTGTATGTCAGTCTGGCCGGGATTGGCGGTGCGTTGGGCGCGCTGTATGCCGGTTACAGCTGGAAGAGCCTGGGCCCGGCCTGGACGTTTGCCATCGCCAGTCTGGTAGCCTTGCTGGCCGCCTTCATCATTGCCACCCGTCTGCCGCCCGAGCGGCCCTGAATCGAGTGAACCCTTCATGAGCAGCCTCGCCGTCTACCAGCACACCTCCCCGGAACTGCCGAACAAGATACTGAACCACGCCGACGACATCGCCAGCACCCTGGCGGCGGCGGGTATCGATTATCGCCAGGTGGAGCTGCCGGCTGCGTTGCGCCCCGGCTGTGAGCAGGCCGAGTTCGACGCAGCCTATGGTCTGTGGCTGCAGGCGTTCATGGGCAAGGAAGGCCATGTGCAGCAGGAGCTGTTCAACCTGCAGCGTAACCATCCGCAGAAACTGGAGTTGCGTGCGCGTCATCTGGATGAGCAGTCGCAATCGACGGCCAGTGCCTGGTTGTTCCTCGGTGGCTTCGCCCAGCTCAGCCTGCACATCGACGATCACGTCTACATGCTGCAGGGCGAGAAGGGCGACCTGCTGTCGCTGCCAGCGGGTACCCGCCACTGGTTCGACCTGGGGGAGGAACCGCATGCTCTGGTGGTGCGCCTGAGCGCCAGCGAGGACGCACCTGTGCGCACCGACGACGATATCGCCAGCCGATTTGCCAGGCTCGGTGACTAAGGGAACCCGCGCTGGTGGCCAGCTATCCTATGAAGGTAACCTTTCAGACAGGAGTGTCGTCATGGGTTCTACCTTCAATGGCCTGATTGGCCTAGTCATCCTCGCCCTGGATATCTGGGCCATCATCAACGTGGTCAAGAGCAACGCGGAAACTGGAATCAAGATTCTATGGATTCTGCTGATCGTGCTGTTGCCGGTAATCGGCCTGATCATATGGGCGCTGATGGGGCCGCGCGGCAACGTCAGAATATGAGGCGTATGTGGCTGCTGGCCTTGGCGCTGCTGCCGCTGTTCAGTGTGGCAGCAGATAACGCCGACGCCTGGCAGGCATTGCGTGAAGGTCGCGCGCTGATACTCATGCGTCATGCCACGGCGCCGGGTACGGGCGACCCGGCTAGCTTCCGCCTGGGACAATGCGAAACCCAGCGCAACCTCAACGCTCAAGGGCGTGCCGAGGCCCGGCGCTGGGGCGAGTTGCTCGCACGTCAGGGGATCGAACAGCCGCGGCTTCTCAGCAGTCGCTGGTGCCGCGCATTGGACACGGCCAGCAGCATGCAGCGCGGCCCGGTACAATCATTTGCTGCGCTGGATTCGTTCTTCGGCACGCCCGAGGATGGTGCCGAGCAGACCGCCGAGCTGATTCGCTCGATCAACCAACTGCCTGCTGGCGCGCCGTTGGTGCTGATTTCTCATCAGGTCAATATCACCGCCCTCACCGGCATCTTTCCGGCTTCGGGCGAAGGGCTGATTCTGGCTTTGCCCCTACGTCCGCGTGCTGAGCCTCTGGCGCGCATACCCGCGCCATAGGCACTTTTCGTAAAGAGTCTGGTTACAAAGCCAGTTATGCTTGCGTTGGCTGCAATACACCCTCGAGTTCCAGCAACTGCTGCTTGCGCGGCAGGCCACCGGCATAACCTGTCAGGCTGCCGTCACGGCCGATCACCCGGTGGCAGGGCACGATGATGGAGATCGGGTTGGCGCCATTGGCCGTTCCCACCGCGCGTACTGCCTGCGGCCGCCCGATGACATTGGCCAGCTCCGAATAGCTGCAGGTGCGGCCGTAGGGAATGGCCAGCAGCGCCTGCCAGACCGCCTGCTGGAATGCTGTGCCCCTCGGTGCCAGGCGCAATTCGAACTGACGGCGTTTGCCGGCGAAGTATTCGTCCAACTGGCTGCAGACGGCGTCCAGCTCACGGCCAGCGGGCTGCCAATGGTCTTCGATGCGCCAGGGCCGGCTGTCCAGCTCCATCAGCAGCAGTTGCAGGCCGCCTTCATCGGCCGCGAGAAACAATGGGCCAACAGGGCTGTCGTGATGGCGGTAATGCATGGTTCAGCCTCCCGAATAGTTGTGCCAGAGATGCGCCGCCGCATAAGCGCGCCACGGACGCCAGGCCTCGGCGTGAGCTTTGAGGCGCCGTGCGTCGATACCTTCCGCTCCCCACACTGGCGCCTTGAGTAGACCCAGATCGCTTGCGGGAAAGGCGTCGGCCTCACCGAACGCGCGCAGGGCGATGTACTCCGCTGTCCACGGGCCAATGCCAGGCAGGGCGCACAATCGCTCGATCAGTGCCAGGCTGCCTTCTTCCAGATCAAGCTTCAGGCTGCCATCGGCGATGCGCGCGGCGAAGTGCTGCAGGCACTGCACACGTTTGCCGGGCATGCCGATGCCGGTCAGATCGGCATCGGCAAGCGCCTGCGGCGACGGGAACAGATGGCTGATGCCCAACGCTTCCGGCGTCTCGATCGACGTGCCGACACGCTGCACCAGACGCCCGACGATGGTGACCGCCGCCCTGACCGTGACCTGTTGGCCGACGATGGCGCGCACCGCCTGTTCGAACGGATCGAACGCCACCGGCAGGCGCAGGCCGGGATTGCGCAGCAGCAGCGGCGAGAGCAGTTCGTCAGTGCTCAGGTGCAAGGCAATCGCCTCGGGCTCGCTGTCGAGGTCGAACATGCGCCGCACGCGCTGTTCGAGTTGATCCAGATGCGCGGGCGAGGCCAGGCGACAGCGCAGTTCCAGCGCGTTCTGCCCTGGCAACGGGGCAACTCGAAACCAGCCGGGAGTGCCGTCGATGCTGAAGCCGCGGCTATAGCTGCTCGCGCTCAATGACTCCAGCCCGGGAATCGCGCGCAGGGCGAAGTGGCTGTGGAACTGTTGCCAGTCCCAGGGCGGTTGGTAGGGCAGAAGCAGCGTGATGATATTCATGGCTCGCACCCTAGCTCGGCGTTTGCGGCTTGTCAGCGTGAAGATGACTTTCAAACTCTGACGGCCTGGCCGGTGCGCATGGCGCACCCTACATGAAGCGCGTATCGGAGGGCCAAGGTTCGGACGGATGAGCTTTTGGTAGGGTGCGCCGCGCGCACCAGGGACACCGCAAACCCTTAGGTGCCACGTTGATAACGCCCCGGTGTAATGCCTTTCCAGCGTTTGAAGGCGTGGATGAAATTCGACAGTTCGCCATAACCCAGGCGCTCGGCAATCTCTTCCAGACTCAGACCGCCGGCGGCCAGCAGCTCTTCGGCCAGCGCCTGGCGCACCTCGTCCTGCAGGGCACGGAAGCTGGTTCCTTCTTCGATCAGGCGCCGGCGCAGGGTGCGGCCGCTCAGGTGCAGGCGCTCTGCGACCTGTTCCATATCGGCGATCTGCCCTGGCGACTGCAACAGCAACTGGCGCACGCGTCCGGCCACACCCTGATGCCATTGATGGCGCGCCAGCAACGCCTGGCATTGCTGCTCGCAGGCGCTGACCAGTTGCGGGTTGGCCCGTGGCAGTGGGTTGTCCAGCAACTCGGCGGCGAAGCCCATGCGATTACACTCCGCGCCGAAGCTTGGCACCTGGCCGAAGGCGGCGATGAAAGGCGCTGTATCGGCCGGTGCAGCTTGGCGCAGTTCCACGTCCAGCAGCCGTAGCGTGCTACCGAGCAATTCACGCACGACCACTAGGGCGCCGACCATATCGCGCTGCACGATGAAATCATGCAGCGCCGGTGGCAGGGCGCTGTCGTCGAAGCTCAGGCTGGCCGTGGCATCATCCACGCTCAGGCTGATGCGGGTGAAGGCATAGGTCAGGCCGTGATAGCGCAGGCCCAGCTCAGCGGCCTGGCGCACCGTGGCACTGCTGAGAATCGCGTAACCCCAGGCGCCATAAGTGGTCAGGTGGTAGCGCCGACCGGCCTGCAAGCCGAGATCTTCGGCTGCGGGTAGTGCCTCGATCAGGTTGGCGATCAACTGCAGCTCACGCTGCGCTTCGATCTCCCCGTTCAGGCTGGCCAACTGCACCGGACTGAGCCCCGTTTGATGCAGGCACCTGTCCAGGCTCAGACCCAGATCGAGTCCCAGTTGGGTGAGCAACTGAATGCTGGTGATACTGCGGCGTGCAGGCCAGGGAGATGACATAGATTGTCCGAAAGTCACAATATCCTGGCCGACTATGCCATAACCTGCGCAGGGCGAGGCAAGTAGCATCAGCTCATCGTCATACACGGGTCATCACAATGAATAACAACCCCCGTACGAACGCGCCCTGGCGCGTGTTGATCATCGGCAGCGGCTTTGCCGGTCTGGGTCTGGCCATGCAGTTGCGCAAGGCCGGCGAGGACGATTTCCTGTTGCTGGAAAAGGCCGGTGAGGTCGGCGGTACCTGGCGCGACAACAGCTACCCGGGCGCCGCCTGCGATGTGCCTTCGCATCTGTATTCCTTTTCCTTCGAGCCTAAGTACGACTGGTCGCGCAAGTTCGCGCCGCAGGTGGAGATCCACGCCTACATCCTGCAGTGCGTGGAAAAGCATCGGCTGTACCCGCACATCCGCCTGAACAGCGAAGTGCTCGGCGCCGAGTTTGATGCCGCGCGCGGTATCTGGCGTGTCGAGCTGGCAGGTGGCGAAGTGATCGAGGCGCAGGCGCTGGTGAGTGCCTGCGGCCAGCTCAATCGGCCGGCCTACCCGAAACTGCCCGGGCTGGAACATTTCCGTGGCGAGGCCTTTCACTCGGCGCGCTGGCGGCATGATCTGGATCTGACTGACAAGCGCGTGGCGGTGATCGGCACCGGCGCTTCGGCGATCCAGTTCGTGCCACAGATCCAGCCGAAGGTCGCCAACCTGAGCCTGTTCCAGCGTTCGGCGGCCTATGTGCTGGCCAAACCGGATCGTCCTTACCGCACTTGGGAGATGACCCTGAAGCGCCGTTTGCCGTTGTGGCAGCGCGCCGACCGCCTGCTGCAATATCTGCATCACGAGGGGCGGGCGGTCGCTTTCATCCGCTTTCCCTGGCTGATGCGCTTGTTTCGCCATAGCTTCACCCGCCACCTGCAGCGGCAGATGCCCGATGCTGGCAAGCGCGCGCAGTTGCAGCCGAACTACCCCATGGGTTGTAAACGTATCCTGATCAGCAACGACTACTTCCCGGCGCTGGCGCAGGCCAATGTCGAGATCGTCGACGCGGCGATTCGCGAGGTGCGCGAGCATTCCCTGGTGACGGCCGATGGTCGTGAGCACCCCTGCGATGTGCTGATCTACGGCACCGGTTTCACCGCCACCGACTTCCTCGCGCCGATGCGCATTCGCGGCCTCGACGGGCTGGAGCTGAATCAGGCCTGGAAGGAGGGCGCCGAAGCCTACAAGGGCATCAGCGTCAGCGGCTTTCCCAATCTGTTTCTGCTCTACGGGCCGAACACCAACCTCGGCCACAACTCGATTCTCTATATGCTCGAAAGTCAGTACGGCTACGTGCTGGGCTGCCTACAGGTGCTGCGCGAACAGCAGCTGCGTTATCTCGATCTGCGCCCGACGGTGCAACGGCACTACAACGCGGAGTTGCAACAGGCGACCCATCGAACGATATGGGAACAGGGCTGCGACAGCTGGTACAAGACCGCTACCGGCAAGAACACCAACAACTGGCCGGGTTTCACCTTCACCTATCGCCTCATGACCCGTACTCCGGAGCTTGCCGACTATGACTGCGTCCGCTGATTTCAAAGCCCCAGCCGCCGAGCAGATGTTGCTGCGCGGCCTGTTGCGCGGCTTTCTGCGTCTGTTCTTTCGCGGCCTGGTGCGGCCACCGATGCCCGTGCCGGTGCAGCGCCGCGTATTGCGCGCACTCACCGCCATCACCCTGACGCCGCGTGGCGTAGCGCGCAGCGCCGATACCCTGGCCGGGCGCCCTTGTGAATGGCATCGACCGCCTGCCAGCAGCGGCAGCGTGCTGCTCTATCTGCACGGTGGCGCCTTCATGATCGGCGGGCCGGATACGCACCGGGGCATCTGCGCCAGCCTGGCCAAACGCGCTGCTCTGGAGGTCTGTGCGCTGGATTACCGCCTGGCACCGGAGCATCCCTATCCGGCGGCGCGCGATGATGTGGTGGGGGCTTACCAGGCATTGTTGGAGGCCGGTTATAGACCCGAACAGATCGCCATTGGCGGCGACTCGGCCGGCGGCAACCTGAGCCTGGTCGGCTGCCTGCGCATTATCGAACTCGGCCTGCCGGCGCCCGCCGCGCTGGTGTGTTTATCGCCGGTCACCGACTTCACCGGTGAGCAGATGCACGAGCCGCCTGCCGGCGATCCGCTGGTCCACCCCAGCTGGATCGAACAGGCCGCGCAGCTGTATTGCCCGGCCGACCTGCCGCGCAATGATCCGCGCCTGTCGCCGCTGTTCGCTGACCTCAGTCAACTGCCGCCGACGCTGATCCAGGTAGGCGAAGACGAGTTATTGCTCAATGACAGCCTGCGCCTGGCCGAGCGCGCCAAAGCGGCTGGGGTCAACCTGCGCCTGGAGCGCTATCCGGGGTTGTGGCACGTGTTCCAGGCGCATGTCGGCATGTTACGCGCGGCGGATTACGCCATCGCCCGTGTAGCGGCCTTTCTCCGTGAGCGGGGGGTGTGATGAACAACATTCTCATCAGCGGCGCCGCATCGGGCATTGGCGCCGCCACCGCGCGGCTGTTTCACGCGCGGGGTTGGCGCGTCGGGTTGCTCGATGTCGATGAAAAGGCGCTGGCAGCCTTGGCCACCGAGCTGGGTGGCGCCTGGCATGCGCCGCTGGATGTGGTTGATGCCGCGGCGGTGAAAGCCGCGCTGGCCGACTTCTGCGCGCAAAGTGGTGGCCAGTTGCGCCTGTTGTTCAACGGCGCAGGCATTCTGCGCACCGGCTCCTTTGCCGATATCGAGCTGGAGCAACACACACGGCTGGTACAGATCAACGTGCTCGGCGTGCTCAACCTCTGCCATGCAGCCTTTATCTATCTCAAGGCCACGCCGGACGCGCAGGTGATCAATATGGGCTCGGCCTCGGCGCTCTACGGCGTGCCACAGCTGGCCAGTTACTCAGCCAGCAAGTTCGCCGTACGCGGTCTGACCGAGGCGCTGGAGCTGGAGTGGCGCGAACATGGCATTCGTGTGGGTGACCTGATGCCGCCATTCGTCGACACACCGATGGTGCGCAGTCAGGCGCAGCGCCCGCCGGTAATGCTTCGCCTGGGTGTGCGCCTGGGGGCCGAGCAGATCGCCGAAGCGGCCTGGAAGCAGGCCCACGCCAGCACCGTGCATCGCCCGGTGGGGCTACAGTTCGGGCTGTTGTTCAACCTTGGGCAGATCACGCCGGGCTGGATCAACAGGTTACTGATGGCCTGGCTCAGTCGCTCATGAGTTCCGGCGAGGCATACAGGCTGGCCAATTGCCGTCGGTCGTCGGCTTTGTCACAAAGGCTTTCTGAGCGACGCCAACCTCGCGTTTAGCGGCTACTCTTGAGGTGACGGTTTTCAGCCCGGCGTTCTGTCGGGCAGTCGTCGATACGCTTGCAGTAGACACATCGAGCTCCAGCTCGATTCTCGGGGCGGCGCCACTTGGTGGCTTCTTTAGACGCTGGGCGTTTTCAGAGGTTTCCGGTAGAGGCCGCGACACCGTCTGTAGGGCGGTCGCATTGGGAAAGCGGTTAATCCATCCATAGCCTGAGAGGGGGTCGTTTATGAGCACAGCCTTCCACGAAGACTCCAGCACATCGGTGCTGCGTCGGATGAAAGAAGGGGGATTCGACTTCGCCCAGTTTCACCCGATCGAGTTCTACGCCATCTTTCCCGACGAAGAACGGGCCAGAACGGCGGCCAGAAACTTTCGCGGCGAGTCGCTCAACGCTCAGATATCCGCCCGTGAGGACGGCATCTGGCACCTGCAAATCAGCAAAGTGATGTATGCCACCCATGCCGGTATCGGCGAGTTCGAACATGACCTGGAGTCCATCGTCGTCCCGCTGGGCGGCAAGATGGATGGCTGGGGCGTTACCCAGGAGGTGAAAGCGTCAGCCATGCGTTAGGGAAACACTGAAAAAGTTGTCATGCCTGCGCAGGCGGGCATCCAGAACCAGCGAATTATCTGGGCTCCCGCCTTCGCGGGAGTGACGATAGCTGGCTTTTTCAGGACATCCTCAAATGTGGATGCAGCGGCGTCCATCAGCTCAGACCATCGGCCGGCTGTCCGGCCGATGGCTTCAACTGCCAGCCCACCTCGACTTGCCAATCCTTCTCGCGCAGACTGCGCGGCGGAGGTAGCTATGGCCGATGTTCTGATCCTGACTCATATCGATTATTGCCCGCCAGCCCACCTGGCGCAGGTGCTGCAGGCGCGTGGCTGCAGTTTCGACGTGCTGCGCGTCGATCTGGGTGAACTGCACGGTTACGACCTGGAGCGGCCCAAGGCGGTCGCCGTGATGGGCGGGCCGATGAGCGTCAATGACCCGCTGCCCTGGATCGCCGACGAAGTGGCTGCGCTGCAGCGTTTTATAGAACGCGATATTCCCATCATTGGGCACTGCCTGGGTGGCCAACTGCTGGCCAAGGCACTGGGGGCCACCATCCGCCGCATGCCCTACACCGAGGCCGGCTGGCAGAGTATGCAGCGTCGTTCAGAAGCAGCCGATAGTCCCTGGCTGGCGCATTTGCCTGAAGCGTTCAACATCTTCCAGTGGCACGGCGACACCTTCTCGCTGCCTGACGGCGCCCAGCCTCTGTTGAGTAGCCAGTGGTGCGACAATCAGGCCTTCGCCTGGGGTGACAAGGTGCTGGCGCTGCAGGGCCACCCGGAGATGACCGAAGATCTGATCGCGCTCTGGCTAGACGACTGGGCGCACCTGCTCGATGCCAGCCAGCCCAGCCAGCAGAGCATCGCCGAGATGCGTGACGACCTGAGTGGGAGGGTCAGGGCATTGAACCAGGTTGCCGAAGGTTTCTACGCACACTGGCTGAAACTGGCTGGCCTTTGAGTCTGGAAAGGGCGAGGTGCCATCGGCGCTTGGCCGCAGCTCAAAGCTCGTCAGGGATCAACGCCAGCAGATCGGTCACACCCACATCCACGCCCGCCTGGGTTAGTAGCGTCGTAGCCTGCCCGCGGTGATGCGTCTGGTGGTTGAACAGGTGCATCAGCAGGGCGAAGAAGTGCTTTTGCGCGGCCACACCCTTCGTATTGCGGTAGCTCAGCGGCTGATCCAGCTGCTCTTCGCCCATCTCGGCGGCCAGGGCTTCGATGCAACTGTCCAGCTGTTTACGCAGTGCAGTCAGCTCGCGTATGTCCGCCCCCATCGGTTGATCCAGGCGCGTCGGCGCTTCCAGCTCTGCTAGCGCCTGCAATGCCCGGAAGTTAGCCGGATGCGCGGTGTAGCGCCCCAGCCAGATACGGTCGGCCACCAGCAGATGATTGAGCGTGCCGAGGATCGAGCCGAAGAACGCGCCGCGCTCGGTGCTCAACGCCTCGTCGGACAAGCTGGAAGCGGCTGTGTAGAGCCGTTCGTTCATCCAGCTGTTGTAGCGTGCCATCAGGCGGATATGGTCGATTCTCTGCATGTTTTCACCTGTTGCGTACGATTTACCGCTGACTGTAGCGGCTGCGCCAATCTTCGCTCAGCAGCCCGAAGAGTGCCGAGTCCGACACCTGTCCGTCGATGATCCAACGCTGACGTAGCAATCCTTCCTGGCTGAAGCCCAGGCGCTCCAGAGCACGACCGGAGGCGCTGTTGGTTGGGTCGATTTCAGCCTCGACACGATTCAGCTTCAGAGCTTCGAAACCATGGCGCAGCAGCTCGCCAGCCGCCTCCTGAACGTAACCCTTGCCCCAGGCAGACGATGCAATGCCAAAACCGATCTCTGCACGACGCGACACCGGCTCATAGTTGAACAGCAGGCATTTGCCGATCAGCTCGGCGCTTTCCCTGTCGACAATAGCCAGGGTCAGGCGTTGGCCATCGTGCATGGCCTGTTGCTCGGAGCGGATGAAATCCTGCGCCACGACTTCGGAGCTCCAAGGTGGCGTGTTCCAGTACTGCATGACTTGCGGATCGGAAAAGATCGCGAACAGCGTCGCAGTATCCGCTGCTTGCAGAGGGCGCAGGACAAGACGTGGCGTCGTCAGAGTGACGGAAAGATCGGGCATCGGATTTCCTCGCGGCTCAGGTGCTCAAAAGCGCTCGTCGGCGATGGCTGGCAGTACCAGCTCACGCACGTAACTGGCATCGGACAGACTCAGCAGGGTTTGCACCAGAGCGACGACATCGTGCAACGGAATCAGCTGACCTTCGCCATTTTGCGCCGCCTGTTCAACCGGTATTTGCAGGCCATCCTGGGTATTGAGGTAGCCCAGTTGCAGGCAGGTGACGGCCAGACGATGATCGCGAAAACCTTCGCGCAGGGTCTCGGCAATGCCCTTGAGGGCGAACTTGCTGGCGCCAAAGGTGACTTCCGGGCGGCCACTCTGTGGCAGGGCCGAGGTGGAACCGGTGAGGATCAATTGCGGCTTGGCGCCGCCGAGCAGGCGCGGTAGCAGGCGTTTGAGCAGTAGCAAGGTCGCGCCGATATTGACGCTGACCATCTCGAGAATCTGCGCGTCGTCGTCCTGCAGAAAGCTGTAGTCATCCTCGAACGCGCGAGTTTCCCAGATCCCCAGGTTGTAGATGATCGCGTCCAGGCGCTGAGGCGACTGTGCTTCGATGGCGTCCACGGCCCGCAGTGGATCACTCATATCCGCCTCGATCCACTGGATGCCTGTAGGCAGATCGGCTGGGCGGTTACGGGAAATTCCGATCAACTCGTGGCCCTTGCGCCAAGCCGTCTACCAACGCACGGCCGAGACCTCGGCTGGCTCCGATCACCATGATGCGCATCCTGTGCCTCCTTGATTCATGCTGGGTTCTTCCATGGCTCCGGCGAGGGTAACGCTCGCCCGAGAGGAAGACTGGGACGTTAAGTGGGGAACTTGTGGTGGGTCAAACGGGATATGCCAGACAAGCACTTATCGTGTGGGGGATTGCTCTCACCGTCACTCCCGCGAAGGCGGGAACGACGGTCGCTGCAGGTGATGCAGGCTCGCAGGTGATGGCGACTACTGACCGCTCGGCTCCGACCATACGGCAAACTCGTTGCCGCCTGGCTCGACGAAGTGAAAGCGTCGGCCACCTGGGAAGGTAAAGATCGGTTTGATGATTTCACCACCGGCGGCCTCGACCTTGGCCAGGGTGTCTTCCAGCTGTGCGCTATAGAACACGATCAGCGCGCTGCCGTTGTCGCTGCGCGCGGACATCTCGGCGCTGAAGAAACCACCATCCAGGCCTTCGTCGGCGAAGGCGGCGTAATCGGGGCCGTAGTCCGTGAATCGCCAGCCGAAAGCAGCCTGGAAGAAGGCCTTGGTGGCCGGCAGGTCGCGGGTGGGATATTCGGCGTAGTTGATCTTCTCGTGGGCAGGCATGCCGGATTCCTTGGCGGTAAAAGAGAGGGCGTTACTGACGTGATTTGGCCAGGTCGATGGCGGCCTGGATAGCCGCACGTGCTTGTGGGCTGTTTTTCCAGCAGGTGGAGCCCAACTGACCGGCTACTGCGGTGACGATATCGCTGACACTGGCTTTGGCCAATTCCTGCAAGGAGTTGATGCCGATCTGTTCAAGTCGCTGCACGACGGTAGGGCCTACGCCTTTAACGTTTAGAAGGGCTTGGTGTTCGTCGGTTGGGAAGGGCATTGGGGGCACGCTTTGTTTAAAGGGCGGGCTTTGGCCCGTTCCAGTGAGTGAAACGAACGATTTGAGTGCTGTTAGGCAAAGTGCTCACCTATATATGGCTTGAGTAGTGCTGCCGCGCAGGCTAGGGATAATCCAATACAAAGAGTAATCGTAAGAAATACTAGTGTAAGAAATTTTCTGCCGCCAAAACGTACATGCCACCACCATCGAAAATTTAATAATCCGATAAGGAGAAAAGGCACAGTAGCTAGTGTGATTGCAACCTCAGTCACCGTTTTGGGCTCCGTAACTAGAAGCGAAGAAATGGTTAGCAATACAACCATAATGGCTCTGTGGCGACGATCGCTCTTCGAGTTGTGTAACGGGATCGGTTTCATGTTTTGCCTAACGATTAAGCTAAGGGGCGGGCTTTCGCCCGTCCCAGTGAGCGAAGCGAGCGGTTTGACCCTATTGTTAGGTGTTGATAATAGCAAGTTCTCTTTCACCCAAAGGAAGTTCAGGCTCGGCGAATTCAGATAATCGCAAAGATTTTTTTGCTAAGTGGGGGCTTGATTGATCTCCTTCCCAGCATAGAAAAATTTCAAGTTTAGAATTTCTGCTTAGTGCGTTGCTTAAGTAATCATGAAGGTGTTCAAGGTTTTTATTTGGCTGGTAGTCCGTGTTCAAGAATCCGCAGCCGCAGCCTTCATTAGAGCCTAGATAGATCACATGCTCAAAGGTAAATTTTTTAATTACAGGTTTCTCGGCCTCTGAAATCTCTTGGGTGTTAAACGAAGGATTTGCATTATCCCAAGAAGCCTGAGGAAGTTCTTTGTCTGAAGCAAGGTATAGAGCCCAGCACATACGACACCTAACTATAAATAGACACCAAATGGTGCGTAACCTGCGAGTGATTTTATTGGATAACCTTCCTGGCCATTTTCAAGATCCTTCTCTAGCTCGCGGGAGGTAGCGAGGCGATGGGAGTGTTTGGGAGGTTATACACCATGTCGGATAAATGCTGGCAAGTGGCAATTACGCGAAGGCGGGATGGTTGGAAAGGGCGTAGGGAAATCGCGAGCAAGCTCGCTCCTACAAAAGCAGGGCGGGGAGGGGGGGAGGCGCAGCGGTGAGCCGCTGCGCCTTTCGTTTCAGCGGTTGAAGCGTTCGACCAGGGCGTATTGGCCCTGTGCGGTGTTGGTCAGGGCCTCGCTGAGTTTGGCGGTATCGTTGGCTTCGCCGGCGGTCTGGTCGGCCAGTTGGGCGATGGTGGTGATGTTCTGGTTGATCTCGTCGGCGACGGCGCTTTGCTCTTCCGCCGCTGCGGCGATCTGGTTGGCCATATCGGCGATATTGGCCACCGAGTCGCTGATGCCGGACAGCGCCTGATCGGCCTGCAGCACGCGCTCGACGCCTTCGTCGGCCTGCTTGCGGCCGATTTCCATGGTCAGCACGGCCTCTTCGGCGGTGCGCTGCAGCTTGGCGATCAGCGCGTGGATCTGTTCGGTGGACTCGGCGGTGCGTTGCGCCAGCGAACGTACCTCGTCGGCTACCACGGCGAAACCGCGGCCCATTTCGCCGGCGCGCGCGGCTTCGATGGCGGCGTTGAGGGCGAGCAGGTTGGTCTGGTCGGCGATGCCTTTGATCACGTCGACCACGCCACCGATTTCGCTGCTGTCCTGCGCCAGGCGGGTCACGGTTTCGCCGGTATCGCCGACCGATTGCGACAAACGTTGGATGGCTTCGCGGGTTTCCGCGGCGATGGTGCGGCCTTCGCTGGTCAGGCGGTTGGCTTCCTGGGTGGCGATGGCAGTGCGGGCGACGTTGCTCGCTACTTCCAGGGTGGTGGCGGCCATTTCGTTGACGGCGGTAGCGACCTGCTCGGTCTCGCTGCGCTGGCGCTCGAGGCCAGCCGAGCTGTTATGCGCTAGCTTGTCGGCTTCACGCGCTTGCAGGGTCAGTTGCTCGGCGGTGTCCTGCAGGCGGGTGAGGCAGGTTTTCAGCCGTGCTTCCTGGCTGAGCATGGCCATTTCCAGGCGTGCTTCGGCGCCACGGCTGTCGGTGTACATTTGCGCGATCAGCGGGTCGGAGGTGGTTTGCTCGGCAATACGCAGCAGACGTTTGACGCCGCGCGTCTGCCAGGCGATGCCTGCCAGGCCCAGCGGCACGGAGAGCAGGGCGGCGAGGATGAAACCCCAGTTGCTGCCCATCCAGTGGCCGATCATGAAGCCGATCTGGCTGACCAGGATGAAGGGCATCCACGCCTGGACGATGGGCAGCCAATGGTTGCTGGCCGGGACGGCAGATTTGCCGGCGTTGATGCGGGCGTACAGCGTTTCGGCGCGGCGTACCTGCTCGGCGGTCGGTTTGACACGGACGGATTCGTAGCCGACAACCTGGTTGTTTTCGGTCACGGGCGTGACGTAGGCGTTGACCCAGTAGTGGTCACCGTTCTTGCAGCGGTTCTTGACGATGCCCATCCACGGGCGGCC
This sequence comes from Pseudomonas sp. zfem001, assembly GCF_032621725.1. Classification (NCBI taxonomy): domain Bacteria; kingdom Pseudomonadati; phylum Pseudomonadota; class Gammaproteobacteria; order Pseudomonadales; family Pseudomonadaceae; genus Pseudomonas; species Pseudomonas sp. zfem001. Next base: position 144,251 of record NZ_JAVYJI010000007.1, on the reverse strand, counting down.
CTTCTTCAGGGTCGTCCACATGTGCTCGAACACGGCGGACGGGACATCCGGGTGGCGCACGATGTTGTGTGGCGCGCGCAGCAGTTCTTCACGACTGAAGCCGCTGATGTCGACGAAGGCGTCGTTGCAGTAGGTGATTTGCCCTTTGAGATCGGTGGTGGATATCAGGCGTTGTTGCGCAGGAAAAGTGCGCTCACGCTGAGTGACCGGCTGGTTGTTACGCATGGCAGGTATCCGTCGTTGTAATGCCCTGTCATCGGCCGACGGACGGCAAAGTTGAGGGCTGAATCCATTTTTGGCGAGTGTAAACGCTTTTTGAATGACGTCACATTTCTGTCGCGGCGTTGGCCATCTCTGGCTCGACGGATAAGGAGGCCCTACCGCCAGTGGCGGCAGGGCAGGTGCATCAGTTGGCGATCATCTGGCGCAGCACGTAGTGCAGGATACCGCCGGCCTTGAAGTATTCGACCTCGTTGAGGGTGTCGATGCGGCACAGCACCTCGACTTCCTCGTGCGCGCCGTCTTCACGGGTGATGATCAACGTCAGCGGCATCTGCGGGCGCAGTTCCACGCCTTCCAGGCCTTCGATGGCCAGCACTTCCTGGCCGGTCAGTTTGAGGCTGGTGCGGTCGGTGCCCGGGTTGAACTGCAGCGGCAGCACGCCCATGCCCACCAGGTTGGAGCGGTGGATGCGCTCGAAGCTCTCGGCGATCACCGCCTTGACCCCCAGCAGGTTGGTGCCCTTGGCCGCCCAGTCGCGGCTGGAGCCGGTGCCGTATTCCTTGCCGGCGATGATCAGCAGCGGCGTACCTTCGGCCTGGTAGCGCATGGCCGCGTCGTAGATCGCCAGCTTCTCGCCGCTCGGCACGTGCAGGGTATTGCCGCCTTCCTCGCCACCGAGCATTTCGTTGCGGATGCGGATGTTGGCGAAGGTGCCGCGCATCATCACTTCATGGTTGCCGCGGCGCGAGCCGTAGGAGTTGAAGTCGGCCTTGTCCACGCCGTTGTCGCGCAGGTAGCGTCCGGCCGGGCTGTCGGCCTTGATGTTGCCGGCTGGCGAGATGTGGTCGGTGGTCACCGAGTCGCCAAGCAGGGCGAGGATGCGCGCCTCGCGGATATCGGTGATGCGCGGCGGATCGCCGGCGATGTTCTCGAAGAACGGTGGATGCTGGATGTAAGTGGAGTCGCCTTGCCAGGCATAGGTATCGGCCCTGGGTACCTCGATGGCCTGCCATTTCTCGTCGCCGGCGAAGACTTCGGCGTATTCCTTGCGGAACATGGCGGTGTCGACCTTGGCGATGGCCTCGGCGATTTCGGCCTGGGTCGGCCAGATGTCCTTGAGGTACACCGGCTGACCATCCTTGCCGGTGCCGAGGGCGTCGTTCGTCAGGTCGAGGCGCACGCTGCCGGCCAGGGCGTAGGCGACCACCAGGGGCGGTGAGGCCAGCCAGTTGGTTTTCACCAGCGGATGCACGCGGCCCTCGAAGTTGCGGTTGCCGGACAGCACCGAGGCGACGGTGAGGTCGGCCTGGGTGATGGCTTTCTCGATGGGCTCGCGCAGCGGCCCGGAATTGCCGATGCAGGTGGTGCAGCCGTAGCCCACCAGGTCGAAGCCGAGCTTCTCCAGGTAGGGCGTCAGGCCGGCGGCGTCGAAGTACTCGGTGACCACCTTGGAGCCAGGGGCCAGCGAACTCTTCACCCAGGGCTGGCGCTGCAGGCCCTTTTCCACGGCCTTCTTGGCCAACAGGCCGGCAGCCATCATCACGCTGGGATTGGAGGTGTTGGTGCAGGAGGTGATGGCGGCGATCACTACGGCGCCGTCTTTCAGGCGATGGGTATGGCCGTCGTCTTCATAGTCGACTTCGCCGCTCTGCTTGTCGCCGCCAACGGCGGTACCGCCGCCGCCTTCGCTGAGCATGCGGCCTTCTTCTTTGGCCGCCGGTTTGAGCTGCAGGCCGACGAAATCGTCGAAGGCCTGGCTGACCTGGCCCAGGGAGACGCGATCCTGCGGGCGTTTGGGCCCGGCCAGGCTGGCTTCTACGCTGCCCATGTCCAAGCTCAGGCTGTCGGTGAACAGCGGCTCGGCGCCAGGCTCGCGCCACAGGCCCTGGGCCTTGCTGTAGGCCTCGACCAGTTGCACGGTGGCGTCCGGGCGGCCGGAAAGACGCAGGTAGCCGAGGGTAATCTCGTCCACCGGGAAGAAGCCGCAGGTAGCGCCGTATTCCGGGGCCATGTTGGCGATGGTGGCGCGGTCGGCCAACGGCAGATCGGCCAGGCCATCGCCGTAGAACTCGACGAATTTACCCACCACGCCCTTCTTGCGCAGCATCTGGGTGACGGTGAGCACCAGGTCGGTGGCGGTTATGCCTTCTTTCAGCTTGCCGCTGAGCTTGAAGCCGATCACTTCGGGAATCAGCATCGACACCGGCTGGCCGAGCATGGCCGCTTCCGCCTCGATGCCGCCGACGCCCCAGCCGAGTACGCCGAGGCCGTTGATCATGGTGGTGTGTGAGTCGGTGCCGACCAGGGTGTCGGGGTAGGCGAGGGTGGCGCCGTCTTCTTCTTTGGTCCACACGGTGCGCGCCAGGTATTCCAGGTTGACCTGGTGGCAGATGCCGGTGCCTGGCGGCACCACGCTGAAGTTGTCGAAGGCGTGCTGACCCCAGCGCAGAAAGGCGTAGCGTTCGCCGTTGCGCTGCATTTCCAGCTCGACGTTGTCATGGAAGGCGCTGGAGGAGGCGTAGCGGTCGACCATCACCGAGTGGTCGATAACCAGGTCCACCGGCGATAGCGGGTTGATCCGCTGCGGATCGCCGCCGGCCTTGGCCATGGCGTCGCGCATAGCGGCCAGGTCGACCACCGCCGGCACACCGGTGAAGTCCTGCATCAGTACACGCGCCGGGCGGTACTGGATCTCGCGGTCGGAGGCGCGCTTGTCCAGCCAGTCGACCATGGCTTGCAGATCCTGCGGCTGCACGGTCTGGCCGTCTTCGTTACGTAGCAGGTTTTCCAGCAGGACCTTGAGCGACTTGGGCAGGCGGTCGATGTTGCCGAGGCGTTGGGCAGCCTCGGGCAGGCTGAAATAGCGGTAAGTGGCGTCGCCGACTTTCAGTTCGCGGCGGCAGTTCAGGCTATCGAGGGAGGGCATTGCACATCTCCTTGGGCCCGCACGGTTCGGGCTGTGTCTGATGGCGGCAGACCTTCAAGCTAGTTCGGCTTGGGCGGTCTGGCTAGCGCATATCCTTTATCAGTTGCTATGTGCTGCCCGGTCTGCATGGCCGGATCTCATCGAAACACGATGGCTGGCGGCTTCATATATAGGCAGCACATGTATAGCTGGACAGGTTTAACGGCTCTGGGTTCCGGTCTCGGGTATCATGCGCCGCCTGAGGAGACCTTTCGATGAATACCCTGTTTCTGCATTGTCGCCCCGGTTTCGAGGGGGAGGTTTGCGCTGAGATCACCGACCTTGCTGCACGCCTGGATGTACCAGGCTACTCCAAGACCAAGCCCGGCAGCGCGTGCGCCGAGTTCGTCTGCAGCGAGGCGGCCGATTGCGAACGGCTGATGCGCAGCGTGCGTTTCAATCAGCTGATTTTCCCGCGGCAGTGGGCGCGCGGGGCCTATGTCAGCCTGCCGGAAAGCGACCGTATCAGCGTGTTGCTGGAGGCGCTAGCTGATTATCCGGTGTGCGGCAGCCTGTGGCTGGAAGTGGTCGATACCAACGACGGCAAGGAACTCTCGACCTTCTGCAAGAAGTTCGAGGCGCCGCTGCGCAAGGCGCTGCTCAAGGCCGGCAAGCTGGTGGACGACGCGAAGAAACCGCGCCTGCTGCTGACCTTCAAGAGCGGCCGTGAGGTGTTCGCCGGCATTGCCGAGGCAGACAACCAGGCGATGTGGCCGATGGGCATTCCGCGCTTGAAGTTCCCGCGCGAGGCGCCGAGCCGCTCCACGCTCAAGCTGGAGGAGGCCTGGCACCATTTCATCCCGCGCGAGCAGTGGGATCAGCGCCTGGCGCCGGGGATGACCGCAGTTGACCTGGGCGCCGCACCGGGCGGCTGGACCTGGCAACTGGTCAATCGGGAAATCCGCGTCACCGCCGTGGACAACGGGCCGATGGCCGAAAGCCTGATGTACTCCGGCTTTGTCGTGCACCAGCGCGCTGATGGTTTCACCTTCCGCCCGCGCCATCCGGTGCATTGGATGGTCTGCGACATCGTCGAAAAGCCGGCACGCACGGCGGCGATGATCGAAACCTGGCTGGGCGAGGGGCTGTGCCGCGAAGCGGTGGTCAACCTCAAGCTGCCGATGAAGCAGCGTTACGCCGAAGTGCGGCGCCTGCTCGATCGCATCGAATCGGGGCTGGTCGAGCGCGGCCTGAAGGTCAGCATCGGCTGCAAGCAGCTGTATCACGATCGTGAGGAAGTGACCTGTCATCTGCGTCGGCATGGCAAGTGATGGTCTGCGCGCAGGTGACCTGAAGGTCAGCTTTGCGCGACAATGCGCGCCTGTTTGTGGAGCCCCTTATGTCCGAAGCCCTGACCCTCAATCACGATGACCTGCTCGACGCCAGCGGCCTGAATTGCCCTGAGCCGGTGATGATGTTGCACAACAAGGTGCGCGACCTGTCGCCGGGCGGTCTGCTCAAGGTGATCGCTACCGATCCCTCGACCCGTCGTGATATTCCCAAGTTTTGCGTGTTTCTCGGTCACGAGCTGCTCGGTCAGGCCGAAGAAGACGGCACCTACCTGTACTGGATTCGCAAGAAGGCCGACTAGGTGACGCATGTCGCATGTAGGGTGCGCCGTGCGCACCGGTGATGTGTCTTGAACCGTGTTATCTCTGGTTGTTGGTGCGCGCGGCGCACCCTACGGTTCTGCGTCGTTTTCAGCGTTGTTCCAGCCTGCTTGTCCCGGCGCCAGGCCGCAGCTGTTCAGTAATGTCTGCCAGGCCTTGACGTGACGAGCTGTGGCGGCGCGGAAATCCTGCCATAACGAATCCTGCTCGCCGGCCAGCCGCTCTAGGTGTTCGCGGGTGGCTGGAGGAATGCCTTCGATGCGCTGCAATTGCAGCAGTGCCGCCTGCCACTGCTGACCGCGCTGGTCGACCTGAGCCAGGTAGGGTTGCAGGCCGCCAGCGTAGAACTTGACGAAGATGTTCTGCAGGATGCGCCCGCGCGGTGTCGCCTGTCCCAGTGGGCAAAGAGGACGGCCCTGTTGGCGTTGCTCCAGCAGTTCGCTGCCGGCGTCGAGGGTGTGGCGCAGGCTGGCCAGGCTGGTAATCACCTGACCGCCCTGTTCACTGGCATAGAGGGCGAAGAACAATGGCTCCAGCTCGTCAGTACTCGGCGGCAGCTGTGCAGGCAAACCGGCGCCGATGCTGGCCAGTCGCTGCAATGCGCCTAGCGCGGCGCTGTCTTCCAGCGTGTCCACCGGCAAGGCCTGATCGGCAAAGCGCAGGTAGTTCTCGAATTCCGGGCTGCCGTTCAGGGCATTCCAGAACACCGCTTGCAGTTGCTGGCGTTTGTCGCTTGCCAGGCGTTGCAGCGTGGCCTTGAGGCTGGAGTCTTCCTGCAGATGGGGTAGACAGTCATCGATGGCGCGCAGCAGGTCGCCTTCGTAGCCCAGGCGCTGGCTGGGCATCAGTTGCTTGCCCAGGCTGCTGTTACGCTGGCTGATCAGTTGCTGCAGGTGCGGGCAGCGCCGTGCATCGATCACCAGATCGAGCAGGCCAATACGCAGCTCGGGAATCTCGCTAAGCCGCTCACGCCGGGCCGGCAGGCGGTACTGGCTGACACTGCGATTGTCGAAGGCGTTGACGTCAGCAGCATCGAGTGAGCGTTGCAGGCGTTGCAGGTAATCGCTCTGCAGGGCCAGGCCGTCGTTGGCCGGGCCGCATGCAGCGAGCAGAAGTAGGCAGAGGAGCAGGGCTGGTCGAATCATGCGCTCAGTCTAGAACTGATCTCCTGCCTATCCAATGACTCAGGCGGCCCGGCGAATGCGCTTGCGTGCGCTGCGCGCCAGGCGCACGGTGAGCATCGCCGCGGCGCAGGTCAGACCTACTACCAGACCCTGCCACAGACCGCTGGGGCCACTCGGTTCGCCAAACAGGTCGGACAGCCCCAGCGCATACCCCACCGGCAGGCCGATTCCCCAGTAGGCGAACAGGGTCAGCAGCATGGTGATGCGTGTGTCCTGGTAGCCACGCAGCGCGCCGGCCGCGGTCACCTGAATGGCATCGGAGAACTGAAACAGCGCCGCATAGACGATCAGTGTTGCCGCCACGGCGATCACCGTTTGGTCCGGCGTGTAGATCTGCGCGATCTGTTCGCGCAGCAGGAACATCAGGCTGGCCGATATGCAGGCATAGCCCAGCGCTGCCGCCATGCTCACCCCGGCGGCGAAGCGCGCCTCACGTGGCTGGCCACGCCCCAGCGCTTGGCCGACGCGTACGGTGGCGGCCATGGCCAATGAGTAAGGGATCATGAACACCATGGAGCTGAAGTTGAGCGCGATCTGGTGCCCGGCCACCACGGTGGCGCCGAGGCCGCCGATCAGCAGGGCGATCACTGCGAAGATGCTCGACTCGGCGAACACCGCGATACCGATCGGGACGCCAATACTCAGCAGGCGTTTGATCACTGTCCACTGCGGCCATTCGAAGCGGGTGAACAACGCGCTGGCACGGTAGTAGGGTGCCCACTTCACCCAGACCAGCATGCCGATCAGCATGAAGCCCATCACCAGCGCGGTTGCCCAACCGCAGCCAACGCCACCCATGGCCGGCAGGCCGAACTTGCCGTAGATGAAGATGTAGTTGGCCGGGATGTTCAGCAGCAGGCCGATAATGCCCAGCACCATGGCCGGGCGGGTGTGACCAAGGCCGTCGCTGAAACAGCGCAGCACGTGATACAGCGCCACTGCCGGAAAGCCGCAAGCGACCGCGCGCAGGTAGCCCATGGCTGGGGTGATCAGCTCCGGGTCGACGTTCATCGTGCGCAGGATGAATTCGGCGTTCCACAGCAGGGCTGCGGCGCTGCCGCCGACGGCCAGCGCCAGCCAGAGCGCCTGACGCACCAGCGGGCCGATGTCGGCCTCTTGGCCGGCACCGAAGCGTTGCGCCACCTTGGGCGTGGTCGCCAGCAGGATGCCGGTCATCAGCAGGAATATCGGTACCCAGATCGAGTTGCCCAGCGCCACGGCTGCCAGGTCCTGCGGGCTGACGCGCCCGGCCATCAGCGTGTCGACGAAGCCCATGGCGGTGTGCGCCAGCTGGGCGATGATGATGGGCGTGGCCAGGAGCAGGAGGCTGCGCAGCTCCGTGCGCACGCGGCCAAGGCGGCTGTCGATGGACATTTCGACTCTTCGGGATAACGGGAAACCGCGTAGTCTACGCCTTGACGTAGCGGTCAGGAAAGAACGATCTGCCCCTCTGTCTGGCGGCCTGTGGGGCGACGCTGAGGTGTCGGCTGACTTAGAATGGCGACCTGCCTGATGGAGCCCAACATGCACATAGTCGCCGATGAAAATATTCCCCTGCTCGATGAGTTCTTCGCCGCGTTCGGCAGCATCCGTCGCCTGCCGGGGCGCAGCATCACGGCGGCCGATGTGCGCGATGCCGACCTGCTGCTGGTGCGCTCGGTGACCCAGGTGAATCGCGCCTTGCTCGAAGGCAGCCGGGTGCGCTTCGTCGGCACTTGCACCATCGGCACCGACCATCTGGATCTCGATTACTTCGCCGAGGCCGGCATCGCCTGGAGCAGTGCGCCTGGCTGCAACGCCCGTGGCGTGGTGGATTACGTGCTGGGCAGCGTGCTGACCCTGGCCGAGCGCGAGGGCGTAGACCCGGCGGCGCGCGTTTACGGTGTGGTCGGTGCGGGGCAGGTCGGCGGGCGTCTGGTCGATCTGTTGCGTGGTCTCGGTTGGCAGGTACGGGTATGCGACCCGCCGCGCCAGGCCGCAGAGGGCGGCGACTTCGTCAGCCTGGAGCAGATCATCGACGAATGCGATGTGATCAGCCTGCACACGCCGCTGGACGCTTCGACGCGCCATCTGTTCGATACGGCGCGGCTGATGGCGCTCAGATCGGGCACCTGGCTGATCAATGCCAGTCGCGGTGCCGTGGTGGACAACGCTGCGCTGCGCAGCCTGTTGCCGCAACGCCCCGATCTCAAGGCGGTACTGGACGTGTGGGAAGGCGAGCCGCAGGCCGATGTCGAGCTGGCCGCCCTGTGCCAATTGGCGACGCCGCACATTGCCGGCTACAGCCTGGACGGCAAGCTGCGCGGCACAGCGCAGATCTACCAAGCCTGCTGCCGCGCGTTGGGGGTGGCTGAGCAGGTGAGTCTGGCCGATCTGCTGCCGGCACCCTGGCTCAGCGAGCTGAGCCTCGATAGCAGCGCCGATCCGGCCTGGGCGCTGGTCAGTATTTGCCGCTCGGTGTACGACCCACGGCGCGACGATGCGGATTTTCGTCGTAGCCTGGTCGGCGATGCCGAAACCCGACGCGCCGGCTTCGACCGCCTGCGCAAGCATTACCCCATGCGCCGCGAGATCGACGGGCTGCACGTACGCATTAAGGGTGATGCAGCACCACTGACCGCGCTGGTACGAGCCCTGGGCGCAACCCTTCTGTAGGGTGCGCTGTGCGCACCGGCTGATATCGCAGAGCCTCGAGGTGCGCACGGCCTAGGTGGCCCCGCGACACCCTACGATAAGGCGCTATCCATGCGCCTTATTTTGCATTTATTAAATTGCATGCAATTTAATTGCTCGCTACCTTGTTCGTCACTTTCAGCCCATTCAGGACGATTCCTCATGAGCAACGCGCTTTTCGATATCCCGGTCACCACTATCAAGGGCGAGCAGAAGACCCTGGCCGACTTCGGCGGCAAGGCCGTGCTGGTGGTCAACACCGCCAGCAAGTGCGGCTTCACCCCGCAGTACAAGGGCCTGGAAAACGTTTGGCAGCAGTACAAGGACAAGGGCCTTGTGGTGCTCGGTTTCCCCTGCAATCAGTTCGGCAAGCAGGAGCCGGGCGACGAGGGCGCCATCTCGGAATTCTGCGAGCTGAACTTCGGCGTCAGCTTCCCGCTGTTCAAGAAAGTCGACGTCAATGGCAGCGATGCTCACCCGTTGTTCGTGCAGTTGAAGAAGCGCGCACCGGGCCTGCTGGGCAGTCAGGGCATCAAGTGGAATTTCACCAAGTTCCTGATTGGCGAGGATGGCCAGGTGGTCAAGCGTTTCGCCCCGACCACCAAGCCCGAAGAGCTGAGCAGCGAGATCGAAGCCCTGCTCAAATGAGTGCTTTCGATACCGCTGGGCTGCAGTTGGACAACCAGCTGTGCTTCAAGCTCTACGCCGCCTCACGTGCGGTGATCCGCGCCTACAAGCCGATGCTCGACGGCCTCGGCCTGACCTACCCGCAATATCTGGTGATGCTGGTGCTGTGGGAGTGGCAGGAACGGGCGCCCGAGCAGCCGACGCTCAAGGCACTCGGGCAACGCCTGCAGCTGGATTCTGGCACCCTGACGCCGCTGCTCAAGCGTCTGGAGCAGATGGGGCTGGTGCAGCGTCGTCGCGCGCAGGTGGACGAACGCGAGGTGCATCTGGCGCTGAGCGATGCTGGCAGGGCGCTTCAGGTGCAGGTCTTGCCGCTGAAGGCGCAGTTGCTCTGCCAGTTCGACGATCAGGACCTGCTGGAGATGGAAGGGCTGCGCCGCAGCCTGGATCGTCTGTTGGCCAGGCTCAGCGAGTGAGGTCGGCGGGCAGCCAGGTATCCAGAATGGCCGCCAGTTCCTCGCGGCGGAAGGGTTTGGCCAGGTAGTCGTTCATGCCGGCGGCGCGGCAGCGTTCGCGTTCGTCGGACAGCGCATTGGCGGTCAGGGCGACAATGGGCAACTCCGGCCAGCGCCCGTTGCTGCGAATGCGCCGGCTGGCCTCGTAACCATCCATCACCGGCATGTTGCAGTCCATCAGGATCAGGTCGATAGGCTGCTGCTCCAGAACCTCCAGCGCTTCCCCTCCATGGCCGGCTACCAGCACCTGATAGCCGAGCTTGGCCAGCATGCCCTTGGCGACCATCTGGTTGACCGGGTTGTCCTCGACCAGCAGTACGCGTGCACTGCTTTCCCGCACAGGCTGCGCTTGGGCACTACTGTGAACGTCGCCGTCGTCGCTGTGCAGGACGTGCCGCAGCTCCTGTAGCAGGCCATTGCGCGACACTGGGCGGGCGATCTGAAGCAGCGGCATAAGGCGTTGTGCCTGCTCATGCGGCAGGAAGTTGCCGTAGGCGGTGACCAGCAACACCGGTGTGTTCATCGCCGGACGAATGCCGAACAGGCATTCCGGGCAATCGCTGATCAGCAGGTCGGCCTGCACGCCGTGCAGGTTGGCATCGGTATCCAGGCGCTGATAACTCAGGCCCCAGGCTGGCAGCCACTGGCTGAGCATCTGTTGCAGGCCGCTGCTGGCCGGGGTCAGCGCGACGATGCGGCCCTCAAGCGCCGGTTGTGAGCTGGCTTGTACATGGGCAGGCAGCGGTAGCTCGGCGCAGAACTCACTGCCGAAGCCTTCTTTCGATTGCAGGCTCAGCTTGCCCTGCATTGCCTCGCACAGGCGCCGCGTCAGTGCCAGGCCGAGCCCGGTGCCGCCGTACTCACGGGTGATGCCCACTTCTGCCTGGGCGAAGGGCTGGAAGATACGTGCCTGGGCGTCTTCGGCGATGCCGATGCCGGTATCGCGCACGCGAATGCTGATGCCGTCCACAGCGCAGGCGACGATCAGGTCGACGCGACCGAAGCGGGTGAATTTGAGCGCATTGGATAGCAGGTTGCTGACGATCTGGCGAACCCGCGTCGGGTCGCCCAGCATCTGCGCCGGCAGTGCCGGATCGATCAGGCAGGTCAGCTCCACGGCGTTGGCGGCGTTCTGCGACAGCAGGCTGGCGGTTTCTTCGGCCAGGGCGCCGAGGTCGAAGGGGATTTTCTCCAGTTCGAGCTGGCCAGCTTCGAATTTGGACAGGTCGAGAATGTCGTTGAGCAACTCCACCAACACCTTGCCGGAGTCGTGTGCGATACCCAGCTGTTGACGCTGCTCGGCGCTGAGTGGGCCGTCCAGGGCCAGGGCGAGCATGCCCAGCAGGCCGTTGAGCGGGGTGCGGATCTCATGGCTCATGTTGGCCAGGAAGGCCGAGCGCGCCTGCGCCATGTTCAGGGCGGTGGTGCGCGCCGTTTCCAACTCGGCGTTGGACTGGCTGAGGCGCACGTTGGTCGCCTTGAGTTCGGCGGTACGGGCCGAGACGATGTTTTCCAGTTCGCTCAGGTACTGCGTCAGGCGGTCCTCGGCGTTGCGCCGTTGCTCAATCTCCAGCGCGATGTTCGACAACTGGCGGTTGGTGACCTCGACCAGAGTGCCGATCTCGTCGTGCTCATGGCCTTTGGGGCAGGGCACCGGGCGATGCTGCGGGTCCTGCGGGTTGCGTTCGCTGAGGGCGCGAATCACCCCGGTCAGGGGTTTGGTCAGCATGAAATAGAACAGCACCAGCAGGATCAGCGACAGCAGCAGGCTGCGCGCGAACCCGGTGAGCAAGGTCAGCATCGAGCGTTTCAGGAAGTGGCTGCCAAAGGCGTAGGTGTCGACCTCCAGGCGCAGAAAACCGAGGGCCTCGTCGGGGGCGTGGCTGACGTGGAGCGGGTCCTGGAACTGCCGTTGGGCGCCGAACAGGCTGTCGCTCAAGACCCGGTAACGGCTTTCGCTGCGTGGACGGCTGACGCTGGCCAGAACCAGGCCGCTGTTGTCGATCAGTTCCGCGCGGGTCACTGCAGGGGAGCGCAGCAGGCCGAGGACCAGCTCCTGGGCCAGTTCGGCGTCGATGTTGTAGGCGATGCGGGCGGCGGGGTTGTGGCTGATTTCCAGCAGCGCGCGAATCTCGCGGTTGATGGAGGCCTCTTCGCTGGCATAATCGACCGCCACCTGGGTGACGCTGAGCAGCGTACCAAGGATAAACGCCACCAGGACGGTCAGACCGGCCTGTTTGAACGACAGACGATTGGTGAGCGATATATCCATGAATGCGTGCGTCGTCTCTGATCCTTGGGCGCTTGCCAAGCATAGCTGATAGCGACCCTGTACCGGCAGAGCCTGCAACGTGCGGTTCTGCGCAAAAGGAGTAGTAGATCGTGGATTCCCGATTGCTGGATTTTCTCGCCCGCGCCGAACAGGTGCTAGAGCGCATCGAGCCCCTGCTGCCTACACTGCGTCCGGAAGTGGACTGGAGCAAGTGCGTGGCGGCGCGTTGGGTGCGTGATGGGCGCAGCGGCTACCTGCTGCCGCTGGATGTCAGTCTCGATCTGTCGCTAAGCGACCTGCTGGGCGTGGATGTCCAGCGCGAGCAACTGGCGCGCAATACCCGCCAGTTCGTCAGCGGCATGCCGGCTAACCACGCCTTGCTCTGGGGCGCGCGCGGCACCGGTAAATCATCGCTGGTGCGTGCCTTGCTCGCCGAGCACGCCAAGGCCGGCCTGCGCTTGATCGAGATCGAACGCGATCACCTGGCCGATCTGCCGCGCGTGGTCGAGTTGCTGGCTGGTCTGCCGCAACGTTTCGTGCTGTTCTGCGATGACCTATCGTTCGAGGCGGGTGAGGGCGATTACCGGGTGCTCAAGAGCGTGCTCGACGGCTCGCTGGAGCAGGCGCCGGACAATGTGCTGCTGTACGCCACGTCCAACCGCCGCCATCTGGTGCCCGAGCATCAGAGTGACAACGAGAACTGGAAGAGGGTCGACGGCGAGCTACATCCCAACGAGGCTGTGGAGGACAAGATCGCGCTGTCCGACCGTTTTGGCCTGTGGCTGTCGTTCTATCCCTTCACTCAGGATCACTTCCTGATCGTCGTGCGCCACTGGGTGGACGTGCAGGCGCGTCAGGTCGGGCTGAACTGGAGCTGGGACGAGGCGCTGGAAAAGGCCGCCATCCGCTGGGCGCTGGGTCGTGGTAACCGTAATGGCCGCTGCGCTTATCAATTCGCCCGCCACTGGGTCGGGCTGCAACTGCTGGAGCAACAGGCATGATCGATCTTTCCCAGACGGGTGAAGGCCTCAATGGCTATCCGCTGCTGACTGCGCAGTTGCAGGCGCTGTTATCCGGCGAGCGTGATTTCATTGCCAATGCCGCGCAGTTTTCCGCTTTCCTGTTTCACGAGCTGGCCGACTTGAACTGGGCCGGTTTTTACCTGGCGAAAGACGGTGAGCTGGTGCTTGGTCCTTTCCAGGGCAAGGTGGCCTGCGTGCGTATTGCCTTCGGTCGTGGCGTCTGTGGCGCGGCGGCGGCTAGCCTGCAGACGCAACGAGTCGAGGATGTGCATGCCTTCCCAGGACACATTGCCTGCGACAGTGCATCGAACAGCGAACTGGTGGTGCCGCTGGTCAAGGAAGGGCGCCTGATCGGCGTGCTGGATCTGGACAGTCCGTCGGTAGGGCGTTTCACCGCGGTGGATCAGGCTGGCATCGAAGCGCTGGCAGCGGTATTCCTGGCTGCCAGCGACTGCTGAATACGCCCATGGTGCGGCTCTGTCGGAGGCGATGCGGCGGTTTGAGCTCGATCCGGTAGGGTGCGCCACGCGCACCGCCGGCTTGAGGTGTCACCGAAGCTGATTTGGCAATCGGTCGGCACACCCTACGAAGCAGGCTCAGCGCTTGGCGCCGATCTTCTCCAGCGTACGCAGTTCACGCGGCAGCAGTTGCTGTGTGGATACACGGTTCTTGATGCGCTCGTAGTGCGCCATCAGGTTCGGCCAGCGGCTGGCATCCAGGGTTTCCCCGCCATGCTCCATGTTGATCAGCTGGCTGGCCAGCGCCAGGTCGGCCATGGAAAGCTGCTCACCGAGGAAATAGGGCGCATCACCCAGCGTGGTCTCGAAGTAGTCGAAGTGGTTGGGCAGTTTGTCCCTGAGCGTCTGCTGCACCTTTTCCTCGTCGCAGGGCTGACCCATGGTGGCTTTCAGCACGCGGTTGCGGAACACGGTGAATGTGCACAGTGGCGCCAGCTCGTAATCGGCGTATTTTTCCAGCCAGCGTACCTTGGCGCGTTGCTCTGCATCGGCGCCATACAGCGGTGTGTGATCGGGGTAGCGTTCTTCCAGGTATTGGCAGATGACGCTGGAGTCAGCCAGCTTGAGGTCGCCGTCGCGAAAGGCGGGAATTCGGCCTAGCGGGTTGAGTTCGCGAAACCAATCGGGCTGGCCGAAGGGCATGACCACTTCGAGCTCGTAATCCAGGCCCTTTTCGATCAGGCACAGGCAGAGCTTGCGGACGAAGGGGGACAGCGGAGCTCCATATACAGTCAGACTCATTGCGACTCCTAGCGGCGGTCAGTGTGCTCGAGTGAGCGTGGCGATCCTCAGTCGTAGATGTTCTTCTTCTTCCAGTCGTCGCCTTCCAGATCTTTCAGACCTTCGGTCAACTGGCTCGGTTCTTCCGCCGTTGGAGCATTGTTGTTGAGCACCATGGCATTGGCACGTGCCAACTGCTCCTCGAATCGTTTGAGCTGCGTCTGGTAGGGCGCGGGATCTTGCTGCTTGCGCAGGTACTGAACACCGCGCTCGAAGGCCAGGCGGGCCTGGCCGGGTTGCTTCTGCTGCATGGCCGCCTGGCCCAGGGTGCTGAAGAACTCGATATGCACCAGCACCAGTATCTGACGGATCTGCTTGAGCCAATGCTTGCCGTCGCCCGCGGGTAGCAGGCCGGCCTGAACCGAACCGGTGATCAGGGCATGCAGGTTTTCCAGCAGAAAACGCACGTCCTTGGCTTTGGCTTCGTTGGCGATGGGTTGAGGAGGGTTCTTCACGGCAATGGATTCGCCCTGAGCGACCTGCGCCTTAAGCGTGTCGATATCGCTCCGAAGGGTAGTGTTCTGTTTCTCCAGTGGCAGTAAGCGTTCGCTGGCCTGCAACTGTAACTGGCTCAGCAGTAGCTTCAGCTGCGGCGTCATCAATTGGCCAGGTATACGCTCGGAGATGTCCTGACAGCGACGAATTCGGTCGAGCAGATCGGCGCGCTGGCGCGCTTTCTCCAGCTTGCTGTTCTCGACGGCGTGGTTTATGTAGGCAATCACCATCAACAGGGCGATGCCGCCGACGATCAGCATGGTTATCACGAGTGCGGACACTGCTTGGGACCTCTCGAGAATCGACTTTTCGACCGAGTGTAGTGGCTTGGTCGCATGGCTCCTAGTGGCATATCGATTTCTGGGCTGAAGTCTTTGATTTTAAAAATTTTTTAGAGAGTGGTTGACGACCTTTAAAAGCCTCCATAGAATGCGCGCCACTTCCAGCGCAAAGCCCAAAGCGAAGCGAAGGAAGCCGGAAAGTTGCTTGATGTTCCGGGGTGTGTCCCCTTCGTCTAGTGGCCTAGGACACCGCCCTTTCACGGCGGTAACAGGGGTTCGAGTCCCCTAGGGGACGCCACTTTCAAGCTGTAATGCGGGAATAGCTCAGTTGGTAGAGCACGACCTTGCCAAGGTCGGGGTCGCGAGTTCGAGTCTCGTTTCCCGCTCCAAATTTTGGAAATGCTGCTTAGGCAGGGTTTCAAACGAAGTTCCAAGGTCCCCTTCGTCTAGTGGCCTAGGACACCGCCCTTTCACGGCGGTAACAGGGGTTCGAGTCCCCTAGGGGACGCCATTTCAAGTTGTACTGCGGGAATAGCTCAGTTGGTAGAGCACGACCTTGCCAAGGTCGGGGTCGCGAGTTCGAGTCTCGTTTCCCGCTCCAAATAAACGAAAACGCCGCTCAATCGAGCGGCGTTTTCGTTTCTGTCGTTTGCTGCCAGAAAAAAGCCCGCTCGGTGTACCGGCGGGCTTTTTCGTTGTTGGCCGGCCAGCGGTCAGTGCTTGGCGCCGTCAGTGGGCAGGGCCAGCAGCTGTTTTTCCAGGTTCCAGTCGAAGGGCTCGTCGTTCTCTTCGGCTTCGAAACGGCGCTCGTCGAGGGTCTGGTACAGGGCGATTTCTTCGTCGGGCATGAAGTGCAGGCAGTCGCCGCCGAAGAACCACAGTAGGTCACGCGGTACCAGGTGGGCGATCTGTGGGTAGCGGTGGAACACCTGGCTGATCAGATCCTGGCCCAGGTATTGGCTGGAAACCGGGTCGCGCGGCAGTTCGGCGAGCAGTTCGTCGTAGCGCTCGAGGAACAGGGCGTGGCTGTCGTCGAGCACCTGTTCGGCTTCGCCCAGGGCGACGAGGATGCCGCGCAGGTGATTGAGCAGGGCGAGGTGGTGTTCGATATGGCTGGCCATGGTTCAGGTTCCTGAAGGGTAAAACGGGCGCAGGAGTATAGAGTTCCTGACGCCCGCTGTCCCGTTTGGCTGGCCTTTGCGTGGGAGGGGGCGGTCGCGATGCAGAAGCTCGCGGCTGAAGCCCCTCCCACAAGCAATACCGTCAGCGCACTTTGCCGCTCTCCAACGTGAGCTCTTCCTTGGCGAAGTCGTCGACGTCGATCACGCGACGCCGAGCCGCTTCGGCCGCTTGCAGGCGCTTGCCCTGTTCGCCGTCGAGGATGCCGGCAGCGATCGCCGCTTCGATGGTGTCCTGGCCCGGCGCTGGTTGCAGGCTGCCGTCCTTGAGCGCCTGATGCAGGCGCTTGCGCGCGTCCTGGCTGGCCTGCACCAGGTTCAGCGCATGCTGCAGGGCGCCAACCGAATCCTGATCGGCCTGCGGGCGGTAGCAACCTTCCAGCACCGACTCCAGAGCAGGATCGCCGGCTTGGCGGCCGATGATCGCCGCCACTTCGGCGTCCAGTGCGTCGCTTGGGCCCTGGTGGCGGCGGCCAAGCGGGAACACCAGCACTTTCAGCAGACAACCGAACAGGCGGCTGGGGAAGTTGCTCAGCAGGTCATCCAGCGCTTGTTCGGCGTGGTAGAGGTTTTCCTCCATGGCCCAGCGCAGCAGCGGACGAATCGCTTCAGGGTAGTCCAGGTCGTGGTAGCGCTTGAGCGCGGCCGAACCCAGGTAGAGGTGGCTGAGCACGTCGCCGAGGCGCGCGGACAGACGCTCGCGGCGCTTCAGGTCGCCGCCGAGCAGCATCATGCTGCTGTCGGCGCACAGGGCGAAGGCTGCTGCCAGGCGATTGAGGGCGCGGTAGTAGGGCTGGCTGAGATCGTCACCCGGCACAGTGCCCAGGCGGTTCAGTGTCAGGCCGAGAAGGGAGCTGCTGGCAGCGTTGCCGACGGCGAAGCCGATATGGCTCATCAGCAGCGAGTCGAACTCGATCAGTGCCTGGTCCTTGTCCTCGCGGTCGGCCAGGGACATTTCCTTGAGCACGTACGGATGGCAGCGGATGGCACCCTGACCGAAGATCATCAGATTACGCGAGAGGATGTTGGCACCCTCGACGGTGATGAAGATCGGCGCGCCCTGCCAGGAGCGGGCCAGGTAGTTGTTCGGGCCCATGATGATGCCTTTGCCGCCGTGCACGTCCATCGCGTGGCCGATGCACTCGCGGCCGCGTTCGGTGAGGTGGTACTTGAGAATCGCCGACAGCACCGAGGGTTTTTCGCCCAGGTCGACGGCGTTGGCAGTGAGGATGCGCGCGCTGTCCATCAGCCAGGCGTTGCCGCCGATGCGCGCCAGGGCCTCCTGGATGCCCTCGAAGGCGGCCAGCGGCACGTTGAACTGCTCACGCAGCTGAGCGTACTGGCCGGTGGCGAGGCTGGTGAACTTGGCCGCGCCGGTGCCGACCGCCGGCAGAGAGATGGAACGGCCGACCGACAGGCAGTTCATCAGCATCATCCAGCCCTTGCCGAGGTACTCCTGGCCGCCGATCAGGTACTCCAGCGGAATGAACACGTCCTTGCCGGAGTTCGGGCCATTCATGAAAGCAGCGCCGAGAGGCAGATGACGACGGCCGATTTCCACGCCGGGGGTATCGGTGGGGATCAGCGCCAGGCTGATGCCGAGATCCTCCTTGTCGCCCAGCAGGTGATCCGGGTCGTAGGCCTTGAAGGCCAGGCCGAGCAGGGTCGCCACCGGGCCGAGGGTGATGTAGCGCTTCTCCCAATTCAGGCGCAGGCCGATCACTTCTTCGTCGTTGTACTGGCCCTTGCAGATAATCCCGGTGTCCGGCATGGCACCGGCATCGGAGCCGGCCAGCGGGCCGGTCAAGGCGAAGCAGGGGATGTCATCGCCGCGCGCCAGACGCGGCAGGTAGTGCTGGCGCTGCTCATCGGTGCCGTAGTGCAGCAGCAGTTCGGCCGGGCCGAGGGAGTTGGGCACCATCACGGTGGAGGCCAGGTCGCCACTGCGGGTGGCCAGCTTCATCGCTACCTGCGAATGGGCGTAGGCCGAGAAGCCCTTGCCGCCGTACTCCTTGGGAATGATCAGGGCGAAGAAGCCATGTTGCTTGATGTGTTCCCAGGCCCTCTCCGGCAGATCCATCTGCTGGCCAACCTGCCAGTCGCTGATCATGGCGCAGAGTTCTTCGGTAGGACCGTCGATGAACGCTTGTTCCTCGTCGGTCAGCTTGGCCTTGGGGTAGGCCAGCAGCTTGTCCCAGTCAGGCTTGCCGCTGAACAGCTCGCCATCCCACCACACCGTGCCGGCTTCGATGGCGTCGCGCTCGGTCGCCGACATCGGCGGCAGTACGCGCTGGAACCAGGCGAACAGCGGGCTGGTGAACAGTTGCCGGCGCAGATCACCGAGCAGGATGAACGCGGCGACGGCGCCGGTGACGATCCACAGCAGCAGTTGTAACCAGCCCGGTACCGGGCTGAACAATGCCATGGCCACCAGATAGGCTGCGGTGATGCCGAGGGCGGGTAGGGCGGCGGTACGGCTATGGGCCAGGTAGGCGACCCCGAGCAGCAGAACCAGCAACCAGATGACGAGCATGTGCATTCCTCCATGATTCGAGCGGGCGACGCCCCGAGCATAGCCATAAATGGCGGCAGGGGCGGTGAGCTTGGCCGGATCGTCGTGAACGTGGCGCAATTGACGGGATTAGACTGAAGCAAACTTCAGGAGCCCTCGCCATGCAGACCTATCTACGTCCCGGCCGCTTCATTGACAGTGACCATCGCGCGGTAGTCGAGTTCGCCGAACGTTGGCGTGGTGCGTCACGAGAACCGACCAGTCAGGCCGTGGCCCTGTATCTGGCGGTGCGTGACGAGGTTCGCTACAACCCCTATGCCTTCAGCCTCGATGCGCAGACATTGAAGGCCAGTCATGCATTGGCGGCCGGTGAGTCCTACTGCGTGCCCAAGGCCAATCTGCTCGCTGCCTGTGCCCGGCATTGTGGGATTGCCGCGCGTATTGGCCTGGCCGACGTGCGCAATCACCTGTCGACGCCGCGTCTGCTGGAGCTGCTGCGTAGCGAGGTATTCGCCATGCATGGCTATACCGAGCTGTATCTGGATGGGCGCTGGGTCAAGGCCACGCCGGCGTTCAACGAGGCACTGTGCCGGGTGTTCAAGGTGGCGCCGCTGGAGTTCGACGGCGTGCATGACAGCGTCTTCCACCCTTACAACGACCAGGGGGAGCGCTACATGGAATACCTGCACGATCACGGTCAGTTCGAGGATCTGCCCGAGCAACTGTTCTTCGACCATCTGCGCGGGTGTTATCCGCATCTGTTCGAGGTAGGTGCGCTGGAATTGAGTGGCGATATGCAACGTGAGGCCAGTGTTATCGACTGAGTCGATAATCAAGATTGGCATGACGGTCTTTTATCTGCGCGCCGGGGTCGGTAGGGTGCATGCCAGAAAGAAATGGGCGAAACACCCGGTTGCAATCGGGGCTCTTCGTACCCATCTATAACGACCTCACTCTCGCGCGGGAAACCCCATCTTCATGAGCTCCGCCCTGACCATTCGCCAGTTGACCAAGACCTACGGAAACGGCTTCCAGGCCCTGCACGGCATCGATCTGGACGTTGCCGAAGGTGACTTCTTCGCCTTGCTTGGCCCCAATGGCGCCGGCAAATCCACCACCATCGGCGTGCTTTCCACGCTGGTGAACAAGAGCAGCGGCACGGTCAGCGTGTTCGGCCATGACCTTGACCGCGAACCCTACGCGCTCAAGCGCTGCCTCGGCGTGGTGCCGCAGGAATTCAACTTCAACCAGTTCGAGAAGGTGTTCGACATCGTCGTCACTCAGGCCGGCTACTACGGCATTCCGCGTTCCGTCGCCAAGGAGCGCGCCGAGCAGTACCTGACCCAGCTCGGCCTGTGGGACAAGCGCGACGTCGCCTCACGCGAACTGTCCGGCGGCATGAAGCGCCGCCTGATGATCGCCCGCGCTCTGGTGCACCAGCCGCGCCTGCTGATCCTCGATGAACCGACTGCCGGGGTGGATATCGAGCTGCGCCGTTCGATGTGGAGCTTCCTCACCGAGCTGAACAAGCAGGGCACCACCATCATCCTGACGACCCACTACCTGGAAGAGGCCGAGCAGCTCTGCCGCAACATCGGCATCATCGACCACGGCCGTATCGTCGAGCTGAGCAGCATGAAGGACCTGCTGAAGAAGCTGCATGTGGAGACCTTTCTCTTCGACCTCAAGGACTCCTACAGCTCAGTGCCGCTGCTGCAGGGCTATCCCGCGCGCCTGGTCGATCATCACACCCTGGAAGTGCAGGTGGAGAAGAGTCAGGGCCTCAACGCGCTGTTCCAGCAACTGGCCCAGCAGCAGGTCGAGGTGCTCAGCCTGCGTAACAAGAGCAATCGCCTTGAGGAGCTGTTCGTCTCCCTGGTGGAAAAGAACCTGGCCAAGGTGGCGCAATGACCTCTCAGTATCTCAACAGCGAATTTGCCGCCAATCTGGTGGCGCTGCGTACCATCGTTCACCGCGAAATCCGCCGCTTCGTGCGCATCTGGCCGCAGACCCTGCTGCCACCGGCGATCACCATGGTTCTGTACTTCGTCATCTTCGGCAACCTGATCGGCCGGCAGATCGGCGACATGGGTGGCTTCAGCTACATGGAGTACATCGTGCCGGGGCTGATCATGATGTCGGTGATCACCAACAGCTACGGCAACGTGGTGTCGAGCTTCTTCGGCAGCAAGTTCCAGCGCAACGTCGAGGAACTGCTGGTATCGCCGGTCTCGCCGCACACCATCCTTATCGGTTTCGTCGTCGGTGGCGTGCTGCGTGGGTTGGCGGTGGGCTTCATCGTCACGCTGCTGTCGTTATTCTTCACCCACCTGCAGGTGCATCACCTCGGCGTGACCGTGCTGGTGGTGCTGCTGACGGCGACCATCTTTTCCCTCGGTGGCTTCGTCAACGCGGTGTACGCGCGCAACTTCGACGACATTTCGATCATCCCGACCTTCGTGCTGACGCCGCTGACCTACCTGGGCGGGGTGTTCTATTCCATCACCCTGTTGCCGCCGTTCTGGCAGACGGTGTCGCTAGGTAACCCCATCCTGCACATGGTCAACGCCTTCCGTTACGGCATTCTCGGGGTATCCGACATCCGTATTGGCGTAGCCATCGGCTTCATGCTGCTGGCCACAGCTGCGCTCTACACCCTGTGCATCCGCCTGCTGATCAGCGGTCGCGGCATGCGTCAGTGACGCTTTTGTGGGAGCGGATTCATCCGCGATCTCGCGGCTAAAGCCGCTCCTACAGGCGTGGTGGCGATGGAAAAAACATAGCGAAATAACTTGCGCACCTGTCAGTAACGCAGCAGCCGGTTAGACTCCGCCTCTACCAAGAAGAAGGGGCTGATCATGACCGTGTTGTTGCGTGCTCTTCCATTGCTGTGGCTGGGTGTATTCGCGTTGCCTGCGGTTGCTGCAGAAGGGCCAATGGTCGAGATCGTGCCGGTGCGGCAGATGGAGGTGCGTGACGAGCTAATCACCTTCGGTTCGCTGCGCTCCGACGAGTCGGTGATGATCCGTCCTGAAGTGGAAGGACGCCTGGCAACCCTGCATTTTCGCGAGGGCCAGGCGGTAACCGCTGGCGACCTGCTGATCAGCCTCGACGACGCCATCGCCCGTGCCGAATTCGCCCAGGCGCGGGCTAATCTCGATCTCGCCGAGAAGAACCACCAGCGGGCGCAGATGTTGTTCCAGCGCGGCGCCAGCAATGCCCAGGCGCTGGATGAGGCGCAGAGCCAGCTGCAGGCTGCGCGCGCCAGCCAGGCCCTGGCGCAGGCACGGCTCGACAAGACTCAAATCAAGGCCCCTCACGACGGCACGCTCGGCCTACGCCAGGCCAGCGTCGGTGACTACCTCAGCGCCGGGCAGAACATCGTCAACCTGGAGGTGCTCGACCCGCTCAAGGTCGACTTCCGTATTCCACAGAAGGCCGTGGCCCAGGTGCGCCTCGGTCAGACCGTGGAAATCACCCTCGATACCTACCCGGGCGAACGTTTTCGTGGTGAGATTTTCGCCATCAACCCGCGCCTGGATGAGGCGGGGCGCAGCCAGGCGATCCGCGCGCATATCGGCAACGATGATCGGCGCCTGCGTCCAGGCCAGTTCGTCCGCGTTTCGGTGATTCTCGAAGAGCGGCCCGATGCGCTGGTGATCCCCGAAGAGGCGGTGATGCCGCAGGGCGACAAGTTGCTGGTCAACCTGGTAGTCGATGGCAAGGTCGAGCGCCGTGAGGTGACGCTGGGCAAGCGTTTCGATGGCCTGGTGGAAGTCCGTGAGGGCCTGCAGGGTGACGAAACCATCATCAGCGCCGGTTGGCAGCGTGTGCGTGAAGGGCTGGCCGTGCGTACCAAGAGCGGGGAGCGCCAGCCGTGACACTTTCCGATGTCTGCATTCGCCGGCCGGTATTCGCCACTGTTCTGTCGCTGATCGTGGTGTTGCTGGGACTGATGGCCTACGACCGCCTCAATGTGCGCGAATACCCCAATATCGACGTGCCCATCGTCACCGTGCAGGTTACCTACCCCGGCGCCAGCCCGGAAATCATGGAGTCTCAGGTGGCGCAGCCGGTGGAGGATGTGCTCTCCGGTATCGAGGGCCTGGACTTCGTCACGTCCATCAGTCGCGCGGAAAACACCCAGATCACCGCCCAGTTCCGTCTCGGTCGCAGTGCCGACGAGGCAGCCAACGACGTACGAGATCGCCTCGGGCGGGTGCGCAGCCTGCTGCCGGATGAGGTCGACGAGCCCATCGTGCAGAAGGTCGAGGCCGATGCCCAGCCGGTGATCTGGATCGCCTTTCATAGCCAGCAGCACAGCGCCATGGAGATCACCGATCTGCTGGAGCGGGTGATCAAGGACCGTCTGCAGACCATTCCCGGTGTTTCCGAAGTACAGGTGCGCGGGGCGCGTACCTTCTCCATGCGCATCTGGCTCGACCCGGAAAAGCTCGCTGCGCACAACCTGACCGTGCAGGACGTGGAAGACGCCCTGCGTCGGCAGAACGTGGAGATTCCGGCCGGACGCATCGAGTCACGCGAGCGTGAGTTCAGCGTGCTCTCGGAAACCGATCTGCGTACCCCGGAGCAGTTCAGCGAGCTGATTCTCGACGACTCGCAAGGCTATCTGCTGCGTCTGTCCGACGTTGGCCGCGCCGAAGTGGGGCCGCGCGATGAGCGTACCGTGGTGCGTTTCAACGGTTTGCCAGCGGTGACCCTGGGCCTGGTCAAGCAGGCCACGGCCAACCCGCTGGATATCTCCGACGGGCTCGAAGCGGCCTGGGATGACGTTCAGGCATTGCTGCCCGACGGCATGAACATGACCGTGGCCAATGACAACTCGCAGTTCATCCGAGAGTCCATCGATAACGTCTTCACCACCATCTGGGAGGCTGTGGCGCTGGTCATCCTGATCATCTTCATCTTCCTGCGCTCGCTGCGCGCGACGCTCATTCCCCTGGTGACCATTCCGGTCTCGTTGATCGGCGCCTTCGCCCTGATGTCGCTGATGGGCTTCACCATCAACACCCTGACCTTGCTGGCCATGGTGTTGGCCATCGGTCTGGTGGTGGATGACGCCATCGTCATGCTGGAGAACATCCATCGCCATATCGAGGCCGGGATGAAGCCCATGCAGGCGGCCTTCAAGGGCAGTCGCGAGATCGCCTTCGCGGTGATCGCCATGACCCTGACCCTGGCAGCCGTGTTCGCGCCCATCGGCTTCATGCAGGGCACCACCGGCAAGCTGTTTACCGAGTTCGCCTGGACCCTGGCTGGCGCCGTGCTGGTTTCCGGTTTCGTGGCGCTGACGCTGACGCCGATGATGTGCGCGGTGATGCTCAAGCCGCACCAGCACGAGCAGCGTCATGGCCGCGTGTACAACCTGATCGAAGGCTTTCTCAACGGCCTGACCTATAGCTACAAGCACAGCCTGGACCGTGCGCTGCGTGCCTGGCCGCTGGTGCTGGGCGTGCTGTTCGGTGCCTTCGTGATGTGCGCCTGGCTGTTCGGCGGTTTGCGTTCGGAGCTGGCGCCTACCGAGGACACCGGCACCATCGTCGGCGTGTTCAATGGCCCGGACGGCGCCACCATCGATTATACGGCGCGCTACGGCCGTGAGGTCGAAGCCGCTTACGCGAGCATTCCGGAGACCAATCGCTATCTGATGATCGCCGGTTTCCCCACGGTGGCGCAGGGCATCTCCTTCATGAAGCTGGAGGATTGGGGCGACCGTTCGCGTACCCAGTTCGAGATTCGCAACGAGCTGTTGCCGCAGTTGCAGGACATCGCCGGCATGCGCGTGACCCCGGTCAACCGTCCGCCGCTGGGACAGAGTGCGCGTAACCAGCCGATCAACTTTGTCGTGCGCTCGTCCATGGAATACGCCGAGCTGCAGGTTTATGTCGATCAACTGATGGAACGCATGCGTGATTATCCGGGCCTGGAGGGGCTGGATAGCGACCTCAAGCTCAATTCGCCGCAGCTCAAGATCACTGTCAATCGTGAGCAGGCAACGGCGGTTGGCACCAATGTATCGGTGATCGGCCGCAGCCTGGAAAGCCTGTTTGGCAGCCGCCAGGTGACCCGCTTCAAGCAGAACGGCGAGCAGTACGACGTCATGGTGCAGCTGCAGGATATCGACCGCAGCAACCCGCAGGACCTGGATCGGGTGTACGTGCGTGATCGCGACGGCGGCATGGTGCAGTTGTCCAACCTGATCGAGGTGCGTGAGACGGTCGCGCCGCGTGAGCTCAATCACTTCAACCAGCTACGTGCGGTGACCATCAGTGCCAACGTCGGCACCGGATATACCCTGGGCGAGGCGCTCAACCACCTGGAGACCGCTGCGCGTGAGGTGTTCCCGCCCGAGACGCAGTACGACTACACCGGCACTTCGCGTGATTTCAAGGAATCCAGCTCGGGCATCTTGCTGATCTTCGCCCTGGCGCTGGCGTTCATCTTCCTGGTGCTGGCGGCGCAGTTCGAGAGCTTCAGCGACCCGCTGATCATTCTGTTCAGCGTGCCCCTGTCGATGGCCGGGGCATTGCTGGCATTGAAGCTGTTCGGCGGTACCTGGAATATTTATTCGCAGATCGGCCTGGTGACTCTCATCGGCCTGATCACCAAGCACGGCATCCTTATCGTCGAGTTCGCCAATCATCTGCTGCGCGAGGGCAAGGCTCTGCGTGAAGCGGTGATCGAGGCCTCGGTGCAGCGCCTGCGGCCGATCCTGATGACCACCGGCGCCATGGTGCTGGGTTCGCTGCCGTTGGCCATCGCCACGGGTGCCGGTGCCGAAAGCCGTCAGCAGATCGGCCTGGTGATTGTTGGCGGATTGCTGGTGGGGACCTTCTTCACCCTCTACGTGATTCCGACGCTGTACCTGCTGCTGCGCCGTTGGGCACCACTGCGCAGGATCGAGGAGGAGCCAGTGGCGGTCTGAGTCCTGTAGGAGGCGCTTTAGCGGCAAGCTTTTGAAACTGTCGCGGCTACGACTGCATTGAGCGACTGATTGTTGTGGTCTGCGTGGTGCTTCGCGGGTGCGACTTGGCGTTCAACCCGCTAAACTCGCGCGGTTTTCGCCACCCTGGATTGCCAGCCATGCAGCACCCCGCCGAACATTCCCCGCTGGGCAAGTCCAGCCAGTACATCGCCGAGTACAGCCCCGAGCTGCTGTTTCCCATCTCGCGTACCACCAAGTGGGCGGAGCTGGGTCTCGATGGCGCCAGCCTGCCGTATCAGGGCGTGGACTACTGGAACTGCTACGAGCTGTCCTGGCTGCTGCCGTCCGGTAAGCCGGTGGTGGCCATCGGTGAGTTCGCCATCCCCGCAGACTCGCCGAACATCATCGAGTCGAAGTCCTTCAAACTGTATCTCAATTCCCTGAACCAGTCGGCTTTCGCCAGTTGGGATGAGTTGCAAGCGACACTGGTGCGTGATCTGTCGGCGGTGGCCGGCAAGCCAGTAGCGGTGCGCCTGCGCTCTCTGGCTGAGGTTTCTGACGAAGGAGTGGCGACGCTGCCGGGTCAGTGCATAGACGAACTGGACATCAGTGTCAGCCAGTACGACCACCCGCAACCCGAGCTGCTGCGTTGCGACGCCGGTCGCGTGGTGGGGGAGAGCCTGCATAGTCATCTGCTCAAATCCAACTGCCCGGTTACCGGTCAGCCGGATTGGGGCAGCCTGGTCGTCGAGTATCGCGGTGCCGCGCTGGATCATGCCAGCCTGCTGGCCTATCTGGTGAGCTTCCGCCAGCACGCTGATTTTCACGAGCAGTGCGTCGAACGCATCTTTCTCGATCTGCAGCGCCTGCTGCAGCCGCAGTCGCTGACTGTCTATGCACGCTACGTGCGCCGTGGCGGGCTGGACATCAACCCTTACCGCAGCACCGAGGCGATCAAACCGGAAAATGGTCGCCTGGCGCGGCAGTAACCCATGAAAAATGCCGCCAAATGGCGGCATTTTCCTGAGTCGCTCGATGTTAACCGGGGCAGGGCATTCAGATGCCCATGTTGGCCAGACTCTGCATGATGTTGCGCAGGGTGCCGGCGAGGGTAGGGTGGCTGGCCTCGAAACGTTCCACCGCCAGATTAACGCCATCGACCAGCGTGGCGTCGGGCGCTGAGGCGGCTTCACGCGCCAATTGCACTTCGATTTCCTGGGTCAGCAGGTAAAGCGATGCGCGTTCTTCCTCGCTGAGCGGCGTGTCCTGGGCCAGGTGTTGCTGGAGGGCTTCCAGTTGCTGCTGCAGGTCGCTTGCTGGCATAGAGTTCTCCTTTTCCAATCAGCTTAGGCATTGACCCCCAGCTGCGCTGGAAGTTTTCAACCCGTACCTGAAGGTTAATCCAAGCGAGCCGGCTTTGCCTGATCAGAGTCAAAGTCTCAGGGCTTTTCGCCCTTGCTCCGGCGTACGCCGATATCGTCCAGGCTGGCCTCGATTTCTCCCAGGTGATCGACCACCGAATGCACGCCCAGACGATAGAGCTGCAGCGTGGCCTCGGCGCGCAGGTGTTTCTGCTCGCTTGCGTCCAGTGCCTGCCAGTCGGCCAGGGCGTAGCCGCACAGTGGCCCGCAGGCGGCCAGGCCGATGGTCCAGCAGCCAGCATTGAGCCCGGCTTGCAGCAGTAGTGGATTACCACTGACGACTACACAACCATCCAGGCGCTCGACATTCAGCTGGCTCAATGCCTGCCAGCAACTGTCTGGCGCCGGCCATGGCCTGGCCTGACGTGCCAGCACCGCTTCGATGGATGTGGGCAGCGCTTCGGCCAGGCGCAGGCTGGTATCGGCCGGCAGGTCGTCCAGCCAGGCGCAGGGCGTGCCATTGGCATGCAGGCTTTGCAGCAACTGTGCAGCACCTGGGGTCAGCTCGGCATGGTCGCCGGCCACTTCGCTCAGCGTCTGCTGTAGCGCTTGCAGTTGTGCGGTGGTTGCCGACTTGCCTAACCAGGCGTCCAGTGTCCGTTGCGGCGTACTGACGAGGTTCGGGGGCGTGCACTCGGGATGCAGCCGCTGCAGTGCGACGGGTAGCGTGCGGGCGCCGAAGTCGACCAGGCAGCCGGACAGTTGAAAGATCAGGGCGGTGCAGGGGGAGGGCATGGGATCATCCGTGGCATTGGCCTAGGCCAATCTAGCGCCAGCGGATGACCGTAATGTGACCGCTAGATGACGTCGAACAGAGCGCGTACATGCTCCGGCAGGGCTACCGACTTGCCACTCTCATGGTCGATCCACACCAGTTTGCAGTAACCCTCACCGTAGATCATGAGCGGGTCTTCGACGGTGCGCAGCCGGTGTTCGATCACCAGGCTGCTGCGCCCCACCGCGCCAGCCCGCAGTTCCACCACCACGGTGGCGGGGTGGATCACCGGTTTCAGGTAGGTGTGCTGGGTTTGCAGGACCACCGGGCCGAACGGCACGTTGCTCA
Organism: Pseudomonas sp. zfem001; assembly: GCF_032621725.1. Classification (NCBI taxonomy): domain Bacteria; kingdom Pseudomonadati; phylum Pseudomonadota; class Gammaproteobacteria; order Pseudomonadales; family Pseudomonadaceae; genus Pseudomonas; species Pseudomonas sp. zfem001. The sequence continues at coordinate 115,967 of NZ_JAVYJI010000007.1, read as the reverse complement.
TGGCTACGCCGGCCAGCTCGAACCAGGCGACACGGGCTTCTTCTAGGTATTGCATGTAGATGATGTTGTTGACGTGCCCGTAGCTGTCCATGTCGCCCCAACGTACGGGGATGTGTGCGGTGTGCAGCAAGGTTTCGTCGGTCATCGCTTTTCTTCGCTATGCTGCCCAATCAGGGCTCCAGGCTTTATACTACGCGGCATTCGGCCCGCTGGCGGTGGCCACATTATTTCCTCAAGGAGAGATTTAAATGCATGTGATCGGTGCTCGCTGGATCGCGCGCCTGGGTGGCCTGATGGCCCTCGTCGGCCTGAGCCTGCTGCCTGCGATGAGTCAGGCCGCTTCGGAAGAAGATCCTTGGGAAAGCTTCAATCGCCCCATCTTCCGTTTCAACGATACCGTCGATACCTATGCGCTGAAGCCGATCGCCCAGGGTTACCGGGCTGTCACGCCGCAATTTCTCGAAGATGGCGTACACAACGTATTCGGCAACATCGGCGACGTTGGCAACCTGGCCAACAACCTGCTGCAGGGAAAACTGCACAACGCCGGCGTCGATACCGGTCGCCTGATCTTCAACACCACCTTCGGTGTGCTGGGCTTCTTCGACGTGGCCAAGCACATGGGCCTGCGCAAGAGTGACGAAGACTTCGGCCAGACCCTGGGCGTCTGGGGGCTGAACAGTGGGCCTTACCTGGTCATCCCGCTCCTCGGGCCAAGCACTGTGCGTGATGCCACCGGTCGGGTGCCGGACAGCTTCCTGACGCCGTATCCGCACATGGATCATGTGCCGACCCGTAACGTCACTCGTGGCGTGCAGGTGGTCGACACCCGTGCCAACCTGCTGCAGGCCGAGCGACTGATCAGCGGCGACAAGTACATCTTCATCCGCAACGCCTACCTGCAGAGCCGTGAGTTCAAGGTCAAGGATGGCCAGGTCGAAGACGACTTTTAAGTCCTGACAGATGCAAAAAAGGCGGCCCCTGGGCCGCCTTTTTCGTAAATGCAGATTTCAGCTCATGGAGATGATGGCCAGGCCCAGCGACTGACGGCCGTCACCCAGGTCGCCGACCCGCACGACCTCTGCGTGGGCGTCGAGGCCGGCGAGTTCGCTGTGTTCTGAAGGGATATGGACCTTGACCTTGTCTCCCATGCTCAAGGCCGCTTCAGCCTCGATTTGCATGCCAGTACTGGAAAGATCCAGGCACAGTGCAGGAATTTCCCGGCCAGCATGATGGAGGACGACTGCAGCTTCCAGTCGCATGCGGATGTAGTCGCGTTTCTCGCTGTACGCTCGATCGTTCTGACTCATGGACCCTGTCCTCTTCTTATGAGCTCTCCCGCGGCTCTTATAACCCTCGTCGATTTGACCTGTAAAGCCGCCGAACGACGACCGGTCCCGGCTTGAATCGGCCGGCAGATGGGAGTACCGTCTGCCCCTTGAAATCGCCCTGGCGCCATAGATGCAGCGCCGCGCCACGGGCAGTGACCAAAAATTGCCCTGGCGCAGTTTGCCTGGATACCCCATGCACAAAACCAGTGCCACTCTGCTGATCATTGACGACGACGATGTCGTACGTGCAAGCCTCGCGGCTTACCTCGAGGACAGCGGCTTCAAGGTGTTGCAGGCCAACAACGGTTTGCAGGGGCTGGAAGTGTTCCAGCAGGAAGGCCCCGACCTGATGATCTGCGATCTGCGCATGCCGCAGGTCGACGGTCTTGAACTGATTCGTCGTATCAACGCGCTGGGCGTCGAAGTGCCAGTTATCGTCGTTTCCGGCGCCGGTGTGATGAACGATGCCGTCGAAGCCCTGCGTCTCGGCGCTGCCGACTACCTGATCAAACCGCTTGAAGATCTCGCCGTACTGGAGCACTCGGTGCGCCGTGCGCTGGATCGCTCGCGTTTGCGCGTGGAGAACCAGCTCTATCGTGAGAAGCTGGAAGCGACCAATCGTGAGCTCCAGGCCAGCCTGCACCTGTTGCAGGAGGACCAGAACGCCGGCCGTCAGGTGCAGATGAACATGCTGCCGGTGACGCCCTGGCAGGCCGATGGCCTGAGCTTCGCGCACCAGATCATTCCGTCGTTGTACCTGTCCGGTGACTTCGTCGATTACTTCCGTATCGACGAGCGACGCATCGCGTTCTACCTGGCCGATGTCTCCGGCCATGGTGCATCGTCGGCATTCGTCACCGTGTTGCTCAAGTTCATGACCACGCGCCTGCTCTACGAGTGGCGGCGTGGCGGCACGTTACCGGAATTCAAACCCTCCGATGTGCTCGGCCACATCAATCGCGGGTTGATCAACTGTAAGCTGGGCAAGCACGTGACCATGCTCGGCGGTGTGATCGACGAGGAGAGCGGCATGCTCACCTACAGCATCGGCGGGCATCTGCCGCTGCCGGTGCTGTTCGAAAATGGCCAGGCGCGCTACCTGGAAGGCCGTGGCCTACCAGTCGGCCTGTTCGAGGAAGCCGAATACGGTGATCTGGAAATGCAGTTGCCAGAGTCTTTCAGCCTGACGCTGCTGTCCGATGGCATTCTCGACCTGCTGCCAGGTGACACGCTGAAAGAGAAGGAATTGGCGTTGCCACAACTGGTTAGCCAGGCTGGCGGTACGCTGGGTGGTTTGCGTCAAGTTCTCGGTCTGGCCAATCTGGGCGAGATGCCGGATGATATCGCCTTGCTGGTGTTGAGCAGGAACCTTGCATGAATCCTGGGATAAGCCCCGGTCGCATCCAATTCGCCGAGCAGGACGGAACCTTCGTCCTGAAGTTTGTCGGTGAAGTCCGTCTGACGTTGTGTTCAGCACTGGATGCCACGATTGAAAAGATTTTCACCGCGTTGAATTTTTCGGCCATCGTCATCGACTTGACCGAAACTCGCAGTATCGACAGTACGACTCTCGGTTTGCTGGCGAAATTGTCCATTCTGTCGCGGCAGAAGGTTGGTCTGTTGCCGACCGTTGTCACCACTCACGACGACATCACGCGCCTGCTGGAGTCAATGGGCTTCGACCAGGTGTTCAACATCGTCGACCGGCCGATTCCCTGCCCGGATTGCCTGGATGATCTGCCTTCGCAGGATCAGTCCGAAGAGGTGGTGAAGGCCAAGGTGCTGGAAGCGCACCGCATCCTGATGGGGCTGAACGACTCCAATCGCGAAGCCTTTCACGATCTGGTTAGCGCGCTCGAGCGGCACTGATCGATTGTTTCCGTAGGGTGCGCGGCGCGCACCGATATCTGCCGAGAAAGTTGGTGGTGCGCACGGCGCACCGCACCTTCGAACTCGCAATGACAAAGGGGCGTCAGCTTGGCTGACGCCCCTTTGTCATTCAGGCCTTGGCGGCCAGCAGGGCTTCGAGTTTTTCCTGATCGCGGGCGAACAGGCGGATGCCTTCGGCCAGCTTCTCGGTAGCCATGGCGTCTTCGTTCAGCGCCCAGCGGAAGCCGCCTTCATCGAGGCTCTGGCGAGGTTCGCCGGTAGCACCAGGGGCGAGCTGGCGACTCAGTTGGCCATCGCCCTCAGCCAGTTTCTGCAGCAGGTCGGGGCTGATGGTCAGGCGGTCGCAACCGGCCAACGCTTCGATCTGACCAAGGTTGCGGAAGCTTGCTCCCATCACCACGGTGTCGTAGCCGTTGGCCTTGTAGTAGTTGTAGATGCGTTTGACCGACTGCACGCCAGGATCATCGTTGCCTACGAAATCACGGCCCTCGGCCTTCTTGTACCAATCGTAGATGCGCCCCACGAACGGCGAGATGAGGAATATGCCGGCATCGGCGCAGGCCTGTGCCTGGGCGAAGGCGAACAGCAGGGTCAGGTTGGTCTGCACGCCGGCTTTTTCCAGCTGCTCGGCCGCGCGGATGCCCTCCCAGGTCGAAGCTATCTTGATCAGTACGCGCTCGCGGCCAATGCCCGCTTTTTCGTAAAGGCCGATCAGGCGCTCGGCGCGGCGCAGGGTCGCGTCGGTGTCGAACGACAGGCGCGCATCGACTTCGGTGGAAATGCGGCCCGGGATGACCTTGAGGATCTCCTGGCCGACGGCCACCGCGAAATGATCGCAGGCCAGCCCCAGGTCACCCTTGCCAGCACTCATGGCCTGATTCAGCAGGTCGGCATAACGAGGCAGGGCAGCCGCCTTGAGCAGCAGCGAGGGGTTGGTGGTGGCATCCACCGGTTGCAGGCGGGCGATGGCATCGAGGTCACCGGTGTCGGCGACTACGGTAGTGAACTGCTTGAGTTGTTCCAGCTTGGAGGTCATGACGAGGCCTTGTCGTTGCAGATGGCATGACCTTACCCGAGGCGCAGCGGGCGCTCAACGGTCGGGTCACTGACAATATTTACCTTTTCGGGCTGCGCTTTTTGCCGGCTCATTCGTCTTTATCTATGACGGTACGTAAGAACGTGCCGAAGTCGGTGGAGTCCGACTGTAGACGAGCTGCCAAGGAGCCCGAGCATGTCGACCCAAACCCAGCTTTCTCGTTCAGTTTCCGCTGGTCTGGACACGCGCCAGTGCCGTGAGTGGTTGCAGGCCGCCGGGCTGCGCTTCAGTATGCCCCGGCTCAAGGTGGTGGAGGCGCTGTGCAGCGCCAATGACGAGCAGGGGATATCTGCGCGCGCACTCCACCAGCAATTGAATGAGGCCGGCGAACCGCTGTCGCTGGTCAGCGTGCGCCAGGTGCTGCGCCGTATGGAGGAGAATGGCCTGGTGCAGACGACCGGGCGTAGCCGCTATCGCCTGAGCGCGCCAGATCAATGACCGCGTAGCAGTTCGGCTGCCTGGTCGAGCAGCGCCAGCGGGTCTTGCACCTTGTGAATGTCCACCGACAGCAGCTGGCGGAAACGCCGTGCACCGGGGAAGCCTTGGGCCAGGCCCAGTACGTGACGGCTGACATGATGCAGGGTGCCGCCCTCGCGCAGGTGTTGCTCGACGTAGGGTTTGAGTGCGAGCAGGGCATCCATGCGGGAAATGCCCGTGTCTGCGGCGCCGAACAGGCGGCTGTCCACCTGCGCCAGCAGATAGGGGTTGTGATAGGCCTCGCGGCCGAGCATCACGCCATCGAAGGTCTGCAGATGTTGCTCGCATTCCTCGAGGGTCTTGATGCCGCCGTTGAGGATGATCTCCAGATCTGGGAAGTCCTGCTTGAGCTGCGCTGCGATGTCGTAGCGCAGCGGCGGAATCTCACGGTTTTCCTTCGGCGACAGGCCTTCGAGGATGGCGATGCGCGCATGCACAGTGAAGCTGCGGCAGCCGGCATCGCGCACCTGGCCGACGAAATCGCACAGCTCGGCGTAGCTGTCACGGCCATTTATGCCGATGCGGTGCTTGACCGTCACCGGGATGCTCACGGCGTCCTGCATGGCCTTTACGCAGTCGGCGACCAGCGCCGGGTGGCCCATCAGGCAGGCGCCGATCATGTTGTTCTGCACGCGGTCGCTGGGGCAGCCGACGTTCAGGTTCACTTCGTCATAGCCATGTTCTTCGGCCATCTTCGCGCAGGTCGCCAGGTCCTGCGGGTTGCTGCCGCCCAACTGCAGGGCGATCGGGTGTTCGCACTCGCTGTAACGCAGGAAACGCTCGCGGTCGCCATGGATCAGCGCGCCGGTGGTGACCATCTCGGTGTAGAGCAGGGCATGACGCGACAGCTGACGGAGAAAGAACCGGCAGTGACGGTCAGTCCAATCCATCATCGGGGCCACGGAGAAGCGGCGGGACAGGGCGGACGGCGTGGCTACAACATTTTCTAAAGACATGTGGGATGACGCGTTCTGACGTGTTGACGGGGTTTTCAGGCAAGAAACTCTGGCGCGGCGCTGTTCTACTGGTATCCGTCGCGCAGTGGCGCAACTGCTGGCAGCGGCGTGCAAGTCTACCAGAGCTGTGACTTTTCTCTCGCGACGCGTATCGGTTTAACGCTACAAGCTGCATGCTTTAGGTCGAGTCGCTCTCCAGACAGCGGCCAAATAACAACAATGCCTGCGTGAATTGCCTGCATGAAGATTCAACCTCTGCCCCCACTCAACAGCCTGGTGGCGTTCGAGTCAGCCGCGCGAAACCTGAGTTTTACCCTCGCGGCCAAGGAACTGAACGTCACCCAGGGTGCGATCAGCCGGCAGGTTCGTCTGCTCGAGGATTACCTCGGCAAGACCCTGTTCGAGCGCACCACCCGCGAGATCAATCTCAGCCCGACCGGCAGCCACTACTACGACACGGTGCGTGAGTCCCTGCTGCAGTTGGCCCATGCCACCGGCGAGATCCGTCACTGGCGCGGCGCGCAGCAGGTCACGGTGGTCACCAGTACCGCCATGGCCTCGCTCTGGCTGTTGCCGCGGGTCGCCGAGTTCCAGCGAGACAATGAAGAAGTGGACCTGCGCATCATCGCCTATGACCACGTCAAGGATTTCTCCCGCCTGGACTGCGATCTGGCGTTGTACTACTGCCGCACGCCGCCGAAGAACATGCAGGTGACGCCGCTGTTCGCTGAAGAAGTGTTCCCCGTGTGCAGCCCTGGCTACCTGGCCAAGCACCCGGATTTCTACGACCCGACGCAGCTGGCCACCGGCACCTGGCTGTGGCTGGAAGACCCACAGCGTGACTGGATCAGCTGGCCGGAGTGGTTCCAGCGTCTGGGCCACAAGGCGCGCGAGCCGCGGCACCGAATCAACATCAACAGCTATTCGATGCTGATCCAGTCGGCGCTGAGCGGGCAGGGCATTGCGCTGGCCTGGTCGAACCTGGTCGACAACCACCTGCAGACCGGCGCGTTGGTGCGACCCATCGATGTCACGCTGCATACCGATGCGCAGTTCTGCTTGCTCGAGCCCGTCGGGCGCAGCAGTCGGCAGAGCGTGCAGCGCTTTCGCAACTGGTTGATGGAGCAGGTCACCAGCGAGTCCGGTGATGAGCTTCAGGCGGGTTGAAACGAGGCTGCCGCAGGCTTTTGGCCTGAGGCAGCTCGTACGTCGCCCGTAGCGTGGGCGATCAGTGAGGAAGGCGGTTTCGCGGCTGTTGGCGTGGAACCGCTGCGCAGCAGGCAGCGCTTGCCGGGTTGGCAAGTGCCTGCAGAGCGTTGCGCAGTGGCGGCAAGATGGCACCGGCGGCAATGCCGGACAAACCATTTCTCGTCATGAGTCGATGAGTTAACGACATGCATCAACCCGCGTAATCACTGGCTTTACTAACCCATTCCTCCCAATATTTATGATTTTTTATCATAAATGTCAGTGCAAAAAATCGTTTGTCGAACAATCCCCTGCTTTTCGACACTGGTGACCAACGAGCAGCGCCGTAGCGACTGCCGATCACCACCACCGCGCCTTGCAGGGGATAACAACAATGACTCAAGCCACTTCTCAGCAAATCCCAGTGCACCAACTGGAAACCGTACTCGCGCCCATCCACCAAGCCACCGGCCTGTCCAACGAGTTCTATACCGACCAGAAGCTGTTCGAGCTCGAGCGCGACCAGGTCATGGGTAAGACCTGGGCCTGTGTCGGTTTCGCCAGCGACCTGAACCAGAACGGCTCGGTAAAACCGGTCGACTTCATGGGCCTGCCGCTGCTGCTGATGCGTAACCGCGAAGGCCTGGTGCAGGTGTTCCACAACGTTTGCAGCCACCGTGGCATGAAGCTGGTGGAAGAGGCCGGCACCGTGCAGGGCGTGATTCGCTGCCCGTACCACTCCTGGACCTACGATCTTAACGGCGGCCTCAAGGGCACGCCGCACGTGGGCGGCATCGACAAGCACAAGGACGAGCGTTTCGCCTGCGAGAAGCACGGCCTCAAGGCCATCCGCAGCGCCATCTGGATGGACATGGTATTCGTCAACCTGTCCGGCGACGCGCAGCCGCTGGAAGAGATGCTGGCGCCGCTGACCGCGCGCTGGAGCCAGTTCCTCGGTGATGATGGCATGGACCTGATGCGCCGCCGCGCCAACATGGACTCAACCACCCTCGACATCGCCTGCAACTGGAAGCTGGCCGTGGAGAACTACTGCGAGGCGTACCACCTGCCGTGGGTGCACCCGAGCCTGAACACCTACTCGCGCCTGGAAGATCACTACCACATCCTCTTCGACGAGCAGTTCGCCGGCCAGGGCAGCTACGCCTACAACCTCTCCGACGTTGCCGGCACCCACTTGCCGCAGTTCCCAAGCTGGCCGCAGGACCGCCTGCGCAACGCCGAGTATGTGGCTTTCTTCCCCAACGTGCTGCTGGGCATCCAGGCCGACCACGCCTTCGCCATGCAGCTGGAACCGGTCGCACCGGGCCGTACCATCGAGCACCTGCGCCTGTTCTATGTCGGTGACGAGGCGCTGAGCGACGAGTACGCCGCCTGCCGCAACGCCATTCTGGAGTCGTGGAAAGTGGTGTTCGCCGAGGACATCGCCTCGGTCGAAGGCATGCAGAAGGGCCGTCATTCGCCGGGTTATGGCGGCGGCGCGTTCTCCCCGGAAATGGACATCCCAACGCACTACTTCCACCAGTGGGCCGCGCGCAAGTTGCTGACTATCGCGCAGAACGCCTGAGGAGGCCGTCATGTATCCGATCGCCTCTCACTGGCTCAATTACATCGATGGTGCTTGGGTCGACAGCGCCCAGCACCTGAGCGTGAACAACCCCGGTACCGCCGAGCCGCTGGCAACCATTGCCCAGGCCACCGTCGAAGACGCCGAGCGCGCGCTGCTGGCGGCGCGTCGCTGCGCCGACAGTGGTGAGCTGACCCGCGCCCGCCCGGCGCAACGGGTCAGCTGGTTGCTGCGTATCGCCGAGGAAATCCGCGCGGTGGCGGACGAGGGTGCCTGGGTTCTGTGCCAGGAGAATGGCAAGAGCCTCAACGATGCCCGCGATGAGTTCATCGAAGCCGCGCGCTACTTCGAGTACTACGCCGGTATGGCGGACAAGATCGAGGGCACCTCGATCCCGCTGGGTAACGGCTACATGGATTTCACCGTCTACGACCCCATGGGCGTGTCGGCGCAGATCGTGCCGTGGAATTTCCCGGTGTCCATCTGCGCTCGTTCTCTGGCGCCGGCGCTGGCTGCCGGCAACGCGGTGGTGATCAAGTCGCCGGAGCTGTCGCCGCTGGGCATGTGCGTGCTGGTGCGCGCCATCGTCAAGGCTGGCTTGCCGCAGGGTGCGATCAACCTGATCTGCGGCCGCGGTCGCGAGGTCGGAGCGCATCTGGTGAGCAGCGCCAAGGTCGACCAGATCGTCTTCACCGGCTCGGTGCCTACCGGCCAGTCGATCCTCCGTGATGCAGCGGCCAACGCCATTCCCAGCGTCATGGAACTGGGCGGCAAATCGGCCGCCATCGCCTTCGCCGACGTCGACCGCAAGCAACTGCTGGCCAGCGTCAAGAACGGCATTTTCTTCAATGCCGGGCAGGTCTGCTCGGCCATGTCGCGCCTGCTGGTGCAGCGCGAGATCTACGAAGACATCGTCCAGGCGGTGGTCGAGCTGGCCGAAGGGCTCAGCGTCGGCCTCGGCCAGGACAACCCGGACCTCACCCCGGTGGTCAGTGCCGCTCAACTTGCTGGAATCGAAACCCTGTGTCGGCGCGCAGTCGATGAAGGCGCGGTACTGGCCACCGGTGGCGAGGCTCATAGCGAACTGGCCGGGCACTTCATGCGCCCGACAGTGTTTCGTGACGTGCGCGCGGACATGTGCATCGCCCAGGAAGAGGTGTTCGGCCCGGTGCTGGCGATCATCCCCTTCGACAGCGAAGAGCAGGCCATCGAGATTGCCAATGGCACCGATTTCGGCCTGGTCGCCGGCGTCTTCACCCAGGACATCAGCCGCGCCATGCGCTGCGTGCGGCGCCTGCGCGCTGGCCAGGTATTCGTCAACGAGTGGTATGCCGGTGGCATCGAAACGCCGTTCGGCGGTGTTGGCCTGTCCGGCTTCGGCCGTGAGAAGGGCCAGGAAGCGCTGTACAGCTACGTACGCACCAAGAACGTCGCCATTCGCGTGGCGGGGGAGTGAGCGCCATGTTCAAGACCTGGTTGTGTGTGGTCTGCGGCCTCATCTATGACGAGGCCCTGGGCTGGCCGGACGACGGCATTGTCGCCGGCACCCGTTGGGAAGACGTACCGGCGGACTGGAAGTGCCCGGAGTGCAAAGTCGGCAAGGAAGATTTCGAGATGCTCGACATCAGCCCGGTCGTCGCTGCCGCCGCAGCGCCGCTCAGCACGCCGTTGCCGGTGCCACCGCAACCGTTGCAAGCCATAGCGGCCGACGTGCGCCAGCCCATCGTCATCATCGGCAGCGGTTATGCTGGTTATGGCCTGGCCCAGGCCCTGCGCCGCGCCGATGCCGAGGTAGAAATACGTGTGCTGACCCAGGAGTCCGGGCACCTGTACTCCAAGCCGGCGCTGTCCATCGGCCTGGCTCAGGGCAAGAGTGCCGACGCGCTGGCCGGTGAGTCGGCGCTGGCCATCGAGAAGCGCCTGAAGATTCGCGTCTACCCGCATTGCACGGTGCAGCACATCGACACCACGGCGCGGCGCCTGCACACCAATATCGGTGAGATGGAATACGGCCAATTGGTACTGGCCAGCGGCGCCGCGCCGATTCGGTTGCCCATCGAAGGGGTCAGCGAGGCGCTGATCAGCGTCAATAACCTGCATGACTACCGCAGCTTCCGCGAGCGCCTGGTTGGCGTGCGGCGTGTGGCGATTCTCGGCGATGGCCTGATCGGCTGTGAATTCGCCAACGACTTGGCGGCCAGCGGTTTTCAGGTCAGCGTCATCGGTCTCGGCAAGTGGCCGATGGAGCGCCTGCTGCCGGCTGAAGTCGGGCAGCACCTGCAAGACGCGTTGGCGGCGCTCGGCGTCAGTTGGCATCTGCAGAACACCGTGCGCCGCGTCGATGCGCTGGAGCAGGGTTACCGGCTGACCCTGGCCAATGGCGACAGCCTGGAGGCCGATCTGGTGCTCTCGGCTGTCGGCCTGCAGCCCAATCTGGGCCTGGCCAAAGGCGCTGGGCTGGCCGTGGGCCGTGGGATACAGGTCGATGCTCAGTTGCAGAGCTCGCAGCCGGGCATCTACGCCCTGGGCGATTGCATCGAGGTCGGCGGGCAGCTGCTGCCGTATCTGGCCCCGATCAATCAGGGCATCGCCGCGCTGAGCAAGACCTTGCTCGGCCAGCCGACGGCGGTGAGCTATCCGCTGATGCCGGTGACGGTGAAAACCCCGGCCGCGCCGCTGTGCCTGCTGGCGCCGGCGCCAGGCACCGCCGGAGAGTGGCGCTGCACAGCGAACGACGATGGCCTGAGCGCGGGTTTCTACGATGCCCAGGGGCTGGCCTGCGGCTTCGTCCTGCTCGGACGACAGGCGCAGACCCAACGCAACAGCTGGCTGCAAAGCTGCCAGAACGCACAACGATCAGTGGCCTGAGGGCACGCGCATGAGCAAGCAAATCAATCTGCCCCATGATGACAGCAGTTGCGGCTGGTACGCCGCGTTGGGGCAACAGCCCGCGTGCAAACGCCTGCTGGGTGAGCAATGTGCCGATTACGCGGTGATCGGCGCTGGTTTCGCCGGCTTGGCCGCTGCACGCCGCCTCGGCGAACTGCTGCCGGACAAACGCATCATCCTGGTCGATGCTCAGCGTGTCGGCCAGGGCGCTTCCGGGCGTAACTCCGGTTTCGTCATCGACCTGCCGCACAAGTTCGCCCTGGAGCATCCCGACCCGGCGCACAAGCAGCGCCTGCTGTCGCTCAACCGCGCCGCCATCGCCCAGCTACAGGGGTTGATCGAACGCCACGGGATCGACTGTCAGTGGTCCCACGCCGGCAAGTATCAGGGCGCCGTGGGCCAGCGTGGCCTGGCGTATCTGCAGCACTTCGAAACGTTGCTGACGAACCTCGGCGAACCCTTTCGCCTGGTCGAACGCGACGAGCTGGCGCAGGTGCTGGGCAATACCTATTACAGCCGCGCAATCTTCACCCCGGGTTGCTACTTGATGCAGCCCGCGGCGTTGGTCACCGGGCTGGCACGTTCGCTACCTGACAACGTCGAGCTGCTGGAAGAGTCGCCCATCACCGGTCTGCAACGCGACGGGCAGGGCGGCTGGCTGCTGCAGGGTAGCCAGGGCACGATTCGTACCGAGCAACTGCTGCTCGGCACCAGCATCTTCACCCAGGAGTTCGGCTACCTGCGCAACCGCCTGCTGCCGGTGATGACCTTCGCCAGCTGGACGCGTCCGCTAAGCGATGCCGAGCTGGCGGCCTTCGGTGGTCAGCTCGACTGGGGCCTGACCCCGGCCGATCACGCCGGCACCACGGTGCGCATGACCCAGGATCGTCGCCTGATCATCCGTAACACCTACAAGCACGTGCCGAAATACGGCAAGAGCACCAGCGACGCCATGCGCGAATCGGTGCGCGACGACCATCGCAAGGCCTTTCTGGCGCGCTTCCCGCAACTGGCCGATGTGCCGTTCAGTCACACCTGGGGCGGTGTTTACGCGATCTCGCGCAACTTCACCAACTTCTTCGGCGAGCTGGAGTCGGGTGTGTTCGCCTCGGCCTGCGACAACGGCGTCGGCGCGGCCTGGGGCACCATCTCCGGCACGCTGCTGGCGGAAATGGCGGTCGGCAGCGACTCGGCGCAGTTGCGCGATATCCAGGCCGTCACCGGCATGCCGTCGCTCAATCCGCCGGAGCCATTTCTCGGCCTGGGCGTGCGCTCGCGCATTCGTCTGGCGGCCTGGAACAGTCGGAGCGAGCTATGACTCAGGTCGTTTCCGGGAAAGGTCCGGTGCTGTTGGTCGATCACCATGATCTGGAGTTCATTCCGCGCGGTGGACCGCCCGGAGCTGCCTTCGTGGCGCGGGCGATCAGCAACGAGATTTCGCCGAACATCGGCATCGGCTTCGCCCGCTGGGAGGGCGCCGAGGTGGCCTGGACCCTGTTGTATGACGAGGTGATCTTCGTCATCGAGGGCTGCTTCGAACTCAAGGCCAACGGCGAGTTGTATCGCGTCAAACCGGGGCAATTGCTGTGGATTCCCGAAGGCACCGAGCTGGTTTACGGCGGGCATGCGCTGTTCGGTTACGTGGTCCATCCGGGTGACTGGAAACAACGGCATGGTCTGGCCTAGCAGCGAGAGGGTTGACGATGCTCCAGCTTTGCTGCGCGCCCGGCTCAGGCGTGGTGGTTTTCCGTGAGAAAGGGGTGAGCAATTGCTCGGATTGACCCAGGCGTTCGCTGCACTGTATCTGGCCAGTTTACTGATGCAGCTCGGCTCGACCCTGCTGATGACTTATCTGGCGCTGCGCCTGACTGCCGGTGGCGTCGCCGAGTTCTGGGGCGGTGCGCTGATGGCTGCCAATGCTCTGGGCATGGTGGTCGGCGGCAAGGTTGGTCAGGTGCTGATCGGCCGTGTCGGTCACATACGTACCTACGTGGCCTGTTCCGGCATCATCTGCGCGGCGGTACTGACGCATGCCTTCAGTGAGGCATTGCCGCTCTGGTTGTTGCTGCGCTTTGTCGTTGGCGTGGCGATGATGTGCCAGCTGATGGTGGTGGAAAGCTGGCTCAACGACTGCGCGCAAAGCGATCAGCGCGGCAGGGTGCTGGGCATCTACATGGTCGCGGCCTACGTCGGCATGATGCTCGGTCAACTGGCGCTGAGCATCGACGGCAATCTCGGCCTGCATGCGTTACTCGGCGTGGTCATCGCTTTCGCCCTGAGCCAGGTGCCGGTGGCGCTGACTCGCAGTACTCATCCGAGCATACCGGGCTCTGAGCCGATCGATCTGCGTCTGTTCTTGCAGCGTGTACCGCAGTCGCTGTTTACCGTGCTGATCTCGGGGATGATCAACGGTGGTTTCTATGGCTTGTCGTCGATCTATGCCAGCCGACAGGGCCTGAGCACGGTGGAAGTAGGTCAGTTCATGGCTCTGGCGATTGCCGCGGGGTTGCTTGCGCAACTGCCACTGGGTTGGCTGTCGGATCGTCTGCCACGCGCCAGCCTTATTCGCGGTGTGGCGGCGTTGCTGATCCTGACCTGCCTGCCGCTGGCGTTCTATCAGGGCCTGTCGTTCGGCGTGCTGCTGCTGTTCAGCGCGTGTATCGGCTTTCTGCAGTTCTGCCTGTACCCGCTCGGCGTGGCCCTGGCCAACGACAACATGGAGCCGCGTCTGCGCGTGTCACTGGCGGGCTTGTTGCTAGCCACCTTCGGTGTGGGCGCCTGCATCGGCCCGCTGCTGGCCGGTGCGCTGATGGGGCATTTCGGCCCCTCCAGCCTCTATCTGTTCTTTGCCATCAGCGCGGCGGTATTGGCGGTCGCTGTGGGGCAAGGACGCGTGACCGGTGAGCACCTGCAGGACGATGCGCCGCTGCAGCATCAGGCCACACCCAATGCCCTTGCCTGCACGACCCTGGCTGCGGTTATCGAGCCAGCGGTCAGCGTGGAGGAGCGAGTCGAGGAGGCACCCAGCCAGAGGCTCTGAACGATCCATACCTACCTGCGAATGGATGCGCAAAGCTCAGCCAGAACACCGGGCAGGAAGACACCTGCCTGATGGCTCGCCAGCGCCCGTGAAATATAGCTTTGAGGCTTTTGCGAGGTGCCCTGATCTGTCGCATGGATTGATGATTAAAAGTCATAAGTCGCGCAGATTAAATGGTTTGTCGATGGATTCGCGCCTGTTCGACTATTGATCATCCGCAGCGATTACCGAGCCGCTCACTGCACCTGCAGGGCTCAGTCCGGATGCGGAGAAAACTATTACAAGAACAAAATCGAGGTGCGTGCATGAAGCCTATGGTTGCGGAAGACATAGTCGGTCGAGACTTCAATATTCGAGTGCTCGGCTTGAACTTCCATCGCGTCATATTCCCCGTTTCCTTCTCCATCATCCTTTTGCTGGTTCTCCTGGCACTGAGCAATCCCGTGGTCTTCGGCGAGACGCTGGAAGGCATCAAGGGCTGGATCCTGAAGAACTTCGACTGGTTCATCATCATCATGGGCAATCTGGCGGTGCTGTTCTGCGCCGGCCTGGCGCTGTCGCCGCTGGGTAAGGTGCGTCTCGGTGGTCGCGATGCCAAACCCGAATTCAGCACCCTGTCGTGGTTCTCCATGATGTTCGCCGCCGGCATGGGCGTCGGCCTGCTGTACTGGGGCGTCGCCGAACCGGTGGCGCAATACACCGCCTGGTGGAAAACACCGCTGAACGTGGCAGCCAGCACCCCGGAGGCCGCTCATGCGGCGATGGGCGCAACGCTGTATCACTGGGGTTTTCACCCCTGGGCGATCTATCTGACCAGCGCTCTGGTGGTGGGGTACTTCTCCTATAACAAGGGCCTGCCACTGTCGCTCAGTTCCGGTCTGCAGCCGCTGTTGGGGCGTGGGCATCGTGGCTTGCCGGGACAGATAGTCGATGTGTTCACCGTGGTGCTGAGCATCTTCGGCCTGGCCACTTCCCTCGGTCTGGGCGCCATGCAGGCCACGGCCGGTATTGCCCACGTACTGGGTACCCCGAACACCTTCGCCTTTCAGCTGCTGTTCATCGTCGCGGTTACCGGCCTGGCCGCGTTCTCGCTGTGGCGGGGGCTGGATGCCGGGGTCAAGGTCCTGAGCAACATCAACATGCTGCTGGCGTTGGTGCTGTTTCTGCTGGTCGCGGTGGGTATTGGGGGCATGGCGTTCTTCTCCAACACTCTGAGCGCAGCGGTCGACTACGGTCAGATGTTCCTGCCGCTGAGCAACTGGATCGATCGTCCTGATCAGGACTGGTTCCAGGGCTGGACGGTGTTCTATTGGGCCTGGTGGTGCACCTGGGGCCCGCTGGTGGGCATCTTCGTCGCACGCGTTTCCAAGGGCCGCACCCTGCGCCAGATGGTGGGCATGGTGATGCTGGCGCCGACGGTGGTCACTCTGCTGTGGTTCTCTGCCTTCGGTGGCGGCGCTATCGCCCAGGTTATCGACGGCAGCGGTGCTCTGGCGGCTGGCCTCAGTGACGTCAACATGGCTATCTTCCAGTTCCTGGAAATGCTGCCGTTGGCCGGTATCGGTTCGCTGCTGGTGGTCGCCTTGTTGGTGTTCTTCATGGTGACGTCGGTGGACTCCGGTGCGCTGGTGATCGACAACCTGTCGGCTGGTGGCGACCCTGACACCCAGCCGGGGCAACGTGTGCTGTGGCTGGTGATGATCGCGCTGGTGACCGTCACGCTGTTCGTGATTGGCGGTGATACCGCACTCAAGGGCATTCAGGCCGGCGCGGTCGCCATGGGGCTGCCGTTCATGGCGCTGATGCTGTTGCTGATGATTGGCCTGGTCAAAGGCCTGATCGAAGACTGCCGTAGCTGAAGTCTGCCAATCGACGCCCCGACACTCGCCGCAAGGCGGTGTCGGGGCGTTTGTGTTTCTGCGTGCACCCTTTTTACGACCAAAGGCGCGTTTTACTCGGCCGAAAGCAGGATTGCCTGGCGCTGGTACGTTGTCGAAGCTGAACGGTACGCTGCCCAGAGAACCCTTGATGACCCTGTACGCTCCACGTTCTGCCCCTGTTCGGCGCCTGGCCAATGGCGCACTGCTGCGTGCGCAGCAGCAGTCCTGGGCGCAGCAGGTGGGGTTGTGTCTGCGGGTGGCGGCGGGCAGTCATGACGAGCCGCAGGCCTATCCGGGCCTGGCGCACTTTCTCGAACATCTGCTGTTTCTCGGTAGCCGCGATTACCCGGTCGACCAGGGGTTGATGGCTTTCGTCCAGCGCCATGGCGGGCTGGTCAATGCTTCGACCCAGGCGCGCCATACCGATTTTGTCTGCGAGCTGCCGGCCGAGCATCTGACGGCGGTGCTGACGCGTCTGCTGGATATGCTCGGCCAGCCGTTGCTGACGATCGACGCGCAACTGCGCGAGCGCGAGGTGCTGCACGCCGAATACCAGGCGCGCAGCCAGGATGCCGACAGCCGGATCAATCATGCGCTGGGCCAGGCGCTCGCCGCTGGGCATCGCTGCAGCGCGTTCCTGGCCGGTGATCGCAGCACGCTGGTTGTGGAGTCTGCGGAGTTTCAGCGGGCGCTGCGTGATCATCATCAGCGCCACTACCAGGCTCGGCATATGAGCCTGACTCTGGTCGGGCCACAACCGGCCGAGCAGTTGCTGGATATCGCCGAGGCGCTACTTGGGAGGTTGCCGGCAGGCGAGGGCGACGCCTGTTCCACTCTGTCGCCGGACCTGCTGCCGCTGCGAGCACCGTGCCTGCATCTGCAGCACAGTCGCTCGGGTGTGTACCTGGGTCTTGCCGTGCAGCTCGACACCCGTGACCTGAACGCATCGTTGGAGCTGTTGCTGGATGCCTTGCAGGACCCTGCGCCCGGCGGCGTGCTCGACGGCCTGCGCGCGATGCAATTGTGCCGGCAGTTGCAGGCGCGGGTGCTGTATCAGCACGGTGGGCAATGCCTGCTGCGTCTGGACTTTCCTGGCGCCAGCGCGGAGCAGGGCGCCGCAGTGCGCGCCGCCGTGCAGAGTTGGGCCGCGCAGTTGCAGGGCGATACAGATTGGTCATTGCGACTGCAGCACCAGCAGCAGGCAGCAGCGCTCAGGTTGCTTGGGCTCAGCCCGTTGGCGGCCGCCAGGGAACTGCAGTCGTCTGCTCAGGACGATAGCCAGACCTTGCACGACCTGAATGCCGTGCTGGCTCGCCTGGCTCGCGGTGATGGGCTGATCGAATTGCAGTGTGGCGAGCAGGCGCGACCCTTGTGGCCGGCAATTGGATTGGATTTGCCATTGCAGGCCTTGCCGATGCCATCGCCAACCCCAATTTCGATCTATCCCTGGCGGCTGCCCGGCAATGATCCGTTGCTGACCGGCGCTGCCGTGGCATCGGCCGTTTTGCCATTGGCCGCGTTGCGACATCATCCGGGGCAGGTCGAGGGCGGGCCGGCTGCGCTTTACTGGCGAGGCCCCTGTGCAGTGGTGGGCGACGCGGCGGCCATCGAAGCGGGATTGCTGGCGCGCAGCGCCGATCTGCGCTGGCGCGGTGAGCGGCTTGGCATCGCCTGCCAGCTGAGCGTACTAGCGTCTGGCTGGAGCCTCTCATTGCGCGGTCCTGCGCCACTGTTGCCGGCCTTCAGTGCCTTGCTGCTACCGCTGCTGTTGGCCGCGCGGGATGAACCAGTCGAGCCCGCTTCCCAGGGCATGTTGTTGCGGGCGCTGCTGCAACGTTTGCCGCAGCTCTGCGAGCTGCCCAGGGCCTTGCGGCTGGAAGGGCTGAGTGTTGGGCTTGGGGCGCGCGAGCAGGCGCAGTTGAACGAGTTGTGCGTGGCTGTCGAGCCGCTTACGGATCTGTCGCCCGCACCGTGTAGCGAGACTGGAGTCGACTGGCACCAGGTCGCGCAGCCGGGCACGGATGCCGCGTTGCTGCTGTTCTGTCCCTTGCCTGCTGGCGATGTCTGCACCGAGGCTGCCTGGCGTCTGCTTGGCCAGGTGTTGCAGGGGCGTTTCTACCAGCGCCTGCGCGGTGAGTTGCAACTGGGTTACGCGCTGTTCGCCGGCTTCCGCCAGGTCGAGGGTTGCCGGGGGTTACTGTTTGCCTTGCAGTCACCCGTCTGCGAGGCGGCTGGCATCTTCGAGCATATCCGCGCCTTTCTGGGCGAGCAGCGTCAGTCGCTCGCTGCGCTGGATGATGAGGCCGTATCGCATTACCGCGAGGCCCTGGTGCCGGCAGTGAGCCCGGCCGAGGCCAACCTCGCACGTGCCGAGCAGCTATGGCAGCTGCATCTGGCAGGCTTGCCCGAGGTGCACCTGCAACGGGTGCAGCAGGCGCTGGTCGACCTGACCTCTAGCGATCTGCTGCGAGCACATGAGCAGTTGCTAAGCGCCCGCGATTGGCGCGTGTTGGCCAGCGGAGCACCGTCGCCGGCCTAACTGCAGCGTTTTTCCTCCCGCTCTCCATTCCGATAAGCAGGCCTGGGCGTTTTGCGTTTGCCTGCAGACGTTTGCCGATTTTCCTTTTCACAGCGCTTTGCGTGCGCGTCTACGCCCTAGGGCTGGCCCGGTACTACGACCTTTCTCCTGCTACCGGTAGCAGGTCGGTCGCGAGCCGGCGGGAGCGGGCCGGTAGCGCCCGGCCAAAGCAGCAGCGAATCGCTGCCAAGGCAGCGTATGGCCCGCCGGACCCGCTTTCGATAATCGCCTCCGACACGACTGCCCTGGCGGTCGCCACTCAAGCGGAGAGCGTTATGAACAACAACAAGATCGCCATCACTCGATTTCTGCCCCTGACCCTGGCTACGGCCGTCGCCCTGGCGACTGCGCAGCAGGCCGCCGCCGAGATCGTCCTGTACGACAAGGACGACACCACTTTCTCCACCGACGGCTACATCAACGCCTTCTACGTCAATAGCGACGTGGATCGTGATGGCGAGCAGTTCGACCGCCGCCAGTCGCGGGTGAAGATGGGCTTTCTGCCCAACTGGATCGGCTTCAACTTCGGCAAGCAGATCGACGGGCTCAAGCTGACCGGCCGCTCCTCCTTCTGGGTCACCATCAACGACAGCGAAACCAATGGCACCGATACCGCCATCGACGTTCGTCAGTTCTACGGCACCGTTTCCAGCCCGGAGTGGGGCGAAGTGCTGGTGGGCAAGGACTTCGGCCTGTTCTCGCGCTCCAACATCTTCCTCGATGAGCTGCTGGCCGGTTACGGCAACGTGTCCGACACCCTTGGCCTGGTGGACGGCAATGGCGTGTCCTTCGGCAACATCGGCACCGGCTACCCGTATCCGTTCCCGACCTCGCAGATCACCTACCGCAACAACAACCTGGCTGAAGGCCTGCGCGTCGCAGTGGGCATCATGGACCCGGTCGACACCAACGACGACAGCCCGACCGGCAAGGCCTACCAGGAAAACCCGCGTTTCGAATCGGAGGTCAGCTACCAGTTCGATGTGGGCGGTTCGACCATCTACACCTGGGTCAACGGTGCCTACCAGACCTCCGAGAACACCGACGACACCGTCGACAAGGTCACCTCCAAGGGCCTCGGCTATGGCGTGCAGGCCAAGTTCGGCGGCCTGTCGCTGACTGGTTCGGGCTTCCAGGCCAAGGGCATCAACCCGTTCTTCACCAACAACCTGGGCGAGCCGACCCTGCGTGACATCGACAGCGACGGCTACCTGCTGCAGGGCTCCTACACCTGGGGCAAGAACCGCGTGGCGCTGTCCTACGGCAAGACCGAGGACGACGGCAACGGCCTAGGCGTGGCAGCGGACTACGAGACCCGCGGCATCGCCTATTTCCGCACCATCAACGACAACCTCAAGCTGGTCGCCGAATACAACCAGTACCAGATCGACGCCGCCGCCGGCAGCGGTCTGAACGAGGACACCGACACCTTCGCTGTCGGTGCGGTACTCAGCTGGTAAGCCATACGGCTTGCGGACAACGGGAGGCCCAAGGGCCTCCCGTTCTTTTAGGGATCGAAAGAGAAAAAACTGATGATCGGACTCTGGAGCGAATCGGCTCAAACCTATCTGCTGGTACTGGCGATCAGTACCACGCTGGTCTTCGCGCTACCCATCTTCCTTGTACCGCTGACCTGGGCGCGCCTGATGCGCTGGCGCATTCCGCAGGATGTGGACCTCGCGGTGTATTTCGGGCGCTGTCTGGGCGCATTCATCCTGATCGTCGAGGCGCTGATGCTGCGCGCCGCGCTGACCGGTGAAGCGCTGCACACCACCTTCGAGGTGCTGGCCGCGGTGGCCCTGATGATGGTGCTGGTGCATGTGCATGGCGCGATCAAGCGCATCCAGCCGTGGACGGAAACCCTGGAGATCGGCTTCTACGCCGGGATGTTCGTGCTGACCCTGATGTTCTGGCCGGCTCCGTAAGAACGCTGGTGCGCACGGCGCACCCTACACAAGCATGGCGGCGTCCCAGGTAGGGTGCGCCATGCGCACCAGCGATTCCGGGCCGTGATGGAGAACCGTGTAGGGCTCGATGGCAGACTCCATCATTGCCCTTGGTGCGGGCGTACTGCTTCGCGAGTACGCCCTACGGGTCGGCTATCCAGTACTCAAGTAGCATGGGGCGGGCAGCGCCGGCTTCGTAGAATTTCCCCATGATCAGCACGTGAATTGGGGCGTGATATGGCCTTGGAACAGTCGGAGGGCGTGCTCAGCGCCGTCTCCAGCACGAAGGATGTGGAATTGGCCGCCCAGGAACTGGCACGCCAGCTGATCCATCCCTATCTCGGTTTCGTGCTGTTCTTCTGCTCGGCCGAGTACGATCTCGACGGCCTCGGCCAGGCGCTGGAGGCCCATTTCGGCGGTGTCAGCCTGGTCGGCTGCACCAGCGCCGGCGAGATCACCCCGCAGGGCTACGGCCGCGGCTGCGTGGTGGCGCTGGGTTTCGACCTGCGCTGCTTTTCCATCGCCAGCGTGCTGATCGACGAGATGGAGCGCTTCAATCTGCTCGACGCGCAGCAATTGGTCGATGGTCTGGTCAAGAATTGCCGCAGCAACGAGCTGGCCTCGATCAAGGGCCACAGCTTCGCCCTGACCCTGCTCGACGGCTTGTCCAGCCGCGAAGAACTGGTGCTCGGCGCACTCAGCGCGGCGCTGGGCAGCATCCCGCACTTCGGCGGCTCGGCCGGCGACGACAACCACCTGACCCATACCCACGTCTATCACGGCGGGCGCTTTCACAGCGGTGCGGCGGTGGTGGTGCTGTTCAACACCTGGCTGGAGTTCGAGGTATTCAGCACCCATCACATCCAGCCCAGTGCGGAAAAACTGGTGGTGACGCGCGCCGACAGCGCCACGCGCCGGGTGTACGAACTCAATGCCGCACCGGCCGCGCAGGAATATGCCGAGCTGATCGGCGTGCCGGTCGAGGCGTTGGATCTGCGCGCGTTCGCCGCCTATCCGCTGGCGGTGCGCATCAGCGATCACTACTACGTGCGCTCGATCCAGCAGGTGCACGACGACCTCAGCCTGACCTTCTACTGCGCGGTCGAGAACGGCATCGTCCTTACCGCCATGCACCCCGGCCCCTTGCTGCCTAATTTGCAGCAGCTGTTCGCCGGGCTGGAGCAGCGTCTCGGTCCGCTGCTGCTGACCATCGGCTGCGACTGCTTCCTGCGCCGCCTGGAGATCGAGAACGATGGCGGCGTCGAGTCGGTCGCCACGCTGCTGCGCCAGCAGCGGGTGATCGGCTTCAACACCTACGGAGAGCAGTTCAATGGCATGCACATCAACCAGACCTTTACCGGTGTCGCCATTGGCCGACCTGTTGGGCGTGCCGAGCGCTGAGCTGCAGGCACGCTGCACGGCGCTGGAGCAGGAAAACGCCAAGCTCCGGCGCATCAACGCCGCGCTGATCGAGCGGGTCGAGTCGATCCATTCCCGTGGCGATGACGCCTACGCGGCCTTCCAGCATTCGGTGGTGCTCTCCGAGCAAGTGCGCGAGCGCACCGATGCGCTGAACCAGGCGATGGCTGAGCTGAAATCCAGCAACCAGTTGCTCAGCGATGCGCGCTTGCGTGCCGAGACTGCGCACCAGCATTTGATCGACGCCATCGAGAGCATCTCCGATGCCTTCGTGCTGTTCGATGATCGTCAGCGCATCGTGCTGTTCAACAGCCGTTTCAAGGCGCTGTGGGCGCGTAGCCGCGCGCGCATCGGCACCGGCACGCGGCTGGAGGAAATTCGCCGGCTGAGCCGCAGCACTGGTCTGGTGGTGGAAGCGCAGTTGGGCAAGGAGGGCGAGCCGAGCCTGTTCCGCCTGCAGGACGGGCGCTGGGTGCAGGTCAGCGAGCGGCCGACCCGCGAGGGCGGGCTGGTGATCCTCTACACCGACATCACCGAGGTGAAGCAGAGCGAGGCGTTGCGCCGCGAGCAGGCCCTGGCGCAGAAGTCGCGCCTGCTGCAGCGCGCGGTCGACAACCTGTCGCAGGGCATGGCCATGGTCAATGCCGAGGGCGCGCTGGAGTTGTGGAACCACCGTTTCCTCGAACTCTGCGGGCTGGCGCCGATCAACGCCCATCGGCCGTTCGCCGAAGTGATGGCGGAAAGCGAACTTGAGCCGCTGACCCCGGACAGCCGCGATGCTACCGGCAAACCCCTGCGCCAGGTGGAGGTGCGTCTGTTCGACGGACGCATGCTGGAAGTGCGTACTCATCCGCTGCCCACCGGCGGCTTCGTCAATACCTTCACCGATATCACCGAGCGCCATCGCCAGGCTCAGGCACTGAGCGACAGCGAGCGCTGGATTCGCCTGATCACCGACCACGTGCCGGCGCTGATCGCCTATCTGTCGGCCGACCTGGTCTACGAATTCACCAACAAGGTCTACGAGGAATGGTACTGCTGGCCACGCGGCGCCATGCTCGGCCAAAGTCTGCGCGAAGTGCACAGCGAGGAGCATTGCCAGCGCCTGGAGCCCTACGTCGAACTGGCGCTATCCGGCGAGAGCGTGACCTTCGAATTCGCCGAAACCAACCATAACGGCCAGGAGCGCTACATGCTGCGTTCCTACGTGCCCAACCGTCAGGCCAGTGGCGAGGTGGTCGGTATCTTCGTGCTGATCCGCGATATCACCGAGCGTCGTCGCACTGCCGAGGCGTTGCACCAGGCCTATCAACATCTGGAACAGCGCGTGCGCGAACGTACCGCCGAACTGACCACGGTGAACGACCAGCTGCGTCGCGAGATCGACGAGCGCACGCAGATGGAGGCACGCCTGCGTGAAGCCAAGGGCGAGGCCGAGCAGGCCAACCTGTCCAAGACCAAGTTCCTCGCCGCCGTCAGCCACGACCTGCTGCAGCCACTCAACGCAGCGCGGCTGTTCACCAGTGCCTTGTTGGAGAAACGCGACCTGTCAGGCTGCGCGCCGTTGGTGCGCAACGTCAGCAACTCGCTGGAAGACGTGGAAAGTCTGCTCGGCACGCTGGTGGACATTTCCAAGCTCGATGCCGGGGTGATCAAACCCGATATCGCGCCATTCGCCGTCAGCGAGCTGCTGGAGAACCTGGCCGCCGAGTATCACCAGATCGCCCGCAGCGAAGGCCTGCGTCTGGATTACCTGCCCAGCTCGGCCCTGGTGCGCAGCGACGTGCAACTGCTGGCGCGGATCCTGCGCAACTTCCTCAGCAACGCCATTCGCTACACCGCCAGCGGGCGCATCCTGCTGGGCTGCCGGCGGCGCGGAAACAGCCTGTCCATCGAAGTCTGGGACACCGGCATCGGCATCGCCCAGGACAAGCTGGTGGAAATTTTCCAGGAGTTCAAACGCGGCGATAACGTGCAGCGCAAGCAGGATCGCGGCCTGGGGCTGGGCCTGGCGATCGTCGAGAAGATTGCGGGCATGCTCGGTCATCGCATCCGCGTAGCGTCGCAGCAGGGCAGGGGCTCGATGTTCGCCGTCGAGGTGCCGCTGACCCGCCGCGCGCCGCGCGTGCGTGCCGTGCAGGACAGCCCGGATATGCTGCTTGAACGCCTTAGCGGTGCACGGGTCTGGGTGCTGGATAACGACGCGGCGATCTGCGCCGGCATGCGCACCCTGCTCGAAGGCTGGGGCTGCCGGGTGGTTACTGCGCTGAGTGAAGAGGACCTGGCGTGCCAGGTGGACAACTACCACGCCGAGGCCGACCTGCTGATCGCCGACTACCACCTCGACGACGAGCGCAACGGCGTCGACGCCGTGGCGCAGATCAACGCCCGGCGTAGCACGCCGCTACCGGCGCTGATGATCACCGCCAACTACAGCAACGAGCTCAAACAACAGATGCGCGAACTGGGCCATAGCCTGCTGCACAAGCCGGTAAGGCCGATGAAGCTGAAGGCGGCGATGAGTCATCTGATGGAGCGTGGGGCAGGGGCTTGAAATCCGGTGCGCACGGCGCACCCCAGGGTTCACCAGGGCGAGCAGAGCTCAGGAGCTGTAGGGTGGATGTCGCTTTTTACATCCACCGCAGCGGTGGATCGGTAGAGCGTGATCCACCCTACGACACTGCGTCGATCCTCCTGTAGGGTGCGCTGCGCGCACCGAGGCGAGCCCGTAGCCCGGATGCAATCCGGGAACGATCACGCCGTTCTACCCCGGATTTCATCCGGGCTACGATAAGGGCGCCTCGTCAATCATCCGCGACCAGGCGTTTGCCCAGGCTGACCGAGGCGTCGATCTTGTAGCCAAGCCGCTCGTAGAAGGCCAATGCCGCCGCGTTGGTGTCGCGCACCTGCAGGCTGAGCTTGGGGCAGCCCAGAGCGAGCAACTGCTCTTCTATATACGCCATCAACTGACGGGCCAGGCCCTGCTGGCGTTGCTCCGGGCACACCGCCAGGTAGTTGACCCAGCCGCGATGCCCCTCGTAGCCGGCCATGGCCGAGGCCACCAGCTTGCCGTCGATTTCACCCACCAGAAATAGCTCGGGCTGTACCTGCAGTTTGCGCTGGATGTCCTTGTGCGGGTCATTCCACGGGCGGGTCAGGTCGCAGCGTTGCCAGAGATCGACGACGGCGGCTTCGTCAGCGAGCCGGAAGGGGCGGATGTGCATGGTGGACTCCAATCGGTGAGGCCGCCGTTTTAGCACGGCTTGATGGCGGGAGTCAGGACAACCTCGTTCGTCACTCCCGCGAAGGCGGGAGCCCAGGTGCCTCTTGGGTTCTGGCTTACCGCCTGCGCGGGAACGACAGCTAACCTGTCGGACGCTAGCGCCGCAGATAGGAGGCGAAATCGATATCGCCGGCCGAGAGAATCGCCTGCACGCGGTTATGTACGTTGAGCTTGCGCAGGATAGCCGAGACGTGGGCTTTGACCGTGGTTTCGGCGATATCCAGGCTGTAGGCGATCTGCTTGTTCGACTCGCCCTTGGTCATCCGCTCGAGCACCAACAGTTGCTTGCGCGTCAGCGCCTGCAGCAGCTCCGGGGCGATGCTGTGGTTGTCGTGGTGATGCCGTGAGCTGCCGCTCTTCTGCGAACGGATGATGTCCGGCGGCAGGTAGACGTTGCCGTCGAGAATCTGTGCGATGGCCTCGGTCATCTGTGCCCGTGGCGAGGACTTGGTGATGAAACCCACCGCACCATAGGTGATGGCTTGCAGCACGATCTGCTTGTCCTGCTCGGCCGAAACGATCACCACCGGGATGGTTGGCGCCTCGTTGCGCAGGTTCATCAGCCCGCCCAGGCCGTGCATGCCAGGCATGTTCAGGTCGAGCAGGATCAGATCCAGATCGTCGTGGCTTTGGGTCAGCTCCAGGGCGCTGTCCAGGTCGGCGGTTTCCATGATCTCGCTGCCGGGAAATCCGTCGGCGATGACGTTATGGATAGCTTCACGAAACAGCGGATGGTCGTCGGCAATCAGAATCTTGTACATGGCCTTGCACCTCGTTGTTGTGATTATGGTGTGGCAGTGGGCGTGAGGAAAGCAGCAGGCAGTTCGGCGGGTTGAGCGGGTACCAAGGGCAGGCCGGCCTGTTCCCAGGCATCGACGCCGTCACGGTACCAGTAGAGCTGGCGATAGCCCATGGCATGGGCGCGGCGCGCAGCGTTCCAGCTCGGCCAGCAGTCGGGGCGGCAGTAGAAAACGAAAGGCTTGTTCAGGTCGCCTTTGCTGGCCTGGTTCAGGTAGTGGGTGAAGTAGCGTAGCCATAGCGCTTCCAGGTTTCCGCTGCCGGTGTTGGGTAGCCACAGACTGCCGGGGATGTTGGCGTGGGGCTCTTCCTCGATGAAACGATCATGGCGCCACAGCTGGCGGTAGACATCGATCAGTTGAACATCGGGGCGTTCGTCGAGCAGCTTTTGCAGGGCGGGAGTATCGAGAACCTGGACACCTTCAAGCGTTGACGGTGTCGGGCTGCGGTACTGGTTGCTGCGATAGCCGTCGGCATCGAACAGGTCGTCGGCACCCACGACGCAGACCAGCAGCAGGGAGGCGAGCATCAGGCCCGCTTGCATGGGCAGACGGTATTTCATGGCAAGGTCTCTACTTATTTTTGTAGCGGTATTACAGGCCATGGTCGCAGGCTTGGAAATTCTACGTTGGAGAGGAAAACCAGTACCAAAGTAGTAGAAGAGGTCGGTTCGCCTTGTATGCAATGTAGGGGGGCTCGGTGCGCCGGCCGCTCGGCAAGCAGTACGCCATCGAATTCGTGACTCTACGAGCGGTCGGCGTCTTGATCCGCCCTGTGGGCGGCGATTCCCCTATTGGTCAACCCGCCTTGCGCAGCGCCGCGTGTTGCGGGTTGAAGGTGGCCACGGCGAGCAGGGTGAGCACCAGCGTCAGGCCGGTACACACCGCCAGCGCCTCGACATGCAGGCGCAGGTGCAGCGCATTGCGCACCAACTCTACCGCGTGGGTAAAGGGATTGGCCGCGCACAGCCAATACAACCACTCGCTGGACTCGCGCATCTTCCACAGCGGGTACAGCGCCGACGACAGGAAGAACATCGGGAAGATGACGAAATTCATCACCCCGGCGAAGTTCTCCAACTGCCGAATGCCGTTGGACAGCAGCAGCCCAAGCGCACTGAGCAGCAACGCCACCAGCAGCAGTGCCGGCATCACCGCGAGCAGGCCCCAGGCCGGTGGTTGCACGCCGTAGACCCAGGCAATGCCAAGGAAGGCATAGACCTGTAGTAGCGAGATCAGCGCCGTGGCCAGCAGCTTGGCCACCAGCAGGAAGGCGCGCGGCAGCGGGCTGGTGAGCAGTACGCGCATGCTGCCCATCTCGCGGTCGTAGACCATCGACAGCGAGCCCTGCATGCCGTTGAACAGCAGGATCATGCAGGTCAGGCCCGGCACGATGTAGGTGTCGTAGGTGATGTAGGTGTCGTACGGCTCGATGATGGCAATGCCCAGCGCCGCGCGAAAGCCGGCAGCGAACACCAGCAACCAGAGCAGCGGGCGCACCAGGGCGCTGAGAAAGCGCGAGCGCTGCAACACGAAGCGCAGCCATTCGCGCAGGACGATGCCACGCAGGCATTCCCAATAGGCGCTCATGGTTGCGGCTCCTTTGCGGAATCTGTGGGTGGTGTGGACTGAGTGGGAGGGGCTTTAGCCGCGAGCTCTTCGATATTGTGGATGTCGCGGCTGAAGCCCCTCCCACAACTGGGCCGCAGCGCCTCACGCACATGGCCACGGCCAAGCGCCTCGTCGCCGGTGAGGCGGGCGAAGCTGATGGCCAGGTCGTCGCCGAACTGGCTGGCCTTGCCCCAGGCCACGCGCGCGCCGCGATGCAGGATCAGCAGATCATCGCTGGATTCGATCTCGTCCAGCAGGTGGGTCGTCCACAGCACGCATAGACCCTGCTCGCGGCACAGGTTGCGCACGTGTCGGCCCAGCGCCAGGCGGCTGGCCGGGTCGAGCCCGGCGCTGGCTTCGTCGAGCAGCAGCAGGCGCGGCTGGTGGAGCAGGGCGCGGGCAATCTCCACTCGGCGACGATGGCCTCCGTTGAGCGTGCGCACCTTGTCGTGACGACGTTCGGCGAGATCCTGGCGCAACAGCTCCTCGTCGATACGCGCCTGCGCCTCGCGGCGCGGCATGCCGTGCAGCGCGGCGTGGTAGGCGAGGTTCTGTTGCACCGAAAGGTCGAGATCCAGCGTGCTCTGCTGGAACACCACGCCGAGCTGGCGCAGCGCCTGGCGCGGCTGCTCGCGCAGGCTGTGGCCGAAGATGCGGATGTCGCCTTGCTGCAGGTCGTACAGGCGGGTGAGCAGGGCGATCAGCGTGGACTTGCCGGCACCGTTGGGGCCGAGCAGGGCACCGAAGCGCCCTGGCGCCAGCTCGAAGGCCAGCTCGTTCAGCGCCTGGCGGGCGCCATAGGCGAAACCGACGCCGCTCACCTCCAGCGCATTCATGGCGTCACCACCACGCCCCAGGGATAGCGGCCAACCTTGATCGACTTGGTCACCTTGAGCGTATCGACGTCGATCACGGATACGTCGCCGCTGACGCCATTGGTAGTCAGCAGGCGCTTCTGATCCGGGGTGAACGCCAGGTGCCAGACGCGCCGGCCCACCAGCAGGTAGTCGAGAATCTCGTAGGTCTTGGCATCCACCACGGCCACATGGTTGGCCGGGCCGAGGGCGACGAAAGCGTACTTGCCGTCATCGGTGAGCTTGACCCCCACCGGCTGCACCTTGTCCGGGTGTACGCCCTTGATGGCGAAGTTGAGCACCTTGATCACCTGGCGCGAGTCGACGTCCAGTACCGTCACCGTGCCGCCGATTTCGGCCGAGGCCCACAGGCGCTTGCCGTCCTTGTCGAACTCGACATGGCGCGGGCGCTGGTCGACCAGGGTGTTGTCCACCAGTTGATTGGTGCTGGTATCGATCCAGTGCAGCATGTTGGTGGTTTCGCTGGTGTTGACCGCCCACTTGCCGTCGGGACTCACCGCCATGCCTTCGGGCTCCACGCCGACTTCGATCTGCGCCAGCACCTCGTCGCTCTGGGTGTCGACCACGGTTACCAGCGCATCATCCTCGTTGGAGATGTACAGCCAGCGGTCGTTGGGATGCAGGGCGAACTGCTCGGGGTCTGCGCCGGAGGGTAGCTCCTTGATGATCTTGCGCGTGGCCAGGTCCATCACCTGTACGCGGTCCGAGTCGCTGGCGCAGATGTACAAGAGCTTATTGTCGGAGGACAGCAGCAGCCCACGCGGGCGCATGCCGACATCGAGAGTGGCGGTGACTTCCAGGCTGTCGAGGTCGATGAC
This sequence comes from Pseudomonas sp. zfem001, assembly GCF_032621725.1. Taxonomy (NCBI): domain Bacteria; kingdom Pseudomonadati; phylum Pseudomonadota; class Gammaproteobacteria; order Pseudomonadales; family Pseudomonadaceae; genus Pseudomonas; species Pseudomonas sp. zfem001. The sequence continues at coordinate 86,308 of NZ_JAVYJI010000007.1, read as the reverse complement.
GCTGATGCTGTCATCCTTCTCGTTGGACACGTAGGCAGTGGCGGCTAAGGCCGAGTGGCAAGCCAGGCTGAAGGCGACGGCACAGGCGAGACGGGTCAGGTGCATGGGGTTGATCCTCTTGTTGTAATGATTTGCAGCCGTCGGCTGGATGGCTTGCTTTTGTGGGAGGCGCTTAAGCGGCGACTCTCGCGGCTAAAGCCCTCCCACAGGTGTTCTCCTACAGGGACATACCCGCCAGATCGCAGCTCACTTCAGGCTGGTCATAGCCGAGGCTGTCCATCTCGTTGCTGGGATGAAGAAAACCGTCCTGCGGCGAGGTGCTGACCAGGGCGCGTGGATGCACCAGAGGAATAGGTTGGCGCAGCTCGCCGTTCCACGGGCGGAAGCTCAGCTTGCGACCCTTGAAGCCGTCCAGCGGCAGTTGTTCGTTCAGCAGCAGGTGACGAATGCCCTGCGGCTCGGCGGTGCGCTGCTTGGTGATGGCCGTGGCCAAGCTGCGCACGGCCATCCAGGCGGCGAAGTCGCGGTCGTTCATCCAGCGTCCGGCCAGCTCCTCGAAGCGTTTCTGCAACTGCGCGGCGCCAAAGGTTTCCACCGTTTTGTGCCAGGCAGTCGGGGTCAGGCCCTGGGTTCCGGCCACTGGGCGCGGGTACCAGGTGTTGTAGGGCAGGTATTCACCGAAGTCGCCGCGCTCGTCGGCCACCAGCACCACGTCGTATTCGCTGGCCTGGGTGAACAACGGCATTTCCGCCTGGGCGCTGCGGCGTTGGTCGTTGTCGAAGCTCCACGGCTTCTCGGCGACGATCTTGTGGCCGAAGCGTTTGGCGGCGCGCTTGAGCGCCTCGGCGTAGGCGAGGTCGTCCTCGGTGCTGCCGGTGACCAGCAGCCAGCGCGTCCATTTGCGCACGGCAAGAAACTGCGCCAGGGCGTCGGCCAGCATGGCGCGGCTGGGCAGGGTGTGCAGCACGTTGCCCAGGCATTGCTCGCGGCGCAGGCCGTCGTCGGCGCTGCCGGCGTTGAGCAGCAGGCTGTCCGGCAGGCGCGCGCTGAGCTGGCGCAGGGTAGCGGCCGGGGCATTGATCACGAACAGGCGGATGCCGGCCTGGTGCTGTTGTTCGGCGGCGGCGAGCAGCTCCGTTGCATCCTCGCTCTCGGCGCTTTGCAGTTCGAACTGTTGCTTGAGAAAGCGCCCGGTGCTGTTGCTGTCGATGATCGCCAGCTCGGCGCCACGGCGGCCGGCATCCAGCGGTTCGGGGATGACGTTGGACAGCAAGGGCCCGCGTGGTGGTTGATGGGCCAGGTAGCCGATGCGCACCTGCAGCTCGTTCGCGCTGGCTTCGACCACCAAGCTGAATATGGCAGCGAGGCAGAACAACAAGCGGCAACTGATCCGGTGCATGGGGCGACTCCTGCAAAGGGTGTCGCCAGCATAGGAAGCGCTTACGGCTCGGGAAATATGCCCAAGGTAGCGCCGGACATGTACGAAGGTAGTAGCTCTTCAGGGTGGCGGTGTGTCGTGCTCACTCGCCCCGCTGGCGGATATCCAGGCGCAGACCGTAGATGCTTGCCCTGCCCTCAAGGAGCTGCAGTCGGGCGCTCTCGTGGATTTCAAGCTGCTGCGTACGTTCGCCGCGTGCCAGCGTTTCGCGAATCAGCGAGAAGGCCAGGATCCCATCATCAGTACTCAGCAGTTCTGGTTCGTTACGTTGGTAGTGATAGCGATCTGTCTGGGCGAATGTTTGTTGCCACAATGTACGCAGCTGCGCCTTGCTCAACGCTTGCCAGCTACGTGACTGCGGCAGGCGCACCTGTATTTGGGCGTCATCGCGGATCAACGCCACCAGCGCGTCGACGTCACGGCGCTGCGCCGCCTGGTCGATCGTGCTGAGTGCGGCCAGTACCGCTTGGCGTTGTTCGTTATTGGGTTGGATGGCGGCAACGCCATCACCGTCCAGCGCGGCAAGAAACTGCTGGGCCTGCGCATGTTCGCCTTGCCTGGCTGCAGCGCGAATCCAGCTCAGGCCATTGGCGTGCTGGCCCTGCCGGTAAAGGCGCTCGCCCAGCGCCCACTGGGCGTCGGCGTTGTCCTGCTCGGCGGCACGCTGATACCAGCGTAGCGCCTCGTCGGGGTTAGCTGGCGTACCGAGCCCGATGTCGTGGGCGCGGGCCACTTCATACATGCCGATAGCGTCGCCCGCATCAGCTGCGCGTTGGTACCAGCTCAACGCTTGCCCCAGATCAGTCCTGGTACCGAGACCTGCGGCCTGCATGTTGCCCAGGTTGAGCATGCCCTGGCGGTTACCGGCTTCGGCGAGCCGGCGATAGCGCTCGAAGGCTTCGTCGAAGTCGCCCATTTTGTACACCGCGTAAGCGTCCAGTACCTGGATCATCTCGCGAGCAATGCGCGTCTGTTCGTCGTCGCTGGCGCTCAGCGGCGTACTCAACAGAGCGCCCAGCAACAGGCCGGCAAGTTGACGCATGGTGATACTCCAGTGGTTAGACGTGGGCAATGGAGGCTAGCAAGCCCAGTGCGTGGGGTATCTAACTCGATGGTGGCGAATGGATGCACCAATGGTGGCGGGTTGGGCTGTCGTGCTGGGCAGTCAGCCCGTAGCTGCCGGGAAATATGCCCAAAGTACCAGCGCGTCAGTACCAAGGTAGTAACCCGGCGCAAGGCGTTACTTCCTAGCATGGCAGTCAACGTCCAATAACAAGAACAGGTGAACGCCATGCGTATTTTCAAGGCTCTGCTGCTGCCGCTGTTGCTGATCATCAGCCTGCTCGGTGTCGATCAACTGCACGCCGCTGGTGATATGACCCGCCGACCGGTAGCGTTGCCTGACCTGGTGCTGGGTAATGACGACAGCGACTACTTCATGTCGCAGGCCGAGTACCAGCTGGAAACCGGCCAGGCCTACCAGCTCAAGATCATCGCCAGCGGGCAGAAGGAATACGCCTTTCAGGCGCCGGAGTTCGCCACTTCCATCTATCTGCGCAAGGTTGAAGCGGGTGGTGTGGAGATCAAGGCGGTCACCCTCACCGAACTGGAGTTCGAAGAGGCTGGCGAGGCGGAGGTCTTCTTCCTGCCGGTCAAACCGGGCAAATACCGCTTCTACGCCAAAGGCCTGGAAGGCAAGGGCATGCTCGGTTACTTCGTCGTCAAATAGCGCGGCCAAGTAGATGACTGCCCTAGGCCGTATCAACCTCGGCGTCAGCTTGCTGTTCGGGCTGGTGACCCTGGCCGGGCTGGCGCTGCTGTTGCGCCAGGCCAGCCACGATGTGCAACGCGAGCTACAGGCCGCCGAAGCAGTAGTGGAGTACCTCGGTGAAGTGGCGCGCAGCAATCCCGGTAGCTTGCGTCCGGAACTGACCGAGAACCTGCGGCATATCCGCGTCAGCTGGCTGCGTCCGGGTGAAGAGCCCGAGCAGCAGACCGAAAGCCTCATCGAGCACTGGATCGCCGAACGCCTGCTGGGCTCGGCCTCACTGGTGGCTGATGCCTGGCCGCTGGAGGATGGCCGTGAGTTGCGTATCGCTCTCGATCCCTATGACGAGATCGAGGAAATCCAGGACTCGCTGCTGCAACTGCTGCTGCTCAGTGCCTTCGCCCTGATCCTCAGCTTGCTGACCATCCGCTTCGCCGTAAACCGGGCTCGGCGCGTGTTGGACGAGCTGCTCGCCGGTCTGCGCGAAGTCGGCGCCGGTCACTTCGACACCCGCTTGCACGACCATGGCCTGGCCGAGGCCAAGCACTTGGCGGCGCACTTCAACGACATGGCCATCACCCTGCAACAGGTGCAGGCGGACAACGCCGAGCTGACCCAGGCGCTGCTGGAACTGCAGGAGCGCGAGCGCACGCGCCTTGGTCAGACCCTGCATGACGACCTCGGTCAATACCTCAGCGGCATTCGCGCCCAGGCCTGCCTGCTCAAGGTGATTGCTGACCGGCCGCAGCAGGTGCAGGACACCGCGCGCCTGCTGGACGACAACTGCGAGCGTCTGCAGCAGGGCTTTCGCAGCCTGATCCGCGACCTTTACCCGGTGGTGCTGGAACGTCTGGAACTTGGGCCGGCATTGCAGCAACTGGCTGCCGACTGGCAACAGGCGCAAGGCATTCGCTGCCGCCTGCAACTGAGCGAACAACTGCCAAGTCTGCCGCTGGCGAGCAAGGCCCATCTCTATCGCCTGGTGCAGGAGGCGCTGACCAATGTCGCCCGCCATGCCGATGCCAGTGAGGTACGCATTCGCCTGCAACGCCGTGGCCAGGGCTTGCGCCTTTTGGTGCGCGACAACGGCCAGGGCACCGCACTGCCGCTACGCCCCGGCATCGGCCTGCGCTCGATGCGCGAACGCAGCCGCAGCCTCGGCGGCGAACTGCGCCTGCACAGTCGCCCGCAAGCCGGCTGGGCGCTGTGCCTTAACATTCCATTAGAGGGCGCCTCTAAAAACGTAAGCGAGGCAGCCAGCGCAAGGCAAAAATAGGCGAAAAAGCGCAGTTTACGATGTTGTAAATGAGCATTTTGAGCCTGTTTTTAACGCAGTGATGGCAACGCAGGTAGTTTTTAGAGATGCTCGGGAGGCGATGCGATGAAAGTGTTACTGGTAGATGACCACGCAGTGGTGCGCCAGGGCTACGCGAGCCTGCTGCGTGCGCTGTTGCCGGATGTGCAACTGCGCGAGGCCTGCGACGGAGAACAGGCTCTGCAGCGAGTGCAGGAAGAGATTCCCAATCTGGTGATCATGGATATCGGCCTGCCCGGCATCAGCGGTCTGGAAACCACCCGCCGCCTGCGCCAGCGCCTGCCGCAACTGCGCGTGCTGTTCTTCAGCATGCATGACGAACTACCCCTGGTACGCCAGGCACTGGACGCCGGCGCCATCGGCTACCTGACCAAGAACTCCTCACCGGAAGTATTGGTGGAGGCGGTACGCCGCACGGCCGCCGGCCACGCCTATATCGAACAGCAACTAGCTACCCAGCTGGCCTGCAACCCCGCCAGCAGCGACGGCCTCGACCCACGCCTGCGCGAACTGACCCAGCGCGAGTTCGAAATCTTCGTCATGCTCGCCCGCGGCCTGCCACCGAGGCAGATTGCCGAGAAGCTGTGTATCAGTGCCAAAACCCTGTCTAACTACCAGACCCTGGTAAAGAACAAACTGCAGATCAGCTCGCAGGCGGAGTTGGTGCATTTGGCGATTGATAGTGGGGTGGTAAGGGTGGGGTTGGAGAGTGCCTGAGGCCGCAATGGTTGGCTCACTGGGCTGCTTTTATCGCGTGGTATGCAGCTCTTGACGCTCCGCCTCCACTGGCGAGGCGTAACTGAATTCGCAGACGACGCAGAGCTCCGCAGGCTAGCTCCCACGCGGGGCGTGGGAGCCATAGGCGATAGGTGCGATCGATTGCTTAGCCTCACTCGCTACCTTCGCGCACCACCCGCCAAACCGTATTCGCCAGATCATCCGCCACGATCAGTGCGCCGCTCGGATCGACCGTCACGCCCACCGGGCGGCCGCGGGTTTTGCCGTCTTCGCCGCGAAAACCGGTGACGAAGTCGATGGGGTCGCCTGCAGGGCGGCCGTTTTCGAAGGGCACGAAGATCACCTTGTAGCCCACCGGGTTCTTGCGGTTCCAGCTGCCGTGCTCGCCGACGAATACGCCGTCGGCATACTGCTCGCCCATTACCTCGCTGGAGAAGTCCAGGCCCAGCGCGGCGACGTGGGCGCCGAGGGCATAGTCCGGGGCGATGGCGCTGGCGACCTTGTCCGGGTTCTGCGGTTTCACCCGGGGGTCGACGTGCTGGCCGAAGTAGCTGTAGGGCCAGCCGTAGAAGCCGTCTTCCTGCACCGAGGTGAGGTAGTCGGGCACCAGATCTTCGCCCAGTTCGTCACGCTCGTTGACCACTGCCCACAAGGTGCCGGTGCCCGGCTGGATGGCCAGCGCGGTGGGGTTGCGCAGGCCGGTGGCGTAGGGCTTGTAGGCGCCGGTTTCGGCGTCCACCTGCCAGACCAGGGCGCGGTCGACTTCGGCCTCCATGCCGCGCTCGGTGATGTTGCTGTTGGAGCCGATGCCAACGTACAGGTAGCGGCCGTCTTCGCTGATGGTCAGCGCCTTGGTCCAGTGGTGATTGATCTCAGATGGCAGGTCGGCGACCTTGCTCGGCGGGCCGCTGGCCTTGGTCTGGCCTTCTTCATAGTCGAAGCGCACCAGCTCGTCCTGGTTGGCCACGTACAGGTTGCCTTCGTGCAGGGCCAGGCCGTAGGGGGCGTTGAGGTCTTCGGCGAACACCGTCTGCAGCTCGTAGCTGCCGTCGCCATCGGCGTCGCGCAGCAGGGTCAGGCGGTTGCCGCTGTCCACCGTGGTGTTGCCACGTGCCTTGATCACGCCGGCGATCACGTCCTTGGGCTTGAGCTTGGCGGCGTTACCGCCACGGCCCTCGGCGACGAGGATGTCGCCGTTGGGCAGTACCAGGGTTTGCCGGGGAATCTTCAGGTCGGTGGCGATGGCAGTGACGCTGAACCCTTCGGGCACGGTCGGTCGTTGATCACCCCATGACGTTGGCTCGGCAATGGTCATGCTCGGCAGGATGCCGCGTTCGGGGGAGGGCAGGTCCGGCTGGGCGCCGTAGAACTGCTGGTTGCTGCCGGGTTCTTCGCCGCAGGCGGTCAACAGCAGGGTGAAGGGCAGGGCGGTGAGTGCGATGGCAGTTTTCATCGGGCATCTCCTGTGCGTGGCTGGGCCATGCCGACCCAGGTGGCGGCAATGGCCAGCAAGGTGACGATCACCGACAGGGCCAGTCCCATGGGCATGGCGGCCCAGGCGTCTTTGGCGTGTTCCAGTGCATTGATGAAGCCCAGTACCCAGGTAACCAGAAGCAGCAGGAAGTAGGTGAGTGGGCGCGGGTTACGTCGATGAAATAGCCCGACCAGGGCGAACAGCATCGCCAGACCGGCGAATACCAGGGCGCCGGCGATCAACCAGGAGGCGAAGTTGCTCCATTGGATCTGGTAGCTGCGGTAGTAGGCGATGTCGGCCATCAGGGCGCCGAGAAACAGCGGCACCTGGCCGCACAGCAGGGTGGCGTGCAAAGGGCTGAGAATGTTGGGGTAGGCATGTGGAGTTTCGGTGGTGGTGGTCACGGCAGATCCCTCTTGGGCAATGACTGATGACGGCCTGGATGCTGCCGCCTCGATCTGGCTGTTCCTAAGAAGGGATTGCCCTGGGTAGGCATGGTTCAGGTTGTTTTTGCACCAAGTCAGATGGGCGAGGCCCACGATGAGAGCTGTATAGCCTGGCGCTCGGATGATGTAGGAGCGGCGCCCCGCCGCGAACCCGTACGACGGGCACTCGAAGCGCTTCGCCACGGGGCGGGGCTCCTACGGGAAGCGGTCTGGAGGCTTATTTGATCGGCATTGGCGTGTAGTCCGGATGAAATCCGGGGACCGCATACATACTGCTCCCGGATTTATCGGGCTACGAAGCTAACCTTGGGAGGCGCCAGTCGCGGCTAAAGCCCCTCCCACAAGAGCAGCCTGTAGCCTAATGTTGCAGCCGACCTGTAGGAGCGGCTTTAGCCGCGATGTTAAGGCGCGCATCGCGACTGAAGCGCAGTGCCGCCCAGCCGCTCTTACGGGGTGTGGGTGTTTGCGAGCGGGCTCAATCCCACCCTTTGGGACATTGCACGCAGCCGGGCATGTTGGCGTCCTGGAAGTTGCCGAAGCGGGTGCGGGCGCCGGTGAGGTTGGCGTTCTCCAGGTTGGAGCCGCTGAGTTTCACTTCCTGCAGGTTGGCATCTTCCAGGTGCGCGCCCTTGAGGTCTGCTTTGCTCAGCCAGGTCATTTCCAGGTTGGCCGCCTGCAGCTGGACGTTGTGCAGCTTGGCGCCGGAGAGGCGGGCGAATTCCAGGTTGGCGGCGCGCATGTCGGCGCCTTCAAATTGCGCAGCCTGGGCGAACAGGGCCCAGCCACTGATGGCGACCAGGCTGGCGCCAGACAGATCAGCCAGGCGCAGGTTGCTCTGTTGCAGGCTGGCACGGGTCAGGTTGGCGCCGCGCAGCTTGGCTTTCTCCAGGTTGGCCAGGTCGAGGTTGACGTGGCGCAGGTCGGCGCCGGAAAGGTCGGCACCGGACAGGTCCATGCGGCGCATGTCGAGGTTGCGCAGGTCGGCGCCGCGCAGGTTGGCGTTGGGGCATTTGCTGTCGGGTTCGATGCGGCAGCCGTTGATCTGCGGCACGCCGTCGTTCTGGGTTTCGGCGCCGATGGCGTGGCTGCCGATTACCAGTAGCAGGACCGGGATAAGCAGGGGCAGGTAGTTCATGGCGAGTCCTCGAATGGGATGATGGGTGAGGCAGTCGCGGCTAAAGCCCCTCCCACAGATAGCGTGCATGGCGCACTCAGGTGCGCCATGCGTTGGGCCTTTAGCGTTGGGCGCTGGCCTTGTCCCAGCTCGGCAGCTTGAACACCCAGAAGGAGCCGCCCTGGGCCACCGGTTTGGTCAGGTCGGCCATGTCGCCGCCCCACAGCGGTACGGCGCCGCCGTAACCGGCAGTCACGCCGATGTACTGCTCACCGTCCTGTTCCCAGGTGACGGGCGGGGAGATGATCCCGGTGCCGACCTGGAACTTCCACAGCTCCTTGCCGTTCTTGGCATCGAAGGCCTTGAAGTAGCCGTCGCCGGTACCGGTGAACACCAGGTTGCCCTTGGTGGCGAGTACGCCGGCCCACAGCGGCAGGCGCTCCTTGTGCTCCCAGGCGACCTTGCCGGTGGTCGGGTTCATCGCCCGCAGGATGCCGACGTGGTCGTCGAACAGGCGCTTGATACGGAAGCCCATACCCAGGTAGGCGGAGCCCTTCTTGTAGTGCGCTTCCTCGGCCCAGTAGTCCTCTTTCCAGTGGTTGGCCGGCACGTAGAACAGGCCGGTGTCCTGGCTGTAGGCCATCGGGTTCCAGTTTTTGCCGCCGAGGAACGGCGGGGAGACTTCGACCACTTCGCCTTTGCTTTCACCGGGCTTGGGCTTCGGCGGGCGCTGGCCTTCGTTCTCGACCGGGCGACCGGTTTCCAGGTCGATATGGCTGGCCCAGGTGATCTTGTCGACGAAGGGGAAGGCGTTCTTCAGCTTGCCGTTGGCGCGGTCGACCACGTAGAAGAAACCGTTGCGGTCGGCGTGGGCGGTGGCCTTGGTGACCTTGCCGTCCTTGTCCTTGTAGTCGAACAGCACCAGCTCGTTGTTGCCGGAGAAGTCCCAGGCATCGTTCGGGGTGTGCTGGTAGAACCACTTCACTTCGCCAGTGGTGGGGTCGACGCCGACCTGGCCGGAGGTGTACAGGCTGTCGTAGTCCTTGGGGTTGCCGCCGTCGCTGGTGCGTGCCCAGCCGTTCCACGGGGCCGGGTTGCCGGCGCCGATGATGATGGTGTTGGTTTCGGCATCGAAACTGGCGCTCTGCCACGGCGCACCGCCGCCCTGGCTCCAGGCTTCCTTCTTGCCGGTCGGGTGGTTGGGATCATCCGGCCAGCTCGGCGCCTTGATGTCGCCGGTCGGGGTGCTGTCCTTGCCGTTCAGGCGGCCCATGTGGCCTTCGACGAAGGGGCGCATCCAGACTTCTTCGCCGGTGTCCGGGTCGCGGGCGAACAGGCGGCCGACCACGCCGAACTCGTCACCGGAGCTGCCATGGATCAGCAGCACCTTGCCGCTTTTGCCGTCCTTCACGATGGTCGGCGCGCCGGTCATGGTGTAGCCGGCGGAGTGATCGCCGAATTTCTTGTTCCAGACCACCTTGCCGGTGTCCTTGTTCAGCGCCACGACGCGGGCGTCGAGGGTGCCGAAGTAGATCTTGTCGCCGTAGATGGCGGCGCCACGGTTGACCACGTCGCAGCACGGGCGGATGTCGTCGGGCAGGCGATGGCTGTAGGTCCACAGGCGCTTGCCGGTCTTGGCGTCGAGGGCGAAGACGCGCGAGTAGGAGCCGGTCACGTAGACCACGCCGTCGTGGATGATGGCCTGGGACTCCTGGCCGCGCTGCTTCTCGTCACCGAAGGAGTAGCTCCAGGCCGGGGTCAGCTTGAACACGTTCTCGGCGTTCACCTGAGCCAGCGGGCTCCAGCGCTGGGCGTTGGTGCCCATGCCGTACTGCAGCACGTTGCTGGTGGTGGTGTGGTCGTTGGCGATGTCTTCCCAGGTGACCGGCTTGGCGAACGCGCCCTGGTTCAGCGCCAGGCCGCCGGCCAACATCAGGGCAAGCGCCAGAGGGCGCGGGGTGCTGGGTAGGTTTCTTGTTGTCATCGTTGTGCTTCCCATTGGAGGTGGTAGGTCGCTGCAGTGACACCGCGAAAACTGGGTTCCGGGGATGTCCAGCAGAGGCAAGCCGATGGTGGTACCCGGCCACCTTCGCGCCTACGGAAAAACTCCCGCCTTTGCCGGGAGGATTTCCCGGTCGGCCCATGACTTGGCCTTGCTGCCAAGGCATCGCCAATACCCCCTCACAAGCCCTACTACCAAGGGACTAGAACGCGACCACCAAAGCAGCATTCGGCGCGTTGCACGGCCTTTCTAAGATGGTCGCCACGAGCTCTGTATGGGCTGTCTTGCGTGCATTAGATGAGGTCCTAGCCATGAACAAGAAGATCCAATCCACCCTGGCGCTGCTGTTGCTCGCCGCATCGACCAACCTTTGGGCGCACGGCGATGTGGTACCGCAGGCGGTGAACACTGATGGCCTGGAACCGCTGGGTGAGGAATGGCTGGACGAGAACCCCTATCGCGACAACCCGCGCGCCATCGAGATTGGCTCCTCGGCCTACAACCAGAACTGCGCTGCCTGCCACGGCCTGGAAGCCAAGTCCGGCGGTATCGCCCCCGACCTGCGTCTGCTGGAACTGGGCGCCAGTGGTGACGAGTGGTTCAAGGAGCGGGTAATCAACGGCGCGGTGCGCGATGGGCGTGTGTACATGCCGAAGATGGCCGACTTCCTTAGCCAGGAAGCATTGTGGGCGGTGCGTAGCTACCTGGAGAGCGTGCACGTCGAGGAGTGAGGGCTTGATGATGAATCTGCTGCGCTCGGCATCTCGCGTTTCGGCGGTGCTCGCAATGCTCATGTATTTCAATACATTCCGCTTGCTGTGCTCCGGCGAAGCGCGACCTGCCATCGCTCGCGACGATTTCTTCATAAGCACTCGTGTCATGCGCCGGCTGATCCTCCTGTGTGGCCTGCTGTTTTTTCTGGGTACGGCTCAGGCGCAGGTGCGCGACTTCGACCGCATCACCGAGTCGGGCACCCTGCGCGTGGCGCTGTACCAGAACTTCCCGCCCTACAGTTACGAGCAGGACGGTCAGCCACGTGGCGTCGACTACGAGCTGGCCAAGGCGCTGGCTGAAGGGCTTGGTCTGAAGCTTGAAGTGATGTGGGCGCCGCCGGGCGAAAAGCTTGACGACGACCTGCGTGACTACATCTGGCGTGGCCGGGTGACCGCGCAGGGCCAACTGGCCGATGTGATGCTGCGTGTGCCATACGACCGCGACTACGCGCAGATGCGCAACGAGCTGGGCGAGCTGGTCAACGAACTCGTGGTGATGTTTGGCCCCTATCAGCGTGAGCGCTGGCAACTGGCGTTCGATCGTCGGCGTCTGCCCGAGGTGCCGAGCATCGTCGCGTTGCGCCAGCACCCGGTCGGCGTCGAAGTCGAGAGTGTGCCCTCGTTCTACCTGAGTTCGGTGCAGGGCGGCATGCTCAGCCAGGAAACCCGGCACTACCCAACGCCGAAGCTGGCCTTTGCTGCCATGCAGGGTGGTGAAGTGGATGCGGTGATGGCGCTGCGGGGTGAGGTGGACTGGCTGGTGCACGAGGCCGATGACCCGCAACTGGCGCTGGCCGAGAACGCCTACCCGGACATGGGCCGGCAGATCTGGGAAATCGGCATGGCGGTGCACGAAACCAATCGGCAATTGGCCTATGCCCTGGAAGAACAGCTGGAAAACATGATCCTCGACGGCTCACTCGAGCGCCTGTACGCGCGCTACGGGCTGCGCTACGAGAAGCCGGAACAATACCAATAAGAGTCGAGCCGGAGGTGGGCGATGGATTGGCGTAGCCTGATATTGCTGGCCCTGTTTGCCTGGGCCTGGGAAGCGCGGGCCGCCGCGCCCGATCCGGTCACCTCGGTGATGTGGGACTACTATCACCAGCGCCTGCTCAACGGTGAGGCCTTCGTCTTCGACGACAAGGTTCGTCTCGAGGTGCCGCCATTCGCCGAAGATGCGCGCCAGGTGCCGATCCAGATCGACGCCAGCGCCTACCGCGGCAAGGTCAAGCGCATTCTGGCCTGGGCCGAGCTCAACCCTATCCCGCGTATCCTCGACTTCGCTCCCGGCGAGCATCTGGAGCCGAGCCTGGCCATTCGCATTCGGGTCGAGCAGGCCACGCCGATTCGCGCGGCAGTGCTCACCGACGATGGCGTCTGGCATATCGGTTCGGCCCGCGTCGAGGCGGCGGGTGGCGGCTGTACTGCGCCCAGCGTGGTGCGCGCTGAGGCCGGCTGGGAGGAGCGACTGGGCCAGGTGCTGGGCAAGCGCTTCGAACGTGGTGAGGACAGCCGCCTGCGCCTGCAGGTGTCGCACCCGATGGACAACGGCCTGGTCGGCGGCATCCCCGAGTTCTACATCGAGCAGGCCGAGTTGCGCGATGCCGATGGCCAGGTGTTGGGGCGCATCGAGTTGTTCCCGGCGGTCAGCGAGAACCCGACGCTGACCTTCGACTTGCGCGACGACCGGCAGGCCGAAGTCTGGCTGCGCGACAACAACGGCAACGAATTCCAGGCCGCGTTCTGAACGCTGCGACCGGTTGGGTGCGCCGTGCGCACCAACCCCATCTAGGAGGCCTCCATGCGTTGGGTGCTACTGCTGACCTGCCTGTGTGCCAGCCTGGCGCAGGCGCTCGATTACCACCTGCAACCCCGACAGATCGCTGAGGGTGTCTGGTTGCTGGAGGGCAGTATCGATAATTTCGCGGCGGAAAACGGCGGCAATATCGTCAACATCGGTTTCATCGAAACCGCAGACGGTGTGGTGGTGATCGACACCGGCCCGTCGCGGCGTTATGGCGAGGCGCTGCGCCAGAGCATCGAGAAAACCACCGGTAAGCCGGTGCTGCGCGTGTTGCTGACTCATCATCATCCCGATCATGTGCTGGGCAACCAGGCTTTCGCCGGGGTACCCATCGCGGCATTGCCCGAGACCACCCGGTTGCTGGCCGAACAGGGCGATGCCATGGCGGAGAACATGTACCGCCTGGTCGGCGACTGGATGCGCGGCACCGAAGTGGTGTTGCCCACCGAGGAGGTGCAGGAAGGCACGCTGGAAATTGGCGGCAGGCGCCTGCAACTGCTGGTGCTACGCGGGCATACCGGCGCCGATCTGGCGATTCTCGACGAGCGCACGGGCGTGCTGTTCGCCGGCGATATCCTGTTCTACCAGCGTGCGCTGACCACGCCGAACAGCCCGGGGCTGGACGTGTGGCTGGCCGATCTGGATCGGCTCGAGGCAATGCCATGGAAGCAGATCGTGCCCGGCCATGGCCCGGTGACCACTGATGCGGCGCCGTTCGTGCAGATGCGTGATTACTTGGGCTGGCTCGATGGTTTGCTGCGTCGGGGGGCAGAGCAGGGCGCGGAGATGAACGAACTGATTCGTGCGCCGATCCCTGAGCGCTTCGCTCAGGTCAACTTGTCGCGTTATGAGCTGATCCGCAGCGTCAGCCACCTTTACCCGCACTACGAGCGCAGTGCCATGGGGCGGGTTGATCGTCAGGATTAGAAACCTGGGGTGTCATCGGTGCGCGCGGCGCACCCTACGCGAACGTCGCCACGGCTTGGTAGGGTGCGCCGCGTGCACCAGCATGTGCTGGAAATACCCTGTGGGAGGGGCTTTAGCCGCGACTTGCGTATAAAAGCGTCGCCGCTGAAGCGCCTCCCACTCTCAGCGATCAGAGCTCTTCGTCGTCACGAATCAGCACGTAATGGCGGCCGTGCTCGGTCTCTTCGTGGTCGTAGACGTAATACATCACCACTTCGCCCTGGCTCGACTGCACGGCCACATAGTCACCGCTCTCGGGCATGAAGAAATCCCGAGTCGCCGGCTTGGCCAGGCACTCGATATGGGCGCTGACGAAGTGGGTGGGGTCTTCTTCGCCGTAGTAGTCCTCGCGCTGGTGCGCATCCCAATCCTGCGGCGGCTCGAAGGCGCCGGTGATCAGCACCTTGCCGTCGCCCAGATCCTGCTCTTCGGCATCCGGATCCTGCTCGTCCGGGCGATAGACCGTGCAGTCCAGTGCATCGGGATGGTTGAGAATTTCCTGGCGAGGGTGGGGCACGGGCGTCTCCGATCAGAATGTGCGGGCGGCCAAGTGTCGGGCAAAGCCGGGGCCGCCGCAATCGTCATCATCATGGCCTGTGGAGCAGGTATTGCTACCAAGGAACGAGGAAAATCGGCTGGGGGTGCAATTGTTGGGTGGCCCGGGTGAGCCAAGAATTTGCGGCAGACCGGGAAAATTTCCCGGCAATAACAATGAACCCGCAGAGGTAGCCGCAATGAAACACGCCGGTCTTCGCCAGCCTTTCCTCCTCACCGCACTCTGTGCCGCCATGCTGTTGCCGTCCGCCGCCGCGCTGGCGGTCACCGACGCCGAGATTCTCAAGGACGCCACCACCACCGACGAGATCGTTACCAACGGCCTAGGTCTGCAAGGCCAGCGCTACAGCCCGCTGAACATCCTCAACGAGCAGAACGTCAAGGAACTGCGCCCGGTCTGGACCATGTCCTTCGGTGGCGAGAAGCAGCGCGGCCAGCAGGCGCAGCCGCTGATCAAGGACGGTGTGATGTACGTCACCGCTTCCTACTCGCGGGTGTTCGCCGTCGATGCGCGCACCGGGCGTGAGCTGTGGCAGTACGAAGCGCGCCTGCCGGACGATATCCGTCCCTGCTGCGACGTGATCAACCGGGGTGTAGCCCTGTACGACGACCTGGTGATCTTCGGCACCCTCGACGCCAAGCTGGTGGCGCTGAACAAGGACACCGGCAAGGTGGTATGGCGCAAAAACGTCGCCGATCACAAGGCGGGTTACTCCATCACCGCGGCGCCGCTGGTGGTCAACGGCAAGCTGATAACTGGCGTCTCCGGTGGTGAGTTCGGCGTGGTCGGCAAGATCGAAGCCTACGATCCGAACAACGGTGAGCTGCTCTGGAGTCGCCCGACCGTCGAAGGTCACATGGGCTACGTCTACAAGGACGGCAAGGCCGTCGAGAATGGCATCAGTGGTGGCGAGGCCGGCAAGACCTGGCCGGGCGACCTGTGGAAGACCGGCGGCGCCGCACCCTGGCTGGGCGGCTACTACGATGCCGACACCAACCTGCTGTTCTTCGGCACCGGCAACCCGGCACCGTGGAACTCGCACCTGCGTCCTGGCGACAACCTCTATTCCTCGTCGCGCCTGGCACTGAACCCGGACGACGGCAGCATCAAGTGGCACTTCCAGACCACGCCGCACGACGGCTGGGACTTCGACGGTGTCAACGAGCTGATCTCCTTCGACTACCAGGAAGGCGGCAAGACCATCAAGGCAGCTGCGACTGCCGACCGTAACGGCTTCTTCTACGTGCTCGACCGCACCAACGGCAAGTTCATCCGTGGCTTCCCCTTCGTCGACAAGATCACCTGGGCCAAGGGCCTGGACAAGAATGGCCGGCCGATTTACGACGACAGCAACCGTCCGGGCTCGCCGAGCGCGAAGGAGAAGGGCACGAGCGTGTTCTCCGCACCGGCCTTCCTCGGCGCCAAGAACTGGATGCCCATGGCCTACAGCCAGGACACCGGCCTGTTCTACGTGCCGTCCAACGAGTGGGGCATGGACATCTGGAACGAGGACATCGCCTACAAGAAGGGCGCCGCCTACCTGGGTGCCGGCTTCACCATCAAGCCGCTCAACGAGGAATACATCGGCGTGCTGCGCGCCATCGACCCGAAGACCGGCAAGGAAGTCTGGCGCCACAAGAACTACGCGCCGCTGTGGGGCGGGGTGCTGACCACCAAGGGCAACCTGGTGTTCACCGGCAATCCGGAAGGCTACCTGCAGGCGTTCAATGCCAAGACCGGTGAGAAAGTCTGGGAATTCCAGACTGGCTCTGGCGTGATCGGCTCGCCGGTAACCTGGGAAATGGACGGCGAGCAGTATGTCTCCGTGTTGTCCGGCTGGGGCGGTGCGGTACCGCTGTGGGGCGGCGAGGTGGCCAAGCGCGTCAAGCACCTGAACCAGGGCGGCATGCTGTGGACCTTCAAGCTGCCGAAGGAGCTGGTGGCCAAGCGCTGATCGCTTGAGGTCTCAGACGATGGCCGGACTCTGTCCGGCCATCGTCGTTTCCGGCGTCTGGCTGCCAGCGCCGAGCCGCTGCGAAATGCCACGGGCGAATTTTCCTGGTTTGGAACGCAAGACCAGGCCAACGGGTCTAGCCTTTAGCTTCCATAGCCTCGTACCTCGCTGCCAAAGGCCCGTGCCAGACCGCTCTACTACCAAATGACTAGGCGATCTGTGCCATGGGTGCATACCGAGGTTTTCGGGGGCTTTCTAAGATCGAACCATGACTCGCTTCCCCGATTGGCAGCGGGCTCCGACAACAAGAGAGGTCAGCATCATGATTTACGCGAATCCGGGTTCTGCAGGCGCCGTCGTCACCCTCAAGCCGCGCTACGGCAACTATATCGGCGGTGAGTTCGTCGCCCCGCTCAGTGGCCAATACTTCAGCAACACCAGCCCGGTCGATGGCTCGGTGATCGGCGAATTTCCTCGTTCCAACGCCGCCGATATCGACAAGGCGCTGGATGCCGCGCATGCCGCCGCCGATGCCTGGGGCAAGACCTCGGTGCAGGAGCGTTCGCACATCCTGCTGAAGATCGCCGACCGCATCGAAGCCAACCTCGAGCTGCTGGCCGTGGCCGAAACCTGGGACAACGGCAAGGCCGTGCGTGAAACGCTGAATGCCGACGTGCCGCTGGCTGCCGATCACTTCCGTTACTTCGCTGGCTGCATCCGCGCCCAGGAAGGCAGCACCGCCGAGATCAACGAAGGCACCGTGGCCTATCACTTCCACGAACCGCTGGGCGTGGTCGGGCAGATCATTCCGTGGAACTTCCCGCTGCTGATGGCCGCGTGGAAACTGGCGCCGGCACTGGCTGCTGGCAACGCAATCGTACTCAAACCAGCCGAGCAGACGCCGCTGTCGATCACGCTCTTCGTCGAGCTGATCGGCGACCTGCTGCCACCGGGCGTGCTCAACATCGTTCAGGGCTTTGGTCGCGAGGCAGGTGAAGCGCTGGCTACCAGCAAGCGCATCGCCAAGATTGCCTTCACCGGCTCCACCCCGGTCGGCTCGCACATCATGAAATGCGCGGCCGAGAACATCATCCCGAGCACTGTCGAACTGGGCGGTAAATCGCCGAACATCTTCTTCGCCGACATCATGAACGCCGAGCCGGCCTTCATCGAGAAAGCCGCCGAAGGCCTGGTGCTGGGCTTCTTCAACCAGGGCGAGGTGTGCACCTGCCCGTCGCGCGCACTGGTGCAGGAGTCGATCTACGACGCCTTCATGGTCGAAGTGCTTAAGAAGGTCAAACAGATCAAGCGTGGCAACCCGCTGGACACCGACACCATGGTCGGCGCCCAGGCTTCGCAGCAACAGTACGACAAGATCCTCAGCTACCTCGAAATCGCTCAGCAGGAAGGCGCCCAGGTGCTCACCGGCGGTGCCGCCGAGCAGCTGCAGGGTGACCTGGCCAGCGGTTATTACATCCAGCCGACGCTGCTCAAGGGCACCAACAAGATGCGCGTGTTCCAGGAAGAAATCTTCGGCCCGGTGATCGGTGTGACCACCTTCAAGGACGAAGCCGAAGCCCTGGCCATCGCCAACGACACCGAGTTCGGCCTGGGCGCCGGC
Organism: Pseudomonas sp. zfem001; assembly: GCF_032621725.1. NCBI lineage: Bacteria > Pseudomonadati > Pseudomonadota > Gammaproteobacteria > Pseudomonadales > Pseudomonadaceae > Pseudomonas > Pseudomonas sp. zfem001. The sequence continues at coordinate 68,336 of NZ_JAVYJI010000007.1, read as the reverse complement.
GTGTGGAGCCGCGACATGAACGTCGCCTACCGCATGGGCCGTGCGATCAAGGCTGGTCGCGTATGGACCAACTGCTACCACCTGTACCCGGCGCATGCCGCGTTCGGTGGTTACAAGAAGTCCGGTGTCGGCCGTGAAACCCACAAGATGATGCTCGACCACTATCAGCAGACCAAGAACCTGCTGGTGAGCTACGACATCAATCCTCTCGGTTTCTTCTGATAGCCAGCACACGATCTGCTGCGCGTCAGCCCTACTGCGTTAGAAGCAGGCTCGGCAGGCCGCTTGCGGCCAACGCACTTCAGTGCGGCCCCGGAGGGGCGAGCGGAGCAAGTCATGCGGACAAAAGTACAGTCGCCCGCGACTCCGACCGTTCCTCACCTGCTTCTGCCTTGTAGGTCTCTAGCTCGCAAGATCGTGAGCCGGCTATGTACCAACGGTGGCGCGCTCGCTCCGGTGCGCCGCCTCTTGCCAGGCGAACAACCCTACCCGGGTGGATCTGCAGGCAGCCATGGGCCTGAACGGCAGCAGATCCTTATCGCGACGCGGCTTCGGCCGCGTTTTTTATTGGCGCATGTTTCAGCTCGGGCGATGACTGGAACCTTCCAGGCGCGAGGCATGCCTACTGATAGCGTCACCTACCAATGCCAGTGCCGATTCATCCCAAAGTACCATTTGGCCTCTTGCCTGGCGGGGGCTTAATGGGGTTGCCGGAATGCCCCGGCTTCATAAAAAGAGGACCGCACCATGTGGACTAAACCCGCCTACACCGATCTGCGCATTGGCTTCGAAGTGACCATGTATTTCGCCAACCGTTGATCGCTCCTGGCCCCGGCTCGTCCGGGGCATCCCCGCTGGTGACTTCCATGCATATCCAGATTCTCGGTTCCGCCGCTGGCGGCGGCTTTCCCCAGTGGAACTGCAACTGCCGCAACTGCCGTGGCGTGCGTGCCGGTACCCTGCGGGCGCAGCCGCGCACGCAATCGTCCATCGCCATTTCCGATGACGGTGAGCAGTGGATCCTGTGCAATGCCTCGCCGGACATCCGTGCGCAGATCGAAGGCTTTCCGGCGCTGCAACCGGCGCGCAAGCTGCGTGATACCGCTATCGCCGGCATCGTCCTGCTCGATAGCCAGATCGACCATTGCACCGGTCTGCTGACCTTGCGCGAAGGCTGCCCGCATCAGGTCTGGTGTACCGAGATGGTGCATCAGGATCTGACCACCGGTTTTCCGCTGTTCAACATGCTCAGCCACTGGAATGGCGGCCTGCAGCACCAGTTGATCGAGCTGGATGCAAAACCCTTCAGTATTCCCGCCTGTCCGGCGCTGAGCATCACCGCCATCGCCCTGCGCAGCAGTGCGCCGCCGTATTCGCCGCATCGCGGCAATCCGCACCCGGGGGACAACATCGGCCTGTTCATCGAGGACCGTCGCAGCGGCCGCAGCCTGTTCTATGCGCCGGGCCTGGGCCAGGTAGACGAGCACCTGCTGGGCTGGATGCGCCGCGCGGACTGCCTGCTCGTCGATGGCACGCTGTGGCGTGACGATGAGATGCGCGTGTGTGAAGTGGGCGACAAGCTCGGCAGCGAGATGGGCCACCTGTGCCAGAGCGGCCCGGGCGGCATGATCGAGGTGCTCGACGGCCTGCCGTCCGCGCGCAAGATCCTTATCCATATCAACAACACCAACCCGATTCTCGACCTGGATTCGCCCGAGCGCACCGAACTGGACGCCCACGGCATCGAGGTCGCGTTCGATGGCATGAGCATCGTTTTGTAGGGTGTGCGGGGCCGCTCAGGCCGTGCGTACCTTAAAGAATGCTGGTGCGCACGGCGCACCCTACGGCAACGCGTATCGGAGATACTGATGAGCCAACCTGCCATGACCCCTGCCGAGTTCGAGCAGGCGCTGCGCGCCAAGGGCGCGCTGTATCACATCCATCACCCGTTCCATCGCACCATGTACGAAGGGCGCGCCACCCGTGAGCAGATCCAGGGCTGGGTGGCCAACCGCTTCTACTACCAGGTCAATATCCCGCTGAAGGATGCGGCGATCCTCGCCAACTGCCCGGATCGCGAAACTCGGCGCGAGTGGATTCAGCGCATCCTCGACCATGACGGTGCGCCCGGAGAAGAGGGCGGTATCGAGGCCTGGCTGCGCCTGGCCGAGTCCGTCGGTCTCGACCGTGATCAGGTGCTGTCGCAGGAGCTGGTGCTGCCTGGCGTGCGCTTCGCCGTCGATGCCTACGTCAACTTCGCTCGTCGCGCCAACTGGCAGGAAGCGGCCAGCAGTTCGCTGACCGAGCTGTTCGCCCCACAGATCCACCAGTCGCGCCTGGATGCCTGGCCGCAGCACTACCCATGGATCGACGCCACCGGCTACGACTACTTCCGCAAGCGTCTGAAAGAGGCGCGCCGCGATGTCGAACACGGCCTGCGCATCACCCTCGAACACTACCGCACCCGCGAAGCGCAGGAGCGCATGCTGCAGATCCTGCAATTCAAGCTCGATGTGCTGTGGAGCATGCTCGACGCCATGAGCATGGCCTACGAGCTGCAGCGTCCGCCGTATCACACCGTGACCGCCGAGCGCGCTTGGCATCGGGGTATAGCCCTATGAGTGTCGAGCGAGCGGTGCGCACGGCGCACCCTACGGCCGCATTTCCGTTCGACGCTCCCTTTGTAGGGTGCGCCGCGCGCACCAGTCAGGAGCCCGAACAATGACTGCTGTCATCCTCCCACCCAGCGTACCCGCCATCCGCCGCGGCTTTCGTCTGCAGTTCGAACCGGCGCAAGGTTGCCACGTGCTGCTCTATCCGGAGGGCATGATCAAGCTCAACGATAGCGCCAGCGAGATTCTCCAGCAGGTCGACGGTAAGCGCTCGGTGGCCGAGATCATCGGCAACCTGCACCAGCGCTTCCCCGATGTGCCCGGTATCGACGAAGACATTCTTGCCTTCATGGAGGTGGCCCATGCTCAGTTCTGGATCGAGCTTCGCTAAGGCAGGTCATGAACCAGGGCCACCGCTGTGGCTGCTGGCGGAGCTGACCTACCGCTGTCCGCTGCAGTGCCCGTACTGCTCCAACCCGCTGGATTTCTCCCAGCAGGGCGCAGAGTTGTCGACCGCCGAATGGATCGAGGTATTCCGCCAGGCCCGTGAACTGGGGGCGGCGCAGCTGGGCTTCTCCGGTGGCGAGCCGCTGGTGCGCCAGGATCTCGCCGAGCTGATCGCAGCGGCGCGCGGCCTGGGCTACTACACCAACTTGATCACCTCCGGCATCGGCCTGACCGAGGCGCGTATCGCCGAGTTCGCCGAGGCTGGGCTCGATCATATCCAGATCAGCTTTCAGGCCGCCGACGAGGAGGTGAATAACCTCCTGGCCGGCTCGAAGAAGGCCTTCGCGCAGAAACTGGCGATGGCTCGCGCGGTCAAGGCGCACGGCTACCCAATGGTGCTCAACTTCGTTACCCACCGGCACAACATCGACAATATCGAGCGCATCATCGAGCTGTGCCTGGAGCTGGAGGCGGATTTCGTCGAGCTCGCCACCTGCCAGTTCTACGGCTGGGCCGAGTTGAACCGGGCCGGGCTGCTACCGACCCGCGCGCAACTGGAGCGCGCCGAGCGCATCACCAATCAGTGGCGCGACAAACTGGCGGCCGAGAACCACCCGTGCAAGCTGATCTTCGTCACCCCGGATTACTACGAGGAGCGCCCCAAAGCCTGTATGAACGGCTGGGGCAATCTGTTTCTCGACATCACCCCGGACGGCACGGCGCTGCCTTGCCACAGCGCGCGGCAGTTGCCGGTGCAGTTTCCCAACGTGCGCGAGCACAGTCTCGAACATATCTGGCGGCATTCCTTCGGTTTCAACCGCTTTCGCGGCGACGACTGGATGCCCGAGCCGTGTCGTTCGTGCGACGAGAAGGACAAGGATTTCGGCGGCTGTCGCTGCCAGGCCTTCATGCTCACCGGCGATGCCAGTAACGCCGACCCGGTATGCAGCAAGTCGGCGCACCATGGCGTGATTCTCGCTGCACGTCAGCAGGCTGATGAGGCGCCGCTTGGGCTGGAGGCCCTGCAGTATCGCAACGAGAAAGCCTCACGAATCATATGCAAAGCGTAGGGTGCGCCGTGCGCACCGATCCTGACGCGATCTGGAGCGCCGAACAGGCTGCAGCCGCCAGTGCCGACTTCGCCGAACTGCACGCTGCCCACGGTGGCGTGTTGTGGGTGGCGTTCGACCCACAGTTGGCGCGTTGCGGGCTGTTCTTCTGCCGCGACGGTGTGGTGTGTGAGCTGACCCCGCCAGGGTTTTCCGTGCGCAGCCGCGTCTACGAGTATGGTGGTGGCGCCTGCTGCGCCACGGAGCAGGGGGTGGCGTTCGTCAATGAGCGTGATCAGCAGGTCTATCGTATCGATATCTGCTTGGACGGCGGTGCGCACGGCGCACCCTACCTGATCACCAGTCACTCCCACTGCCGTTATGGCGACCTGTCCTTAGTGCCGGCCTGGCAGGCATTGCTGGCTGTGGAGGAAAGTCATGAAGGCGGCGCGGTGGTGCATCGCCTGGTGCGCATCGGTCTGAACGGCAAGCGTGAGGTACTGGTCGAGGGCGCCGATTTCTACGCTGCGCCGGTGGCTGACCCAACTGGCCAGCGTCTTGCCTGGATCGAATGGGATCGACCACATCAGCCCTGGATCGCCACGCGCCTGTGCCAGCGTGAGTCCGGCGAGCGCACTCGGGTGCTGTCAGGTGAGGCCGGTGATCGATCCCTGCAGCAGCCGCGCTTCGATTCCCGGGGCCGGTTGTGGGTGTTGAGCGACAAGGCAGGGTGGTGGCAACCCTGGTGCGTCGATAGCGGCACCACACTACACGCTGCGCCTTATGATCACGCGCCGGCGCCCTGGCAACTGGGCAGCCGAACCTTTATGCCGCTGGAAAACGGTGAACTGTTGCTGACCCGTTTCGAGGAGGGAATAGGCCGCCTCGTAGGGTGCGCCGTGCGCACCGATGCTGCTGTCGGAATCCGTGGTGCGCATAGCCTGGGCGGCCCCGCGACACCCTACGCAGAGCGGCTGTTGGCCGAAGGGTTTACGCGTTTCCGCAGCCTGGCTGCCGACAACGAACATTTCTACTGCATCGCTGCCGCTCCTGATCGTCTGCCAGCGGTGCTGGCCATTCGCCGCAGCGATGGCGCACTGCAGATGCTGGCTGGCGGTGAGCAGCCGCTGTCTGAAACACAGCTATCACGGCCTCAGCCTTTCAGCTGCACGGTGGGTGAGGGCGAACGTAGCCACGGTTTTTTCTACTCACCAGCTCAATCCGGGGAGCGCCCGCCGCTGGTGATCTTCCTGCACGGCGGGCCAACCTCGGCCTGCTACCCGGTGTTCGATCCGCGTATTGCCTTCTGGACGCTACGCGGCTTCGCCGTGCTCGACCTCAACTACCGTGGCAGCAGTGGCTACGGTCGCGACTACCGCTTGCGTCTGGCTGGCCAGTGGGGCGAGTTGGAAGTCGAGGACATCCGCGCCGCTATCGATGCACTGGCCGGTGATGGCCGTATCGATGCGCAGCGCGTCTTCGTGCGCGGTGGTAGCGCTGGCGGCTTCAGCGCGTTGCGTGCTCTGGTCGAGTTACCGCAGTTACGTGGCAGCGCCAGCCTCTATGGTGTCAGCGACCCGCTGGCGCTGCGCCGGCTGACGCACAAGTTCGAGGCAGATTACCTGGACTGGCTGATCGGCGACCCCGAGCAGGATGCCGAGCGCTACCGGAATCGTACACCCTTGTTGCAGGCCGAACGGATCAAGGCACCAGTGATTTTCTTCCAGGGCGCATTGGATGCGGTGGTGGTGCCGAGCCAGACCGAAAGCATGGTCGAGGCACTGCGTCAGCGCGGTTTCCCGGTGGAATACCACCTGTTCGCCGAGGAACGCCACGGTTTCCGTCAGGCCGCTAATCTGGCCGAAGCGCTGCGGGCCGAACATGCCTTCTATCAGCGGCTGAGCTGATCGCAGGTCGCATTGCATTAACCCGGCAATGCAGTAGGCTGATCGCCATTCCATAACAATAAATTTCAGGCCGTTGTATGAGCCACGAATTGAATCAGCTGCGAAAGTTCGTTTCCCCCGAGATCATCTTTGGCGCCGGCTCCCGGCATAACGTCGGCAATTACGCCAAGACCTTCGGTGCACGCAAGGTGCTGGTTGTCTCCGATCCCGGTGTAGTCGTCGCTGGCTGGGCTGGCGATGTCGAGGCCAGCTTGCAGGCCCAGGGCATCGCCTACTGCCTGTACACCAAGGTATCGCCCAACCCGCGCGTGGAAGAGGTGATGGAGGGCGCCGAGCTGTATCGCAGCGAGGGTTGCAACGTCATTGTCGCGGTCGGTGGCGGCAGCCCGATGGACTGCGCCAAGGGCATCGGCATCGTCGTCGCCCACGGTCGCAGCATTCTCGAATTCGAAGGCGTGGACACCATTCGCGTGCCCAGTCCACCGCTGATCCTGATCCCGACCACCGCCGGCACGTCGGCAGACGTGTCGCAGTTCGTGATCATCTCCAACCAGCAGGAGCGGATGAAGTTCTCCATCGTCAGCAAGGCAGTGGTGCCGGACGTGTCGCTGATTGATCCGGAAACCACCCTGAGCATGGACCCATTCCTCAGCGCCTGTACCGGCATCGACGCCATGGTGCACGCCATCGAGGCGTTCGTTTCCACTGGCCACGGCCCTCTGACCGACCCGCACGCGCTGGAAGCCATGCGCCTGATCAACGGCAACCTGGTGCAGATGATCGCCAACCCGGGCGATATCGTCCTGCGCGAGAAGATCATGCTTGGCAGCATGCAGGCCGGCCTGGCGTTCTCCAACGCGATCCTTGGCGCTGTACACGCCATGAGTCACAGCCTCGGTGGCTACCTCGACTTGCCGCACGGTCTGTGCAATGCGGTGCTGGTCGAGCACGTTGTGGCGTTCAATTACAGTGCGGCGCCGGAGCGTTTCAAGGTCATCGCCGAAACCCTCGGCATCGACTGCCGTGGGCTCAACCATGCGCAGATTCGCCAGCGCCTGGTCGAGCACCTGATCGCCTTCAAGCACTCCATGGGCTTTCGCGAGACGCTCAGCTTGCACGGCGTAAGCACTTCGGACATTCCGTTCTTGTCCAGCCATGCGATGGACGACCCGTGCATCCTCACTAACCCGCGTGAATCGACCCAGCGTGACGTCGAGGTGGTGTATGGCGAGGCGCTCTGACGAAGCGCTGGCCGGGCTGCTCGGCCTCGGCAGCCAGTCCGCGCGCAAGAGCCACTATCCCGAGCTGCTGGCGCGTTTGGAAGAGCTTGAAATAGAACGCAACCGCTACAAGTGGCTGTTCGAGCACGCGGTGCACGGCATCATCCAGGCCAGCCTGCAGGACGGCGTACTGGCGACCAATCCGGCGATGGCGCGTATGCTCGGTTATGACGACCCACAGCAGGTGCTGTGGTCGCCGAGCGATCTGGCCCGGCACTTGTTCGTGGGTGGCTTCGACGAGCTAGAAGTGATTCGCCAGCGACTGAGTCAGGGCCAGGCGCTGCTCGGCTACGAGACGCGCCTGCGCAGGCGCGACGGCAGCACCATCGACGTGCTGATGAACCTGCTGCTCAAGCCTGAAGGGGAGGGAATCTTCGAAGGCTTCGTCGCCGATATCACCGAGCGCAAGCAGGCGCAGCAGCGCCTGCAACAACTCAATGACGAACTGGAGCGCCGCGTCGCTGCACGTACCTTCGAGCTGCTCGAATCCAACCGCAACCTGCAGCGGCAGATCGAGGAGCGCGAGCGCATCGAACTGGCCCTGCGCGAGGCGCGCGACGCAGCCGAAGCGGCCAATCGCAGCAAGGACAAATACCTGGCCGCGGCCAGCCATGACCTGCTGCAGCCACTTAATGCGGCGCGCTTGTTGATTTCCACGCTGCGCGAGCGTGAGCTGCCGAGTGCCGAGCAGAATCTGGTGGAGCGCAGCCACCTGGCCCTGGAAGGCGCCGAGGATCTGTTGGCGGATCTGCTGGATATTTCCAAGCTGGATCAGGCGGCGATCAAGCCGGATCTCGATGTCTATCGCCTTGAAGAGTTGCTCGCTCCGCTGGCGTCCGAGTTCGACAGTGTGGCCTCGGCCAGCGGTTTGCGCCTACGCGCGCGAATTGCCAATTGCGCAGTGCATACCGATTTCCGCTTGCTGACGCGCATCCTGCGCAACTTCCTCAGCAACGCCTGCCGTTACACCGAGCGTGGCGGCGTGCTGCTTGGTGCGCGGCGCCGTGGCGCTTTCGTCGAATTGCAGGTGTGGGACAGCGGGCGCGGCATCGCGGCCGATCAACTGGACACGATCTTTCTCGAGTTCAGCCAGCTTGAGGTCGGGCGTGCGGCCGAGCGCAAGGGTGTCGGCCTGGGCCTGGCCATCGTCGAGCGCATCGCGCGCATGTTGGGCTACTCGGTGCAGGTGCGCTCGCAACCGGGGCGTGGTTCGGTCTTCAGCATCCGCGTGCCGCTGGCGCAGGAGGCTCCGCGGCGCCAGGCACAATCTGCGACGCAACCGGTCCTCGGCAACCCCCTGCCGGGGAGGCGCTTGTTGGTGATCGATAACGAAGTCGACATCCTCCACAGCATGCAGGCGCTGCTCGGGCAGTGGGGCTGCGAGGTGGTCACGGCGGTCGATCTGAACGAGGCCCTGCAGCGTCTGCAGGGCAGGGCGCCAGAGGTGATTCTGGCGGATTTTCACCTTGATCACGGCGTGCTCGGTTGTCAGGTGATTCAGCAGCTACGTGACGAATTTTCCAGGCAGATTCCGGCGCTGATCATCAGCGCTGATCGCAGCGATGACTGTCGTCGCGAATTGCAGGCGCTGGGTGCGCCTTTGCTGAACAAACCGGTCAAGCCAGGCAAGCTGCGTGCGGTGCTCAGCCAGCTTTTGACGGAAACGTGAACGCGCGCAGACTGGTGGAGTGAACCTGAGCGATTTGGATGCTGTCTATTGGCTACCTCGTCCCTCAGGAGATAACCACAATGACAACTTCCATGAACCCCGTTATGCGCCGTCTGGCAGCTATTACTGCGCTGTTTCACCTGCTGCTGGTGGTGCAGATTCCTGCTGCGAATGCGGCAATGGTTGGCACTCACGAGGTGATCGCCGAGCAGCAGCACAAGGTGGATCAGGAGCAGTTGATGGCCATGCTCGATGACGAGCAGGTGAAGGAGAAACTGGTATCGATGGGCGTCGACCGTGATCAGGTCGAATCGCGTATCGCCAGCCTGACCCCGGCCGAACTGGCGCAGTTCAACCAGCAGTTGGATCAGGCCCCCGCCGGTGCAGGTGTGGTCGGCATCATCGTGTTGTTTCTGGTGATCTTCATCATCACTGATATGCTGTGCGCCACCAACATCTTCAATTTCGTCAAATGCATAAATCGCTGATTCGCCTCTGCTGTATCGCATCGATCGTTCTACTCACAGCCTGCGCTCGCTCCCCGGTGTTATCACCGGTGGGCGAGCGTTTGCCTGAGCGGGTGGAACTCACCGACGTTCCCTTCTTCCCCCAGGACGCCTATCAGTGCGGCCCGGCTGCCTTGGCCACCATGCTCAACCAGCGTGGCGTGCTGACCACGCCAGGTGCGCTCAAGGACAAGGTCTACATCCCCAGCCGTGAAGGCAGCCTGCAGGTGGAGATGGTCGCCGCCGCACGCAATCACGAAATGCTGGTGTATCCGCTGCAGCCACGCCTGGAGGCGGTGCTCGCCGAGGTGGCCGCCGGCAACCCGGTGCTGGTGCTGCAGAACCTGGCATTCGACTGGTATCCGCAATGGCACTTCGCGGTGGTGGTGGGTTACGACCGCCGCGAGCGCACGCTGATTTTGCGCTCGGCCACTACGCGCAGGCTCGAAGACAGCTTCAACAGCTTCGACAGAACCTGGGCACGCGGTGGTCGCTGGGCGGTAGTGACCCTGCCACCGGAACGCTTGCCGGCACAGGCCGATATTCATGTCTGGATGAAGGCTGCCAACGACCTTGAGCAAACCGGCAATGCTCAGCCGGCTCGGCGCGCCTATCGCCGCGCCGCCGAGGCCTGGCCGGAGCAGTCATTGCCTTGGTTCGCCCTGAGTAACAGCCGCTACGCCGATGGTGATCGCAAGGGCGCCGAGCAGGCGTTGCGTGAGAGCCTCAAGCGCGAGCCGAGTTTTGCTGCGGGTTGGTTCAACCTGTCGCAAGTGTTGGGTGAGCAGGGCTGTGCTGCTGAGGCGCAGCAGGCCCAGGTCTGCGCACAGCGTCTGGCGCCGGAAGATGGGCGCTTCGCCGCACCGCCGAAAGCCAGTGGTTCTGGTGGGCAGTGTCAGGTCTTGCCTACCTGTCCGTGATGCAAAAGAAAACGGCGCCCGAGGGCGCCGTTTTCGTTGATGGGTAGGATTACACGCCGAGCTTGTCACGCAGCGTGTAGTACCAGGCGCCGAGGGCGCTGAAGGGTACCTGGAACATCCGCCCGCCAGGGAAGGGGTAGTGCGGCAGGCCGGCGAAGGCATCGAAGCGTTCGGCCTGCCCGCGCAGTGCTTCGGCCAGAACCTTGCCCGCCAGGTGCGTATAGGTCACGCCATGGCCGCTGCAGCCTTGCGAGTAGTAGATGTTGTCGCCGATGCGACCGACCTGCGGCAGGCGCGACAGCGTCAGCAGGAAGTTGCCGGTCCAGGCGAAGTCGATCTTCACGTCCTTCAGTTGCGGGAAGGTCTTGAGCATCTTCGGGCGGATGATCGCCTCGATATTGGCTGGATCGCGTGCGCCATACACCACGCCACCGCCGTAGATCAGACGCTTGTCGCCGGTGAGGCGGTAGTAGTCGAGCAGGTAGTTGCAGTCTTCCACGCAGTAGTCCTGCGGCAGCAGGCTGGCGGCGACTTCATCGGACAGTGGCTCGGTAGTGATCACCTGAGTGCCGCACGGCATCGATTTGGACGCCAGCTCCGGCACCAGATTGCCCAGGTAGGCGTTGCCGGCGACCACGACGAATTTGGCTTTGATACGGCCTTCCGGAGCGTGCACCACCGGGTTGGCGCCGCGCTCGATGCGCGTGGCCGGGGACTGTTCGTAGATCACCCCGCCCAGCGATTCCACTGCAGCGGCTTCACCCAAGGCCAGGTTCAGTGGGTGGATATGCCCACCGCTCATGTCCAGCATGCCGCCGACATAGTTCTCGGTAGCAACCACTTCGCGGATGCGCTTGGCGTCCATCAGCTCCAGCTGGGTATGGCCGTAGCGCTCCCACAGCTTCTTCTGCGATTCCAGGTGGCCCATCTGCTTGCTGGTCAGCGCGGCGAATACGCCGCCATCCTTCAGGTCGCACTGGATGTCGTACTTGGCGATGCGTTCACGAATGATGCGGCCGCCCTCGAACGCCATCTGCCCAAGCAGTTGCGCCTGCTTGGGGCCGACCGTACGTTCTATCACGTCGATGTCGCGGCTGTAGCTGTTGACGATCTGTCCGCCGTTGCGGCCGGAAGCGCCAAAGCCAACCTTGGCCGCCTCGACGATGCTCACCTTGAAACCGTTCTCCAGCAGAAACAGTGCAGTGGACAGGCCGGTGTAACCCGCGCCGATTATGCACACATCGGTTTCCACCTCGCCTTGCAGGGCAGGGCGTTGCGGGACGGGGTTGGCTGAAGCGGCGTAATAGGATTGTGGGTATGCCGTGTGCGCCATCTTGAACCTCTGTTCTTTATTTTTTACGAATGATCCGATGCTACCTGAGTTGAAAATAGCCGGCTAGTGTCCGTGCAAAATATTCAACGATCCGATTTCGATAAAAAATTGGCCTATTTCAGTGAGTTAGCGAAAAAATCTGTTGACGGCCAAAAAGATCTGCGTAGAATGCGCACCCATCGAAGGCACATAGCTCAGTTGGTTAGAGCACCACCTTGACATGGTGGGGGTCGTTGGTTCGAGTCCAATTGTGCCTACCAAATCGATAAAAAGGGGTCGCTAAGCGACCCCTTTTTTATTGCTCGAATTTTTCGAGCAGGCTTTGCGTGTTTGTTGCAGGTGGTTGCTTGTCAGAGCTCAGGCTTTCTGAAAGCATCCGCACTCTTTACTTCCAGTGACTTGGTTCGGTCTGGTTGGCCTTTGGGCTCCTGCCATTGTTAGGCGGGTATACCGCCGAATCGCTTCCTGGCTCATCCCAACCCACGTGACCTTTGGTAGGGGTCACCACTAGGAGAGGAGGCGCCATGCCCATCATTACTCTTCCCGACGGCAGTCAACGTTCGTTCGATCATCCGGTATCCGTGCTGGAGGTCGCTCAATCCATTGGTGCGGGTCTGGCCAAGGCCACCCTGGCTGGCAAGGTAAACGGCAAGCAGGTCGATGCCTGTGACGTGATCGATACCGACGCCACTCTGCAGATCATTACGCCGAAGGACGAAGAGGGGCTGGAGATCATTCGCCACTCCTGTGCTCACCTGGTTGGGCATGCAGTCAAGCAGCTGTATCCGAACGCCAAGATGGTGATCGGGCCAGTCATTGACGAAGGCTTCTATTACGACATCGCCATCGATCGTCCTTTCACGCCGGAAGACATGGCAGCCATCGAAAAGCGCATGGCCGAGTTGATCGAGAAGGACTACGACGTCATCAAGAAGATGACTCCGCGCGCCGAGGTCATCGAGCTGTTCAAGGCTCGTGGTGAGGAATACAAGCTGCGTCTGATCGACGACATGCCGGACGAAACGGCCATGGGGCTGTACTTCCATGAAGAGTACGTCGACATGTGCCGCGGCCCGCACGTGCCGAACACGCGCTTCCTCAGGGCGTTCAAGCTAACCCGTATTTCTGGTGCTTACTGGCGCGGTGACTCGAAGAACGAGCAACTGCAGCGTGTTTACGGCACTGCCTGGGCGGACAAGAAGCAGCTGGCTGCTTATATCCAGCGCATCGAAGAGGCTGAAAAACGCGATCACCGTCGCATCGGCAAGCAGCTGGATCTGTTCCACCTGCAGGAAGAAGCGCCGGGCATGGTGTTCTGGCACCCCAATGGCTGGACTGTCTACCAGGTGCTGGAGCAGTACATGCGCCAGGTGCAGCGTGAGAACGGCTATGTGGAGGTGCGCACGCCGCAGGTGGTCGATCGCATCCTGTGGGAGCGTTCCGGTCACTGGTCCAACTACGCCGAAAACATGTTCACCACGGCTTCGGAAAACCGCGACTACGCGGTGAAGCCGATGAACTGCCCGTGCCACGTGCAGATCTTCAACCAGGGCCTGAAGTCCTACCGCGACCTGCCGCTGCGCCTGGCCGAGTTCGGTGCTTGCCACCGCAACGAGCCGTCCGGCGCGCTGCACGGCATCATGCGTGTGCGTGGCTTCGTGCAGGACGATGCGCATATCTTCTGCACCGAAGATCAGGTGAAGAAGGAAGCGGCCGATTTCATCAAGCTGACCCTGCAGGTCTACTCGGACTTCGGTTTCACCGATATCGCCATGAAGCTCTCGACTCGCCCGGCCAAGCGCGTGGGCTCCGATGAACTGTGGGATCGCGCCGAGGGCGCGCTGGCCGAAGCGCTGAATGAGTCCGGCCTGGCCTGGGAATATCAGCCGGGTGAGGGCGCCTTCTACGGGCCGAAGATCGAGTTCACCCTACGTGACTGCCTGGGTCGTAACTGGCAGTGCGGTACGCTGCAGTACGATCCGAACCTGCCTGAGCGTCTGGATGCCAGCTACATCGCCGAAGACAACAACCGCAAACGCCCGGTCATGTTGCACCGCGCGATCCTCGGTTCGTTCGAGCGCTTCATCGGTATGCTGATCGAGCACTACGCCGGTTCCTTCCCGGCTTGGCTCGCGCCGACCCAGGCGGTGATCATGAATATCACCGACAAGCAGGCCGATTTTGCCCGTGAAGTCGAGAAAACTCTCAATCAAAGCGGTTTTCGTGCCAAGGTTGACTTGAGAAACGAAAAGATCGGCTTTAAAATCCGCGAGCATACCTTGCTCAAGGTTCCCTATCTCTTGGTTATTGGAGATCGGGAGGTCGAGACTCGATCCGTTGCTGTCCGTACCCGTGAAGGCGTCGATCTGGGCTCTCTGCCCATCGAGCAGTTCGCCGCACAGTTGCAGCAAGCGGTTTCCCGGCGTGGTCGCCAAGATTTGGAGTAATAACTATTAAGCGTGAAATGAGACAGGACAAGCGGGCCGCCCCTAAGGCGCCGATCAACGAAAACATCACCGCTCGTGAAGTGCGCCTGATTGGCGCTGACGGCGAGCAGGTCGGTATTGTTTCGATCGATGAGGCATTGCGCGTGGCTGAAGAAGCCAAGCTGGATCTGGTAGAGATCTCAGCTGATGCAGTGCCACCCGTTTGCCGCATCATGGACTACGGCAAGCACCTGTTCGAGAAGAAGAAGCAGGCTGCTATCGCCAAGAAGAATCAGCACCAGCAGCAGATCAAAGAAATCAAGTTTCGTCCAGGGACGGAAGAGGGGGATTACCAGGTAAAACTACGCAACCTGGTACGTTTCCTTGAAGATGGGGACAAGGCCAAGGTATCTCTGAGATTCCGCGGTCGTGAGATGGCTCACCAGGAGCTGGGTATGGAGCTGCTCAAGCGGGTCGAACAAGACCTGATCGAGCTTGGCACCGTAGAACAGCATCCTAAGCTGGAAGGACGCCAGCTGATGATGGTTATCGCACCCAAGAAGCGTAAATAATCTACCGGGCACTGGCAGGCCTGATGGTTATCAGTAGTTAATGAATGCGGAGTACAAAACATGCCAAAAATGAAAACCAAGAGCGGTGCTGCAAAGCGCTTCCTGAAGACTGCTACAGGCTTCAAGCACAAGCACGCTTTCAAGAGCCACATCCTGACCAAGATGTCCACGAAACGTAAGCGCCAGCTGCGTGGCAGTTCGCTGATCGGTCCGTCGGACAAAGCTAAAGTCGAGCGCATGCTGCGCGTTCGTTAATTCGGTCAAGATACTTAGAGGTAATTACTCATGGCTCGTGTTAAGCGTGGCGTTATCGCTCGTGCTCGTCACAAAAAGATTCTGAAACTGGCTAAAGGCTACTACGGCGCTCGTTCGCGCGTGTTCCGTGTTGCCAAGCAGGCTGTCATCAAGGCTGGTCAATATGCCTACCGTGACCGTCGTCAGAAAAAACGTCAGTTCCGCGCACTGTGGATCGCTCGTATCAACGCTGGTGCTCGCGTCAACGGTCTGTCCTACAGCCGTCTGATCGCTGGCCTGAAGAAAGCGTCGATCGAAATCGACCGTAAGGTTCTGGCTGATCTGGCAGTGAACGAAAAAGCGGCGTTTGCTGCGATTGTCGAGAAAGCTAAGGCCGTTCTGGCTTAAGTCCCCCGACAATCACCGGGTTCGCCCGGTGGCAACGTCAAAGATAGGGGAAGAGCCTTAACAGCTCTTCCCCTATTTCGTATCTGGAGTCTGTAAATGGAAAATCTGGATGCATTGGTCTCGCAAGCGCTTGAGGCCGTGCAACGAAGTGAAGATGTCAATGCCCTGGAACAGCTCCGGGTTCAGTACCTTGGCAAGAAAGGCGAACTGACCGCCCTGATGCAGACTCTGGGCAAGCTGTCGGCCGAAGAGCGCCCACAGGCCGGCGCCCTGATCAACACTGCCAAGAATCAAGTGCAAGACGCCCTGAATGCCCGCAAATCCGTGCTTGAGCAGGCCCTGCTCGCCGAGAAGCTGGCGTCCGAGCGGATTGACGTGACCCTGCCTGGCCGTGGCCAGGCATCCGGTGGTCTGCACCCGGTCACTCGCACGCTCGAGCGTGTCGAGCAGTTCTTCACCCATATCGGCTACAACGTGGCCGAGGGTCCGGAAGTCGAAGACGACTACCACAACTTCGAGGCGCTCAACATCCCTGGCCACCACCCGGCGCGGGCGATGCACGACACCTTCTATTTCAACGCGAACATGCTGCTGCGTACCCACACCTCGCCGGTGCAGGTACGCACCATGGAATCGCAGCAGCCGCCGATCCGTATCGTTTGCCCTGGTCGTGTGTATCGCTGCGACTCCGATATCACCCACTCGCCGATGTTCCATCAGGTCGAAGGCCTGCTGGTCGACGAGGACATCAGCTTCGCTGACCTCAAGGGCACCATCGAGGAATTCCTCCGCGTGTTCTTCGAAAAACCACTGGGTGTGCGTTTCCGTCCTTCCTTTTTCCCCTTCACCGAGCCGTCTGCCGAAGTCGACATGCAGTGCGTGATGTGCTCCGGCAAAGGTTGCCGCGTGTGCAAGCAGACCGGCTGGCTGGAAGTGATGGGTTGCGGCATGGTCCACCCGAACGTGCTGCGCATGAGCGGCATCGACCCGGAGAAATACTCCGGCTTCGCCTTCGGCATGGGTGTCGAGCGCCTGGCCATGCTGCGCTATGGCGTCAATGACTTGCGCCTGTTCTTCGATAACGACCTGCGGTTCCTGGCGCAATTTCGCTAGCAGCCGCCCCTCGTGATCGAATTCGTTTAAGGAGAACAGACAACATGAAATTCAGTGAACAATGGCTGCGCAGTTGGGTGAATCCCGACGTATCCCGCGAGGATCTGGTCGCACGCCTGTCCATGGTCGGCCTCGAAGTCGACGCGGTGCAACCGGTAGCCGGTGCTTTCAGTGGCATCGTGGTCGGTGAGATTCTCAGTGCCGAACAACACCCGGACGCTGACAAGCTGCGCGTATGCCAGGTGAGCAATGGTGCTGAGACCTTCCAGGTCGTTTGCGGCGCGCCCAATGCCCGCGCCGGCATCAAGATTCCGTTCGCCATGATCGGTGCCGAGCTGCCGGGCGACTTCAAGATCAAGAAGGCCAAACTGCGCGGCGTGGAATCCCAGGGCATGCTGTGCTCGGCTTCCGAACTCCAGATCAGCGAAGACAACAGCGGCCTGATGGAACTGGCGGCCGATGCGCCGGTAGGTAGCGACATTCGCTCCCACCTGCAACTGGACGACGCCAGCATCGAGATCGGCCTGACCCCTAACCGTGGTGACTGCCTGTCGCTCGCCGGCCTGGCTCGGGAAGTAGGCGCCATGTACAGCGCTTCCGTTTCGCCAGTCGCTATCGACGCCGTTGCGCCTGCGCATGACGAAGTGCGCCCTGTCGAGGTGCTCGCGCCCAAGGCTTGCCCGCGTTACCTCGGTCGCGTGGTGCGTAACGTTGACCTGTCTCGCCCGACCCCGCTGTGGATGGTCGAGCGCCTGCGTCGTTCCGATATTCGTAGTATCGATGCGGCGGTGGACATCACCAACTACGTGATGCTCGAGCTGGGCCAGCCGATGCACGCCTTCGACCTCGCCGAAATCAATGGCGGCATTCGCGTGCGCATGGCTGAAGAGGGCGAGAAGCTGGTGTTGCTCGACGGCCAGGAAGTCAGCTTGCGTGCCGATACGCTGGTCATCGCTGATCATGGCCGCGCGCTGGCCATCGCCGGCGTGATGGGCGGTGAGCACAGCGGTGTGAGCGACAATACCCGCGATCTGTTCCTGGAAAGCGCCTTCTTCGACAACATCGCTGTCGCTGGTAAGGCTCGTTCCTACGGCTTGCATACCGACGCCTCGCACCGCTTCGAACGTGGCGTGGACTCGCAGCTGGCACGTCAGGCAATGGAGCGTGCTACTGCGCTGCTGCTGGAAATCGTCGGCGGCGAAGCAGGCCCGATCATCGAAGCGAGTAGCGAGGCGGACCTGCCTAGCGTGGCGCCGATCACTCTGCGTGCCGAGCGTATCAGCCAGATGCTGGGCATGGATATGGACGGTGCCGAGGTCGAGCGTCTGCTCACTGCACTGGGGCTGGGCGTCAGCGCTCAGGGTGCCGGCCAATGGCTGGTCAGCGTGCCGAGTCATCGCTTCGACATCAGCCTGGAAGTGGACCTTATCGAAGAACTGGGTCGCCTGTATGGCTACAACCGTCTGCCTGTGCGTTACCCGCAAGCTCGCCTGGCGCCACAGACCAAAGCCGAAGCGCGTGCCGAACTGCCGGCACTGCGTCGTCTGCTGGTCGCCCGTGGTTATCAGGAAGCGATCACCTACAGCTTCATCGACCCGAAGCTCTTCGAGCTGTTCACTCCAGGCGTAGAGCCGCTGCAACTGGCCAATCCGATCTCTGCCGATATGGCCGCCATGCGTTCCTCGCTGTGGCCGGGTCTGGTCAAGGCACTACAGCACAACCTCAATCGCCAGCAGTCGCGCGTGCGTCTGTTCGAGAGCGGCCTGCGTTTTGTTGGTCAGCTGGAAGGTCTGCAGCAAGAGGCCATGCTCGCTGGCGTGATCACCGGCAGCCGCCTGCCCGAAGGTTGGGCCAACAACCGTGATAGCGTCGACTTCTATGATCTGAAGGCCGATGTCGAGGCGCTGCTGGGTTATGCCGGTGCAGCTGATGCTTTCAGCTTCGTGCCGGGCGAGCATCCTGCTCTGCATCCGGGCCAGACTGCTCGCATCGAACGGGAAGGGCGCCTAGTTGGTTTCATGGGGGCTCTGCATCCTGAGTTGGCCAAGACATTGGGCCTGGATCAGTCGGTGTTCCTCTTCGAGCTGGTGCTGGCTGAAGTGGCTGCTGGCCGCATGCCGGCATTCAGCGAGTTGTCGCGCTTCCCTGAAGTGCGTCGCGACCTGGCGCTGCTGGTCGATCGCGAGCAGCCGGCCGAGGCTGTGCTGGGCGCAATCCGTGAAACGGCGGGAGAATGGCTGACAGACCTCAAGCTATTTGACGTCTATCACGGTAAAGGCATTGATCCGCTTAGAAAAAGCCTTGCCGTCGGCTTGACCTGGCAACATCCATCGCGCACTCTTAATGACGATGAGGTGAGTACTACTACGCAAAATATCCTCACCTGCCTCGAACAAAGGTTCAACGCCACGTTAAGGAAGTAGCGTATGGGGGCTCTGACGAAAGCTGAGATGGCGGAACGTCTGTATGAAGAGCTCGGCCTGAACAAACGGGAAGCCAAGGAACTGGTGGAGCTGTTTTTTGAAGAGATCCGCCAGGCTCTTGAGCTGAACGAACAGGTCAAGCTGTCCGGGTTCGGCAACTTCGACTTGCGCGATAAGCGCCAGCGACCCGGCCGTAACCCGAAAACAGGGGAAGAGATTCCAATCACGGCTCGCCGTGTGGTCACTTTTCGTCCAGGGCAAAAATTGAAAGCCAGGGTCGAGGCCTATGCTGGAACCAAGTCATAACGACGAACTACCGGCAATTCCCGGCAAACGCTACTTCACTATTGGTGAGGTCAGTGAGCTCTGCGCGGTCAAGCCCCACGTTCTACGTTACTGGGAACAGGAATTCCCACAACTGAACCCGGTAAAGCGGCGGGGCAACCGTCGCTATTATCAGCGTCAGGATGTGCTGATGATTCGGCAGATTCGTGCGCTTCTGTACGATCAGGGTTTCACCATAGGCGGCGCACGTCAGCGCCTTTCTGGTGACGAAGCCAAAGACGACACCACTCAGTATCGTCAGCTGATCAAGCAGATGATCGCCGAGCTCGAGGACGTTTTGCACGTGCTGAAGAAGTAGGGCTAAGAAAAAGTTGCCTTATTTCAAAAGCTTAATGTATAGTTCCTCCCGCTTTCGGTCATCTGGAAGCATTGTCGGGGCGTAGCGCAGCCCGGTAGCGCACTTGCATGGGGTGCAAGGGGTCGAGTGTTCGAATCACTCCGTCCCGACCAAAAAACCCTAGAAAATCCAAGCACTTGCGGGGGCTTGGATTTTTTTATGCCTGTCTGTTTTTGGTGGTGTTCGAAAATTGATCAGGTTGGTTGCCAATTGGTTGCCAATTGAGATTGGCTTGCGCACACTCATGGCTGACTAGCAGCAGCTCGGCCGTGAAGGATCTTCGGGATGGATGAGCGCAACAACCTAGACCATGGCGCCCGACAGAGCATACCCCTCTGTCCGGTTAGCTTGCGTGCGCTTTCCGTGCCGCGCCCCTCTGGTGCCATCTCCAGTCGTACAGCTCCAAGGCTTCACCCGCAGCCCCGCGATGCATCCCCGATGCTCAGTCCGAGCAATTCTGCCCGGGTGCTGTGTGGCGGCCCCCTACGATTCGATCTGTGGTGGCCATCCCCGGCCTCCATCATCAGATCGCTGCTTCTTCTATATAAGCTGACTGACACTGACGAATGTATTGCTGGCCCCTGCCTGTGCTTTGGCGGGGCCTGCGTTGAGTATTGAATGGAGATCGAGTGCCGATGCTTGGGTTAACGTTGCGTGAGGAGTTCCGGGGCAAGCGCCTCAAAGGCACTGCCATCGAGCTTGCCAACGAGAGTAACACTGGTGCGACACAGGTTGCGGCTCAGGAATTCCTGAGCATCACCTACCCTACCCAGGATCTCCTCAAGGGTATCGAGGCTGTTGGGCCTGACCAGGGGCGCCCCGTTGTAGTGATTGGCGAGCGAGGGCTTGGTAAATCGCACTTGATGGCGGCCCTGTACCACGCGGTCAACGACCCCGTATCGACCGCTGCCTGGCTCAACTCATGGGCAACCACCCTGGCTTTGCCGGAGATTGCCAAGATTCGCCTGCGTGATGGCATGCTGGTGATCGGTGAAAGCCTGCACCGCCAACGCTACAAATTCCTCTGGGATGTGCTGCTGGAGCGTCACCCCCATGGCACATACATCCGCGGCAAATGGGAGGGCATGGGCCACGCGAAGACCGATGTTCCCTCCCATGACCTAATCCTGGAGTTGCTCCAGAAGCAGCCAACCATGCTGCTGCTGGACGAGTTCCAGACCTGGTTCGATGGGCTTAAGGACACCAAACAGGCCCCAGCGGTCGCTTGGGCCTTCAATTTCATCCAGATCCTTTCCGAGATCGCCAAGGAGCATCCGGAGCTCTTGGTTCTGGTGATCTCCGTGCGCAATGGCGGTACTGACGCCTATCAGCAGGTTCACCGCGTCAACCCGGTGACCATCGATTTCAAGGCAGGGGGCAGCCCCGAGCGTATCCAACAGGATCGCCGGCGTATGCTGCTACACCGCCTGTTCGACAACCGGCTGCAGGTGTCTGCCGCCAATATCGAAAATCTCTTGGCAAATCACGTCAGCGAATACTTCCGACTACTGGATGTTCCAGCCGCGGAACAGGAGCGAAAGCGCCGCGACTTCACTGAGGCCTGGCCCTACGCCCCGCACCTGCTGCAGCTCCTGGAGGACCAGGTGCTGATCGCCACGGATGCCCAGGAAACCCGTGACATGATCCGCATCCTGGCCAACCTGTTCAAAAGTCGGGGAGAGACCAGCCCGATCCTGACTGCCGCCGACTTCATTCTTGATGACGACAGCGCTGGCATCGGCGCGCTCTTGGATTCGGTGTCCAACCAGCAGCATCGCACCCTGCGCGAAAAGGCGCTGCGCAACATCACCTCGGTTACCGAGGCTGTGCCGGGGTACCGCTACGATGTGCCGCACCTGCGGGAGATTGTCAGTGCACTCTGGTTACGCTCGATTGCTGTCGGGAACCAGGCAGGGGCCGAACCAGCAACCCTGCAGGTCGATATCACCCGCGCATCGGCGGTTGATGACAACGCCTTCCAGGTCGAGCTCGCCACCATTGTCGAGAACAGCTTCAACATCCACCAGGATGGCAATCGACTGGTTTTTCGTGAAGAGGAAAACCCCCAAGCCAAGCTGATGGCCTGTGCTCGCAACGACAAGCTGTTTGCTGATGGTACAGATCTCGCTCAACTGGCCAAGGAGATCCGCTACGTCATCGGTGGCACCGAGGAGGTGGCGAAAAACTTCCGCGTGATTGCGTTGCCCAGCACTTGGCTTTCTGACCCTTGGTCCACCCTTGAGGAAAGCGAGCAGCCTGAGCGTTGGGATGATCGCCTGCCCATTCTGGTGCTGCCGGAGGAGCCTGATCGTCTTGATGAGCGTCTCGGTCGCTGGCTCAAGGATCACTTGCAAAAAAATCGCAATACGGTGCGCTTTCTGCTTCCCCGAGGAGGCTCGAAGAATGCGTTCCAGGACCGCGACCTGCTGATCCTGGCCCGCGCATCCATGAAAGCCCAGGAGTGGGGCAACCAGAGCCCTGAATACCGGAAGCTACAGACCAAGTATCAGAATGAGCTGCGTGACATTCTGAAGAAGCGCTTTGATCGCTTCGCTGTACTGATGCGCTGGAGCAACCAGGACCCCAGCCAATGTGCATTTGCTATAGAGACGCTGAAGAAACAGGGGGGGCAGATCCCCGAGGCTATCGAGGAAGCACTGGTCAATGACCTGTTCGTACCGGAAGACCTTGAAGAGCTGGTCATGGAAGTCGCTTCCAACAGCGAGCCTATCAGCAAGCTGCTGCGCGAACTGAAGGAGCCCCGCCCCGGTGGGCTGGACTGCATCCCATGGCTGGGAGAAACCGCCATGAAGGAGCGCATCATCCGCCTTTGCGCACGAGGCAAGATCGCCATCAATCTGAGGGGGATGGAATACCTGCAGGCACAGCCAGGTGAAGATGAAGAAAGCGCCTGGAGGCGCCTGCGCCCCAAGCTTTCCTTCACGGGGCGACAGCTGGACGAGGTATTCCTGCTACAGCCTTCTGCCGTACCTGCTACAAGCGGCACGGTCACTCCGATTGTCCCTCCGACACAGCCTGGCGGGCTCTTCGGTGACAGTAATGGCAATCCCGGCCAGGGAAGTGGCATGCCCCCATTCCCTATCTCGGAGCCGGGAGGTGGCACCCCACCTGCTCCTGGAGGGATTTTTGCCAATCCATCTGACAGCACCAACAGCAAATCGAAAACCGTACTGCAGAACCCTGCCACCTCGCCGCTGAATCTGATTGGCAAGCTGGAGGGCTGGGGTATTGGTCCTGCCACACCTGTCGAGTCCGTGACGCTCAAGCTCTCGGCAGCCACTGGCGCTCAATTGAAAGAGCTACTGAAGAAGCTCCCGGATGGCATGACCTTCGAGCTATCCCTTGAGAAGGAAGATAACTGATGGCACTGGATGCTGAACTGTTGCAGAAGATCACCAGCGGTACGTCCGCAGAGGCCTGGGAGCTTATTGTCGGCCGCGTCATGGAGATCACCAGCAAGCCGTTGGCCACGGGTAATGCAGCTGGCGAGGTGACCCGGCGTGACCGTGAAGTGGGTTGGCTGGATCATTTTCTTGCGACCAGCAGCTGGGATCTCTGGCATGCCTTTGCAGATCCTGAAGTGAGCGGCATTCAGCGTACCTCGGACCGGCTGACAAGTTGGTGGGAGCAGCCGTACAGCGCCAAGGCAGTGTTGATTCTGGATGGTCTGTCGCTGCGCGAGCTGCCTTGGCTTCTCCAGGGGGCTAAGGAGCGTGGTTTTACCCTGCATGAAGTCTCAGCTACAGCCTCGGAACTGCCGGGTGAAACCAACGAATTTGCCAAAGCCCTGGGCTTTGGCAGCCGTAGCCAACTACAGAACAATGGCGGTGGATTGACTCACAGGGTGGCTCCCTGCCAGACCGAGAGCATCGACTTGCCCTGGCAGGACTGCGCCGGTCTGGTTAACAGCGCCCCGAACTGGGTGTTCTGGCACCACTGGCCTGACAGCAAGGTGCATGATGGCTCCGGCGCTGGCCAGGGGCTAGAGGTGCTGACTCGCGATGCCGCTGAGCAGCTCACTAGCGATGACTTCTGGGCCTTGGTGGAAAAACTGGCGAATGGCCGCCGACTGGTTATCACCTCTGACCATGGCTATGCCGCTACAGGCTATTTCTCCGATGCCGAGGGGGATGTAGCTGCCTACCTCAAGAAAACCTTTGCCGGCGGCCGTAGCACTGCAGGCACTGCCGAGGCTGGCCATTTCTCTCCCCCGGTTTCTCTCCAGATCGAAAACCAGCATGGACCACACCTGATGGCGCTTGGCCGTTTGAAGTGGAAGAACCAGGGTGGATACCCGACGCTGACTCACGGTGGCTTGTCGCTGCTGGAAGTTTTGTCGCCGTTCGTCGAGCTCACCAAGTAAGGATTGCGCCAAATGGCAACCAAAAAAGAACTCCTGGCCCTCGAAGTCGCCAAGGCTGTCAGTGCCGGCAAGGCCGTTGCGCTGGAAACCGTGGATTTCAACGACCCGAATCGCCCCAAGACCTGCCTGGAGGTCGATTTCCCGATCCTACCGGTCAACCAGGTAGCGATCATCGAGGGGAATGCGGGCAAGCCTATTTACCAGATGTCGAAATGGTGGGCACGTCGGCGCTCCAGCGTTTTCCGCTCCATGCTGATTGCCGCGGCCACCAAGGCTCCTGAGGACAAGTCGCACGCGGCCAAGCTGGTATGGGACAACTACTACGCCAACCACCAGAAGAAGGGTGCTTTCAAGGATCTGAAGGTGGCGGACATCTTCATGGGGGGTGGCACCACGCTGGTGGAGGGCTCACGCCTTGGCATGCAGATGATCGGCAATGACCTGAATCCGGTTGCCTGGTTCGTAGTAAAGCAGGAGCTTGCCAACGTCGATCTGGACCAGGTCAGGCACCTGCTTGCCGACATCGAGGCCGAAGTCAAGCCGCAGATCATGCCGTACTACTACTGTGATGGCCCGAATGGTGAGAAAGGCACCTGGACGCATCTGCCGACCCAGAAGGTGATGCCCGCCGGCTTCGACCCGCTGAGCATTCCGCGTGAGGAGCGCAAGGACTATCGCTACGAAGGCCCGGAGATCATCTACACCTTCTGGGCCAAGCACGGCCCTTGCCAGGTGACCGGCTGCGGCCATCGAACACCGATCATGACCAGTCCGGTGATGGCGGTGAAAACTCTGTCCGTCAAGCACTGGGAGCATGCCTGCAGCAACTGTGGCGGTGAATTCCATATTGAGGAACACTCTGCGCGGATGGCACCCGACGTGCCGTTGTATGTGGCACCGTCGGAGCATCCGTTCGCCATCCTTGATGTCGAGAAGGGTGTGAGCTGTCCGCATTGTGGCAGCAGTATCAAGGCCCAACTACGCATCAAGGATGGTCTGGCGCTGGAAGGCACTCGTGGGCAAATCAAGCTTGGCAAGGGCAAAAATAAGAAGGTCGAGCTGAGTCTGCTGGTGCATCCGCAATGGCTAGCAGGCTCGCCAAAGCTGGATGTGAACGGCCAGCCCTTCGGTGGTTCGGCGCAGGATGACGTGGGTGCGACCACGCGCTGGGATAATGAGCGAGCATCCAAAATTCGTCTGCTAGAGGTGCGAGGTGCACTGCCGGACCAAGTGACTTGCCCAGAAACGAAGATCACCTTTGCGCCGGAAAACGGCACAGTGCCGAAGCGCTCCAACTTTGCCTGCGCGGCCTGCGGCACAGTGCAAGACGTCATGAGCTCTATCAAGGCCACCAAGAAAAGCGGCCAAATGGCAGCATATGCCGTTCAAGGCTACGCGCCCAAGCGGGATGAAGCAGGCAAACCCTACAGCGGGCGCTTCTTCGCACCTTATGAAATAGCACATGCCCATCAACATGACGCTGCGTTCGCGGAATGGGAAGCGCGCAAGGATGCTGACCTGAAGGACTACTGGCCGCGCTCTGAAGTGCCCTATGGGTTCATGACAGCTATTGCCAACAGTGATATCCGTGAAAACTACGGCTTCACGCACTGGTGGACGATGTTCAACCCGCGCCAACTGCTGGTGCACGCTCAACTGCTCAAAGCCATTGTCGAAGTCGGGGACTACGACTGGCGGGTGCGGGAGTTTGTGCTGGGGGCCTTCCAGCAATATTTACGCAATCAAAATCTTTTTTGTTTTTGGGATAGCGGTTACGACAAGCTCGTGCCGCACATGAGCAACAACAACTATCACCCGAAGAACAATGTCGTTGAAAACAGTGTTTTTCCAGCGTTGGGTCGTGGCAATTGGGCGTCGTGTATCGAAGGGATCAATGAGGGCCGAGAATGGGCGGCTGAACCGTGGGATTCGGTGAGCATCGAAGCGCTGAAGCGCCGCGACTCTGCGCTTGCTGGTCAGCTAAGTGGGAAGAGCGAAAAAGTGTTCCCCGGCGACCCGGTACTAGATGTGGTCGTGCATCAGGGCTCGTCCACCGATCTGACTCAGCTAGAAAGTGCCAGCCTTGATCTGGTCATCACCGATCCGCCTTTCGGCGGCCTGTTGCACTACTCGGAGCTGGCCGACTTTTTCTACGTCTGGCTCCGCCTGGTGCTTAAGGGCAAGTACCCAGAGATTTTCAGTGCAGAGTACACACCCAAGTCGCTGGAGGCCGTGGCCAACAAAGCACGGGAGCCAGAAGACCCGGATGGCTTCTACCAGCGCTTGCTCACGCAATGCTGGCGCGAGGCGCATCGCCTCCTGAAGCCCAGCGGCATCCTGGCCTTCACCTTCCATCACAGCGAGGATGAGCCGTGGGTGGCAGTGCTGGAGTCGCTATTCGATGCGGGCTTCTACCTCGAGGCTACCTACCCGATTCGCTCCGACGAGACCAAAGGCGAAGGAGAATTCGGCTCGAAGACCATCGAGTACGACATCATCCACGTTTGCCGCAAGCGCACTGAAGAGCCCAAGCCGGTGAGCTGGGGCCGGATGCGCCGTGAGGTCTTGACTGAGGTTCGCCAACTGCAAGGCATGCTGGAGAACCACTCCAAACAGGGCTTGCCATCGGCTGACCTGCAGGTGATTCGCCGTGGCAAGGCCCTGGAGTACTTCTCTCGCCACTACGGCAAGGTCTATGTCGATGAAGGACGGGTGATCAACGTGCGGGATGCCCTGGTGGGTATCAATCAGCTGATCGATGAGGACGCCAACCGTACCCAGGAGCCGCCGCCGGTCAATGCGGAACCCGTCACTCGTCAATTCCTGCGTATCTACGACGGTCAGACCGAGGTCGCCCGCGACCAGATGCAAAAGCACCTGCGTGGCTCCGGCATGGCCCCTGACGAGTTTGTAGAGCGCGGCTGGTGTGAGGAAAAGAAAAAGGTTTTCTACATGGTGGAGCCGCTGGCGTTCGCGCAAAGCTGGCAGGGAAAGCATCGCCGCAAGCTGACTTCGGACCTTGACCAGGCGCTGGTTCTGATGGGGGCATGCTTCGACAACAGCGGGATCAATGCCGCCGATACCTTGAAGAATGAAAACTTCAAACCCCACGCCGCGCTCAAGGGACTGCTGGATTGGTTGTCCAAGCGTGCGGCGACCGAACCGATGCGCCATGCCGCGTCGCGGGCGCTTACCATCTACAACGGCTGGGCATCCAGTCACAAGGAAGCCGTGCAGCAAATGGCGCTTTTCCAGGAGGATTAAGGCATGAAGCAGTTGCTCGACAGCGTTTGGATGCGCAGGGGAACCAGCTGGATTTGGGATGCGGAAGCATTGGCGCAGGTTTGTACTGCCAGTGAGGTCTGGAGCCTGAGGCAATTCATGCAGGCTGCCAGAAATTGGCCGGATGACCTGCCGAGCAACGACAACAATACCCTTGTGGTAGCCGGACTGGAGGGCAGCCTGGATGTACTCCCTCCTGACGAGGCCGAGGACTGGCTGGCAGCAGAAGTCAAGGGAGCCTTGCTTTCCTTCCAGAGCTATTACGAGGGGCAGGCAGCACTGGTGTTCTGGATGCCCTCCGGCGCTGGTCGGCTCACGACAAACCCGGCCACCGATGCGGTGGCCTGGCGTTGTGCGCATCCTCACTCTCAGGCCAGCCTGGATTTTGGCCGCGTACTCTGGGGAGAAGCCACCGATTACCCGCAGGAGATCCTCTTGCGTCAGGGGGCCAAAGCATCCGGCCTCTTCCATCTGCGGATTACCTGAGTCGTGACGATGAGCGCTGAGCTTCATTTCTCTCCCGGTGAGCAGATCACGCATTCCGAGTTTGGGCAGGGGGTTGTTACCGAGCCGCCTCGGGATGGATACCTGGGGGCGCTGTTTGTCGGCGTTGGTTTACGACGTGTCCCTGTTCACCTGGTCAGGCGTGAGCTGTCGCGCACCCAGCGCATTCTGCAGGCGGTTGCAGGTGGCAGCGAGCGTGCTCGCAAGGCCTGGCTGGCCTATGAGGCACACGCATTGCCAGCGATGGAGAGTGCTTCTGCACTGACCTCGGCCCGCATCGATCTTCTGCCCCACCAGGTAGTGCTGACCCACCGTATTGCCACCGCCTCGCCCAGGCGCTATCTGATTGCTGATGAGGTGGGGCTAGGCAAGACCATCGAAACGGCGCTGATCCTGCGCGAGCTGGCTAGCCGCGGGGAGCTGAACCGTGCCTTGATGGTGGTTCCTGCGGGCCTGGTGAACAATTGGCATCGCGAGCTGAACGACGTGTTCAATCTCGACTTCGAGGTATTCGGCTCGGAGGGCGACATCACCGACCGCAAGACCAATGCCTTCGCCAAGCACGACCGCTTGATCGCCAGCATCGATACCCTCAAGCGACCTGCACGCATCAAGCGGCTGTTGGAAGCCCCACGCTGGGATCTGGTGGTGTTCGACGAAGCGCACCACCTGACAGCTCATCGCAGTAGCGGAAACAAGGTCAAGAAAACCGAAAACTACAAGCTGGCCGAGGCACTGAAGAACCATGCTCGTGACTTGCTGCTGCTTTCTGCCACCCCTCACCAGGGCAATCACTTCCAATTCTGGATGCTGGTGCAGTTGCTCAACCCGACCCTGTTCAAAGGGCCGGAGGAGATGGTTGATCACCGATATCGGCTGAATACGGTGATGTTCCGCCGCACCAAGGCGGATGCCTGTCAACCGGATGGCACACCGCTGTTTGCTCGTCGCTGGGTGCATACAGAGTCGTTCGTGATGAACGAGGCAGAAAAGCGCTTCTATGAGCGCTTGCGTGAGTATCTGGAGGAAGGCTTTGACCTGGCCAATCGTCAGGGTAACCAGGGCCGGGCCTTGGGGTTCCTGATGGCCATCTTCCAGAAAATCGCGGCCTCAAGCTTTGCGGCTGTACGGCGTACCCTCAAGCGCCGCCTGTTGATGTTGACCCTGCATGAAGCGCTGCTGCGTGACAAGGATCTGGACATCGAGGGGCGTGAGCGGCTTTACGACGAAGCGCGTGAAATGATCCATGAGCAGTTCAATCTGTCACGCGACATCATCGGCCGCAGCGAGGTCGATCGTGTGATGGCAGATCTGCGCCATCGCCTGATCAAGAAGCTGGATGATGATGTCCTGGAAATGGCTTCCGATCCCTACGATAGCGAATATTCATCGACGCATTCGGAAGAGGCAGCTTCTGCCGTCGTTGAGCTTCACCTACCAGAGGAGCGCCTGCGAATTGGTGACCTGCTGGCCTCCTTCCCCCAGCAGCGGGAGACCAAGGCGCAAAAGCTGCTCGATGGCTTGGGTTACCTCTGGCGACAGAATCCTGAAGAAAAGGTAGTGATTTTCGCGACCTACCTGGGAACGGTAGAAATGATCTCCCAAGAAATCGAGGCGACCTACCCAGGCCAGGGTGTTGTCGTGCTTAGGGGCGGTGATCATGGGGCAAAAGTGGCTGCGGAGCGCCGCTTCCGTCAGAAGGATGGTCCGCGAGTGCTGGTGTGTACTGCAGCAGGACGCGAAGGGATCAACCTGCAATTCGCTCGTATCCTGTTCAATTTCGACCTGCCCTGGAACCCGATGGACGTAGAGCAACGTATCGGCCGCATCCACCGCTATGGGCAGAACCATACGGCACAGGTCTATAACCTGGTGCTCTCGGATACCATCGAGGGGCGGATTTTCCTGCTTCTGGATGAGAAACTCACCGAAATCGCTCGAACTGTCGGCAAGGTCGATGATCAAGGCAACGTAGCCGAAGATTTGCGCGCCCAGATCCTTGGTCAGCTCTCCGAACGGCTCAACTACGACCGTCTGTACCAGGAAGCGCTTTCCGACCCAACCCTGCGTCGTACTCAGGTGGAGCTCGAAGCGGCGCTCTCCAATTCCAGCGAGGCTCGCAAGGTTGTCTTCGATCTCTTTCAGGATCTGGAGGGCTTCAGCCTCGATGATTACCAGCCTTTCTCCGACGTGTCCTCCAGCATGGATCGTTTGGTGCGCTTCATGTCGTCGGCCCTGGCAGACCGCCAGCAGCGCTTGGTGAAGGTTGATGAAAATACCTGCGATCTCGTTGCCCAAGATGGCTCGCGCAAACTCCGTTTTACGCTGGATCGCGATATTGCCACCAGCAGTGACGATGTCGACTTGATGGGCCTTGACCACCCATTGGTACAGCAGGAGCTGGGACGTTGGCGCAGCCTGCCTCCGGAAGAGATCGGCATTGCCGTACAGGGAGACCAGGGTGAGCCTGTGCTGATGTCACTCTGGATGGTTGAAACCTCAACCAGCGCTGGTGAGCGTCGCGTGGTCTTGCAGCCAATAGCCGTGAAGGCAGATGGAACACGAGTCCCGACGGTCGAACGACAATGTGAGAAATACCTGCTGGCCGCACCGGCCGCCCCCTGCTTCTCTCCCGAGCAGCGGCAGGAGCTGTTTTCACA
Organism: Pseudomonas sp. zfem001; assembly: GCF_032621725.1. Lineage (NCBI taxonomy): Bacteria > Pseudomonadati > Pseudomonadota > Gammaproteobacteria > Pseudomonadales > Pseudomonadaceae > Pseudomonas > Pseudomonas sp. zfem001. The sequence goes on along the minus strand of NZ_JAVYJI010000007.1, from coordinate 37,925 downwards.
GCTGGTAGAGCCTACTTTACAGCGCGAACTGAGACATAAAGGGGCGGCCAATGGCGATGGGAGCTATTCGGCTGAGCTGATCGGATATATCGAGATGGCTGGGTAGCTTTCTGACTACAGCCAGTGCCCCGGCACTTCGATCCCGTAGTTTCTCGCCACTGTCTGCAGCGTGGCGATGATCTCAGCATGCCTTGCCTGATCGACGGGCTGCCAGCTCGCACGGCGCTCCAGCAGGCCCTTTAGCTCGCCGAGGTCATACATGCCCAGGCGGTGGAAATTGCCCCAGCTGGGGATGCCAAACAGGTTGTAGATGACCACGGTAGCGTCGCGCTCGCTGGCCAGGCGCTTGTCGCCGGTCAGCTTCTCAGCAGCCTCTTCGGCTTCGTCGCGGTCGTCGTAGGTGTTGAGGAGTTTCATTCTCTATCGCTTGATTCTGGAGTACGTAACATACAAGCAGAGATTTTCACCTGCTTTGTGGCTTGTGTGGAGGGGTATCATGAAAATATTACGGTTAAGCGCGGTTATTGAGTCGACCGGGCTCGCTAGATCCACAATTTACAAATTTGTTGGAACGGGCGACTTTCCGAAGCCTGTACCATTGGTAGGGCGGAGCGTTGGTTGGCTTGAGAGTGAGATCCAGGAGTGGATTAAGGGCAGGCTTGTAGCGCGAGATATTAACCCTCGCCGATAACGTGATGCCGGCGAGTTTGATTACAATTCGCCGTTATCTTTCAACTTGTCGGCGATCCTGAAATAGATTGTCTTACCTTCGAGCTGAGCCCCGTCTGTTTATATCCTTGAGCTGCGCTCGAAACAGAAGTTTTGCTCCGCCTAGATGAGCTGCGGTGGGGCAGTTATGGAGATTAGAAATGGAAGTACGTTACTGGGAAGGAGGCCTGCTGCGGCATGAGGTCGAAGCTATCGAGAGCATGCGTAAGGCCTTCAAGGATGTGTCTCAACCTGAAAAATCAGATGCAGCCTCGCCAACGGCTGGTAAGTCTCTAGCTCAGCAGCTCAGTAATCTGTCTCTGAAAGGCAAGGGGGCAGATCAACCTTCTGGTATGTGGCCTTGGAAGGGGTATGCAGGGTTCCGTTTTGCAGACTCGCGCGGTAAAGAAGGCGAGTTCGATCTTGTCATTGTAACCCATAAGAACGTCATCATAGTCGAGCTGAAGCATTGGAATGGTGTTATCACCAGTCATGGTGGCAAGTGGTACCAGAATGGTGATGAGCGTGATCGCTCACCAATATCGGTTACTCAGAATAAAGTCTTTCTACTAAAGAAAAAGCTCAATGCAGTTAGGCAGCAACTCCCTAAGGGCATTGTGCCAAATATCAAATTTTGCGTGGTCTTGAGCGGTAAGTGTACGTTTGATCAGCTACCCGACAATGAGCGCGAGCATGTAATGCATCTCGATGACTTCTTGAAGCTGGCCAACGAGCGTCAATTTAATAATAGGTTTCGCCCGCATCCCGAGGCGGCAGGTCTGAATCAGTATTTTGATGTGTTTGATCAGCTGCTCAATCAGGGAAGTGTCAAACCGAAGGAACTCATGGTTGATGGGTTCCGAGCGCAGGGGGAGCCGATTTTCAAGCATCCCGGCGAGGTTTATGTTGAGTATGAGGCTGCAAACGAGAATAACAAGGCCGATCGTGCTCTTTTACGTTTGTGGGACTTCAATAAGCTCGATGATGTAGATGCCAAAACCCCAGAGGGGCGCTTCAAGATTCTTTCCAGGGAGCGGGATGTTCTGGTTTATCTGGGACAGCGGGATCATGAGTTGGCAAAACGTTGTCTGCGTCCTATCAGAAACCCCTCCGTGCAGTCCGTTACTCAAGAATTTTCTGAGCTGTGCGAGCTTCCGGCAAGTCACTACCGGCTCAACGAATTCATCAATCGATATGCGCAGAACTATGAGGAGAGTGAGCGGGTAAAGTTGGCCAAGATCTTGGTCGCGCAGTTCGCTACCATGCACGGATTTAAGGTCGCTCACCGTGATTTGGGCGACCATAGCGTATGGTTCTCGCCATCCAGCGCCATTGCTTTGTCCAACTTCATTGCAGCCTATCATCAGCCAGCAGGTACGGTTGGCCCACGTCGTGATCAACTGAGTATTGGCTCTATTGCTCTTCCAGAAGATCGTACTGATGAAGGGCACGGCGGTACGCCTTTCCACCGCGACGTTTTCGCGCTTGGACTCCTTTGCTGGCACTTGGCTCAAGCCAAGTCTTTACCTCTCAAGCTGAATGCCGATTACATCGATAGCGTTCGGGATGACATCTTGGATTCGGATACATGGTACTCAGGCGTTCTCGCCAAGGCGGTGGAGCACAATCCAAGCTCTCGCTACGCCAACGCCGGTGAGTTGCTGGACGAGTTGAACCAGGTAACGCCAGAAGATACAGCGCAGTTTGCTTTCGATCAGTCACAACTTGAACGTTTTTCCGCTTCAAGCGCTAGAATTTACAAAATTTACCCGGTGGATGAGGAAATCATTGATACCCCTGAGAAAGAGGTCTATCGGTCGGGTGATTGCATTGTAAAACTATGGCCTACGATCCATGCAGATGCTCCGCAGGCAGGGCAAGGTCCGTTGTTGCTCAGCTTTTTTGAAAAAATAGAATTGCTGAATAAAAGTGGCTATAAATTTTTGCCTAGGATTGATCAGTTTGGGTATGACAAGAGCGGTACTCCTTTTTTAGTTCAACAATTTATCGATGGCCAACACTGGAGCGAATTATCACAGCTGAGCTCGCGACGAGCCGAAGAGCTGATTCGTAATTTTATTTCTGCAGTTGAGTGTCTGCATGAGCAGCAGTTGACTCACGGAGATCTCCATCCTGGAAATATCAAAGTCGTAGTGCCAGTTGATGACGGGCAGTCCGTACAGCTTTACCTGCTAGATCTTCCGGATCTTACAGTTTCAGGAAGCGAACCTTTCAATAATCGATATAGCCCTCTAGCCGAAAGCTGCACACCTTTCGAGCGTGATAACTTTGCTGTCATGCGTATGGCTGTAGAGTTGCTCGGAATGGACTGGGATCAGCCAGATGAACATGATCTGCCTGAGCTGCGTAAGGCAATTAATGAGGAATTACAGAGCGATTCAGGCTTCGTTGCGCTAGACCGATTTAGTGATGCTCTTAATCGTGAATTTCGTCCGAAGCAAGCTAGAACAGTTATTACAGTCACCGTGCGCGGAAATGACTCTCTAGATTTCGCAATTTATCCTGACAATGGACGCCTTTTTGTCAGCATCAAGCCAGATGTAAAGGATGCCCATCAGGCTGTCGTTACGTTCAGCGGTGTGGGCGGAAGCTTTTCAGCTGCATATGAGAAGTCCTCGAAAGCCTTTGTGAGGGGATTCAAGCCTAGTCAGCAGGAGGCTGTTCCGCACTGGGTTGAGCGTAATGCAGATTTTGAAATTGATGTCGAAATTAATGTTGTTGTTGCAAATATTAGTAACCTCAAAGAGCTGTCAGACTTTATGGGGAATAATCTGGCGTTCGACGAGCTTGTTGCCAGTATTATGGATGCTGCCTGTGCTTCCTCAGTAAACCAGGAGGCCGGAGGTGCGCATAACTCCACCGATTTGGCTGCTGACAATGATATCAATGAAGAGCATGTCCCGGAGATAAAAACGAGGTCTATTCAGACAAGTAAAGTCTGGAAGGCTATTATGGATACAGAAGTCGAGGGGCTGCCAACGCTAGAGGTGTCGGGTGAGCCTGTCTTTAATAAAGAAAAAACTGGGCTCATGATTCCATATACAGCCAGTGGTGAGGTTTTAGAGTCGTTCGAGACTGATGATAAAATTAATCTCATCAAGAAGGATGGTGAAAAGCAAATCAATCTTGGTGAGATAGATCTTCGTAAGAGTACAAAGTCTGCTCTGTGTTTGGTGTACTCAGGAAAAACCAGAGCTGTTATTAAAGCTGATGATGTGCTCTATCTTCAAAGCAATAAGAACAGGTCCTCGTTGACCCGTCGAAAGCGCGCGATAGAGCGTATATTAGGTCGTCAATCAGTTGTAACAGGGCTGGTTGACTATTTTGACGAAGGCTGCAGTATAGTTCCTGAGCGATTTTCTGTGCCGCCAACTGAGGAAGGTTTCGCAGTCTACCAGCGAGAAACTTCAAGCGGGCAGACTATTGGCCTCAACGATGCACAGAAGGATGCTTTTTCAAAGTTGATAACAAATGGGCCAGTGGGTTTTTTGCAGGGGCCACCCGGTACCGGTAAGACTGAGTTTATTGCCGCATTCTGCCACTACCTGATAAGTGAAGAGGGTGCTAGGAATATCCTTCTTGTTAGCCAGTCGCATGAGGCTGTAAATACTGCGGCAGAGCGCATTCGTGCCCACTGCCGCAGATTGAATACCGATCTCGATGTTGTGCGTTTCAGCAACCGCGAACAGGTAGTCTCAGATGAGTTGCAGGATGTCTATTCCAAGTCGATTGTCACCCAGCAACAATCGAGCTTTAGCGCTGAACTAAAAAGGCGTTTGTCTCTGATGGCTCCCTCGCTTGGGGTTAGCGCCGGGTTTATCGCGAGCCTGGTTGAGCTTGAGTCGAGGATTCATGGACTGGTCAAAAGCATTGAGCGCCTGGATAAGGATCTGCAAGATGCTGGTGAGGGCACTCTCGAGTCTAAGCAATTGACCGCAAGCCTGAGTCGAATGCAAGAGGATCTGCTTGAGGCGCTTGCCAATGACTATGGTATCTCTGCAGCCCCAGAGTCTACTGCTCGGAATATGCTTGAGCAGGCCTATGCCAGTGTTACCGCCAGCCACGGTGTCAGGCCGCATGAATTTAAGCGTTGCATGGATCTGATCAAGCTGTCTGAGGAGTTGCTGCAACGTATTGCCACTGATGGCGCTAATTACGATGAGTTTCTGATGCGCGCCAGAACACTGGTCTGCGGTACCTGTGTAGGCGTCGGTCTACCGCATTTGAAACTTGCTGAAAACCGGTTTGACTGGGTCATTATCGATGAGGCTGCACGTTCTTCACCTAGCGAGCTGGCGATTGCCATGCAGGTGGGAAGCCGAATTCTGTTGGTAGGGGATCATCGGCAGCTTCCTCCAACCTATGCAGACGAGCATCTCAAGGCCATCGCCCGTGATTTGGGACTGCATAGTCAGTCAGACGAGTTTCGGCGGATCATGCGGAGCGATTTCGAGCGCGCTTTTGAGTCTGCTTATGGCCGAGGTGTCAGTGCCACACTTAAGGTTCAGTACCGTATGCAACCACCGATCGGAGATCTGGTTTCGGAGGTTTTCTACGGTGGTGAACTAATGACTGGTGCGCGGCCTGTGCCGGAATGCTTTTCGAATGCTCCAGATGTTATCGGTTCAATTGTAACTTGGTTGGATACGGGCGTTCTCGGGAAACAAGCTAATCACTCGGAGCAGCAAGGTAGTACCAGCTTGGTAAACCATGCTGAGGCAAACTCCATTATTAAGATGCTCAAAGATATTGAAAGTGACATGGAATTCAGCTCGGCATTAGTTGAGGAAATGACGGAAACCATGGAGCCTCCTATTGGGATCATCTGCATGTATTCTGAGCAGAAGAAGTTGGTTCGTAAAAAGTTTGCCGAGAAAACATGGTCGGAAGATTTCAAGAAATTGGTCAAGATTGACACTGTTGATAGTTACCAAGGAAAAGAAAACCGCATTGTCATTGTTTCTCTGACGCGATCCTCTGCAGACCTTTCTCCAGGCTTCTTGCGGTTGCCGAATCGAATAAATGTGGCAATGTCCCGAGCCATGGATCGTTTGGTTATTGTCGGTGACATGAGTATGTGGGCAGGGCGGAACGCGGATCTGTCGTTGGGTAAAGTTGCCACTTATATTCAAGAGCGTCAGGATGGTGAGCGCTACAGGATTACGTCGGTAGTAAATGCAAAAGGAGCTGCATGATGGCTGGTGAAGCTTTGGTTTTGTTTGAAGTTGATATCTGTGTGCCAGCGCAGCAGTTCAGAATTGAGTATTCTCTGATTGAGAAGGGGGGGCTTCCATTCGTTTCTGAGTTCTTGCTGCGTTTGTTGAAAGTCTCCCCTTTGATGTCGGCTGATATAGCTAGATACTTCGGTTTCACTTCGAAAGAGTTGAGTGCGGCACTGACACCCTTTTTCCAGAAGGGAGAGGTTTCTGTCCAGCCAGATGGGCGGATTAGTCTTTCAGAAAAAGGACTTCGACTCTTCTCAGGAAATGAAGACTCTCCCAGTGTCAGGTCTAGGCAGGACTATCGGCGATCATTCACTTTTGACTTGCTAACGTTCTCCTATCTTGGGGGGAAGATTCCATCGGCAAGTACAAGGCGAGCAGTTCTTCTAGATGCCGGTGTTGAAGTTAGGGCTGTTTCACAGCAAAGGGCGGTCGGTGCATTTCAGAATAATTTGCATGAGATATTTCGTCGCGGGGATTTGACAGGGAAGGATCAGCAAGACTCTGTTCCGGAGTTGTACAAAATAAGCGACGTGAGGAAAAGCTCAGACGTGTGCTTTCTTGTTGAGGAGACGTTGTGCCTTGATGTTGATAGTCTCGATTTGAGTTTCGAGGTGAAAAAGGGAATAGCCGAGGAGGAGGAATATATTGGTCGTCGTGCATCTATGCTGCATAGCCTAAATGGACGCGAAAATTTCGATGATGTTGTTCGACTGGCAGATAGGTTAGGCGATTCAGAAACGATTGATGCTCTTTCGAGTGGAGTGATGGATTTCAGAGGAGTTGCTCAACGTGCTTTGTCGTTTGGCTTAGATGATCGCCGTGGTGACGTAAGAATTTATGGATCCCTACAGCTGAATAGAAATTGGGATCAGGTGTGTTCGTTATTGAAAAAGCACCATGAGAAAATTTCTGATTCTGAGCGTGAAGTTGCTACCAGACTTACCTGGCTCGCTCCGTGCTCCCATGGATTGTGGGGTAAAAGCTCTCGCCATGGTCAAGCTTTAAGTAAGTTCGTTGAGTATGCGGGTTTAAAAAGCAAACGAAATGACCGGCATGCTTTTGAGGCAGAGATTCTGATTCCCCTGTCGTCTAGCAAGGATTGGCAGTCGAAAAAGGCTGCAAATAACGATTGCGCAGAAGCGAAAGAGTATTTGCACGGTTTTGTCGAGTCTGAAACCTTGGCGCCTCTAGAGGTCTTTATGCTGAGCGGCTGTTTTGCAGTTGTTATCTATCATCTTGTGGTGCCTGACCGTTACCCTGTACCAATTCCGTTTGGATTTATTACTGAAGACCCAGCTCGCGTGAGGAGTATTGAGGGGCTAGTTAGGTCTGTTCTTGATGAGTACAGCTTTGAGAATAAGCCAAGGTACTTGGGCGGCTTGGCAGATCTGGGCAGGAATTTGTAGTGGTGTTGATGGTCCGCTCTTTGCTGTCAGTGACTGCCGCGCTTTGTGAACGCCGTGCCATGCTTTTGTTGTAAAGTGCAACCAAGCATTTGCAGTAGCAGGGATCGCGTAAGGGATGTCATCAGTTCCCCAACCCAAGAGCTTGGTCATCGATCTGGAGGTCGCTCCCGGAAAGGAGGGGTATCCAGATCGTATCTTTAAGGTCGGGGCAGCGCGGCCTGACCTCGGTGTCGAGCTTGATCGTAAGGTCTCGAAAAATCTCCCCGAGATTCTTGCTGAAGTCGATGCGCTGTCCGATGGTGCTGGCTTTCTTCTGGGGCATAACGTCATCGAACATGACTTGCCCATCCTCAAGCAGCAGGCACCTGCGCTTGCTCTACATTCTCTGCCAGTCATCGATACCTTAAGACTATCCCCCCTGGCCTTTCCGCAGAACCCGTATCACCGGCTGGTCAAGGATTACAAACTCATCCGGGACAGCCTCAACTCGCCGCTTGCAGACTGTCGTTCAACGCTGATTCTGTTTAGAGATCAGCGGGATGCATTTGCGCAGTTAAATGAGACCAATCGTGCTGAGCTGCTCTGCTATCAGGCATTGCTTGCCCCAAGCATAAAAAGCGATCTGGGATCATTCTTCGCTTCGCTAACTGGGCAGACTGCAGTTCCGATTTCGGATCTGCAGCGGCTCATTCCGAGTCTGTTGGCGGAAACCGATCCATCATTGGATCGTGATCTGAAGGTATGTAGAGCTCGACTGGAAGCTCTCCTGGCTGAGGACCTTGAGCAGACGGATTTGCATCTGCCCTTGGCCTATGCCCTTGCGTGGTTGAGAGTGTCGGGGGGCAACTCTGTCCTTGCGCCTTGGGTGCGGCATCAGTTCTCTGCTGTTGGGCGATTGATTACTGAGCTCCGGGATGTTCCCTGCGGCCGTTCAGACTGCCGCTACTGCTGCACGACCCACGATCCGCGCCATGAGCTGAAGCGCTACTTCGGCTTTGCTGATTTCCGCTACGAACGCCCCGGCCAAAGCCTGCAACACGATGTGGTTCTCGCAGGCATGCAGGGCAGACATGTTCTCGCGATCCTGGCAACCGGTGGTGGTAAATCGCTGTGTTACCAACTGCCGGCGCTGAATCGTTTTCATCGCAACGGCAGCCTGACCATCATCATTTCGCCTCTGCAGTCGCTGATGAAGGATCAGGTTGACGGGCTTCTTGAGCGAAATGTGCAGTGTGCTGCGACGCTCAATGGCCTGCTGACCATGCCTGAGCGTGCGGATGTGCTGGAGAAGGTCCAGATGGGCGATGTCGGCATTCTGCTGGTATCTCCTGAGCAGTTCCGCAACAAGGCTTTCCGGCGTGCGATACGCCAGCGCCAGATCGGCGCTTGGATTTTCGATGAGGCCCACTGCTTGTCGAAGTGGGGCAACGATTTCCGTCCAGATTACATGTACGCCTCGCGCTTCATTCGCGAGCACACAGGCAATCAACCCCTGGCCCCCATTGGCTGCTTCACTGCAACGGCTAAGCCGGATGTGTTGGCTGATATCCGGGCGCATTTTAAGGAAGGTCTCGGGATTGAGTTTGATCAGTTCCTGGGGACTCATGAGCGGACGAATCTTAGCTTTGAAGTGCTGCCCTGCAGTCGTGGCGAGAAATGGCCAAGAACCCATCAATTGCTTGAGGATCACCTCGGCGGCCAGGACGGTGGTGCGGTCGTTTTCGTTGCAAGTCGCAAGGGCGCTGAAGAGCTTTCAGAGTTTCTAGTCGGGCAGGGATGGGCGTGCCGGCATTTCCACGCGGGGATTGAACCCAATGACAAGAAGGATATCCAGGACGACTTCAAGGCTGGGCGGCTCCGCATCATCGTCGCCACCAATGCCTTTGGCATGGGCGTCGACAAGTCCGATATCCGCCTGGTAGTTCACGCAGACATTCCTGGTTCGCTGGAGAACTACCTTCAAGAGGCCGGCAGGGCAGGGCGTGACCAGGATGCAGCACGCTGTGTGCTGCTATATGACTCGCAGGACATTGAGACCCAATTTGGATTGTGCGAGCGCTCCAAGCTCAGCCTCCGTGACATCCAACAAATTCTCCGCAAGCTGCGTTTCGAGTATGCCAGGCGTAAGGGCGGCGAGCTGGTCATCACCGCCGGCGAGATTCTCATGGATGAGACCGTCGAGACCTCGTTCGACGCTGACGACAGTGATGCTGAAACCAAAGTGGTAACCGCGGTTGCCTGGCTGGAGCGGGGGCAATACCTCAAGCGAGAGGAAAACAGTACACAGATTTTTCCGGCGCGCCTGAGTCTGAGCGAAGCGGACGCCGAGCAGCGTTTGCTCAAGGCCAATCTGTCGGAGCGGCGCCGTGAAGAGTTCGGCGCAATTCTGAAATACCTCTACCAGGCCGACGCCGATGAGCGGGTGAATACGGACAATCTGATGTCGCTCACCAGCCTGACTTCTGAGGAAGTTGTTAGCACCCTCAAGCAGATGGAGGAGCTGGGCCTACTCGTCAACGACACCCAACTGACCGTATTGCTACGTCACGGCGTGGTGGACACCTCCATTCAGCGCCTGGAGCAGACCCTGGCATTAGAGGGAACGCTATTCGAGGTACTCAGCGAGCTGGCGCCAGATGCTGAGGATGGTAGTTGGCAGGATCTCAATCTCGTGGCACTGACGGCGGGGCTCAAAGCCAGACTAGAGCACGACGATGTCATCCCATTGCAAGTGCTTCGCCTGCTACGCAGCCTCTCTCAAGATCGTGAAAGCAACAGCCAGCCACGCAGCAGTTTTGAGCTAAAGCAGGTCAATCACGACTACATCAAGCTGAAAGTTCAAGGTAAGTACAGCTGGTCGCAGATTGAACGTTTTGGTGAAAAGCGCCGAGTCATTGCCAGCAAGCTGCTTCAATTCTTGATCGGAAAGCTGGCTCCGGCCTCCAAGGGCAAAGATCTGATGGTGCAGTCCACCTTCGGTGAGTTAGTGGGTGTGATCGAGTCGGATCTGGAGCTCTCACAGGTCATCCCCCCCAACCAGCGTCAGCGAGCAATTGAGCATGTGCTGTTGTACCTGCACAAGCAGGAGGTGCTGACGCTCAACCACGGGATGACTGTGATGCGTCGAGCAATGACCATTGAGGTAAACGCAGACAAGAAGGGCAGCTACCTCAAAGACGATTACCTGCGTCTCGATGAGCATTACAGCGAAAAGCGTATCCAGGTCCATGTGATGCGTGAGTATGCCGAGGTCGCGCTCGGCGCTATGGCGAGTGCGCTGGAGCTGGTGCTGCACTATTTCACGGACTCAAAAGATGCCTTTTTGCATCGCTATTTCTCTGGCCGCGAAGAGGTGCTTAAGCATGCCACCAGTGAAGAGTCCTGGAGATCCATCGTTGAGGATCTGAGCACTCAACAGCGACTCATTGTGGTCGATGACGACGACGTTAATCGCTTGGTGTTGGCAGGGCCAGGGTCTGGCAAAACTCGCGTAATCGTTCACCGTATTGCGTACCTGCTGCGTGTTCGACGGGTTCCTGCCAATGCAATTGTGGCGTTGACCTTCAATCGGCATGCGGCCAATGAAATACGAAGGCGCCTCTTGAGCCTGGTCGGAGCTGATGCCTACGGCGTCAGCGTCATGACTTACCACAGCATGGCCATGCGGCTGACCGGCACTCGTTTTGAGCGTAGGGATGTTGTCGACGAGGGGGCTCTTAAACAGGTTCTGGGGGACGCTGTTGAGCTTTTGGAGGGCAAGGGAACAGCCGATGGAGAGGACGACCTGCGAGAGCAGTTGTTGCGTGGCTACCGCTACATCCTGGTTGATGAATACCAAGACATCGATGCTCTGCAATACCGTTTGGTGAGTGCGCTTGCTGGTAGGCAGTCCAGTGAGGAAGGGCGTTTGTGCATTCTGGCGGTAGGCGATGATGATCAGAACATCTACGCCTGGCGCGATACTAACAACCGCTACATCGAGCGCTTTCGCGAGGATTACTCTGCCGCTACCAGTTACCTCGTCGAGAACTATCGTTCGACTCAGAGCATCATTGCGGCTGCAAATCACCTGGTTGGTAACAACCCCGGGCGCTTGAAAGCGTCCTATCCGATCCGAATCAACCGCGAGCGCCAGTCAGATCCTCTCGGGGGACAGTGGCAGGCGCTTGATCCAGGTCGCTCTGGACGGGTTGCACGATTGGCAATTGATCCCAGCGATAGAGCTGTTGGCAACCTTCAGGCGCAGGCTGCTATACGCGAACTCAAGCGACTGCTGGCATTGGAAGAGGGTAGCTGGAGTGGATGCGCCATTCTTGCCCGTACCCATCAGTATCTGTGGCCAGTCCAGGCGCTTTGCGAGCTTGCCGGAGTTCCGTACTTTCTGGCCTCGGATAAAGATAGTGCGCCGCCCATCACTCGGCAGCGTGATTTCGTGGCGGTTGTTGATCGACTTCGAGAAGTCAATGAGGCGCTTTCGGCTGCTATGGCGTGGCAGCAGGTGTCTGCGGGAGTGGGTGAGAGCTGGTGTAACTTTTTCCGGGAGGCTTTCACCCAATTGCAGGTCGAGCTCGGTGAGTGCCAGCTCAATAGTGCTGCAATCGTGGACTGGCTCTATGACTACGCTCGGGAGATGCGGCAGCAGACCAAGAGTGGCCTGTATCTGGGCACAGTGCATTCAGCGAAAGGCCTAGAGTTCAGGCATGCCGTTCTGCTTGATGGTGGATGGAATGTACAGACTGAGGGACTTAACGATGAGCGCCGGTTGTACTACGTGGGCATGACGCGCGCAGAGCAGACGCTGACTCTGTGTGAGTTCAGTGCAGCGAATCCTTTCAGTGGGAGTTTGTCGGCTGACATCGTGCAGCAGACCTTCACCGGCGATTACAACCCAGCTTTGGAGCGGCGTTATCTGCAGCTCAGTTTGAAGGACATTGACATTGGCTTTGCCGGACGTAGCCCTGTAACAGACCCTATCCATGAGGCACTGAGGTCCCTGGAGCCGGGGGCGACGCTGAAGCTTGAGCAGCGAGGCGAGCGTTATGTGATTCTGGACGACCAGGGGCGGGTTGTCGGGCGGACTTCTCAGTCCTTTAGGCTGGATCTTGAGGTTGAACAGTGCGAGGTTGCGGGTGTGGTAGTTCGGTTCCAAGAGGACAGCGAGGAGCAGTATCGGTCTCTGCAGAGGTGCGAGCGCTGGGAGATTGTTGTTCCAAGGCTCTGTGGCGTGCCACAGCCTGCGTTATAGGGCCAGGGATCGTGCCCTGAGTTGATTACGGAGACTGTTAATGACAGCGCATGCCCCCCTTATCTCTACTCAGGATGATCTCTTCCACGAGGAGGTATCGCTGTTGCTTCCAGAGCGCTTTGCAATCAATTGCAAGGTACTCGATAACCCCGTTCGACAACTTGAAAGTCCAGAAAAGCGTGAGCTCTGCCGGTTGCGGCCGTTCTCAGTTCGTCAAATTGCGGGCTATGAAGCGACCTTACAAACCGGCGAGATTCTGAGGATTATCAGCGCTAAGACTGCAACTCAACTCAATGCAGATTTGGTTCTACTGGTTGCTGGGGCTTCAGATCCTGCAGAAATTTCTCTGGCACTTGAGCGAGGTGAAGGCCGTTGGGTGGGCAACACCACGATCGACTTAAGCACACTCGATGCAGCTGCTCGGAAATCAAGACTCGAAGCAATTACGGCCTCTTGGGACGACGCCTTTCAACTCCGTGAAAGCCGCCCAGCTAAGGGGGACAGGCCCGCTACACCAGGGTTACGCCGCCCCCAAATTGGAGCGCTGCATGCCTCGCTCGCCCACCTCACGCGATCAGGTTCACCTGCCACTATTGTCATGCCAACAGGTACCGGCAAGACGGAAACTATGCTCGCGCTGAATGCTCACCAGCGTTTCGAGCGATTGTTGGTTGTAGTACCGAACGACGCGTTACGTGAGCAAATCGCCGGGAAGTTTGAAACCTTTGGTGTGCTCAGGCGTCAGGAGTGCCTCAGCTCAAGAGCTGACTACCCAGTAGTAATGCGCCTTTGCCACATTCCCACCGCGGTGGATGAAGTGGATCAGATCTTTGGCAGCGCCAATGTGGTGGTGACTACCATGCAGATTGCTGGTCGCGCCGACGCCCAGATCCAGGAGCGTATGGCTGATCACGCATCCGCTCTCTTCATCGATGAGGCCCACCACATTGCGGCCCCGACCTGGGCGAGATTCCGCAGCCTCTTCGTCGATCGTGAACTGCCTTTACCTATTTTCCAGTTCACTGCCACTCCGTTCCGAGAAGATGGGCGACGAGTCGATGGCGAGTTCATCTATACCTATCCGCTCAAGAAAGCGCAGGTAGAAGGCTACTTTAAGCCGATTCGCTTTGAGGCGATCTTTGGCCTGGATCAATCCGAGGCCGATGAGGCGATCGCCGAAAAGCTCGGTGAGATTCTGCAAGACGATCTCAGCCTTGGTCTAAACCACTTGGCTATGGCGCGGTGCTCCACAATTGAGCGCGCCAAGAAGCTTCATCAGCTCTATAGCCGACGGTTCCCACAACATAATCCTGTCCTGGTTCACAGCAACCAGTCCGCACGGGAAAGGCGTGCAAGCCTTGCGGCGCTGCGTCGTTTCGACAGCCGAATTATCGTGTGTGTTGACATGCTGGGAGAGGGTTTCGATTTGCCGGAGCTCAAGATCGCCGGCCTGCACGACCCGCATAAAAGCGTTGCGGTCACTATTCAGTTCGTGGGTCGGTTCACGCGACAGGATCCCAGGCTCGGCGATGCAACAGTAATCGCTAACACTGGTGTGGATGACATCGACCGCTCGTTGGCGAAGCTCTATGCGGAGGATGCCGATTGGAATACGTTGGTCGAGGCGCTGAGTTCTGCGCGGATCGAACGACAGGTGCGGCGTGCGGAAATGTTCCGGGGTTTCACGGGGGACCTTTGCGATATTCCTCTGCAGACCCTGGAGCCAAAAATGAATGCTGTCGCTTATAGGACGACATGCGAAATTTGGGATCCACTGCAAGTAGAGGACCTCTTCCCTGCCGGCGTTTATCGAGGCATGAAGCTCAATCAGCAGCGCCGAGTCGCCATATTCGTTACGCGCAATGAAGAACAGGCCGGCTGGACTACAGCTCAGCAAGCTACCAATGTCATCTGGGATCTGCACATGATGCATTGGGATGAGGACGCTGGACTCCTGTTCATTAGTAGCTCCACGAAGGGCCCTCATGACAAGCTTGCCAAGGCTATCTGTGGCGACAGCTCTCGCCGAATCGAGGGTGAAGATGTGTTTCGAAGTCTTCATGGCTTCAAAAGGCTGATCCTGCGCAACCTGGGACTCACCCATCATCAGGGTCGCGGAGTACGCTATTCCATGTACATGGGCGTTGATGTCGCTGACGGCCTCGACACCGCAAAGCAGTCGAGAATCAAGAACAACGTCTTTGCTACCGGCTTTCTTGATGGTGTACCGGCCATTCGTGGTTGCTCGGTGAAGGGTAAGTTCTGGTCGATCACTCCAGTCCGTGATCTGACCGATTGGGTGGATTGGTGCCAGGGAATCGGTCGGTTGGTGAGCGATTCCGGAATTACCACTGATGAAGTGTTCAAGAGTGCGATGCGGCCTCGCCTTATCAGCGAGAGACCTACGGCACCTCCCGTCGCAATTCACTGGCCGGAGTCGCTTATGACACAGATCGAAGAGCGTATAGAAATCAGTTTCGATGGCCAGGTTGTCCCGTTCGCCGAATGCGATATCGAGCTTATCAGTCATGAGAGGACCGGCCCGCTGCGGTTCGCCGTGACCAGCGACGCCCATGCCGCCGAGTTTGAAATCGAGTTCAACGATGGGGGAGCCCGCTATCCACAGCGAGTGGGGCCGGAGGCAACCATTAAGATTGGCAGTGCCGTGAAGACGTTATCTGAGTCGTTCGGAGACGATGCGCCTCAGATCGACTTTGGCGATGGGTCGCTTCTGATCTACAGCCATCTCTACGCGCTGCCTGACGGCGTGTCTGTTGAGCCGTACCCAACTGACAAGATTGTTGAGTGGGATTGGTCCACAACCAATATACGGGCCGAATCTCAAGGTGCAGAGAAACGCCCCGACTCTGTCCAGCGTAAGGTCATTGAATACTTGCTCTCCGATGGCAACTTATATGACCTGATTTTTGACGATGATGGGAAAGGGGAAATTGCTGACGTGGTTTCTCTGCGTGTCACTGACAGCTTAGTGCAGGTCACGCTCTACCATTGCAAGTTTTCAGGCAGCGATACCCCTGGATCTCGCCTCGGAGATCTCTACGAGGTCTGCGGGCAAGCGCAGAAATCTGCTAGGTGGCGCGATCGCCCGAATCGCATGTTTGCTCACATGCTGAAGCGAGAGAAGCGTCGTCTCGAAATGGGGAAGAGCTCTCGCTTCGAGCTGGGAACTGCAGCATCGCTCAAGAAGCTGAAGGCAAGCTGGCAAGACTATCGCTATGAGTTCGATGTTCGCATTGTACAGCCAGGGTTGTCGCGCTCTGCGGTTAACGAAGAGGGATTGCATCTGTTGGCTGGGGTTGAAACGTATTTATTAGAAACCCGTGCGATGAGGCTTCGGGTTATTGGCAGTGCATGATCTGGCATGGCATGACCTCCGCTGACCGCAATGTTTTGGAGGCTACTTGGCCTTTGCGACCATTGACTCAGACTAGCGAGTCAATTCATCGGTGCTTTGGGGAATCCAGTGGCTGAATCTAGCCAGCTGCGATTACCAGCTTGTTTGCTGTTTTAGCTTGGTGCTCTTCGGGTAGAGAGGCATAAAAAACTCAGCTAAGTCAGTGATGTTCAAGTCAAGGAAATCGCCTCAGTTTACTGGGCGATAGTCAGATGGATTTATCCAGTCTGCTGGGTGAGGGGGGCTGTATGACTGCGGGTTCTAGTTTTATACATCACACAACCAATCAACCTGATAGCTATCCACCATCCAGTCGATACGTCTATCCCTGAGAGCACCTACTCGTCATCCCTTCAGGCGATAGCCTCATGATCGCCTGAGAAGAGCTGTTGCTGTCCTACACAGCAACAGCTTATGGCTGCTCAGTGTGAGTAATTAAAAACAACCAATGCACTTGGTGTGTATCAACCACACAGGTGCATCGTCATGCTCAACCGTACTACTGCCAAACCCCTCAACCAGTCCGGGGTATCGATCCTGATCGAGAAGCTGGTGCTCGCTATTCAGAAATACGAAAGGCCCATCCATCGTCCTGAGCGGAGGCTGAAGCAATATTTCAACCACATCGAACAGATGCTCAGTCTGTTCGATGGTAACCACGATTACAGCTACAGCTCTCACCTACAGGTCTTCCGAGAGGCTGTTCAAGACGTAGGAGTCCAGTTCGGTCCATTTGGGCTGGACTCCTATGATGAAGACACAGATCGTCCCCGTGATACCGTTCAGACGCTATCAGCTCTTGCGGAACGCATCCGTGTGCTGACACGCCGGCAAAAATACCGTCGCGTGCAATACGATCAGCGCCTGCAGGCTAAGAAACTCCAGCGCGAGCTCCATGGTTATGTCGATGGGATGTTTACACGACACGCACGCTTGCTCGTGGTCAGGGTAAACCTCTACTACCGCGCTGCCGCGCAGGCCAGGCTTAGGGTTGAGCATGTCTTTCGTGATTTGGACGAGCTCATAACAGACCGTCGATACAACGCTATCTTTGATCACGAGATCGGCTACATCTGCGCCATCGAGCAGGGGAAATACCCTGGTGTCCGTCACGAGAATGGCGATGAGCGAGAGGGAAGGTATGGTCGTGGCTTTCACGCCCATGTGGCATTCTTTTTCGACGGATCGAAGGTCAGGGCAGACGTCTTCAAGGCAATACAGATAGGCGAGCTTTGGCAAGAGATCACGCGTGGCCGTGGCTGCTATGACAGCTCCAATCACAACAAGGAGGCGAAGCACGGTGACCGGCTCGGTGTAGGTATGGTCCATCGAGATGATTGGGCGAGACGTGAGCGTCTTTACACCGTTGTGGATTACCTAGCAAAAGATGATCAGCATCTGCGCTTGAAGCCTGCGGGGGCTCGTTGCCTTCGGAGGGGCATGCTGAGTCG
This sequence comes from Pseudomonas sp. zfem001, assembly GCF_032621725.1. Lineage (NCBI taxonomy): Bacteria > Pseudomonadati > Pseudomonadota > Gammaproteobacteria > Pseudomonadales > Pseudomonadaceae > Pseudomonas > Pseudomonas sp. zfem001. The sequence continues at coordinate 20,454 of NZ_JAVYJI010000007.1, read as the reverse complement.
TCCTCGCGGAGTTGAGTTGAGCCTTAGTGCATCCGCGGGTTAGCTTGCTGCAGTTAAGCTGGTTAGCTGGTAGCTCTTGAGTGAGTTCAACGTAAGTATCATCTCATCGGTGATGAGGCGCGGATTTCGCATTAAGTCGAAAGCCAAAAAATAAAGAAGCCACACCTGAAGGTGCGGCTTCTTTGAATAGTTTATTCCTCTGAAGGTAAACCACACTCGGCCCGCATCTCATTCATCATGTCGAAGCTGATCGGGAAATTTGGATTTTCTTGGTGAATGGCGTTCAGCTTTTCGTTATAGCAGGCTTCTCCCTGATTAGATGAGTTTTGCTGGTTATATGCACTTTGAGCAAGTGCTCGTCTAAGGCAGTCATCGCACCCGCTTTGCTTGAAGAAGTCAGGTGTTGCTTGTGGAGGAATTTCGGAGTCGAGCGCCCCATTTTTCCACTGGAGCTCTTTTATTTCGGAATGGCTGGAGTACATATAAAGCTCGGTGCCATTCTTGACTAGAGCTCTATGATCATTTGTCGGAACACCGTCGTATCCGTAAACGTGTTTCCCTTCACTGTCAGAGTATCTGAAGCTGCCTTTTAATGGCTTTCCCATGTCCCATGTGACTTGATAGTACTCTTCAGGGGTGGTGTGGTATTTTTCTTCCCCGTTCTTGACCATGGGCGGTTCACTCCATGGGTCATCCCATTCGGGGTCAGTGTTTATGAGGTTCAGTCTTTCGATTACTTTGCCATCTTTCCACTCTTGAGTGAGCGATGTTTGTAATATCTTGTTTTTCCAGCTGCCTTCAAATGTTATATTTCCCAGGTGGTCGAATTTCTTCTCGCTATTTTTATGTCCATGCTCATAATTTGAAATAGACTTTATATATGGAGTTGATCCATAGCTGTCTAAAGCTATCTTCTCTCCGTGAAGCTGGCCGTCAAGGAAGTTTTCTACGAGATAAGGGCTCGTTTGTTTGCCCGACTTCTTGCCGTTTTTCCAGATAAGGTCTGTGGCAAGTTTCGAACCATCAGCTGTCCACTCCTTTTCTACTCCCTCGGGCTTGCCTTCGTGCATTTGTATCAAGCGAATAAGCTTGCCAGATTGGGGGTTGTACCTTTTTTGCTCCCCGTGTTGTCTTCCAGCAAGCCACTCGTTTTCTTCTTGGACTTTCTGCGTGCTATGGTTCCAAGTTGTTTCTTTGCCGTTTTTCTTTCCTTCGATAAAGTTAGCTTCTGCTATCTTTGTGCCATTGTTAGCGAAGCATTCCGCTTTCCCCTCAGGCTTTCCGTTTTTGAGCGGCATGTTGCATGAACCAAGCGACATTACGTCGGCTACAGTTATTGGGTAGTTCTTTACTATTCCAGTGAAGGGGGTGTTGGATTCTATTCTGTATGTCAGTCCTGATATTTCTCTTGTTTGGCTGGCATCTATTTCTTCTTGCCCGCAACCACTAATTAGTAATAAAGCAATAACTGCGGATGACGATTTTAGTAGGATTTTGTTTCTCACTAGTTAGTTCCTTCTATGGTGCCTTCATTTATTTCATGGGCAGCTTATAGAGCTTTGGGTCGTAAATGCCGTGGTCGTTTTGGCAGCATAACGAAACGATTCACGGTATGCCAAGAATCTCTGCCGCCCACGATCCCGACCAAAGCCTGCTGCGCTTGGGTGCGTCTGTGCGCACGCGTCGTTTACAACAGGCGTTATCTCAGGAGGCGCTTGCAGATGCTGCGTGTATAGATCGCTCACACATGGGCAAAATAGAGCGAGGTGAGCGGAATGTCACCTTTCTGAATATTGCGCGAATCGCTTCTGCGCTTGGATGTAAACCATCTGACTTGCTGCTGGACGCTGATCTGTAGCGTCTCGCCTAACGGCGCCTGCCATCTGTTAAAGCAAGCCCTGTTCAGCCAGCGACACGATGCCTTCTGACCCCACGATGAAGTGGTCCAACGTGGTGGTGCCAACCATGGCCAGGGCGTTTTTGAGTGTCTGCGTCAGGCGTATATCTGCCTGACTGGGCGAGGGATCGCCGGAGGGATGGTTGTGCACCAGGATCACTGCAGCGGCGTTTTGTGCGAGCACTGTTTTGATCACTTCACGCGGATAGACGCTGGCTGCGTCGAGGGTGCCGCGAAACAGCTCCTCGAAGCTGATCACGCGGTGTTTGCTGTCGAGCAGCAACACCGCGAAGATCTCGTGCGGCAGATCCTGCAGCAGCACCTGCAGGTGCTCCCTGACTTTATGCGGGTCGGTGAGTGCACGTCCTTTGCTCAGTCGGTAAGTTGCCAACTGCTGGGCCATGCGCAGGATGTCGGTTTCGGTTACGGGTGAATCAACCAGGTAACTGCCGGCGACTTCACCGGCCCTGAGCTTGTGAAATTTCATGGTGTGTCTCCGGATGGCGAGCCGGTTCGGCCCGCCTGTGGTTAGGCTGAAGGCTCGAGCTGTTGGGATTGGGCTTCGAGTTTCTCAGCGAGTGACTGGGTGTGAACGGTGCTGTCGGGTTTCGACTTGGCGGGCTGACCGTCCGGAAAGAACTCTTCAGCAATGGCGCTGCTGTCCTCGCCGTCATCCTCGAAGATCCCGTTACCCAGACCGACACGCGCGGTGGCATCCAGCGCTGCCTGATCAAAACCAGCCGCCTTACGCGCCTCATCCAACTCACGCGCAGTGAGTAACGCTTGCTCGACAGTCATACCGCTGCGCAGCGTCAGATCGACGTAGAAGATCGGCGTGCCATGGCTCTGCCGGGTGGATTTGCCACGTAGACGCAGCTCCAGCGGCAGGCATGCCAGGCGATCGCCTGATATGGCCCTGAAGTACTGCAGTCGGGCAATCAGCGTACGGATGCTGTTGAAGCCCGTGGTGCGAAACACGAAGCTGCCCAGGGCATCCTCATCGCCAATCACCACATTCATCCGCCCGTAGGGCTTGCAGGCGTTGCCCTTAGCCAGAGGACAGGCATCGGGCGACGGGCAGGGCAGCGATTGAACGCCATCCTTACCGATACGCTTGCAGGTCTCACCGTTGCCGACACAGACCGGTCGACCGTTCTGCCGATCAAACAGGGTGTAATCAGCGCGGAAATTCAGTTCAGGCTCGTTGAACAACAAGCGCACTGGGATGCTGCGCAGCTTGTCGTCTTTGCCTTGGCGCAGCTCGTCATTGAGCGGGTGCAGCAGCCAGCCGTCTTTGCCTTGTACCTGAGAGGTGATGGTGAATTGGTCGTCTTTCTCGGGCAGGCGCTTGCCGTTCTTCTCGACGACCTTGCCGATGGAGATGCGCCCGAGCACGGGCGGGGTAATTGCTAGACCTTTGAGCATGATGGCGCTCCTTGTAAGCAAAAAAGGCCAGCCAGCAGCGCGAACTGCATGGACTGGCCAAGGGGAGGGATGGAGTAGAAGAGGGTGATCAACCGATCAGAAAGCGCCGACTACCTTCTTTGAGTTTCGGATAGCGGGCCTGCAGGTAAGGCTTTTCCTGGAGCAGACGCTCGACATCGAGCACGGTGCTGTCCTTGGCTTTGCGCCAGCTCACGTAGCCGCTGGAGAACTCGGCGCGGGTGGATTCACCCATGGCTTGCTGCAGCATCTGCTTGAGCTCGGCTTCGCGCTTTTCCTTCTCAGAGATTGATTGACGCACAGCCTTCAGTTCCAGGAAGGCCGCTGCCAAGCCGGCGTTACCACTGAAGTCGACGATCTGGCCGTTGTCCTGTGGATACAGGCAACGCAGTGCAAGCTCGGCCGAGGCGCTGCCATCGGCAGGTGGCGGGGTATCCGTTTCAACGTACTGCCAGAAACGGCGCTCCAACTCGATCAGGCGAGCGATCATCTGCTCGTCCCGCTCGATGCGATGGATCTCCAGTGTTTGGCCACCGAGCAACACTGCCACATCCGCCGCCTGCTTGCCGGTGACGGCGAGCTGGTGCATCACCTGCAACTGCACATATTCGGGGACGCCTTCTTTCCAGAGGCGTGCCCCGTTTATGCCGGCTGTCTTGCATTCGAGGATCTGCACCTCGTCTGTACCAATCACCTCGCGATCAATGTTGGCCAGCATCCAGGGCAACTCCGGATTGGGATGCTGCAGCACAGCGTTGATGCGACGTACCTTGTGCTTCGTGCGTTTGCTGTAATGCCAGGCCACGATGGGCTCCAGCACGTTGCCCCAGTAAGCCGGGCTTTCTTCATCGTGCGGGTCGGTCTTCGGCAGTTTGCTGTCGCGGCCGGTTTTCTCCAGCCACAGCTCCAACTGGGATTTGTAGGGATTGAGACCGACCGCCGCCGCTGCATCCGAACTGCCGATGCCTTGTTTGCGGATCTGCAGCCAGTCCTCGCGCGGCAGCTCCTTGGTGCTGACCAGGCGCAGGGCAGGGCGTTTCTTGCTGGTGCTGCCATTCAATGACGTTGCTTTCATGGTGTTCACCTCGCGGACACAAAAACGCCCGGTCAGCGCTGAACTGACCGGGCGTTATGGAGTGGATGAAATAGAAGATCAGGCGACCATTTGCAGGGCCGCATCCAGAGCGCGTTGCTTGACCTGTGCACCTTGGCCAAACCAGGCCGAGTCGAGGCGGTACTCAGTGCTGCGAGCACGACGCTCATGGTCGACGTACTCGGTCACCGCGTTGAGCAGACCCCAGGCAGTACCGCGAGCCGACTCCAAGTCCGAGCCACGGCCGCGGCCTTCGTACAGCTCCTGTACGCGGCGCAGGGCGCGCTCGTTGGGCAACTGTTCGGGCAATTGTCCGGTCGGGCTGACCTCGCACAGCACGTTCATGAAGTAGCCCAAGGCCTCATGCCACTGCACCTTGCGCTCAGCCAGTGCGCGCATGCGGTACATGAAGTCGTCCCATTGCGAGACGGCGATGCCGAGTTGCTTCTTCACCACCTTCGAGTCGAAGCGGGTGTTATGCGGTACCTTGATCGCACGGCTGGTGCCGTCCAGGGCCACTGTCAGGGTGTTGTTGCACACCACGCGCACGGTGGTCGGTGTTGCCGTAGTCGCTAGGGTGCCGTCACAGGACGTCGCCAGAAGCAGGTAGCCGTTGACCTGATCGTGGCCCTTGATCGACGTGCCTTGTCCGGTACGCGCCAGCGCCCAGAACTTGCGACCACCTTTGAGCACGCCCGCAGTTTCCAGCTCATAGCCGGACACTTCGGTCAGATCGCGATAGAACTCCAGCACCTCGCGCGGTTGTACGGTGTGGTAGCGGTTGGAAACCACTGACAGTGGAGCTTTGGTATCGGAGCGATAGAGCACCTTCTGCTCCGGGAAGGAATGGATCGCGCCCAAGTGGCCGACAGCATCCGATTTGAAATGCACCGGCGACTCCTGGATTTGCCAGTCCATGCCGGCCTCACGCTGCCAGACCTCGATAGGTTGCTTGCGAGGCAGGTTGTTGCCCAGGCCATGCCAGGGAGTAGCGCCGACATAGGCCATTTGTTCGACTTGATGAGCCATGATGAATTTCCTTTGAGCAATAGCCGGCATAAAGCGCTGCGCATGGCGCAGCACCGGCATTTAGAGATGAATGAGAGAGAAGGGCAGCCGGATCAGACCGGCTGATTGAAGCGGTGACCGCAGCTCAGGCAGAGGTTGTGGGCCAGCACATGACGGTCGAGTTTTTCGCCAAGCTGAGCACCCATCGCACAACCACCTGCAGCACCAACCAGGCCGTTGAGAATGGCCGATGACAGGGCATTGAGGTTTACGTTGGGAGGTTTGGCTAGTGCGCTACTGGTAACAGCTGGGCCAGTGAGCAGGATGGTGCCGGCACCACGCAGCGCACCGCCCAGCATGCCGATGAAGGCAGCAATCCGCATGGCGGTGAGGTGCGTGGAGACCTGAGGAGAGCCGCAGCTCGGGCAGTGCAATGACATGGTGAAGACTCCAGGGTGGGGATGTCATTGCGGTGATGTGTGACTGAAATTTCATTCGATTGAGACCAAAGCCCGCTATTTCCGCTACGAGTAGCGGAAATAGCGGCTAGCCGTGTCTTCATGCCGGCAATCCTGAGGGGCAAGTCATTGCCGGCACCTATACGTGCGCCTGCTCGTAGTAAAAAAAAAAATTAAGCAGACGCGATGAATGCTGGAGCAGGCATTCGTAGAGTGACGACGCAAGCGAAGGCACGCGTTTTGAGAGCAGGCCGTCTGCACAGTCGCGTTGCCAGAAATCGCTCGAATGCTCTTTAAATGTTTGGAGGAAAGTATGAACCCAGAATTAGGTGTCGATTCTGAAGTGCGAATTATTAGGGTTAAAGATGTTATGAAAATGACAGGGCTATCACGCTCAACAATTTATGATCGAATAAATAGCCTATCGCCACGATACGATAAGGATTTTCCACGACCAAGAAGGTTGGGTGGTAATTCAGTGGGGTGGTTGTCATGTGAGATGCAGCAATGGGTTAGCTCAAGAGAGGTGGTTCAAGGATTAAAAAGTTGTGATCGGGGAGGTGGGGGAGAGTAGCTCTCCCACTTTAAAGTCATCAAGATTTAATGCGAGGGCAGTAATGGCTAATCAAAGTGCGCTTCCTGAGCCTGGTTGTGAATATCCTTTATTTATTCCTGCGCCAATTTTTGCGGCAGCAGTAGATGAAGTAGAAGTAAACATCAAGGCGCCCAGGTCGCTTGTGATTTCTGGGGCACTGACAGCAATATCATTAGTTTCTCAGGGGCTAATTGATGTGCTGAAGCCAAATAATCAGGTGGTGCCAGTATCTTTAATGCTGGCGACCATTGCTGATTCTGGTGATCGTAAATCTACGGCTCAGGATGCGCTGTTAAAAAGTGTGAGGTCTTTTGAAGTAGGAAGAGATGATGAATATAAGCGTGATATGGTTCGGTGGAAGGCTGGGTTGGCAATATGGGAGCAGGGGAAGAAGGAGTTACTAAAATCTATCAGTAAAGCTTATCGTGATGATTTTGATACCAGCAGTATCGAAAGTAAAATAATGGAGCATGAGAATAATAAGCCTGAAAAGCCCAGGCGGTTTCGAATGCTGTATGACGACACTACGCCGCAAGCCTTGTTTCTGGGCATGTATGAGGGGCTGCCAACCGCAGGGCTTATCTCCGATGAGGCATCAGGTATTTTGAATGGTCGTACCTTTAGGGATTTTCCGAAATTAAATACAATCTGGAGCGGCGGAGTAATTGCTGTGGATCGTACCTCTTCAGAAAGTTATCGACTTGATGAGGCGCGATTAACTGTATCGCTAATGGTGCAGGAGAAGAACTTCATTGACTATTTGTCGCGTAAAGGTGAGTTGTCGCGCGGAGCTGGACTTTGGGCTAGATTTTTAATTTGTAAGCCTGATTCGATAAGGGGGACTAGGGTTATGGAAAGCTTCAGTAGTTCTTGGCAGAGAACTACTGAGTTTAACGTAAGGGTATCCGAACTGCTGGAGCGTAATGCTCGGTTTCAGGCGCAGGCTACAAGCTGTCGAGAGAGAATTAAGTTTACCCCTGCAGCATCTGCACTGTGGATGAAAGTTTTCAACGAGATTGAGGTTGGGATGCGTGAAGGGGGGCGATTTGAAAGAATGCCCGATTTTGCCTCTAAGCTAGCTGATAATATTGCCAGGGTTGCTGCATTGCTTCACTTTTTTGAGGGTGAGGAGGGAGATATCCCAATTGAGATCCTTGAGTTTTCTGTTTCTCTATGCTGTTGGTTTGCTGATGAGTTCAAAAAGATTTTTGTTCCTCCTGTTCAAATTGAAGTTGATGCTGATGAGTTGTATCAGTGGCTCGTGACAAGAAAGCGTGTAAGGGGGCGTGAAATCGATAAAAATGACTTACTTCAATATGGTCCGAATAGAATGAGAAAAAAGGAAGTACTTTCGCCGATTTTAGATTATCTTGTATCGGCTAAAAAAATAATTATTCATGAGCGCCGTCTGGGGCGAATGGTAGTAAGACTTAATGATTGATAGTCGTGGTGGTGTCAGCTTTTGGAAGGTTAGCACCACCAAAATCCAATATTTGAAATTATTGTTTTTGCTTTTCGATTATTTTGTCTAGAATAATTTGAGTTATGTCATCTTTTTCTCTCTTGCCGAGATATTGTTTGTTGTCTTCGATGTTGAGGAGTGCGCTTGTTATATTTTCGGCGTATTCGACATTAGTTCTGTTCCCTTTTGGGGTGTTGGCAATGTGCTCGTCGATTAGTGCTATCAGTTTCTTGTAGTATATTGATTTTGCTTCGCCGCCTAGCTTCGCTTTACTACTTCTGTTGGCGATGATTTTATCATATACCCCTTCTAAGTAACCTTGGGCTTCAATTGCGCGGCGCTGAGAAAACCAAGCATTTATGTAGTCTTCTTTTGGTAAATTATATTCTATTTTTAAGATGTGAAGTGCTATCAAGTAGATGTTGCAGTTGACTCTTTCGTTAAGGTTAGATGTTACTATTCTTGTGAAGTCTTTATTAATTATGGCCTCCTCGATTTCGCTCTCTGTTAAGGTCTTTCTTTGTTTTTCAATTATTTCCTCAAGATTTATGTCGGACTCGGAGTATTTTAATACTGCTTCTGTATTGCTCTTAATGGTGCTAATGGTTTTTTTGAATAGCGATTCAAGTGTATTTTTATCTGCTTCAATCTTTGTTTGGTTCTTCATTGAGTGGCTCGTCCTTGGTGAGTAACTCTAGTTTTTTGCCAAGTGTTTTCCATGCCTCAGACATCTCTTTAGAATAGCTATGTCGTTGGTATGTTCGTTTAATTCTATTTTCTTCAGTGTGATTCAAGCAGCGCTCAGCTACCTCTGGTAGAACTCCAAGGGCAGTCATGATAGTAGCGCCGGTTCTCCTCAGGTCATGTGGGGTCCACTTCCCGCCTTTTAATAAGAGAGCTTGGGCTTTGGCACTGCGATTGCTCATGGTCCCTTGATCTGGTTTGCGCTGTCTGTCACCAAGCTGCTTTGTAACAGTTTTGGAGCAGACTGGCCCAGTGTCTTTGGTGTTGGGGTAGCACCACTCGCTTTTGCTGCTGATGACCTTGATGCGTTCGAATTGCTCGATTGCAAATTCGGATAGAGTCACGGTGTGCGCCTTTCCATTCTTGCTGTCTTCACTAGGAATGAGCCAGGTGCCTGCTTTCAGGTCGATATTCTCCCAGCGCGCGTTCATCAGTTCTCCTATACGACAACAGGTTGATAGGGCTATCCAGATTGCTGCTTCGGTTGATGGAAGCAGTCCGGCCTCTGGTGCTAGCTTGGCCAGTGTTCGGATTTCATCCTCACTAAGAACTCTGTCGCGCTCTGTATCCTTGCCGCCAATTTTTGCTTTGCGGATGCTCGCTGTTGGGTCGTGCTCAATCAAATCGCGATCCACGGCGAACCTGAACATTTGGCGCATAAGACTGAAGATCATTTTGGCCATCCGGTTAACGCCGCGGGCAAGCAGCGCATCGGTCACTTCTGTGATGTGGCCTTTTTTTACTTCGTCGAGAGGTAGTTCGCCCAGAAAGGGTAGGACGTCCTTATTGAACATCCGGCGAACCTCATCGCCGCCATCCTTGAGGTTAATCAGGTCTACCTTTGCCCAGTGGTCAAATAGGTCATTGACGGTTTTCCTGGCAGCAAGTCGAGCATTTGCTGCTTCGATGGCCGCTTTCTCAGCGGCGATTCTTGCAAGCTCGGCATCGCGAGCTGCAATTCGGGCAGCCTCCTCAGCTTCGAGATGCTCCTTTACATCCTTGATACCTGACTTGTGCAGCCCTGCAAGCTCTTTGGCTCGTTGGCCGGCTTCGGCTAGCGTCATCGTGCCTTCGTTGCCATCACGGCTGTATGTACCAATAGGGAAGGTCACGCGTTCGCTGCGGCTATTGGTATAGCGAAAGTAGAAAAGCCGCTCTCCGCTAGGAGTGATCCGAGCTACTAGGCTGCCATGTCCCCAGATGGCGACTTCGCTCAGCCATTTGTCACTTGTCCCTGGTTTGCCAGTCATCTGGCGGTCTGTAATGTTGGCCATATGGTCAGCTTTCCCGTTGCCAATTGGTTGCCAATTGAGATTGTCTGGTTGCCAATTCGTTGCCAATTGAGATCGGCTTTCTTCGAATCGAATAGGGCTATTTTGGACGAGAAATTAGCTGTAAGCCAGTAATATCAAGGGTTGTGCGGGGTTGCTTTGAATTTGGTTGTATCTGCTCGGACGGGTAATTACCTGTATGGGGTGCAAGGGGTAGAGTGTTCGAATCACTCCGTCCCGACCAAAAAACCCTATAAAATCCAGTCACTTAGCGGTGACTGGATTTTTTATGGGCGCTTCACACGTAGAAGCGTAGGGACTTTTGCGGGACTTTTTTCATCCTGCCATTCTCCTCAAAATTGTCAGGGCCGGACCGCGCGAGTCGGTGGCCGAAATCCTGTTGGCTTCATCGATCAGTTTGCCCAACTCGGCGGCCGAGTGGTGACGGATCTCGCCCATTCCAATTTGACAGTGAGGAAATAGCGTCTAGGTTCAAGAACGAGCCTAACTTGCTCGTCTTACTCACTTACAAGGAACGTTAAGATGATGAAAGCCTACCTTGCCTCCGTGCTATTCGCCGTTCTCACCTCCCTCTCCCTTGCTGCTTCGGCAGTAGAAACTTCGAAGACTGAACCAGCCGCTACGGCCTCTGCGCAGGTTGCCCAGGCGGTTACCGTCAATCTGAATACTGCTGATGCCGACACTCTCCAGCGCGAGTTGGCAGGTATCGGAGCAACCAAGGCGCAGGCAATCGTGGCTTATCGTGAGGCTCACGGTAACTTCGCTTCGGTTGACGAGTTGCTTGAAGTCAAAGGTATCGGTGAGGCGACTCTGGATAAGAATCGCGACAAGCTGATGGTTGATTGACGCCTGCTGCTGTCGTTACCACCAAGGCCGGTCGTTGACCGGCCTTTTCGTTTTGGGTCGGCCTCAGATGCTTCAGGTCGTTTGTGACATAGCCGTTGATGACGCACCTTGTCGCCAAATGCTGGCAAACTTGCGCTTCGATTTTCGACAGGAGTTAGTCGATGCCCGCCAGCCCGGAGTTGTCCCCCGGTCTTATCGTCATTCACGGTAACCATCTCGAAGAGCTGCGTGCGCTGGCCGTGCAGTGGATGCGCCGCTACCCGCTGCGGCCATTGGAGAACGAAGTGCTGCTGGTGCAGAGCAACGGCATCGCCCAGTGGCTCAAGCTGGCGCTGGCCGAGCGCGATGGTTGTGGCATCGCGGCGGCGCTGGATGTCGATCTGCCGGCGCGCTTTCTCTGGCAGGCATACCGTAACGTGCTGGGTAGCGATGCGATTCCGCAGCAGTCGCCTCTGGACAAGGCGCCGCTGACCTGGCGCTTGATGCGACTGTTGCCGAGCTTGCTGGGCGAGGAGGCTTTTACCCCTCTGCGCCGCTTCCTCGCCGATGACCAGGACCTGCGCAAGCGCCACCAACTGGCCGAGCGCCTGGCCGATCTGTTCGACCAGTACCAGGTCTACCGTGCCGACTGGCTGGCGGACTGGGCTGCCGGGCTGGATCGCCTGCGCACTTCGCGTGGCGGCGAGCGGCCTCTGGAAGGCGATTCCCGTTGGCAGTCCGCGCTGTGGCGCGCGTTGCTGGTGGATGTGGGCGAGCAGCACCTGGCCGAGAGCCGTGCAGGCGTGCATCCGCGTTTCGTCGCGCGCATGGGCGAGTTGGACGCGCCGCCACCCGGACTGCCCCGGCGTATCACCGTTTTCGGCATTTCCTCACTGCCGGCTCAGGTGCTGGAGGCGCTGGCGGCCATGGCGCGTTTCAGCCAGGTCATGCTCTATGTTCACAACCCCTGCCAGCATCATTGGGGCGATATCGTCGAAGACAAGGATCTGCTGCGCCACGAATACCGCCGTCAGCAGCGTAAGGGAAAACCAAGTGCCCAGATCGGCCTGTTCGAGCAGGAAGACATGCGCCAGCACGGGCAACCATTGCTCGCGGCCTGGGGCAAGCAGGGGCGTGACTACATCAACCTGCTGGATCAGTACGACGAGCCGCAGCGCTATCGCGAGCAGTTCGAACGTATCGACTTGTTCAGCCCGGCCAGTGAGAACTGCCTGCTCGGCCAGTTGCAGAATGACATCCTCGATCTGCGGCCGCTGACGGAAACGCGCAGCACCTGGCCGCCGGTCGACCCCGCGCGTGATCATTCGCTGCGCTTTCATATCGCCCACAGCGCTCAGCGCGAGGTGGAGGTGTTGCACGATCAACTGCTGGCCAGCTTCAGCGAGGACGCCACGCTGCGGCCGCGCGACGTGATCGTCATGGTGCCGGACGTCAATGCCTACGCACCGCATATTCAGGCCGTGTTCGGTCAGTTCGCCAGCGACGACCCGCGTTTCATTCCCTTCACCCTGGCTGATCAGGGGCTGCGCGGCAAGGAGCCGATGGTCATTGCGCTGGAGCATTTGCTGCGCCTGCCGGACAGCCGCTTCAGCGTCAGCGAGATTCTTGATCTGCTGGATGTCGCCGCGTTGCGTCAACGATTCGCCATCGCCGAGGATCAGCTGCCCACGCTGCGTCGCTGGCTGGAGGGTGCCGGTGTGCGCTGGGGCTTGGATGCGAGCCAGCGGCAATCGCTGGGCCTGGGTGAGAGCCTGGAGCAGAACACCTGGCGCTTCGGCCTGCGGCGCATGCTGCTGGGCTACGCAGTGGGCTCGGCCGACGCCTTTGCCGGTATCGAACCTTACGACGAGATCGGCGGGCTTGATGCTGCGTTGATCGGCCCGGTAACGCGTTTGCTGGAAACCCTCGACCGGCATCTGCAGTTATTACGTGAGCCGGCCACACCAATGCAGTGGGGTGAACGTCTGCGCAGTGTACTCGACGACTTCTTCCTGCCTCAAAACGACCGTGAAGACGTGCTCTCGACTCAGTTACTCGATGCGCTGGATGCCTGGTTGGAGCTGTGCGAGGCTGCGACGCTGGACGAAGCGCTGACTCTGCCAGTGGTGCGCGAAGCCTGGCTCGGCGGGCTCGATCAGGGGCGGCTGAGTCAGCGCTTTCTCGCCGGTGCGGTGAATTTCTGCACGCTGATGCCGATGCGCGCGATTCCGTTCCGTCAGGTCTGCCTGCTGGGCATGAACGATGGCGACTATCCGCGCAGTCAGGCGCCGCTGGATTTCGACCTGATGGCTGGTGATTACCGCCCCGGTGACCGCTCGCGCCGCGAAGATGACCGCTACCTGCTGCTTGAAGCACTGCTGGCAGCGCGTGATCGTCTCTACATCAGTTGGGTAGGGCGCAGCATTCGTGATAACAGCGAGCGTCCGCCTTCCGTGTTGGTCGGTCAGTTGCGCGACCATCTTGGCAGTGCCTGGACGCTGGCCGATGGCTGCGACGTTCTGCATGGCCTGACCACCGAGCATCCCTTGCAGCCTTTCAGCCGCCGTTACTTCGATGGCGAGGCGCAACTGTTCAGTTATGCCCACGAGTGGGCGGAACTACATGACCAGGCCTCGGCGCGCGAGAGCGCTACCTCCCTGCCGGCCTGGGAAGAGGGGCAACAGCTCAGGCCCGAACTGTTACAGTCGTTCCTGCGTGACCCGGTGAAGTGTTTTTTCACCCGCCGCCTCAAGGTGTTTCTCGATGAACAAGAGCAGGCGCAGCTCGACAGCGAGCCGTTCGCCCTCGACGGTCTGCAGCGTTACCAGTTGCAGGAAACCTTGCTCAAGGCGGCGGTAGCAGGCGACGGGGACCACGACGATGCGCTGAGGGCGGCAGCTGATCGCCTGCAACGCAGTGGTGTCCTGCCGCTGGCTGGTTTTGGCGAACAGTATCGAAACGCTTTGCTGGAGCCGCTGCCGGCGCAGTTGCGGCGTTATCAGGGGCTCTGCCTGTGCTGGCCGACCCCGGTCGAGTCGCCACAGCGTCTGCTCTTCAGTGCAGCCGGTGTTGAGCTCGATGGCTGGCTCGCCGGGCTGCGACAGAGGGCCGATGGCAGCCTGGCGCGCCTGGAGCTGCTGCCGGGCGCACTGCACAAGGACAAGAGTTGGAAATGGCATCGCCTTCTGCGCCCCTATGCGCTGCATGTCATCGCGTCGGCCTGCGGTGTACCGCTGACCACCTTGCTGGTCGGCGAGGATCGCAGCTTGGCGTTCGAGCCCCTACCTGCTGAGCAGGCAGCCGGTGTGCTGAGCACTTGGCTGCAAGCCTGGAGCGCCGGCATGCAGGCACCTCTGCCGGTCGCCCTGAAAACCTCGTTGGCCTGGTTGCAGGACAACAACGAGGACAAGGCCCGCAGTGTCTACGAGGGCGGCTACAACCTCACAGGTGAAGTTCAGGGCAGCGCCAGTCTGGCCAGGCAGTTCCCGGATTACGCCGCGCTTACCGACGATGGTCAGTTTCCGGCATGGAGCGAGCAGCTCTACCTGCCTTTGCTCGACAGTCATCCCCAGGCGCTCGAGGAGGGCGCAGCATGAGCCAACAGCGCCCACTGGCCCTGACGTTTCCCCTGCACGGCAGCCGCTTGATCGAGGCCAGCGCTGGTACAGGCAAGACCTTTACCATTTCCGCGCTCTACCTGCGGCTTATTCTAGGCCATGGCGGCGACGCCGCGTTCCGCGAGGCGCTGCTACCGCCGCAGATTCTGGTGGTGACCTTCACCGATGCGGCCACTCGCGAACTGCGCGATCGAATTCGTGCGCGTCTAGTCGAGGCCGCGACCGTATTTCGCGGTGATGCCCAGGGCGATGACCTGCTGCGTGAGCTACGTGGTGATTTCGCCCAGACGCAGTGGGACGAGTGCGCCCGCCGCCTGGAGTTGGCAGCGCAGTGGATGGACGAGGCCGCCGTGTCCACCATTCACGGCTGGTGTCAGCGCATGCTGCGTGAGCATGCCTTCGACAGCGGCAGCCTGTTCAGTCAGACCCTGGAGACTGACCACAGTGAACTGTTGGCCGAGGTGGTGCGCGACTATTGGAGGCAGAACTGCTATCCGCTGCAGGGCGTCGCGCTGCAATGGGTGGCAAGCGTCTGGGGGACGCCGGATGGTCTTGGCGTCAGGTTGCGTCCCTTGCTGGGCGAGGAGAGTGAGGGGACGGCGCAGTCGTTGGGCGAGTTGCTCGATCACGCGCTGCAGCAGCGTGATCAGGCGCTGGTCGAGCTCAAGTCGCCTTGGCTGGCCTGGGCAGAGGAGCTGCAGCTGTTGCTGGATGCAGCTGTGGCGGCCAAGCAAGTGGACGGCAAGAAAATCCAGGCGCGCTTCTACAACCCCTGGCTGGCCAAGTTGCGTGAGTGGGCTGGTGGCGAAGAGTCGCGTCTCGACCTGGGCACAGGCTTCACTCGCCTGACCCCCGACGGCCTGGCCGAAGCCTGGAAGGGCGAGGCGCCTGATCATCCCGCGCTGGATGCCATGGCTGTACTCAAGGCGCAACTCGATGCGTTGCCTGATCCCGCTGACGCGGCTTTGCGCCACGCTGCAGCCTGGGTTCGCCAGCGCTTCGACTGGGAGAAACGCCAGCGCGCGGAGATGGGCTTCGACGACATGCTCGTGCGTTTGGGCGCTGCCCTGCAAGGCAGCAATGGCCCGCGCCTGGCCGAGGTGATCCGCCGCCAGTTCCCGGTGGCAATGATCGATGAATTCCAGGACACCGACCCGCTGCAGTACCGCATCTTCGATACGCTCTACGAGGTCGAAGCCAATCGCGACGACTGCGGCCTGTTCATGATCGGTGACCCCAAGCAGGCCATCTATTCCTTCCGTGGCGCCGACATTCACACCTACCTGCGCGCGCGCCGGGCCACGTTCGGTCGGCATTACAATCTGGAAAAGAACTTCCGCTCCAGTCAGGCCATGGTCGATGCCGTTAATGGCGTTTTCCTGCGGGCTGAGCAGCGCGAGGGCGGTGAGGGTGCGTTTCTGCTGCGCGATGATCTGCCTTTTATCGAGGTGGGCGCGCAAGGTCGACGCGAAGTATGGAGTGTCGACGGCCAGGCGCAACCAGCCCTGACGGTGTGGCAATTGGAGAGCGACGAGCCGGTTGCCAAAGGCGCCTATCTGGATGCCATGGCGGCGGGTGCAGCCAGTGAGATCGTGCGTCTGCTGGGTCTGGGGCAGCGCGGGCAGGCCGGATTCAGCAAGGAGGGTGCGCTCAGTGCTCTGCGCCCCAGCGACATCGCAGTGCTGGTGCGCGACTTCAATGAGGCGCAGGCCATTCGCGGCGAGCTGTCGGCGCGCGGGGTGCGTAGCGTCTACCTCTCCGACAAGGATTCGGTGTTCGCCGCCCAGGAAGCACGCGATCTGCTGCTGTGGCTGCGTGCCTGCACCGAGCCGGATCAGGATCGCCCGCTGCGCGCAGCGCTGGCCAGCGCGACGCTGGGGCTGGAGTTGGCCGAGCTGGAGCAGCTCAACCTTGACGAGCGCACCTGGGAGCGCCGCGTCATGCAGTTCCGCGACTACCGTCAGCGCTGGCAGCGCCAGGGCGTGCTGCCGATGCTGCGTCAGTTGCTGCAGGACTTCGAACTGCCGCAGCGGCTGATGGGTCGTGACGATGGCGAGCGGGTGCTGACCAATCTGCTGCACCTGGCCGAACTGCTGCAGCAGGCTGCCGCCGAGCTGGACGGTGAACTGGCGCTGATTCGGCATTTGAGCGAACTGCTGGCTGGCGAAGGCCAGGCGGCCGATGAGCAGGTGTTGCGCTTGGAGAGCGACGAGGCGCTGGTGCGCGTGGTGACCATCCACAAATCCAAGGGCTTGGAATATCCCCTGGTATTCCTGCCGTTCATCTGCGCCTTCCGTCCGGTGGATGACAAGAAGCCGCTGCAGATCCACGACGGCGAACGCCGACGTTTGGTGCTCAAGGCCGATGAGGACAGTCTTGAGCGCGCCGAGCGTGAGCGTCTGGGTGAAGATTTGCGCCTGCTTTACGTGGCGCTGACCCGTGCCCGCCATGCCTCCTGGCTGGGCGTGGCAGATCTGAAGATCGGTAACGGCAAAAAGTCGCGTCTGCATGAGTCGGCCTTGGGCTACCTGCTCGGTGGTGGCGTATCGCTGGGCGCCAGTGGCGAACTCGCCAACTGGCTCGCCCCCTTTGCTGTTGGTCTGGAAAGCACCGTGGCGCCGGTACCGCCCGCCAGCGAGCAGCGCTATCGCATGATCGAAGATGAGCAGTTCGAGCCGCATTGGCGTACGCCAGTACGGCGCGCCGCCGAGCATTGGTGGATCGCTTCCTATAGTGCGCTGCGCCTGGACGAGGACGCGCCCAGCCAGGCCAGTCGCCATGAAGACGCCGCGCCCGACAGTCCGGCGATGCAGAACGCCATCGACGACGAGAACCCGTTGCTGGTTCTGGCGCCGCTGCCGGCATCTGCTCAGGGGCTACATCGCTTTCCGCGCGGGCCGAACCCGGGCACCTTCCTCCACGGACTGCTGGAAATGGCGGCGCAGGAAGGCTTCGCGGCCCTGGCGCAGGATTCGCCGAGGTTGCGCGAGGCGCTGGCCAGGCGCTGTCAGCGTCGCGGCCTGGAAAACTGGATCGATCCGCTGCTGGACTGGTTGCTGGCGCTTCTGACTCAACCGTTCCCGCTGACCGGCACGGATGCCGTTGTGCTGGCGCAACTGACGCAATATCAGCCCGAGCTGGAGTTCTGGTTCGAAGCACGTGGGGTCGATGTTAGGCTGCTGGATCAGTGGGTGCAGCAGTGCGAGTTACCGGGTATCGCCAGGCAGCCGCTGCGGGCCGACACCCTCAACGGCATGTTCAAAGGTTTCATCGATCTGGTATTCGAACATCAGGGGCGTTACTACGTGGCGGATTACAAGTCCAACTGGCTCGGCAGCGACGATAGCGCCTATACCCGTGAAGCGATGGAAGTAGCCATCGCCAGCCACCGCTATGACCTGCAATACGTGCTCTATGTGCTGGCGCTGCACCGGCAACTGCGTCTGCGCCTGCCGGATTACGACTACGACCAGCATGTGGGGGGCGCGCTCTACCTGTTCCTGCGCGCGCCGCAGCAGGGTGCCTACCTGGCACGGCCGCCGCGCGAGCTGATCGAGCGATTGGACGCGCTGTTCATGGGCGAAGCCGAGGAGGGCGCAGCATGAGTACGACGCTTGCGCCGACGCTGCGCGATCGCGCCGAACTCTTTGCTCTGCTTTCTATATGGAGCGAGCGCGGCTGGCTGCGTGAACTGGATCGCGCGCTGGCGCAGCTGTTCGCTGAACTGGATCCGGACGCTTCGCCCCTGTTGCTGCTCGGCGCTGCACTGGCCAGTCACCAATTGGGTCAGGGGCATGTCTGCCTGGATCTCGCGGCGACCTTGGCCAACCCGGACTTCACCCTGTCCCTCCCGCCGGAGGGGGATGACGCGCAAGAGGCGATGATTCTGCCGTCCCAGGTGCTGGCCGGGCTAAGCCTGGAGTCCTGGCTGGCGGCCTGTGCCGGCAGTGCGCTGCTTGAGTCCGAGGGTGCGCCGCTGGTGCGCAGCGGCGCCTGCTTATATATGCGGCGTTACTGGAGCTATGAACGACAGGTAGCCGGCAACATCGCTCGGCGCCTGCAGGCGAGTGCCGCTGCGCCGAGCGATCTGGCCATGCGCCTGGCTTCACTCTTTCCTGATGCGCTGGTGGTGGACGGCAAGCGCCAGACCGACTGGCAGAAGCTGGCTTGTGCGATGGCCGCGCAAGGGCGCTTCACGCTGATCACCGGGGGGCCTGGAACCGGTAAAACGACCACGGTGGTGCGCCTGCTGGCATTGTTGCAGGAAGCTGCCATGGCCACCGGTGAACCGCTGCGCCTGAGTCTGGCGGCGCCTACCGGCAAGGCTGCCGCGCGCCTGACCGAATCCATCGGTGCGCAAGTGCAATCCCTGGCGCTGGACGAGCGAGTGCGTGAGCAGATTCCGACTCTGGTGACGACACTGCATCGCTTGTTGGGCAGCCGTCCTGGCAGCCGGCATTTTCGTCACGATGCCGCCAATCTCTTGCCGCTGGACGTGCTGGTGGTCGACGAAGCCTCGATGATCGACCTCGAAATGATGGCCAGCCTGCTGGACGCACTCCCATCGCATGCGCGTTTGATTCTGCTGGGCGACAAGGATCAGCTCGCGTCCGTCGAGGCTGGTGCGGTATTGGGCGATCTGTGCCGAGAGGCGGAAAGCGGTGGCTACAGCGAGGCGACGCGCACCTGGCTGGAAAATCAGACGGGGGAGCGGCTTGAAGATCCTGCGCTGGTCGTAGGGGACAAGGCGCTGGCACAGCACATCGTCATGCTGCGTCACTCACGCCGCTTCGGCAGTGGCTCGGGTATCGGGCGTCTGGCGCGCGCAGTGAACCAGGGCGATGCGCAGACGGCTCGTGCGATTTTGGCAGCCGGTGCGGATGACCTACATGTGCTGCGTCTGTCGGGGGAGCAAGATCACGGATTGGAACGTCTGCTCATAGACGGTCAGGGCCACGGTGAGTCGCGACCGCAGGGGTATGCGCATTACCTAGAGGTGATGCAGGCGCAGCGTCCGGTGCCAGAAGCGAGTGAGCAAGCCTGGGATGATTGGGCGGGCAGGGTTCTGGTCGCGTTCGATCAGTTCCAGTTGCTGTGCGCCGTTCGCAAGGGCGCCTGGGGTGTGGAGGCGCTCAATGAACGTATTGCCCAGGCACTGGTGCGGCGCGGTCTGCTCGAGCAGGCGCATGGTTGGTATGAAGGTCGGCCTGTGCTGGTGACGCGCAACGACTACAGCCTGGGATTGATGAATGGCGATATCGGCATCGCGCTGCGCTTGCCCGAGCCACCAGAGGTTCCGGGTGCACCCACGCGCCAGGTATTGCGGGTGGTATTCCCACGCAATGATGGCAGCGGCGCCTTGCGCCACATCCTGCCGAGTCGTCTGAGTGCGGTAGAGACGGTGTTCGCCATGACCGTCCACAAGTCGCAGGGTTCGGAGTTCGCCCATTGTGCGCTGATCTTGTCCGATAGCCTCAATCCTGTACTGACCAAGGAGCTGGTGTATACCGGTATCACGCGTGCCCGCCACTGGTTCAGCTTGATTGAAAGCCGAGCAGGTATCTTCGAGCAGGCCATACAGCGACGTGTGGAACGGCGTAGCGGTCTGCGTGAGGCGCTCGAAGCGCTTTGAGTAATAAAACTGCAACTAAAGCTTGACGCATATTCTGCTGGATGTAGAATGCGCGCCACTTCAGCGATGAAGCGCTTCAAAAACTGCTTGTTAATCAATAAGTTAAGTTGACTGAAGGGCTTGCAAAGCTGGATCTGGCGTGTAGAATGCGTGCCGGTCGACAGGGCGGTGGTTTAGTCCTGTTGGTGGTTCGGTCGAATGGATCGAAAGCGGTAGAAAAGAGGTGTTGACAGCGGTTTTGAACGCTGTAGAATGCGCCTCCCGCTGGAGAGAAGAAGTTCAGATCGAAGGCGCAAGTGGTTGAGTAGAAAGAAGTTTCTCCGGAAACAAATTCGAAAAACAGCTTGACAGGTAGAGGGGCTGCTGTAGAATGCGCGCCTCGGTTGAG
>NZ_JAVYJI010000006.1:0-432633 GCF_032621725.1 Pseudomonas sp. zfem001 | reverse complement strand
GTCTCCCCTCTCCCACTTGCGGGAGAGGGGTCGGGGGAGAGGGCAGCGAAACGCTCCACCTTCTCCCCAGCCCTCTCCCATAAATGGGCGAGGGAACACGGCAGGATGGCGTGAGATCGATATGTCCAGCCCAACCCCGGCACCCGGCATCCATATCACCCTCGGCGAGCTGATCGACATGCGCCACAAGGTGCATGAGGTGCCGCTGTTCTCCACCCCGGCCCGGCGCAGCCCGCTGATCGGTCTGCATCACTCCAAGCTGCGCGGCCGTGGCGTGGACTTCGACCAGGTACGCGTCTACCAGCCGGGCGACGACGTGCGCACCATCGACTGGCGCGTCACCGCGCGCACCCAGGAGCCGCACACCAAGCTGTTCCACGAAGAGCGCGAGCGTCCCATCTTCATCATCAGCGAGCAGAGCCAGCGCCTGTTCTTCGGCTCCGGCCAATGCTTCAAGTCGGTGCTGGCCGCTCGCGCCGCTGCGCTGATCGGCTGGGCCGCGCTGGGTCACAACGATCGCATCGGCGGCCTGGTGTTCGCCGACAACGAGCATCACGAGGTCAAGCCACGGCGCAGCAAGCAGAGCCTGCTGCAACTGCTCAACCTGCTGGCCCGCGCCAACCAGGCGCTCGGCCCGGAAAGCCAGGCCAACACGAGCCGCGACAATTTTGGCCTGGCCCTGCGTCGCGCCCGCGAGGTGCTGCGCCCGGGCAGCCTGGTGATCGTGCTCTGCGATGAGCGTGCCCTCAGCGACAACGCCGAACAGCAACTCACCTTGCTCGCACGCCACACGGATCTGTTGCTGCTGCCGCTGTCCGATCCGCTCGACCACGCCCTGCCGGCCGCCGGCCTGCTGCGTTTCACCCAGAACGGTGCGCAGCTGGAGCTCGACAGCCACAACGGCGACCTGCGCCAGGCTTATCGCACCCAGGCCCAGGCCCGTGAGGCACGCTGGCAGCGCCTGGCACAGAAGCTGGGCGTGCCGTTGCTGCCGCTGAGCACGCAGTTCGAACTGGTCGAGCAATTGCAGGAGCAGCTCAGCAGCCTGCACGCGAGAAAATCCCTATGAATCCCATCGACCAGTTGCAGCCGCTGATCGATCCAGCGCCCGTGCCCTGGTGGCCACCAGCACCCGGCTGGTGGTTGCTGGCTGTGCTCTTGCCACTGCTGGCTTGGGGCCTGTGGCGCTTGCTGCGCAATTGGCGACGCCG
The DNA here is from genome assembly GCF_032621725.1 of Pseudomonas sp. zfem001. NCBI lineage: Bacteria > Pseudomonadati > Pseudomonadota > Gammaproteobacteria > Pseudomonadales > Pseudomonadaceae > Pseudomonas > Pseudomonas sp. zfem001. The sequence continues at coordinate 431,422 of NZ_JAVYJI010000006.1, read as the reverse complement.
TCCGCCAAAGGTGGCGACACAGCAAACACTCGACCCACTGCGCCAGGCTGCGCTCGACGAACTGTCGCGTCTGAGCAAGCCCTTCGACGGCGCCCCGGCCGGCCCCTGGCTGCAGCAGCTCAACGCCCTGCTCAAGCGCCTGTGCCGCGAACGCTATCCCGAGAGTGCCAGTCACACCCTGAGCAGCCGCGCCTGGCTGGCGTTTCTCGATAACCGCTGTCCGGCGGCGGGTCTGACCCGCTGGATGATACTCGTCGACGGCAGCTACAGACCGCAGTGCACGCTGAGCGACAAGGCCATCGTGGAGCTCGATCAGGCCATCGCCACCTGGATTCGCAAGCATGTTTGAGTTCGCCTGGCCCTGGGTCTTTCTGCTTGCGCCGCTGCCCTGGCTACTGCGCGTGCTGCTGCCGCCGGCCGACAGCGGTGATGCGGCGCTGCGCGTCGGCTTTCTCGACGAATTGCAGGCCCTGAGCGGGCGTCGCGCCCGTGCTGCCCTGCCCAGCTGGCGCCAGCAAGCGCCACTGGTGCTGCTCTGGTGCCTGTTATTGTGCGCTGCCGCCCGGCCACAGTGGGTCGGCGAACCGCTGCCGCTGCCCGCCAGCGGCCGCGATTTGCTGCTGGCGGTGGACGTCTCCGGCTCCATGGATTACGCCGATATGCAGTGGGATGACGAGCCAATCAGCCGCCTGGAGCTGGTCAAGCGCCTGCTCGGCGATTTCATCGAAGGCCGCCGTGGCGATCGCGTTGGCCTGATCCTGTTCGGCAGCCAGGCCTATCTGCAGGCGCCGTTGACCTTCGACCGCCACACCGTACGCACCTGGCTGGACGAGGCGCTGATCGGCATCGCCGGCAAGAACACCGCCATCGGCGATGCCATCGGCCTGGCGGTCAAACGTCTGCGCCAGCGCCCGGCGCAAAGTCGCGTGCTGGTGCTGATCACCGACGGAGCCAACAACGGCGGCGAAATCGATCCGATGGTGGCTGCGCAACTGGCCGCCGATGAAGGTGTGCGGATCTATGCCATCGGCATCGGCGCCGACCCACAGCAAAGCGGTGCATTCGGCAGCTTCGGCTTCAGCGCGTTGGACCTGGACGAAACCAGTCTGCGCGCGATCACTGACGTCACAGGCGGTGAGTATTTCCGCGCACGCAATCAGGCCGAGCTGACCCAGATCGAACAGACCCTCGACCGCCTCGAGCCCGTCGCCCAGCAACCCACCCTCGCCCGCCCGGCCCAGGCACTCTATGCCTGGCCACTGACGCTGGCGCTGCTGGGCTCGTTGCTGCTGGTTAGCCAGGTGCTCTGGCCTGACCTGCTACAGCGGCTAAGGAGGCGTACATGAGCATGCTCTGGCCGGAATGGCTGCGCCCATTGTGGCTGCTGGCCGCGCCCTTGCTGGCCTGGTTACTCTGGCGCCTGTGGCATCGCGAGCGCCAGAGCGGGCGCTGGCAACTGTTGCTGCCCCCTGTATTCCATCAGGCGCTGCTCAAGGGCGGCAGCGGCCGCTCCAGCAAGCTGCCCTGGCTGGCACTCGGCCTGGCCTGGCTGCTCGCCGTCCTGGCGTTACTCGGCCCCAGTTGGCAGCGCGTCGAGCAGAGCAACCAGAAGCCTGCCGACCCACTGTTGATCCTGCTCGAACTGACGCCGCAGATGCTCGCAACCGACGGCCGCCCCAACCGTCTGGAACAGGCTCGGCGCAAGTTACTCGACCTGCTCGAAGCCCGTCGCGACGCGCAGACGGCGATCATCGTTTACGCCGGCAGCGCACACAGTCTGGTGCCACTGTCCGATGATCTGGCCACCAGCCGCAACCTGCTGGAAGCGCTTAAACCGTCGCTGATGCCGGAGCCGGGCCGACGCGCCGACCTGGCCGTCGCGCGCGCGCTGCAACTGCTCGACCAGGCGCAACTGGGCCAGGGCCGACTGCTACTGATCACCAGCGCCCTCGATGAAGAGGAGCGCAGCGGCATCCAGCAGGCACTGGAGAAACGCTCGGTACCGCTGCTGGTGCTCGGCGTGGGCAGTCGCGAAGGCGCGCCAGTGGTGCAAGAGGACGGTAGCTTCCTCAAGGACTCGCGCGGCGCCATCCTGATCCCACGCCTGGATGCGCGCGGCCTGCAGGAAACCGCCGAGGCCCATGGCGGCCGCTATGCGCCGATCCGCCTGGACGACGACGACCTGCGCCGCCTGGGCCTGCTCGATGGCCCGCAGGCCATGCGCGCGGCAGGTGAGCCGACCTTGCTCGACAGCCATATCGACCAGGGCTACTGGCTGCTGCTGCCACTGCTATTGCTGGCCGCCTGCGCCGGGCGCCGCGGCTGGCTGTTCTGCCTGCCACTGCTGCTGATGCTGCCACCACAAAGCAGTCAGGCCTTCGAATTCGATGACCTCTGGCTGCGCCCCGATCAGCAGGGCCAGCGCCTGCTGGAAGCACAACGCCCTGACGAGGCCGCCCAGCGCTTCGTCGATCCGCAGTGGCAAGGCAAGGCTCTCTATGAGGCCGAGGATTACTCTGCCGCCGCAGAGCGTTTCGCCAAGGGCGACAGCGCCATCGATCACTACAATCGCGGTAATGCCCTGGCCAAGGCCGGTGAACTGGAAGCGGCGCTGGATGCCTATGAGCAGGCCCTGGAACGCCAACCGGAGCTGGCTGCCGCGCAGCACAACAAGGCCCTGGTGGAAGAAGCGCTGCGCCAACGCGAGAATCAGCAGCAGTCAGGCAATAGCGACTCGGGCCAGCAGCAGGAACCTGCCAACGAGCAACCGGAGGCCAATGAGTCTTCGACCGGCCAACCTGCCGAGAACAATACCGCGCAACCCGCCCAGCCAAGCAGCTCCGGCGATAACAGTGCGCGCAGCGAAACACAGGGCAGCGCCAACGGCGCCGGTGAAGATGAGGTGCGACCCACCTCCGGCAGTGAAACCCCGGATGACGCCGAGCCCGTCGAGCAACCGCGCACGGAAGCCGACCTGGGCACCGCGGCAGAACGTCGGCAAGCGCTGGAACAATGGCTGCGGCAGATCCCGGACGACCCGGCGGAGCTGCTGCGGCGCAAATTCTGGTATGAACAGCAACAGCGTCAGGACTCGAACCGATGAAGCGTCTGGTCTTCCTGCTTCTTCTAGTGCTCGCGGGGCAGGCCCATGCCGAAGCCTTTTTCGCCAGCGTCGACCGCACTCGCCTGAGCGAAGGCGAAACCGTGGTACTGACGCTGGAGTCGACTGACCCGACCCGCTTCGGTCGGCCCGACCTGAGCCCGCTGGAGAAAGACTTCGAGGTACTTGGCAGCCGTCAGGTTAACCGTCTGAGCAGCATCGGCGATGCACCGCGCGCCAGCACTCGCTGGATCCTCACCCTGCAGCCGCGCCGCAACGGCGAGGTGACAATCCCGGCAATCCGCCTGGAAGACGCCGAAACCCTGCCAATCACGCTGAATGTCGAGGCAGCCGTCAGCGCTGGCGATGGCGAACAACTGGCACCGGTATTCATCGATGCCAGCCTCGATCAGGACAACGTCTACGTCCAGGCTCAGGCGGTGCTGACCCTGCGCATCTACCACTCGGTGTCCATGTACGACGACAGCAGCCTGACGCCGCTGCGGCTACCCGATGCCCGCGTCGAACAACTGGGCGAACCGCGCACTTACGAAAAGAGCATCGGCGGCGTGCTGCACGGCGTGATCGAGCTGCAGTACGCCATCTATCCGCAACGCAGCGGCGAGCTGGTGATTCCCGGGCAGACCTTCAGCGCAACCCTGGTCGACCGCTCGCGCAGTACCGACTTCCTGCCATTCGGGCCACGCACCGGCAAGGTCTCACGGGTCAAGTCCCCCGATATTCCGTTGCAGGTCAAACCCAAGCCGGCTGACTACCCGGCCGATGCGCCCTGGCTGCCGGCGCGTGCGCTGGGCCTGGCGGAAACCTGGAACCCGCAACCGGAGCAGAGCCAGGTCGGCGACTCCCTGACCCGCCGCCTGATTCTCAAGGTCGACGGACTTTCCAGTGCCCAGTTGCCGCCATTGCCGGCGACCCAGGTCGACGGCCTGCGTCGCTACCCGGATCAGCCGCAGATGAGCGACCAGAAGAGTGAAACCGGCATCATCGGCACCCGCGAGGAACGCGAGGCGCTGGTGCCCAATCGCAGCGGCAGTTTCGAGCTGCCGCCCCTGGAAGTGCTGTGGTGGAACACCCAGACCGACACACTGGAGCGCACCACCCTCTCCGCCCGCACACTGCAGGTCGCGGCAAACCCGCAACTGCAGAGCGATGAGCAACCCAATACACCGATGGTGACGACCCAGGTGATTGAGGGGCCGGAGCTGTGGCCCTGGCAATTGGCCTGCGCGCTCTTGAGCGTAACCACGCTGCTCGGCTTCGGCTTGTGGTGGCATGCCCGCCGGCAACCGGCGATCCAACGCGCGGCACAAGCAGGCCCCAGCCCACGCACACTGCTCGACGACATCAAGCGGGCCTGCCAGACCGGCGATGCCCAGGCCACGCGGCATGCACTCGACGCCTGGGCGCGGCAACAGCCGGAGACACTCGCGGATATGGCCGCGCGCTATGTGCCGCTGTCGGATGCGCTAGATGGTCTCAACGGCGCGCTATACAGCGAAACCGGCCAGCAATGGCAAGGCGAAGAGTTGTGGAAAGCGATTCGCAACCTGCCCGATGTGCAGGAGCCGACTGCTACGCCGCAAGACAGCAGCGCGCTACCACCGCTGTATCCGCGCTAAGCGCGCGATGGGCTTACAGGACGTGCAAGTGGTAGGGTGGGCTAAAGCCCACCAAAAGCGGCTGACCTTGGTGGGCTAAAGCGGATCGCCACCCGGCCCCACCCTACTTCACACGCCGCCCAATCGACCATGGCACTGATACCGACTGAGACTTCGCTTTGCCGTGGCCAGTAGCCGAGGCGGGGCTCCTGCGAGCTGGCAGCCATCCAGCTGTCGATTTCCCGCCTCATGTGCCGGCCAAGCATAAAAAAACCGCGGCTCAAGGGCCGCGGTTTTCGTTCTACGCGATAGACATCAAGCCTTGGCGCGCATCTTCTCGGTGTTGATCAGGAAACGAGCCAGTGCCGGCAGCAGCCAGATCGCCCCGATCATGTTCCACAGGAACATGAAGGTCAGCATCAAGCCCATGTCGGCCTGGAACTTGATCGCCGAGAAGATCCAGGTCGCCACACCGATCGCCAGGCACACGCCGGTGAACAGTACCGCCTTACCGGTAGATTTCAGCGTCTCGTAGTAGGCCTCCTGCAGCGGCATGCCCTGACGCAGGTAGGTCTCCAGACGGCTGTAGATATAGATGCCGTAGTCGACACCGATCCCCACACCCAACGCGATCACCGGCAGCGTGGCGACCTTCACACCGATGCCCATGAAGGCCATCAGCGCGTTACCCAGCACCGAGGTCAATACCAGCGGCAGGATCACACACAGGGTCGCAGCCAGCGAACGGAAGGTCAGCAGACACATGATGCTCACCGCCGCGTAGACGGCGATCAGCATGGTGGTCTCGGACGCGGCGATCACCTCGTTGGTTGCGGCTTCAATACCGGCGTTACCGGCAGCCAGTACCACCTGGAGATCGTCAGTGCTGTGCTGTGCAGAGAACTCTTCAGCCGCAGCCACGGCGCGCGACAGGGTCTCGGCCTTGTGGTCCTCGAGGAACACCAGCACCGGCGCCACCGAGCAGTCGGCGTTGTACAAGCCTTCGGCACGGGCAATGGAGTTGTTCAGCACGTCCTGGTTGCGCGACAGGGTTTCCCATTTCAGGTTGCCCTCGTTCATGCCCTTGATCACCTGTTTGGACACGGTGACCATGGAGATGGCCGACTGCACGCCTTCGGTGTTCTCCATCTTCCACATCAGCTCGTCCATGGCGGCCAGGCTGTCATAGGTAGAGCAGCCTTCGGGGCCGGTCTTGATCATGACTACCAGTACGTCGGAACTGGTCGAGTAGTTGCGGATGACGAAGTCGTTGTCCAGGTTGTAGCGCGAGTCCGGATGCAGTTCTGGCGCGCCCTGATCGAGGTCACCGATCTTCAGGTTCTGCCCGTACCAGACACCACCGGCCAGCGCCACCACAGCAACGACAACGGAGATCGGTGCCACCATCGGATGAGCGCAGTTGGAAATGGCGCGCCAGACCGGATGATCCTTGGCGGCCTCCTCGCGGCTCTTCTTCACCGCACGGTTGCCGATACCGATATAGGAAATCACGACCGGCAGCAGGATTAGGTTGGTGAGAATGATCACCGCCACGCCCATCGATGCGCCGATGGCCAGCTCGCGGATAACGCCGATATCGATCAGCAGCAGGGTAACGAAGCCAACTGCGTCGGACAGCAGCGCCACCAGCCCCGGGATGAACAGTTGGCGGAACGCCATGCGCGCGGCAGAAAGCGCGTCGGTCGCCTCCCCCGATGCCATGGCGATGCCGTTGATCTTCTGCACGCCATGGGAAATACCGATGGCAAATACCAAAAATGGCACAAGCATCGAATAGGGATCGAGACCGAAACCCAGGGTGTGCAGCAAGCCCAGCTGCCAAATCACCGCAACCAGCGTGGTGATTAGCACCGCCAAGGTGCTCTTGACGCAGTGAGTGAACCACAGCAGCAGCACGAAGGTGATGCCGATGGCCACGGCAAAGAACAGCGCCACACCGATCAGGCCATCAATGAGATCACCGACCTTCTTGGCGAAGCCGATGATATGCACCTTGACGTTGGGGTTCTGCGCCTCGTACTTCTGGCGAATCTTGTCTTCCAGCTCGTGAGAGAACTTCTGGTAGTCCAGCTTGATCAGCTTGCTCTGATCATTCGGGTCCGGATAGGACTCGAGTAGCGGAATATCGACGATGCTGGACTTGAAGTTGTTCGCTACCAGGCGACCGATCTGACCCGACTTGAGGATGTTGCTGCGCAGATCCTCGAGGCTATCTGCAGAACCGTCATAGGTCTGCGGGATCACTTCGCCGCCAGCGAAACCCTCTTCGGTCACTTCGGTCCAGCGCACGCTCGGACTCCACAGCGATTTCAGGCCGGAACGGTCGACGCCAGGAATGTAGAACGCCTCGTCATTGATCTGCCGCAGCGTTTCCATATATTCCTTGCTGAAGATGTCACCGTCGGTGGCCTCCACCGAGATACGCACCGTGTTACCCAGGTTGGCCAGGTCATTACGGTGTTCGAGCATCTTCTGAATATAGGGGTGCCCCAGCGGAATCATCTTCTCGAAGCTGGTCTGCGGGCGTACCTGAGCAGCCTGATAGAACAGGAAGATGCTGATCAGCAGGCAGATCAGGATCACCGCCGGGCGATTGTTGAAAATCAGCCGTTCAAGGAAGGAAGCAGGCTGTTGTTGATGCTTGGTCATGCAAAGGCTCCCGGCTTGTTATTGTTGGCCCAGATTGGCGCCAGTCGAGGCGGCGAGGTGAACGCCGCCCTGCCCCACCAGGATCAGGTTGCCGTTATCCAGTGCAGCTACCCCGGCCAGCGAAAGGCGGTCGGGACGGTTGATCAGGCTGAACGTCTGGCCGTGATCCGTGCTGCGCAGCACGGTGCCGCCGTGCCCGACTACAGCGACGCTGCCATCTTTAAGTAGCGCACCATCGGCCAGACCGAATTCCAGTGGACCATTGTTCGGCGTATTGAGTTTGACCTGCTGCCAGCTATCACCGAAGTCGGTGGAGCGGAACAGGTGGCCGCGCAGACCGTAGGCCAACAGAGTGGCTGGCTGGTCGGTGCCGAGCACGCCGAACAGCGAGCCCTCGTATGGCAGATCCTCGATGCGCTCCCAGGTCTGGCCCCAGTCAGCGGAACGGAACATCTGGCCCAGCTCACCGACGATGAACAGGCCCGAGTCCTTCACAGCGGCAATGGCATTGAGGTGATAGGCATCTTCGTTGTCGAGACGATCGCTGACGTCTTCCCAGTTCTGGCCACCATCGGTGGTTTCCAGCAGCGCGCCATAGGCACCCACGGCGTAACCGGTCTGAAGATCCTTGAACCAGATATCCAGCAGCGGCGCCTCGCGCTCGAGGTCTTCGTACTGTTTGGTCCAGGTCAGGCCGCCATCGGTGGTCGCGAGAATCTGCGCATCGTGACCAACCACCCAGCCATGCTGGGCATCGACGAAGAACAACGAGGTCAGCATCTGGCGAGTCGGCACCTTGGCCTGCTGCCAGCTTTGCCCCTGGTCGTTGGAATAGAGAATGTGGCCACGGTCGCCAACGGCAACCAGGCGCTCGCCGGTGTTGACCACATCGAGCAACAGGCTGTGCACGGCCTTGGGCGACTCGATGGCGTAGCCGGCATCAGCCGCAGCCGAGGTCTCGGCCTGCAAGGGTGCGGCAGCGAAAGCCAGAATGGAAAGCACACTGCACAGCGAGAGCGCTTTAGCCAGCGGCGAATGGACACGGAGCGCCGATTTGCGCGCCAGGATGGGCGCCAGACCGGACTGGGTGCGCCGCATGACGGGCTCACTCATATACCTTCCCCCTTTCTTGTTATAGGCGGTACTACTGATTAGCAGGCCGCTCATCCTAGCGAGCTTCGGAAAGCCCTGACAATTGGCGCGACGTTATGTTTTGTTAAGGCAAAACCCGCGTGATAGAAGCCTATCCATCAAGCTGATACGAAAAGGCCGCTACTACTGTAGCGGCCTTCGCGTGAGACTACACGACTATTATCGCGTACCGCGGCGACGCAGGGCTGCTGGCTTGAAGTAGCCGTCGTCCGGAGTGGCCTGGGTGAAGTCGATGGTGTTGCTCTCTTCGTTGTCCAGGTTCTGCACGTGGTAACGACGCGCCTGCAGGTCATGGAACACATCGAGCGCAGACCAGGTGGTCGGCAGGTCGTAGTAGTTCTTCAGGTAGGCGATGGAAACGCGCCACAGCTCGCCACGACCGTCGTACTGATCCACTACCGCAGCCTGCCAGCTGTCCTCGTCGAGGAACAGAGTGCGCTTGGAGTAGATGTGGCGAGCGCCAGACTTCAGCGTGCCCTCGACCACCCATACACGGTGCAGCTCGTTACGGGTCAGAGCCGGATTGAGGTGACCGACCTGCAACAGATCCTTGTACTTAACGTCAGGGCTGGTGACCTTGTAGTTGTTGTACGGGATGTAGATTTCCTTCTTGCCCACCAGCTTCCAGTCATAGCGATCCGGAGCACCGTTGAACATGTCGGTGTCATCGGCAGTACGCAGACCATCAGCCGCAGCGATCGGGGTGTCGTAAGCCAGGTTCGGTGCACGACGTACGCGACGCTGACCGGCGTTGTAGCCCCAAGCCTGACGGGGCTCCTTGACCTGATCCAGGGTCTCGTGAACCAGCACCGCACCACCGGCCAGACGCGCCGGGCTGGTGGTGAAGGACAGGTAGTAGAACATGATGTTGTTCAGGTCAGCGAAGGAGCCGTTTTGCAGGTAGTACTTGAACAGCGCCTCCTGCTGGGAGGTGACCAGCGAGTAGGCGCCGTTACGCTGCACTGCCACTTCAGAGGCGCGACGCACGATGTAGGTACCACGGTAGCGGGCGACGTGGTTCCACAGCGCTTCTACGCCGTTCTGCGGAATCGGGAACGGAATACCACCGTAGGCATCGGAGAAACCGTTGCCGCCGTCGACCAGCTTGGCACTGGTGGCGTTCTTGATGGTGTTGTCATAGACCCACTGCGGCGCGGAGCCGGAACGACGAGTCTGATACACCGGCATCTGGTAGGTTTCCGGATAAGCCTTGAACATGGCGATCTGACCCGGAGTCAGATTGGCCTCGTACTGGCTCAGGTTGGCCGCGGTGATGGTGAACAGCGGCTTGTCATCCGGGAATGGGTTGACGTGGTGTTGGCCGGAACGGGTGTAGCCAGCCGGTGCCTGGGTGATGCCACCAGTCCAGGCCGGAATGGTGCCGGCAGCGTTGCCGGCCTTCTCGGCGCCGAAAGGAGTCAGAGTGTCGCCGAGCTTGGCAGCTTCCTGCGGGGAAACGGCAGCCAGCGCGGAGCCGGCGGAAAACGCCAGTGCAACGGCGACGGCCATCAGCCTGTGCTTGTTCAGCATGGGTAATTCTCCGTGAAGAGTATTGCCGAGCGCCCAGCGGCGCCCGGCTCTTTTTCTGGTTATGGGTATTAGAAGGAATACTTGACGTTCAGACCGATATTGTCGCGATCACGCGCCCCGTTGTTCTGGCCTGCACCATAGAACTCGGTGTACTGGATCTCGGCTTCCAGGCTGTTCAGGTAGCTGGCGCGCATACCAACGGTGTACGCCTTGCGGCCCTCGATGAAGTTGCCGGTCTGGTGCGAGTTGCCTTCGAAGTCGTGCTTGAACACGGCGAACGGCGACAGGTTCACGCCGGCGTAGACGTCGTTCCAGGTACCGGAGAGCACCAGGGTGTAGCCGTAGGCATTCTTGTTGATCTGATCGTCGCGGTCATAGCCGGAGACGTAGGACCCATTCGCACGGCCAGAGTAGTAACGCGTATTACCCTGGAAGTCCGTGTACTTGAGGCTACTGCCGCGAATGTGTTCGGAGCCGAGCTCCGCCACACCAAACAAGGAGTCGAATCCGAGCGTCGGGCCGAAGTTATAGATGGTGCCCAAGGAGGTATTGAACGCTTCTACGCGCTCGTAGTTGCTCAAACGACGGTTGCCCAAACTTACCGTTTGACCACCGACCTGAACCTGCTGTCCCAGAGCGATCTGCGGTGCTTGCTGAAGTACCTGCCCCAGAAGGTCGTTGGTAGTCGCGATACCGATTGGCAGGTTGGGACGATAGGAAAATTCGCCGAATACCGACGCATTGCCCACGGTGGTGTTGAAGCTCAGACCCATCATTCGAATGTCTTCAGCATACTGACGGCTTGCCTGGATCTGATTAGCTACGTCAACCGAGACCAAGCCACCGGCAATTTGCTGCGCAAGTGCAGCATTACCGCCGGCCGCCCCTTGTACCGGAGCGCTACCGACCAGCGCACCAAACTGTGCAGGCGTTAGCCCGGCGTAAGAGTCATCGAGCTGAGCATAGATGGATGGCTCTTTCGCGTGGTAATTCACGAAGTAGAAGCCAAACTCTGTCGAGTTGAGCTCTTCGGCGATATAGCGGAATGCAACGCCAAATTGCCCATCATTCTTGGCGTTAAGATCGTTCTTGATAGAGGCGACCTTGAAAGCATCTGCCGTAGCAAACGAGCTACCTTTCAGACCATAAGCAGGATTCAGGACGGAAGCCTGATACAAGGACAAGCCACCCAGGCCTGGGTTCGGCGTCAGCGCACTGGCAAGTGAGCCGCTCTGGTTATAAGCGGTATGGCCGCCATCAGCGAACAAGTCAGTCTCGGAGAAATAGGTACCGACCGGATCGATAGCAGACTCTTTCCAGTTGAACTGGTAGAACGCTTCCATCGAGAGATTGTCGGTCAGACCGAGGTTGAAGCTCAGCGCCTCGACAGGCACCAGCACTTCCTTCACTTCGGAGCCAGGCAAGCGGAATTTGGCGGCATCGACCGGGTTGGTGGTGTTGATGCCACCGCGATAGAACAGGCCCTCACCCCAGTTGAACACCTGCTTACCGAAACGACCGGAAATCGGCATGTCACCCACATCCCAATTGCCATAGATGTAGGCATCGAGAATCTGCGCGTCACGACCGGCCTTGTGGCGCGTCTCGCGGGTGAAGGTGTTGTCATGCGGGTAGCTCTGGCTCGGTTGAGACGGAGTATTGGCATCGTAGTAATCGTTGCGCTTGTCCATGATCTGCGTGTCATAGAACGCGGTACCACGAACGAATGCACCATAGTTCTGGTAGGAAACTTCAAGGTCGGAGGTGATCTTGAACACTTCGGAGACCAGGCCGGTATCGAAGTTGCGGTTGCCATCGTTGGTATTGATGTCGTTGTTGGTCTTGTCCTGACCCTGTACGCGCCACAGCTGGCCGTAGGAGACGGTGGTGTCGATGGAACCAGTGATTTCGTTATCGGCGAAGCTGAACTCCACCGCTTGAGCCTGGGCGGCGACCAGCAACGGCAGAACACCAGCGAACGCAAAGCCGGCCTTGGCCGGGGCAAAACGTAGAACGGGCTTGCGGGACTTAATTTCCATCGAGACTCACTCCGTGGACAGATCATTCTTTTGGGCGATCCCGTAACCGGGTCGCGATTGCCGTACTGACGACGGCTTCTATTTTTTATTTGCTGTGACATGTGCCAAGAACCAGCGAGCGCTCGCCCGCGGTCAAATCCTGCTCAGCACTGCAACCATGGTGCCAATTCAAACAGGCGTATCAGCGCAAACAGGCTTGGAAGAGCTGTTGGCCAACTTCTTTGCGTGACTGATCAGCCACTGACCAATACGTCAGAAAAACTGGCGCACTTTGTCCTACGATCCGACGCTTTATGCCACTCACCACACACCTCGCAGCGCAGTTGGTCGACGAATATCACCTCGCTGTCAAGCGACGAAGCCCGAACTTAAGTGTGCAAAGGCATAACGGACTGTATGCATATTTCATTGGGTAACAAAAAAGTGTTACCAACCAGAGGCCGGTAACACTTTTTTTGTAGAGCAAAAACCGTCTTAGGCCAGACTTTTACTCACCACTTCATAGACATCACTGGACAGCTCGCCGGAAGCGAGGATGCGCTCCAGCTCGCCCTTCATCAGCGCCTGACGAGCCGCGCCGTACTTGCGCCAGCGGGTCAGAGGAGCCAGCAGACGCGAAGCGATCTGCGGGTTGAGGGCATTTAGGGTTATGACCTGGTCGGCAAGAAAGCGGTAGCCCGCCCCGTCCGCATGGTGAAAGTTGATCAGGTTCTGGTTGGCGAAGGCCCCGATCAGTGCACGTACCTTGTTCGGGTTCTTCAGGGTGAAGGCTTCGTGCTGCATCAATGCGTGCACACGCTCCAGGCCGCCCGGCAGCGGGCAACCTGCCTGCACGCTGAACCACTGATCCATGACCAGCGGGTTGTCCTTGAAGAAGTCGGCGAACATGGCCAGGGCCTTGCCCTGCTCTGCCTCAAACGGCGAGTTGACCAGCACGGCCAGGGCCGACAGGCGCTCGGTCATGTTGTCGGCGTTGTCGAACTGATCGACGCAGGCCGCCAGTACCTCGGGTTTCTCGCTGAGCATGAGGTAGGACAACGCGATGTTCTGCAGACTGCGGCGAGCGAAGTGCGCCGCCTCGGCCACGTAAGGGGTAGCCTTGGAGACTTCACGATTGGCTTGGTAGCGCGCCCACAGCGGGGCGAACAGCGCGTCGGCAAGCGCCTTGCGAGCAAACTCACGCGCGGCGTGGATGGCTTCGACATCCGCCACCTCGCTGATCTCGGTCAGGTAGGCCTCGCCCGGCAGCGAGAGCATCTCCGCGACCATGGCCTGATCCAGCGACTCGTCTTCAAGCAATGTGCGCAGCGCGGCGACCAGACGCTGATCCAGGCTCAGAGCCTCGCCGCGCTGGTGCTGGCCGATCAGCTCCTGCAGCACCTGCACGGACAATTGCTGCCCGGCCTCCCAGCGATTGAAGCCGTCGCTGTCGTGCTGCATGAGGAACATCAGTTGGTCACGGCTGTAGGGGAAGTGCAGCTTGACCGGCGCACTGAAGCCACGCAGCAAGGAGGGCAGCGGCTTCTCGGCGACACCTTCAAAGGTGAAGGTCTGCTCGGCCTCGGTGACCGACAGCACGCGGCTGATATCTTGCGCGGCGCTTTCGCCTTGCAAGCGCAACGGCAACTCATTGCCTTGAGCATCGAGCAGGCCGAGCGCCACCGGAATCACGAACGGCAGTTTCTCGCTCTGCCCCGGCGTGGCCGGGCAGCTCTGACGGAAGGTCAGGCTGTAGGTCTGCGCGGCGGCGTCATAGGCTTCGCTGACGTCGAGGCGCGGCGTGCCCGCCTGGGTGTACCAGCGCTTGAACTGGGTCAGGTCGATGCCACTGGCATCTTCCATGGCCCTGACGAAATCGTCGCAGGTCACCGCCTGGCCGTCGTGGCGCTCGAAGTACAGGTCCGAGCCTTTGCGGAACAGCTCCGGCCCGAGCAGGGTGTGGATCATGCGCAGCACTTCCGAGCCCTTCTCGTAGATGGTCAGGGTATAGAAGTTGGAGATTTCCATGTACGCATCCGGGCGCACCGGGTGGGCCATGGGGCCGGCGTCCTCGGCGAACTGATGGGTACGCAGGTAGGCCACGTCCTCGATGCGTTTGACTGTGCGCGAATGGGTGTCGGCGGAAAACTCGCTGTCGCGGAACACGGTGAAGCCTTCCTTGAGCGACAGTTGGAACCAGTCGCGGCAGGTCACGCGATTGCCCGACCAGTTGTGGAAGTACTCGTGCGCTACCACCGCCTCGACGCGCTGGTGCGCGGCGTCAGTGGCGGTCTCGGCCTTGGCCAGCACGCAGCTGGAGTTGAAGATATTGAGGCCCTTGTTCTCCATGGCGCCCATGTTGAAGTCGTTGACCGCGACGATCATGAAGATGTCCAGGTCGTACTCGCGGCCGTAAACCTTCTCGTCCCACTTCATCGAGCGTTTGAGGCTGTCCATGGCGTGCTGCACCTTGTCGATGTTCTCCGGCTCGACGTAGATGCGCAGCGCCACTTCACGCTTGCTCATGGTGGTGAAGCTGTCTTCCACGCACCAGAGGTCACCGGCGACCAGGGCGAACAGATAGGCCGGCTTCTTGAACGGGTCTTCCCAGGTCGCCCAGTGGCGACCGCCCTCTTCACTGCCGCTGGCAATCGGGTTGCCGTTGGACAAGAGCACCGGATAAGCATGCTGCTCGGCGCTGACCGTGGTGGTGAACTTGCTCATCACGTCCGGGCGGTCGAGGTAGAAAGTGATCTTGCGGAAGCCCTCGGCCTCGCACTGGGTGCAGAACATGCCGCTGGACTTGTACAGCCCCTCCAGCGCGGTATTGCTTTCCGGATGGATGCGCACGCTGCTGTCGACCACGAAGCGCTCCTGGGTCGGCTGCAGGGTCAGGTGGCTGTCGGTCAGGCTGTAATCGCCCGTGCCCAGTTCGCGGTCGTCGAGCTTGAGCTCCAGCAGCTCCAGTTGCTGGCCATCTAACACCAGCTTCGGCAGACCGGCACCGGCTTCAGGGTTGCGACGCATGACCAGTTGCGCGTGCACCAGGCTGTAATCCTCGAACAGCTCGAAGGTCAGGTGGGTCTCGTCGATCAGGTAATCGGGAACCTGATAGTCCTTCAGATAGATGGTCTTGGATTGTTCGGTGCGCATGGCTCTTGGCCTCTCGTCTGCGGCGCCTCGGGCGCCGGTGGCAATCGGGTGTCAGGCGGCGATCTCGTGGACAGCCAACTGGTAGGCGGTGTACTTGCGGATATTGATCACGCCGGTATCGAACATCAGGTACTGGCCCTTGATACCGAGCAGGGTACCCTCGGCCAGCGGCTGCTTGTCCAGGTTGAAGCTGGTGATCTTGGCCGGATAGGCCTCGATGGGATAACGAATCGCCTGCACCTCGGCCGCGGACAGCGGCTGAATGGCCTGCAGGCCGAAGCGCTGCTGCAGCTCGGCAATGCCCGCGCCACAGCTATCGAACAACTGCTCGCGAATGGCCAGCAGATCGACCGGCTCAGCGTCGCCTTTTAGTAACGCACGCCAGTTGGTCTTGTCCGCCACCTGACTGCGTAGCAGATCCTCGACGAAGCCGGACTGCTGCCGGGTGGCCACGCGTAGAATCGGCAGCGCTTGAGTCGCGCCCTGGTCGATCCAGCGCGTCGGCACCTGAGTAGCGCGGGTGATACCGACCTTCACGCCGCTGGAATTGGCCAGGTAGACGATATGGTCGGTCATGCAGAACTGCTCGCCCCAGCTCGGCTCGCGGCAAGTGCCTTGATCGTAATGGCACTTCTCCGGACTCATGATGCAGATATCGCATTGCGCCAGCTTCTGCATGCAGGGGTAGCAATAACCCTGGCTGAAGCTGGTCTTGGTCTTGCGCCCGCAGTGCGTGCAATGGATGGCGCCGAGGTATTCCAGGCGCAAGTGCTTGCCCACCAGCGGGTTGACCGGTACTTCTTCCTCGCCCAGACGAAAGGCATATTGCACCGGTGCATCCAGGTGCGCCTTCATCTTGCTCAGCGAGCCACGCCCCAATTCGCTCATCAGTGCAGGGTATCCGAGGACTTGAACAACAGGTTCGGCACCGGCTCGGACTTGCTGCTGCATTCCTGCGGGCCCATGTAGCCGGTGCGCTCTTCTTCCGGCAGGTTCTGCATTTCCCAGGCGATCATCGCCTGCAGGCTCAGTTCTTTCTGTTCCTGAGTCAGCTTGCGGCCGTCCGGCCATTTGCCGATTTCCACGGCCAGCTTGAGGCTTTCGTAGATTTCCGGGGTGATGTTTTCAATCGCATCGAGAAAGGACGACATTCAGGTCTCCAAGTAAATCGTAAGGTGGGCCGGGCGGCACTCCGCTTCAGCCCACCCAATAAATCAGCGTCTTGCCAGCATACCGCCAAGCAGCCCTGTCAGGCAGCCGATGAGCAGGCCACCGACGTGCGCGCCGTTGGCGATAGCGCCAACCCCCAGGGTTTCGAAGATGCCGGTCATACAGACAACCAGCCAGATCAGCATCATCACCAGCACGCCGGGCGGCAGCCGGTAGGCCGGATTCGGTGCCAGGCGCTGGTAGATCCAGCAATGCCCGAGCAGGCCATAAAGCACGCCAGATAACCCGCCGAACAACGACGGCCCAGCCCACCAGTATTGGGCGAAGTTCGACGCCAGGCCGAACAGCAAGGTCAGCCCGAGCAGACCAATGGCCCCCTGACGAAACTCGATGCGCCGCCCCAGCTCCCAGTACCACAGGCTGTTCATCGCCAGGTGCAGCCAGCCGAAGTGAATCAGCATCGGCGTGATCAGGCGCCACCACTGACCGCTGCCCAAAGTGGCATCCAGATAGGTCAGATAGATGCGCGCACCGTCGATACGAAAATCGACGAAGCTCAGCCAGCGGATGGTGGAAAAATTCTCGCCCGCCAGGGTCACGGCGAAGACGATGAAGGTCGCCAGCAGCACCAGTGCCGTAACCGGACTGCGCCGCAACTGCGTGAAGAAGCTGTCCCGCACCGGCGCAGCGCTTACCGGCAGCTCTCCGCCGGCGTCGCCCTGCGGGTGACGCGCATAAAGCTCGCGCACGTGCCCGGCAAGCTGTTCACCTGGCACCCAGAGCACCTGCTCACCGCCCTCTTCCGCCACCCGGTGCGGCACGTTCAAACGCTGCAACAGGCCAACGAAGCCGCTCAAGTCGGTATCCAGCGGCAAGCGCAGCACTTCTACTGACGTCATCGCGGTGCCTCCTGCGGGTCGACATCGACCCAGACGAATTTGCCCGCATCAAGACGTGTTTCCTGATCCAGGCGATAAGCGACCAAGCGGCCGCCGACCACTGCGCTGTAATCCAGACAGGCCAGATTGGGCCGGATCGGCGCCGGCTTGCCGCGTCGCCAGTAATGACCGACGAACAACAGCGGCTCGTGCGCGCCATACCTGAGCAATTCGTCCTTCTGCAGTTCGGTCAGCGGCGTCTGCGCCGCCAGTTCCGGCAAGGCATCGGGCTGGAAGACGATATCGCCATAGGTCTTCGGGTCCTCTTCCCAGAATTTGGTGCGGAAGTAGGAACGCGTGAAGCCATCACCGCTGGTCAGGGTCAGGCCGTGCGGCAGGCGCATGTCGGTGCCGCGCAGCAGGCGATCGAGCGCCATGTTGGCGAAACTGCCGGGCACCGCCGAAGCCTGCAGGAAATGCTCGTCGATGCAGCCATCGGGAAATTGCGCCTGCAGCGGTGCGATCAACTCGGCATCCCAGCAGGCGTGCACGACGCGGAAGCGCCCGGCGTCGATGAACAGTGGCATCTCGTAGAACCAGCGGAGGAATTCGCGCCACTCCTGTGGATGGTCTTCGAACTGCGCCAATGTCTCACGCATCAGGCGCTGATGACGCGGGCTGTGCTCGCGCACGTAGTGACGGCCGCTGCCTGGTGGAGCCGGCGTGCTCCAGCCCAGCGCGTTGAACTCGTGGTTGCCCATGATGCACAGTGCCTGGCCTGCGCGAACCATATCGTGCACCAGGTGCAGGGCCTCGCGAATGCCCGGGCCGCGGTCGACCAGGTCACCGAGGAAGATCACCATACGCGTCGGATGGCGCCACACGCCGCTCTGCTGGCTATAACCAAGGCGATCGAGCAGACGTTCGAGGGTGCGCGAGCAACCGTGGATATCACCGATCAGGTCATAACCACGATGGGGGTCGAGGGACATTCAGTCCTGCCCTCCCAGGCGGCTGCCCCAACCCAGCTTGGTTCGGCAGACCTCGTAGTAGTTATGATCCAGCGGATGGATCAGTCGCAGCTTCTGCGCTTTCTTCGCCACGTGCAGGGTGTCGCCCGGCGCGCAGGTGAAGTGGTTCTGGCCGTCGCAGGAAACCTGCGGATATATGGTCATGTCCGGCGATACCACCACCTTCAGCTCGCTGTTGCCGTCGACCACGATGGGCCGACTGGACAGGGTGTGCGGGTACATCGGCACCACCACGATGGCATCGAGCTTGGGGTGCATGATCGGCCCGCCAGCGGACAGTGCGTAGGCGGTCGAGCCGGTGGGTGTGGCGACGATCAGGCCGTCGGCCTTCTGGCTGCAGACGAACTGGCCGTCGATATACAGCTCGAACTCGATCATCCGCGTCGACTTGCCGGGGTGCAGCACCACATCGTTGAGCGCATCACCCTGGCCGATGGCCTCGCCCTGGCGGCGCACCTCGGCCTCCAGCAGAAAACGGTTCTCGGTGAGGTAGTGGCCTTCAAGCACCTGCGCCACCTTGAGCTCCAGCTCATCAGGGCGAATGTCGGTGAGAAAGCCCAGGCTGCCGCGGTTGATCCCCAGCACCGGAACCTTGTGCCGAGCCAGGGCGCGCGCCGCGCCGAGCATGCTGCCGTCGCCGCCGACGACGATCACCAGGTCGCAGACCTCGCCCAGCATCTTGCGCGAGGAAGTCTGCAAGCCGTGCCCAGGCAGCACGTCAGCGATGGTGTCCTCGAGGATCACATGCAGGTGGCGGTCGATCAGAAAGCGCTTGAGGCGGCGTACGGTTTCCAGAACCCGCGTGCTGCCCAGGCGCCCGATGATGCCGACATTGCGAAATTGCTCCATGGGACTCCCGCCAGACAGATAAGAAACGAAGAGAGATTATCGGCCAAACGCCGGGGCCGCAGCAAACCAGTGCTGTTGCTGCGCTATGCTCGGGATCATGACCAGCCCTGACGTGATGCATGACCTGCTGCAAAGCCTGCACACCCCTGCCGTGCGCGACCTGGCGTGGACACTGCTCTCGCCACCCATGCTCGGTGAGACCACGAAAGTCCAGCGTCATCCCCTGCAAGCCAGTTGCTGGACGCGACAACCGCAACAACTGGCAGACTGGCTTGCGCAGCAGGACAAGGACCCCAGCCCACTGCACACTTGGCTGGCGGCAAAACCGGTGCGTCGCCTCGGCCTTTATTACGAACGCCTGTGGCAGTTCGCCCTGCGCGCGGCGCCGGATGTAGAGGTGGTCGCCGCCAACCTGCCGATCCGTCAGAACGGCCAGACACTGGGCGAGTTGGACCTGCTATTGCGCGACGCGGAAGGCGAGCATCACCTGGAGCTGGCGGTGAAGTTCTACCTGGGCACGCGCGGTAGCGACGCGGCGGACTGGCTCGGCCCCGGCAGCCATGATCGGCTTGACCTGAAACTCGGTCACCTCGCGCAGCACCAGTTGCCCCTGTCGTCGCGCCGCGAGGCACGCGCGACCTTGAACGAGCTGCAGTTGGGCGATACTCGGTCCGCCTTCTGGCTCGGCGGCTACCTGTTCTACCCCTGGCCTGATGGTTGCCCATCACCTCGCGGCGCGGGCCCCGAGCACTGCCGGGGCAATTGGCTACACCAGCGTGACTGGAATGCTTTCGCCGCGACCAAACCAGACGCTCGCTGGCAACCCCTGCCGCGATTGGCCTGGCTCGCACCGGCGCGAGTGAAGACTGACGAGACCTGGCCCGCAGACACCTTCCAGCAATGGCTGAAGCTGCTAGGGTCTGACGCCCAAGCGCAGTTATTGGTGCGACTGGAGGAAGATCACGCCGGGGATTGGCGAGAGGTCGAACGAATCTTTCTGGTCAACGATCAGTGGCCAGCGCAGTCGTAGCCCGGATGCAATCCGGGACGCTGCTACCGGCAATCCGCGGACTTCATCCACCTCGTTGATAGGCCGCAGGGCCAGCGCCAATCAACGGCTACGTTCGGTACGCCCACCGGAACGCGCCAGATACCCTGCCCCGCTTTCACACAGCAGTGCGTCGCGCTGCACCGCCGGCAGGGCATCCAGGCCGCCACGCAGGGCATAAACGCTGTAACCCAGTTGCGAGAGCAGAAACACCGCACTGCTGCTGCGCTTGCCGCTGTCGCAGTAGCACAGGTAGGTGCGTGAGCGATCCAGCAGGCGCGCCTTGAGGCGCAACAGCTGCAGCGGCATGTGCAGCGCTTGCGGCGCGTGCGCCTTCTCGTACTCTTCCTGCAGCCGCACATCCAGCCACTGCGCGCCCTGTGTCAGCAACCTGGCGCCCTCGCCCAGCGACACCTCGGCCACTACTGGAGCCTTGAGCAAAGCAAAGAAATCCTGACGATCCAGGCGCAGCACACTACCCGCCTCGACCATGGTCACCGTGGCATTGCGTGGCCGATCAGCAAGCAGCGCTTCTTCACCGAAACAGGCGCCCACTTCCAGCTCCGCCAGCACCTGATGATCACTGCCAGCGCCGCGAATCACCTCGGCGCGGCCACTTTCCAGGAAGTAGCAACAATCTCCGGTAGCGCCTTCTTCAAGCACCTGACTGCCCGCAGCCAGCTCGACCCTCTGCAGCCGCGCCAGCATGTTCTGCACGTTGGCCGGCGGTACCTTGGCAAATAGCGGGTTTTCCAGCAGTCGCTCCAGCCATTCGATATCGGCGCCACTGTGTTGCAATGCCAATAACAGATCCTGATGCGCCAGACGCCAGGTCAACAGGCGATCGAGCGTGGCACTGTCGATCATCAGCACGCTGATATCGGTCAAGGCGCGAGCGTCATGCAACCGTGGCAGGCCGGGTGACACCGGGTGACAGCTAATCTCGCTGCCGGCCTGCAACTTCTGCGTCCTGCCCGCGGCATCCTGCAGCTGCAACTCGCCGGCCAGCAGATAGCAGGTCAGGCGCGCCTGATCCC
The DNA here is from genome assembly GCF_032621725.1 of Pseudomonas sp. zfem001. Taxonomy (NCBI): domain Bacteria; kingdom Pseudomonadati; phylum Pseudomonadota; class Gammaproteobacteria; order Pseudomonadales; family Pseudomonadaceae; genus Pseudomonas; species Pseudomonas sp. zfem001. Next base: position 410,167 of record NZ_JAVYJI010000006.1, on the reverse strand, counting down.
CCTGGCGAAACAGCAGTTGCCCGGCCAGCAGCGGCTGCGGCACCAACTGGCTACGCAGCTCGCGCCACTGCTGCGCGGAAAGCGCGTTGAGCGGCGTCAGGCTGCGCAGTTGTTCGGGGGTAAGGGGTTCGCTCATGAGGATTTCCAGGCTCCGCTGGTCAGACCTGAGTGTAGTCGGCACTGGCGCCCATCAACACCCGTCGACCTTGCAAGCCGCCAGTATGAATGAAGATCAACCGAGTGCCGCGTGCGAGTTGACCTTGCTCGCAGAAATCGCGTAGCGCCATCAGCGCCTTGCCGGTATACACAGGCTCCAATGGCACACTGCAGGCTTGCTCGGTTTCCAGGATGAACTGGCGTAGCGACTCATCGATACGGGCAAAGCCGCCGCGTGCTGCCTCGATCAGCTGGTAACGCCGCGCCGACGCCCCGGCCTCGTCCAGCAACGTGGCGACCTGAGTGGCGACGCCGTGATCATTGGGTACCGCCTGCGCGCCGAATACGCTGCGCTGACCATCACCCAGCAGCAAACCGGCCAGGGTGGTGCCGGTCCCCGTAGCCAGCCACCAGGCATCGAAATCGGACCAGCCGATATCGGCCAACTGCGCTTCGGCCATCGCCACCAGACAGCTACAGCCACTGGCGCCCTGAAGCCCCAGACCGCCCTCACCAATCACCTGAAAATTCGGGTATCGAGCGAGCCAGGGCACCCAGAAATCCGGCTGATGCCGCGCACGGTAACCGCCATAGCCCAGCCAGTGCAGGGTCATGCCCATGCGCTGCAGATCATCGACGGTCGGGGTCTGCTGCGCCTCACCACGTAACAGACCGACGCTGGTGAAGCCGAAACGCCGCCCCGCTGCAGCCAGCGCATGCAAATGATTGGAGTGTGCCCCCCCCAGACTGATCACCCCCTGCGCACCGTCCGCAGCGGCCTGTTCAAGATAGGGCGCGAGCTTGAACCACTTGTTGCCGGACAACAGGGGGTCGACAAGATCCAGGCGCAGACAGGCAAGCTCGACGCCGGCAGCCTCGAGCCAGTCCAGTTGCAGACGTTGTAGCGGCGCCCGCGGACGCCAGGTGGGAATCCGTACTGGCAAGATCAGCTGACGGTACGCAGACGACTACTCGCCTTGTGCCGCGCACAGCAGTTCGAATCACCCAGAGCGAAACGGCTGGGCGTATCGACGCGGTCGATGGGAATGGCGCAGCGCTCTCCACTGGGCAAGGATGCGTCGCAGCTGGGCTGCTGATAATGCGCCAACCAGTGGCGATACTGCTCTTCAGAAACGAAGCATTTACCCGCAGCGTAGGCCATCGGGTTGTCCTGGTAGCGGGCGACGTCCTGGAGAGGAATGGTCAGGTGCCCGGCGCCAGGGTGGTACACCACGAACACCACGCCAAGCTTGGCCAGACGATCCAGCACCTGGTCACCGCCCTGACTGGCGAATGCATCGCGCTCACGCTTGAGGCGCTCGATCTCCGCTTGCAACTGGGCATCCAGCTCGTTGCGATAGGCCAGCTCAACGTCACGAATGGCGATCTGTTCCTTGTACTCCGCCACGGCCGCAACGACTTTGGCGCGCATTTCGCCGTCGAACTGCGCACGCAGGATGTCGCCCTCGGTACGACCATGACGCTCAAGGGCACGTAGCTGCTGAGTCATGTCTTCACGGCTGCTCTGGAAACTTTCAGCCTGGGCGGCCAGTTGCGCCTTGAGGTTAGCGTTGAGCTCCTCCTGCTGGCGCAGCGCCTGATGCAGCCCATGAATCTGCCCCTGCAGATTCTTGCTCTGCTCCTCGCTGGCCAGTTTGAACTTGGCCAGTTCGTCTTCATGCTGCTGGGTCAGGCTGGTGATGCGCAGACGCTGCTGCTGAATCAGCTGCGCGGTCTTGGCTCGATGTTCCTGATCCATTTTCTGCGCCAATTGCTCGGCCACTTCCTTGGCCGGATCGGGCGCATACCATTTATCTTCGGAAGCCACCTGCAAACGCTCGGCAACCACCGCCTGAGCACTGTCGTCCTCGATCAGCAACCCAAGCTGATTGCGTTTGACTGCATCGCGCAGCAACACCAGGTCATTTTGAGCAGGTGCCAGACTCGGGTCCCAAAGGTGCATCTGATGCCAGGAAACCGGACACTGGCTGCGACAGGCCAGGCGAATCGGCCCAGCGCCAAGATCCGGACCACGGCCGGCGCGCTCGGCCAGGTGTTGCAGAGGAATGTTCCAGCCCTTGTCGGGGCGACCGTCCTCGTCGAAATCCAGAAAGAAGAACACCGCAGCCCTGACCAGCAGGCGCGGATTGATCACCACGAACACCGCACGCATCTGCTCGTCGGCGAATTCGGGCATGTTCACCACGCCGTCGAGCAAAGCCTCGAACTCAGGGAACATCATCTGTTTGCAGATACCGCGTTCACTGAAGAACATCACGGCTTCCACCATCTGCGGCTTGTTCTGCATGCTCATTGAGGACCCTCTGGACCAACCGGGAATACGTCGCGTGCCAGCGCAGCGCAGACTCTGCACTGATATCGTCCTTGATACCTCGAGCAAGTCTAGGGGAAAACCCAACCACAGCAATGTGACTGGGTTGGCACTCACTCTGCGAGCCAGCCCAAATAGGCCACTGCTTGGCGCAAAAATGTGACCAGAACGGAAAGTACGCGAATTGCCAGCCACCCGGCGCGACAGGATGAGCACTAGCCTGCCCAGCACAGCTCGCTCGGCGGATTCTTGCTTTTTACTTTTCCAGCATAGGCAAACTTCCGCCTATCAGAGTCGAGACCATTGAGCTCACCCGCTCTAGACCGGCGGTCCGACAAGCTGGCACGTCACCTGCTCTGTGACAGACCAACCCGCGCGCGAAACGCGTGGTCGGACTGATAAAAAAGACAAGAGGTCAGCCATGTTCTGCCATCACCATTTCACTGCCAGTACTCATCACTCAAGCCGTTTCAGGCCCCCCAGCACCAGAGAACTGCCCGCACAGCGCTGATGCATCCTTAAGTCCAAAATAACAATAACGGAGAATCCCCATGCACTCAGCCAAGCGCCTTGGCCTGCTCGCCGCTGCCGCGATTTTGGCCAATAGCCTCAACGTTCAGGCGAATCCAACCTCGATCAACATTCTCACCGGCGGCACCAGTGGCGTTTATTACCCGCTGGGCATGAGCCTGTCCGACCTTTATAGCGAGCGCATCGCAGACTCGACCACCAGCGTGCGGGCCACCAAAGCCTCGGTGGAGAACCTCAACCTGCTGCAGATCGCCCGTGGTCAGTTGGCCTTCGCGCTGGGTGACTCGGTAGCCGATGCCTGGAAAGGCGACGAAGAAGCCGGTTTTAGAGCACCGCGTGACCGCCTACGCGCTATCGCCGGTATTTACCCGAACTACATCCAGATCGTCGCCAGCAAGGCATCGGGGATCACCAGCCTGGAAGACCTGCGCGGCAAGCGTATTTCCGTCGGGGCGCCGCGCTCGGGTACCGAGCTTAACGCCAGAGCCATCTTCAAGGCCGCAGGTCTCAGCTACAGCGACATGGGGCATGTCGAATTCAAACCCTACGCCGAATCGGTCGAACTGATCGAGAGAGGCCAACTGGACGCCACCCTGCAGTCGGCAGGCCTGGGCATGGCGGCGATTCGCGACCTGGCCGAACGCGTGCCAATCACCTTCGTCGCCATTCCAGAGCAGGTGGTGTCACGTATCGGCAGCAGCGCCTATCAGTCGGGCACCATTCCTGCCGGCACCTACAAAGGCCAGGCCAGCGACGTGACGACGGCGACCATCACCAACGTTCTGGTGAGCCAGACCAGCGTTTCCGACGCCGTGGCCTATCAGATGACCAAACTGCTCTTCGAGAACCTCGACCGATTGGCCGAAGCGCATCCGGCAGCCAAGGACATCAGACTGGAGCGAGCCACCAGCGGCCTGCCGATTCCGCTGCACCCAGGCGCCGAGCGCTTTTACCGAGAAGTGGGCGTTCTCAAGTAGAGCGCCGTTCAGCCTTTGGCTGCGGCGAGAAAAGGCGCCAGGCGCTGCGCCATCTCGGCACCGAGCGCCTGCAGCCCACTCATCGGGCGCACCATCACCTCGAACTCGACGATTCGCCCCGAGTCGTCGAAACGAATCATGTCGACTCCTTTCAACTCGCGTCCACCGACCTTCGCGGAAAACTCCAGCACCACATTGAGGCCATCGGCGGTGGCCAGTTCACGGTGATAGGCGAAGTCCTCGAATACCTTGAGCACAGTATTGAGGATCATATTGACCACCTGCGCCCCCGGATACGGGGTGTGCGCCATGGGTGAGCGGAACACCGCCTGTGGGTGCAGCAACTCAGGCAAGGCGCTCAGATCCTTGGCGGCGACGAATTGGTGCCAGCGCTCGAGGCTGGCTGCAGCGGCAGGTTGTAGCTGGGTATTGAGAGACATCGGCTTCTCCTTGTTGTTTTCAGGCCAGATAGCAAACGCCCCGCACTAGGCGGGGCGTCATCATTACAGCTCAGCAGCCAGACGCGAGCCCTGGTTGATCGCCCGTTTGGCGTCGAGCTCGGCGGCGACGTCCGCGCCACCGACCAGGTGCACGCGCTGGCCAGCGCTCTCCAGACCTTCCTGCAGCTCACGCAGCGGGTCCTGGCCGGCGCAGACGATCACGGTATCGACCGGCAACACCTGCTCCTCGCCACCAGCGATGCGGATATGCAAACCGGCATCGTCGATCTGCACGTACTCGACGCTGTTGAGCATCTGCACGTTCTTGTTCTTCAGGCCGGTACGGTGAATCCAGCCGGTGGTCTTGCCCAGGCCGTCGCCGACCTTGGATTTCTTGCGCTGCAGCAAGAACACTTGACGCGCCGCCGGGTGAGGATGAGCCTCGACACCCGCCACGCCGCCACGGGCTTCGAGCGCGGTATCGATACCCCATTCCTTCCAGAACTCGTCACGGTCGAGGCTGGTGGCCTTGCCCTGATGGGTGATGAACTCGGAAACATCGAAACCGATACCGCCGGCACCGATCACAGCGACCTTCTGCCCGACCGGCTTGCGCTCGAGAATTGCGTCCAGGTAGCTGATCACCTTGGCATGCTCGATACCCGGAATCTCTGGCGTACGCGGCGCGATACCAGTGGCCAGGATGATTTCGTCAAAGCCGCCCGCCACCAGGTCGTCCACCGACACACGGGTATTCAGGCGCACGTCAACGCCAGTGGTTTCCAGCTTGCGCTTGAAGTAACGCAGGGTCTCGAAGAACTCTTCCTTGCCCGGCACGCGCTTGGCCACGTTGAACTGGCCGCCGATCTCGCTGGCCGAATCGAACAGGGTCACGCTGTGGCCACGTTCGGCGGCGACGGTGGAAGCGGCCAGGCCAGCCGGGCCGGCACCGACCACGGCAATCTTCTTCACCGTGGTGGTGGGGATGTAGTTCAGCTCGGTCTCGTGGCAGGCGCGTGGGTTGACCAGGCAACTGGTCAGCTTGCCGCCGAAGGTGTGGTCCAGGCAGGCCTGGTTGCAGCCGATGCAGGTGTTGATCTCGTCCGCGCGGCCTTCGGCGGCCTTGTTGACGAAGTCCGGGTCAGCGAGGAACGGGCGCGCCATCGACACCATGTCGGCATCGCCCTCGGCCAGCACTTGCTCGGCCACTTCCGGGGTATTGATGCGGTTGGTGGTGATCAGCGGGATCGACACCTCGCCCTTGAGCTTGGCGGTGACCTTGGTGAAAGCCGCACGCGGCACCTTGGTGGCGATGGTCGGGATACGCGCCTCGTGCCAGCCGATACCGGTGTTGATGATGGTGGCGCCAGCCTTTTCGATGGCCTTGGCCAGCAGTACGATCTCGTCCCAGGTGCTACCGCCCTCGACCAGGTCGAGCATCGACAGGCGATAGATGATGATGAAGTTTGGCCCGACCGCCTCGCGCACGCGACGGACGATTTCTACCGGCAGGCGCATGCGGTTCTCGTAGCTGCCGCCCCAGCGGTCGGTACGATGGTTGGTGTGGGCGACCAGGAACTGGTTGATGAAATAACCTTCCGAGCCCATTACCTCGACGCCGTCATAACCGGCCTGCTGGGCCAGCGCGGCGCAATTGACGAAGTCGGCGATCTGCTTCTCGATGCCCTCCTCGTCCAGCTCACGCGGCTTGAACGGGTTGATCGGTGCCTGGATGGCGCTCGGCGCAACGGATTTGGGGCTGTAGGCATAACGCCCGGCATGCAGAATCTGCATGCAGATCTTGCCGCCGGCCTCATGCACGGCCTGGGTAACGACCTTGTGCTTCTCGGCTTCTTCCGGCGTGCTCAGCTTGGCCGCCCCGGAATACACGCCGCCCTCCTCGTTCGGGCCGATGCCACCAGTGACCATCAGGCCGACACCGCCACGGGCGCGCTCGGCGAAATAGGCCGCCATGCGCTCGAAGCCGCCAGGTTTCTCTTCCAGGCCAGTGTGCATGGAGCCCATCAGCGTGCGGTTGCTCAGCGTGGTGAAGCCGAGGTCGAGCGGGGCCAGCAGGTGCGGGTAACGAGCAGTCATGGAATTCTCCACATCGCGGTGCAGTTCACGGATTGCCGCGGTCTCATGGGCACGCGGTCGGTTATGGAGCCAGACGATAAAGAGGCTGCCAACCATGCTCAATGATCGAAACTAACAAGATAATGATCAAAAGTAGCAATTCACCTTGGCAGCACGGCTCGACCGACCTAACCTGCACCGCAACGAAGCCGAACATCCCGAAATGCGCCTACTGATCACCCTTCTGCTCGCGTTCGCACTGCTGGCCGGCCTTGGCAGCTACGCCCAGTGGATCGAGCAGCGTCCCAGCAGCCACTACCTGTCCGATCTGCGCAGCCAGGTCGCGCTTGATATCGGCGAGCCCGGCCCGCGCGGTAACCTGCTGGGCATCCAGCCGGAACTGTTCGCTGCCGACTACCAGAGCCTCGCCCGCCTGCGCCTGAAACTGGCCGCCTACCTCGATCAAGCCCGTGAACGAGGGATGCTCAACGCGCGCACCGTCGTCGTGCTGCCGGAACATATCGGCACCTGGCTGCTCGCCGTTGGCGAGAAAGAAGAACTCTACCGTGCCAATGAACGCCGCCAGGCCATGCACTGGCTGGCGGTAACCAACCCGCTGGATTTTCTCGGCGCGCTACTGGGCGCCGCAGACGACGCGCGCCTGGACGATGCCATGCTGCGGACCAAGGCCAAGAGCATGGCGCGCGACTATCAACAGCTGTTTGGCGATCTGGCTCGCGATTACCAGATCACCCTGGTGGCGGGCTCCATCGTTCTGCCCGAGCCTCAAATAGAACAGGGCCGCCTCGAGATCGGCCGCGGGCCGCTGTACAACGTCAGCCTGGTCTTCGACCGGGCCGGCAACCCGCTCGGCCAGCCACAACGCCACGCCTTCAGTGCAGGCGCGCTGACGACCGAAACAACCGGTGCCGTGCAGGTACTGGAAACCCCGGCAGGTCGCCTCGGCGTGATACTCGGCGGTGACATGCAGCAGTTGCGCCAGGCAACGACGGCTGGCGACGAGACCATCGAGCTCTTGGCAATGCCCAGCGATCTGGACAGCCAGACGGACGACGCCAAGCTTGGCGAACTACTGCAGACCCATGGCGTTCGCGCTGGGCTGAAAGTCCACCTACGCGGTCGCCTGTGGGAACGCGCAGGCCAATCCCAGGCACTCGCCTTCGGTGCCGGTCGCAGCGAACGCGGCGCCCCCGAGCGTGGCGCGCAACTGATCAATCTATGGTTATGAAGGCATCACGCGTTCGCCTCGGCGATCTCTCCGTCGGCTTCACCCAGGCATTGGCCGACGCACTGCGCGAACAGGGCCAGCGCCCAGAGCCGCTGCTCGAGCAGTTCGGTCTGGATTCAGCACGCCTGAGCGAGCCGCGCGCGCGCCTGTCGATCCCGCGCTTCATGCGCCTTGGCCATAGCGCCATTGCCCTGTGCAACAACCCAGCCCTGGGCCTGGACATGGGCCGCCACAGCCGCCTGAGCCAGGTTGGACTGGCCGGTATCTGCGCCGCGCAAGCGCCTGATCTGCGCGAAGCGGCACGCACCCTTACCCGCTTCGAGCCGCTGTATGCCGCCAACTATCGAGGCCGTTCGGGCTTCAGCGAGGATGCGCGCGGCGCCTGGCTGCATTTTTATTCCATCAGTCCGTACAACGCCTACAACCGCTTCGTGGTGGATTCGGTGCTGGCCGGCTGGCAGATTAATCTGGGCCAGGTGGTCGGTCGCCCGTTCATTCCCGAAAAGGTCGAAATCGAATTTCCTGCGCCAGACTACGGCGAGCGTTACGAGCCCCTGTTCGGCTGCCCGGTGGAATTCGCCAGCGGCGCCAACCGCCTGCGCCTGAGCAGCGACACCCTGGCCCTGCGCAACCCACAACATTGCCCAGGCACCTGGCGGCACCTGCTGGAGCTGTGTGAACGGGAGCTTGATCAACTGACTCGCACGCGTAGTCTGCGCGAACGCGTGATCCAGCTTCTGGGGCCCTTGCTGCACGGCCATGAGCCGGACCTTCAGGAAGTGGCGCGCAGCCTGCACCTGCCGAGCTGGACGCTGCGGCGCAAGCTGGCCGAGGAAGGCACGCAATTTCGCGCCATCCTTAACGACACCCGCCGCGACCTGGCCACGGCCTATATCCGTGATACCGAGCTGGCCTTTGGCGAGATCGCCTACCTGCTCGGCTTCGCCTCGGCCGAAGCCTTCCAACGCGCGTTCAAGCGTTGGCTCGGGCAGACGCCGGGCGATTACCGTCGCACACAGCGCAGGGCCAGCGGCGCAGCTCAGAGTTCGGTGGCGTCGTCGTCCACATCGGGCATGTCCTGATTGAGGACGTCGCGCTCGAGCAGTTCTTCCTGATAGTCATCCATCGGGCATTCTCCTGGGGCATGTCATCTTTCGTTAGCAAGCTACGTTGCCAGTGTGAAGACAAGATGACGAAAAGCCGCAGGGCGATTGATTACCCCGGATCACAGGCAATAAAAAACCCGTCGATCTTGCGATCGACGGGTTTCGTATATGGCGCAGCGGACGGGACTCGAACCCGCGACCCCCGGCGTGACAGGCCGGTATTCTAACCGACTGAACTACCGCTGCGTGTCGGTTGGACTTGCGTCCAAAGAACTCATGGAACTCTGTTGCATCTGATGGCGCCCCTGCGGGCTTTGCCATCTCAAATCGACAAGGTGCCGATCTGGGAAATAATGGCGCAGCGGACGGGACTCGAACCCGCGACCCCCGGCGTGACAGGCCGGTATTCTAACCGACTGAACTACCGCTGCGCGTCGGTGGACTTTCGTCCTTCTCTCTAAGGCTATGGTGGGTGATGACGGGATCGAACCGCCGACCCTCTGCTTGTAAGGCAGATGCTCTCCCGGCTGAGCTAATCACCCATGTGCCTTAGCGAGGCGCGCACTTTATGCAGGCGGCGATGCTAAGTCAACACCCTGCTTGAATTTTTTCTGAAAAAGGCAGGTTCATCGCCCTCCTCATTCCATCTCTCCGCACAGTTCGGCGGCGCGCAGCAGCGCGGCCGTGAGGCTGTGGCGCTCCCAATCGGCCAGCGCGGCAAAACGCTGGTTGAATTCCGGCGGCATCAACGACGGTGCCTGCTGGATCAGCTCGCGTCCGGCGGCACTGATCAGTAGCCACTGACGACGGCGATCCTGGTCATCGCGCTGGCGCTGCAACAGGCCATGCTCCTCGAGACGATCAAGCAGCCCGGAAAGCGTCGCCGCGGTGAGGCTGACGCGACTGCTGAGTACGCTGGCAGTCATCCGCGTCTCGCTGGCCAGCACCTGCAGCACCATCAACTGCATGGGCGTCAGCCCGCCAAAACGGGCCAGACGCTTGGCATGCACCTCCCCCGCCTGCTGCAAGCGGCGCAGCGCCTGGAATAGTGGCATTTCAAAGGCCATGACAGATGACAAATCTATTTCACCAGGAACTTTTTTATCACTCATAAGCACCAATACACATTAACCAAAACTTTGACATGAAAGCATTTTCTTGTTTTGGTGTAAAAGGTTCGGGCTGTCCGAGCCACCATCCCCAACGGCAATACCGGTAAGGAACTATGTGCGGAATAGCTGGAGAACTACGTTTTGATCGACGCCCCGCGGACCTGGCGGCAGTCGAGCGCATCACCCACCATCTGGCCCCTCGCGGCCCAGACGCCCATGGCTTTCATAGCCAGGGCCCCATCGCTCTGGGCCATCGCCGGCTGAAGATCATGGATCTGGCCGAAGCCTCGGGCCAGCCGATGATCGACAGCGATCTCGGCCTGTCCATGGTGTTCAACGGCGCCATCTATAACTACCCCGAGCTGCGCGGCGAGCTGGAAGCGCTGGGCTATCGCTTCTTCTCCGGCGGTGACACCGAAGTGCTGCTCAAGGGCTATCACGCCTGGGGCGAAAAGCTGCTGCCCAAGCTCAATGGCATGTTCGCCTTCGCCGTCTGGGAACGTGACAAGCAAAGCCTGTTCATCGCCCGCGACCGCCTCGGCGTCAAACCGCTGTATCTGTCCCGTACTGGCGAGCGCCTGCGCTTCGCCTCGTCGCTGCCAGCCCTGCTGCAGGGTGGCGACATCGCCAAGACGCTGGATGCCGTCGCCCTTAACCACTACTTGAATTTCCACGCTGTGGTACCGGCGCCGCGTACCATCCTGGCAGGCGTGGAAAAACTGCCGCCAGCCACCTGGATGCGTGTCGATGCTGACGGCAAGGTCGAGCAGCACACCTGGTGGACGCTGCAGTTCGGCCCGCAAGGCGAGGAAGTGAACTTCGGCTTTGAAGAATGGCGCGACCGCACACTGCAGACCATGCGCGAAGCGGTGGAGATTCGTCAGCGCGCGGCGGTCGACGTCGGCGTGCTGCTCTCCGGTGGCGTCGATTCGAGCATGCTGGTCGGCCTGCTGCGCGAAGCTGGTGTGGAGAACCTGCTGACCTTCTCCATCGGCTTCCAGGATGCCGGCGGCGAACGTGGCGACGAATTCCAGTATTCGGACCTGATCGCCCAGCATTTCGGCACCCGCCATCATCAATTGCGCATTGGCGAGCACGAGATTCTCGAGCAGCTGCCGCAGGCCTTCCGCGCCATGAGCGAGCCGATGGTCAGCCATGACTGCATCGCCTTCTACCTGCTTTCGCGCGAAGTCGCCAAGCACTGCAAGGTGGTACAGAGCGGCCAAGGCGCTGACGAACTGTTCGCCGGCTACCACTGGTATCCGCAAGTCGATGGTGCCAAGGATGCTTTCGCCGCCTACCGCGCCGCTTTCTTCGACCGAGAGCACGACGAATACGCGGCCTGCGTGCAGCCCGCCTGGCTGACCGGCGACATGGCTGGCGAGTTCGTTCGCGAGCACTTCGCCATGCCCGGCGCCGATGCTGCAGTGGACAAGGCCCTGCGCCTGGACAGCACGGTGATGCTGGTCGACGACCCGGTCAAACGGGTGGACAACATGACCATGGCCTGGGGCCTGGAGGCGCGCACGCCGTTCCTTGACTATCGCGTGGCCGAGCTGTCGGCGCGCATTCCCGCGCAGTTCAAGCTGCCGGAAGGCGGCAAGTACGTGCTCAAGGAAGCCGCGCGCAAGGTCATCCCCGGCGAGGTGATCGACCGGCCCAAAGGCTACTTCCCCGTGCCAGGACTCAAGCATCTTGAGGGCGCCACCCTCGGTTGGGTGCGCGACCTGCTGCTCGACCCAAGCCAGGATCGCGGCCTGTTCAACCCGACCATGCTCGATCAGTTGCTGACCAACCCGCAGAGCCAGCTCACGCCGCTGCGCGGGTCCAAGCTATGGCAACTGGCAGCGCTCAATCTGTGGTTGAGCGAACAGGGTCTGTAACTCACATGGAGCGGCCCTCGGGCCGCTCCTGCAGGATCAATGGTCATAGCCCGGCAAAGCCGGGATGTGTCGCGACTCAATGACGATCCGGCCAAGACCGGACGTAGTGAACACGGACAGGGATTATTCCATGCGCTCCACTGCCTTCAACCAACGCCTGCTGCGAGGCCAGACACCATCCTACGAGCGTCTGCAGGCCCGCCTGGCCGAGGATCACAGCAGCCAGCCCAGTCAGCCACAAGCCATTCATTGCGGCTGGGGCCGCCTGCTGATCGGCCATACCTACCCCGACGCCACTGTCCTGGCCGAGTCCCTGCTGGACGAACAGCCCGGTGAACGTGACATCGCCCTGTACGTGGCTGCCCCGCATCAGGTGCTGGCGCATGCACCGCAGCAACTGTTTCTCGACCCCTCCGACACGCTGCGCCTGTGGTTCACCGACTACCGCCCGGCGCGTCGCAGCTTCCGTGGTTTTCGTATTCGCCGGGCGCAGAACGATGCCGACTGGCAGGCAATCAACTGCCTGTACCAGACCCGCGGCATGTTGCCGATCGACCCGGCCAAGCTCACGCCTTACAACGAGGGCGGCCCGACCTACTGGCTGGCCGAGGACGAAGACAGCGGCGCGGTGATCGGCAGTGTCATGGGCCTTAACCACCAACGCGCCTTCCGTGACCCGGAAAACGGCAGCAGCCTGTGGTGCCTGGCGGTCGACCCGCAATGCAGCCGCCCCGGTGTCGGCGAGGTACTGGTGCGTCACCTGATCGAGCACGGCATGAGCCGTGGCCTGAGCTACCTCGACCTGTCGGTGCTGCACGATAACAAGCAGGCCAAGAAGCTCTACGCCAAGCTCGGCTTCCGCGAGCTGCAGACCTTCAGCCTCAAGCGCAAGAACGGCATCAACCAGCCGCTGTTCCTCGGCCCCGGCCCACAGGCCGAGCTCAACCCCTACGCACGGATCATCGTCGACGAGGCGCTGCGCCGCGGCATCGAAGTGCAGGTGGATGACGCCGAGGCCGGGCTGTTCACCCTCAGTCATGGCGGCCGACGCATCCGCTGCCGCGAATCGCTGTGCGACCTGACCAGTGCCGTGAGCATGACCCTGTGCCAGGACAAGCGCCTGACTCACCGTGCCCTGTCGCGCGCTGACCTCAGCGTGCCGGCCCAGCGCCTGGCCGCCAGCGCCGAAGACAACGCCACTTTTCTCGCCGAACATGGCTCGGTTGTGGTCAAACCAGTCGATGGCGAACAAGGCCAGGGCGTGGCCGTGGATCTGCGTACGCCGGGCGAGGTGCAGGAAGCCATCGAACGCGCCCGCGTGTTCGATCAGCGCGTACTGCTGGAGAGTTATCACGAAGGTCACGACCTGCGCGTACTGGTCATCGGCTACGAGGTGGTGGCCGCAGCCATCCGCCGCCCAGCCGAAATCATTGGCGATGGCCGACACAGCATCGGCGAGCTGATCGATGCGCAAAGCCGTCGCCGCCAGGCCGCCACCGGTGGCGAAAGCCGCATCCCCAAGGACGCCGAAACCCTGCGCACCCTGCATGGCGCCGGCCTCGACTACGACAGTGTGCTGCCCGCCGGCGAGCGCCTGGCCGTGCGCAAGACCGCCAACCTGCATACCGGCGGGACTCTGGAAGACGTCACCGCGATCCTCCATCCGACCCTGCGCGACGCCGCCATCAAGGCCGCGCGCGCCCTGGAAATCCCCGTGGTTGGCCTCGACCTGCTGGTGCCCGCTGCTGATCAGCCGGAGTACGTATTCATCGAAGCCAACGAGCGCGCCGGCCTGGCCAACCATGAGCCGCAGCCGACCGCCGAGCGCTTCGTCGACCTACTGTTCCCGCTCAGCCAGGTATCGAGCTGACCACTCTCCCCCGGCCCTCTCCCGCACAGGGAGAGGGGAAACCCGAATGCCGAGGAGCTTGCATGCAACAACTACCCGAACCCGATCTCGACTACATGCAGAAGGTGCTGCTGGAGATGCTTGCCATCCCTAGCCCCACCGGTTTCACCGACACCATCGTGCGCTACGTCGCCGAACGTCTCGAAGAGCTGGAAATCCCCTTCGAGCTGACCCGCCGCGGCACCATTCGCGCCACCCTGCGCGGACGCCAGAGCGAGTACGAGCGTTTCGACCGCGCCGTGTCCGTGCATCTGGACACCATTGGCGCCATCGTCCGCGAGATCAAGGACAACGGCCGCCTGGGCCTGGCCCCAGTGGGCTGCTGGTCGAGCCGCTTCGCCGAAGGCAGCCGTGTCAGCCTGTTCACCGACAACGGCGTGATTCGCGGCAGTGTGCTGCCACTGATGGCCTCGGGGCACGCCTTCAACACCGCCGTCGACACCATGCCGGTAAGCTGGGATCACGTCGAACTGCGCCTGGACGCCTACTGCGCCACCCGCGCTGATTGCGATTCCTTGGGCGTTTGTGTCGGTGATTTCGTCGCCTTCGATCCGCTGCCGGAGTTTTCCGAGAGCGGTCATATCAGTGCCCGCCACCTCGATGACAAGGCCGGCGTCGCCGCCCTGCTGGCGTCACTCAAGGCGATTCGTGATCACGGCCTGCAACCGATGATCGACTGCCACCCGCTGTTCACCATCACCGAAGAGGTCGGCTCCGGCGCTGCTGCCGCGCTGCCCTGGGATGTCAGCGAGTTCGTCGGCATCGACATCGCTCCGGTCGCGCCAGGCCAGCAGTCCAGCGAGCACGCCGTCAGCGTGGCGATGCAGGACTCCGGCGGCCCCTACGACTATCACCTGTCACGTCAGTTGCTGCGCCTGGCAGCCGAACAGGACGTACCGGTACGCCGCGACCTGTTCCGCTACTACCACAGCGACGCGCAATCGGCGGTCACCGCCGGCCATGACATCCGCACGGCGCTGCTGGCCTTCGGCTGCGACGCGACTCACGGCTATGAACGCACCCATATCGATAGCCTCAAGGCTCTCAGCCGCCTGCTCACCGCCTACATGATGAGCCCACCGGTGTTCGCCAGCGATGCGCAACCGGCACAGGGCTCGCTAGAGCGCTTCAGTCATCAGCTGGAGCATGACGCTCAGATGGAAAGCGATACCCGGGTCCCGCCGGTAGACAGCCTGGTTGGCCAACATGATCGGGACGCTTGAAGGCTTGAGCGCATAAAGGCAAAGTGACACACAGAACGACAGGGGAGCATCAGCTCCCCTTTTTCTGGCCTGCAGTCAGTGGCCAACCTTAGGGCCGTCGCCAAGCGACGTTGAACATGACACCCCGGCCATTTTCCTGGCCTTCTGAGGTTCACGGATGCCTCGCGTCTTTCTGGCCTTGCTGTTGCTCTGGCTCGCCTGCCCCAGTTGGGCGCTTACGCCTGCGTCGCTCGACAGCGACGACCTGCGCCTATCCCTGGGCCCTTACACCGGTTATTACGAAGACATAAAGGGCACCCTGAGCATCGAGCAGGTGCAGGCGCTGGATGATGACGCCTTCAAGGCCCTGGGCGGTGAACATGCCAACCTCGGCAAGAACGCATCGGTGTGGTGGTTCAAGGTTCGCCTGGTCAACGCCCTGAACCATGAGCTAGGCGGCTATCTCGAAGTCAACTATCCGTTGCTCGATCATCTGCAGGTGCACCTGATCGATCCGGAGGGCAACCGCCTGGAACAGGAAAGCGGCGACACTTTCGCCTTCTCCCAGCGGCCGGTGCAGGTCCGCAATTTCTGGTTTCCCATGCAGCTGGAGCCCGGTGTCAGCACTCTGCTGATCCGCGTGGAGACCACCAGCACGGTGTTCGTGCCGCTATTCTTCGCCACCTACGGTGCCAGCGCAGCCGCGCAGGAAAACCTGATGGGCTTCAACGGCGCGTTCTACGGCGTGCTGTTCGCCATGTTCTGCTACAACCTGTTCCTCTACCTGTCGCTGCGTGAATCGGCCTACCTCTGGTACCTGGCCTACAACCTCAACGTCGGCCTGCTCGCGGCGTGCTTCGACGGCATGCTGTTCAAGCTGCTGCCCGAGCACGTGGCCTTTCAGTCGGTCAGCATCTACATCCTGATGTACGCGCACTGCCTCACGGCCATCCAGTTCAGCCGTCATTTCCTGCATGCACGTCAGTATTTCCCGCGTCTGGATACCGGCCTGCGCCTGCTGATGTTGGTCTGCGTCGGCTGCCTGCTGTCGATACCGCTGATCGGCTTCGCTGCCTGGAACATTCTGGCCAGCGTCACCGTCTCCCTGGTGTCGCTGATCCTGCTGCTGACCGGCATCTACGTGTGGCGTCGTGGCGTACGTTATGGCTCCTATTACACCCTGGCCTGGGCCATCCTGCTGTTTGCCTTCATCCAGGCCACCACTGGCTCGCTGGGCCTGGAAGTATTCGGCGTATTCGGCGCAACGGCGGTGAAGATCGGCGTGACCATCGAGCTGATCACCCTGTCCATCGGACTTGCCGACCGCATCAACCTGCTCAAGGAGGAAGGCTTCCAGTCGCGTCGCGCGGCAGAGCAGGCGGCATTCGAGAGTCAGGCCAAAAGTCGCTTCCTGGCCAAGATGAGCCACGAGATCCGCACGCCACTCAACGGCGTGCTGGGTATGCTGCAACTGCTACGCGAAACACCGCTGGATCGAAGCCAGCGCTTCTATGTCGACACCATTTCCAGCTCCGGCAGTTCGTTGATGGCGGTGATCAACGACATCCTCGACTACGCCCGCATCGAGTCCGGCAAGCTCAGCCTGGAGCAGATCGAGTTCGATCTGGAAGACATGATTTCCGAGACGCTCAGCCTGTTCACCGGCCAGGCGCTGGACAAACGCCTGCGCCTCTACGTCAGCCTGGAAAACGGCGTACCCCGGCGCATTCAAGGTGATCCGACACGGCTTAAACAGGTATTGATGAACCTGCTCAGCAACGCGCTCAAGTTCACTGCCGAAGGCCACGTGGCAGTCAGCGTCAGCCGCCGCAGCGACAGCCATGGTCGGCCGCATCTGGTGTTCGCCGTCAGCGACAGTGGCATCGGTATCAGTGAGCAGGCACTGGCGCAATTGTTCGAATCTTTCGCTCAGGGCGACTCCAGCACTACTCGCCGTTATGGCGGCAGTGGTCTGGGCCTGGCCATCAGCAAGGAGCTGGTGGAGATGATGGGCGGTAGAATCGAAGTGCAGAGCACTCTGGGCCAGGGCACCCGCTTCGCGTTCGACATGCCGCTACTGGCCGAACAGGAAACAGCCGACGAGCTCAGCCGCCTGCTTGCCGGCCGCACCGCTCTGCTCGCCTCTCTCGACGGCCTGGGCCTGGATGCCATGAGCCGTCTGCTCGGACGCTGGGGCATGCGCACCGAACGCTGCCAGACGCCAGAGCGCCTGCAGGACTATCTGGAGGATTTCGCTGCGCCACCGTTGCTGGTGCTGATGGCGCCCTGGCCAGGTGGCGTCAATCACTGGCTCGACTCGCTCCGGCCCAAGCTGCAGACGCAACAGCGCGTGCTGCTGGTCTGCCCGCCCGAGGCCTGCCAACATCTGCCGGCGAGCCATGGCCTGCGCCTGCAACACCTGGCCCAACCCGTGGCGATCAACGCGCTGCGCCTGGCCTTGAACGGGCTGTATGAAGAACCCAGAGCACAGGTACATCAGTTGGTCAGAGAAATACGCAGCGACAACAGCGAAGCCCCCTGCATTCTCGTGGCAGAGGACAACCCGGTGAACCAACTGGTGGTTCAGGGCTTTTTGAAGAAACGTGGCTACAGCGTGCGCCTGGTAGTCGACGGCCAGGCAGCGGTGGACGAATACGCTCGCGACCCGGCAGCCGTGCATTTGATCCTGATGGATTGCGAGATGCCGGTGATGGACGGCTTCGAAGCCACACGGCAGATCCGCCGGTTCGAACGCGACCGCCAACTCGCTGCCGTCCCCATCATCGCACTGACCGCGCATATCCTCGACGAGCACCGTCAGCACGGTCTGGACGCTGGCATGGATGATTTCCTCGGCAAACCGCTGGATAGCGCCCTGCTCTACAGCACGCTGGAGCATCACCTCAAGCGGCCCGGCACGATGCACTGAGGAAGCTCGCAGCATGGAGCCCTGTGGCTCTATCATGAGCTCCAATAACTGGAGTCACTCGCTGTGCTGATCCCCGCTGACCTGCTGCAAGCCGACACCCTCACCGCCCTGATCGAAGACTTCGTCACCCGTGACGGCACCGACAACGGCGATGAAACCCCGCTGGAAACCCGCGTGCAACGCGTACGTCGCGCACTGGACAAGGGCGAAGCAGTGATCGTCTTCGACCCTGACAGCCAGCAATGCCAGCTGGCGATGAAGCGTGACGTGCCCAAGGAATGGCTGGAGGCGTTGCAGCAATCGCTCAGTGATTGACCGTATGCGCCAGCATCACCGATAGCTGACACAGCGGTCGGCCGCTTTCGGCCTGCCACTGGTTGAACGCCGCCTGCACCGCGGCCAGGTCTTTCAAGCTGGTCGGCGCCTTGTCGATCACGTCCTGCGCTTTCAGCGCGGCGACCATGTCATCGGTGGGAATGAAGGTGTCCTTGCCCACCATGCGCAGAAAACGCGGCGCCGACAGGCCGCCAAGCTGACTGCCATGCTTGGCCAGGTATTTCCACAAACCGACGATGTCGGTCACCGGCCAATCGGCGATCAGGGTGCCAAAGCTGCCTTTTTCACGACGCACATCGAGGATGAACTGGGCGTTGCGCGGCACACTTTTCAGCTTGCCCAGGTGGCGGATCAGCCGCGCATCCTGCATCAGGTTCTCCAAGCGTTCAGCGCCCATCAGCACCACCTTCTCCGGATCGAAGCCAAAGAACACCTGCTCGAAGGCCGGCCATTTGGCGTCCACTAAACTGTGTTTGAGGCCGGCGCGGAAGATGCGCAGGCTGATCAGCGACAGATAACGGTCATCACTTAGCGCCCGCAGTTCGGCATCGCTACGCGGCTGCGGCAGCATGGCCTCCAGCGCCTTCGCCGAGCCGAAGCGATTGAGGCAAAACTCGTGCAGCCACTTGTAATCACGCATGAATCAAATCCTTCATGAAACGGATGACGAAGCCTGCACGCAGTAAGCCCCCGAGTACAAGCCCTGTAGGAGCCCCGCCCCGGGGCGAAGCGCTTTGTCTATGCGCCTCTGGCCTGAGCATATTCGCCGCGAGGCGTGGCTCCTACAGCACAACGCCCCTCACCCACGCAAACGATCAGCCGCGTGGCGCAATACTGCTTCGGTGCCGCTCCAGCCCAGGCAGCCATCGGTGATCGATACGCCGTAACGCAGCTCACCGGACATCGCCTGACAACCGTCGAACAGGTGGCTCTCCAGCATCACCCCGCGCAGGCTGTCATCGCCAGCCAGGCGCTGCTCGATCACGCTTTCCAGCACCGCAGGCTGACGCAAAGGGTCCTTGCCGCTATTTGCATGGCTGCAGTCGACCATGATGCGCGGTGCGATACCCTGACGCTGCAACGCCTCACGCGCGGCCGCCACGCTGGCGGCATCGTGGTTCGGCGCGCCGTGGCCACCGCGCAGCACCAGATGGGTGTCCGGGTTGCCCGCGGTATGCAGCAGGGCCGGATGGCCAAGGTCATCGATGCCGAAGTGCTGATGCGGGTGCGCCGCCGAGCGCATGGCTTCGCAGGCGATGACGACACTACCGTCGGTGCCGTTCTTGAAGCCGACCGGCAGATCCAGACCGCTGACCATCTCGCGGTGCACCTGCGACTCACTGGTGCGCGCACCGATGGCCGCCCAGCCGAGCAGATCGTCGAAGTAGCCAGCCGCCATAGGTTGCAGCAGCTCGGTGGCCAGCGGTAGGCCGCGCTCGAGGATATCCAGCATCAACTGCCGGGACTGTCGCAAGCCCTCGGCCATGTCGCCGCTGCCATCCAGATGCGGGTCGTACAGCAGCCCCTTCCAGCCTACGGTGGTGCGCGGTTTTTCCACGTAGGCGCGCATCACCAGCAACAGTTGGTCGTCGACCTGCGGCGCCAGTTCGGCCAGGCGCTCGGCATATTCGAGGGCGCTGCTACGGTCATGCAGGGAACAGGGCCCGACGACTACCAGCAGGCGCGAATCGGTGCCATCGAGCACGGCGCGAATGGCGTCACGGTCGGCGGCGATAGTATCGGCAAGCGCGGCAGGCAACGGCAAGCGTTGACGCAGTACCGCGGGGCTGGGCAGCGGCTGGGCGCTGCGGCGGGCGATGGTGGTAACGGTGGAAGCGAGTTGAGCAGAGACGGAAGCATTCATGATCTGGCGGTTCCTTGGCCGGCGCGGTCGATGCCGCGGCGGCGCTAACTGAGTGTTCGTGGCAAAGGTGTCAGGGCGGTGGTGACGTTGCTAAATCGCCAGTCGTAGCGGTAGTTGCGGTAATAACGGTTCATCTTTGAGTCCTCGATCTGTGGCCGTTTTCGGCCGGAAAAAACAAAACCCCCGGTCGGGTTGCCGACCGGGGGTTTTCTGGAAAACGTCTCTGGTGGCGGCCCTGGTGTCTCAGGCCGCCTGTGGGGTATCAGGCGCGCCTGTAGCTAAACCAATACCCAAAGAAGTAATACGCCGCAGCAACAAGCGACTGCGCACGAGCCAACGCGGCGCGCGAGGCACCGGCTTGCAGCATGGACAGGAGGTTGAGGCTGGCGGACATGGAATTCTCCAAAGCGATGGCCGAACCATACTCCAGGCCTTTACGGCCTGGCAAGCGCCGCGGCTAAAGCCCCTCCCACAGGTTCGAGTCACTTGTGGGAGCGGCTTCAGCCGCGATGCCCTACAGGCTCATCACATCAAGGAAGCGCGGCGTAGCGCTGTCATCGATCTTCAGGCTCTTGAAGTCGAACAGGCTGCGGTCGGCCAGCTGCGAGGGGTGCACGTTCTGCAGGGCGCGGAACATGATCTCGACACGGCCTGGGCTCTTGCGCTCCCAATCCTGCAGCATCTCCTTGACCACCTGGCGCTGCAGGTTCTCCTGCGAGCCACAGAGGTTGCACGGGATGATGGGGAATTCCTTGAGCTGGCTGTAGGCCTCGATATCGGCCTCGGCGCAGTAGGCCAGCGGGCGGATCACCACGTTGCGGCCATCGTCGGACAGCAGCTTGGGCGGCATGGCCTTGAGCGTGCCGCCGTAGAACATGTTAAGGAAGAAGGTTTCCAGAATGTCGTCGCGGTGGTGCCCCAGCGCCATCTTGGTCGCGCCGATCTCATCGGCATAGGTGTACAGGGTGCCACGACGCAGACGCGAGCACAGCGAGCAGGTGGTCTTGCCCTCGGGGATCTTCTCCTTGACCACCGAGTAGGTGTCCTTCTCGATGATGTGGTACGCCACGCCGACGGATTCCAGATAGGCCGGCAACACGTGCTCGGGGAAGCCGGGCTGCTTCTGATCCATGTTTACCGCGACGATCTCGAACTTGATCGGCGCCACCTTCTGCAGATACAGCAGCACGTCGAGCATGGTGTAGCTGTCCTTGCCGCCGGACAGGCAGACCATCACCTTGTCGCCATCCTCGATCATGTTGAAGTCGGTGATGGCTTCGCCGGCCAGGCGGCGAATGCGCTTCTGCAGTTTGTTCTGGTTGACCGAGAGGGTGCCCATGGTGCGTCGAAATCCGAGGGAGTGGGAACGAAAGCGCGACATTTTACGCACAATGGCGCCGCGCCCCCACCCCAGCGACAACTAAATGCTAGGCTCGGCCGATGAACGACGACCTCGACCCCGATCTGGACCTCGCCGAGCAGGTACTGCAACTGCTGCAGGCAGCACCGGACGGCATTGCCGAATACACCCTGATCCAGCAATTGAAAGATCGCCACAGCGGTCATATCCCCAATCTGCCCCTGGCCGACAAGCTGGTGCTGTTTCGCACTCATTTCCTGCTGTTCAACGCGCTTTATCGCCTGCGCGAGCAGCTATGGCAGAAAAAGAGTCACCTGCTGCAGATCAGCCCGCTGTGTATACGTCTGCTGCCCTATCAGTCAGGCAGTGCGGCGCTCAGTGAACGCGACGCCCTGCGTGACTACTATCTGGACATGAGCAACCTGCAGAGCACCGACGAACGCGACGTCGAGCGCTTGCTGACCAGCTTCTGGACGCGCATGCAAGGCGGCGAAGAGAAGCAGGCCGCACTCGAGTTGTTCGAACTGACCAATGAACGGACCCTCGACCTGCCACGAATCAAACTGCGCTACCGACAAATGGTCAGCGAGCATCATCCGGACCGAGGCGGCAGCACAGAGCGGCTGCAGTCGATAAACCTGGCCATGGAAATTCTTGAGCGCTATTACCACTGACTTCTAGAGAGCGATTTGCTCTAAAGCCAGACACCACGCCTGCTCCAGGCCCTGCCTATACTGCGACATAAGGTCGCATAGATTTGGCCTGACACCCGGTGGCGCTGTACACGCGTCCCGGGCGTTCGCTGGGGGGCGACCGTCATAAGAAAAGGAGGTGTCTGGCATGATCCACCACGTTTGGGGGCTCTTCACCCATCCCGATCAAGAATGGCAAGAAATCCGTGGCGAGGAAGAATCCATCAGCCACATGTACCTGACCCATGTGCTGATTCTTGCAGCAATTCCCGCTATTTCAGCCTACATCGGCACTACCCAGGTTGGCTGGGCGATTGGTGACCGAGCACCAGTAATGCTTACCGAAGGCAGTGCGATGGTGATGACCATCATGTCCTACCTGGCGATGCTCGCCGGGGTAGCCGTGATGGGCGCATTCATCCACTGGATGGCACGTACCTACGACGCCAATCCTAGCCTGACCCAATGCATCGTATTCGCGGCTTACACTGCCACCCCACTGTTCATCGGAGGTCTCGCAGCGCTCTATCCGCATCTGTGGCTGGGCATGGTCGTGGGCACGGTCGCGATCTGCTACACGGTTTATCTGCTCTATGTCGGCATACCGACGTTCATGAACATTCCTGAAGATGAAGGCTTCATGTTCTCCAGCTCTGTACTGGCGGTCGGCTTGGTCGTGCTGGTAGCGATGATCGCCAGCTCGGTCATTCTCTGGGGCATGGGCGTCGGCCCGGTCTACACAAGCTGACAGCCGATAGTGACAAACCCACAGGCCGCCCTCGGGCGGCCTTTTCGTTGCCATGCCCCAGAAAATTTGGGTTGAACCCTACGCTGCAACGGCTGCCGGACATTTAAAGGCAGCCAAGCGGATGGTCACACCATGTATGCGAACCTCTACACCCTTCTCACCCGCCCGGACCGCGCCTGGACGGCCATTCGCCAGGACGAGGAATGCAACAGCGCCAGCTACCTGCCCTACCTATTGCTTTTCAGCCTGCTACCAGCAGTTTGCCTGTTCATCGGCACCCATTGGGTCGGCTGGAGCCTGGTAGACGACGAACGTATCCGCCTGGAGTTCGCAAGCGCATTGCAGTTGAGCGTGTTGCTGTATCTGGCGGCGCTGGTCGGTGTGTTCATCATGGGCTACTTCCTGCGCTACATGTCGCGTACCTTCGAGGCCAGGCCCACGTTCAACCAGTGCATCGGTTTCATCGCCTACGCCTGTACGCCCTTCTTTATCGCCGGGATCGCCGCGCTCTACCCCACGCGCTGGCTGGCAATAAGCGTCCTGCTACTAGCCTGCGCCCATGCCGCCTACCTGATTTATGTCGGGCTGCCACGCTTCATGCGCATCGACAATCAGCAGGGTTTCCTTTACGCCTCCTCGATGATTGGCGTGGGGCTGCTGGTGATCGTCACCATTCTGGTCAGCATGATTCTGTTCTGGTCTTACACCCTCGAGCCGGACTACCAGCGAACAGTCGATGAAGACCAGAGCCGCGGCACGCAGCAGGAGCGCATGCAGGCGCCAGGAGACGAGTGATACCTGCGCTGGCTGCTGGCTTGCGGCATAATTCACGCTCAGCCTGCACCAGCGCCTGTCCATGCCCGAACAGATTCATGCCCGCGTCGAAGCCTGCTATCAGCAGGCCGAAACCTTCTTCAAGCAACGCTTTGCCCGCCCCGAAATCAGCTTCAAGCTGCGTGGGCAGAAGGCAGGAGTCGCTCACCTCACGGAAAACAAGCTGCGCTTCAACCTGCAGCTGTACCGCGCCAACCATGAGGATTTCCTGCGTCAGACCGTGCCTCACGAAGTCGCTCACATGGTCGCCCACCAGCTATTCGGCCCGCGCATCCAGCCGCATGGTGAGGAGTGGCAATTGATCATGCGCGGCGTCTACGAACTGCCGCCACATCGCTGCCACAGCTATGAAGTTGAACGGCGCAAGGTCAGTCGCTTCATCTATCGTTGTAGCTGCGCGGACGGTGAATTTCCCTTCTCCGCCCAGCGTCACGCTCTGGTCGCCAAAGGCCGCCGCTACTACTGCCGGCGCTGCAAGGTGACGCTGACCTTTAGCGGTGAGCAGCGCCAGGAGTGACTCTGCGCAACTGACCTGACTGTACGATTACACCTCTCAAGCACGCGGCAGGTTCACTCGGATGCTGTAACTGCCGCCCTCGTCACCATGCTGTATATCGCCACCCAGGGCATGCGCCATGGCTCTTGCC
The DNA here is from genome assembly GCF_032621725.1 of Pseudomonas sp. zfem001. Lineage (NCBI taxonomy): Bacteria > Pseudomonadati > Pseudomonadota > Gammaproteobacteria > Pseudomonadales > Pseudomonadaceae > Pseudomonas > Pseudomonas sp. zfem001. Next base: position 385,784 of record NZ_JAVYJI010000006.1, on the reverse strand, counting down.
GCAGCCAGTGGCTTGCTGCTTTGCGGGCGCGAAGGCAACACCAACTTCACTTGAACCGGGCTCTCGTCGATCATCACCAGACTGAGCTGGCTGCCCATCGGGCAGGCCTGGTGGGCATGCCTGAGCACCCGATAGAACAGTGCATGACACAGGCCACTATCAGCGAGCACGGTGGCGCTGCTGCCGAGCGCGGTTTCCAGTTGAATGTCCACACCCTGATCGCCATAACGCTGGCGCAGCTCAGCGATAAGCTCGCGCAGCAGTGGGTTGAGGCGGATGCTCTCCGGCTGCAATTCACGCTGCCCAGCACCCAATGACAGCTGCTCGCTGGCGATGTCGAGCAACTCCTTCATCTGCTGCATGCTCTGCGCGGCGCGCTGCACCTCTTGTACCTGAACGGGAGTCAGACCCGAACGCGCCAGCGCCCGCAGCACCTCGCCGCTTTCATTGAGCGGTTGCTGCAGTTCATGTTTGACCAGGTGCAGCATGTCCGCACGCAAGGCTGCCAGTTCCAGCAACTGATCCAGATCGGCCTGCAACTGCCGACGATGCTCGACATGCCGCATCAGGTTGCGCACGCGTATGCGTAACAAGGCCGGATCGATGGGCTTGAACACATAATCCACCGCCCCATGCGACAGACCGTGTTCACGGGAGCGTTCGTCGTTGAGGGCAGTGACGAAAATGATCGGAATATGTTCGGAGGCGTGATGCTGACGCAGCCGGCGGGCCACCTCGAAACCGTCCATGTCCGGCATCATGACGTCCAGCAGAATGAGATCCGGCGGGTTGTCGGAATGACAGATGGAGATGGCTTTCTCTCCGTTGTGCGCCAGCTTGACCTTGAACTGATCACGAAACAACCCGGCAAGCAGCTGCAGATTCTCCGGCGTGTCATCCACCACCAGGATGCTCGCCCGCTCCTCGCCCTCGGCCTGAGGGCTCGAACGAGCCGGCAAATCATCACTCTGCAAGGAGCGTTGAATGCGTTCCAGAAGGCGCTGGGTGGTAAAGGGCTTGACCAGCAGATCACGGATTCCCAGTTGAATGGCGCGCTGCACATCTTGGCGCTGCATGGCGCTGGACATCAGCACAAAAGGGATCTCAGCGAGGCGCTCATCACTGCGCATGCGTTCGAACAAGGTCAGGCCAGTGGAACCGTTGAGGTTCTGCTCGCTGAGCACCAGCGATATCGGCTTGTGCTGCAGCAGCTGGACAGCCGCATTCACGTCGTTGGCCTGCAAGACCTGAGAGAAGCCCTGGCGTTGCAGCTCCTCGACCAGCGCCCGAGTCAGCGCCGGATCACTGTCGACGACCAACAAGGTAGAGTCTTGAACTGACATGTTGAGGCACCTCCATTCATGCTGGCGGCCGCAGCGATGTACTGCACGGCCGTTGATTGGGTTTCAGCATCTGATTGTCACGCTTGGCATCAATAGCGGTCATGACCTGGCCTGCGGGTGTATCTATCTCTGTCGGATCGTTCATCAGGCCGCGCCTTCGTTCAGCGCCGGATTGCCCTGTATGGCGATACGCAGAGCGGCCAGGGCATCGTCCAGAATGTAGCTGTTGATCGCCCGCTCCAGCGCCACGAAGTAAGCGCCCAGGGCGGCCTTGAACAAGGCAGCCTCCTGTTCGAACAGTTCGATGGCATCGGAATCATCATCACTGAGCAGAAGCTCCAGCCGCGCAACCAGCAGACGTATCCGTGGCCAGTCGATATCACCCTGGGCAGCCTCTGTCAGCGCTTGCGCGGGTAGTACCCGCAGCACACAGTCGATCAACTCGGCACAGTGCTCAGCCAGCGCACCGAGCTGGGCGTCGAAACTGGCGTCAGGCTGCCCCAGCTTCAGTGCATCCTCCAGCTGTCCTGCCTGGTTGGCCAACGCTTCGGCACCGATGGTTGCCGCGGTGCCCTTGAGGGTGTGAAGCGCGCGCACAGCGTCTTCAATCAGTCCTTCGGCAAGTGCGATACGCGTCGTTTCTACGGCACCAGCTTGGCCCTGCACGAATTTACGCAACAGCGCCTCATAAGCCGGACGCTTGTTGAGCACACGACGCAGGCCGGCCTGCACATCCACGCCAGCGATATCAGGGAAAGCCGCTTCAGGCAGTTGCACCGGGGGCAGGGCCGCCTGTACTGCCACGGAAGTTTCAGTTGCAGGCAACCATCGCAACAACAGCGCGAACAGCTCGTCCGGGTCGATGGGCTTGGCCAGGTGCGCATTCATCCCGGCGGCCAGGCACTGCTCGCGATCAGTGATCATGGCGTTGGCGGTCATCGCTAACACCGGCAGATCACGCCAACGTGGATTGCTACGAATCTGCCGGGTGGCAGTGAGGCCATCCATTACAGGCATCTGTACATCCATCAACACAAGCTGATAGTCGCCAGCCGCGAGCCTATCCAGCGCCACCTGGCCGTTCTCGGCAACGGTGACACGCATTCTAGCGGCCTCCAGCAGATCGCGACCGACTTGCTGGTTCAGTTCATTGTCGTCGACCAGCAGCACCGATACATCGCGCAAGGCTCCCAGGTCATTCACGCTGACCTTGCTCACCGAACGTAGCGGCATCTCGGTAGCCGTGCTGCCACCCAACGCCCGAATCGCCGCATCGAACAGCAATGAAGGGCTTACCGGCTTGACCAGCAATAACGGGATACCCGCCTGCTCGGCCTCGTGGAACACTTCCTCGCGGCCATAGGCAGTGACGATCACCGGCTGCGGCGCTGGCTCGAGCAAGGCCAGACGACGACAGGTTTCCAGGCCGTCAATACCTGGCATACGCCAATCGACGAAGGCTGCCTCGAACGGCTCACCATCGGCACACGCCCTCGCAGCCAGCTCCAGCGCCTGCTCCCCGCTTTCGGCCTCTACCACCCTGAAACTCATCGAGCGCAGCAAACTTGAGTGGATCTGCAACGCTTGCGGATTGTCATCGACCACCAGCACCCGCCGGTTGCGCAGATCCGGGCTGGGCAGCAGCACCGGCATCGGTTTCTCGGTCGCGATGCCCAAACAGGCGGTAAACCAGAAGGTACTGCCCTGCCCCAGTACGCTTTCGACACCCACTTCACCCTGCATCAGCCCGGCCAGCCTGCGCGAGATAGCAAGCCCCAGGCCGGTACCGCCATATTTTCGTGTGGTGGAACTGTCAGCCTGCTGGAATGACTGGAACAACCGCGCCTGCTGCTCCGGCGACAGGCCGATACCGGAGTCCTCGACGGCAAACCGCACTCGGATGCCCTGCTCGTCCTGCTCCAGCAGTTGGGCACGAATCACAATCCCACCACGCTCTGTGAACTTCACCGCATTGTTGGCGTAATTGATCAGGATCTGTCCCAGACGCAGCGGGTCGCCGACCAGGCTGGTCGGCAAGGCAGGGTCGATATCGAAAATCAGCTCCAGGTCCTTGCTCGCGCATTTCTCGCCGATCAGGCTGGCCATGTTCTCCAGCACGGCCTGCAACTCGAAAGGCACGGATTCCACATCCAGCTTGCCGGCTTCGATCTTGCTCAGATCGAGAATGTCATTGATCAAGCTCAGCAGGTGCTGACCGGAGCGTTGAACCTTCTCGGCGTAATCGCGCTGCTTGGCGTTCAGAGCGGTGCCGAGCAACAGGTGACTCATGCCGATCACCGCATTCATCGGGGTGCGTATCTCATGGCTCATATTGGCCAGGAAGTCGGACTTGAGCTGGGAAGCACTCTCGGCCTTGGCCCGTGCAACCTGCAGCTCTTCTTCATGTTCGAGCAGAGCCTGGTTGGCTTCGGCCAGCTCCTGTGTGCGTTGCTGCACGCGCCCTTCTAGCACTTCTTCGTTCTCCTGCAGGGCATCTACCAGCCGGCCCTGCGCAGCAAGCAACTCGCGCTGGGCACGTACACGCTGGCGTGACTGGCGCAACATGGCCAAGCCAAAGAAGAACGTCAGCACACCTTGGAACAAAGTCAGCGCGGTGGTCACCACCACCTGATGGCGAAACTCGCCGTTACGCTCATCCACCGCTTGGGCGGCCAATTGCGCCGAGCTGTAGACCAGCTCCTGGATATCGTCCTGCAGCGCCTGCAACTGTTCACGCAACTGCACCGCATTCAGTGGTTTGCTCTGTCGGGCGAATGCGTCCAGCGCACGATCGCTCTCGTCGATGAACGCCTCGATGGCCTGCAGCGTATGTTGATAGACCGGCTCCTGGCCCATGAGGCGCATGGCCGAGTCCGTCTTGATGGTGGTGATACGGCTGACGAAAATGTCATAGCGCAAGCGCAATTCATCGATGCCGATACTGCCCTGTTTGTCCGATGAATGATTACGACGCGGCACCACAGGATCAAGGATATAGGTATGCAGCGCGTGGTCGAGGCGTTGATATTCCGTGCCCAATTGGGCGAAGGCCCAGAGCGCGTTGTCATCGCCGCTGCGCATCACCTCGCTCAGGCTGCGGTACTGATGCACGAGAATGGCGCCGATGGCCAGGTACAGGAAGACCAGGCCAGCGACCAGCACCCACAGCAGACGAAATCTGTGCATGCTTACTTGATCTGCAGCGAACGTAATTGCCAGGCGGAGCGGTTGTAGAACGTCGCGGCTTGCAGCTCGGCCTTGCTGTCGAAGGGATAGACCAGGAACAGCGGGCCCTTCTCACGCACCGACATGGCTTGCCCATTCATGGTCGTGGCGACGATCAAGTCGTATTTGATGGCGTCCTGAAAGGGGATCTCGGTGCGGTAGTCATTCAGTGCGACAGCAGACATGCTTTCGCCCTTGGCCCCGGCAGCAGCCAATACGTCACGCAGCAACGGCCCGCTGAAGGTAACCGGATCGTTGTACCAGGGCGTTTGCGTGGTGAAGCTGTGCTGCTCGAACGCATGCAGCATGGACATATCGAAATGCGCCTGCTGCAGGTTGTTGGGTTGACTGACCGCGCCGGTGATACGCAGGATTACTGGGCCGCTGGGCTTGTCTAACGCATGACTGAAGCCGGAGAACAGCAGCGCGGCGACGAACACCAACATGTGCAGACGATAGCGGTTTGTAGGCACGGGCGGCTCCTCTCATATCCATTATTCAGAGTACGCACGAAAGACCGTCAATCCCCTCCTGTGCCTTCCACACCACGCGTAAACGGGTCGATGAATGGCTTGGAACAAATTCTTGATCAGCTTGAGCGTCGGCAGTCCTGAATTAATGCCTGAGATTGCAGGCTAGCACCAGTCAATTCGCGACTAATTTGACGTCAACGAAACATCCCCATTTCTTACGGCGATCAAACCGTCACTCTGGCGGCCTTGAGCTGAGCGATCTGTTCGGCGTCGTAGCCCAGCTCAGCCAGCACCTCGGCGGTATGCGCGCCAACTGCCGTACCGACATGCCTTGGCGGTGGTAACCCTTCGGAGAACTTCAGTGGACAGGCCAGTTGCGCCTGCGCCGGCAAGCCTTCGCGCGGCACCTCGACGACCAGTTCGCGCGCCCTGATCTGCGGATGCTGCACCGCTTCGGACAGCGGCAGCATCGGCTCGACGCAAGCATCCAGCTCGGCGAATACCGCGCACCATTGCGCAAAATCGCGCTTCTCGAACTCGATCTCGATCTCGCGCTTGAGCGCGCGCTGGTCCTCGGGCTTTTGTGACAAACCACGCGCCGCTAACTCGGGGCGGCCGATGGCGGCGCAGAACTGCTGCATGAACTGCGGCTCAAGGCTGCCAACGGAGAACCAACGACCGTCGCGGGTACGGTAGTAGTCGTAAAAGCTGCCGCCATTGAGCGCCTGGTTTTCCATGTCAGGCTCGACGCCGGCACCCAGGTAGCCAGCCCCTGCCATGCCGTGCAGGCTGAACGCGCAGTCGGTCATGCTCACGTCGACCTGCTGTCCCAGGCCGGTAACCTGGCGCTGCACCACCGCCGCGAGCAGGCCGATCACGCCATGCAGCGAGCCACCTGCCAGGTCGGCCAACTGCACGCCAAGCGGTAACGGGCCACTGTCGCGGCGCCCTGTATAGCTGGCGATACCGGCCAGCGCCAGGTAGTTGATGTCATGCCCGGCACGGTCGCGGTACGGCCCGCTCTGGCCATAACCGGTGATCGACACGTAGATCAGCCGCGGGTTAATCGCCTTGAGCGCCTCGTAACCGACGCCCAGCTTGTCCATCACACCGGGGCGGAACTGCTCGAGCACGATGTCGTACTCGCCAACCAGTTGCTTGACCACCTCAACGGCCTCTGGCCGCTTAAGGTCCAGGGCGATGCTGCGCTTGTTGCGGTTAAGGTAGGCATGACTGGTGGAGGTTCCGCCATCGTGCGGCGGCAGCACGCGTACCAGATCCATGCGCGTGGGCGACTCCACCCGCAGCACCTCGGCGCCCATGTCGGCCAGCAGCAACGAGGCGAACGGCCCAGGCAGCAGCGTGGAAAAATCGAGAATCTTCAGCGATGACAACGGGCCGGACATGGTGACTCCAGATGCGATGCTTGGCGTAGTGCGGGCAGGTTCGTAGCCCCCCTACAAGGGTAGATGAAAGGCTCGCCTACAGCTTCATCCCGCGACTGATGATCTCCTTCATGATCTCCGAGGTGCCGGCGAAGATGCGCTGGATACGCGCATTCGCGTACATCTTGCAGATCGGGTACTCCCACATGTAGCCCCAGCCGCCGTGCAGCTGCACGCCCTCGTCGACCACCTTGCCGAGCAGTTCGGTAGTGAACAGCTTGGCCTCGGCAGCCACTTCGGGAGTGAGCTTCCTCTGGTTGTGGTCCATCACGCAGCGGTCGGTGAACACTTGCGCCACGTCGACCTGCGTGCGCATTTCCGCCAGCTTGAAGCGGGTGTTCTGAAAATGCGCCACCGGGCGGCCGAACGCGTGGCGCTCCTTGACGTACTCGATGGTGGTCTGCAACGCAGCCTCGGCGCCGGCCACTGCGCCACAGGCATTGGTCAGACGCTCCTGGGCGAGCATGTTCATCAGGTAGAAGAAGCCGCTCTTGGCGTCGCCCAGCAGGTTGTCCTTGGGCACCTTGACGTCATTGAAAAACAGCTCGGCGGTGTCCTGGCTGTGCATGCCGAGTTTCTTCAGCTTCTTGCCGCGCTCGAAACCGGGCATGCCGCGCTCCACCAGAAACAGGCCCATGGCGTGCTTGTTGGCCGGGTCGGTCTTGGCCGCGACGATCACCACATCGGCCAGATAACCATTGGAGATGAACACCTTGGAGCCGTTGAGCAACCAGTGATCGCCCTTGTCCACCGCCGTGGTGCGCATGCCGGCCAGATCCGAGCCGGCAGATGGCTCGGTCATCGCCACCGCCAGGATGGTTTCACCGCTGATGATGCCCGGCAGCAGCCGCGCCTTCTGCTCGGCATTGCCGTACTCGGCGATATAGGGACCGCACAGCGCCGAGTGCAGCGGGATCATGAACCCTGGTTCGTTGATGCGCGCCAGCTCCTCGCACATGATCTGTTCGTAGCGAAAGTCCTTGAGCCCGGCACCGCCGTACTCCTCGTCCGCCCAGGGCAGCAGAAACCCCATCTCGCCGGCTTTGCGCCACACGCTGCGATCCACCACCCCAGCCTCTTCCCAGGCTTCCTGATGCGGCACCACCTCTTTATCGAGAAACGCAGCGAAGGCGTCGCGGAACAGGTTGTGCTCGGTGTCGAAATGGTTGCGTTGCATGGGGCGGATCCTCCGCTGTTGTTATGTCCTTGAGGTTAAGGGCCGTCCCGCCGCCCCTCAATGACCCATGCGCTCAGCCTCGGTTGACCCAATCGCTCGGTTGGCTTGCCCTGACTGGGAGCAACTGCCTACCATCGGCCACCCTCGCTTTCGGAAACCCAGCATGCGCGAACGCACCATTGCCAGCCACTTCGTCCGTGCCGCCCTGCGCGGTGCGGACCGCCATGGCCTGGCCTGCGACCTGATACTGCGTCAGGCTGGCATCCAGAGCGCCGTGCTGGTCGAACCGCGCGCACGCATCGCCCCGGAACAATTCTCCCGCCTGATGCAACTGCTGTGGGAAGCGCTAGACGACGAATACCTGGGCTTCGGTCGCCAGCCGAGCAAACGCGGCACCTTCGCCATGATGGGTCACGCCATCATCCACTGCCGCAGCCTGGAAAAAGCCCTGAGCCGTGGTGCGATGTTCTACGGCCTGTTTCCCGACGCTCCTAGCATCAGCCTGCAACGCGAAGGCGACTGGGCGCGGCTGAGCGTCGACGACAGCACGCTGTGGGACCCGGATCATTTTCTCGTGGAGAGCCTGCTGGTGATCTGGCACCGCCTGGGCAGTTGGCTGATCGGCCAACGCATCCGTTTGGAAGAAGCCACCTTCGCCTACCCCGAACCCGCGCATGCCGCCGAATACGAACTGCTGTTCCCCTGCAGCCGACGCTTTGCCGCCGGGCAAAACAGCCTGCTGTTCCACGCCCGCTACCTGACCATGCCGTTGCTGCAGGACGAACGCACGCTCAAGCAATTCCTCCAGCACTCCCCCGCCGACCTATTGGCCCGCCCCGACGGCGGCGACAGCCTGATCAGCCAGATTCGTCGCCTGCTCGGCCGCGACTGCCGCACTTGGCCCGACCTGGAACAGGTCGCCCAACACCTGCACACCAGCCCGCAAACCCTGCGTCGTCACCTGCGCGAAGAAGGCACCAGCTTCCAGGAGCTCAAGGACCACCTGCGCCGCGACCTGGCCATCTACCACCTGGGCCGCGACGAACTGGCGATTCAGGACATCGCCGAACAACTCGGCTTCTCCGAACCCTCGGCCTTTCACCGCGCGTTCAAGAAATGGACGGGGCTAACGCCAGGGGCCTATCGCGCGCAGGAAGGTTAAACCACACGAACCTGGACCGAATCAGTAGCGGGAGAGATCGAATGAGAGCTCGTGTAAGCGTTATCACCCTGGGGGTAGAGGATCTTGAGGCTTCACTAAGTTTCTATCGTGATGGTTTGGGTTTCGCGACAGAAGGCATAGTCGGCCAGCAATTCGAACATGGCGCAGTGGTTTTCATCGAGATGCAGGCGGGCCTGCGTCTAGCGCTGTGGCCGCGCGCCAGCATTGCGCATGACACCGGCCTAGCCGTACATCCCAGAAGCTCTACCGAGATGACGCTTGGTCACAACGTGGCCAGTGCAGAAGAAGTCGATACGCTCATGAGACAGGCCAAGGCGGCGGGCGCGGCGATCATCAAGCCGGCCCACACAACATTTGGGGGTGGCTACGCCGGCTACTTTCAGGACCCGGACGGTCACGTCTGGGAAGTGGTGTGGAACCCGCAATGGGCCGTTTGAGTCGGTCACGACTCAGTCGTACAACCGCACCCTGAAACAGGCGCCGCCCAGTTCCGAATCTTCCAGGCTCAGCTCACCGTCGTAGCTTTCGACGATATCTTCTACCACCGCCAGGCCGATGCCCTGCCCCGGGTTCTGCGCATCCAGACGCTCGCCGCGTTGTAGCACCCGCTCTCGCTGTTGCTGCGGTACACCGGGGCCGTCGTCCTCGATGGTGATCAGGCAGCCGCCTGCCAGCGGTTGCAGCCTGACGCGTACGCGTTGCAGACAGAGGCGGTAGGCGTTCTCCAGCAGGTTGCCGAGCAGCTCCATCAGCGCGCCACGTTCCATGGTGATCTGGCTGTGCTCGGGCACTTCCAGTGTCGCTTCGACGCGCTTGTCGCGGTAGACCTTGTCCAGCGAGCGGCACAAGCCGTCGAGCACCGGCCAGACCTGCTCGCGATGACGTACCAGGCCGCTGCGGCGCAGGCTGGCGCGCTGCAATTGGTAGCCGACCTGCTGGCTCATGCGTTCGATCTGCGCCTGCATCAGCTGCGCCTGCTCGCGATTTTCGTGTTGAACGGCAAGGGTTTCGCCGATGCCCTGCAACACGCTGAGTGGTGTTTTAAGGCTGTGGGCGAGGTCTTCCAGCGAGTCGCGATATCGCTCGCGCTGACGCCGCTCACTGTCGAGCAGGCGGTTGAGGGAATTGGTCAGGCGTAGCAGTTCGCGTGGATGCTCATCACTCAGACGTTGACGGGTGCCCGCTTCCACGCCATCGAGCTCGTCGCTGAGGCCGCGCAGGCTGCGAAAACCCCAGGTCAGGCCAAACCACAGTAGGCCCAGCAACACCAGCAAGGCGATGCCCAACCACAGACGCAGTTGCCAGGCAAAGCCGTTGAACAGCCCCTGGTATTCGCGCGTCGGCTGCATGGTCACGATGCTCAGCGCGGTTTGGTCGCCGCGCAGCAAATCCACTTCCACGTCGTATACGAAGTATTCCTGGCCGCTGTCGTCGCGAATGCGGATGAACTCGTGGCCGCGACCGTCGTAGCGCGGCAGGTAGCGCACCAACTCGTCGATGGAGGAGCGTGAGCGCCAGATCATCTGGCCTTCACGATCAAAGATGAAGCCCAACAGGTGCGAGTCGAGGTTGTCGAATTCCTCGTCGGGCATCTTGTCCGGCATGTGCAACTGGCCGTCATGGATGCGGGCGGCAGATATCAGCGCAGCCGCATCGGAGGCCAGACGTTTCTCCACGGTCTGCTCCAGGGCCATGAGAAACACGCCCTGCAAGACTGGCATCAGCAACAGCATGAACAACATTGCCAACGCGGCACTGGCCAGCATCAGGCGCAGCCTCAGCGAGCCGAAACGTATGCGCAATTTGCGCAGAGCGGCGCGCGCTCGGCTCACTTGCAGCGCTCGTTGAACATGTAGCCCTGGCCGCGCACTGTCTCTATTGGTTTGCCGCCAAGCACACCTTCCAGCTTGCGCCGCAGACGACCGACCAGCACCTCTATGACGTTGGGGTCACGCTCGTCGTCGCCCGGATAGAGTTGCTCCATCAGACGTTCCTTGGCGACCACCTGCTGGTGATGCAGCATGAGGTATTCGAGAATGCGGTACTCGTAGGCAGTCAACTGCAGCGACTGCTCATCCACTGTGGCCTGCTTGCGATTGAGGTCCAGCACCAGCGACCCCGCCTCGATGGTCGATTTGGTGAAGCCGGAAGAGCGTCGCAGCAGCGCGTTGAGGCGTGCCTCCAACTCTTCGAACTGGAACGGTTTGACCACATAGTCGTCAGCGCCGCAGGACAGCCCTTCGACCTTGTCCTGCCAGTTACCGCGCGCGGTAAGGATCAGGATCGGAAAATTCTTGTCCTGACTGCGCAGCTCACGGATCAGGTCGATACCGCTCATACCCGGCAGACCGAGATCGACCAGGGCCAGGTCATGATTGAAGGACTCAGCTCGGTACAGTGCTTCTTCGGCGGTGCGCACGGCGTCCACCACATGCCCGTTTTCACTGAGGCGAGTGAACAGATGGTGACGCAGTAACGCCTCATCCTCCACCACCAGCAATTTCATGAGTTGTCCCCCTTTTTAGTTGTACGAAGGCCGGGCAGAAGCCCGGCCTGGTAACGCTAAGCCGCCATCAGAAGGCGAAGTTGGCGCCGAGGTAGAGCTGCGAACTGCTATGCAGGTCCAGCGACCCGGCCTTGCCTTCACCACGCGGTGCCATTTCTGTGCTGGCGTTGGTACGCAGATAACGATAGCCGGCTTCGATCGAGGTATTGCTGTTCAGTTCCTGCAGGATACCGGCCTGCAAACCTGCAGCAAATCCGATGTCGCTGTCGCGGGAGAAGCCGCGGCTTTCCTGCTCGAGCTTGACCAGGCCGGCGGTTACACCACCGAACAGCTTGGTGTTGTTGCTGCCCAGCGGGACGAACATGTCGTAGCTACCGAGCAGATTCTGCTGACGCAGTTTGTAGCCATTGTGACTGTCGGAGACATTCTCGTAGGTCGCGTAGTAGCGACCGTCAGCAGTCTTCTGGCCGGCGCGGACACCCCAGGTGCCCTCACCATTGATCACTTTGTCCAACTTGGGATTGCCGAGATTGGCATTCAGCGCGTTGGACTTCTGAATGTTGTTGTCAGTCTGACCCCAGGTCAGGCCGACGAAATTGTCATTGGCTTGGGCAGCGGTTGCGCCCAGGGCCAGGCAGGTAGCGAATGCGATACGGTTCAGGGTGATTTTCATTGAATCCTTCCTCTCGTTGCAGTTTTGATCAACTCGGCAACAAGTCTGCGGGAAGACTACTGAATCCCTCCTGAACCCTCCTTGAACCTGCACTGAACGAGCGACAAACAGCCTAGATACGCCGTACCAGAGCCCCTGCCGCGACGAATAACGAGGCAAGCACAGCCAGCAACGCCAGCCAACCGGCGTGCTCCCAGACATAACCACCGACGTAGCCCACCAGGCTGGAGCCGAGGTAATAGGCACACAGGTACAGTGCCGATGCCTGCGCCTTGGCCCCCTGCGCGTGGATACCGACCTGCCCGCTGGCAACCGCATGAGCCGCGAAGAAACCCAGGGTGAACAGCGCCAGCCCGATCACCGCAGCGCTCAACCAGGGCATCGCACATAAGGCCACACCCAACAACATCAAGCCGATCCCACCGTGCAACACCTGGCGTGCGCCAAAGCGTGGCACCAGGCGGCCCGCCCAACCGGCACTGAAGATGCCCAGCAGGTAGACGGTGAACAACAGGCCGATCACCGTCGCCGAGAGGTTGAACGGCGCGCCGGCCAGGCGAAAGCCAACATAGTTGAACAGCGCAACGAAGCCGCCCATGAGCAGGAAGGCCAGAGCAAACAGCACGCGTAGACGCGGGTTGCTCAGGTGCAAGGCGAAGTTGCGCAACAGCCCGCGCAAGGACAGCGGCTGGGCAGTGAAATGCCGTGAAGGCGGCAACAACCAGATAAACAGCCCCAGCGCCAATAGGCCGAGCCCGGCAATGCCGCCCAAGGCCCAGGGCCAACCGCCCAGGTCACTGAGCAGACCGGCCAGCAAGCGCCCAAGCAGACCGCCAAGCGCCGTACCGCCGATATACAGCCCCATCGCTGCCGGTAATGCTTCGGGGTCGAATTCTTCGCCGACATAGGCCATGGCCAACGCAGGCAAACCGCTCAATGCCAGCCCCAGCAGCGCACGCAGAATCAGCAAACTGCCCCACTCTTCTACCAGCGCGCAGGCGATCCCCAGAACTGCTGCCAACCCCAGCGCTGCAGCCATGACCGGCTTGCGCCCCCAGCTCTCGGCCAGCGCGCCGGAGATCAGCAGGCACAGCGCCAGGCTCAGTGTGGTCAGGGATAACGCCAGGCTGCTACTGGCCGCAGACACGCGAAAGTGCGTCGCCAGCATCGGTAGCAGCGGCTGCACGCAGTAGAGCATGGCGAAGGTGGCGAAACCGGCGCAGAACAACGCCAGAGTGGCGCGCCGATAACCGGCGCTGCCGCGGGTAAGATGGGTAGCGGACATCAGGCAGACTCATGAAGCACGGCGCAGGTTCGGCCGAGGCAAAAGCTTAGCATGCTACCTATCGTTGCGACTGCCCAACGTGGCGGTTTTCTCGGTGTTACTGCCCGCGCAACTGCTTGAGATGCGCCTGCAAGCCTGCCGACGTCTGCTCACCAACCAGGCGCTCGCGCAGCTTGCCGTCGGCATCGACAATGTAGGTCACCGGCAGCACGTCATTGCGCGGCAACTCGAAGCGCGCCGCCGGGTCCTGCGCCAGCACGGTGAAACGAATATCGAAACTGTCCGCTGCGCGCTTGAGGTCATCACCCTGCAGGGCATCGAAATTGACGCCGATCACTCGCGCCGACTGGGTTTTCAGTTCTTCTTCCAAAGCGTTGAGCTCGGGAATTTCCGTGCGACACGGCGCACACCACTCAGCCCAATAATTAATGACTAGCCACTGGCCATCCAGGCTCTCAGCCGTTACCTTTCGTCCATGCTGATCAAGGCCGTAATCTTCGGCACAAGCCGTCAGCAACAGACCGGCGCAGATACTCAAAACAGCCTTGCCGAATTTCCGGAGCCCTAAGCCCATGTACTCGATCCTCGTCCACCCGGGGTTGATATGACGCTGGATGCCCTGCGCCTGGAAGTACCGGACATCCGCGAGGACAACAGCTTATCGCCGGCGGAAATCGCCCAGCGACTCGCGGCTGCTCGCCACCTAGAGCCGGAACATGGCCTGCAACAAGTGCTGGGCCTTTTGTTTTCGCTCAATCGCAGCGCTCTGACCTTACTGGAAAGGCAGCGTGCGCTGCAAAACTTCAGTGACGAGTACCGCCATTACGCCAGCCTTGCCAATCGCCAGCATCCGCCAAGCCCACTATTCGTGCGGTTGTGCGGCGAATTGGCGATCGGTTTCAAACGCCTGCTACTGCAAATTTTGCAGGGTCGCCAGCCGTCGATGCCGCACCTGGCGTGGTGCCTGTACATGGCCCAGCACTTTCTTGCTCAGCAGTTGCTGCGCCACTACCAGCTGTACCAGGAGCCGCCTGCAACGCTCTGGCGCGACAGCCACTTGCTGTACTGGATCGGCGAACATCAGCAGTGTCTGGATGAGCCGGTGGCGGCGGCCTTCGAGCCGAAGCCGTCCAGCACCCTGCGCGGGCTCTATCAGCAGATGCTGCTATTGGCCCTGAGCAACCCATTTCATCTCGATGAGGGCGAATGCCTGGCCCTGTTCAGCGCGCTGGCCCCTTTGGCAGCACTGGCGAGATTGCAAGCCTGGGACGATGAAGACGATGCCGAAGGTCCGGTGGTCGACCTCAGCGAATCACAGGCCTGCCTCAGTTTCGAACAACGTATCGAAGGCGAAGCTGCCAATCTGCGCCGCTTCGAACTGGGCGCGCTACTGATTGCCCTGCACGAACCCGCGCCGCTGCAAAGCGCGCAGGAGCGCCAGTTGCTCGAACGAGTGCGCCAGCACTGGCTGGGCCGCCAGCAACGTCGCCATGAACGTGCCGAACTGGAAGGCCAATGCAGCCTGGTGGTGGGCCTGCCGGCCATCCATGCGCAGCTGCTGGACAAGTTGCCGCAGCGTACCGAGGCGCAGATTCTCGACGCCAGCCCGGGCGGCGCGCGCCTGCTGTGCAACGCCAACGAGGGTGGACAACTGCAGGTCGGGCAACTGGTTCTGTTGCTGACCAATGCCACACCGACACTGGCCCTGGTACGTTGGCGTCATCTCAACAGCGAAGGTTTGCACCTCGGGCTGCGCTATCTGAAAGGCCTACCACGGCCGGTCTGGCTAAGGCGCGCGCCCAATGCGCAGACTCACCCTGGCGTGCTGCAGAGCACCCCGGCACCGGGCAACGGCTGGCACCACGGCCTGTGGCTGCCCAACGGCCAGTTCAGTTCCGGCGAGCACCTATGGCTGCAACTGGCCAGCGTGCATAACCAAGCGATTTTGCCGCTGCCCGAAGGCAACCTGCAGACCTCATCGGTTACCCGTCACCCGCTGCGCCTGGCCTGATATACAAAACTGCGACGCCAGTCACGCGGCCTGTCCGCCGAGTGCACAGTTTCGCCAACAGGTGGCTGCTTATAATTCCTGGCACTCAAGTCTCACCCAGCCTGGAATTTCACCATGTCCCAAGCGCAAGACAAGCTGATTGGCTCCGTGCCCTCGCGCATCGTCGACGTCGCTCACCTGCTGGTCACCCCCTACGAGGGGCGCGTGGCCGAATACAATGTCGCCACCTGGCTGCAATTGCCGGGGCTGGCCAACCTGCCGGTGTCGCTGCTGGTGAGTTATCGCGACGGGGACAAGCGCCGCGAGGTCAATGTCGACCATGGCAAGGTCAATGCCCACGGCAAGATCCTGCTCTCCGGGATCGCTCGCATGCCGGTGCGGATGAAGATAGAAGACATGCAGGTACGCCTGCGCTCAGCTGTGCCGGCGCAGAGCCTGGTGGTCGAGGAGTTCTTCGTTCAAGCCGTCGAACTGGCCAACAGCGAGAGCCGCCAGGCCATGGCCTGAACCAAAACGGCAACATCGAACCCCGCGCAGTGACGCGGGGTTTTGCTTTCAGCCAGAGGAGACTCCGGGGCTGGGTGCAGCCTGCGGGCTTGAATCATCAGCGTCTGACTGCAGGTTTTCGGCAACCACGTGTTCGAGCAGCGACTCAGGCCAACGCGCAAAGTGCAGACCAGTGATTCGGTTAAGCCGCGCCAGCGCTTCCTGCGGATCGCGTCGATGAAGGTGGATTACGCTGTTTTTTACCGTCATTACTGCCTGCGTCCTCAGCGATCCCTGCCCCTGCTGGCAGTTCGATAGCAACTGCTCCTGCAGTAGCTAGAAGCGTGCCAACCCTTGTACAACGCATTCCTTGGCGCCTACCCCTTGCGTCCAGGCCACGGCAGGACTAGGCAACGCCTGAAACTGACGTTTTTTGTCACCGTTCTGGCGCCCCATCGCCCGACACACCACGCGGGCTTGCTCAGCCCTTCCCCGGCAACCAATCCGCCAGACTGGCTCCGAATTGTGCCTCACGCTCCGCTTGCATGCGCTCCAGCCCCTCGCGCAATGCCGGGTACCAGGGCTCATCGAGCTGAGCGGGCAGTTGCGACAGACTCGGCAATGGCCAGGGACTGCACTCGAGCAATTGATACAGGGAGAAGTTGTGCAGATCGCGGCACAGCACCCACCCTCCGCCATTGGCCTTGCATGCCAGGTGCTCGCGCTCGAGAAAATCCATCACCTGCGTCCATTCGTCTTCGGGCAACCGCCAGCCCGCACGTTGCATGTCGCCGTAATGCAGAGCCTCGCCCTTCTGCTGACGTTTGAGCAAAAGCCGCAACACCACCAGCACAATCAGCCCCTTGGGGATAGGCTCGCGGCGCCAGTGCCGCGGTTGCGACAGGCCATACACCAGCTCGGCGCCCAGCAGCACGATCAACCAGGACAGATAGATCCACACCAGAAACAGCGGCACTGTGGCGAAGGCGCCGTAGATCAGGTGATAACCGGGAAACAGCCGCACATAGAGGCCGAACAGCGCCTTGGCCACTTCGAACAGCACGGCGCTGAACAGGCCGCCCAGCAGAGCATGAGACAACGGCACCCGAGTGTTGGGGACCGCGGCATAGAGCAAGGTAAAGGCCGCGATGCTCGATAACAACGGCGTGAAAGCAAGCAGCGTCTTGGCACCGATTACTGCATCCGGCCCGGAGATCAGTGACAGCGAGGCGATATAGGTACTGACCGCGAAACCGGCCCCCAGCAGCAGCGGCCCAAGGCTGAGAATCGCCCAGTACAGCAGGAAACTGGACATCCCGCGGCGTGGCTGGCGCACCCGCCAGATCACGTTGAAGGTCTTCTCGATGGTCACCAACATGAGGAAAGCGGTAACGGCCAGCAGACCCACGCCGAACCAGGTCAGCTGCCGCGCCTGGGTGGTGAACTCACGCAGATACTCCTGCACCGTCTCACCCGTGGAGGGTACGAAGTTGTTGAAGATGAACCCCTGGATTTCCTCGCCTACACCTTGGAACGCCGGAATTGCCGACAGCATGGCGAAGGTCACGGTCATCATCGGCACCACGGCGAACAAGGTGGTGTAGGTCAACGCCGCTGCGTTGCCTGCGCCGCGGTTATCCACGAAACGCTGATACAGGCTGAGCCAGAACCCCATCCAGTCCTTCAAACGACGCAGCATGACCTCTCCTTAGCCCTCAAACCTAAACAGACAGACAATGCGCCGCGTAAAAAGGTCGCAGCAAAGCCGCCCCAGCGGTTTGCGTGCATCCGCGCATCAGGCGGTTAGAATAGCCGCCACTTCAAGCCGGATGCGAGCCACCATGACCGACCTGACCCTCTACCACAACCCGCGCTGCTCAAAATCCCGCGGTGCTCTGGAGCTGCTGCAAGCCCGCGGCCTGCAACCGCACGTCGTGCGCTATCTGGAAACGCCACCCAGCGCCAGCGAGCTCAAGAGCCTACTCGGCAAGCTGGGTATCTCCGCACGCGACCTGCTACGTAGCGGCGAGGACGAATACAAGACGCAGGGCCTGAGCGATGCCAGCTTGAGTGAGGCGCAACTGATCGAGGCCATGGTCACGCATCCCAAGCTGATCGAGCGCCCGATCCTCATCGCTGGCGACAAGGCCGTGATCGGCCGACCACCGGAAAAAGTACTGGAGCTACTGGCATGAGCGCGCCCTACATCCTGGTGCTCTACTACAGCCGCCATGGCGCCACCGCGCAGATGGCCAAACAGATTGCCCGTGGCGTCGAGATGGCTGGCCTGGAGGCGCGCCTGCGCACGGTGCCTGCGGTATCCAGCGAATGCGAGGCCGTTGCGCCGAGCGTTCCGGAGGACGGCGCTATGTACGCCACTCTGGATGATCTGAAGAACTGCTCGGGCCTGGCCTTGGGCAGCCCGACCCGTTTTGGCAACATGGCGGCGCCACTCAAGTACTTCATCGATGGCACCAGCAACCTGTGGCTCACCGGCGAACTGGTCGGCAAGCCGGCTGGCGTGTTCACCTCCACCGCCAGCCTGCATGGCGGTCAGGAGACCACCCTGCTGTCGATGATGATCCCACTGCTGCACCACGGCATGCTGCTCTGCGGCCTGCCCTACAGCGAAGCGGCACTGCTTGAAACCCGTGGCGGTGGCACGCCCTACGGCCCCAGCCACCATGCGGGCGGCGACGGTAAACGCGCGCTGGACGAACATGAAGTCACCCTGTGCCGTGCACTGGGTCAACGCCTGGCGCAAACCGCCAGCAAACTGGAGCGTTGAACGTGGCCCGAGCGAAGAAACCCCTGCCCAGCCTCGAGTGGCTGGAGCCACGGGTCAAACTCAGCCGAGCGCTGAGCCTGTTCAGCTTTATCGCCCTGCTGGCCCTGCTGCTGGTGTGGAATCTGGCCTTCGCTGACCTGCATGGTGCGCGGGTCGGGGTTGTATTGGCGATCCAGTTGCTGCCGCTTGCACTGCTCGCCCCCGGCATGTTGCTGGGCAACGCCCGCGCTCATGCTTGGGCCTGCTTCGTGGTCAACATCTACTTCATCCAGGGCGTGCTCGCCGCCATCGATCCGGCGCGTGCACTGTTCGGCGCACTGGAGGCCGTGATCAGCTTCGGCCTGTTCTGCTGCGCACTGCTCTACACGCGCTGGCGTTTTCAGTACGACCGCAAGCTGGCAGGCGAATAAACGTCCTGTGTAGGAGCGAGCTCTGATCGCGAAGCTCTTGTGCAACCAAGAGCTCGCTCCTGAACCTCAGTTCCCGATGCAGTTACCAGCCCAGCGTTTCCTTGAGGAAGGGAATGGTCAGCTTGCGTTGGGCCTGCAGCGAGGCCTGATCGAGGCGCTCCAGCAGTTCGAACAACGCACTCATGCTGCGCTCGCCCCGAGTGAGGATGAAGCGACCGACCTCGTCGCTCATCTGCAAGCCACGGCGCGAGGCGCGCAGTTGCAGAGCGCGCAGCTTGTCCTCGTCGGACAGTTCATGCAGCTGGAAGATCAGCGAAAGGGTCAGTCGCGACTTCAGATCAGGCAGTTGAATCGGCAACTCGCGCGGTGACATGGTGCCTGCCAGCAACAAGCGCCTGCCGCTGTCACGCAGACGGTTGAACAGGTGGAACAGCCCTTCTTCCCAGTCGCTGCGTCCGGCCACAGCATCGAGATCATCGAGGCAGACCAGCTCGCACAGCTCAAGGTTGTCGAGCAACTCCGGGCCATGCTGCACCACTTCGCTGAGCGGCAGATACACCACCGCTTCGCCACGCTGTTCGAAACGCAGGCAGGCCGCCTGCAGCAGGTGGCTGCGCCCGACGCCTTCGGCGCCCCAAAGGTAGATCAGGCTTTCCGTCCAGCCGGCGTCGGCCTCGCACAAGCGCTCGACATAGCCCAGGGCCGCAGCATTGGCGCCGGGGTAGTAATTGGCGAAGGTGGCGTCATCACGCAGACGCACCCCCAGAGGCAGCTGGATTGGTTTCATGCTCAGGGTCTGTTCCCGTTTCGGCGCGAGCCGCGTTGCTGCGCCAAATGGCGCCAGGCCAGGCGTGGAGCGCAGGTAATGGTCGCTCCCTTGTCAAGCTCCACAACGCAGCATGGCGCCATTTGCCGCGCAACCCGAAGGGCCGGGCCAGTTTCTGCGCGCTGCTGCGTTATTCGTCGTTCATTTGGAATAACCAAATTTCTCTCCTCATGCCTTGCCCCGCGCAAAAACTGGCCCCGGCGCGGCCGCGGCGAAACGGGAACAGACCCTACCTCGTCGGCTCGTCGGAACCGCTATTGGACTCTCCGTAAAGGCCGGAAAGTTTATACAAATCATGGGCATGGCGCAGCAGAACCATGATCACGGCAGCAACCGGCAAGGCCAGCAGCACGCCGGTAAAGCCAAACAGTTGGCCACCCGCGAGGATGGCGAAGATCACCGCGACCGGGTGCAGGCCGATGCGATCACCCACCAGCATGGGCGTGAGGACCATACCCTCGAGCAACTGGCCGATCATGAACACCACGCCGATACCGATCAGCGGATAGGGCTCGAGACCGAACTGGAACAGCGCAGCGGTCAGCGCCGCACCGATACCGACGATAAAGCCCATGTACGGCACGATACTGGCCAGGCCCGCCAGCACACCGATCAACAGCCCCAGCTCCAGTCCCACCGACATCAGGCCAACCGAATAGATGACGCTCAGCGCCAGCATCACCAGCAATTGGCCGCGCAGGAAGGCGCCCAGCACTTCATGACATTCGCCAGTCAGCTTGACGATCAATCCTTCGCGCTGGCGCGGCAGCAGGCGGCGCACGCGCTCGACCAGCAGATCCCAGTCGCGCATCAGGTAGAAGCTCACCACCGGAATCAGCATCAGGTTGCCCAGCCAGGCCAGCAGTGCCAACCCCGAGGATGTCGCCTGGGCCAGCACCGCCTTGAGCACATCGGTGGTCTTGCCAATGTTGTCGGTAAAGACCTGCTTGAGTTGATCGACCTGCAGCAGGTCATCCTGCAGCCCCAGATGCGACTGCGACCACGGCAAGGCCGTGCCTTGCAACCAATCGAGCATTTCCGGCGCCAGCTGATATAGACGCACCAGCTGCCGTCCCAACATGGGCACCAGCACCAGCAGCAGGATCAGCAATACCAGAGCGAACAGCGCGAATACCACCACCACGCCCCCCGTGCGCGACAGCCGATGCCGCTCGAGACGGTCGACCAGCGGGTCGCCCATGTAGGCCAGCAGGATACCGATCAGGAACGGGGAAAGAATCGGGTGCAACAGGTACAGCAGCCAGCCGAGCAGAAACAGCCCAGCCATCCATAGCCAACGGGTGGAATCGGTCATGCTCGCGTCCTCGATGCGAAACGGCGCCAGGAAGGCGCCGCGTAACTGGGCTGTGGTCTACCCGGCGCAGATTCTACCAGCGAAAGCGCAATTGATCGGTGCGCGGCTTCACCTGCGGCGCCTCGGTTGCAGCGGCCTCCGGGTTCTCTACTGGCTCAGCAGCATCGAGCGGCTCACTGACTTCCTGCAGTTGCCCCAATGCCAGTTGCGCGCGCAGCTGCTCCGGGCTGGCGCTGACCTGATAAACCAGGCGCTGGCCGTCGATTTCCTGCAAACGCGCGGCGAAGGGTTCGAGCAAGCGCTCCAGTGCCGCGAAACGGCCCAGGTCGGCACCTTCTATCACCAGAGTCAGGCTTTGTGCAGCACCCGGCTTGACCAGGAAACGTGGCGCCAGGCGCTCGGCCACGGCCAACAGCACTGCATCCGCCAGCGCTGCCTGATCGGCGGCCTCTGCCTTGCCCTGCTCGCGCTCGTCACCCAGCCACAGGCGCCAGGTCGCCTGCCAGCTGCCGCCGCTTTCAGTCGCCTGCACGGCCAGCAAGGCATCGGCGCCGTAGCGCTCGGACGCCTCGCGCAGGGCTTGTGGATCGTTGGCCAACAGCACATCGGCAGTACCCAGCGCCTGCTCGCTCAGGTCCGCCAGCGGCAAACGCAGTGGCAAGCCACGATGTTGCGCGGCATCGCGTAGCAGTGCCGATGCGCTCTGGCTTTCACCAACCAGTTGGCTGCCTTCCGGCGACTCGTTGAGCCACCAGGTCAGGATGGCCGGGCGATTGGCACCCCACAGAGCCAGGCCGGCCTGACGCAACTGGCGCTCGGTACTGCCCGGATCGAACTCGACCAGCAACGCGTCACCTTCATAACCGTACTGGCTGACGATCTGCTGCGGGTCCTTGCGCAGCCCTTCCAGCCCGGCACTTTGCAACGCCTTGGCGTCGCCGGTCAGGCGTAGCACCAGCGTCTGCAGGGCTTTCTGCATGGCAGCGTCGCGAGTTTCCGGCTGTTGGTCGGCCACGGGCTCGCGCACCTGGTACAGACCGGTAACCGGCGCGGCCAATACCGGCAGGCTCAGCAGCGACAGACAGAGGAACAACAGGCGGATGGGCAAACGCATTGGGGTGGACTCTCGCAAGGGATGGCCGCACGGCGGGCGGGCACAAAGGCCTATACCTTAAACAGCCGCTCAAGCCCCGGCAACCAGAGCCAGTGCCTGCGACGAAGCGCATGCACACGAGTGGCCGCTACCGGGCAAGCCTGATAAAATCGCGCGCCTTCGCCAGCCGGTACGCGCGCCGGGCTCCTTGGATGAGCCTGCGCCACGTCGGCGCCTACACGAACTCCCCATCCAAAGGCCCGGATCTATGAGCAAGCAACCCTCCATCAGCTACAAGGACGCAGGCGTCGACATCGATGCCGGTGAAGCCCTGGTCGAACGCATCAAAGGCGTCGCCAAGCGCACTGCGCGTCCGGAAGTCATGGGTGGCCTGGGCGGCTTCGGCGCCCTGTGCGAGATCCCGGCCGGCTACAAGCAACCGGTACTGGTGTCCGGCACCGACGGTGTCGGCACCAAGCTGCGCCTGGCACTGAACCTGAACAAGCACGACAGTATCGGCCAGGATCTGGTCGCCATGTGCGTCAACGACCTGGTGGTCTGCGGCGCCGAGCCGCTGTTCTTCCTCGACTACTACGCCACCGGCAAGCTCAACGTCGACGTCGCCGCCACCGTGGTGACCGGTATCGGCGCTGGTTGCGAACTCGCTGGCTGCTCCCTGGTCGGTGGTGAAACCGCCGAAATGCCGGGCATGTACGAAGGCGAAGACTACGACCTGGCCGGTTTCTGCGTCGGCGTGGTGGAAAAGGCCGAGATCATCGACGGCTCCAAGGTCGTCACCGGCGACGCCCTGATCGCCCTGCCTTCCTCCGGCCCGCACTCCAATGGCTACTCGCTGATCCGCAAGATCATCGAAGTTTCCGGCGCCGACATCGAGCAGGTGCAACTGGACGGCAAGGCTCTGGCCGATCTGCTGATGGCGCCGACCCGTATCTACGTCAAGCCGCTGCTCAAGCTGATCAAGGACACTGGTGCGGTCAAGGCCATGGCCCACATCACCGGCGGCGGCCTGCTGGACAACATTCCGCGCGTGCTACCGCAAGGCGCCCAGGCAGTGATCGACGTGGCCAGCTGGAATCGCCCAGCCGTGTTCGACTGGCTGCAGGAACAAGGCAACGTCGACGAACATGAAATGCACCGCGTGCTCAACTGCGGCGTCGGCATGGTCATCTGCGTCGCTCAGGACCAGGTTGAAACCGCCCTGGCCAGCCTGCGCGCCAGCGGCGAACAACCTTGGGTCATCGGCCAGATCACCGCCGCAGCAGAAGGCGCAGCCCAGGTTCAGTTGAACAACCTGAAAGCTCACTGATGCCCTGCAATGTCGTCGTCCTGATCTCCGGATCAGGCAGCAATCTGCAAGCGCTGATCGACAGCGTCGGCCACGACGGCAATCCGGCCCGCATCGCCGCGGTTATCTGCAACCGCGCCGATGCCTATGGCCTGGAGCGAGCGAAACAGGCCGGGATCGCCACCGGCCTGCTCGACCACAAGCAGTTCGATGGCCGCGACGCCTTCGACGCAGCGCTGATCCAGACCATCGATGCCCACCAGCCTGACCTGGTGGTGCTGGCTGGCTTCATGCGCATCCTCACGCCGGGCTTCGTTCAGCACTACGCAGGCCGCCTGCTGAATATCCATCCGTCACTGCTACCCAAGCACAAGGGGCTGCATACCCATCAGCGCGCCCTGGAAGCCGGCGACAGCGAACACGGCTGCAGCGTGCACTTCGTGACCGAGGAACTCGATGGTGGCCCTCTGGTCGTACAAGCTGTGTTGCCGATCAAGGCAGACGACACGGCCGAAAGCCTTGCTCGCCGCGTGCACCAGCAGGAACACCAGATCTATCCGCTGGCAGTGCGCTGGTTTGCCGAAGGCCGCTTGCGTCTTGGCGCTCAAGGCGCAATGCTGGATGGCCAGCCGCTGCCCGCCAGCGGCCACCTGATTCGAACCTAGGAGACTCTATGCGTCGTGCCCTGCTGTTCGCCCTGACACTGTTCAGCCTGTCCGCCTTTGCCGAGGACCTGCAGCCTTTCTCCGCCAGCTACACAGCGGACTGGAAGCAGCTGCCGGTCAGTGGCAGCGCCGAGCGCAGCCTCAAACGTGAAGACGACGGCCGCTGGACCCTCAACTTCGAAGCCTCGATGCTGGTCGCCGGCCTCACCGAAGAAAGCACCTTCCGCGTCGACAACGGTGCCCTGCTGCCACTGACCTACCGCCTAAATCGCAGCGGCCTGGGCAAAGGCAAGAAGGTCGAGCAGGACTTCGACTGGGAGCAGAAGCAAGTCATCGGCAGCGACCGTGGCGATGCCGTGCGACTGCCGCTCAACCGTGGCCTGCTGGACAAATCGACCTACCAGGTTGCCCTGCAAGAGGACGTTGCGGCCGGCAAGAAGAGCGTGAGCTACCAGGTGGTCGACGGTGACGAGATCGAAACCTATGACTTCCGCGTGCTGGGCGAAGAAGTGGTACGCACCAAGGCGGGCCTGATCGACGCAATCAAGGTCGAGCGCGTGCGTGACCCCACACAAAGCACCCGCAAGACCGTGCTGTGGTTCGCCAAAGACTGGGGCCACCTGTTGGTGCGCCTGCATCAGGTGGAAACCGACGGCAAGGAATACCAGATCATGCTCAAGGAAGGCACCGTCGCCGGCAAGGCGGTAGAAGGTCGTCGCGACTGATCTACAACTGAATAAAAAACCGGGCCATTGCCCGGTTTTTTATTGCCCGCCGTAAACGCTGGCAAACAACGCCAGGCCTGGCCTCTCAGTCCTGACTCACCGCACCGATCTTGTGAATCGACAGGTCAGCACCGTTGTATTCCTCTTCCTGACTCAGGCGAATACCCAGCGACGCCTTGAGCAGGCCATACACCACGAAGCCGCCGACCAGCGCGACCACCACCCCCAACGCAGTGCCGATCACCTGGCTGGCCAGGCTCACGCCACCCAGGCCGCCGAATGCCTCGAGACCGAAGATGCCGCAGGCAATGCCGCCCCAGATACCGCACAGGCCATGCAGTGGCCAGACGCCGAGTACGTCGTCGATCTTCCACTTCACCTGCGTCGCGGTGAATGCCCAGACGAACAATGCACCGGCAATCGCCCCAGTGACCAGAGCACCGATCGGATGCATCAGGTCCGAGCCGGCGCAAATCGCGACCAGGCCCGCCAGCGGGCCGTTATGCAGGAAGCCAGGGTCGTTGCGCCCTACCAGCAGCGCGGCGACGGTACCGCCAACCATGGCCATCAGCGAGTTGACCGCCACCAGGCCACTGACGCCTTCGAGCGTCTGCGCGCTCATCACGTTGAAGCCGAACCAACCGATGATCAGGATCCACGAGCCCAGTGCCAGGAACGGAATGTTCGAGGGCGCCATCGCCACCAGCTTGCCGTCGCGATAACGCCCGTTGCGGCGCCCCAGCAGCAGCACGGCACCGAAGGCCAACCAGCCGCCCATGGCATGCACCACCACCGAACCGGCGAAGTCATGGAAGCCGGCACCGAAGCGAGCCTCGAGCCAAGCCTGGAAGCCGTAGTTGCCGTTCCAGATCATGCCTTCGAAGAAGGGGTAGACGAAGGCAACGATCAATGCCGTGGCGCACAGCTGCGGGCCGAACTTGGCACGTTCGGCAATACCACCGGAGATGATCGCCGGAATCGCCGCGGCGAAGGTCAGCAGGAAGAAGAACTTCACCAGGCCGTAGCCATGGTTCTCCGTCAGCACCGCAGCCGGCTCGAAGAAATTGATGCCGTAGGCGATCCAGTAGCCGATGAAGAAATATGCCAAGGCGGAAATAGCGAAATCCGAGAGAATCTTCGATAACGCGTTGACCTGGTTTTTCTGCCGTACCGTTCCCACTTCGAGAAAGGCAAAGCCGGCATGCATGGCCAGGACCATGATGGCACCCAGCAGGATGAACAGGGTATTGGAGCCGTGGATCAGCGTGGCCACGGCACTGTTGATGTTTTCCATCGAGAAAGAAAACTCCGGAGGCAGAAGAAAAGGCACCAAACAAAGGCACAAACCCGAAAACGCGCACCACAATGCAGCCAGACACTGTGGGGCGCCCTCGAAAAGTGCCGTCGAGTGGCCCTAAAATAGCGCCACCAAATATCGACATATCGATGCTTATTTCTTGTTAATCAAATGGTTATGCGCGAAATGGACCATCCTGAGCCGCCCCGAAAAAGCCCCATCACAGGGCATTTCTCGACCTTCGCGCACCAGCAAAATGCAATCGCTATACCAAACGCCAGGCCGGTCACTTCCCGACTATTCTTGCGGAACCCTCACGCTGCAGAGCAATCGTAAGTAGCACATACCAACGCAGAGGACTGCTCACTATGCCCCGCAAAGCCGCTACTCCAAGCACCAAGGACGCCCTGCTGGATGAATTCCAGGCTCTGGTCAGCGATACCGAGAAGCTCCTGCAACATTCCGCCAGTCTCGCCGGCGAACACGCCGAGGCCCTGCGTGATGACATTCGTGGCAGCCTCGATCGTGCCCGAGACACCCTGCACAAAGCCGAGTCTGGCCTGCGCGAGCAGGGCAAGATCGCCGTCGACGCCACTGAAGACTATGTGCACAAGCACCCATGGCAGGCACTGGGTTTGTCGGCCGCTATTGGCCTGGTGCTCGGCCTGCTGATCAGCCGCCGTTGACAGCGCCAATGTCCAATGGACCATCGCCAAGGCGCCTGGGGGCGGCCCTGCTGGGCCTCCTCCAGGGCCATGTGGCGCTGCTGGCCCATGAACTCGAAGACCAACGCAACCAGGCAATGCGCGCGCTGATTCTCGGCGGCCTGTGCCTGGCCTTCGCCCTGCTCCTGCTGATCGGGCTGTCTGCCCTGCTCCTGATCGTCTATTGGGACAGCCACCGCCTGGCAGTCGCCACCGGTCTTTGCCTGTTCTACGGTTCTGGCCTGGTAGGGTGTGCCACCTGGCTGCTGATCAGTCTGCGCAATGCCGAAACACCATTCAGCGCCAGCCTGGAAGAACTGCAACGTGACCGCGAGCAACTGCTGCCATGACGTCCAACTTGCCACCAGGCGCCTCGCGCCGTCAGTTGCGTAAAGCCGTGCTGCGCATGCGCCTGGAGATGCACCGCCAGGAACTGCGCCATGAAGTGCTGCAAATCAGTCAGCCACTCAAGCAGGTACGCGAGTATGGCCAACGCCTGCGCCAGGGTAATGCACCCTTTTTGCTCACTGGCGGCGCATTGGCACTGGCCGGACTGCTCGGCGGTAAACGAGGCTGGCGTCGCTGGTTGCGCCTGGCATTGATCATTGCGCCACTACTTCGGCGCCGGCAAAGCGGCATCGACTGAAACACTGATTGGTCTAGACCTGGCCTGGCCGCGATCTTGCTTGGTTGAGTAACCCAACCGCCATCAGGCGGCTCAACCGCTCAGCGCTAAGGACAAACCAGGTGATCGACGGACTGCCTTTTGCCGTCTTCCAACCCTTTATCGACACCGCCACCGGTCGTATCGCCGGTGTCGAGGCGCTGGCTCGGCTGCGCGATGACAAAGGCAAGGCTCGCTCGGCCGGGCCACTTTTCGCCGACCCGAAAACCCCACCCGCTGCCCTGCGCCGCCTTGACCGACAGGTCCGCGAAGATGCCTTGCGCCGCTTCCATCAGGCCCCGGCGGACTGGTTCCTTAGCCTGAACATTTCCCCACGCTGGATCAGCCGCCTGCGTCCAGCGCAGCCACTGCCCAGCCTGATCCAATTACAGCGCAGCGGCATCGACCCGACGCGCATCGTTTTCGAGATCACCGAACTCGGCGGCGCCAGCCAGCGCCTGCCTGACGTGGTGTCGCGCTACCGCGACGCCGGTGCACGCATCGCCATCGACGATTTCGGCGCCGGCTATTCACAGCTCGACCGCGTGCTGGCGCTGCAACCGGACATCCTCAAGCTGGACATGCGCCTGTTTCAGGAAGCCGCGCGTGGCGGCCCCAGCGGTGAAGTGGTCAAGGCGCTGGCGCAAATGGCCGAAAAAACCGGCTGCTGGATCATCGCCGAAGGCGTGGAAACCGAAGCCGAGCTGAACTTTGCCCTCGAATGCGGCGCCCGCTATGTGCAGGGGTTCTTGTTCGCCAAGCCGGAAGAGGAGCTATTCGCCAGCGATGCCTTCGTCGGCCGCTTCGCGCGCCTGCGTGACAACTACGTGCAACAGAAACTCGCCGAGCGCGCACGCCTAGTCAACCTGCGCCAGCAACTGGCCGAGCTGATGTCCGAACTGAGGTTCTGGGCCGAAAGCGGTGCCCCGACAACGAGCCTGAAAGCACCGGACAACTACCCCTGGCTGTTGCGCATCTATCAGTGCGACCGCCACGGCACCCAGCTCACGCCAAACCTGGAATGGCGCCAAGCGGCTTGGCAGGCCGATGATCGCTACCTCGGCCACAACTGGTCATGGCGCCCCTACTTCTATCAACTGCTGGCCGAAGGCTGGGAAGAACGGCGCCTGACGCTCTCCACCACCTACCGCGACGCCACCACCAACCAATACTGCCTGACCGCCGGCCAGTTCATCGATAACGGCCGCCGACTGCTACTGGTGGATATCGACGCCGCCGGCCTGTAACCAACCGGGGTTGCAGCCGGCGGCATGAACACCCAAGCTAGGGGCCCGGATCAACCTGGCGAGGATAGGCCTTGGATTGGCACACCCTGCTCACCCGTGAACGTCTCGGTAAACCTGCGCCCAGCTCGGCAGAGCTAGGCCGCAGTCCCTTCCACAAGGATCATGACCGCATCATCTTCTCCGGCGCATTTCGCCGCCTGGGACGCAAGACGCAGGTGCATCCGGTTTCGAGCAACGACCATATCCACACCCGCCTGACCCACTCGCTGGAAGTCAGCTGCGTCGGTCGCTCACTGGCCATGCGTGTCGGTGAGATGTTGCGTGACGACCTGCCCAACTGGTGCACACCGAGCGATCTGGGCATGGTCGTGCAGTCCGCCTGCCTGGCCCATGATATTGGCAACCCGCCGTTCGGCCACTCCGGCGAGGACGCCATTCGCCACTGGTTTCAGCAGGCCGCCGGGCGCGGTTGGCTGGATGCGATGAGCGATGCCGAACGCGGCGACTTTCTCAATTTCGAAGGTAACGCCCAGGGCTTTCGCGTGCTCACCCAACTGGAATACCACCAGTTCGATGGCGGCACACGGCTGACCTACGCCACCCTCGGCACCTACCTCAAATACCCCTGGACCGCTCGCCA
The DNA here is from genome assembly GCF_032621725.1 of Pseudomonas sp. zfem001. NCBI lineage: Bacteria > Pseudomonadati > Pseudomonadota > Gammaproteobacteria > Pseudomonadales > Pseudomonadaceae > Pseudomonas > Pseudomonas sp. zfem001. The sequence goes on along the minus strand of NZ_JAVYJI010000006.1, from coordinate 356,297 downwards.
TGCCGACGCTCAGGGCTACAAGAAGCACAAGTTCGGCTGCTACCAGAGCGAGCTGCCGTTGCTCGAACAGATTGCCGCCAAGCTCGAGCTGCCGCAACTGGAGGCGCAGCGCTGGGCACGCCACCCGCTGGTCTACCTGATGGAGGCCGCAGACGACATCTGCTACGGCCTGATCGACCTGGAAGACGGCGTGGAGATGGAACTGCTCGACTACACCGAAGTGGAGGCATTGCTACTCGACCTGGTGGGCGATGATCTGCCGGAAACCTATCGCCAGCTCGGCCCCAAGGACTCGCGCCGGCGCAAGCTGGCGATCCTGCGCGGCAAGGCCATCGAACACCTGACCAACGCCGCGGCCGGCGCCTTTGTCGAGCAACAACACGCCCTGCTGGGCGGCGGCCTGCAGGGCGATCTGGTCGAACACATGCACGGCGCGGCCAAGCACTGTGTGCAGAGCGCGAAATCCCTGGCGCGCGAGAAGATCTTCCACGACAAGCGCAAGACGTTGCATGAAATCGGCGCCTACACCACGCTGGAAATCCTCCTCAACGCCTTCTGCGGTGCAGCACTGGAGCAGCACAGCGGCCGTACGCTGTCTTTCAAACACCGGCGCATTCTCGACCTACTCAGCTACTACGCGCCTGAGCCCGGCTGGCCGCTGTATCGCTCGTTCATGCGGGTGATCGACTTCATCGCCGGCATGACGGACAGCTACGCTACGGAAATGGCAAGGGAGATGACCGGCCGTTCGAGCCCGATCTGACGAAAACAGCGCATGAAGAACCTGATTCGCAACAGTTTCACCTGGCATGCCGGTCCGCCGGCCTGGGGCCCTGCCGTGGTCGCGGTGCTGGGCTGCGCCTTGCCGCTGGTGCTGGGCCTATTCACTGCTCACAGTGGTTTTCTCTGGGCATCGGCAGGCGCGTTTCAGGCCGCTCAGGCCAACCCGCTGCACCGCTTCGGCATGCTGCGCATGCTACTGCTCACCGGTCTGGGGGCCTGCAGCGCCGGCCTGGGCTTCTGGGCGGGTAGTCACCCCCTGCTCAGCCTGTGCATTTTTGCAGCGTTCGGCCTGCTGTTGGCCTGGCTGCAACGCTTCGGTAGCGAAGCCGGCAAGCTGGGTATCGGCCTGAGCATCTGCCTGTGCCTTGGCCAGGGACAGTTCGGCATCGGCAATCTGCACAACCCCTACGCAGTGGCCACGCTGTTCATCCTCGGCGGGCTTTGGGTCATGCTGCTGGCCTTCGGCCTGCGCGGCCTGCATGGTCTGCGCATGTGGCCGTACATGCCGCGCTTTCTCGCCATTCTCAAGGTGCTCAAGCGCCACGCGCAACGCCTGCCGCGCCAACAGTGGCGCCTGCACGCCCTGGCGTGCATGCTGGCTTTCGCCGCCTCGGGGCTGATCGTCAACCTGGCCGGTCTGTCGCGCGGCTATTGGTTGACCCTGACCGTCATCAGCACGCTGCAACTGGAATTCCAGGGCAGCCTGGTGCGCGCCCTGCAGGCCAGCCTGGCCAGCCTCGCCGCCGCCGGCCTGCTGATCATCTTCGGCCACAGCCTGCAGAGCCCACCGATGATGGTGATGACCCTGCTGGCGCTGGTGTTTCTCAGCCGCGCACTGCAGGCGAATCACTATGGCCTGTTCGTGCTGCAGACCAGCCTCTGCTTCGTGCTCCTGGCCGAGAGCCTGTCGCATGACTGGCACCTTGCCGAGGTTCGCCTGCTCAACGCACTGATCGGCGTCGCCCTGACCCTGACCATGGCCTTGCTGGTGCATGGCCTGCGCCTGCAACTGAACAAACCGGGCAAGACCGAAGAGAGTTCGCAACAGCCTTTATAACGTTTAGGCAGATTCGCCCACACTTCACTATGCTGTTGGAGCCTGCAGCGCCAGCAAGGAGTGAAGTGCGATGCCCAATACAGCGGTTGCGCGCGAACGCCGTTTTCCCCTGCATGTTCACATCAGCGTCCTGTTCACCTTGCTACTGCTGTTCACCGGCGTGGTGCTGGGGCTATTCAACTATCAACAGACCAGCCGACTGATCTTCTCCAGCAGTTCGACCCTGTTCGAGCGCATCCAGTACGACGTACAGAAGGATCTGGATAGCACCTATCGCCCGATACGCCATCTGCTCAGCCTGCTGGCGCTGCACCCAGCCACCCAGGCCGATACGCTCGACGAACGCCTGGAAATGCTGCCGCTGTTCGTTCAGGCCCTGCGCGACAACCCCAAGCTGGCCTCGATCTACCTGGGTTATGAAGATGGTGATTTCTTCATGGTCAGACCGCTGCGCAGCGACATGCTCAAGCAACGCTTCGACGCGCCGGACAAAGCCGCCTACCAAGTCTGGGCCATCGACCGCAGCAGCGTCGGCACCGACAGCGACTACCTGTTCTATGACGGCTCATTGAACCCGCTCAGCCGCCGGCAGAACCTCAGCGAACCCTATGATCCGAGGCAACGCGAGTGGTTCAAGCGCGCCCGCGGCGACGGTGGGCAGATCACCACCGCACCCTATCTGTTCTTCTCCACCCAGGAAATCGGCACCACCCTGGCCAGGCGCAGCGGCCTGACCACAGTGATCGGCGCGGACCTGACCCTGGATGACCTGTCCGCCACCCTGGCCAGCCACCGCGTCACCCCCAACACCCAGGTGGTGCTTGCCGACAGCGGTGGCAACGCCGTGGCCTACCCCGAGAGCAGTCGCTTGCTCAAGGAGGTCGACGGCAAGGTGTCGCTGGTCAAGGTCAGCGAGCTCAACCCTGCCCTGGGTGAACTGCTGGCCGGCCAGTTGAACGAGCAGGATGCAGGCGTCATCGAGCTGGCCAAGCAACGCTGGGCCATGGCCCATCGGCACATTCAGGAAGGCGGCCCGCAAGGTTTGCATCTGGCGCTGCTGGTCCCCGAGCAGGAACTGCTGGCCGAGGCCTACCGCATCCGCTGGCAAGGTGCCCTGATCACCCTCACCACCTTGTTGCTGTGCCTGCCCCTCGGCTGGCTGACCTCACGCCTGGTGGTCAAACCGCTGCGCAGTCTGGTGCAGGAGGCGCAGGCCATCCGCCGCTTCGACTTCGCCTATCCGGCCAGCGGGCGCTCGCCGATTCTCGAGGTCGACCAGTTGGCGGTGTCCATGACCAGCATGAAGGACACCCTGTCGAGCTTCCTCGACATCGCCGCCAGCCTGTCTGCGGAAACTCAGTTCGAAGCGCTGATCAAACGCGTGATGGACGCCACCGTCTCCATTAGCGAGGCCCAGGGCGGCCTGCTCTATCTGTTGGACAACGATAGCGGCCGCCTGGAGCCACATGGGCTGATCATCGACGGTCAGAGCCGCAACCTCACCGACCTGGGCATCCACGGCCTGGCCCATGACGACCCGACCCTGCCCACCTGGTTACAACGCCCGGCCAGCGGTGGCAACAGCGTCGCTACCTCCATTGGTTTCGATCAGGCGGGGAAATTCCAGGGACTGCTGTCAGCCATGGACAGCCCGCGCCTGCACCTGATCGCAGCCGGCCTGCACAACCGTCAGGGCGATACCGTCGGCGTGCTGGTGCTGCTGCAACGTGACACCGGCGAGAACAGCGAGAGCATGCTCAGCCCGGATCGTGTCGCCTTCGTCGATGCCGTCTCAGGCAGTGCAGCCCTATGCATCGAGAGCCAGCGTCTGCTGGCCAGGCAGAAGCAGTTGCTCGATGCCTTCATCCAGCTGATCGCCGGCGCTATCGACGCCAAGAGTCCCTATACCGGCGGCCACTGTCAGCGCGTACCGGAAATCACCCTGATGCTGGCGCGCGCCGCTGCCGAGAGCGACGCCCCCGAGTTTCGTGATTACAACCCAAGCGACGAAGAATGGGAGGCGCTGCATATCGCTGCCTGGCTGCATGACTGTGGCAAGGTAACCACGCCGGAATACGTTGTCGACAAGGCGACCAAACTGGATACCCTGTACGACCGCATTCACGAAGTGCGCATGCGTTTCGAGGTGCTCAAGCGCGATGCCTGGATCGCCTATTGGCGTGCCCGCAGCGAAGGTGGCGAGGAGGCGGCGCTGGCTAGGCTGCGCGACCAGTTGCTGAGCGATCTGGACGACGAGTTCGCCTTCATCGCCCGCATCAACCAGGGCGGCGAGGCCATGGCCGATGCCGACCAGGCGCGCCTGCAGCAGATCGCCGAACGCCGCTGGCTACGCACCCTAGACAATCGCCTGGGCGTGTCCTGGGAGGAAGCCAAACGCCTGGAACGCTCGACATCCGCCAGCCTGCCGGTGGAAGAACCGCTGCTCGCCGACCGCCCCGAGCACCTGATCGAACGCGTTGGCCAGGAGGTGATCGCACCGGACAATCCCTGGGGTTTCAAGCTGGAAGTGCCTCCATACAAGTTCAACCGCGGCGAGCTGCACAACCTGAGCATCGCCCGCGGCACCTTGACGGCCGAGGAGCGCTACATCATCAATCATCACATCGTGCAGACCATCCTGATGCTCGACCGCCTGCCCTTCCCCAAGCATCTGCAGAACGTCACCGAGATTGCCGGTGGGCACCACGAGAAGATGGACGGCAGCGGCTATCCCAAACGCCTGACGCGCGAGCAAATGAGCCTGCCGGCACGCATGATGGCAATCGCCGATATCTTCGAAGCACTGACGGCAGTGGATCGCCCCTACAAGAAAGGCAAGACGCTGTCGGAAGCGCTGAACATCATGGTCGGCATGTGCAAGGGCGCGCACATCGACCCGCAGCTGTTCGCGCTGTTCATTCGCGCTGGCATTTATCGGCGCTACGCCGAACGTTTCATGCAGCCCGAACAGATCGATCAGGTGGACGAACAGATGGTCTTGGAAAAGGCAGGAGTGCTGTAGGAGCGAGCTCTGCTCGCGAAACGTTGGTCAACGCTTCGACTCGAGAGCAGAGCCGCTCCTGCAGTCAGGTATCAGACCGTGGCCTGGATCAGCCAAAAGCTGAGGCGGCGCCTGGGAACCCGGCGCCGAGTAGCGATCAAGCCTGGTTGATCGGGTTTTCCGGGTACCAGACGTCCTGCAGCGGGCTGAGCTCGAACTTCTCCAGTTCGTCACGGCCTTTCAGCCAGGCCTCGACGGCAGCGCGCTGCTCTTCGTTGACCGAGCCACGCTTGGCCAGGCAGACCAGGCCGAAGTCTTCGCCACCGACGTAATCCAGACCATTGCCGGCGATGGCCTGATCGAGGAACTGATCGACGAAATCGTCAAGGGTCTGATCGCTCAGGTCAGCCTTGAAGTTCAGGGTCAGCTCGAAGCCCAGCTCCTGGAATTCATCGACACAGAGCTTCTTGCGCAGACGGCGGGAACGGTTGGTCGCCATGAAACAATCCTCAAAGGTAATAACGCGCGGCACTCTAGCAGTTTCGCAGGCAGAGCGCCTGCTTTGTGTCGCCCAGCAGCCCCTCGAACATGTTGAACGCCAGCTGTTTGCAGTGACTGTTTTTAAATAGACGAGGCCGACTGCAAGCCGGTTCTTGCTGCATAATGCCGGCAACTTTTCCCCGAGTCGGACTGTCGTTTGTCTGTCTCCCTCGTTACTCCCGCCTGACTGCGGAAGGTTCTTGTCGATGATCCAGCGGTTTCGCCAACTGGCGCTGAGCGCCCTGCTTCTCCCCCTCGCCCTGTCCTGCCACGCTGCCAGCGCCGCACTCCCCGCCAAGGTCGAGCAGGCCCTGAAGGCCAACAAGATTTCCAACAACTCGCTGTCGGTGATGACCGTGCCTCTGGGCGGCCAGGCTGGCGGCCTGCAGTTCAATGCCGATGTTTCGGTCAACCCGGCCTCGACCATGAAACTGGTGACCACTTACGCAGCATTGGAATTGCTGGGGCCCAACCACCAGTGGAAGACCGAGTTCTATGCCGACGGCCCGCTGAAGGATGGCGTGCTGCATGGCAACCTCTACCTCAAGGGTGGCGGCGACCCGAAACTGAACATGGAGAAGCTCTGGCTGTTGCTGCGCGATTTGCGCATCAACGGCGTGCGTCAGGTTCAAGGCGACCTGGTACTCGATCGCAGCTTCTTCGTCGCCCCGCAATTGCCGGCATTCAACGACGATGGTGGCGATGCCAACAAGCCGTTCCTGGTGAAGCCCGACTCGCTGCTGGTCAACCTCAAGGCGCAACGTTTCATCACCCGTGCCGAAGACGGCAAGGTGAGCATCGCCATGGACCCGCCCATCGCCTCGATCCGTATCGATAACCAGGTCCGCCTGCTCAAGGCCGCAAAGTGCCCATCCTGGCCCGACATTCGCTACAACGCAGTGGATCAGTTCGACGGCACCACACTGATCGTCAGTGGCCAGTTGGCCGAAGGCTGCAATGCGCAGACCTACCTGTCGTTGCTCGACCACCCCAGCTACGCAGCGGGCGCGGTACGCGGCATCTGGCAGGAGCTGGGCGGCAAGATCCTCGGCAAGGACCGCCAGGGCACCGTCCCGGAAGACGCCCGCATGCTGGTACGCGCCTTCTCGCCCGATGTGGTGGAGATCGTCCGCGACATCAACAAGTACAGCAACAACACCATGGCACGGCAGTTGTTCCTCAGTATCGGCGCACAGTTCCGTACCGAAGCAGACAAGGATGACTCCATGGCCGCGCAGCGCGTCATCCGCGGTTGGCTGGCACGCAAGGGCATCACGGCGCCGCACCTGGTGATGGAGAATGGCTCTGGCCTGTCGCGCGCCGAGCGCATCAGCGCACGGGAAATGGCGCTGATACTCCAGGCGGCCTGGCGCAGCCCTTACGCTGCCGAGTTCCGCAGCTCGATGCCGCTGGTGGCAATGGACGGCACCATGCGTCGACGCCTGCAGCGCACGCCACTCGTGGGTGAGGCACACATCAAGACCGGCACGCTGAATAACGTGCGCGCCATCGCAGGCTTCAGCCGCGACAGCAACGGCCAGGACTGGGCCGTGGTCGCCATCCTCAACGACCCGAAACCCTGGGGCGCCACCTCGATTCTCGATCAGGTACTGCTCGACACCTACAGCCAACCCAAGCGCTGACGATCACGTAGCCCGGATACAATCCGGGGGCTTTCATGAACCAGGCCCCGGATTGTGTCCGAGCGACGCAGTCAGCGGGCGGTGAAACGCCAGGCGCGATGGATCTTGGGATTGCGCGCGAAGTCCGGGTCCAGTGTCTGCGCGCTGATTTCTTCGACCTGATAGCGCGCCACCAGGCTCTCATCCAGCTGGAACTTGCGGAAGTTGTTGGAGAAATACAGCACGCCGCCACGGGCCAGACGCGCCATGGCCAGGTCGAGCAGCTCGACGTGGTCACGCTGCACATCGAACACACCTTCCATGCGCTTGGAGTTGGAGAAGGTTGGCGGGTCGATGAAGATCAACTCGTACTCACCGCGGTCCTCTCCCAGCCAGGCCATCACGTCGCCCTGCTCCAGGCGGTGCTTGTCGGAAAAACCGTTGAGCGCGAGATTACGCCGCGCCCAGTCCAGATAGGTTTTTGACAGATCGACGCTGGTGGTGCTGCGCGCGCCACCCTTGGCTGCGTGCACGGTGGCCGTCGCGGTGTAACAGAACAGGTTGAGGAACCGCTTGCCGGCCGCCTCACGCTGCAGACGTAGGCGCAACGGGCGGTGATCGAGAAACAGCCCGGTATCCAGATAATCGGTGAGGTTAACCAGCAGCTTGACCCCGCCTTCGTTCACTTCCATGAACTCGCCCTGCGCCGCCTGACGCTGATACTGCTTGGTACCTGTCTGGCGTTCACGACGCTTGATGACCACACGACTCTGCGCCACGCCTAGCGCCTGCGGGATTGCCGCCAGGGCATCGAGCAGGCGTGCCTGCGCCTTGTCCGGGTCGATCGAACGCGGCGCGGCATATTCCTGAACATGTACGTAGTCGCGGTACAGATCGACTGCCACGGCATACTCGGGCATGTCGGCATCGTACAGCCGATAGCACTCGACACCTTCGCGGCGCGCCCACTTACCCAGTTGTTTGAGATTCTTCTGCAGACGATTGGCGAACATCTGCCCGCCTTCGGACAGACGCGCCTGTTGCGGCGCATCCTGCGCTGGCTCTTGATCGTCTTCGCGCGCACGCCGCTCACCGGTAACGAACTGCTCGGTCTGCACCTTGATTAACAACAGTTTGCAGGGCAGTGCGCCGTTCCAGAACGCGTACTGCTTGTGGCTGCGCAGGCCCATGCGTTTGCCCAGTTCGGGCGCGCCGGTAAATACCGCCGCTTCCCACCCCAGGCAGGCCTGGCGCAGGCGCTCGCCGAGGTTCTGATAGAGATACAACAGGCTGGCTTCGTCGCCCAGACGCTCGCCATAAGGCGGGTTGCTGATCACCAGGCCCTTCTGATTCTGGTCCGGGCGCGGCTCGAAACTGCCCAGCTCGCCCTGATAGATTTTCACCCAGTCGGACAGACCGGCGCGCTCGACGTTGTTGCGCCCAGGCTGAATAAGCCGCGGATCGGCTTCGTAACCACGAATCCACAACGGCGGCTTGGCCAGACCCGCTGCCGCGCGCTGCTCGGCTTCGGCGTGCAGCTTCTTCCAGATTGCCGGCACGTGGCCGAGCCAGTTGGAGAAGCCCCAGCGCTCACGTTTGAGGTTGGGGGCGATATCGGCTGCCATCAACGCCGCCTCCACCAGGAAGGTGCCCACACCGCACATCGGGTCAGCCAGGGCGCCACCCTCAGCGGCAATGCGCGGCCAACCGGCACGAATCAACACCGCCGCAGCCAGGTTCTCCTTCAGCGGCGCAGCACCCTGCTGCAGGCGATAACCGCGCTGGTGCAGGCTATGACCGGAAAGATCTAGAGAAAGCACCGCCTCACCGCGGTCCAGGCGCAGATGCACGCGCAGGTCCGGGTTGAGTTTGTCGATGCTGGGCCGCTCGCCGCCAGCGGTACGCAACCGGTCGACAATCGCGTCCTTGACCTTGAGTGCACCGAAGTGGGTGTTGTCGATACCTGAACCGTTGCCACTGAACTCCACTGCCAGGCTACCGGACGGCTCCAGATGGTCTCGCCAGTCGATCGCTTGCACGCCGTCATAAAGCTCGTCGGCGTTGTTCATGGCAAAACGCGACAGCACCAACAGCACGCGGTTGGCCAGGCGTGACCACAGGCACAGTCGATAGGCCACCTCGATTTCAGCGTGGCCGCGGATCGCGGCCGTTTGCTCGCGCGCTTCTTCCAGCCCCAGCGCCTTGGCCTCTTCCAGCAACAGCCCTTCGAGCCCCTTGGGGCAGGTCAGCACGATTTCGTAACGATCAGACATGGATGTTCCACTGCCTATGGCAATCAGAGAGGTGCGGCGGCGCACCTCGACTCAAAATAAGTGACAAAAGGTCACAGCGCGACCCTTCGTCGGAATAAGCAAGCACTCTCATTTGCACTAGCAAAATGACGGCATCTACGTGCATAGCCAGATATGACGGCGCCTGGCCGAAAGAGGCTGGACGTATCACCAGCCCCCTTATGGCCTCACCCGCATTTAGGTTACGCCCTTATGACAAATCGATCATTCACAGGCCCCGGTGCATTCGTTAGAACACTACCTAAGGCTTTCGCTGCAACGGCGAAGGCACAGAAAGTTCGCCACGCCGGCAGCGGACTTTCGCAGGCAGAAGATTTCTGCCCGGCCTTGCCACAAGGCCAACGGGACATAACAGTCAACAGTGAGGGCAACACCCTATGAGAAGACTTAAGCGTGATCCGTTAGAAAGAGCTTTTTTGCGCGGCTATCAGTACGGCATCAATGGTAAATCCCGCGAACTTTGCCCCTTTACCCTACCTTCGGTTCGTCAGGCCTGGCTCAATGGCTGGCGTGAGGGCCGTGGCGATAACTGGGATGGGCTGACCGGCACAGCCGGTATTCATCGACTCAACGAACTTCACGCTGTCGGCTGATCAGGAACACACCCGACTTCACCATGCCGACCCCCTCCGGGCGGCGGGCGCAAGCCCAGGGGCTCCTTCGGGAGCCCTATTTATTTACGCAGCTTATTTACGCAGCGCGGCAATCGCATCAACCGCCTCGCGAATCAGCGCCGGTCCTTTGTAGATGAACCCCGAATAGATCTGGACCAGGCTCGCACCCGCAGCGATCTTCTCCGCCGCATGCTTGCCTTCGGTAATACCGCCAACCGCGATGATCGGCAGACGCCCCGACAACTCACCGGCCAGCACCCTGACGATATGCGTGCTCTTGTCACGTACGGGTGCACCCGACAGACCACCTGCCTCATCCCCGTGGGCCAGCCCTTCGACGCCCTCACGACTGAGCGTGGTGTTGGTGGCGATCACCGCGTCCATATCGGCACCCAGTAACGCAGATGCCACCAACGCGGTCTCTTCGTCGCTCATGTCCGGGGCAATCTTGATCGCCAGTGGCACACGTTTGCCGTGCTCCTGAGCCAGATCTTCCTGACGACGACGCAGCGCCTCAAGCAACTCCTTCAACGAATCACCAAACTGCAGACTGCGCAGCCCCGGCGTATTGGGTGAACTGACGTTGACCGTGACGTAACTGGCGTGGGCATAAACCTTGTCCAGGCAAGCCAGATAATCATCCACTGCCCGCTCGACCGGCGTATCGAAGTTCTTGCCGATATTGATACCCAGCACACCCTTGAATTTCGCTGCCTTGACCCGCTCGAGCAAACGATCGACGCCGTGGTTGTTGAAACCCATGCGATTGATTACCGCCTCGGCCTCCGGCAGACGAAACAGTCGTGGCTTGGGGTTACCCGGCTGCGGACGTGGGGTCACGGTGCCGATCTCGACGAAACCGAAGCCCAACTGGGCGAAACCATCGATGGCATCGCCGTTCTTGTCCAGCCCTGCCGCCAGACCGACCGGATTGGCGAACTGCAAACCCATCACGTTTACCGGCAGGCTGGCTGGCGCCTTGGTCAGCAGGCCGTTGAGCCCCAGCCGACCACCAGCACCGATCAGATCGATGGACAGCTCATGGGAAGTTTCCGGGGACAGTTTGAACAGCAGCTCGCGGGCCAGGGAGTACATGATCAGGCTCAGCTCGACAGGTAGAGGGTTGGCAGCCGGCGATTATAGCCGCGCAGGCGGCCTCGGCGCGAGGCAAGTGCGCCAGATCAGTCCAAAGGGCGTAAGCTCAGTAACTCGCCGGAGCTATTGAATTCCAGCACGAAGGAACCAAAGATACCGGCGTGAGTCAGATACGGCCGCAAATGATGGGCCGGCAAACTGACGCGGCGCCCGTCGCGGCTTTGCGCCATAATCCGGTTGGCCTGGCCACGATAGATGGCCTGCAACCGTTCGGCCGATAACGCAATATCCAGCACCAAGCTGGGCATGGAGGCACCCTCGCAAATGAATGGGGCTATTTTGCCACAGACCTGTAACGCGACAGGCACTCACGCGCCGCGCTACGCTATATGGGCAATAGCCATCCGCGTCTGCCACACTGCAGCAGACGCTTCAGGAGCGATCTGCCGGCCATGAGCCTGTCCGAATCCTCAACTCTCAGCGGCCGCCTGGCTGCACTGGCTCAGCGCATGGGCCTGCTCGGTCGCAGCTCACGGCAGATATTCGCCAGGGCCAGCGCCCTGCGCCTGCCATTCAAACCCTTGCCAGCAGCGGTCGAAAGCATTGGCTGGCACGACGGCGCGCAACTGCAGCTTCTGCTCAACCTGCCTCGCGGCGCTCTTTCCGGCCCCGTGCAGGAAGACAAAGCACAGGCCCACTCCGCACTGACTCAAGTAGTGGAAGCGCAAACGCAGCAACTGCAATCGTTCGATCTGCGCCTGATCGATGGTTTCGCCTGCCCTTGCCCGGTACCAGGCTATGTGAGCTTCGAAGACTACGCGGCAAGCGAACACTGCAAGCAGGTGCGCATCATCAGCTACAAGGATTTCGTCAAGACCGTCAGCCAGGCATTGCCGCGTTTTCTCGCTGGCGAGCCGATAGAACTTCGCCAGGCCAACTGGCGCGGCTCGCGCACCTTCTGGTCAGGGGATATGCACGGCGAAGCCTTCGCCGGAGCAATCGCCTATGCGCGCAGACGCGAACTGGAAGTGCTGCTGCCAGCCAATCTGGTTCGCTATCGTTTGAATGAAGCGGGCCTGGACAACCTGCAAAATCGCTATCACGTACTGGCCATGCCAGAGGCGGCGTGGAGCGATCCCAGCTTCATGGGGCTGCTACTGGACAACGGCATCCCCTATGCACGCCTGTCGCTACTGAAGAAAGCCGGCACCCCGGAGTTCCTCCTCCTGCCCAAAGAGCATCAGGAAGCCACTGCACTTGGCGAGGGGTTGCGCCTGGCCGGCGCACCAGACGTGCCGAGCCATCTACGTCAGTTGGCCATCCAGACAGCCTGAACAGACTGACGGGCTATTCATCGCAACCGCGCAACAGACGCCCGATCATATCCAGCGAATAACCACGATAGGCCAGAAACCGGCCTTGCTGAGCACGCTCTCGAGCATCCCCAGGAAGCCGACTGGCAAACTTGCGCTGCCAGGTTTCACGCAACTGCTCGAACCAGTCGATACCACTTTCACGCAGAGCCTGATCGACATCGCTACGCGCAAGCCCACGCTGGCCGAGCTCCTCGCGAATACGCAACGGCCCGTAGCCAGCACGCGCACGATAAGCGACGAAACTTTCCAGATAGCGGGCCTCGGATAGCAAGCCCTCCTCCGATAGCCGCTGCAAAGCCGCGTCGATCATGTCCTCGGAGGCGCCACGCTTGCGCAACTTGCGCGCAAGCTCGACACGTCCATGTTCACGCCGCGCCAGTAGATCCATGGCCGCCCGCCTGACGGCGAGCGGGTTATCCAGTACGACGGTCATGCTCTGAAGACTTAGAAGTCGACTTCAGCATCAGCCAGATCGGCAGCCGGAGCCTTGGCCGGAGTGCTGCTGACCAGCAGCTTCTCGCGAATGAGACCTTCGATTTCGCGCGCCACTTCCTGATTGTCTTCCAGGTACTTGGCCGCATTGGCCTTACCCTGACCGATCTTGTTGCCCTTGTAGCTGTACCAGGCCCCCGACTTCTCGACCAGGCCCTGTTGCACGCCGAGATCGATGATCTCGCCATTACGGTAGATGCCTTTGCCGTAAAGGATCTGGAACTCCGCCTGGCGGAAAGGTGGCGCGACCTTGTTCTTGACGATCTTCACGCGGGTTTCGCTGCCCACGACCTCTTCGCCTTCCTTCACCGCACCAGTACGGCGGATATCCAGACGAACCGAGGAGTAGAACTTCAGGGCGTTACCACCAGTGGTGGTTTCCGGGCTACCGAACATCACGCCGATCTTCATACGAATCTGGTTGATGAAGATCACCAGGCAGTTGGCGTTCTTGATGTTACCGGTGATCTTGCGCAGCGCCTGGCTCATCAGACGCGCCTGCAGACCAACGTGCATGTCACCCATTTCGCCTTCGATTTCCGCCTTGGGCACCAGGGCTGCCACGGAGTCGACGATGATCACGTCGATGGCGTTGGAGCGCACCAGCATGTCGGTGATTTCCAGCGCTTGCTCACCAGTGTCCGGCTGCGAGACCAGCAGATCATCGACATTGACGCCGAGCTTGCCGGCATAATCCGGGTCGAGCGCATGCTCGGCATCGACGAAGGCACAGGTGGCGCCAAGCTTCTGCGCTTCGGCGATCACCGACAGGGTCAGCGTGGTCTTACCAGAGGATTCCGGGCCGTAGATCTCGACGATACGTCCCTTCGGCAGGCCGCCGATACCCAGTGCGATATCCAGCCCAAGCGAACCGGTGGAGATAGCCGGAATGGCCTGACGCTCATGGTCGCCCATGCGCATGACCGCGCCCTTGCCGAACTGTTTCTCGATCTGACCCAGGGCAGCCGCCAAAGCGCGCTTCTTGTTCTCGTCCATTACCATCCTCACGTATTAACAAGGGCCCCTAGGGCCGCCAACAACTGTATAAGTAGCCAGTATTATTCCACAGGGCAAGTCGCCCGCCTACCCCATAAGCGGATTTTCCTCCGCCAACAGGCGCAGAAGCCCCGCCAGAGCAGCCTCGACCGTTTGTCGGCGCACCTCATCTCGGTTACCCGCGAACTGCTTGCGCATACTGAAAAGACGCTCGCCGTCGCCCCAGGCCAACCAGACCGTACCGACTGGTTTGTCCACAGAACCACCTCCCGGCCCCGCCACACCGCTGACAGCCACGGCATAGCGCGCCCCGCTGTTGGCCTGAGCGCCACGCACCATCGCTTCGACCACCTCACGGCTAACGGCGCCCACACTGGCGAAGAAGTCGGTACACACAGCTAACTGCTTGGTTTTCTGGGCGTTGGAGTACGTCACATAGCCGGCCTCGAACCAGGCCGAACTGCCAGGGATGCGAGTGATTGCCTCGGCAATGCCGCCGCCTGTACAGGACTCCGCAGTGGTGACCTGGGCAGCTTGCGCCTGTAATGCTGCACCCAGTTGTTCGGCCAGTTGGCTGATTCTGTCCATATCCACTCCTCGCTCATCGAACCGCAAACCCTACACAGCTTGCACCGCCAGTGGAAACGGCAAATTTCGTCTACTGTTATCACGGCTAGGGTGCGACAGGAGGCACTGCAATGTGGCTGTCACGGAACAAGGAACACAAGGACGCGCAGGATCTGGGAGCGGCGGAGCTACAGGCCATTCGCCAATCGATGGCGATGATCGAATTCACCCCGGACGGCATCATTCTCGACGCCAACCCAGCCTTTCTTGGCGTGGTGAATTATCGTCTGGAGGACATTGTCGGCAAACACCACCGCATGTTTTGCCCCCGAAGCCTGAGCGAGAGCCTCGCTTATCAGCAGTTCTGGCAGCGCCTACGCCAGGGTGAGCACTTCAGTGATCGATTCCCTCGAGTGACGCGAGACGGCAAGGAGGTCTGGCTGGAAGCGACCTACATGCCAATCCGTGACGCCCAGGGCTCGGTGACCAAGGTCATGAAGATTGCCACCGACATCACCCGCCAGGTAGCAGCCGAACATATGCACGAGAGCTACATCAAGGCCATCGACCGCTCCATGGCGGTGATCGAGTTCAATCTCGAGGGCCAAGTAGTGAGTGCCAACCAGAACTTTCTCGACCTGATGGGCTATCGCCGAGAAGAGGTAATTGGCCAGCATCACCGACTGTTCTGCCTGCCAGAGGATAGCCACAGTGACGACTACCGTCAGTTCTGGGCTAAGTTGAACAAAGGCGAATACGTGTCCGGCCGATTTCGTCGCGTGACCAAGCAAGGCCGTCAGGCCTGGCTACGCGCTACCTACAACCCCCTTTACGACGCCAGCGGTCGTGTCTATGGCGTCGTGAAATTCGCCAGCGACGTCACCGCTCAGGTCGAGCGCCGAGACTCGGAGGCTGCCGCAGCACAGCTAGCTCATGATATCGCCAAAGAAACCGACGTTTCCGCCGATCACGGTACCCGCACCGTGGCGCAAACCGTGGCCGTGGTCACCGATATTGCCAGTGAGCTGGCGAACGTGGCTGAGCAGATAGAGGGCCTGAACAAACAGTCCGAACAGATCACCAGCATCGTTCAAGTCATTCGCAGCATTGCCGATCAAACCAACCTGCTGGCGCTCAATGCCGCCATCGAGGCCGCACGAGCGGGCGAACAGGGACGCGGGTTTGCAGTGGTCGCCGACGAGGTTCGGCAACTCGCCTCACGTACCAGCCAGGCCACTCAGGAAATCAATGGGGTGGTGCAACAGAACCAGAGCCTTACGCGCAACGCAGTGGCCAGCATGGCAACCACGCGAGAGCGTGCACGCACCGGCGTAGACCTGGCCAATCAAGCCGGCGAAGTGATTCGTGAGATTCGCAGTGAATCACTGCGAGTGGTCGAAGCCGTCGCCCAGTTCTCGGTGACCTTTACCGACTGACAGGTAATCGCGTCAGATTCGCAGCCCACGTGAGGGGCGAAGTATGGGAAAATTCCCGGCTTCGTCACACCCACCGCACGTAAGGCCCGGCATGACCGATCTCTCCGCTCACACCCCGATGATGCAGCAGTACTGGAAGCTGAAGAACCAGCACCCGGATCAGTTGATGTTCTATCGCATGGGTGACTTCTACGAGATTTTCTACGAAGACGCGAAGAAGGCAGCCAAGCTGCTCGACATCACCCTGACCGCACGCGGCCAGTCGGCCGGCCAATCGATCCCTATGTGCGGCATTCCTTTCCATTCGCTCGAAGGCTATCTGGCCAAGCTGGTCAAGCTCGGCGAGTCTGTGGTGATCTGCGAACAGATCGGCGACCCGGCCACCAGCAAGGGCCCGGTGGAGCGTCAGGTGGTGCGCATCATCACCCCCGGCACCATCAGCGACGAAGCCCTGCTTGATGAGCACCGTGACAACCTGCTGGCCGCGGTACTAGGCGACGAACGTCTGTTCGGCCTGGCCGTGCTGGATATCACCAGCGGCCGCTTCAGCGTGCAGGAGATCAAAGGCTGGGAAAACCTGCTGGCCGAACTGGAACGCCTGAGCCCCGCCGAGCTGCTGATCCCGGATGACTGGCCGCAAGGTCTGCCCGCCGAGAAGCGCAAAGGCTCGCGCCGCCGCGCGCCGTGGGATTTCGACCGCGACAGCGCCTTCAAGAGCCTGTGCCAGCAATTCAGCACTCAGGACCTGAAAGGCTTCGGCTGCGAAAACCTGACCCTGGCCATCGGCGCCGCCGGCTGCCTGCTCGGCTATGCTAAAGAAACTCAGCGCACCGCCCTGCCCCACCTGCGCAGCCTGCGTCACGAGCGCCTGGACGACACGGTGATCCTCGACGGCGCCAGCCGCCGCAATCTCGAGCTGGACATCAACCTCGCCGGCGGCCGCGACAACACCCTGCAGTCGGTGATGGATCGTTGCCAGACCGCCATGGCCAGCCGCCTGCTGGGCCGTTGGCTGAACCGCCCGCTGCGTGATCGCGCGGTGCTGGAGGCGCGCCAGGACGCCATCGCCCGCCTGCTCGATGGTTATCGCTTCGAAACGCTGCAGCCGCAGCTCAAGGAAATTGGCGACCTGGAACGCATCCTTGCCCGTATCGGCTTGCGCAACGCCCGCCCACGCGACCTCGCCCGCCTGCGCGACGCTCTGGCGGCACTGCCCGAACTGCAGATGGCGATGACCACGCTGGACACCCCGCACCTGCAACAGCTGGCCGGCAGCATCTCCACCTACCCGGAACTGGCCGACCTGCTGGCCCGCGCCATCATCGACAACCCGCCGGCGGTGATCCGTGACGGCGGCGTGCTGAAAACCGGCTACGACGCCGAGCTGGACGAGTTGCAGGCGATGAGCGAGAACGCCGGCCAGTTCCTCATGGATCTGGAAGCTCGGGAGAAGGAGCGTACCGGCCTGGCCAACCTCAAGGTCGGCTACAACCGCGTGCACGGCTACTTCATCGAATTGCCGACCAAGCAGGCCGAATCGGCGCCAGCTGACTACATCCGCCGACAGACGCTCAAAGGCGCCGAGCGTTTCATCACCCCCGAGCTGAAGGAGTTCGAAGACAAGGCCTTGTCGGCCAAGAGTCGCGCCCTGGCCCGCGAAAAGATGCTCTACGACGAGTTGCTCGAGCGCCTGATCGGCCATCTAGCGCCACTGCAGGATAGTGCCGCGGCCCTCGCCGAACTGGACGTACTGAGCAACCTGGCCGAGCGCTCGCTGAACCTTGACCTGAATCGCCCGCGTTTCGTCGACGAACCATGCATGCGTATCGACCAGGGCCGTCACCCGGTGGTCGAGAAGGTGCTGACCACGCCCTTCGTGGCCAACGATCTGGATCTCGACGACAGCCGCCGCATGCTGGTCATCACGGGGCCGAACATGGGTGGTAAATCCACCTACATGCGCCAGACTGCGCTGATCGTGCTGCTGGCCCATATCGGCAGCTTCGTGCCGGCGGCGGCCTGCGAGCTGTCGCTGGTCGATCGTATCTTCACCCGTATCGGCTCGAGCGATGACCTGGCTGGCGGCCGTTCCACCTTCATGGTGGAGATGAGCGAAACTGCCAACATCCTGCACAACGCCAGCGAGCGTAGCCTGGTGTTGATGGACGAGGTAGGCCGCGGCACCAGTACCTTCGACGGCCTGTCGCTGGCCTGGTCAGCCGCCGAGCACCTGGCGCGCCTGCGCGCCTTCACCCTGTTCGCCACACACTATTTCGAGCTGACCGTGCTGCCGGAAAGCGAGCCGGTGGTGGCCAACGTGCACCTCTCGGCCACCGAGCACAACGAGCGCATCGTCTTCCTCCACCACGTTCAGCCAGGCCCTGCGAGCCAGAGTTACGGCCTGGCTGTAGCGCAACTGGCTGGTGTACCCGGCACGGTAATCAGCCGCGCACGCGAGCACCTGGCGCGCCTGGAGGCTACCAGCCTGCCGCACGACCTGCCACGCCAGGAAGCCGGCCAGCCGCAGGCGCCGATGCAAAGCGATCTGTTCGCCAGCGTGCCGCACCCGCTGCTGGAGCAATTGCACAAGATCAATCCGGATGATCTGACTCCGCGCAAGGCGCTGGAGCTGTTATATACATGGAAGACGCAGATCTAACGCTCAATACAACAAACTGCTAGAATCGCGCGCAATTTTACGACCGCCCGGTTTACAGCCTGAGCCGCGGCCACAGACAGAGCGCCTGACAGCCCTTCACAGAAAGGGCTCAGGCCGCCGCCCGAGGAGAGAATCAGAATGACCTTCGTCGTCACCGACAACTGCATCAAGTGCAAATACACCGACTGTGTGGAAGTCTGCCCGGTGGACTGCTTCTACGAAGGCCCGAACTTCCTGGTCATTCACCCGGATGAGTGTATCGATTGCGCCCTGTGCGAGCCGGAGTGCCCAGCGCAGGCGATCTTCTCGGAAGATGAAGTGCCCGAAGACCAGCAGGAGTTCATCGAACTGAACGCCGACCTGGCTGAAGTGTGGCCGAACATCACCGAGAAGAAAGAAGCACTGCCGGACGCCGAAGAGTGGGATGGCGTGAAGGACAAGCTGCAACATCTGGAGCGCTGAGTTCGCCCAGAAACACAAAGACCCGCCAAGTGCGGGTCTTTTACTTTCAACGGAGCGTCAGGCTGGCACTACGAATAACGCGCAAAAAAAGGGGCGGCTTGCGCCGCCCACTTTTATTCCCTAGTCCCTTTGTTTCCCAACTCATCGTCCTGATGAATCGCGTCTTGCGATGTTCCTGACCCTCATCCTGACGGCCTGTGCTTGTCCCTGAGCACAGGTGTGATATTAGCCGCTTCAGGCAACCGCACAACCCGACTCAGATTGACCCAGTCTGTTCATGATTTTTTAAAATCTTTAAAAAACAAACAGTTAAGTAAAAGCTCAGTAAAAACCATGGGCTTTCAGAACATATACTGACAATACCTGTAAGCGATGGCTTACATAAGCGTGCATAAAAAACCCGGCCGGAGCCGGGTTCGTGATCGAGGCGAAACCTCACTGAAACAAGGCGTCGCTGGACAAGCCGTTATTCTCGAGAATCTCCCGCAGGCGCTTAAGCGCCTCGACCTGAATCTGCCGCACTCGCTCGCGGGTCAGGCCGATCTCCTGCCCTACTTCTTCAAGGGTACAGCTTTCATGGCCGCGCAGACCGAAGCGGCGCACAACGACTTCCCGTTGTTTGTCGGTCAGGTCGGAAAGCCACTGATCGATGCTCTGCGACAGATCATCGTCCTGCAGCAGCTCGCAGGGATCGGTCGGGCGATCATCGGTCAGGGTATCGAGCAACGTCTTGTCCGAGTCAGGGCCGAGCGAGACGTCCACCGAGGACACCCGCTCGTTGAGGCCGAGCATCCGCTTGACCTCACCCACCGGTTTCTCCAGCAGGTTGGCAATTTCTTCCGCAGAAGGCTCATGGTCGAGCTTCTGGGTCAGCTCACGAGCCGCTCGCAGGTAGACGTTGAGCTCCTTGACCACATGAATCGGCAAACGGATGGTTCGCGTCTGATTCATGATGGCGCGTTCGATGGTCTGGCGAATCCACCAGGTTGCATAGGTCGAGAAACGGAACCCCCGCTCCGGATCGAACTTTTCCACGGCGCGAATCAAGCCGAGATTACCCTCCTCGATCAGATCGAGCAGGGAAAGACCGCGATTGACGTAACGCCTGGCGATCTTCACGACCAGCCGCAGGTTGCTCTCGATCATGCGCTTGCGCCCGGCAGGATCGCCCTTCTGCGCCAGACGCGCGAAGTGCACTTCCTCTTCGGGAGTGAGCAAGGGAGAGAAACCGATTTCGTTGAGGTAAAGCTGAGTGGCGTCTAGCGCCCGGGTGTAGTCGATGTACTTGTGTTGCTTGGATGGGGTGGCGTTCTTGGCCTTGGTACGTGCGACCGGCGCTTCCACCTCATCGCCCTGAACCTCGCCGAAAACGATGCCAGGCTCCATGAGGAGCAGTTCATCGTCGACGTCAAACTCCGGCGCTTCTTTTTTGATGAGAGCCATTGTTGTTGTCCCTAGCTGAGTTCGACAACAGACTCTGGCGGAACCGTCCTGGCCACACCTGAGCCCGTCCCTCCTACGTGATGGAACGGGTCAGCGACGGATCAACGACGTGGCAGATATTGCAGCGGATCGACAGGTTTACCTTGGCGGCGAATCTCAAAATGCAGCTTCACCCGGTCGGCCCCTGTGGACCCCATTTCGGCAATACTTTGCCCGGCTTTGACCTGCTGCCCCTCCCGTACCAACAACCTGCGGTTATGACCGTAAGCACTTACGTAGGTATCGCTGTGCTTGATGATGATCAACTCGCCGTAGCCCCGCAAACCACTCCCGGCGTACACCACTGATCCATCAGACGCAGCTAAAACAGGCTGGCCTAATTGCCCAGCGATATCAATGCCTTTATTCAAACTACCGTTTGAGGAAAAACGACTGATTACCGCGCCGTCGGTTGGCCAGGACCAACCACTGGCAGAACGACTCACTGGAGTGACTGGCGTCGTCGCTGGCGTATTGGCTACCGGCGGGCGAGCGGGCTGAGTTGCAGGCGGCGCAGTCACGGCAACCGGTGGACGACTGGGCACTGGTTGGGTGATAACCGTCGAGGTGGTTGGAGGCGGTGCCGAAGCGACCGGTTGACTGTTACCTACCGGGCGGTTGTCGAAACGGATCGTCTGGCCAACGCGGATCACGTAAGGATCACGCAGGCCGTTATGGGCAGCCAGCGCCTTCCAGTCCCAGCCGAAACGAAAGGCAATGGAATAGAGCGTGTCGCCACGCTGCACCACATAGTGGCCACTGCGTACGGGCTGACGCTGTACTACTGGAGCACGCCCTTGATTCTGTCCACGGTCGACTACCTGCACACCACCTGGGGGCGAGCTGGCACAGCCGACCAACGCGGAGGCAGCAAGCATGGCCAGAGGCAGGCGAATGGCTGCTACTGCGCGGACTAGCACGTGAAGGACGGTCCAACTCACCCAACAGCTCCCTGAATGATTCCGAGTACGACGCCTATTGTGCCGTATTTATTCAGCGCGACCAGTATCGACTGGCCGACGACTCGCCAGCCACTCCAAACCGAGCACCAGAACGATGCCGCCGATTGCCAGTGCAACGGCAAACAGCAACTGCGGATCCTGACCACTGATTTCGGCAAATTTCCCTGGCAGCAGATTGCTCTCCAGTAACGGCACCTGCTCGCCCTTGCTGTCGATACGCCAGCTCAGGGTCTCCTTCCAGGGCCAGACCTTGTTCAGCGAACCCAGCATCAGACCAGAGAGAAACGCCAGACTGAGGTCACGCCAACGTGAAAGCAGCCAACTTAGCAGGCGAGCGAAACTGAGAATGCCAACCAGACAACCGCTGGCAAACACCGCCAAGACCATAAGATCGAGCTCTTTCACCGCCCCCAATACCACCGAGTAAAGACCCAGCAGAAGCAGGATGAAACTGCCCGAAATACCCGGCAGGATCATTGCGCAGATAGCTATGGCACCAGCCAGAAACAGAGTCGGCAGGTCACTGCCCCACTGCATGGGCGCCGCGACGGTGATCCAGTAGGCGAAAGCCAGACCGAGCACAAAACTCGCCACCCTGCTCCAGTTCCACCGCCCGATCTCGCGCCCCACCAAATAGGTGGACACCAGAATCAATCCGAAGAAAAACGACCACACCGGAATCGGATGATGGTGCAGCAAATAGGTGATCAAGCGAGCGAGCGTCAGGATACTGGTGAGGATGCCGCACAACAGCACCAGCAGAAAGGTCGCGTTGGCCATCTGCCAGGCGTTCTTGATGCGACCACGCAGCAAAAGCAGGAGCGCTTCGGGGATGCTGGCGATGGAGCGCAGCAGCTCGTCATAAATGCCACTGATGAAAGCGATGGTGCCGCCGGAAACGCCAGGCACGACATCTGCAGCGCCCATGGCCAAGCCCTTGGCATAGAGCAGAAAATGTTTCTTCATGGATCCTTCCGGAGCTAAAAAGCGATCAGGCCAGCGGCCCGTTGAGTAATGGCACGAAACGCACCGCATCGAGCACATGCCGGGAAAAACCCTGCTCTTCACGCACGATCAGCAACAACTGCTGCACATCACCACTGCCGACCGGGATGACCAGCCGTCCACCTGGAGCCAGCTGATCTAGCAAGGCTTGCGGCACTTGCGCGGCGGCGGCGGTGACGATGATGCCGTTATACGGGCCGAGCGCGTTCCAACCTTCCCAACCATCACCCCAGCGAAAGACCACGTTGCGCAGCTTGAGTTCGACCAGACGCTCCTTGGCGCGATCCTGCAGCACCTGAATGCGCTCCACAGAGAACACCCGCTCGACCAGCTGTGCCAGCACGGCGGTCTGGTAACCGGAACCGGTACCGATCTCCAGCACCTTGTCCAGCGGGCCAGCGGCCAGCAGCAGTTCGGTCATGCGACCGACCATGTAAGGCTGGGAAATCGTCTGGTTATGCCCGATGGGCAGCGCCGTGTCTTCATAGGCACGGTGCGCCAGGGCCTCATCGACGAACAGATGACGCGGCGTACGGCGGATCACTTCCAGTACCCGAGCGTTCGACAGCCCTTCCTCATAGAGGCGCTGGATCAATCGCTCACGGGTGCGCTGCGAGGTCATGCCGATCCCGCTGCGCTGCATGTCGTCCTGGCCACGCATCAGAAGATGCCCTCCAACCAGCCATCCATAGATTCGAGAGCCTCATTGAACGTGCGATCAAGCCGTAGCGGCGTGATCGATACATAACCTTGCATCACGGCATGAAAATCGGTGCCCTGACTGCCATCCTCGACATCACCGGCTGCAGCAATCCAGTAACCTTCCTTGCCACGTGGGTTGACCACCTTGACCGGAGCCGCCGCGCGCGCGCGATGGCCAAGTCGGGTCAGCTGCACGCCACGGATATGCTCAAGCGGCAGATTCGGCACGTTGACATTGAGCACGGTACGCGGCGGCAGTTCGAGCCGCTCTTGCGCCTCGACCAATTTACGGGCGAAATAGGCAGCGGTCGGCAGGTTGTCCGGGAGACGCGACAGCAGCGAGAAAGCGAACGCTGGCTTGCTCAGGAAACGTCCTTCGAGCGCGGCGGCGACGGTGCCGGAATAGAGCACGTCATCACCCAGGTTAGCCCCCAGATTGATGCCAGAGACGACCATGTCCGGCGTCTGCTCGAGCAAGCCATTGAGCCCCAGGTGCACGCAATCGGTCGGCGTGCCATTGAGGCTGATGTAGCCATTGGCCAATGCCATGGGATGCAGTGGACGATCCAGGGTCAGCGCACTGCTGGCGCCGCTCTTGTCTTCGGCAGGCGCGATCACCACGCACTCGGCATAGTCGGCCAGCGCTTGGTGCAACGCAGCGATACCGGGTGCGTTCACCCCGTCGTCGTTGGAAATCAGAATTCGCATGGAGTATCCGTCTGCCCTGCTGGCACCAGATCGAGCAATTCGCGCACCACCACGGTGGCGAAACACCCGGCCGGCAGGACGAATGCAAGTTGCAGAATATCGGGTTCGGGATAATGCCATGACAGGCCGCCGATGGGGAGGCGCAGAATTCGCCGTTCGTGCGCCATGTCCGCCTTGATCAGCCATTGCACCAGTTGTCCGGCCTCATCGGCCGCCGCCTGCTCCAGCTGCTGGGTCTCACCAGCGGTCGGCAACGGACCGTCTCCCCAAAGCGGGCCAGTGGGATGCAGATCGAGAATAGCCAGGCGCGGGTCAATACACTCGGCCTCGCCAGCCATGAAGAAACTGCGACTGGCAGTGAAGGCCAGCAGGTCGCCAATCCGAGCCTGGTTCCAGGTACCAGCAGCTACGCGCTTGGCCAGCACCTGATTGAACAGGTAACTGCGCGCCGAAGACAGCAGGCGCGAGCGCAGGTTGCGCTGCACCGGCAACTCCTGACGCGAGGCGAAATCACGCGCCTGCTCGACATTGCCGCCATCGAAGCCAAAGCGCTGCAAGCCGAAATAGTTGGGCACGCCTTGTTCGGCGATACGCTGCAGACGCTGCTCCAGCGCATCGCGGTCTGCCTCCAGGGCAGTCAAGCGCAAGGTGAAACCATTGGCGGCATGGGCACCACGCTGCAATTTGCGGTTGTGTCGCTGGCTGCGCAGGATGACCAGATCATCGCCCTGCGCAGCGGCCAGATCGGGGTCGGCCTTGCCCGGCAGGTGCAGACTGAACCACTGCCGGGTCAGCGCCTGACGATCCTTGAGTCCCGCGTAACTGACCGCCTTGAGCGGCAGGCCGGCAGCGCGGGCGATCCGCCGGGCGGCTTCCTCGGTATTCAGGCCGCGCTTTTCCACCCACAACCACAGATGCTCACCCTGGCCAGTGAGCGGGATGTCCAGTACTTCATCGACCTGAAAATCCTCGGCAGTGGCCTTGAGTACCGCCCGACCACACGCCACGCCATGGGCGCGCGGCCCCAGCAGTTGTAGCTCGTTCATGCCTTGACCAGCAAGGCGACGGCGTGCACCGCGATACCTTCCTCACGCCCGGTGAAACCGAGCTTCTCGGTGGTGGTGGCCTTGACGTTGACCTGATCCAGTTCGATACCCAGGTCCTCGGCAATGCGCTCGCGCATGCTCTGGATATGCGGCGCCATCTTCGGTGCCTGAGCGATGATGGTGGCATCGACGTTACCCACCGCGTAGCCCTTGCCACGCACCAGGCCCATCACATGGCGCAGCAGCGCACGGCTATCGGCGCCTTTGAAAGTCGGATCGGTATCGGGGAAATGTTTGCCGATATCGCCCAGCGCTACTGCACCGAGCAGGGCATCGCTCAGCGCGTGCAGCAGCACGTCGCCGTCGGAATGAGCGACAAGACCAAACTTATGGGGAATCCGTACGCCGCCGAGGGTGATGAAATCACCTTCGCCGAAGCGGTGTACGTCATAGCCATGACCGATACGCATAAAGAACAACGCCCTGAAAAAGTCAGGGCGTGATTCTAACCGCATTGCCCCGTAGCCCGGATGAAATCCGGGAAATTCGCGCCCCGGATTTCATCCGGGTTACGCCGGGAGCAAAGCGGCTGCATGGTGACGCAGGTGATCGTCGATGAAGCTGGCGATGAAGTAATAGCTATGGTCATAGCCTGGCTGCATGCGCAGGGTCAGCGGATGACCGGCGGCCTTGGCCGCAGCCTGCAGGGCCTGCGGCTTGAGCTGGCCGTCGAGGAAATCATCACGATCACCCTGATCGACTAGGATCGGCAGCTTCTCGCCAGCCTCGGCGATCAGCACGCTGGCATCCCACTCACGCCAGCGCGAACGCTCCTCGCCGAGGTACAGCGAGAACGCCTTCTCCCCCCACGGGCAGTTCATCGGATTGCTGATCGGTGAAAAGGCCGATACCGACTGATAGCGCCCTGGGTTCTTCAGCGCGCAGATCAGCGCACCGTGGCCGCCCATGGAATGTCCGGCGATACCGCGCTTGTCCGAGACGGGGAAATTGGCCTCGATCAGTGCCGGCAGCTCCTGCACCACGTAGTCGTACATGCGGTAGTGGCGCGCAAAGGGCTCCTGAGTGGCATTGACGTAGAAACCTGCGCCGAGGCCGAAGTCATAAGCACCGTTGGCGTCGTCGGCCACGCCTTCGCCACGCGGGCTGGTGTCCGGTGCGACGATGATCAACCCGAGCTCGGCGGCCATGCGCTGAGCGCCGGCCTTCTGCATGAAGTTCTCGTCGGTACAGGTCAGGCCGCTCAGCCAGTACAACACCGGCAGCCTGGCACCCTGCTCCGCCTGGGGTGGCAGATAGACGGCGAACACCATGTCGCAGTTGAGACTGCTGGAACGATGGCGATAGCGCTTGTGCCAGCCACCGAAGCTCTTGTTGCTGGAAACGATTTCGAGGGTCATGAGCCGCTCCGTAGGGTGCGCCATGCGCACCAAGGGGTTGCGGTGCGCACAGCGCACCCCGCGAGAATCCGTGCAGCCATGAGGCCGCACGGTGTTTCATCAGAAATGAATGACGGTGCGGATGCTCTTGCCTTCATGCATCAGCTCGAACGCCTCGTTGATTTCTTCCAGCGGCAGGTTGTGGGTGATGAAGGTGTCCAGCGGAATTTCACCGCTCTGCGACTTCTCGACATAGCTGGGCAGCTCGGTACGACCCTTGACACCACCGAAGGCGCTGCCACGCCAGACACGACCGGTGACCAGCTGGAACGGACGGGTGCTGATCTCGGCACCAGCTGGTGCCACGCCGATGATGGTCGACTCGCCCCAGCCCTTGTGGCAGCACTCCAGCGCAGCGCGCATCAGTTGCACGTTGCCGATGCACTCGAAGCTGTAGTCGACGCCGCCATCGGTCATCTCGACGATGACTTCCTGAATCGGCTTGCTGTGCTCTTTCGGATTGACGAAATCGGTGATGCCCAGCTCACGCGCCACAGCTTCCTTGGCCGGGTTGATATCGATGCCGATGATGCGCGAAGCCTTGGCCATCTTGGCGCCGATGATCGCCGCCAGACCAATGCCACCCAAACCGAAGATGGCCACGGTGGAGCCCTCGGTAACCTTGGCGGTATTGAGCACGGCGCCAATACCGGTGGTCACGCCGCAGCCAAGCAGGCAGACCTTCTCCAGCGGCGCCTCCTTGGGGATCTTCGCCAGAGACACTTCCGGCAGCACGGTGTACTCGGAGAAGGTCGAGCAACCCATGTAGTGGTAGACCGGCTCGCCGTTGTAGGAGAAGCGGCTGGTGCCATCGGGCATCAGCCCCTTGCCCTGGGTGGCGCGTACCGAGCTGCACAGGTTGGTCTTGTTGGATTTGCAAAATTTGCACTCGCCGCATTCAGCGGTGTACAGCGGAATCACGTGGTCGCCGACCGCCAGCGAAGTGACGCCCTCACCCACCGCCTCAACGATACCGCCACCCTCGTGACCGAGAATGCAGGGGAACACGCCCTCGCTGTCCTGGCCGGACAAGGTATAGGCGTCGGTATGGCAGACACCGGTAGCGACAATACGTACCAGCACTTCTCCGGCCTGAGGTGGCGCGACATCGACCTCGACGATTTTCAGGGGCTCATTCGGGGCGAAGGCGACGGCGGCGCGGGATTTGATCATGGCAGTTCTCTCCAGAGAGCGTGGGCAATGGCCGGCAGTCTAGTTCACGACCGACAAGAGATAATCAGCGAAATAGAAAAACATTATTGCTGTACAGGGATAATATTGAGCCCTGCAAGCGCCCCCTCTACGAGCCAACCGGATGCAATCGGGAGCACAGGAGAACAAGCATCAATGAATCGCTGGGAAGGACTCGACGAATTCGTCGCCGTGGCCGAGAGCGGGCAGTTCAGTGCGGCGGCCGAGCGCTTGGGATTGTCCACTTCGCAGGTCAGCCGCCAGGTCGCACGCCTGGAAGAGCGCCTGCAGAGCCGTCTGTTCTACCGCAGCACCAGGCGGGTAGCCCTGACCGAGGCCGGCCAGTTGTTTCTGCAACACTGCCAGCGCCTGCAGGATGCCCGCGAAGAAGCGTTGCGTGCAGTCGGCGATCTTGGCGCCGAGCCAAAAGGGCTGCTACGCATGACCTGCGCCGTGGCATATGGCGAGCGCTTCATCGTGCCACTGGTCAATGACTTCATGGCGCGACATCCACAGTTGCGCGTCGAGATAGAACTGTCCAACCGCCCGCTAGACCTGCTGCACGACGGCCTGGACCTGGCCATCCGCCTGGGGCGCCTGCAGGACTCACGACTCATGGCCGCACGCCTGGCCCCCCGCGAGATGTACCTGTGCGCGGCACCCGAGTACCTGCAACGCTACGGCCGCCCTCATTCGCTGTCGGAGCTGGCGCGCCACAATTGCCTGATCGGCAGCAGCGAGACCTGGAGCTTCGCCGAAAATGGCCGGGAAACCCAAGTGCGGGTGCAGGGCAACTGGCGCTGCAACAGCGGCCAGGCCGTGCTCGACGCTGCGCTACGCGGTTTTGGCCTGTGCCAGCTACCCGATTACTACGTCCTCGAACATCTGCGTAGCGGGCGGCTGACCTCTCTACTGGAACAGCATCGCCCACCCAATACCGCAGTGTGGGCGCTCTACCCACAGCAACGTCACCTTTCACCCAAGGTGCGCCAGTTGATCGACGCCCTGCACCAGGGGCTCAGCCAACGCATCGAATACCTCGCTCCCGCCTGAGATTTTGCAACAACCTTGTCACCCAGCTGAACAGTCATGGAATGTCACAAGTCAGGGCGAAACTCGGGCGAGACGACCGCGTCACAATCTATGCACCCCGCTCAAACGGGGCCTCACGAACTCAGCTACATGAGGACATGGTTATGCAGGTTCTGGTCAACAGTGGTAAGCACGTCACCTCCTCGATGGACTTCAAGGACGACATTCGCGGTCGCGTCCGGGACAAGCTCCAGCGCTACGAGGACCACCTCACCCGGATCGAAATTCATCTCTCCGACGAGAACGCGCTCAAAAGTGGTCCGCAGGACAAGCGCTGCAAAGTCGAGGCGCGGATGAAAGGACGCGACCCGTTGACGGTCTCCCACGATGCCAGCGAACTGCAGCAGGCAATCGACGGTGCCATGAACAAGCTGACCAACGCGCTGGATCGCAACCTGGGCAAAGACGCCAAGCGCTGGACGCACTGATGCTGCGGATCGCCTAGCGGCTCTCGCGCCAGATACGTTGTAGATAATGCAGATCTTCCGGGCGGGTGACCTTGAGGTTGTCCGCCCGGCCTTCGATGAGCCGGGGCGACTGCCCTGCCCACTCCATGGCCGAAGCTTCGTCGGTCACTGCCACGCCTTCTTTCAGCGCTTGCGCCAGAGCCTCGCGCAGCGCGCCCAGGCGAAACATCTGCGGCGTGTAAGCCTGCCAGATCACGCTACGATCCACAGTCTCCACCACCCTGCCATCGCTTCCGGCACGCTTGAGCGTGTCGCGCGCCGGCACCGCCAGCAGGCCGCCGACCGGATCATCAGCCAGACTGTCCAACAGTCGCTCAAGGTCGTCCTTGGACAGATTGGGTCGTGCCGCGTCATGCACCAGCACCCAATCCTCGCGGCCCGCGCCCCCTGCGAATAGCGCTTCCAGCCCTGCCAATACCGAGTCGGCGCGTTCGTGACCGCCAGGCGCCCGGCGGATACGCGCATCGCCTGCCACAGGCAATTGCGGCCAGAACGGGTCATCCACGGCAACGCACACCACCGCTCCCAGCAGACCGGGATGGTCAAGAAAACAGTGCAGAGTGTGTTCAAGAATGCAGCGGCCGGCGATCTGCAGGTACTGCTTGGGCCGGTCGGCGGCCATACGTGCGCCGACACCGGCAGCTGGAATCACCAGCCAGAATTTCGTGGTCATTCAGTCAGCAGATAGAGGGTTTCACCCTCTTTGAGCATGCCCAGCTCCTGGCGCGCCCGCTCTTCAACGGTTTCCATGCCGCGCTTGAGCTCCATCACTTCGGCCTCGAGGATACGATTGCGCTCCAGCAGGCGCTCGTTCTCGCCCTGCTGCTCGGCGATCTGCTGTTGCAGACGGCTGGCAGCAGCCAGGCTACCGTCGCCGACCCACAATCGATATTGCAGACCGCCCAGCAACAGGACCAACACGATAAACAGCCAATACGGACTACGCATGGAGCGGCTCGCAGAATGAGTCATCGGCATGGTAGGGGCTGCGTTCATGCTTGAAAAGAAGCCGTCTGATGAGTGACATGGGGTTTCGGTACCTGCATCCGTGCATTGGTTCCCAGAGATCGACGAAGCGTCCACGAAAAAGGGCGACTTGCGTCGCCCTTTTCTACCACGCAGATATTAGCCGCGGAACTCGGCGCGACCTTTGTATGGGGCCTTGCCGCCCAACTGCTCTTCGATACGCAGCAGTTGGTTGTACTTGGAAACGCGGTCGGAACGGCACAGCGAACCGGTCTTGATCTGACCAGCGGCAGTACCCACGGCCAGGTCGGCGATGGTGCTGTCTTCGGTTTCGCCGCTGCGGTGCGAGATCACGGCGGTGAAGCCAGCGGCCTTGGCCATCTGGATGGCTTCCAAGGTCTCGGTCAGCGAGCCGATCTGGTTGAACTTGATCAGGATCGAGTTACCGATCTGCTCGTCGATACCGCGCTTGAGGATCTTGGTATTGGTAACGAACAGGTCGTCGCCAACCAGCTGTACCTTGGCGCCAATCTTGTCGGTCAGGACTTTCCAGCTGGCCCAGTCGGACTCGTCCATGCCGTCTTCGATGGAGATGATCGGGTAACGCTCGGTCAGACCAGCCAGGTAGTCGGCAAAGCCTTCACCGCTGAATACCTTGCCTTCGCCGGCCAGGTCGTACTGGCCGTCCTTGAAGAACTCGCTGGAAGCGCAGTCCAGCGCCAGGGTCACGTCGTCACCCAGCTTGTAGCCGGCGTTGGCAACGGCTTCGGCAATGGCAGCCAGAGCGTCTTCGTTGGAGGCCAGGTTCGGCGCGAAACCACCCTCGTCACCGACGGCAGTGTTCAGGCCACGGGCCTTGAGCACGGCTTTGAGGTGATGGAAGATCTCGGCGCCCATGCGCAGGGCGTCGGCGAAATTCTTGGCGCCAACCGGCTGCACCATGAACTCCTGGATATCGACGTTGTTGTCGGCGTGCTCGCCGCCGTTGATGATGTTCATCATCGGTACCGGCATGGAGTAGACGCCCGGGGTGCCATTCAGATCAGCGATGTGCGCGTACAGCGGCACGCCCTTGGCCTGAGCAGCGGCCTTGGCGGCAGCCAGGGACACGGCGAGGATGGCGTTGGCGCCCAGAGTGGCCTTGTTCTCGGTACCGTCGAGCTCGATCATCGCGCGATCCAGCGCTTTCTGGTCGACAGCGTCTTTGCCCAGCAGCAGGTCACGGATCGGGCCGTTGATGTTGGCGACGGCCTTCAGCACGCCCTTGCCCAGGTAACGGCTCTTGTCGCCGTCACGCAGCTCCAGCGCTTCGCGCGAGCCAGTGGAGGCGCCGGACGGAGCGCATGCGCTACCGACGATGCCGCCTTCCAGAATTACATCCGCTTCCACGGTGGGGTTACCACGGGAGTCGAGAACCTCACGACCCTTGATGTCGACGATCTTTGCCATTCTTGATAACGCTCCAAAGGTTGACGATAAGACGGCAGCAGCAGGCTGCACTGGGCCGTCGCTGCCGGGGCAGATCGACGGCTCACTCTGACTCACGGGTCAGGGGGATTTTTCTCGGGCGGCACTTTACCGGATTACAGCCGGCTCAGGCAGTCTCGATCGGAGGAAAACTCTTGATCAGGTCATCCAACTGCTTGAGCTGGGTGAGAAACGGCTCCAGCTTGTTCAGGCGCAGGGCGCATGGACCGTCGCACTTGGCGTTTTCCGGATCCGGATGCGCTTCGAGGAACAGGCCTGCCAGGCCCTGGCTCATGCCCGCCTTGGCCAGGTCGGTAACCTGAGCGCGACGACCACCAGCAGAGTCGGCGCGACCACCCGGCATCTGCAGGGCGTGGGTCACGTCGAAGAACACCGGATACTCGAACTGCTTCATGATGCCGAAGCCGAGCATGTCCACCACCAGGTTGTTGTAACCGAAGGAGGAACCACGCTCGCAGAGGATCAGCTGATCGTTACCGGCCTCTTCGCACTTGGCCAGGATGTGCTTCATTTCCTGCGGGGCGAGGAACTGCGCCTTCTTGATGTTGATTACCGCACCGGTCTTGGCCATGGCCACTACCAGATCGGTCTGCCGCGACAGGAAAGCCGGCAACTGGATGATGTCGCACACTTCGGCCACGGCAGCCGCCTGGTGCGGCTCGTGCACATCGGTGATCACCGGCACGCCGAAAGTCTTCTTCACTTCCTCGAAAATCTTCATGCCCTCTTCCAGGCCCGGGCCGCGGAAGGAGGTAACCGAAGAACGGTTGGCCTTGTCGAAGCTGGCCTTGAACACGTAGGGAATGCCGAGCTTCTCGGTCACCCGTACGTACTCCTCGCAGGCCTGCATGGCCAGGTCGCGCGACTCGAGCACGTTGATGCCGCCGAACAGCACGAAAGGCTTGTCGTTGGCGATCTCGATGTCGCGAACCTTGATGATCTTCTGTGCCATGCCTTAAGCCTTCTTCGCTTTCTGCGCTAGGGCAGCATTGACGAAACCGCTGAACAGCGGATGGCCGTCACGCGGCGTGGAGGTGAACTCCGGGTGGAACTGGCAGGCAACGAACCACGGATGATCCGGCGCCTCGACCACTTCGACCAGTGCGCCGTCGCCAGAACGGCCGGTGACCTTCAGGCCAGCCTCGGTCAGCTTCGGCAGCAGGTTGTTGTTCACCTCGTAACGGTGACGATGACGCTCGACGATCACGTCCTTGCCATAGCAGTCATGTACCAGAGAGCCGGCCTGCAGTTGGCAGTCCTGAGCACCCAGGCGCATGGTGCCGCCGAGGTCAGAGCTTTCACTGCGCTGCTCGGTGGCGCCAGTTGCGTCCTGCCATTCGGTAATCAGGCCCACCACCGGATGAGCGCTGGCCATGTCGAATTCGGAAGAGTTGGCGTCAGTCCAACCCACGACGTTACGGGCGTACTCGATGACCGCTACCTGCATGCCGAGGCAGATGCCCAGGTAGGGAATCTTGTTCTCGCGAGCGTACTGCACGGTCTTGATCTTGCCTTCCACGCCACGCAGACCGAAGCCGCCCGGCACCAGGATGGCATCGACGCCTTCGAGCAGGCCAGTGCCCTGGTTCTCAATGTCTTCGGAGTCGATATAACGCAGGTTGACCTTGGTACGGTTCTGGATGCCGGCGTGGCTCATCGCTTCGATCAGCGACTTGTACGCGTCGAGCAGCTCCATGTACTTGCCAACCATGGCGATGGTGACTTCTTTTTCCGGATTGAGCTTGGCATCGACCACGCGATCCCACTCGGAAAGGTCGGCGCCGCCGCATTCCAGGCCGAAGCGCTCGACGACGAAGTCATCCAGACCCTGGGCATGCAGCACGCCCGGAATCTTGTAGATGGTGTCGACGTCTTCCAGGCTAATCACCGCACGCTCTTCGACGTTGGTGAACAGGGCGATCTTGCGGCGCGAGGAGACATCGATCGGGTGATCGGAGCGGCACACCAGCACGTCAGGCTGCAGGCCGATGGAGCGCAGTTCCTTGACCGAGTGCTGAGTCGGCTTGGTCTTGGTCTCACCAGCGGTGGCGATGTACGGCACCAGGGTCAGGTGCATCAGCATCGCGCGCTTGGCGCCGACTTCCACACGCAGTTGGCGGATGGCCTCGAGGAACGGCTGCGACTCGATGTCACCCACGGTGCCGCCGATTTCCACCAGGGCCACGTCGGCATCGCCGGCACCCTTGATGATGCGGCGCTTGATCTCGTCGGTGATGTGCGGAATGACCTGAATGGTCGCACCCAGGTAATCACCACGGCGCTCCTTGCGCAGTACGTCCTCGTACACACGGCCGGTGGTGAAGTTGTTGCCCTTGGTCATCGTGGTGCGGATGAACCGCTCGTAGTGACCCAGGTCGAGGTCGGTCTCGGCGCCGTCGTGGGTGACGAACACCTCACCGTGCTGGAACGGGCTCATGGTGCCCGGATCGACGTTGATGTAAGGGTCCAGCTTGAGCATGGTGACCTTCAGGCCCCGCGCCTCCAGGATGGCCGCCAGTGAAGCCGAGGCAATGCCTTTCCCCAATGAAGAAACAACACCACCCGTGACGAAGATGTAGCGCGTCATGAAAAACCCTAGAAGTCTGCGTTTAAGCGGTCAATGCCGCCGGGGAAAGCGAAGGAGCGCCATCAATAGCAAAAATGGCAGGCTCGCCAAGCTCCCTGAGGGAGTCGGCAAAAGCTGTATTAAGACGGGAGCGTAGTCTACCGGAAAGGCCTTACCAGCTCAAACCTTGCACGCCGATAGGCGGCGACCACTGCAGACGCACCCCGCTCGCCTGAATTACTGACGACTGCGTCAGGTTCGCCACCGCCATCAACTCATCACCATCGAACAACAGCGGCAGGCGCGGACGCACGAATGCCGGCACGCGCAGCTCATTGAGCAGACGCTTGAGATCGCGCCTGCCGCGCCCCGGCAGCTGCAGTGACTCACCGCCCTGACGGTAACGCAAATGCCAGCGACCTGGCGGCAACTCACCCTGTAGATGCACACAACCGTTACCGGGCAGCTCGACAGGCTCGGGAAACGAGCTGAAGGAACGATCGAGTGGTTCCAGCGGCTGCAGCCACTCACCGCTAAGCCACCAAAGCCGAGCATCGGCACGGTGCAGCTCACCATCGGCCAGCTTCCAGATCGGCGCTGCATCCGTGTCGGCATCACGCAGGTCACACCAGCCGGCCCAGTGGTCGCTATCGGGCATACGCGTATAAGGCGCCAACCAGTGGCGCAGCAAATTGCGCTGGCGCGCCTCGCTCAACGCAGTGACAGCCGGCAGATACAGCGACGGCAACGACAGCCAGGCAAACGCTGAGCCGCCATGCGCAGCGGCAAGGTCGATCTCAGCCAATTCATCCAGCAACTGCTGCGCCTCAGACAGATGGCCTGCGCTGCGCACCAGGCTGCTCGACGCTTGCGGCCAGCGCTCCACCAGCAGCGGCATCACTTGTCGCCGCAGGAAGTTGCGACTGAAACGCTCATCGGCGTTGCTCGGGTCTTCGATCCAGGCAAGGCCATGACTCTGCGCATAGGCCTGTAATTCAGCCCGAGAACAATCGAGCAGCGGCCGAATCAGGTGGCCCTTCCCCAACGCTCTACCAGTCGGCATCGCCGCCAGCCCGCGCACGCCAGCACCGCGCAACAGACGAAACAGCAGAGTCTCAGCCTGATCATCACGATGCTGAGCACTGAGCAACACCTCGCCCGGACCAAGCCGCGCAGTGAAAGCCTGATAACGCGCGTTACGCGCTGCCTGCTCGAGACTGGCGCCTGGCGCCACCTGCACCCTGACGATGTCCATAGCAATACCCAGCCGTGCGCAAACCTGCGCGCAATGCTCTGGCCAGGTGTCAGCCGCCGACTGCAAACCATGATGGATATGAATGACGGAAAGCGGCGGCAGCTTCTCACGCCGAGCCAGATCGGCGAGCAAATGCAGCAGCACGGTGGAGTCGAGACCACCGGAGAAGGCGATACACCAGGCAGGAGCCGTACACCACGGTTGCAGGGCCTGGCGCAGGCGAATAGAGAGATCGGTCATTGGCCAAGCTTAAACAACAACGGGCCCGAAGGCCCGTTGAGATAGACGCAGAACGAACTCAGGCGATGCCGTAGCTCATCAAACGATCGTAACGACGCTTGAGCAGCGCGTCAGTGTCATGCTTCTGCAGGCTGGCCAGTTGCTTGATCAGCTCCTGACGGATCGACTCGGAAGCTGCGGCCGGGTCACGGTGCGCACCACCCAGCGGTTCGGCGATCACCTGATCGACGATACCCAGATCCTTCAGACGCTCGGCGGTGATGCCCATGGCTTCGGCGGCATCCGGCGCTTTCTCGGCGGTACGCCAGAGAATCGAGGCGCAGCCTTCCGGCGAGATCACCGAGTAGGTGGAGTACTGCAGCATGTTCAGCTGGTCGCAAACACCGATGGCCAGTGCACCACCAGAACCACCTTCACCGATGACGGTGGCGATGATCGGCGTTTTCAGACGCGCCATCACGCGCAGGTTCCAGGCGATGGCCTCGCTCTGGCCACGCTCCTCGGCATCGATACCCGGATAGGCACCCGGAGTATCGATGAAGGTGAGGATCGGCATCTTGAAGCGCTCGGCCATTTCCATCAGGCGGCAGGCCTTGCGGTAGCCTTCCGGACGCGGCATGCCGAAGTTGCGGCGCACCTTCTCACGCACTTCACGGCCTTTCTGGTGGCCGATGATCATCACCGGCTGGTCGCCCAGGCGAGCAATGCCACCGACGATAGCGGCGTCATCAGAGAAGTGACGATCACCGTGCAATTCGTCGAACTCGGTGAAGATGTGCTGGATGTAATCCAGGGTGTAAGGGCGACGCGGGTGGCGCGCAAGCTGCGCGATCTGCCAGCTGGTTAGATTGCCGAAGATGCTTTCGGTCAGGGAGCTGCTCTTGTCCTGCAGGCGGGCAATTTCATCGCCGATATTCAGCGAGTTGTCGTTACCAACCAGGCGTAGCTCTTCGATCTTGGCTTGCAGGTCGGCGATCGGCTGTTCGAAATCGAGGAAATTCGGGTTCATAGTCATCCGTCTTGCGTCGACGGCCAAGTGGCCGGGGAGCTGTATCCATTAGGCGCCCTACCTTAAGGGATAGGGCGCAGCGGGTCGACACCCTCGGGTGCCTTTGCTGCCACGAAGAGGAATTTTCCTCTCGTATATCAGCGGTAGTGCAAAAAGACGTTGTCGCGCCCGAACTGGTCACGCAATGCCTGAATCAAAGTGTCGGCCGGGTCGATTCGCCAGGCATCGCCGAATTGAAGCAAGGCCCGTGCCTCCTCGCCACTGTAGTCGACGGTCACCGGGCAAGCGCCTTTGTGCTTGCTGCACAGCTCGGCCAGCCAGCGCAGGCGGTCGCCCTTCAATGCCTCACTAGCGACCTTCACCCGCAGGCTGTCGGCCAGGCCGGTGCGCGCTTCTTCCAGGCTCATCACGCGCTTGGCTCGCAGACGCAGGCCACCGGAGAAGTCGTCATTGCTGACCTCGCCCTCTACCACCACCAGCGCATCGTTCTGCAGCAACGCCTGGTTGCTGGCGAAAGCATCGGCGAACAACGACGCCTCGATCCGCCCGGAGCGGTCATCGAGAGTAATGAAGCCCATCTTGTCCCCCTTCTTGTTCTTCATCACCCGCAGGTTGACGATCATCCCGGCGATGGTCTGGGTATCGCGCGCCGGCTTCAGTTCGACGATGCGCTGACGGGCGAAACGGCGAATCTCGCCTTCGTACTCGTCGATGGGGTGGCCGGACAGGTAGATGCCCAGGGTGTCCTTCTCGCCTTTCAGACGCTCCTTGATCGGCAGTTCACGGGCCTTACGGTGGTTGGCGTAGACATCAGCCTCGGGCTCGGCGAACAGGCCACCGAACAAATCCATATGGCCGCTCTCGGCGCTGCGCGCAGTCTGCTCGGCGGACTGCACGGCCTCCTCCATGGAAGCCAGCAGCACGGCGCGGTTCTTGTCCACGCTGGCCTGATAGGCCTTGAGCTCGTCCTGATAGTACGGGCCGAGACGATCCAGCGCGCCGCTGCGGATCAACGCTTCCAGAGTGCGCTTGTTAATGCGCTTGAGGTCGACGCGATTGCAGAAGTCGAACAGATCCTTGAACGGCCCGCCCTCGGCCCGGCATTCGACGATGGCCTCGACCGGCCCCTCGCCCACGCCCTTGACCGCCCCCAGGCCGTAGACGATGCGACCGTCGTCGTTGACGGTGAACTTGAATTCGGAGACGTTCACGTCCGGCGGATCGATGCGCAACTTCATGTTGCGGCACTCTTCCACCAGGATCACCACCTTGTCGGTGTTGTGCATGTCCGCCGAGAGCACCGCGGCCATGAACGGCGCCGGGTAATGCGCCTTGAGCCAGGCAGTCTGGTAGGACACCAGACCGTAAGCGGCCGAGTGCGACTTGTTGAAGCCGTAACCGGCGAACTTTTCCACCAGATCGAAGATGTTACCCGCCAGGTTGGCGTCGATTCCGTTGCTGGCACAACCTTCGATGAAGCCGCCGCGCTGCTTGGCCATCTCCTCGGGCTTCTTCTTACCCATGGCGCGACGCAGCATGTCCGCACCACCGAGGGTGTAGCCGGCCATCACCTGAGCGATCTGCATCACCTGTTCCTGGTACAGGATGATGCCGTAGGTGGGCTTGAGCACTGGTTCCAGCCCCGCATACTGATAATCAGGATGTGGATAGGACAGTTCGGCACGGCCGTGCTTACGGTTGATGAAGTCGTCCACCATGCCGGACTGCAGCGGGCCGGGGCGGAACAGCGCCACCAGTGCGATCATGTCTTCCAGGCAGTCGGGCTTGAGCTTCTTGATCAGCTCCTTCATGCCGCGCGATTCAAGCTGGAAGACCGCGGTGGTCTCCGCCTTCTGCAGCATGTCGTAGGTTTTCTTGTCATCCAGCGGGATGAAGTCGATGTTGACCAGATCCTCATCCGGCGCGCCGTCGCGCTTCTGGATACGGTGGATGGTCTCCATCGCCCATTTGATGATGGTCAGCGTACGCAAGCCTAGGAAGTCGAACTTG
Organism: Pseudomonas sp. zfem001; assembly: GCF_032621725.1. Taxonomy (NCBI): domain Bacteria; kingdom Pseudomonadati; phylum Pseudomonadota; class Gammaproteobacteria; order Pseudomonadales; family Pseudomonadaceae; genus Pseudomonas; species Pseudomonas sp. zfem001. The sequence continues at coordinate 317,639 of NZ_JAVYJI010000006.1, read as the reverse complement.
ACCAGGCCGGCCTGCTCGACGTCATCCTTGTCGAACTGGGTCACCAGGCCGCCACCCTCTTCATCACAGGCGATCGGCGAAAAGTCGGTGAGTTTGGTCGGTGCGATCACCACACCACCAGCGTGCTTGCCGGTGCCGCGCACCACGCCTTCGAGCTTGAGCGACATGTCCCAGATTTCCTGGGCTTCCTCGTCGTTCTTGAGGAACTCGCGCAGCGGCTCCTCCATCTCGTAGGCTTTCTCCAGGGTCATGCCCACTTCGAAGGGGATCATCTTCGACAGACGGTCGGCCAGGCCATAGGATTTGCCCTGCGCCCGCGCCACATCGCGCACCACCGCCTTGGCCGCCATCGAGCCGAAGGTGATGATCTGGCTCACCGCATTACGCCCGTACTTCTCGGCCACGTAGTCGATCACCCGGTCGCGGCCGTCCATGCAGAAGTCGACGTCGAAGTCGGGCATGGAAATCCGTTCCGGGTTGAGGAAACGTTCGAACAGCAGGTCATAGGCCAACGGATCGAGGTCGGTGATCTTCAGCACGTAGGCCACCAGCGAACCGGCACCCGAGCCACGGCCCGGGCCAACCGGCACGCCGTTGTTCTTGGCCCACTGGATGAAGTCCATAACGATCAGGAAGTAACCGGGGAAACCCATCTGGATGATGATGTCGAGTTCGAAGTTGAGGCGATCGATGTAGACCTGCTTCCTCGCCTCATAATCCGGTGTGTCCTTGGGCAGCAGCACTTCCAGGCGCTCTTCCAGACCCTCGAAGGAGGCGTGGCGCAGGTAATCGTCAATGCCCATGCCATTGGGCGTGGGGAAATCCGGCAGAAAGTATTTACCGAGCTGCACGTCGATGTTGCAGCGCTTGGCGATCTCGACCGTGTTCTCCAGTGCCTCAGGCAGGTCGGAGAACAGCTCCCACATTTCGTCAGCGCTTTTCAGGTACTGCTGGTCGGAGTAGTGTCGCGGCCGGCGCGGGTCGTCGAGGGTACGGCCTTCACCGATGCAGACGCGGGTTTCGTGGGCCTCGAAGTCACCCTGCTTGATAAAGCGCACATCGTTGGTCGCCACCAGCGGTGCCTCGACGCGATCGGCCAGCGCCACGGCGGCGTGCAGGTATTCCTCGTCACCCACACGGCTAGTGCGTTGCACTTCCAGGTAGAAACGGTCCGGGAATACTGCCATCCATTCGCGCAGACGCGTTTCGGCCAGCGCTTCGTCACCGGCCAGCAGCGCCTGACCCACTTCGCCCTCACGGGCGCCGGACAGCGCAATCAAACCTTCTGCCGCATCCTTGACCCAATCGCGCTGGATAATCACCAGGTCGTTGCTCTGACCTTCGGACCAACCACGAGAGATCAGCTCGGTGAGGTTGCGGTAGCCCTTGGCATTCATCGCCAGCAGGGTCAGGCGCGTCAGCGGGCCGTCTTCCTCGGCGCTGGCCATCCAGATATCGGCGCCGCAGATCGGCTTGACCCCAGCGCCCATGGCCGTCTTGTAGAACTTCACCAGCGAGCACATGTTGCTCATGTCGGTGACCGCCACCGCCGGCATGCCGGCCCCGGCAACGGCCTTGATCAGCGGTTTGACCCGCACCAGGCCATCGACCAGGGAGTATTCGGTGTGCAGACGCAGGTGGACGAACGCTTGAGTCATGGGCGGCCTTGCAGGTGAAAACGACAAAGCGCGGATTGTAGCCTAAGAGGGTCTGGCTGAGGGCCAGAGGTTCAACAGGCGTGGCATTTCCCGGACTGCATCCAGGCCATGCAGCTACACGCCTTCGAGCAAAGCACGTACCGGGGCGAAAGAACGCCGATGAATCGGCGTAGGCCCCAAGCGTATCAGCGCTTCGAGATGAACGGGCGTGGGGTAACCCTTGTGACCGGCAATGCCGTAGCCGGGATAGAGACGATCCATTTCGAGCATCTCACGGTCGCGACTGACCTTGGCCAGGATCGAAGCGGCGGCGATAGCCGGAACCCGGCTGTCGCCCTTGACCACCGGCGCACTCGGCACGGCCAGCTTGGGGCAACGGTTGCCGTCGATCAGCGCCAGTCTCGGCGTTACGCTCAACCCCTCGACGGCCCGCTGCATCGCCAACATGGTGGCATGCAGGATATTCAGGCGGTCGATTTCCTCGACCTCAGCGCGAGCGATGCACCAGGACAGGGCTTTCTCGCGGATCTCATCGAACAGCAATTCACGGCGCGCCTCGGTGAGCTTCTTCGAGTCGTTCAGGCCGATGATCGGCCGCGCCGGATCGAGGATCACCGCCGCCGTCACCACGGCGCCGCAGAGCGGGCCACGACCAACCTCATCAACGCCAGCGACCAGCTCTTCGACCAGGGTAAAGTCCAATCCCAGCTGCATCAGACTCGCCCAGCAAGCTTGAGAACTGCATCGGCCGCAGACTGCGAAGCATCGCGACGCAGCGCACGGTGAATGACGTCGAAACCTTCGGTCTGCACTTGCCCACCATCGATCAGCGGTGCCACGGCCTGGGCCAATGCCTCAGGCGTCGCTGCATCCTGAATCAGCTCAGGGACCAGCAAACGCTCGGCCAGCAGATTAGGCAGCGAGATATAGGGGCTCTTCACCAGGCGCTTGAGGATACGGTAGGTCAGCGGCGCTACGCGGTACGCCACCACCATCGGCCGCTTGTACAGCAGCGCTTCCAGGGTCGCGGTACCCGACGCGATCAGCACTGCATCGCAGGCGGCCAGCGCTTCGTGGGATCGACCGTTGAGCAACGTCAGCGGCAAATCACGCCCTGCCAGCATCTGCTCCAACTGCTCACGGCGCTCGGGGGTGGCGCAAGGCAGCAGGAAACGAACACCCGGGCGAAGCGCACGCAGGCGGATCGCCGCCTCGAGAAACAGCTCACCCAAGCGCGCGACCTCGCCACCACGGCTACCTGGCATGAGCGCGACCACGGGCTCGTCCTGCGGCAGATCCAGTGCCTCGCGCGCGGCGGCACGATCAGCTTGCTGGGGAATCGCATCGGCCAGCGGATGACCGACAAAGCGCACCGGCACCTGATGTTCATCGTAGAACTGCGCCTCGAACGGGAACAGGGTCAGCATCAAGTCGCAGGCTTCGCGAATCTTCAGCACCCGCTTCTGCCGCCAGGCCCAAACCGAAGGGCTGACGTAATGCACGGTCTTGATCCCGGCACGGCGCAGCTTGAGTTCCAGGCCCAGGTTGAAATCGGGGGCATCGATACCGATGAACACATCCGGCTGCGCGGCGATCAGATCGCGCGCCAACTGGCGGCGACGGCCAAGCAGTTCGAACAAACGACCGAGCACTTCGACCAGGCCCATCACGGCCAGGCGCTCCATCGGGAAGTAGGATTTCAGACCCTCGGCTTCCATGCGCGCACCACCAACGCCGATGAACTCGGCATCTGGATAACGCTGTTTGATGGCCTGCATCAGGCCGGAGCCGAGGATGTCACCGGACGCCTCACCGGCGACCAGTGCGACGCGAATAGGTCTGTTCATAGGAATCAGCGCGTGATGCCGCGCGTGGAGGCCTGGATCGAATCACGGAAGATCGCCACCTCGGGGAATTGAGCAGCAGACTCGGCCAATTCGGCCAGTGCTTGCTCTACGGTCAGCCCCTGGCGATAAACCTGTTTGTAACCCTTGCGCAATGCGGCAATGGCCTCGGCTGAGAAACCACGACGACGCATGCCCTCAAAGTTCATGCTGCGCGCCTCGGCCGGGTTACCGAATACGGTAACGAAAGCAGGCACATCCTTGCCAATCGCGGTGCCCATGCCCGAGAAGCTGTGCGCGCCAATGCGGCAGAACTGGTGCACCAGGGTGTAGCCGGACAGAATCGCCCAGTCGTCGACCCAAACATGACCAGCCAGCGCCGTGTTGTTGACCAGAATGCAATGGTTACCGATCACACTGTCATGGCCGATATGGGCATAAGCCATGATCAGGTTGTGGTCGCCAATGGTAGTTTCACTGCGATCCTGTACGGTTCCGCGGTGAATGGTGACGCCTTCGCGAATGGTGTTGTGATCGCCGATCACCAGACGAGTGAGCTCACCTTTGTACTTCAGGTCCGGCGTATCTTCACCGACCGAAGAAAACTGGTAGATGCGGTTGTGCTTGCCAATCACGGTCGGTCCCTTGAGCACTACGTGCGGACCGATGACTGTACCCTCGCCAATTTCCACATCGGCACCAACAATGCTCCAAGGGCCAACGACAACGTCGTCAGCCAATCTGGCACTGGGGTCGATGATCGCGCGGGGGTCAATCAAACTCATAGCTTGCGTTCCGCACAGATGATTTCAGCGGAGCAGACTTCCTTGCCATCGACAGTGGCGCGGCACTCGAATTTCCAGATGCTGCGACGATCGCTCAGGTACTTGGCTTCCAGCGTCAGCTGGTCACCCGGCAACACCGGCGAACGGAAACGCAGCTTGTCGGAGCCAACGAAGTAATACAGGGTGCCATCGGCCGGCTTCACGCCCATCATCTTGAAGCCGAGGATACCGGCAGCTTGAGCCATCGCCTCGATGATCAGAACGCCCGGCATGATCGGGTGCTCGGGGAAGTGACCGTTGAAGAACGGCTCATTGATGCTGACATTCTTATAGGCGCGAATCTGTTTGCCTTCGACGTCCAGGTCCACCACACGGTCCACCAGCAGGAACGGATAGCGGTGCGGCAAATATTCACGAATTTCGTTGATGTCCATCATGTCCGGTTAAGCCTGTAAGAAAAGAAAAGAGCACGGCCGCGCCGTGCTCAGGCATCAGATGAGACGTTTGCCGTCTGGGTCACGGCGGCCAGCTGTTTTTCCAGCTCACGCAGTCGCTTGGCCATCTCGTCCAACTGACGAATACGGGCCGCACTCTTCTTCCACTCGCCCGCCGGCTGCATGGCGGTACCGGAAGAATAGGCGCCCGGCTCGGTGATCGAACGGGTCACCATGGTCATGCCGGTGACGAACACGTTGTCGCACACTTCGATATGACCAACCATCCCCACACCGCCAGCGATCATGCAGTTCTTGCCGATCTTGGTGCTGCCGGAAATACCGCAGCAGCCCGCCATTGCAGTGTTGTCACCAATCTGCACGTTGTGCGCGATCATGATCTGGTTATCCAGCTTCACACCATTGCCGATCAGGGTGTCGGACAGCGCACCGCGATCCACCGTGGTGTTGGCGCCGATCTCGACGTCATCGCCGATGGTTACCCCACCGATCTGCGCGATCTTCTGCCAGACGCCCTTCTCGTTGGCGAAACCGAAGCCTTCACCACCGATCACAGCACCGGATTGGATCACCACCCGCTTACCGATCTGCACGTCGTGATAGAGCGTCACGCGCGGCGCCAGCCAGCCGCCATCACCCACCACACTGCGCGCACCGACTACACAATGGGCACCGATGCTGACATCAGCACCGATACGCGCACCGCTTTCGATAACCGCAAAAGCGCCAATACTCGCACTCGGATCGACCAGAGCGTCTTCGGCGATCTGTGCCGTGGCATGAATACCCGGCGCAGCCTTGGGCTTGCGATCGAACACATGCGACAGCTGGGCATAAGCCAGGTACGGGTTGGCAACGATCAGGGCATCGCCAGCGTAGCCTTCAGCATCGGCTGCGGTCAGCAGCACGGCACCGGCCTGGGTCTGCGCCAGAAACTTGCGGTACTGGGCATTGGCCAGGAAGCTCAACTGTTCGGGCCTGGCCTCCTGTAAGGTGGCCAGGCCCGTGATGACCTTCGCTTCGGCGCCACGCAAGGTGGCGCCAAGACGCTCAGCCAATTGGCCGAGGGTAACTGTCACTGTCATGCTTAACGCATCTGGTTCATGCGCTCGATGACCTGGCGAGTGATGTCGTACTGAGGCTTGACCTCGATCACCGCACCACGCTCAAGCACCAGGTCGAAGTTGCCGTTCTTGATCACGTCTTCGACGGCCTTATCCAGGTTCGGCTTCAGCTTGCCCAGCATCTCGCGGTCAGCAATGGCCTTGGCTTCGTTCAGCTCCTTGGATTGGAACTGGAAGTCACGGGCCTTCTGCTTGAATTCGAGCTCGAGACGCTCGCGCTCAGCCTGCTGCATCTTGTCGCCATCTTTGACCATACGATCCTGGATGCGCTTGGCGTCGCTTTCCAGAGTCTTGAGCTTGTTCAGTTGCGGACCAAACTTCTTCTCGGCATCGACGGCGTAGCGCTTGGCTGCATCCGACTCGAGCAGCGCCATCTGATAGTTCAGTACGGCCACCTTCATCTCGGCGAACGCCGGAGTGGCGATCAGGGCGGCGGTGAACAGAACCAGTTGAGTCAACTTACGCACAATGCACTCCTGCAACAAAACTGTTGGCTTTCTGTGAAACGAACTTAGAAGGTTTGACCTAGGGAGAACTGGAATACCTGAGTATCGGCATCATCCGGCTTCTTGATCGGCATGGCCAGACTGAAGCTCAGCGGGCCCAGTGCGGTGATCCAGGTCAGGCCGACACCCACGGAGCTGGCCATGCTGCTGAAGTCGATATTGCAGCTGTCGCTCAGCCTTTTCTGGCTGGAGCTGCAGTTGGTATCGAAGACATTACCCACGTCCCAGAACAATGCGGTACGCAGCGAGCGCTGATCCTTGACGAACGGCAGCGGGAACAGCATCTCGACGCCACCTTGTACCAGTACGTTACCACCGAACGGCAGCGGGTCCTGATCCGGGTCACGCAGGGTGCCTGGCTTGGCACCGGTACTCGGCGTGCTACGCGGGCCCAGACTGCTGTCTTCGAAACCACGTACCGAGTTGAAACCACCCGCGTAGTAGTGCTCATAGAACGGCAGCTCAGCAGTGGAGCCGTAGCTGTCGCCATAACCCAGCTGGGTATGGAAACGCAGGGTGTAGTTGTCGCTGATCGGGGTGAACACCTGACCACGGTAGTCGAGCTTGTAGAACGACAGATCGCTACCTGGCAGCGTGGTTTCCAGCACCAGGCTCTGCGAATGACCACGGTTGGCCAGTACACCACGGTTCAGGGTCGACTCGGACCAGCCGATGGAACCCTTGAAGTTCAGGTAGTTATCGCCCTCAGAGTCGATGAAATCGAAGATCTCGTCGACGGTATAACGACCGGTATCGATACTGTCCTGCTGTACGGTCAGACCATAGGTCAGACGCGCGGTTTCGCTGATCGGGTAGCCGATGTTGATACCCGCACCCAGGCTGTCAACCGAATAGCTGGATACATCGACATCGAGTTCATCGTAGTCGGTGGTGCGGTAGAAGGCGTTGTAACCCAGACTAACGCCATCGACGGTCCAGTAGGGATCAACGAAGCCAAAGCTGTATCGGGTCTGGTATTCACTGCGAGTCAGACCGATGCTGACGCGGTTACCGGTACCCAGGAAGTTGTTCTGGCTGATCGAACCACCAAGGATCAGGCCGGCGTTCTGGGCGAAACCGACGCTGGCAGTGATGGAGCCGGACGGCTGCTCTTCGACGCTGTAGTTGACGTCGATCTGGTCATCAGTGCCTGGCACTTGCGGAGTTTCGACGTTGACTTCCTTGAAGAAGCCCAGGCGCTCCAGGCGAGTCTTGGACTGGTCGATCAGGTAGGTCGAGGCCCAGCCACCTTCCATCTGACGCATTTCGCGACGCAGCACTTCGTCTTCGGACTTGGTGTTGCCGCGGAAGTTGATACGGTTGACGTAGGCACGCTTGCCCGGATCGACGAAGAAGGTGATCGAAACGGTGTTGTCTTCGTCGTGCGCTTCCGGCACGCCGTTGACGTTGGCGAAGGTGTAACCCTCGTTACCCAGACGACGGGTGATCAGCTCACTGGTGGTGGTCATGATCTTGCGCGAGAAGACCTGACCTTCCTTGACCAGCAGCAGTGCGCGCACATCGTCTTCCGGGACCTTGAGGTCACCGGACAGTTTCACGTCGCGAACGCTGTACTTCTCGCCTTCTTCGACGTTGACGGTGATGTAGACGTGCTTCTTGTCCGGGGTGATGGAAACCTGCGTGGAGCTGATATCCATATTGATGTAGCCGCGGTCCAGGTAGTAGGAGCGCAGACGCTCGAGGTCACCGGACAGCTTTTCGCGGGCGTACTTGTCGTCGTTCTTGAAGAAGGACAGCCAGTTGGTGGTCTTCAGCTCGAACAGATCGACCAGATCTTCATCGGAGAACACGGTATTGCCGACCACGTTGATGTGGGAGATAGCGGCTACGGTGCCTTCGTTGATGGTGATCTTCAGCGCCACGCGGTTACGCGGCTGCGGAATCACCTCGGCTTCGATCTCGGCCGAATAACGGCCCTGAGCGACATACTGGCGCTGCAGCTCGTTACGCACGCCTTCGAGGGTGGCGCGCTGGAAGATCTCGCCCTCGGCCAGACCAGACTGGTTCAGGCCCTTGAGCAGGTCTTCAGTGCTGATGGCCTTGTTGCCTTCGATCTCGATGCCGGAGATGGAGGGACGCTCGACCACAGTAACGACCAGCACGTCGCCATCGCGACCAAGCTGAATATCCTGGAAGAAGCCGGTACGGAACAGGGAGCGGGTGGCATCGACCAGCTGGCGATCATCTATCCGCTCGCCCACATTGAGCGGCAACGCGCCGAATACACTACCCGCGGAAACCCGCTGCAGGCCGTTGACGCGTATATCGGAGATGGTGAAGGACTCGGCGTGAACTTCGGCGATCATCAATGCGGACAGTACCGCAGGTAGCAGCAGACGTTTCATGAAGTCCTTTCTTATTCCAACTGACGATAAAAACTGCCGCTTAGGCGACACTTCTTTTAAATCTCAAGAACGTATTCAGCAATGCTCACAGGCGGCTGAGGTCGTTGACCAGGGCAAGCAACATGACCCCGATAACCAGACTGATGCCGATCTGCATCCCCCAACCCTGAACCCGCTCAGACAAGGGGCGACCACGCACCCACTCGACCAGATAAAACAGCAGATGCCCACCATCCAGTACAGGAATGGGCAGCAGATTGAGAACCCCCAGGCTAATACTCAGATATGCAAGGAATTTCAGGAAATCCCCCAGCCCTGACTCAGCTGAAGCGCCCGCCACTTTAGCAATGGTTATCGGCCCACTCAAGTTTTTTACCGAGAGCTCACCGAACAGCATTTTCTTGAGGGAATCGAGGGTCAGCAGGCTCATGGACCAGGTTTGACGCATGCCCTCGACGACGCCATCGAGCGGACCGTAGCGCACCTCGCGGAGCATCTCTGGCGGCCACTCGACACCCTGCACACCCGCGCCCAGATAACCGCTGCGAGCTTCCCCTTCACCGCGCGACGCCAGTGTCAGCTGCACGTCCCGCTCCTGTCCCGCGCGCTCGAAGCGCAGCGTGACCGCCTCACCTGGCAATGCCCTTACACGATCAACCAAACCCTGCCAGTCAACGAGCGGCTCGCCATCGAGTGCCAGCAGTCGATCTCCGGCCTGCAAGCCTGCAGCATAGGCAGGCCCCTTGGAATCCACCTCAGCCAGAACCGGCTCCAGCACTGGGCGCCAGGGGCGAATCCCCAGCGAGCCAATCGGGTCCGGCTCGTCGACGCCGCGCAACCAGTTATCCAATTGCACCTGCTTGGGCGCTTCAACCGTGGAGCCCGGCTCGAGCACGCGCAGATCGAGCGTACCGCTCTCGCCCAGACGCCTTACCAGCTGCAGATTGACCGCCGCCCAACCACTGGTGGCCTCGCCGTTGACTGCAACGATCTCCTGCCCAGCACGCAGCCCGGCCACTTCCGCCAGGCTGTCCGGCTGCACGCCACCGATCACCGGCCGAACCTGCTGACTGCCGAGCATGGCGACGAACCAGAAGAACAGCAGCGCCAGCAGGAAATTGGCCAGCGGGCCAGCGGCAACAATGGCGATGCGCTGGCGTACACTCTTGCGATTGAAGGATTGCTCGACCAGTTCGGGCGGTACATCGCCCTCGCGTTCATCAAGCATCTTGACGTAGCCGCCCAGAGGAATGGCTGCTACGACGAACTCAGTGCCCTGGCGGTCGTGCCAGCGCAACAGTGGCGTACCGAAGCCAACGGAAAAGCGCAGCACCTTGACGCCGCAGCGGCGAGCCACCCAGAAGTGTCCGTACTCGTGAAAGGTGACCAGGACACCCAGTGCGATCAGGGTGCCAACCAGCATGTACAACCCACTCATTTCACTTCTCCAGCCCTACGAGCCGCTCAAGTACAAGACCAACGTCGGCGTGATCAACGACCAACGAGCCACTGCCCAGCCAGTTCACGCGCACGGGCATCGGCCTCGAATACTGCGTCGAGCGCTTCGACAGCCTGCACAGGCTGGGCGTTCAACACGGACTCAATCATACGCGCGATATCAGTGAAACGGATGCGCCGCTGAAGGAAAGCCTCGACTGCCACCTCATTGACCGCGTTGAGCGTCGCCGGCGCACTGCCGCCGACCTGCGCTGCCTCACGCGCCAGGCGCAAACAGGGGAAACGCTGCTCGTCGGGACGTTCGAAATCCAGTCGACCGACGGTAAACAGATCCAGAGGCGATACGCCCGAGTCGATACGCTCCGGCCAGGCCAAAGCATGCGCGATGGGCGTGCGCATGTCCGGATTACCCAGCTGGGCCAGTACCGAACCGTCGATGTAATCGACCAGCGAATGAATCACGCTCTGCCGGTGGATGACCACCTCGATCTGCTCGGGGCGGGCATCGAATAGCCAGCAGGCTTCGATCGACTCGAGCCCCTTGTTCATCATGCTGGCCGAATCGACCGAGATCTTGCGCCCCATCGACCAGTTCGGATGCGCGCACGCCTGCTCCGGCGTGACATGCTCCAGATCGGCCAACGGCGTTTCGCGAAAAGGCCCACCGGAAGCCGTCAGTAGTACGCGACGCACACCAACCGCCTGCAGACCGCGCGAATAGTCGCCCGGCAAGCATTGGAAAATCGCGTTGTGCTCGCTATCGATGGGCAACAGCACCGCCCCGCTCTGCTTGACCGCCTGCATGAACAAGGCGCCGGACATCACCAGGGCTTCCTTATTCGCCAGCAGCACTTTCTTGCCGGCCTGCACGGCTGCCAGGGTCGGCTTGAGGCCCGCAGCGCCAACAATGGCCGCCATTACGCAATCGACGGCGGCGTCGGCAGAGACGGCGCACAGCCCTGCTTCGCCAACCAGCACTTCGGTCGCCAGCCCGGCAGCGCGCAAATTGTTCTGCAACTCGAGCGCTGAATCGTCATCAGGCACCACCGCGTAGCGCGGGCGATGCTGCACGCACAGCACCTGCAGCTCTGCCAAGCGCGAAAAGCCCGTCAGCGCGAAGACGCTGTAGCGCTCAGGATGGCGCGCGATCACATCCAACGTGCTGAGGCCGATAGAGCCAGTAGCCCCCAGCACGGTGACCTGCTGCACTGCGCTCACAGCGCGCCCCAACCCGCGAGCCAGAGCAATGCAGCGAACAGCGGAATGGCCGCCGTCAGGCTGTCGATGCGATCCAGCACACCGCCGTGACCCGGAAGCAGATTGCTGCTGTCCTTGATCCCGGACTGACGCTTGAACATGCTTTCGGTCAAGTCGCCAACCACGGAAATCAGCACCACCACGGCAGCACCGGCAAGAGCCAGCAGCAGCCCACCAGCGGACCAGCCTTGCTGCAGCCCGACCAACAGGGTGATCAACAGACTGGCCGCGAGACCACCATAGAGGCCTTCCCAGCTCTTGCCCGGACTGACTTTGGGCGCCAGTTTGCGCTTGCCAAAGGTTTTTCCGGAAAAGTAAGCACCAATGTCCGCGCCCCAGACCAACACCATAACGGCGATGATCAGCGCATTGGCTTGCGGCCACTGCTTGAGCAGAACCAGACCCTGCCAAGCCGGCAGCAGAATCAGCAAACCAATCAGCAAACGCCCCGGCACTCCGCCCCAGAAACGACTGCTATCGGGGTAGGTCATTACCAGAAAGGTGGCGACCAACCACCACAGCACAGCCACCACCAGCAGCAGCGGGGCAACGACAGGCACCATGTACAGCAGGCCGAGCAAAACGGCCACTGCAGCCGCGTAGGTCACACGCAGCGACTGAGCCTCGAACCCTGCCAGACGCGCCCATTCCCAGGCACCCAGCGTGACCACTGCACCGATGAACAGGGCAAAGGCACCGCCATCGAGCAGAAAAAAACCGCCCAGGGCGATGGGCAACAGCACCAAAGCCGTGATGATTCGTTGTTTGAGCATTAAGAGCGCGCCTCAGCTTCCACCTGCTCGCTGGTCTTGCCGAAGCGACGCTGGCGGGTAGCGAAATCAGCCAGCGCCTTGCGCATGGCCTCATGCTTGAAGTCCGGCCAATAGAGGTCGGAAAAGTACAGTTCGCTGTAAGCGAACTGCCAGAGAAGGAAGTTGCTGATGCGGTGCTCGCCCCCAGTGCGAATGCACAGGTCGGGTAACGGCAGGTCACCGGTGGCCAGGCAGCCCTGAAGCAATTGCGGCGTGATGTCTTCAGGCTGCAGATGGCCTGCCTGCACTTCACGGGCCAAACGCTGAGCGGCCTGAGCGATATCCCACTGACCGCCGTAGTTGGCAGCGATCTGCAAGGTGAAACGACGGTTTCCGGCTGTCAGCAGCTCGGCGTCGCGCATGGCCGCCTGCAACTCGGGATGAAACCGCGAGCGGTCCCCAATGATGCGCAGGCCGATGTCGTTATCCAGCAGCCGCTTGGCCTCACGACGCAGCGCCCCCAGGAACAGCTCCATCAGCGCGCCAACCTCTTCGGCCGGACGCTGCCAGTTCTCGCTGGAGAAGGCGAACAGGGTCAGCACCTCGACGCCAGACTCGGCACAGACCTCGATCACCGCGCGAACCGCGTCGACCCCGGCCTTGTGCCCCGCCACACCCGGCAACAGGCGCTTCTTCGCCCATCGGTTGTTGCCATCCATGATGATGGCGACATGCCGCGGCACCGCACCCTGCTTGTTCTTGTCCATGTATGGGCGCCCAGCCGTCAAACAGCCATCAGGTCCGCTTCTTTCACCTCGAGCGCCTTGTCGACATCACCGATGAACTTGTCGGTGATCTTCTGCAGCTCATCTGCAGCGCGACGTTCTTCGTCTTCGCTGATTTCCTTGGCCTTGGACAGCTTCTTCAGCTCGGCCAAAGCATCGCGACGCACGTTACGCACGGCGACCTTGGCATCTTCGGCAACGCCGCGCGCCTGCTTGGTGTAGCCCTTGCGGGTTTCCTCGGTCAGGGCCGGCATCGGCACACGAATGGTGGAACCAGCGCTGCTCGGGTTCAGACCCAGGTCCGAGGTCAGGATGGCTTTCTCGATCGCAGCGCCGAGAGTCTTGTCATGCGCGACGATCTTCAGGGTACGCGCGTCCTCAACGGTGATCGCTGCTACCTGATTGAGCGGCATGTCGCTGCCCCAGGCCGGTACCTTGATGCTGTCGAGAATGCTCGGATGGGCACGACCGGTACGAATGGAAGCCAGGTTACGACCCAGCGCTTCCAGGGACTTGCTCATGCGTTCCTGAGCGTCTTTCTTGATGTCGTTGATCATTGTGCATCCTCCTCGATCAGTGTTCCTTCGGCGCCACCCACTACAACGTTCAGCAGTGCGCCGGGCTTGTTCATGTTGAAGACCCGCAGCGGCATGTTGTGATCGCGGCACAGGCAGATGGCCGTCAGATCCATCACACCCAGCTTGCGATCGAGCACCTCGTCATAAGTCAGGCGCTCGAACTTCTCGGCATGCGGGTCTTTGAACGGGTCGGCAGTGTACACGCCATCGACCTTGGTCGCCTTCAGTACAACGTCCGCATCGATTTCGATGGCACGCAGGCAGGCAGCCGAGTCGGTAGTAAAGAAGGGGTTGCCGGTGCCAGCAGCGAAAATTACTACCTCACCGGTCTTCAGGTGGCGCATGGCCTTGCGGCGGTCATAGTGATCGGTCACGCCGACCATGGAGATCGCCGACATGACGATGGCCGGGATGTTCGAGCGCTCCAGCGCATCGCGCATGGCCAGCGCGTTCATGACGGTCGCCAGCATGCCCATGTGGTCGCCGGTTACGCGATCCATACCCGCAGCGGACAACGCCGCGCCACGGAACAGGTTGCCGCCACCAATCACCAGGCCGACTTGCACGCCGATGCCGACTAGCTGGCCGACTTCAAGCGCCATACGGTCGAGCACCTTGGGATCGATGCCGAAATCTTCCGAGCCCATCAGGGCCTCGCCGCTAAGTTTGAGCAGAATGCGTTTGTAGCGAGGTTGGCGACCAGTTGTCTGCTGAGCCATTGCAAGTCTCTCCTGCGGCGATATGAAATTCGTCAGCAACGCGTTCGAGCGCTGCGATTATCCGGCACTTCGACAGCGCCAACGGCCGTTCATTGAAACGACCGCTACTTTATTCGTCATCCCTTATTCGGCAAAGAGGCCGCCCGCGCAAACGGGCAGCCTCTTTGGGGACACGTACCGAAAACGATTACTGCTTGCTGGCGGCCAGCTGGGCAGCAACTTCTTCAGCAAAGTTGTCAACCGGCTTCTCGATGCCTTCGCCCACTTTGAAGTAGGTGAAGGAAACGATTTCAGCGCCAGCTTTCTTGGCCAGCTCACCGACCTTGATTTCCGGGTTCTTGACGAACGCCTGCTCAACCAGGCTGGCTTCTGCCAGGAACTTGGAGATACGGCCGGCAACCATCTTCTCGGCGATATCGGCAGGCTTGCCCTTGAGCTTCTCTTCGTTCAGTTGCAGGAAGACAGCCTTCTCGCGCTCGATCGCTTCAGCCGAAACGTCGCTTGGCAGCAGGAATTCCGGGTTGCTTGCAGCAACGTGCATCGCGATGTCTTTGGCCAGCTCGACGTCGCCGCCCTTCAGAACAACGGCAACACCGATCTTATTGCCATGCAGGTAGGAACCGACAACGTCACCCTCAACACGTACCAGACGACGGATGTTGACGTTTTCGCCTACTTTGGCGACCAGAGCGGTACGCTCGGCTTCCTGAGCTTCGATCAGCGGAGCCGCGTCGGTCAGCTTGTCAGCGAATGCCTTGTCTACGCTGCTGGTAACGAAATTCTTGAAGTCGTCCTGCAGAGCCAGGAAGTCGGTCTGCGAGTTAACTTCGATCAGCACGGCGGCCTTACCGTCGGCCTTGACGGCGATAGCGCCTTCAGCAGCAACGTTGCCAGCCTTTTTGGCAGCTTTGATGGCGCCGGAAGCGCGCATATCGTCGATGGCTTTTTCGATGTCGCCGCCAGCCTTGGTCAAGGCCTTTTTGCAATCCATCATGCCTTCGCCGGTACGCTCGCGCAGTTCTTTAACCAGTGCTGCAGTAATCTCTGCCATTTTGAAAATCCTCTCGGTAGGTCTTCAACCATCGCCCGCATCACGGACGATCAAATCTTTGAGTGGCAAAAAGGGGGCCTAGCCCCCTTTTTGCACAGCGCGTAACGCTAGATGCTTTGCGTTACCGCTTAGCCTTCGGCGCTCTCGGCAGCCGCGGCTTCTTCGATGAACTCTTCAGTGGCGCCGCCAGCGTTGCTGCGACCACGAATCACGGCGTCGGCCATGGCACCCATGTACAGCTGGATGGCGCGGATGGCGTCGTCGTTACCCGGGATGATGTAGTCAACGCCTTCCGGGCTGCTGTTGGTATCGACGATGCCGATAACCGGGATGCCCAGTTTGTTGGCTTCGGTGATAGCGATGCGCTCGTGGTCAACGTCGATTACGAACAGTGCGTCCGGCAGGCCGCCCATGTCCTTGATACCGCCCAGGCTGCGATCCAGTTTTTCCAGATCACGCGAACGCATCAGGGCTTCTTTCTTGGTCAGCTTGGCGAAAGTACCGTCCTGGGACTGAACTTCCAGCTCACGCAGACGCTTGATCGAGGCGCGGATGGTTTTGTAGTTGGTCAGCATGCCGCCCAACCAGCGGTGATCGACGAACGGCGAGTTGCAACGAGCAGCTTCTTCGCGAACGATCTTGCCAGCGGAACGCTTGGTGCCGACGAACAGGATCTTGTTCTTGCCAGCAGCCAGCTTCTCAACGAAAGCCTGAGCTTCGTTGAACATCGGCAGGGTTTTTTCGAGGTTGATGATGTGAATCTTGTTGCGCGCGCCGAAAATGTACTTGCCCATTTTCGGGTTCCAGTAACGGGTCTGGTGGCCGAAGTGCACACCGGCCTTCAGCATATCGCGCATGTTGACTTGGGACATGATAGTTCCTTGATAAGTCGGGTTAGGCCTCCACGCATCCCAGCTTCCAACCCTCGAACTTGTCGAAAGGCACCCAGGAAACCGTGTCGATACGTGTGTGGGTTTAAGCTTTCGGGCTTAGTGCCCGTAAAGCGGCGCGTTTTATACCACACAAAGCCGGCTCAGGCTACAAAAGCTGGCAAACAACGCAGTAACGTCCTGCAGCGGTTGCGGCGCCCTTTGGGGCTGGCACAGCGAAGCTGCTAATATAGCGACCTTTCCGTTCGTGCCCGAGAGCTTCATATGACCGTCACCATCAAATCCGCCGAAGAAATCGAGAAAATGCGCGTCGCTGGCCGCCTGGCCGCCGAAGTGCTGGAAATGATCGGTGAGCACGTCAAGCCAGGCGTCACCACTGAGGAAATCGACCGCATCTGCCATGACTATATCGTCAACGTGCAGCAGGCGATTCCCGCCCCGCTCAACTACAAGGGTTTTCCCAAGTCGATCTGCACCTCGATCAACCACGTGGTGTGCCACGGCATCCCCAACGACAAGCCACTGAAAGACGGCGACGTGCTGAACATCGACGTGACCGTGATCAAGGACGGCTACCACGGCGATACCAGCAAGATGTTCATGGTCGGCAAGGTGGCCGAGTGGGCCGAGCGCCTGGCCAAGATCACCCAGGAATGCATGTATAAAGGCATCGAGCTGGTCAAACCCGGCACCCGCCTGGGCGATATCGGCGAAGTGATCCAGAAGCACGCGGAAAAGAACGGTTTCTCCGTGGTCCGCGAATACTGCGGCCATGGCATTGGCGCGGTCTTCCACGAGGAGCCCCAGGTGCTGCATTACGGCAAGGCCGGCACCGGCATGGAGCTCAAGGAAGGCATGACCTTCACCATCGAGCCTATGATCAACCAGGGTCGCCCGGAAACCCGCCTGCTCGGCGACGGCTGGACCGCCATCACCAAGGACCGCAAGCTCTCGGCGCAATGGGAGCACACCGTGCTGGTCACCGCCGATGGCTACGAGATTTTCACCCTGCGCAGCGATGACACCATCGCGCGCACCTCAGCTGGCCACTGACTCGTAGGGTGCGCCATGCGCACCATGAACTGAAACGGTGCGCACGGCGCACCCTACGACCCCTTAATAAGGAAGGCAACTGCATGCCGCAGATGGACCCCGAACTGTTTGACCGCGGTCAGTTCCAGGCCGAGCTGGCGTTAAAATCCAGCCCCATCGCCGCATTCAAGAAGGCCATCCGCGGTGCGCATGAAGTGCTCGATGCGCGCTTTCGCGACGGCCGCGACATTCGCCGACTTGTCGAGGATCGCGCCTGGTTCGTCGATCAGATCCTGCAGGAAGCCTGGAAGCGCTTCACCTGGAGCGAGGACGCCGACATCGCCCTGCTCGCAGTCGGCGGCTACGGTCGTGGCGAGTTGCACCCCTATTCGGACATCGACCTGCTGATCCTGCTCGACAGCAGCGACCACGAAATCTTCCGCGAGCCCATCGAGGGCTTTCTCACCCTGCTCTGGGACATCGGCCTGGAGGTCGGCCAGAGCGTGCGCTCGGTCGACGAATGCGCCGAGGAGGCACGCGCTGACCTGACGGTGATCACCAACCTGATGGAAAGCCGCACCATCGCCGGCCCAGAGCACCTGCGCCAGCGCATGCAGCAGGTGACCAGCACCGACGCCATGTGGCCGAGCAAGCACTTCTATCTGGCCAAGCGAGAAGAACGCAAAGCCCGCCATGGCAAGTACAACGACACCGAGTACAACCTCGAACCCAACGTCAAAGGCTCGCCGGGTGGTTTGCGCGACATCCAGACCGTGCTCTGGGTCGCGCGCCGCCAGTTCGGCACGCTCAACCTGCAGGCCCTGGTCGGCCATGGCTTTCTGCTGGAAAGCGAGTACGCCCTGCTCTCCTCCAGCCAGGAATTCTTGTGGAAGGTGCGCTACGCCCTGCACATGCTCGCCGGACGCGCCGAAGACCGTTTGCTGTTCGATTACCAGGTGAAGATCGCCGCCCTGTTCGGCTACAAGGACGGAGAAGGCAAACGCAGCATCGAACACTTCATGCAGAAGTACTACCGCGTGGTGATGGGGATTTCCGAACTGTCGGACCTGATCAACCAGCACTTCGAGGAAGTCATCCTGCGCGCCGGCGAAAGCAACCCGGCCACACCGCTGAACAGCCGTTTCCAGGTGCGCGACCGCTACATCGAAGTCACCCACCCGAACGTGTTCAAACGCACGCCCTTCGCCATCATCGAAATTTTCGTGCTGATGGCGCAGCACCCGGAAATCAAAGGTGTACGCGCCGACAGCATTCGCCTGCTGCGCGACAGCCGCCACCTGATCGACGACGAGTTCCGCAAGGATATCCGCAACACCAGCCTGTTCATCGAACTGTTCAAGTGCAGGGAAGGTATTCACCGCAACCTGCGGCGGATGAACCGCTACGGCATTCTCGGCCGTTACCTGCCTGAGTTCGGCCATATCGTCGGGCAGATGCAGCACGACCTGTTCCACATCTATACGGTCGACGCGCACACGCTCAACCTGATCAAGCACCTGCGCAAGTTCCGCTGGCCGGAACTGGCGGAGAAATTCCCGCTGGCCAGCAAACTGATCGACAAGCTGCCCAAGCCGGAACTGATCTACCTCGCCGGCCTGTATCACGACATCGGCAAGGGCCGTGGCGGCGACCATTCGGAACTGGGCGCAGTGGACGCCGAGGCCTTCGCCCGCCGCCATCACCTGCCGACCTGGGACAGTGCACTGATCGTCTGGCTGGTGCAGCACCACCTGGTGATGTCCACCACTGCGCAGCGCAAGGACCTCTCCGACCCGCAGGTGATCCACGACTTCGCCCAGTTCGTCGGCGACCAGACTCACCTGGACTACCTCTATGTACTGACCGTGGCCGATATCAACGCCACCAACCCCAGCCTGTGGAACTCCTGGCGCGCCAGCCTGCTGCGCCAGCTCTACACCGAGACCAAGCGCGCCCTGCGCCGCGGCCTGGAGAACCCGCTGGACCGTGAAGAGCAGATTCGCCAGACGCAAAGCGCGGCCCTGGACACCCTGGTACGCGGCGGCACCGACCCGGACGACGCCGAACAGCTGTGGAGCCAGCTCGGCGACGACTACTTCCTGCGTCACACCGCCACCGACGTGGCCTGGCATACCGACGCCATTCTCCAGCACCCCAACGATGGCGGCCCGCTGGTATTGATGAAGGAAACCACCCAGCGCGAATTCGAGGGCGGCACGCAGATCTTCATCTACGCGCCGGACCAGCATGACTTCTTCGCCGTGACCGTGGCCGCGATGAGCCAGCTCAACCTAAATATTCACGACGCTCGGATCATCACCTCCACCAGCCAGTTCACCCTCGACACCTACGTGGTGCTGGATGCCGACGGCGGCTCCATCGGTAACAACCCCGCGCGTATCCAGCAGATTCGCGAAGGCCTGATCGAAGCGCTGAAGAACCCGGACGACTACCCGACCATCATTCAGCGCCGCGTACCGCGCCAGCTCAAGCACTTCGCCTTCGCGCCGCAGGTGACCATCCACAACGACGCGCAGCGCCCGGTGACCATCCTCGAGCTGACCGCACCGGACCGCCCCGGCCTGCTGGCGCGCATCGGGCGCATCTTCCTCGAATACGACCTGTCGCTGCAGAACGCCAAGATCGCCACCCTGGGCGAGCGCGTCGAGGACGTGTTCTTCGTCACCGACGCCAACAACCAGCCGCTGTCCGACCCCGAGCTCTGCGCGCGCCTGCAGGAAACCATCGTCCGCCGCCTGTCAGAGCCGAGCATTCAACCGCAGAGCCTGCAGATAAATATTTGATCGAGCCGCCCCGCTTTCCGACGTAAACGAGATAACGATGAATCCAGCCCTCGACCAGCTCCAGCCCTACCCCTTCGAGAAACTGCGCGAACTGCTCGGCAGCGTACAACCGGCCGCTGACAAGCGTCCGATCGCGCTGTCCATCGGCGAACCCAAGCATCGTTCGCCGGACTTCGTCGGCCAGGCGCTAACCGCCAATCTCGACAAGCTCGCTGTCTACCCGACCACGCTCGGCCTGCCAGAGCTGCGCCAGAGCATCGCCACCTGGTGCGAGCGCCGTTTCGGCGTGCCCGGCGGCTGGCTGGATGCTGCGCGCCACGTGCTGCCGGTCAATGGCACGCGCGAAGCGCTGTTCGCCTTCACTCAGGCGGTGGTCGACCGCAACGCCAAGGGCCTGGTGATCAGCCCCAACCCCTTCTATCAGATCTACGAAGGTGCGGCCTTCCTCGCCGGTGCCGAGCCACACTACCTGCCGTGTCTGGAAGCCCACGGTTTCAACCCGGACTTCGATGCCGTGCCGGCGGAAATCTGGAAGCGCTGCCAGATCCTGTTCCTCTGCTCGCCGGGCAACCCCACGGGTGCGCTGATCCCGGTTGAGACGCTGAAGAAACTGATCTCCCTGGCTGACGAGCACGACTTCGTCATCGCCGCCGACGAGTGCTACAGCGAGCTGTATTTCGATGAAGACGCACCACCGCCCGGCCTGCTCAGCGCCTGCGCCGAGCTGGGCCGCAGCGATTTCGCCCGCTGCGTGGTGTTCCACAGCCTGTCCAAGCGTTCCAACCTGCCAGGGCTGCGCTCGGGCTTCGTCGCCGGTGACGCCAGCATCCTCAAGCACTTCTTGCTGTACCGCACCTACCACGGCTGCGCCATGCCGGTACAAACCCAGCTGGCCAGCGTTGCCGCCTGGAACGACGAAGCGCACGTACGCGCCAACCGCGATATGTACCGCGAGAAGTTCGCCGCCGTGCTGGACATCCTCGCCCCGGTGATGGACGTGCAACGCCCGGATGGTGGCTTCTACCTGTGGGCACGCACCCCGGGTGATGACACCCTGTTCACCCGCGACCTGTTCGCCGCCGAGCACGTTACCGTAGTGCCGGGCTCGTACCTGTCGCGCGAAGTGAACGGCGTCAACCCTGGCGCCGGCCGTGTACGCATGGCGCTGGTTGCACCACTGGCCGAGTGCATCGAAGCCGCCGAGCGCATCGCCCGCTTCATTCGCGGCGCCTGAGCGACTTCAGAAGCAGTCGCGGCTAAAGCCCCTCCCACAGCTAATTGATTTGTAGGAGGGGCTTTAGCCGCGAACCTCTGACTCCGTAGCCCGGATGCAATCCGGGGATAGCCCGCCCAAGGCCTCCCGGATTGCATCCGGGCTACGCCTATCCGTGACTCAACTCTTGTGCAGGCGCGCCTCGGCGATATCCAGATCACGCAGGATCTCGGTCAGCATATCGTCGTCCAACTCGTTGTCCTTGCGCATGCGATACAGCTCCAGCCGTTGGGTGCGCAGCGCCTGCAGGCGCAAGCGATACTCCAAACGGTCCACTTCACGCTGCTGCTCGCGTGCTTCGTCGCCATCATGGGCGCGCTCCAGCAGATCGCGGTACTCGCTCATCAGCCGCGCCTTCACCTCCACCGAGGTGATCGCGCCCTCGGCATCGGCCGCGCGCTCATCTTCGGACTCCAGGTAGCGAATCGCCGACTCCAGCATCAGCGCACGGTGGCGATTGAGTTCACGCTCGCGCAGGGCGGCGTTGTCCTGCGGAAGTTGTAGCAGGATCGGCGTGCGCAACTGGCGAAACTGCCCCTTGGGCATGCGCCAGCCATCAACGAACAGCAACGGCGGGATGAACAACAGCAGAAACAACTCGGGATCGAGCCGCACATGCAGCCCCAACACGGGAATCGCCAGCAGCGCACCGATCAGAATCTGCAGCAGCGGCAGTGGCAGGGGAATGAACTGGGCGGTAATGCGGGTGCCACTGACCACCAGCAACATGGTCAGAATGGTGTAGAGCAATTGCATGGCGTGGAACCGGCGGGAACGAGCGGGAGGCCGTGATTCTAGCGCCGTAACACATCGCAGCGACAGCCACCGCCATGCAAGGACACGACGTGGCATAATGGCCCGCCGTATTTACCGGACCTTCCGGCACGCCACTCATCAGAGGAAGATCAATGAGTTACGTCCTGTATGGCATCAAGGCCTGCGACACGATGAAAAAGGCCAGAACCTGGCTCGATGAACACCAGGTCGACTATGCCTTTCACGACTACAAGAGCGTCGGAATCGACCGTGCAAACCTGGAAAAGTGGTGCAACGAGCATGGCTGGCAGACCATCCTGAACCGTGCAGGCACCACCTTCCGCAAACTGGACGACGCGCAGAAAGCCGATCTCGACCAGGCCAAGGCCATCGAACTGATGCTGGCCCAGCCATCGATGATCAAGCGTCCGGTACTCGACCTGGGCGACAAGACCTTGGTCGGCTTCAAGCCGGATAACTACCAAGCCGCGCTGGCCTGATCACTCTCACCCGATTTCGTTGCAAGGAACCCATCTTAATGAGCACCTCCCTTTACAGCATCGCCTTTGGTGTTGGCACCCAGAACCGCCAGGGCAACTGGCTGGAAGTCTTCTACGCCCTGCCGCTGCTCAACCCGGCCAGCGAGCTAGTGGCCAAGGCCACTGAGAAGCTCGGCTATCAAGGCGGCAACCAGGCCATCACCTTTACCACTGCGCAAGCCGCCGATCTGGCCGAAGCCCTGAAAGGCGTGGACTCTGCACAAGCGGCGCTGCTGACCCGCCTGGCCGAAAGCCACAATCCGCTGGTCGCCACCTTCCTGGCTGAAGACGCCGCCCTGACCAGCACCCCGGAGGCCTACCTCAAGCTGCACCTGCTGTCGCATCGTCTGGTCAAGCCGCACGGCCTCAGCCTGGCCGGCATCTTCCCGCTGCTGCCCAACGTGGCCTGGACCAGCCAGGGCGCTGTCGACCTGAACGAGCTGGCCGAGCGTCAACTGGAAGCGCGCCTGAAGGGCGAGCTGCTGGAAGTATTCTCGGTGGACAAGTTCCCGAAAATGACCGACTACGTGGTACCGGCCGGCGTGCGTATCGCCGACAGCGCCCGTGTGCGCCTGGGCGCCTATATCGGTGAAGGCACCACCGTGATGCACGAAGGCTTCGTCAACTTCAACGGCGGCACCGAAGGCCCGGGCATGATCGAAGGCCGCGTTTCCGCTGGCGTATTCGTCGGCAAGGGCTCGGACCTGGGCGGCGGTTGCTCGACCATGGGTACCCTGTCCGGTGGCGGCAACATCATCATCAGCGTCGGCGAAGGCTGCCTGATCGGCGCCAACGCCGGTATCGGCATCCCGCTGGGTGACCGCAACACCGTCGAAGCCGGTCTGTACATCACCGCCGGCACCAAGGTGAACCTGCTCGACGAGGGCAACGCCCTGGTCAAGGTGGTCAAGGCGCGCGACCTGGCTGGTCAGCCTGACCTGCTTTTCCGTCGCAACTCACTGACCGGCGCCGTGGAGTGCAAGACCCACAAGTCGGCCATTGAGCTGAACGAAGCCCTGCACGCCCACAACTGAAAAGTTGGTTTAACGCTGCTGCGCTAGCCCATACTGCGTTGCAATAAGGCTCGGACGCTCATTTACACCAGTAAATTCCGCGTCCTCGCCTTATCGCGCCTTGTCTGGCCGTCGCTCGCTACACGTTAAACCCAACTTTTAACCGCCGGATGATCTCTGGAAGCATCCATGTCACTGATCTCCCCCTGGCGTGCCGACTTCCCCGGCATTCTCGCCCTCGCAGCCGAAGGCCAGACCTACCTGGACAGCGCCGCCACTGCGCAAAAACCGCAGGCGGTGCTGGACGCTTTGCTCGGCTACCTGGCCAGCGGCGTGGCCAACGTGCATCGCGCCCAGCATCTGCCAGGCGAACGCGCCACCCGTGCCTTTGAGGCGACACGCAGCCAGGCGGCGCAGTGGCTGAATGCGGCCAGCGCCGAGGAGATCATCTTTACCCGCGGCACCACCGAATCATTGAACCTGCTGGCCTACGGCCTGGAGCACTTGCTGCAGCCGGGCGAGCAGATCGTCATCAGCGCACTAGAACACCACGCCAACCTGCTGCCCTGGCAGCAACTGGCCAAGCGTCGCGGCCTGGAACTGGTGGTCCTTCCGCTCGATAACGCTGGCAGCATCGACCTGCAACAAGCGGCCCGGCTGATCGGCCCACGCACCCGCCTGCTGGCAGTCTCGCAACTGTCCAACGTACTGGGTCGCTGGCAGTCGCTGGACGAGCTGCTGGCACTGGCACGCACGCAAGGCGCCCTCACTGTGGTCGACGGCGCTCAAGGGGCGGTGCATGGTCGTCATGACCTGCAAGCGCTGAGCTGCGACTTCTACGTCTGCTCGTCGCACAAGCTCTACGGCCCGGATGGCGTCGGCCTGCTATATGGCCGCCGCGAAGCGTTGGGCCAATTGCAGCACTGGCAATTCGGCGGCGAGATGGTGCTCGATGCCGACTACCACGAAGCGCGCTTTCGCCCTGCTCCACTGGGTTTCGAGGCCGGCACACCAGCGGTTTCTGCGGTAATCGCACTGGGCGCTGCACTGGACTGGCTGAACGGCCTGGATCACGCAGCCGTGGCACGTCATGAGGCGACCCTGCATGCCGAACTGCTGGCCGGCCTGCAGGCGCGTGACGGTGTTCGCCTGCTGGGCCAACCCCAATTGGCCCTGGCCAGCTTTTGTGTCGATGGCGTGCATAACGCCGACCTGGCGCACCTGCTCAGCGAACAGGGTATCGCCGTGCGCGCCGGGCATCACTGCGCCATGCCGCTGATGAAAGGCCTCGGCCTGAATGGTGCGATTCGCGTGTCGCTCGGCCTGTACAACGACGGCGAGGACCTGCAGCGCTTCTTCAGCGCCCTGGATAACGCCCTGGAACTGCTGCGATGAAATTCCGCCAATTGCTCGTTGCAGGAGTGGCTTCAGCCGCGAATATCTACACCCGGTCCATCGCGGCTGAAGCCGCTCCTACATGCTACGGGAGTCTCTCGCCATGAGCCTGCCAGTCGCCGCTCAGGAAGCACTGGCAGCTTTTACCGCCTGCCCCGGCTGGGAGCAGCGCGCGCGCCTGCTGATGCAATGGGGTGAGCGCCTGGCGCCATTGAGCGACGCCGAGCGGGTCGACGAGCACCGTGTGCATGGCTGCGAGAGCCTGGTCTGGCTGATCGCCGAGCGCCATGGTGAGCACCTGCACTTTCGCGCCAATAGCGACGCTCGCCTGCTACGCGGCCTGCTTGCCGTATTGCTGGCGCGGGTCGATGGCCTTAGCGGTGACAAACTGGCGGCGCTCGACCTGGTCGACTGGTTTGGACAATTGGGCCTGCAACGGCAGCTCTCGCCGTCACGCAGCAATGGGCTCAATGCGGTGCTGCAGCGCATGCGAGAACTGGCGCAAGAAAGCTAGAAGCCGGTTCGGCATCGCCCGGCATCGATGATGTATGCTCGCGGCCCTCAAACTCATGGAGCGAGTCATGCCTATTTTTATCCGCGTAGGGCTAGCCGCCCTGCTCAGCATCGCCTTGGTTTACTTCGGCCCTCAGTTTCTTGGAGGAATGCTGGCATTTCTGCCGGACGCCGTTTACGAGGTGCTGCCAATGCACCCCTTCATCTTGATCCTGCTCTTGTCCGGTCTGCTTGCCGGGATTTGCCTGGCGCTGATGGCTCCGAATCGGCGTCTCGTCACCAGCGGCTTGGCCGCATTCGGATTGATCGCCCTGGGCAGCATCAGTTTCTATAGCAATCTATGCAGCCCAGAAGAAACGCAGCGCATCCGTGATGACTGGGCCGCCATCCCCCAGTACAACCTGGGACAACCCCTGGATCAGCAACCCTTGCAATTCGGTGCGCTCACCAGCGTCAGCTACGACTGCATATTGCCTGAGACTGGCTGGAACAGCGTAGGCGCTATCACAGGGGATCTGTTGACCAGCGTTCTGGGGGGTAGCCTTGGGCATATTGCTGATCCCGCGCCGCCGGCAGCGGTCAACCGCCGAAATCATCTAGGCATTGTGCAGCGAGGCTCAGCCCCGCTCACGCAAGGTCAAACCCCGCAGGAAATTGCGCAGAATCTGGTCGCCGCACTCGCGAAAATGCTTGTGCCCCGGCGCACGGAACAGTGCGCTGAGCTCGGTCTTGGTCATCGGCAGGTCAGCCGCTTGCAGAATGGACTGAATATCATCGTCACGCAGCTCGAAGGCCACGCGCAGCTTCTTCAGGATCAGGTTGTTGGTCAGGCGCTTTTCCACCGGCAAGCGCGGCCGGCTGTCGTCCTTGCCACGCTTGTGGAACACCAGCCCTTCGAGCACGTGCGCCAGCAGCACATCGTTGCACGAGCGATAGCCTGGCTCGTCCTCGTGCAACAGACAGGCCGAGATCAAACCCGGCTCGACGGGATAATCCGCCAGCCGGCAGAGTTCTTCCAGCTTGGCGTCGCTGACGTCTAACAGATAGCGCAGGCTGCGCAGTACATCGTTATTGAGCATGCAAAAGACTCTTGAGAACGGAATTCGGCGAGTGCCGTTCAATCTCGCGCCAGCGGAGTTGACTGGCTGGGTTTCCAGTCATCGGCATCGCCGGAGTTGAGTGCCTGCTGCAGTCGCTGCAGATCACCACGATTGGCGAACTCACGCAGCCCGGCATTGAACTTGCGCAACAGCATGACACTTTCCGGATCATCCTTGCGAAACAACAGGCGCAAAGGCTCTGTATTGAGCTGACGCGGATGGTGAATGATGTTACCGCCGTCTTTTGGAAACAGCCGGCGCAACATGGCGTAACCCACAGCACGATCCTGCGGGTGCAAGTCGATGCGCCCCAGTTCAAGCAGACGGAAGCTGGTGTCTTCCTTGCCATTTTGCTCGACGTTGAGCCGACCGGCCTGCAACGCTGCATCGAACGCCGGGCCGTAGGAGTAACCCAGAGTCGTGCCAATGCGGTAGCTCAGTAAATCCTCGACCGTAGTCCAGTCGAACGCCTGCTCGCGACGATGGAACAGGACTATCTCTCCGCGCACCAGCGTGTCGCTACAAATCCCATAGTTGAGCCGGCTGGGCGTACAGCTGTAGGGCATGATCGCGTGCAACTGCCCCTGCTGCAGCATCAGCACATTGCGGTCCCAGGGACGAAAGACGTACTCGACCTGATAGCCCGCCTCAGCAAAGACAGCGCTGATCAGACGCGCCAGAGCACCACCGTCACTACGCTCCTGATCGACGTAAGGCGCCCAGTCGCCGGTACCGATAAACAACTTCTTAGGTTCAGCCTGAACCGGTCCCATCGCCACCCACAACAAAGGCAACGCCAGGGAGGCGAACATCCGTGCCCAGCGTCTTTTCAGAGAGACGCTACAAAACAGGTACGACACAAATCACCTCTGATACGAATCATCTACGACGCCTCCCTGTCAGTTACGGCAACCTCTCCCATCTCGCCCCAGCATAGTCAAACGAAGCATGGCCGGGGATTTTTCAAGCCTTGGGCAGACGCTCCGCCGGGCGGCGTGTGCCAGCCACCAGCTTGTCCACCAGTTTGGCCGCTGCAGCCATACCGAAGCTGGCGGTGACCATCATCACCGCACCGAAGCCACCGGCGCAGTCAAGGCGCACGCCTTCTCCGACGAACCCCTTGGCCTGGCAGACCGTGCCGTCCGGCTTGGGATAGCGCAACTGCTCGGTGGAAAACACGCAGGGCACGCTGTAGGTGCGCCCCGGTGTACGAGAGAAGCCGTAATCGCGACGCAGCAGGCTGCGCACCTTGGCCGCCAGCGGGTCATTGAAGGTCTTGTTCAGATCGGTGACCTGAATCTGCGTCGGGTCGACCTGCCCGCCTGCCCCACCGGTAGTAACGATCTGAATCTTGCGTCGCTTGCACCAGGCGATCAGCGCCGCCTTGGCCGGCACGCTGTCGATGCAATCGATAACCCCGTCGAGCTGCTCGGTGATGTACTCGGCCATGGTTTCGCGGGTGACGAAATCTGCCACCGCATGCACCACGCAGGCCGGGTTGATGGCGCGGATGCGCGCGGCCATCTCATCGACCTTGGCCTTGCCTACCGCACCTTCGACGGCATGCACCTGGCGATTGGTGTTGGTGATGCAGACGTCGTCCAGGTCGAACAGGGAGATCTCGCCCACGCCCGAGCGCGCCAGCGCCTCGGCCGCCCAGGAGCCGACCCCGCCGATGCCGACTACCGCCACATGCGCGGCCGCCAGGCGTTGATAGCCTTCCTGGCCGTAGAGCCGGGCTATGCCGCCGAAGCGTTGATCGTCTGTACTCATCTCACCCCCTGAAGGGCGCCTCTAAAAACGTAAGCGAGGCAGCCAGTGCAATACCGATGGCGGCCCCGCAAAAACAGGCGAAAAACGCTCGGACTCGCACGCGAGCCTGTTTTTAACGCAGCGATGGCAACGCAGGTAGTTTTTAGAGGTGCCCTGAACGAAGCGGCGCATTATAGGGACATAGCCCTGCCCACCCAAGCCCGCCGCACACGTCAGCCGTCGGCCAGTGACCGACGAATACGCCGTACGGCGCGCCTTATCACCTGATCGGTAACGACTTTTGCTTTAAGATGGCCAGCCTTCACGCTAGCTGTCGTACCGGAGCCATCATGACCGCCCCCCTCACCCCGACCCTGGACCTCGCCTTCGACCTGATCCGCCGCCCGTCCGTGACCCCGGTCGACGAAGGCTGCCAGGAGCTGATGATGCGCCGCCTGGCCGCCTGCGGCTTCGAGGTCGAGCACATGCGTATCGAAGAGGTGGAGAATTTCTGGGCCAAGCGCGGTGGTGACGGCCCGGTACTGTGCTTCGCCGGCCACACCGATGTGGTGCCCACCGGCCCGCTGGACGCCTGGCAGTACCAGCCGTTCGATGTGCGCGTGGATGAAGACGGCATGCTCTGCGGCCGTGGCGCAGCGGACATGAAAGGCAGCCTGGCGAGCATGATCATCGCCGTGGAGCGTTTCGTCGCCGACTACCCGAAGCATAAGGGCGCCATCAGCTTTCTCATCACCAGCGATGAAGAAGGCCCGGCCCAGCACGGCACCAAAGCCGTGGTCGAGCGCCTGCGCGACCGCAGCGAGCGCCTGGACTGGTGCATCGTCGGCGAACCGTCGAGCACCACCCTGCTCGGTGATGTGGTGAAAAACGGTCGCCGCGGCTCGCTCGGCTGCACCCTGACCGTGTACGGCAAGCAGGGCCACGTCGCCTACCCGCACCTGGCGAAGAACCCGATTCACTTAGCCGCTCCGGCGCTGGCCGAACTGGCCGCCGAGCACTGGGATCACGGCAACGACTACTTCCCGCCGACCAGCTTCCAGGTGTCCAACCTCAATTCCGGCACCGGTGCGACCAACGTCATCCCCGGCGAGCTGAAAGCGGTGTTCAACTTCCGTTTCTCCACCGAATCCACCGTCGAAGGCCTGCAGCAGCGCGTCACCACCATCCTCGACAAGCACGGCCTGGACTACCACCTGGAGTGGGCGCTGTCCGGCCTGCCCTTCCTTACCCAGCCGGGCGATCTGCTGGACGCCGTGGCCGCCAGCATCAAGACCGTCACCGGCCGCGAGACCAAGCCATCCACCAGCGGCGGCACCTCTGACGGTCGCTTCATCGCCACCCTGGGCACCCAGGTAGTCGAACTTGGCCCGGTCAACGCCACCATCCACCAGATCAACGAGCGTGTACTGGCCAGCGATCTGGACCTGCTCACCGAGGTTTACTACCAGACCATGGTGAAGTTGCTGGCATGAGCCTGATCTGCCCCATCTGCCAGACATCGCTGGAGCCGAGTGACAGCGGTCTGATCTGCAGCAACCGGCACAGCTTCGACCGCGCGCGCCAGGGGTACTACAACCTGCTGCCGGTGCAACACAAGAACAGTCGTGACCCCGGCGACAACGCCGCCATGGTCGAGGCCCGCCGGCGTTTTCTCGACGCTGGCCACTACGCGCCGCTGGCTGCTCGTCTGGCCGCACTGGCTGCCGATTACAAGCCGGCACGCTGGTTGGACATAGGCTGTGGTGAGGGTTACTACACCGAACAGATCGCCCGTTGCCTGCCCGCCGCCGACGGTTATGCCCTGGACATCTCTCGTGAGGCGGTCAAACGCGCGTGCAAACGTGCTCCGCAGTTGAACTGGCTGGTGGCGAGCATGGCCCGCGTGCCCTTGGCCGATGCCAGTTGCAGCCTGCTCGCCAGCGTCTTCAGCCCACTCGACTGGAACGAGGCCAAACGCTTGCTCGCCCCCGGTGGCGGCCTGCTGCGTATGGGCCCGACCCGTGGCCACCTGATGGAGCTGCGGCAAAAGCTGTACGACGAAGTCCGTGACTACGACGACGAGAAGCACCTGGCGCTGATTCCGCCCGGCATGCACTTGGCCCACAGCGAGACCCTCGAATTCCCGCTGCATCTGGCCGACGCACAGGCTCGCGCCGACCTGCTGGCCATGACCCCGCACGGCTGGCGCGCCAGTGCCGAACACCGAGAGGCGGTGATCGCCGAGCCCTTCGATGTCACCGTTTCAATCCGCTACGATTGGATCACCAAAACCCAGAGCCCACGCTCTCAGGACTGAAAGCCATGCGCCAACCCGACATCGAGATCTACCTCAAAGACGCCGAACGCGACGCCGTGGCCCAGTGGCTGGGCGAAGCCCTCGGCCCATGCAGCGATTGGCAGCAAAAGGGCCAGACCTTCAAATGCAAGGCCGGTGACGTGCCGGTGACCTGGCTGCCGAAAGCCGTGGGCAAATGGCACAGCCTGTATCTGGAAAGCGACGCCACGCCCTGGGCCGACGACCTGGCCTGCGCCCGCGCCGCCCATGCCGCGCTCGGCGTGCAAGTGCGCTGCGCACCGGGCACCTGGGTAGAAGATGAAAGCGATGAGGAAGCTGATCGCTGGATCAAGATCGATGCCGATGGTGAAACCGAGATCGTCTGGCGTACTGATCAATAGCGGCCGCAAGGCGGCCATCTGATGACCCTCTCCCGCTTGCGGGAGAGGGTGCCCGAAGGGCGGGAGAGGGTAAGGGGTCTCGCGCTACGAGCTTTCTGATTCGACAGCTAATCTGGGCGGCACCACCTAATATAGCTTCGCCCCGGGGCGGGGCTCCAACGCAAGGCTGTGCGGGGTCATTATCGTCGCCGTAGCCCGGATGAAATCCGGGAGATCAGCGCATTTCCCGGATTCCATCCGGGTCACAGTGATCCAGGCCCTAGTGGCCCAAGATACGCCATAAACAACAAGGCCCGTCATCGACGGGCCTTGTTGTATGTCGAGCAGGAGCTCAGACCGCGGAGACGTCTTCCGCCTGCAGACCTTTCTGGCCCTGGGTCACACCGAACTCGACCTTCTGGCCTTCGACCAGAGTGCGGTGGCCGTCGCCACGAATAGCGCGGTAGTGAACGAATACGTCCGGGCCGCTTTCGCGCTGAATGAACCCGTAACCCTTGGAATCATTGAACCATTTGACGGTTCCCGTCTCACGATCTGCCATTACCAACTTCTCCAAACTCGCTATGTTTTTATTGTCCCGAAGGCGCTTTGACGGCTCGGTAAAAACGGTCTTCTCAGCGTTCGCCACCCCCGGCAATCGAGCATGGAGCAGGTCAAGCGATTCGCGTTCTTGCTGCAGCCGAAGGCCGAGTATAAAGCATGAATTGTGACTGAAAAGCACTTTTTCAAAACCGCCAAGAACCCAGAAGATATGCAGGTTACAGCTTGTTTTATAAGCTTTTAACTAACAGATCGCGCAACTTCTTGACCAGCCATTGCACCTGAATCAAGCGCCAGACGACCCGCTATCCGAGTACCAGCCAATGCTGCTCACCCTGCTCGCTCATCGAGCGTCTGTTCGCCCAAACCAATAGACTCAATGGCTGCACCAGCCCCAGCCTGAACCAGCAGCGCGAGCGCACAGCGTCGAGACCTCTTCGAGGATATGGTTGCCTGGATGAAATGGCGCACAGGTTGCTGGGGCAACATGAATCTCCAGCCTGGCTGCGTCCAACGTCTTCGCTTTGACGCTATGCTCTCCCCCGCTCATACCAACAAGGACGTAAACATCGATGGACTTCATTGCACGCAATTTCAGATGGCTGATGCTGCTATCCGGCGTTCTTACGGCGACCATGTTCTACGGCCTGTTCGCCCCGCAGGAGGCGCTGCAGTCGATGTTTGGCGCATCCTTCGACGGGCAGTTGCAATCCTTGGTCGTTCGCAGTTGGTCGGCGCTGATCGGGTTGATGGGCATGCTGCTGATCTATGGCGCGCTGAGCCCGAAGCATCGGGTTCCCTGTGCCGTCATTGCCGCGCTGAGCAAGGCCATCTTCGTGTCGCTGTTGCTGATCCATGGCCAGAACTACCTGAGCAAGGCCGCGCCCGCCGTCGCCCTGGATCTGCTGGTGATCGCCTTTACCCTGCTGTTTCTGCTGGCCGTGCAAAAGCGGCGCAGCGCTTGAGGCGGGCCCCATGGGAATGATCAGGCATATCCTCTGGCTGGACTGCATGGCCGCAGCAGTCTCGGGGGTTCTCGTGCTGTCGTTCGCCGCCTGGTTGAGCGAGTGGTATGCCCTGCCCCGCGAGCTGCTCAGCTTCATCGGCGCGGTCAATATCGCCTATGCCTGCTTTTCCTTTTCGCTGGCGATTCGTGTGCGGCGCTACGAAGCGCTGATCAAGCTGCTGGCAGTGGCCAACGGATTCTGGGCGTTGGTATGCCTTGGCATCGCTGCGACCTTTGCCCCGGTCATGACGCTACCGGGGTTTTGCCATGTGCTCGGCGAGGCTGCGTTCGTCGCAGGCTTGGGCATACTGGAGTGGAAATGGCGCAGGCAGCTGCTGGTGGCTGGCGAACAGGGCGTTTCGACTCAGCCTGTCGCGGACCAGTAGCCGTCCAAGGTACTCAGGCGAGGATCCGTAGATGGCTGCTCAAGCCATCATCAACCCTATCCGTCAGCGCTGTGAAAGCGATTCTTACCCGCGTGCTTGGCCGCATACATGGCCTGGTCCGCACGTTTGAGCAGGTCTTGGCCGCTTTCACCGTGCAGCGGAAACAGAGCGGCGCCGACACTAGCCGATATCCGCACCACGCTACCATCCAGGTCGAATGGACGCGCCAGAACATCCAGCACCTTGAGCGCCACGGCCTCACAATCCTGGCTGCTGTGCAAGCTGGCGAGGACGATGCCGAACTCATCACCGCCGAAGCGCGCCACCGTGTCCGTGCTGCGCACACATCCCTCGAGCCGCCTGGCGGCCATCTGCAGCAGGCCATCGCCGGCCGAATGACCTTGGCGGTCGTTGATTTCCTTGAATCCGTCCAGGTCGATATAGAGCACGGCGCATAGCTCCTGCTGGTCGCACGCAGACGCCAGCGCCTGGTCGAGCCGCTGGTGGAACCTGACGCGGTTGGCCAACCCGGTGAGGGCGTCATGCTCGGCGTCATGACAAAGGCGCGCCTCCAGGTGCTTGCGCTCGGTGATGTCCTGCGTGACCAGCACCAGGAACTCCGGGTGACCATAGCTGTTGCGTACGACGCTCGAGGCCTCGCAGACCCAGATCAGCGAGCCATCTTCGCGCCGATAGGTCTTCTCGATTTCCGGGGAAAGTGTGCGTGCCTCGCTGACCAGTTGTGCGCTCAGAAAGCTGCGCGCTGCGCTGGCCACTTCGGCGTCGCTCAGGCCGAAAATATTGACGCCTTGCAGCGCCTCGGCCGGGCGCCCCAGCATGCGCGCGAACGTGTCGTTGACCCGCAGTATCTGGCCATCAGGGCTGATGTGGGCGATACCCATGGCCGCCTGGTGGAAGGTGGCGCGAAACAGCGCTTCGCTGCCTTGCAGGGCATCAGTGGCCGCGCGCTGACGGACCAGCATCAGCGCCAGCAGGCCAACGAACAGCATGACCACCAAGGTGACGCCGACCGCGGCCATCAGGTAGGTGGAGCGCCGTTGCATGGTGGTGGCCATCTCCTCGTCGTAGGCGGTGGCCACGGTAATCATCAGTGGATAACCACTCATGGTGCGGTAGCTGACGATACGGGCGATGCCATCGAGCGCCTCGCCACTGTCGTAGAAATCGTCGGCATCGTGCAGCTTTTGCCGCTGGAACCAGGCCAACGACTCGGCACCCACACCAAATTCGCTGCGGGTGCCGACCTTGCGCGCACGCACCACGCCGTCGAGACCGGCGAGTTCCAATAGCCCCTGCGGTCCCAGATCGACCTGCTGGAAGAAACGCGTGACATCCTCTGGACGCACGGCCATCACCACGACGCCAGCGAAGCTACCGTCAGCGTGCTCGATACGCAGCGACATGGGTATCAACCAGCGCCCGGAAACCCGCCCGAGTACTGGCTGATTGATGAACAGGTGATCGATACGGGCATCGCGCTGCGCGGTGAAGAACTCGCGGTCGGCGTAGTTGACCGGGCCAGTGTCCTGGCTACTGCTGACGATATCGCCATGCTCGTCCACCACGCTGACGATGGTGAACATCTCCTCGCGGATCACGCCCTCCTCGACCCAGCGGCGCAGGTCGATGGCCTCACCCTGCCGGCGGTACTGCTCGCGCACGAAGGCCGCCACCTGCTCGGCCGCCTTCAGCGCGCGAAACACCTGCTGCTCGAACGCGATGGCCAGGCTGGAGTTGGCCTCCATTTCTGCGGCCAGCGCCTGCTCACGCTCGAAGGCGATACGTTGCAGGGTGATCAACCAGACAACGGCAACGAATACGCTCGCCAGAACGATCAGCAGGTTCAAGGGTGTTGCGATTCGAGGGCGTCGAGCGACGGCGTCATGCGCGTCAATCGACAGTCTAGGCGGGGTCATCGCCTTAGTTCTCCAAGCCATGCACGGGCGGGCTGTTTTCTAGTTGTCGAGGGCAAGGGTTTGCTGCCCTTTCGTTCAGCGTCGCGGGGGTGATCCATCGCCTTGCGTTGAATCATAGGCATTGTTGCGCCACTGTGCTGCCATCACGTTGTAATGGGTTTTGCCCGAAAATAGAGCTTGCGGCAAACTGACGACCGGCACTGCACCTCAGCCACATCACTTCGAGCCGAGCGCTATCCGCACTGCTCCTGCTCTATTTCTTCGACAACCGCCTGCCTTCGAGGCCCGCCTTGGAAACCACGGTCTTTCTCGCCGTCATCGCTGCCGCTGCCCTGCATGCCGGCTGGAACGCCCTGCTCAAGATTGGTCTGGATCGCTTTCTCACCGCCACGCTGATTCAGATAGGCGCTGGTCTGGTAGCGCTCTGCGCCTTACCACTGGTGGCGCTGCCACAAGCCTCGGCCTGGCCGTGGATCGCGCTGTCGGCGTTGCTGCATATCGGCTACAACTTCTTTCTCGCCCGCGCCTACCAGTACGGCGACCTGGGCCAGGTCTACCCCATTGCGCGGGGCAGCTCGCCGCTGATGGTCGCCCTGCTCTCACTGCTGCTGTTGCATGACGGGCTCGGTGCCTTGCAGTTGCTGGGTTTGCTGGTTCTGGTACTGGGCATCTGGCTGATGGCGCTGCGCGGCGGCCATCACCAGGCGCCACAGGGGGCGATGCTGGGCTGTGCGTTGATGACGGCGCTGTTCATCGCCGGCTACACCCTCAGCGATGCCGTGGGCGCACGCAGCAATGGCGATGCACTGAGCTATTCGCTGTGGCTGTTTACCGTCAACGGCGTGGTGATGGCGGCGGTATTGGCCATCAGCCGTGGGCCGCGCGCCTTCCTGCAGCTGGGCCCGCACTGGCGTGGCGGGCTGGCCGGCGGGGCGATGTCGATGGCGGCCTACACCATCGTCATCTGGGCCATGACCCAGGCGCCGGTGGCATTGGTTTCGGCCCTGCGCGAGACCAGCGTGGTGTTCGCCGTGCTGCTGGGAGTGGTGTTGCTCAAGGAAAGGTTGCGACCGATTCGTCTGGTGGCGTGCGCGGTGATCGCGGCTGGCGTGGTGGTGATGAAGCTGGCGTAGGGGTTCGGTCAAGGCCGCATCGGAGCAGGTGGTGGCTGAAGCGGATCGCCGCCCGGCCCGCCCTACAATGTCATAACGCTGTTCGTCCTCCCTGCTCAGGTCGCTGCAATCATCCTGAAAGCTGACTCGGTATTCCAATCGGGAACCCGGGACCAGCTTTACGGTTCTGTTGATCAACGGGTGCTGAGTCATTGACCGTTTTTTCGTCATACGCCGCCTGCATGCTGGTCGGGCTGACCGCCTGGACGCACGAGTTTTTTGCCCGCCAGACGCGGCTTGCGGCACACTAGCGCCCTTC
Source organism: Pseudomonas sp. zfem001 (assembly GCF_032621725.1). NCBI lineage: Bacteria > Pseudomonadati > Pseudomonadota > Gammaproteobacteria > Pseudomonadales > Pseudomonadaceae > Pseudomonas > Pseudomonas sp. zfem001. The sequence goes on along the minus strand of NZ_JAVYJI010000006.1, from coordinate 281,237 downwards.
CCGAGCCACCGCTCGTTTTGCCATACAAGCAGAGTCCGTATGACCCGTTCCCCCTTCCGCCGCCTCGTCTTCGGATCGTTGCGCCGCCTGCTGTACCTCTGGGTACGCTCGGAAACCATCAACCAGTCCGCCTTCACCCTCAAACTCGACCGCAGCAAGCCGGTGTTCTACGTGCTGCAGCAGCCGTCAGTGAGCGACCTGGCAGTGGTCGACCGCGAGTGCACCAAGGCTGGCCTGCCACGCCCGGTGTTGCCGGTAGCCGTCGGGGAACATATCGAACCCGCCGCTTTCTTCTACCTGACGCCGGAACCGGACTGGTTCGGCCGCCAGGACAAGCGCGGCATCTCGCCGACCCTCGATCGCGTGGTCAGTGCCCTCAGCCAGCACGCTGTGGATGACGCGCAGATCGTCCCGGTCAGCGTGTTCTGGGGCCAGTCGCCAGATCGCGAAACCAGCGCCTGGAAGCTGCTCTTCGCTGACAGCTGGGCCGTCACCGGGCGCCTGCGCCGGCTGGTCAGCATCCTGATTCTCGGGCGCAAGACCCGCGTGCAGTTCTCCACGCCGATTCACCTGCGCGAGCTGGTCGAGCAGGACAAGGGCAAGGAGCGCACCCTGCGCATGGTGCACCGCATCCTGCGCGTGCACTTCCGCAACCAGAAGGCGGCGGTGATCGGCCCAGACGTGTCGCACCGGCGCAACCTGGTCAAAGGCCTGGTGCACGACCCGATGGTGCGCCAAGCGATTGCCGAGGAAGCCGAGCGCGAGAAGATCAGCCTGGAGAAGGCCGAAGCCCAGGCGCTGCGCTACGGCAACGAGATCGCCTCGGACTACACCTACACGGTGATCCGCTTCCTCGAACTGGTGCTGAGCTGGTTCTGGAACAAGATCTACGACGGTATCAAGGTGCACAACGTCGAAGGCGTGCGCGACATCGCCCAGGGCCACGAGGTGATCTACGTGCCCTGTCACCGCAGCCATATCGACTACCTGCTGCTGTCCTACCTGCTGTTCCGCAATGGCCTGACGCCGCCGCACATCGCCGCCGGCATCAACCTCAACATGCCAGTGATTGGCGGCCTGCTGCGCCGTGGCGGCGCCTTCTTCATGCGCCGCACCTTCAAGGGCAACCCGCTGTATACGGCGGTGTTCAACGAATACCTGCACACCCTGTTCAGCAAGGGCTTTCCGGTCGAGTACTTCGTCGAGGGCGGCCGTTCGCGTACCGGGCGCATGCTGCGGCCGAAGACCGGCATGCTGGCCATCACCCTGCGCAGCTTCCTGCGCAGCAACCGCCTGCCCATCGTCTTCGTGCCGGTGTACATCGGTTACGAGCGCGTGCTGGAAGGCCGCACCTACCTGGGCGAACTGCGTGGCGCGAGCAAGAAGAAGGAGTCGATCTTCGACCTGTTCAAGGTGCTCGGCGCGCTCAAGCAGCGCTTCGGCCAGGTCTCGGTGAACTTTGGCGAGCCGATCAAGCTGGCCGAATTCCTCGACCAGCAGCAGCCCGGCTGGCGTGAGCAGGAACTGGGCCCGCAGTACCGCCCGGCCTGGCTCAACGACACGACCAATCGCCTGGGTGAGCGCGTGGCGCGCCACCTCAACGAGGCGGCGTCGATCAACCCGGTCAACCTGGTGGCCCTGGCGCTGTTGTCCACCAGCAAGCTGGCCCTGGACGACCGCGCCCTGGCGCGCGTACTCGACCTGTATCTGGCGCTGCTGCGCGCGGTGCCCTACTCGCCGCACACCACCCTGCCGGAAGGCGACGGCGCGGCGCTGATCGAGCACGTCAAGGGCATGGACCTGCTGGCCGAACAGAAGGATGCACTGGGCAAGATTCTCTATCTGGACGAGCAGAATGCCGTCCTGATGACCTACTACCGCAACAACGTGCTGCACATCTTCGCCCTGCCGGCGCTGCTGGCGAGCTTCTTCCAGAGCAGCGCACGAATCAGCCGCGAGCAGATCCTGCGCTACGCCGGCGCGCTGTATCCGTATCTGCAATCGGAGCTGTTCATCCGCTGGGAGCAGAGCGAGCTGGAAGGCGTGATCGACCAGTGGCTGACGGCGTTCGTCGAACAGGGCCTGCTCAAGGTCGAGGGCGACGTGTACGTGCGCCCGGCGCCCAGCTCACGCCAGTTCGTGCTGCTGACGCTGCTGTCGCGCTCGGTGGCGCAGACCCTGCAGCGCTTCTACATGGCCATCGCCCTGCTGCTCAACGCCGGGCAGAACGCGATCAGCGCCGAGGAGCTGGAAGACCTGTGTACGGTCATGGCCCAGCGCCTGTCGATCCTACATGGCCTGAACGCGCCGGAGTTCTTCGACAAGAGCCTGTTCCGTCACTTCATCCAGAGCCTGCTGGATCAGGGCGTGCTGCGCCAGGACGAAGCCGGCAAGCTCAGCCATCACCCGCTGCTCAGCGAGCTGGCCGAAGGCGCCGCCAAGCGCGTGCTGCCAGCGGAGATTCGCCTGTCTATTCGTCAGGTAGCGCTGGATCGCAACGAGGATGAGCCGGCCGCGCCGTGATGTGTGTAGGGTGCGCTGTGCGCACCTTCGAATCACCGTAGCCACCGGTCCGCACAGCGCACCCTACCGCCCCGCTACTGCCTCGGATGGATGTCACGTGTTACATCCACCGTGGCAGAGGCTCAGAACAAACAGACGAACCTGTCACGGGTTTGGCAGTCAGTGATAGACCACATACCGGCAGGAGGCCCTGGCCATGATCGACTCCCTGATGTTGAGCGCTGCACGCATCACCACCCTGGCCGCTGGGCAGATACTGACCAACGCCAGTGGTTTCTTCTTCCGCCGGGAGCAACGGCTGTTTCTCGTCACCAGCCGCCATGTCGTCCTCGACGAACCCAGCGGCCATCAGCCGGACAGCCTGCAGATCGAGCTGCATACCGACGCGAACAACCTGGCCAGCACCGTCAGCTTCTCCATCCCGCTGTATGACGGCGACCAGCACCTGTGGCGTCAGGGTATGGATGGCGCGGGCGAGATCGATGTGGCGGTGATCGAGCTGGATCAGGCCGCTCTTCCCAACGGCGGCGCCTACCAGGCCTTCACCCCGCAGCACCTGCTACAAGCCGACGAACATGTAGAAATTGGCTCGACGCTGCTGGTGGTGGGCTTCCCGCTGGGATTTCAGGACACCCTGCACCGTATGCCGGTGGCGCGTCACGCCGGGTTAGCCTCCTCTTTCGGCCTGCGCTTTCAGGGGTTGGGTTACTTTCTCACCGACGGCCGCACCCACCGCGGCATCAGCGGCGCGCCCGTAGTCAAGCGCGCCAGTGTCGATGGCGACCTGCCCTGGCATTTGCTCGGCATCCATTCCACGCGGCTGTTGGGTAATCGAGACGAGGACCAGGACGAGGCCCTGGGTCTGAACTGCACCTGGTATGCCGATATTCTGATGACGCTGACGGAGTGATCAGCCTGCCCATCGCCCGGACGTAAACCGAGCAATCACCCTCTACCCAGTCGCGGSTAAAGCCCCTCCCACAGTAACGGTGAGATCTGTGGGAGGGGCTTTAGCCGCGATAGCTTTTCTGACGCTAGAACGGCCTCGGACTTCACTTGGGCTGTGAAGCATGGATAGAACATCGCGGCTGAAGCCGCTCCTACGGTACGGGTGAATACCTTTAGAAGCGGCTTCAGCCGCGAAAGATTCAGCTCACGAATATCAGCGGCCCAAGAAAAAACCCGCCGTGCGCATCACGCAGGGCGGGTTCCTTCGCAGCGTTTAAGCCTTACAGCGTCACGGGCGTCGGCTCGGGCTCGACAGCCATTTCCACGTCCGGCGCCACTTCGATGTGCTGCAGTTCGAGACGCTCGCTGCTCCACTGACGAATACGGTTGGTCAGCGCCAGGTCGTCGTTCAGCTTCTGCCCGTAGGACGGGATGATTTCCTTCAGGCGCGCTTGCCACTCAGGAGTGGCGACCTTGTCAGCGAAAGCCTTCTCGATCAGTTGCAGCATGATCGGCGCGGCAGTGGAGGCCCCCGGCGAGGCGCCCAGCAGCGCGCTGATGCTGCCATCGGCGGAAGTCACCACTTCGGTACCGAACTGCAGTACGCCGCCCTTCTCGGCATCCTTCTTGATGATCTGCACGCGCTGGCCGGCGGTGAGCAGCTCCCAGTCGGAGTCCTGCGCCTCCGGGAAGTACTCGCGCAGCGACGCCATGCGGTCTTCCTGGCTGAGCATCAGCTGGCCCATCAGGTAGGTGCTCAGCGACCAGTTGTCCATGCCGGCATTGACCATCGGCATGAAGTTGTCGGTGGTCATGCTGCTGAACATGTCGAGCAGCGAGCCATTCTTGAGGAACTTGGTGGAGAAGGTGGCGAACGGGCCGAACAGCAGCACGTTCTCGCCGTCGATCACGCGGGTATCCAGGTGCGGCACGGACATGGGCGGCGAACCGACCGAGGCCTTGCCGTAGACCTTAGCCAGGTGCTGGGCAACCACCTCCTGGTTACGCGTCATGAGGAACTGGCCGCCAACCGGGAAGCCGGCGTAGCCCTTGGCTTCTTCGATGCCGGACTTCTGCAGCAGCTTGAGCGCGCCACCACCGGCGCCGATGAAGACGAAGCGCGCATTGATGCTCTGCTCGGCGCCGCCCTTGGCCAGGTCGGCCACGGTCACGCGCCAGGTGCCGTCATCGTTGCGCTGCAGATCACGAACTTCGTGTTCCAGGTGCAGGCTGGCCTGCTCCTTGCCGATCAGCGAGTCGATCAGCTGACGGGTAATCTCGCCGAAATTGACGTCGGTACCGATGGCCATGCGGGTAGCCGCAACCTTCTGCTGCGGATCACGACCTTGCATGATCAGCGGTACCCACTGAGCGATCTGTGCGTGGTCCTCGGTGAACTCCATGCCGCGGAACAGGTTGCTGTGCTGCAGGGCTGCGTGACGCTTGCGCAGGTACTCGACGTTGTCGTCGCCCCAGACGAAGCTCATGTGCGGAGTGATGTTGATGAAGCTCTTGGGCTTGCTCAGCACGTCGCGCTCGATCTGGGTGGCCCAGAACTGCTTGGAGATCTCGAACGATTCGTTGATCGCGATGGCCTTGCTGATATCGATGCCACCGTCGGCGGTTTCCGGGGTGTAGTTCAACTCGCAGAAGGCCGAGTGGCCGGTGCCAGCATTGTTCCAACCATTTGAGCTTTCAGCGGCTACCTTGTCGAGGCGCTCGTAGATTTCGATGCTCCAGTCCGGCTGCAGCTCGTGGAGGTAGGTGCCGAGGGTGGCGCTCATCACGCCAGCGCCAATCAGCAGCACGTCGACGGTTTTCTCGGGCTCGCGGGGCTTGGAGCAACCGATCACGCTGAGACAAAGCAGCGTCAGCAGGATTTTTTTCATGGGACAGTCCTATTCGTCGCACGACGACAAGGGCCGTGCAGGCAAGGTTTCGGGCAGCGGCCGTTTAAGCCGCACATGAGCAATAGCCGCAGATCTGCGACAGGGCGAAAGGAAGGGGGTTCCAGGCCTCTTGGCGGGCGTATTCCGATCGCGCCGCGTGCTAGAGCAATATGCGTGCCGCTGAATGGATTCAGCAGGTCGAATGCGGCTTTCTGTCACACAGCAGACTCGGCGCTGGCGGGAACTCGCCAGCACCCCGTGAAGAGCCCTTTGGAAATGGCGGAATCCCGCCCGATTCAGGCCAGCAGTAGCGGCAGCAGCAAGGCAGTGCCGATGCCCAGCAGGCTCATCGCCAGGGCGGCGAAGGCGCCGCACTCCTCCCCTTCCTGCAAGGCATGGGCAGTACCGATGGCATGGGCGTTGATGCCGTAGCTCAGGCCACGCGCCGCCGGGTGGTCGACGCCCGCCCAACGCAGTAGCAGCGGCCCCATGGCCGTACCAATCACACCGGTGAGCATGACCATCACCGCCGCCAGCGACGCCACGCCACCGATCTGCTCGGCCACCGGCATGGCAATCGGCATGGTCACGAATTTCGGCGCCAAACTCATCACCACGCTCCAGTCGGCCCCCAGCGCCCAGCCGATGGCCAGGGTCAACGCCACCGACAGCACGCCGCCGGCCGTAAGGGTGATCAGCACCGGCCAGAACAACTGGCGGATGCGCTTGATGTTGTGTTGCAGCGGCACCGCCAGGGCCACGGTGGCTGGCCCCAGCAGCCAGGCAACGGGCTCGGCGCCGGCGCGGTAGGTGGCGTAGTCCACCCCGCACAGCAGCAAGGTGGCGACGATCAGCGTCACCGACACCAGAACCGGCTGCAGCAGCAGCCAACCGCTGCGGCGATAAAGCCAGGCGGCGATCAGAAAGGCGGCCAGGGTCAGGGCAATGGCGAATAGCGGGTGATGAGTCAACAGGGTCATCCCTTGCGCTCCTGACGGCGAATCAACGTCTGCAGCAACCAGCCACAGAAAGGCACGGTCACCAGCAGCGACAGCACCAGCGCCGTGGCGATCACCGGCAGCTCACCGAGCAGCAGATCGCTGCTGGTCATGATCCCAGAGGCCGGTACGGCCAGCAGCAGCGGCAGATACGGCAGTAAACCGCCGGCGGCCTGCTGCAGTGGCTCGGGCACCGCGCCGCGCCACATCAGCCATACAGAGAGCAGCAGCAGGCCGATGATCGAGGCCGGCAACATCGGCAACAGCCAATGATTGAGCGCCACGCCGAACAATTGCAGCAATACCAGCCAGAACAGGCCACGCACCATCATGACTTCGACTCCTCCTTATTACGCCCCCGACGAAACAGCGGACGCGGCTCGATAACCGAACGACCATACAACACACTGAGCCCTTGCAGGCCCTTGAGTGCGTCCTCCAGCGATTTGTCGGCGCGCACAGCGAAAGCATCGAAGCCGCACTGGCGCATGTGCGCCAGTTGGTCACGCAGCACGTCGCCCACCGCGCGCAACTCGCCGCGCCAGCCCAGTCGGGTACGTAGCAGGTAGGCCTGGCTGTAGCCACGGCCATCGCGGAAACTGGGAAAGTCGATGGCTATCAGCGGCAAGCTGAAAAGAAATGGTTGCAGCGCCTCCGGCTCGTCATCCACCTGCAACAGCAGGCCGTCGGCACTCATCGCCCTACCCTCCAGCACCTCCACAGACTGCCGCTCACGCCAGGCCGCCAGCGGCAGGATCAATGACGCGTCAGCCTCCACATCGAGCTGCCAGGGATCGTCGTCGACGATGCAGGCCTGGCCCCCGACCAGGCGAATCAGGTTGTTCATGCCACCTCCTCGCGGCTGTAAACGCTCGCCTTGAATGGCTCCAGGCCGATGCGCTGGAAGGTGTCGAGAAAGCCTTCGTTGACCACCCGCTGATCGACGTAGGTGCGCACGATACGCTCGATCACTTCGGGCACCTGCTCGGCAGCGAACGACGGGCCGATCACCTTGCCCAGCGCCGCCTGCTGGCCCTGGCTACCACCGAGGGTGAGCTGGTACCACTCGCTGCCGTTCTTGTCGACGCCGAGGATGCCGATGTTGCCGATATGGTGATGGCCGCAGGCGTTCATGCAGCCGGAGATGTTCAGGCTCAGCTCGCCCAGATCATGCAGGTAGTCGAGGTCGTCGAAACGCTGCTGGATGGCCTGGGCAATGGGGATCGACTTGGCGTTGGCCAGCGAGCAGAAATCACCACCGGGGCAGGCGATGATGTCGGTGAGCAACCCGGCGTTGGCCGTGCCCAGCCCGGCCGCTTCGGCCTCCCGCCATAGCGCGTAGAGGTCGGCCTTGCGTACATCGGGCAGCACCAGATTTTGTTCGTGGGCGACGCGAATCTCGCCGAAGCCGTAGCGCTCGCTCCAGTCGGCCACGGCCTCCATCTGCTCGGCCGTGACGTCGCCGGGCGGAGCGCTGATGCCAGGCTTGGTCGACAGCACCACGCTGAGGTAACCGGGCACCTGGTGTGCCATGACATTGCGCGAAACCCAACGGGCGAAGGCCTCGTCACGCGCCAGGTGGGTGCCGAAGTCGAGGTCGAGGGCGTCCTGCGGCACGTAGTCCGGCTTGTGGAAGGAGGCCGCGACGCGCTGGTACTCGTCCTCGGTCAGTTGCGCCGGGCCGTCCTTGATCGGCTGCCATTCACGCTCCACTTCGGTAGAGAAAGCCTCGATACCCAGCGCCTTGACCAAGATCTTGATCCGCGCCTTGTACTTGTTGTCGCGCCGGCCATGGCGGTTGTACACGCGCAGGATGGTCTCGACGTAGGACAGGCAATCCTGCCAGTGCAGACCCTCGCGCAGGGTCTGGGCGATAATCGGCGTACGCCCAAGGCCGCCGCCGACCAGCACACGCAGACGCAGCTCGTTGGCCTGGTCGCGATACAGCTGCAGGCCGATGTCATGCACCTGAACGGCTGCGCGGTCCTGCTCGGCCGCGCACAGGGCGATCTTGAACTTGCGCGGCAGAAAGAGGAATTCCGGGTTGACCGTCGACCACTGACGCAGAATCTCGGCCAGTGGGCGTGGGTCGAGGTACTCGTCGGCAGCGACGCCGGCGAAAGCCTCGGTGGTGACGTTGCGCACGCAGTTGCCGGAAGTCTGGATGGCATGCATGTCGTGATCGGCCAGCCAGTCGAGGATGTCCGGCACACGCTCCAGCTCGATCCAGTTGAACTGGATGTTCTGCCGCGTGGTGAAGTGGCCATAACCGCGGTCGTACTCGCGGGCGATATGCGCCAGCGCACGCATCTGCTTGGCCGACAGGGTGCCGTAAGGGATGGCCACGCGCAGCATGTAGGCATGCTTTTGCAGGTACAGGCCGTTCTGCAGGCGCAGCGGCAGAAACTCCTCCTCGCTCAGTTCATCGGCCAGACGCCGCTGTACCTGGTCGCGGAACTGGGCGACGCGTTCGCGCACCAGCGCGCGGTCATAATCGTCATATTGGTACATGCAGGCAGGCCTCCTGATCACGGGGCGTCGACTATGCCTCCCAGACGTGCACTGAAAACAGCGCCAGAAAAGCCTTAAAAAAGCGGATCAGATAGATACGACAGAGACCAGCGCAGGTCACTGATTGGCGCGGCGCGATGTCGCAGGGCATCCGTGGCATAGCCAGACGGCAAAGCTCCAAACGCCAGAAATGGCAGGGCCCGGCGACCTTTCTGACATTTTTCCCTACGTCCAACGCGATCATCTGATCCGCTTTTTTATCGAAAACCTGAGTCTGTTTTGCGATCAGTTGCCCTCGGATCATGGCGCCAGCCTGATAAACGCCTGATGAGGGCAACTAAATGACCGATCTGATCCCCGTGCGCAGCGTCGAGACCATCGACCCGAGCAAACCCATCCGCCTGACACCGGCCCAGGCCGGCGGCCCGATCCATACGCGCAGCTTCACCGGACGCTTTCGCAACCTGCGTCTGCTCGGTGCCGGCCTGCTGTTCCTGCTGTTCTTCGGCACCGCCTGGATCGATTGGAACGGCCGCCAGGCCGTGCTCTGGGATCTGGATAACCGACAGTTCCATATCTTCGGCGCGACCTTCTGGCCACAGGATTTCATCCTGCTTTCGGCGATCCTGATCATCGCCGCCTTCGGCCTGTTCTTCATCACCGTGCTGGCCGGCCGCGTCTGGTGCGGCTACGCCTGCCCGCAGAGCGTATGGACCTGGGTGTTCATGCGCGTGGAGCAGATCACCGAGGGCGACCGCGGCCAGCGCATCAAGCTCGACGCTGCGCCCTGGTCGCTGCAGAAACTGGCCCGGCGCAGCGCCAAGCACGGCCTGTGGCTCGCGGTTAGCCTGGTTACCGCGCTGGCCTTCGTCGGCTACTTCACCCCGGTGCGCCAACTGACGGTGGACCTGGCGACCTTCGAAGTCGGCGCCACCACGGCGTTCTGGGTGCTGTTCTTCACCGCTGCCACCTACATCAACGCCGGCTGGCTGCGCGAAAAGGTATGCCGCGACATGTGCCCCTACTCGCGCTTCCAGAGCGTGATGTTCGACAGCGATACGCTGATCATCTCCTACGACGCCGCCCGCGGCGAAAACCGTGGCCCGCGCCGCAAGGACGCCGACTACAAGGCTGAGGGCCTGGGTGACTGCATCGACTGCACGATGTGCGTGCAGGTCTGCCCCACCGGCATCGACATCCGCGACGGCCTGCAACTGGAATGCATCGGCTGCGGCGCCTGCGTCGATGCCTGCGACAGCATCATGGACAAGCTCGGCTATGCCCGTGGCCTGGTGCGCTACAGCTCGGAGAACGAACTGGCCGGCGGCAAGACCCACTGGTTGCGTCCACGCCTGATCGGCTACGCAGCGATGCTGGCAGTGATGATCGGCGCCTTCGCCTGGGCGCTGGCCGAACGCCCGCTGATCTCGCTGGACGTGACCCGCGACCGTGGCCTGTTCCGCGAGAATGCTCTGGGCCAGATCGAGAACATCTACAGCCTGAAGATCATCAACAAGACCCAGCAGCCGCGCAGCTATGCCATCAGCCTGGTCGAGCCCGGCGACTTCGAGCTGCATGGCCCGAGCACGCTGAACCTGGCGCCGGGGGAGATTCGCGACCTGCCGGTAAGCGTCGCGCTGACGGCCTCGCACAACGCTGCTGGGCCGCAGACCTTGCGTTTCGAAGTGCGCGACAAGGCCGATGCGCAGAGCCATGTGAGCACCAAAAGCACCTTCCTTGCGCCGCTGCGCTAGCGCTTTGCCCCGAGGCGGGGCTCCTACAGATATCCATGTAGGAGCCGCGCCCCGCGGCGAATGGGCATCTGCGTCGTAGCCCGGATGCAATCCGGGGCGGTTCGAGATACTTCCCCGGATTGCATCCGGGCTAGGTTGCCAACACCCAACGAGCGGCTGGGCGGCATTCCGCTTCAACCGCGAAACCGCCGAGCCACATTGATCGCGGATAAGTCCGCTCCTACGTCCGACGCAAGCACCACTCACGAGGCACTGCCATGTCTGCCGCTCACCCCGTAAAGTATTCGCCCGTACCCTTTGCGGCGGTGAACCAGGACAGGATGAAACGCTACGAAAAATTTGCCGACGAGATCGCCGAGCTGATCCGTACCGGCGTGCTCGGCCCCGGTGAGAAAGTGCCCTCGGTGCGCCATGCCAGCCGCACCTACGGCGTCAGCCCGTCCACCGTGTTCCAGGCCTACTACCTGCTGGAGGATCGCGGCCTGATCCAGGCCCGGGCACGCTCCGGCTACTTCGTTCGCGAGCACGCCAAGCGCCCGCTGCACGAACCGGAACTGACCGCCCACGCCGCGCAGACCACCGAAGTCGATGTCAGCGAACTGGTGTTCTCCGTGCTCGCCTCACTGAAGGACCCGCACACCGTGCCCTTCGGCTCGGCCTTCCCCAGCCCCGACCTGTTCCCCCTGCCGCGTCTGGCCAAGAGCATGGCGCACGCGCTGCGCATGCTATCGCCGCATGAGATCATCGCCGACATGACCGCCGGCAACGCCGACCTGCGCCGGCAGATCGCCCTGCGCTACATGGTCAGCGGCGTGATGCTGCCGATGGAGGAGCTGGTGATCAGCAATGGCGCCATGGAGGCACTCAACCTCTGCCTGCAGTGCGTGACCCAACCGGGCGACCTGGTGGCTATCGAATCCCCCACCTTCTATGCCTGCCTGCAGGTGCTGGAGCGCCTGCAGCTCAAGGCCGTGGAAATCCCCGTGCACCCGCGCGAAGGCATCGACCTGGGTGCCCTGTCCGATAGCCTCAAGCAACTGCCGATCAAGGCCTGCTGGTTCATGAGCAGCCTGCAGAACCCGCTCGGCGCCAGCATGAGTGAGACCAAGAAGCAGGCGCTGTATGAGCTGCTGGTCGAACATCAGGTGCCGTTGATCGAGGACGACGTGTACGCCGAGCTGTACTTCGGCAGCCACCCGCCCAAACCGGTGAAGAGCTTTGACCGCGAAGGGCTGGTGATGCATTGCAGCTCCTTCTCCAAGAGTCTGGCGCCGGGTTATCGCATCGGCTGGGTGGCCGGCGGACGCTATGCCGAGCAGATCGCCCGGCTCAAGCTGATGACCACTATCTCGCCGTCAGTGCCGGCACAGGCGGCGCTGGCCGACTACCTGCAGCACGGCGGCTACGACCGTCATCTGCGCAAGCTGCGCCACTCGCTGGAAATGCAGCAGAGCGCGATGCTCGCCTCCGCCTCCCGGCACTTTCCCGCCAGCACGCGGGTCACAAGGCCTTCGGGTGGCTACTTCCTCTGGTTCGAATTCCCCGAGCGCCTGGACTCGCTGCAACTGCTGCGCCTGGCGCTGGCCCAGGGCATCAGCCTGGCGCCGGGGCCGATCTTCTCCGCCAGCCAGGGCTTCAGTCACTGCGCACGGCTCAACTACGGCCACCCATGGAGCCCACGCAGCGAACAGGCCATGGAAGTGCTCGGGCGCCTGGTGGCGGGATTGCTCTGACGCCCGGTGCGCACGGCGCACCCTACGAACACCCCGCAGGTCGCGTAGGGTGCGCCGTGCGCACCGACTGATTTGCCAGCGGACCCAATCTACGAGCGTTTTACTTCCACCAGTACTCCACCTGTACGCCGAAGTTGGAGCCGTTGCGCGCGCTGCCGAAGGCGCCGTTCTCGGACAATGCCGAGCCGTCGGCCAACAGGTTGGCGGCCTGCTGCGCGGCGCGGTTCCAGCTGGCGTAGGTGTAGTACAGGCGAATTTCCGGGCGCTCCCAGAAACCGGGGCCGGATGGCGACCAGGTCGGCGCGATGGTGAACTTGGTCAACTTGCGCGTGCCGCCGGGCGCCTCGACCTGGTCGCGGCCGATCTCGCCGACCAGCTTGAACTGCTCGGTGAAGGCGTAGCTGGTGCGACCACCGATGGACAGCCAGTTCTGATCCGCACCATCCGGGCGCTTGTCCTTCTGGTAGACCACCTGCACCTGGCCACCGAGACGCGGGGTCATCTGGAAGTCGAAGAACTCCACCAGGCGCCAGCTGCTGTTGCTGCTGTCGAGGGTCGGATCACCGGTGTAGCCCAGTGCGGTGCCCGGCCCGCGACCGTATTGCAGGGCGACGGTGTTGACCCCGCCGAGGAAGTCCTGCTGTTTGTGCTGCGCGGTCACCGCCCAACCACTGTGGCTGTCGGTGCTGTCCGGTTTGTCGATGTAGCTGACGCCCACTTCCAGCTCGCCACCAGGATTGACCTGGAAGCCGCCAACGTTGAAATCGTGGCGGTTGATGTAAGGCTCCTGGTCGTAGTTGTCCTTGCGCGAGAACACGTAGCTGTACTTGAGGTCGCCGATCTTCATCTCGTCGATACCGAAACCGGTGGCGCTCTGGTTCCAGTAGTAGAAGTCGGAGATATGGATGTCGTTACGTTTGTAGAAACGCCGCCCGGCCCACAGCGAACCACCGTTCAGCGCCGGCATGTTGCTCCATTCCGCGTACATCTGGTTCATCCGCGCAAAGCCGTAGTCACCGGTGAACTTCGGCGTGTGGCCGTACTGGTTGTAGAGCTGGGCCATGCCCTCGACGCTGATCACCGAGCCGTCGTCCAGGCGAAACAGATCCTGACGCAAATCCAGCTCGATGTACTGCTCGCACTCGTTACCCAGGCGGTACTTCGATTGCGCCCCCGGTAACTGGAAGCACTGCTGCGTGCCGCCGGTGTCCGCGCCACCGATACCGCTGCGTACGTAGCCGGTGAACTCGACGGCCTGCACCTGCGGGGTGGCCAAAGCCAGTGCCAGCAAGCAGGGGGCGCCGAGTGAACAGGTGAGGGTTTGTTGTGTGGTCTTCATCGTTGCTCCTGATTGTTTTTATTGAGCGATGCTGCGGAATAGCCGCCGCAGCGACGGTTCTTCGTTTCCCTGGTGCGCACGGCACCTCCTACGTGACGTGGTGCGTCGCGTAGCCCGGATGCAATGCGGAAAGTTGTTTCGGCAGAGCCCGGACTTCATCCGGGCTACACGGCTAACCGCGCTTCAATTGCGCCACCTTGTTGTCAGTGGCCTGGCGCTTTTTTGCCAGCAGGCGCTCGCCGCTCTGGGCATCGAACAGCAACACCCGGCTCGGCTCGAAACGCAGCGACAGCGTGCTACCCACCTGCGGCGTCATGTCCGGCGCCAGGCGGCAGCAGACCTTGGTCTGGTTGAGGTTGACGAACACCAGGGTGTCCGGCCCGGTGGGCTCGGTGACCTCCACTTCGGCGCAGATACTCGGTGCCTCAGCACCGTCGTCGGCAGCCAACTGGATCTGTTCGGGACGAATGCCGAGGATCAGGTCGCGGTTCTCCATGCCTGCCTCCAGCTCCCCCAACGGCAGTTCGCAGCGCGCCTGCCCGGCGACACCGAGCGACGAGCTGAGCACGGCCCAGCACTGGCCATCGCGACGCTGCAGGCGCACGGGGATGAAGTTCATCGGCGGCGAACCGATGAAACTGGCGACGAACAGGTTGGCCGGGTCGTTGTAGATCTGCTGTGGCGTGCCGAACTGCTGAATGATGCCGTCCTTCATCACCGCCACCTTGTCGCCCAGGGTCATGGCTTCGATCTGGTCGTGGGTGACGTACACCGTGGTGGTCTTCAGGCGCTGGTGCATCAGCTTGATTTCGGTACGCATCTCTACACGTAGCTTGGCGTCGAGGTTCGACAGTGGCTCGTCGAACAGATAGATCTTCGGTCGCCGCGCCAGCGCCCGACCCATGGCCACGCGCTGCTGCTGGCCGCCGGACAGCTGGCCGGGCTTGCGTTGCAACAGGTGCTCGATCTGCAGCAGCTTGGCCACCCGCGCCACTTCTTCGTCGATGTCAGCCGGGGCCATCTTGCGCATCTTCAGGCCGAAGGCGATGTTGTCGCGCACGTTCATGGTCGGGTACAGCGCGTAGGACTGGAACACCATGGCGATGTCGCGATCCTTCGGGCTCATGCCGCTGATGTCGGCGCCGTCCACCAGGATCGCGCCGCCGCTGATGCTTTCCAGCCCGGCGATGCAGTTCATCAGGGTGGACTTGCCGCAGCCGGACGGGCCAACCAGGATCAGAAACTCGCCGGAATCGATCGACAGTTCGATGTTCCTCAGCGTGTCGGCCAGGCCGCTGCCGTAGGATTTGTTGACGTTGCGCAGTTCGAGGGTAGCCATTTCATTTCTCCACTTTGAAAGCGCAGTAGCTTTCAGCCTTTCACCGCGCCGGCCGTCAGGCCGCGCAGGAAGTACTTTCCAGCCACGATGTAGACCAGCAGGGTCGGTAGCCCGGCGATCATCGCGGCGGCCATGTCGACGTTGTATTCCTTGGCGCCGGTGCTGGTGTTGACCAGGTTGTTCAGCGCCACGGTGATCGGTTGCGCGTCGCCACTGGCGAACACCACGCCGAAGAGGAAGTCGTTCCAGATCTGGGTGAACTGCCAGATCAGGCAGACCATGATGATCGGCACCGACATGGGCAGCAGAATTCGCCCGAAAATCGTGAAGAACCCGGCGCCATCGAGCCGCGCCGCGCGCACCAGGGCATCGGGCACGGTGACGTAGTAGTTGCGGAAGAACAGCGTGGTGAAGGCGATGCCGTAGACCACATGCACCAGCACCAGGCCGGCCGTGGTATTGGCCAGCCCCAGCTTGCCGAGGGTGAACGAAGCCGGCAGCAGCACGGTCTGGAATGGCAGGAAACAGCCGAACAGCAGCAGGCCGAAGAACAGCTGCGAACCACGGAAGCGCCACATCGACAGCACGTAGCCGTTCAGCGCGCCGATCGCAGTCGAGATCAGCACCCCGGGAACGGCGATCTTCACCGAGTTCCAGAAATAGCCATCGACCACGCTCCAGGCCTTGACCCAGCCGATCAGGGTGAAGGTCTCGGGCCAGGACAACAGGTTGCCGGTGCGAATGTCGTCGGGAGTCTTGACGCTGGTCAGCAGCATCACCACCAGCGGCACCAGATACAGCGCGGCGGCGAACAGCAGGGTGGCGTGGATGGCCAGGCGGCTCGGACTGATCACCCTCACCCGGCGCTTCGCGCCACCGTCTCCCGAGGGGAGAAGCTCAGCGGCAGATCGTCGCTGTGCAACGCTCGCATCATTCATGGCGTTTGCCTCGCAGTTCCGAATAGAGGTAAGGCACCAGCAGCGTGAGGATCGCGGCCAGCATCAGCATCGCGCTGGCCGAACCGACACCCATCTGACCGCGGCTGAAGGTGAAGGAGTACATGAACATCGCCGGCAGGTCGGAGGCATAGCCGGGGCCACCGGCGGTCATCGCCGCCACCAGGTCGAAGCTCTTGATGGCGATGTGCGCGAGGATCATCACCGCGCTGAAGAACACCGGGCGCAGGCTCGGCAGGACGATGCGCAGGTAGATGGTCGGCAACCCGGCCCCGTCCACCTGGGCGGCGCGGATGATCGACTGGTCGACGCTGCGCAGGCCGGCCAGAAACAGCGCCATGACGAAGCCCGAGGCCTGCCACACCGCAGCGATCACCAGGCAGTAGATGACCCGGTCCTGATCCACCAGCCAGTCGAGGCGAAAGCCTTCCCAGCCCCAGTCACGGAGCATCTTGTCCAGGCCCAGGCCGGGATTGAGCAGCCACTTCCAGGCGGTGCCGGTGACGATCATCGACAGCGCCATGGGGTACAGGTAGATGGTGCGAATGAAACCTTCGCGGCGGATGCGCTGGTCCAGCAGCACGGCGAGAAACACGCCGATCACCAGGCTGATGCCGATGAACAGGCCACCGAACACCAACAGGTTCTGGCTCGCCACCCACCAGCGGTCGTTGTCCATCAGACGCATGTACTGCTGCAGGCCGACCCACTTGTAGCTGGGCATGAAACTGGAGTTGGTGAACGACAGCACCAGGGTCCAGAGGATGTAGCCGTAGAAACCGACCAGCACCACCAGCATGCTCGGCGCCAGCACCAACTTGGGCAGCCAGCGTTGCAGCATGTCGAGGGGTGAGGTCTTGGTCATTACCGTGGCGATACTCATCGGGCATTACCAGTTGGCGAAGTGAAATCCGGGCCGAGCGCCACCCTGACGGGGCCAAGGCCCTGTCGTGCGAGGCGGTGCTTGAGAAGTGGGCCGGCAGCGCCGGCCCGTTGGCGCTATTGAGCGGCCTTGATCGCTGCGTAGATCTGCGCGCCGGCCTTGCTCGGGTCGGCGTTCTTCTCGCTCATGAAATTGGTCACCACGTCGAAGATGGCGCCCTGTACGGCGAGGTTGGTGGCCATGCTATGAGCCATGCTCGGCTCCAGCTTGCCGTTCTTGTCGGCCTCCTGGAAATCCTTCATCGAAGCCTGGGCGCAGCTGTCGAACTTGCTCATGTCCAGGTCGGCGCGCACCGGGATAGAGCCCTTGTTTTCGTTGAATACGTACTGGAACTCAGGCTCCAGCGCGATGCGCGCCAGGGCATGCTGGGCAGCGATGTCGCCTTCGTTCTTCAGTTTGAACATGGCCATGGAGTCGATGTTGTAGGTGTAACTACCGGCGGTGCCCGGCATCGGCACGCACTGGTAGTCCTTGCCTGCCACCTTGCCGGCGGCGGTCCATTCGCTCTTGGCCCAGTCGCCCATGATCTGCATGCCGGCCTTGCCGTCGATGACTTGCGCAGTAGCCAGGTTCCAGTCACGTCCAGCGCGGTTGTCGTCCATGTAGGTGGAGAGCTTCTTCAGCGCGGTGAACACTTCGGTCATCTGCGGGCTGGTCAGGGTCGCCTCGTCGTTCTCGACGAACGCCTTGTGAAAGCCCTCGGCACCCATGATGCTCAGCACCAGGCCTTCGAACACGGTGCTGTCCTGCCAGGGTTGGCCACCGTGAGCCAGCGGGATGAAGCCGGCGGCCTTGAGCTTGTCACCGGCGGCGTAGAGTTCTTCGAGGGTGGTCGGCGCCTTGTCGATGCCGGCCTTCTCGAACACCTGCGGGTTGATCCACAGCCAGTTGACCCGGTGGATGTTCACCGGCACCGCGACGTAGTGCCCGTCGTACTGCATGGTCTTGGCAACGGTTTTCGACAGCAGGCCATCCCAGTCATTGGCCTGGGCCACTTCATCCAATGGTGCGAGCAGATCCAGCGCGCCCCACTCCTGCAAGTCGGGGCCTTTGATCTGCGCCGCCCCAGGCGGGTTGCCCGACACCACACGAGTCTTCAGCACGGTCATGGCCGCGGAACCGGCGCCACCGGCCACGGCGCCATCCTTCCAGGTGAAACCATCTTTCTCGACCAGATCACGCAGAACCTTCACCGCGGCTGCTTCACCACCTGAGGTCCACCAATGCACCACTTCCACCGTACCTTTGGAGTCGGCGGCCAGCGCGGCGAAGGGGAACAGGGAGGCGAGAGAAACGGCGGTAGCGAGGCGAGTAATAGCGTTCATCGGAATACCTTTCTTGTTGTTATCGGGCAAGTCGTGGCGCTTGCGTTGATAGGGAGTGTAATCAGGGTCTTGGCCGGCTCGGGTAACGAAAGGATGCATGAATGTCACCGGCTCGTTACATCCACCGCAAGCGCCGTGGCCAGGCTCGGCGCCAACTCCAGACGCGGCAGCAACAGGGCCTGATAGGCGTGATAGAGATCGGGTTTGCCGGCCCAGATGCTGGCTGCCGGGCGGTTGTGGCTGTCGAGTTCGTGGTGCCAGCTACCGCCGCTCAGGTCGATGAAATAGGCGGCAGTGAAGTCCCAGAACTGTCGATACCACTGCTCGTAGACCGCTTCGCCGGTTCGCTGCACAAGCGCCGCCGCCGCCGCAACGGCCTCGGCATGCACCCAGTGCAAACGTGCGCGAACCACCGGTTGCTGGTTCCAATCGAGGCTGTAGACCAGCCCCGGCGCACCATCGGCCTGCCAGGCATGCCGGCAGGCGCTGGCGAACAGGCCCTCGGCATCGTCCCGCAACCAGTCGGGCGCGGCGAGCCCGGCCTGGGCCAGCGCCGCTTCCAGGTACAGCAGCAGGCGCGCCCATTCGAAGGCATGACCCGGCGTACTGCCGTAGGGTCGGAAGGGATCGGCGCGGTTATCCGCGTTGTACTCCGGCAGCGCCTGCCAGTGCGCATCGAAGTGCTCGACCACGACGTGCCCGCACGCAGCGGTATGCCGATGGATCAGGCGTTCGGCGATGCGCAACGCGCGCTGCAGCCAGCGCGGATTGCCGGTGACATCGGCCAGGGCGAGAAAGGCTTCCACGCCATGCATGTTGCTGTTGGCGCCGCGGTAGGCCTCCTGATCTTGCCAGTCACGGCTGAAGCTCTCGCGCAGCGCGCCCTCCTCCTCGCTCCAGAAGTGCCGCTCGATGATCCCGATGGCGTCATCCAGCAGCGCTTGCGCATCGGGACGACCGGCGACCCTGGCGGAGCTGGCCGCCAGGGCGACGAAGGCATGCAGGTAGGCGGACTTGCCGCCGCTGCGCGTCACATCGGCGAACCAGCCGCCGTGCTCCTCGTCCCACAGCGCGCCGCGCAGTGCAGCAAGGCCATGGTCGACCAGAGCAGCATGGCCGGGAATACCCTGGATGTGCGCCAGGGCAAAGCAGTGGGTCATGCGCGTGGTGTGAATCAGCTCGGCAATCGCGCCTTCGGGCAAGCGCCCGTGCGCATCGAGCGCGGCGAAGCCCTGCTCGACCTTCGCCCCACGTGCGAACGGCAGCAGGCGCAAGCCTTCGTCATTCAGCCAGGTGAGGTGAGCGGGCTGGCATAGCCAGCTGTCGGGGCGCCAGGCAGGTGCTTTCACGGTTGTGCTCCATACTCAGCGCGGCGTGATGCCGCTGGGTCGAAGCCGGATTCTAGTCAGTGCCATCCGTGGCTCCGGTCACGAAAGCGCGCGCCTTTGTCACCGTTCGGTGACATTCACTCTGGCGTACGCGGCAGACGCAGGGTGACGCGCAAGCCGCCCTCGCGCAGGTTACGCAGGCTGACTTCACCACCATGGCTGTGGGCAATGTTGCGCGCGATGCCGAGGCCCAGGCCGTAGCCCTGCTGCTGCCCGGCCAGGCGAAAATGCGGCTCGAACACCTGCTCCAGGCGTTGCTCCGGCACACCTGGGCCGTCGTCATCGACATGCAGGACGAAGGCTGCGTTGTCGTCCTCAATATGCAGATGCGCGTTGTGCCCGTACTTCAAGGCGTTGTCGATCAGGTTGCCAATGCAGCGGCGCAGCGCCAGCGGCTTGCCCGGATACGGCGCGCAGGCCTCGCCATCGAGGGTCACGCGGCCATTGCCTGCCGGCGCCAGGCAGGGTTCGACCAGGCAATGCAGCAGGTGGTTGAGGTCCACTGGCTCGATGTTCTCGTGAATGTCGGTGTCCTTCACGCACTGCAGCGCGCCTTTGACCAGCAGCTCGAGGTCATCCAGATCACGACCGAACTTGGTCTGCAGACTTTCGTCGTCGAGCAGTTCGACGCGCAGGCGCAGACGCGTGATGGGCGTGCGCAGGTCATGGGAAATGGCACTGAACAGCTGGCTGCGCTCGGTCAGGTAGCGGCTGATACGCTCGCGCATGGCGTTGAAGGCGCGCGCCACCTCGACCACTTCACGGCCGCCGCCCTCGGCCACCGGCTCCACCTCGGCGCCCAGCGACATATGCCGCGCGGTGCGCGCCAGGCGCTTGAGCGGGCGGCTCTGCAGGTGCACCAGCAGACCGATGAACAGCAGCAGGAAAGCCGTGGTCAGCAGGATGAACCACAGCTGCTGGGTCGGCAGGATGGGCTCCTCCAGACTGGTGTAGGGTTCGGGCAGCAACGAGGCGATGTACAGCCACTCCCCCGGCGCCAGCTGGATCTGCGTCACCAACACGGGCGGATTGACCGGCTCCAGAGTCAGCGCGTAATGCGCCCAGGAGCGCGGCAGTTCGTCGAGCTTCAGGCCGCCGTTGAAGATGCGCAGGTCATCCGGGCTGACGAAGGTCACCGAAATGTCCGCGGCAGTGCCCAGCGACTGGTGCAGCACCTCGGCCACCGCCTCGGTCACCGCCTGCTTGCGCGGCGTGACCGGCAGCAACTCCATCTGCAGCGGACGATCATTAAGGCTGACCACGAAGCGCGTGCCACCCATGCTACGCAGCTGATCGAGCACCAGCGGCCGATACGCCACCGGCAGCGAGCGGAAGTAACGCACGCTGGCGGACATCGAATGCGCCAGGCTGCGCGCAGTGGTGACCAGGCCTTCGAGCTGGGTGGCGCGCAGTTGCGACAGCCAGATCACGCTGGATAGCGTCTGCGCGGCCAATATCGCCAGCAAGGTGAGCAGCAGCATGCGCCCGAGCAGCGAGCGCGGCAGCCAGCGCCGCGGGTTAACGCCCATCGCCGGCCTGCAGGCTGACCGTGGCCGCCAGTTGATAGCCGCTGCCACGCACGGTGCGAATCAGCCGCGGTGGCTTGTCGGTATCGCGCAGACGCTGGCGCAGGCGGCTGACGGCCATGTCGACGATGCGCTCCAGCGGCATCACCTCGCGGCCACGGGTGGCGTTGCCGATGGTGTCGCGGTCGAGAATCTGCTGCGGGTGATCGAGAAACAGCTTGAGCAGGGCGAAGTCGGCACCTGACAGAATCACCTCCTCGCCATCACGGTGAAACAGCCGATGGCTGACCATGTCCAGGCGCCAGTCCTCGAAGGCCAGCACCTCGCCGCTGCGCTCCTGGGTGAACTGCGCACGGCGCAGCAAGGCCTTGATCCGCGCCAGCAATTCGCGCGGGCTGAACGGCTTGCCGAGGTAGTCGTCGGCGCCCAGCTCCAGGCCGATCACGCGGTCAGCCTCATCGGAGCTGGCGGTGAGCATGATGATCGGCACCTGGGCGAAGCGCTGGTGCTCGCGTACCCAGCGGCACAGGCTGAAGCCATCCTCGTCGGGCAGCATCACATCGAGAATCACCAGGTCTGCCGACTCCGCACACAGGCTCTGGCGGAATGCGGCGCCGTCGGCCACGGCGCGCACCTGAAAGCCAACACGACTCAGGTAGGTATCGAGCAGTTCGCGAATTTCCTGGTCGTCATCGA
The DNA here is from genome assembly GCF_032621725.1 of Pseudomonas sp. zfem001. Classification (NCBI taxonomy): domain Bacteria; kingdom Pseudomonadati; phylum Pseudomonadota; class Gammaproteobacteria; order Pseudomonadales; family Pseudomonadaceae; genus Pseudomonas; species Pseudomonas sp. zfem001. The sequence continues at coordinate 259,369 of NZ_JAVYJI010000006.1, read as the reverse complement.
CCAGCAGAATCGATTTGCCGGGCTGGCTCATGGTCCGCCACCTTTCTTGTTATGACTATGTAGCCCGGATCAAATCCGGGGGGCTATCAATGCTTCTCCCGGATTGCATCCGGGCTACGTTCCGACGCCTGTTGCAAGGCCACGCCAGCGCCGGTCAGACCGGGATACTCGGCCGTCACCAGCCACACTGGAATGCCGTGAAGGTAATCGCTCATGCAGCCCTTGTCGCTGAAGCTCTTGGCAAAACCGCTGGCGAGAAAACGTTCGGCAAAACGCGGCACCACGCCGCCGACGATATACACCCCGCCGCGCGCGCCGAGGGTCAGCACGTTGTTGCCAGCCGCGCGGCCGAGCCAGCAACTGAACTGTTCCAGCACTTCGGCGGCGACGGGCTCGCCCGCCAGGCCGGCAGCGGTGATGGCCGCTGGCGTCGCGTGCTGCACAGGCTGACCGCCCAGCTCACAGATGGCCCGATAGAGCACCAGCAGGCCATTGCCGCTGAGCACGTCTTCGGCGCGCACATGGCCCAGTTGCCGATAAAGAATTTTCCAGAGCTCGGCTTCGCGCGGGCTGCCGATGGGCAGGTCGACGTGGCCGCCTTCGCCTGGCAGCACCTGCCAGCTGCCATCCGCCTGCGCCAGCAATGTACCGACACCCAGACCGGTGCCGGCGCCGATCACCAGCGCCGGCCGGTCCGCCTGCGGCTCGCCCGGGCACACCTGCACACGCTCGTGCTCGGCGATGCGGGTCATGCCCAGGGCCATGGCGGAGAAGTCGTTGATCATCAGCAAGCGGTCGATCTGCAACGCCTCGCAGAACGCCGTACGGTCGATACGCCAGTGATTGTTGGTGAAGCGAAACAGGTTGCCGCTGACCGGCCCGGCGCAGGCCAGACACACCGAGCCGATGGCTCCCGGCTGCAGACCCTGAGCCTGCAGATAGGCGGCAATAGCCTGCTCCGGCCCTGCGTAATCGGCGGTCGGCAGAACCTGCACCGCCTCCAGTTGCTCGTCACGCCACAGGGCGAAGCGTGCGTTGGTACCACCGATATCGCCGACCAGAGCCAGTTTCACTTGAACGCCTCCGGAGTGAAGACCGTTCGATGATCGGCAATTGCAGAAAAGTGAGGATGCATGGCATCGACTCCAAACTCGAATTATTTTTGTAGTTCAAACAACGCGCACCACAGTAAACCCGAAAATTACGCCTATCAAGCCGGCCAAAGTAGTAATAACAACAATATTAAATGCCAACCCATAGCCATCGACCCGCTCAACGGATTCAGCCCTCGGCATGATCCCGGACAATATCGGCGGCGTTGCGACGACCTAGACTCGCACCGGCGCATGGCGGGTATCAACCGCCCCATTGGTCATCCGCACGGAGAGCTGCAGCATGTCACCCGATATCGTCATCGTCGGCGCCGGCCCGGCCGGCCTGTGCCTGGCTCGAGCCCTGTCCGGGCAGGGTCTGTCCATCGTGGTACTGGAGCGCCAGGTCGAGCAGGCCCTGGTCGAACCGGCCTTCGACGGCCGCGAGATCGCCCTCACTCATGGCTCGCAGGCGCTGCTCGAACGCCTGGGGCTGTGGGCACGCCTGCCTGACGCCGACATTGCCGTGCTGCGCGACGCCCAGGTGTTCAACGGCCCCTCGCTGTTCGCGTTGAAGATCCGCGCCGAGCAGGCCGGTGCCGAGCGCCTCGGCCATCTGGTGACCAACCAGGCCATTCGCCGCGCGGCCTATCAGGCCGTAAGCGACTGCGCCGATGTGCAACTGTTGTGCGACACCAGCGTGCGCGCCATCCAACAAGGCGAGCATGAAGTGAAGCTGGTGCTACAGGACGGCCAGGTGTTGCAACCACGCCTGCTGATCGCTGCCGACAGCCGCTTCTCCGAGACCCGCCGTCAGCTCGGCATCGGTGCGCAGCTCAAGGACTTCGGCAAGACCATACTGGTGTGCCGCATGCAGCACGAGGAGGATCATCAGCAGGTGGCCTGGGAATGGTTCGGCTACGGCCAGACCCTGGCCCTGCTGCCGCTTAATGGGCGGCAATCCTCCGTGGTGCTGACCTTGCCGCCGCGCGAGATAGAGCGCCTGCAGAAGCTCGATGAAGCCACCTTTGCCCGTGAGATGGAGCATCGCTTCGACCGTCGCCTGGGCGCCATGCAACTGCTCAGTAGCCGCCACGCCTACCCGCTGGTAGGCGCCTACGCGCGGCGCATGGTCGGCAACCGCTGCGCCCTGCTCGGCGATGCCGCCGTAGGCATGCACCCGGTCACTGCGCACGGTTTCAACTTCGGTCTGATCGGTGTGCAACTGCTCAGCGACGCACTGCTCGCCGCCCATGGCAAACGCCAGGACATCGGTGCGCCTACGCCCTTGGCGCGCTACGAACACCAACTGCGTCTGGCTACCTGGCCGCTGTACCAGGCCACCAACCTGCTGATGGAGCTGTATACCAACGACCACCTGCCCGCCCGTCTGCTGCGCGGCGCCGGCCTGCGTGTGGCGCAGGGTCTGCTGCCACTGAAAAAGGGCATCGCCCGTCATCTGACTGCTCAATGAAGATTGGTCGCCAATTCTGGACAATGCATCCAGAATCAGGGCGCTGATCAGACCCAAATGGCTACCTAGACTCAGGTTTCCTCAACCCGAGTCGGGAGACATCTCATGGTCAATCATTCCATTGCAGGCAAGACGGTACTCATCGCCGGCGGCGGCAAGAATCTCGGTGGGCTGCTGGCCCGCGATCTGGCGGCTCACGGTGCCAGTGCGGTGGTCATCCACTACAACAGCGCAGCCAGCAAGGCAGAAGCCGAGGCCACGGTGCAGGCAGTGCAGCAGCTCGGCGCCAAGGCCGTGGCGCTACAGGGCGACCTGACCAGCGCTGCCGCGGTGGAGAAACTCTTCGCCGATGCAGTGGCCGCCGTCGGCCGCCCCGATATCGCCATCAACACCGTAGGCAAGGTGCTGAAGAAACCCTTCAGCGAGATCAGCGAAGCCGAATACGACGAGATGACCGCGGTCAACTCCAAGTCGGCGTTCTTCTTCCTCAAGGAAGCCGGCAAGCACGTCAAGGACAACGGCAAGATCTGCACCCTGGTGACTTCGTTGCTAGGCGCCTACACCCCTTTCTACGCGGCCTACGCCGGCACCAAGGCGCCAGTGGAACACTACACCCGCGCCGCCTCCAAGGAGTTCGGCGCGCGCGGCATCTCGGTCACCGCTATCGGCCCAGGACCGATGGACACGCCGTTCTTCTACGGCCAGGAAGGCGCCGATGCGGTGGCCTACCACAAGAGCGCAGCGGCGCTGTCGCCATTTTCCAAGACCGGCCTGACCGATATCGAGGACGTGGTGCCCTTCATTCGCCACCTGGTCAGCGATGGCTGGTGGATCACTGGGCAGACAATTCTGATCAATGGCGGCTATACAACTAAGTAAGCACCTGGAAGAAGCCTGGGAGGTGGGCAGATGCGAACCCTGATTCTGCTGGTAGTAGGCTTGGCGCTGGCCGCCCTGGCCCTGCGCTTCGCACCCGCGGCGCAACGCACGCTGGCAATCACGCTGTTCACCTTGCTGTGGTTGGGCGTCTGTGCGCTCAACCTGCGCACCGGGCTTTCCCATGGCTATACCCTGGCCGAGGAACTGCCGATCCATGCCGTGCTGTTCGGCGTTCCTGCGGTTGCCGCCTGGCTCGCCTGGTGGTGGCTGCGTCGGGCCAGTTGAACAGGTAGAACAATGGACAAACTCGAGCAGTACCGCGTTTTCCTGCAGATCGCCGAGATGGGCAGCTTCATCAAGGCAGCCAATGCCCTGGAACTGCCACGCGCGTCGGTATCGGCGGCGTTGCAGCAACTGGAGAGCCAACTGGGCGTTCGCCTGTTGCACCGCACCACCCGCAACGTACGCCTGACGCCCGATGGCAGTCAGTTACTCGAACGTATTCGCGAATTGCTGGCGCTGGCCGAGGACATCGAGCAGAGCGCGCAAGGAACTGGCAGCCAGGTCAGCGGACGCTTGAAAATCGACGTGCCCAGCCGTATCGCTCGACGCCTGATCGCTCCGGCGCTAGCGCCCCTGCTGCGTCGCCACCCACAACTGCAACTGCTGCTGAGTTCGACCGACCGCGCTATCGACCTGGTCAAGGAAGGCGTCGACTGCGTGCTGCGCGTCGGCACACTCAGCGACAGCAGTCTGGCTGCTCGGCAACTGGGCAACCTGGCGCTGATCAACTGCGCCAGCCCGGCTTACCTGCGTGAACATGGCGAGCCGCAGCAGGCCGAAGATCTGGAAGGCAGCCACTGGATGGTCGGCTACGCTTCACCCACCAGCGGCCGCGAGCTGCCCTGGGAATATGTCGACGACAATGGCGAACTGTGCGAACTGCGCCCGGCCAGCCGGGTGATCGTCAACAACGCAGAGAACTACATCGCCTGTTGCCTGGCCGGCCTGGGCCTGATCCAGATTCCGCGCTTCGATGTGCAACACCTGCTGGCCTCCGGCGAACTGCTGGAGGTGATGCCACAGCAGCGCGCCGCCGCCATGCCGATTGCCTTGCTCTACCCGCACCGCCGCCAGCGCTCACGGCGCCTGGCGGTATTGATCGAATGGCTGGAGCAGTTGATGGCGCCGCATCTGGAATGACTCAGGGCCTGTTGATGTTCTGCACCGGCCTGGCGTCATTGAAAGCAGGCTCTACACCCACTGATCATTACGCTTGCGCTTGACACGCAGCATGGTCGGCAAAATCAGACCAAGCAGCAGGCCGGCGCCAGCGATGCTGCCGCCATAGGCCATATAGCGCATCAGTACCTGCTGCTGCTCCTCACCCAGTTGCGCCTGGGCATCACGCAGCTGCGAACGGGTGGTGGTCAGCTCGGCGTCCAGCGCGCCGCGGGCGGCCTGCAGTTCGTCGATCAGGTTCTTGCGCGTGTCGAGGGTTTCCTGCATGCCTTGCACACGTACCTTCCAGGCGTCGTCGATGCCTTTGAGCTCAGCGCTGAGGTCGGCGACCTTCTGTTCCAGTTGCGGCAAACGCTCCGCCTGACCTGGCACCGATTGCAGGTCGCGGCTGGGAATCCACACCGTGGAGCCACTTTCGCTACGTACCTGGCTGTAGTCGCCCTGAGTGCGCAACAGCTCCACTTTCTCCCCGGAAACCAGCGTGCCGACGATACGGTAGCCATCGGTGGGGCCACTGCGCACATAGGTATTGAGGCTGTCGCTGACCCAGCGCTGGTTACCAGACGCCTCTTCAGCCAGAGACGGTTGCGCGCCGCCGAGCAGGCCACCGAGTAGCAGGCAGGCACCGAGAATGCGGGGTTGGAGTGGAGCATGACGAGATAAAAACATGGGGCGATCTTCACATGGCAGTCAGACGAACCCGGCGAACGGGATGAACGATGCCGGCCACACGCACGAGCGCATGCTCAAGCACGATCCAGGCAGAATCCGCGACGTAGACGCCACACTAACGGCCAATAGCCATCAATTCCTGCCGGTACGGGCCGACAGCAGACAGACATTGGCCACTTGCTTCGAGTTCACTCGCAGCAGGAGATGGTAGATGGACGGAGCGTCGTCTCAGAACTTGTTCACGATCTCGCGAGCTAGAGCCAGGCAAGGCGAAACCAGGCGAAAAAGCGCAGTTTACGAGTTGTAAATGAGCATTTTGAGCGTGGTTTCAACGCAGCATGGCCGACGCGCAGCAGATCGTGAACAGGTTCTCAGCCGTTGTGGCGCTGCACGAAGGAGCAGAAATCTGCCAACGGCATCGGCCGGCCAAGCAGGTAGCCCTGAAACTGGCTGCAGCCGTTGTCAGCCAGAAACCGCCGCTGCGCCTCGGTTTCCACGCCCTCGGCGATCACCGTCATGCCCATGCTCTGCCCCAGGGCGATCACCGTACGCACGATGGTTTCGCTGTTGGCATCGGTGAGCACGTCGCAGATGAACGACCGGTCTATTTTCAGTTTGCTCAGCGGCAGACGCTTGAGGTGGCTGAGGGAAGAAAAACCGGTACCAAAGTCATCCAGCGAGAAGCGCACGCCCTGCTCGACCAGCGCCGCCATCTTGCGCGTAAGGTCCTCCATGTCGCGGACGATCAGCGTCTCGGTCAACTCCAGTTCCAGGCGCTGGGCATCGATACCGTGACGCTCGATCAGGCCGAGGATTTCGGCGACGAAACTGCTCTGCGAGAATTGCTTCTGACTGATATTCACCGCCAGCCCCACATCGCCAAAGAGCGGGTCATCCTTCCATTGCCGCAAGCGCGCGGCCGTTTGCTCCAGCACCCACTGGCCAATGGGGATGATCAACCCGGTGTTCTCGGCGTGGTCGATGAACTCACCGGGCGCCAGCAAGCCACGCTGTGGGTGCTGCCAGCGAATCAGCAATTCGGCACCGATCACCCGGTTCGCGTCATTGAGCTGCGGTTGGTAATACAGCACGAACTGCCGCTCACGCACGGCCGCGCGCAAGTCACGATCCAGCTCCGAGCGCTCGGCGGTATCGCTTTGCAGGATATGCAGGAGCAGGAAAAACAGCGCCATGGCGGCAACGCCCTGCACCCAGGAGCCGACGATGCGCACATCGTCCGGCAGCGCATAAAGATCGGTGGGCCGCCAGTTGGACGCGGCCAGTGTAACGAACAGCAGCAGACAGAACAAGCACATGCCGTAACGCAGCCACAAGGGCTCATCGCGGAAGGCCATCAACGCACCGACGGCCACCGGCAGCAGATAGAGATGAGTCGCACGCGGCGCCGTGAGCGTCGGCGGGTCGAGCAGCAGGGTCGAGGCGACGACGATAAGGATCAGCGCACCGAACAGGATCAGGTTGGCGCTGCGCGCCTGGTTGCGCAGGGTCAGCGCGAAAACCGCCACACCGCTGCAGACGATAGCCACATCCATGATGACGATGGCCCAGTAGCCGCGAGAGGAAAAGAACAGCCCCCAGAGCAGGCCCATCACGATCATCACCAGGCTCGACAGCATGCGCATCCGGCGTTCACGGCGCTGGCCAACCAGAGCCAGGTCTGCCCCATGCCAGAGTTTGCGAACGCGTCTGCCGAAGCTTGAGAGTGATGGCATGATGAAATCCTTATCCGATCACTTCATTCTTGAAGCTGCCTGGCCGAATGCAAGTTTCCCAGATGCTTTTAATGCTGCTTGCACGCGGTGCCTGCAAATAGCCCGACAATAAATCAATCGCCGCCTCCCTGGCTTGTCCGCCTGAACCTTCAGAACCATGGCTTGGCCCATGACACCGACACCCACTGCTAGCACAAGGGGCGCAATCGGGCGCTTTTGCTTGTGAACCAGCAAAACCTGTACAGCCTGCACAACTTCAGGCGTGACGCAGCAGTCATTGCACGAACTAACTCGAAAGGGCTTGCAAAGGAAGAAAAACAGCTATACAAAAGCTGTACACAGCAAAATATTGTACAGCTTTAGGTAAATCGATATGCCGTCCTACCGTGCTCCGCTGCGTGACATGCGCTTCGTGTTCGAAGAACTGCTCGACGCCTACACCCAGCTGCAAAATCTGCCCGAACACCATGAACTCAGCGCTGATCTCGGTGGTGCGATTCTCGAAGAAGCTGCCAAGCTGGCCGAAAACGTGCTGGCACCACTGAACGGCCCTGGCGATAAGCAAGGCTGCCAGTACGACCCGCAGAGCCGCAGCGTGCGCACACCGGATGGATTCAAGGCCGCCTACAAGCAGTTTGCAGAAGGGGGCTGGACAGCCCTGGCCTGTACACCCGAGTTTGGTGGCCAGGGTCTGCCACATGTACTGAACATGCTGGTCGAGGAAATGACCTGTTCAGCCAACCTGTCGCTGGGCATGTACCCGGGCCTGACCCATGGCGCCATCAATGCCCTGACCAGCCATGGCACCCCCGAACAACAGGCGCAATACCTGCCGCGTCTGATCAGTGGTGAGTGGACCGGCACCATGTGCCTGACCGAACCGCAATGCGGCACCGATCTCGGCCTGATCCGTACCCGCGCCTTACCGCAGGCTGATGGCAGCTACGCCATCACTGGCACCAAGATCTGGATTACCGGCGGCGAGCACGATCTGGTCGACAACATCGTCCATCTGGTGCTGGCCAAGTTGCCGGACGCACCGGATAGCGTCAAAGGCATCTCCCTGTTCCTGGTGCCCAAGGTGCTTGAAGATGGCAGCCGCAACCCGGCCTTCTGCGGTGGTCTCGAGCACAAGATGGGCATCAAGGGTTCGGCCACCTGCGTGATGAATTTCGAAGGCGCCAAAGGCTGGCTGATCGGCGAACCGAACAAGGGTTTGAGCTGCATGTTCACCATGATGAACTCGGCACGCCTGATGGTCGGCATGCAAGGGCTGGGCGTGGCTGAAAGCGCCTACCAGATCGCCCTGGGTTTCGCGCGTGAGCGCCTGCAGAGCCGTTCAATCTCAGGGCCGAAAGCGGCCGACAAGCCCGCTGACCCGATCATGGTGCACCCGGATGTGCGGCGCATGTTGCTGCGGCAGAAGGTGATGATCGAAGGCTGCCGCGCCCTCGCCTATTTCGCCGGCCTGCAGCAGGACATCGCCCACGGCGCCGAGGACGCCGAAGCCCGCACGCGCGCCGACGACCTGGTGCAGTTGCTCACGCCTGTGGTCAAGGCCTTCCTAACAGATGAAGGTTTCACCTGCGCCAACGAAGGTCTACAGGTGTTGGGCGGCTCGGGCTTCACCGAAGACTGGGGCATCGAACAACTGGTGCGCGACAGTCGCATCACCCGTATTTACGAAGGCACCAACGGCATCCAGGCGCTGGACCTGGTGGGCCGCAAGCTCGCACTCGGCGGTGGTCGCGCCGTGCGTGCCTATTTCGCCTTGGTCGAAGGCTGGCTCAAGAGCAATGCCGATGCCCCGCACGCAGCGGCCGTCACCCAGGCACTTAAGCAACTGCAGCAAGCCACCCTATGGCTGGCCAGCGAAGGCAGCAAGGATCCGGAGCAGGCCGCCGCTGCGGCAACCCCTTACCTGCGCCTGTTCGGCCTGGCTAGCCTGGCGTGGTTGTGGTCGCAACAAGCCCAACTGGCCCAGCGTCACCTCGATGCCGGCACCTCGGAAACCCATTTCTATGCAGCCAAGGTCAAGTCTGCCGACTTCTTCATGGCGCGCATCCTGCCGGAAACCGATGCCCTGCTCAGCGAAATCAAGGCTGGCAAGGCGACGCTGATGGCCTTCACTGACGAGGAGTTCGCTGCCTGATTGCAGGCAGCGCCAACAAGCTGCGCAATCCGGCAACCCACTTCTCCCCTTTTGGTTGTCGGATTTTTTTATTCTTCACCTGCGGCCAGTTACTGGCCGCAGTCAGATTCAACTGCGGAGCGATGAGCCATGGCAACCCCGAGATCACGCCTCTGTTCAGTCCTGCTGCTGGCGCTTGCACTCGCTGCTGGAACGGCACAGGCCAATAGCCCGAGCGGTTGGCGCGAACAACTGCCACAAGCCACGCTGGTCGGCAGTGGCGACTTCAGCTGGTTCGGTTTCTCCGTCTACAACGCCAAATTGTGGAGCCCGAGCAGTCGAGTTGACTTCACCGAGCCCTTTGCTCTCGAACTGACATACCGACGCACCATCAGCCGGGAAACCCTGGTCGACACCAGTCTCGACGAAATCCGCAGGATCAACGGTCAACCGCTGGACCCTGAACAGCAGTCCGCCTGGACGCAGCAGATGAGCCAGGCCTTTGTCGACGTCAAGGACGGTACGCGTATTACCGGTGTTTTTCTGCCTGAGCAGGGCTGCCGCTTCTATGTCGACGGCCAATTGCAACACGTCATAGATGATCCGGAGTTCGCCCGCGCGTTCTTCTCCATCTGGCTCGACCCGCAGACCCGCAGCCCGAAACTGCGTGCCGCCCTGCTCGGCCTTAACCCGTGAGGTACTACATGAAAGCCCTATTGATCGTGCTGAGCACTCTGCTGCTGATCAGCTGCGGCCAGGTCCCGGTCGAGCGTTACGCCAACGAGAAACCTGTGCTGGATCTGCCCACTTACTTCTCCGGGCCGGTGCAGGCCTGGGGCATGTTCCAGGATCGCTCCGGTGAGGTGATCAAGCGCTTCCACGTCGATATCCAGAGCCGCCGCGAGGGCGACAAGCTGATCCTCGACGAGCGTTTTCTTTACAGCGACGGCACCCGCCAGCGCCGGGTCTGGACCCTGACCCCGGACGGCGAAGGACGCTGGATCGGCACCGCTGACGATGTGGTCGGCGAAGCCATCGGCGAAGTGGCCGGCAACGCCCTGCGCTGGCGTTACCACCTCAATCTGCCGGTGGACGATACAACCTATGTCGTCTACTTCGACGACTGGATGTACCTGATGGATGACGACACCCTGATCAACCGCTCGGCCATGAGCAAGTTCGGCATCGAGCTGGGCCAGGTCACGCTGTTCTTCCGCCGGGGCGCTGCCACACCATGACCCTGCACAGCCTGGGCAACAGCTACAAGGCGCTGGTGATTGGCGCCAGCGGCAGCATCGGCCAGGCCTTCTGCCAGGCGCTGCGTGCCGACCCCAACTGCGCCAGTGTGCGCGAGCTGAGCCGCAGCAGCGCGCCGTCACTCGATCTGGAGCTTCCAACCAGCATCGCCGAGGCCGCAGCGGCACTGACCGACGAAGGGCCGTATCAGTTGATCCTGCATACGGCCGGGCTATTGCACCGCGACGGGATCGCACCGGAGAAGAGCCTGGCTGCCATCGAAGCCGATGCACTGCAGGCGGTATTCCAGGTCAACGCACTGGGACCGGCGTTGGTGCTGCGCCACTTCCTGCCGCTGCTCGACAAACAAGGCGCCATGGCCATGCTCTCGGCCAAGGTCGGCAGCATCGGCGACAACCGTCTCGGTGGTTGGTACGCCTACCGTGCGTCCAAGGCGGCGCTGAACATGTTGATCAAGACCGCCGCCATCGAGCTGGCACGCAGCAAGCCCAAGGCTCGGCTGCTCAGCCTGCATCCCGGCACAGTGATTTCGCCCCTGTCACAGCCCTTTCGCGGCGCCACAGCCGCACGACCGGCCGAACAGGCAGCAGCGGAAATGCTACGGGTGATCGATTCATTAGGGCCCGAGCACAGCGGCAGCTTTCACGCCTACGACGGCCAGCCCCTGCCGTGGTGACAGGCTTGAGCATCAGGGCCGTTGCTGCCCGGCACCCTTGAGAAAGAACTGCTCCAGCACCGCCAGCGAACGCGCACTGGCGGCGCGGCCACGGCGCTCGGCATCGACCATGCCATAGACAAGCGATACGAACAGTTCGGTCAGCAGCTCGGCGGTGATGTCGATGCGGAAGTACCCCTCCTGCTGGCCACGCAGGAAGAAGCTGTCCAACGCATCGGTGTAGGCGATCCAGCGTGCCCCGTCCTGGTCCGGGTCGAGGCTGTCCGGGCGGTACTGGAAGATCATGAACACCAGCAATTCGCGGTGTCTGAGGTGATTCTCGATCAGGTCACGCAATGCCTGCGCCACATCGGCAACCTGCAGGTTGGCGTCTTCGATCACCTGGTTGAGCGCTGCCTGACTGTGATTCATCAGGCGCTCGACCAGGCTGTCACGCGTGCCACAGAAACGATGCAAGGTGGCCTTGCTGACGCCTGCAGCTTCGGCCAGGTCTTTCAGCGTCGCCCGCGGGCGATCGACGATGGCAACAGCCAGGGCCTTGAGCAGCTTTTCATCATTGGACATCGAAGGCCTCCAGCTTGAGCAGCGCGCATTGTGCAGAAAGAGTCCCCAGACTCAACGGGGACTTACAATTTTGCTCACAGAAGACCCAAATGAGTCAATATTGACTCATTTAAGCCAAAGTACGATCATTCGCGCCTTTCAGGGAAAATGAATCTCAATCCAGGTGACAGGCATGAGCAGAATTCGCGGACGTTACGTTTTTTCAGTGGTCACTCTGTTGGCAGCAATCGGCCTGGCCGGCTGCGACAAAGGCGAGCAAGGCTGGGGCGAGGCACCGCCACGCGAAGTCGACGTACTGACCGTCAAGCCCGAGCCGTTCACCGTGATCGCCGAACTGCCAGGCCGTATCGAACCGGTGCGCACCGCTGAAGTACGCGCCCGGGTCGCCGGCATCGTGCTCAAGCGCACCTTCGAGGAAGGGAGCGACGTCAAGGCCGGCGACCTGCTGTTCCAGATCGACCCGGCGCCGTTCAAGGCCGCCCTATCTCGTGCCCAGGGCGAACTGGCGCGCGCCGAGGCGCAGCTGTTCCAGGCTCAGGCCACGGTCAAGCGCTACGAGCCGCTGGTGAAGATCGATGCCGTCAGCAAGCAGGACTTCGATGTAGCCAAGGCCGCCCTGCAAAGCGCGCAGGCCGACAAGCGCTCGGCACAAGCCAGCGTGGAAACGGCACGCCTTGATCTGGGTTACGCCGAAGTGCGCGCGCCGATTGCCGGGCGCATTGGCCGTGCCCAGGTGACCGAAGGCGCACTGGTCGGCCAGGGTGAAGCCACCCTGCTCGCGCGCATCCAGCAGCTCGACCCGGTGTATGCCGACTTCACCCAGCCAGCCGCCGATGCCCTGCGTCTGCGTGCCGCCATCGCCGATGGCAAAGTCTCCGGTGCGGACGATCAGCAGTTGTCGCTACGCGTCGACGGCACCGACATCGAGAGCAAAGGCACCCTGCTGTTCACCGATATCTCGGTGGATCGCAGCACCGGCCAGATCGCTCTGCGCGGGCGCTTCGACAACCCGCAAGGCGTGCTGCTGCCCGGCATGTACGTACGTGTGCGCACCCCGCAAGGCCTCGATCAGAACGCCATTCTGGTGCCACAGCGAGCCGTTCAGCGCTCCTCCGATGGCCAGGCCAGCGTGATGCTGCTGGGCGAAGGCGACACCGTCGAGTCACGCCCGGTCACCACTGGCGCCATGCAGGGTTCGCGCTGGCAGATCAGTGAAGGCCTCAAGCCGGGTGACAAAGTCATCGTCAGTTCGCTGTCGGCGATCCGCCCCGGCGCCAAGGTGGTGCCCCGCGAAGAAGGTGCGCCAGCGTCCGACGCCGCCAGCCAACCCAAGGCGCAATAAGCCGGAGTTCATGACATGACGCCCCAGTTTTTCATCAAACGCCCGCGCTTTGCCTGGGTGGTCGCGCTGTTCATCTCGATGGCAGGCTTGCTGGCCATCCCGTTTCTGCCGGTGGCTCAGTACCCCAACGTGGCACCACCGCAGATCACCGTCACCGCCACCTACCCCGGCGCGTCGGCCCAGGTACTGACCGACTCGGTGACCAGCGTCATCGAGGATGAGCTCAACGGCGCGAAGAACATGCTGTACTTCGAGTCGACCAGCAACGCCAACGGCATCGCCGAGATCACCGTGACCTTCCAGCCCGGCACCGACCCGGATCTGGCCCAGGTCGACGTGCAGAACCGCCTGAAGAAGGCCGAGTCGCGCATGCCGCAGGCGGTACTCACGCTGGGCATTCAGACCGAGCAGGCCACCGCCGGCTTCCTGCTGGTCTACTCGCTGCGCTACAAGGACGGCGACAAGAACGCCAACACCACGGCGTTGGCGGACTACGCCGTGCGTAACGTCAACAACGAGATTCGCCGCCTGCCCGGTGTCGGCAAGCTGCAGTTCTTCGACTCCGAAGCCGCCATGCGCGTGTGGATCGACCCGCAGAAACTGGTCGGTTATGGCCTGTCCATCGACGACGTCAATCAAGCGATTCGTACCCAGAACGTCCAGGTGCCTGCCGGCGCCTTCGGCAGCACACCAGGCTCAAGCGAGCAGGAGCTGACCGCAACGCTGACCGTCAAGGGCACGCTGGACAACCCGGAGGAGTTCGCCGCCATCGTGCTGCGCGCCAACCAGGACGGTTCGCAACTGACCCTGGGCGACGTCGCACGCATCGAAGTCGGCCGCCAGGATTACAACTTCGGCTCGCGCCAGGATGGCAAGCCTTCCGTCGCCGCAGCCGTGCAGCTGGCGCCTGGCGCCAACGCCATCCAGACCGCCAAGCTTGTCAAAGAGCGTCTGACCGAGCTGTCGGCGAACTTCCCGGACAACGTCGAATTCTCGGTGCCTTACGACACCTCACGTTTCGTCGACGTGGCCATCCAAAAAGTCATCACCACCCTGGCCGAAGCCATGGTGCTGGTGTTCCTGGTGATGTTCCTGTTCCTGCAGAACCTGCGCTACACGCTGATTCCCACCATCGTGGTGCCGGTGTGCCTGCTCGGCACACTGACCTTCATGTACCTGCTGGGCTTCTCGGTGAACATGATGACCATGTTCGGCATGGTGCTGGCCATCGGCATTCTGGTCGACGATGCCATCGTGGTGGTGGAGAACGTCGAGCGGATCATGGCCGAAGAAGGTCTGGCACCTCTGCCGGCGACCATCAAGGCGATGGGCCAGGTATCCGGGGCGATCATCGGTATTACCCTGGTGCTGTCTGCGGTGTTTCTGCCACTGGCGTTCATGGCCGGCTCGGTCGGGGTGATCTACCAGCAGTTCTCGCTGTCGCTGGCGGTATCGATCCTGTTCTCCGGCTTCCTGGCACTGACCTTCACCCCGGCTCTGTGCGCCACCCTGCTCAAGCCGATCCCGCAGGGTCACCATGAAAAAACCGGCTTTTTTGGCTGGTTCAATCGCCAGTTCACCCGACTGACTGGCCGCTATACCGCTGTGAACAAGACCCTGGTGCCGCGCGCCGGGCGCTTCATGTTCATCTATATCGGCATCGTCGTGCTGATGGGCTTCTTCTACCTGCGTCTGCCGGAATCCTTCGTACCGGTGGAAGACCAGGGCTACATGATCGTCGATATCCAACTGCCACCGGGCGCCACCCGCGAGCGTACGTCGGCAGCAGGCGAAGAACTGGAAGCCTTCCTCGCGTCTCGCGAAGCGGTAGCCACCTCCTTCCTGGTGATGGGCTTCAGCTTCTCGGGCATGGGCGAAAACGCCGCGATTGCCTTCCCCCTGCTCAAGGACTGGTCCGAGCGCGATAGCTCGCAATCCGTGCAGGCGGAAACCGAGGCAGTCAACGCTCACTTCGCCAACCTCGACGACGGCGCAATGATGGCCGTGCCGCCTCCGCCTATCGAAGGCCTGGGTAACTCCGGCGGCTTCTCGCTGCGCCTGCAGGACCGTGGCAGCCTGGGCCGCGAAGCGCTGCTCGCCGCCCGTGACCAACTGCTCGGCGAGGTCAACGGCAACCCGCTGTTCCTCTACGGCATGATGGAGGGCCTGGCCGAAGCGCCACAATTGCGCCTGGTCATCGACCGCGAGAAAGCGCGTAGCCAGGGCGTCGCCTTCGACTCGATCAGCACTGCACTGTCCACCGCCTTCGGCTCTGCGGTGATCAACGACTTCGCCAACGCAGGTCGCCAGCAGCGGGTCGTCGTGCAGGCCGAACAGGCCGCGCGGATGACCCCGGAAAGCGTGCTCAAGCTGCATGTACCCAACGATAGCGGCAGCCTGGTGCCACTGAGCGCCTTCGTCACCACCCAGTGGGAACAAGGCCCGGTACAGATCGCTCGCTACAACGGCTACCCGTCAATTCGCATCTCCGGCGACGCCGCCCCCGGTGTCAGCACCGGTGACGCAATGGCCGAACTGGAGCGCATCGCTGCCGAGTTGCCGGAAGGTATCGGCTACGAATGGACGGGGCTGTCTTACCAAGAGCGGGTTGCCAGCGGCCAGGCGGTGATGCTGTTCGCGCTGGCCATCGTGGTGGTGTTCCTGTTGCTGGTCGCGCTGTACGAGAGCTGGGCGATTCCGCTGGCGGTGATGCTGATCGTACCGGTCGGCGCACTCGGCGCGGTGCTGGCAGTGACCGCCGTCGGCCTGCCCAACGACGTGTACTTCAAGGTCGGCCTGATCACCGTGATCGGTCTGGCAGCGAAGAACGCCATCCTGATCGTCGAGTTCGCCAAGGACTTGTGGGAAGACGGCTACTCGCTGCGTGACGCCGCCATCGAAGCAGCGCGTATGCGTTTCCGCCCGATCCTGATGACCTCCATGGCGTTCATGCTCGGCGTGGTGCCACTGGTGATCGCATCCGGTGCCGGCGCCGCCAGCCAGCGCGCCATCGGTACCGGTGTGCTGGGCGGCATGTTCAGCGCGACGCTTCTCGGGGTGATTTTCGTGCCGATCTTCTTCGTCTGGGTGCTGTCGCTGATGCGTGCCAAACCTCAGCAAACCGACAACCATCCCCTGCACAAAGCGGAGTAATGCGATGACCTCTCACCTCATGCTCCGCCCTGCTCTGCTGACCCTGGCCATCGCCCTCGGCGGCTGCTCCCTGGCGCCGACCTACGAACGCCCGGCTGCGCCGGTGGCGGCAGACTGGCAGGTGGCCAACGCCAATGACACTAGTGCGCAAGCGCTGGACTGGCAGACATTCATCGTCGATGCCGACCTGCGCCGCGCGGTGGATACTGCGCTGAACAACAACCGCAGCCTGCGTCAGGCGTTGCTGGATATCGAGGCGGCGCGTGCGCAGTACCGCATCCAGCGTGCCGACCGTCTGCCGTCGATAAACGCCAACGCCACGGGCAACCGCCAGCGCCTGCCGGCCGATCAGTCGCAGACCGGCCGTTCGGAAGTCGCCAGCGTCTACCAGGTCGGCCTGGGTCTGGCCGAGTACGAGGTCGACCTGTTCGGCCGCGTGCGCAACCTGTCCGAAGCCGCCTTGGAAACCTACCTGGCCACCGAGGAAGCGACCCGCGCCACGCAGATCAGCCTGATCGCCGAAGTGATCCAGGCCTACCTGACCCGCGATGGCGCGCTGCGCCGCCAAGTGCTGGTGGAGCAGACCCTGGAAAGCCGCCTGGCCTCGCTGGAACTGGTCAGCAAACGTCGTGAAGTCGGCGCCGCCACCGCCCTGGATTACCAGGAAGCGGTCGGCCTCGCCGAGCAGGCCAAAGCCGAACGGGAAAGCACCGAACGCCAGCTGCGCCAGGCGGACAACGCCCTGGCGCTGCTGCTCGGCACGCCAGACGCCGGACAATTCTTGCCGTCGACCCCACGCGACGAGCTGATGGTGCTGCAAGACATCGCCCCCGGCACCAGCTCGGAACTGATTGAGCGCCGCCCCGACATTCTTGCCAGCGAGCACCGCCTCAAGGCACGCAATGCCGATATCGGCGCGGCCCGTGCGGCGTTCTTCCCGCGCATCACCCTGACCGGTTCGGTTGGCAGTTCCAGTACCGAGCTGTCCGGGCTGTTCGAGGGCGGCTCGCGGGCCTGGAGCTTCGCCCCGACGCTGTCGCTGCCGATCTTCGCCGGCGGTCGTAATCGCGCCAACCTGGATCTCGCCGAAGTCCGCCAGGACGCCGCCGTGGCCGACTACGAAGGCACCATCCAGACCGCCTTCCGCGAAGTCGCCGACGCCCTTGCCGCCACCGACACACTGCGCCGCGAAGAAACTGCGCGACGCGCCCTGGCCGAGTCCAGCCGAGCGGCCGAAGCCCTGGCTGAAGCCCGTTACAGAGGCGGTGTGGATGACCACCTGCGCTACCTGGATGCCCAACGCAGCAGCTTCAATGACCAGACCACGCTGATCCAGATCAGCACCGACCGCCAACTGGCGCTGGCCGATCTGTTCCGGGCGCTGGGCGGTGGCTGGCAGCGCTAGCCTGCTCATCCGCCACAAACGACAACGCCACGCTTATGCGTGGCGTTGTCGTTTTCGATCAATGCGTATTCGACCTAGCAGGCTCCCAGCAAATCGTTGGCATCGAGCAGACGCCAGGCGATTTCTGGCCTTTTCTCCATGGCCCGGCGGATCGCAGCCGGGATGCTTTGCCGCGTTTTACGACACAAACCAGGATGCGCGTCGAAGCGCATGTGAATGCCGCGCATGCTGCGTACCTCGCCATGTGCGGGTTCGATATGCAGGCGAATGCCCAGGTTTTCGAACATACGCTGCTGCATACGCTCGAGGTCTTCCAGGCTCTGCAGGCTTTCCAGACGCTCCAGAAGGCGCTGCTCCTCGTTACGCGTTAGTAACAGCACGCGCGTGTCGGCGCCCGGCACCCCCAGCAGCTCATCGCGCTGGCAGTCGCAGGCACCCGGAGGGCAAGAGTTTCGGAGGGGAAGCGGTGAATTCATGGCGCCGATCATAGCTATAGCTGAGCGTGCTGCCCATCCACGCTTATCGGTTGGCTTGCCTACGCTGCAGACTCCGTTAAGCTCACAGCATTTCCCCCCGATGCAAGGATCATCATCATGCTGCGCCTCACTACTCTCGCCGCTGGCTTGCTGCTATCGGCCAACGTCTTCGCACTGTCCCTCTCCGATCTGAGCCAGCAGGACGCCAGCGGCGGCCTCAAGGATGCGCTGATCCAGGGCGCCCAGGTGGCCGTCAAGCAATTGGGCACGCCCGGCGGTTTCAGCAACAACCCGGACGTACGCATCGAGCTGCCCGGCAAACTCGGCAAGGCGGCCAAGACCATGAAAATGATGGGCATGGGCGCCCAGGTCGATCAGCTCGAAGCGAGCATGAACAAGGCCGCCGAAGCCGCCGTGCCGCAGGCTCAGGCATTGTTGGTCGACGCGGTGAAGAAGATGACCGTGGCCGACGCCAAGTCGATTCTCAGCGGCCCGCAGGACTCGGCAACCCAGTACCTGAACAAGAGCAGCCGCGAGCAGATCCGCGCCAAGTTCCTGCCCATCGTCAAGCAGGCCACCGATCAGGTCGGCCTGGCCCAGCAATACAACGCCTTCGCCGGCCAGGCCGCCAGCTTTGGCGTGGGCGATGCCAAGACCAGCACGGTGGAAAGCTACGTCACCGAACAGGCGCTCGACGGCCTGTTCGAGATGATTGCCAAGCAGGAAGCCAGCATCCGTCAGAACCCGGCCGGCGCTGCTACCAGCCTGGCGAAGAAGGTATTTGGCGCACTCTGAGAAAAGCCCCTGATGCCGATCAGATAAGTTTTCAAAGCGGCCTTTCGTGGGAACCCCGCCCCGGGGCGAAGCTTTCCGATTGCGCCTCGCCCTTGTTCGCGGCGGGGCGCCGCTCATCGATTAACTGACTGGCATTACCTGACGCCCCGCATGCTGTTCGCTAGTTGGGCTGGCAGAGTCGATTCAGTGCCGGCCGCGCAAAGAAAAAACCCTGCATATAGCGGATACCAAGCTCGATCAACGCATCACGCTCACCAACACTTTCGATGCCCTCGGCGATGATACGAATGCCCAGGCGCTGCGCGACCAGCACGATACCGGCGACGATGGCCTGGCGCACCGGGTCCTGATCTATACCGCGGGTCAGGGCCATGTCCAGCTTGAGTAGGTGCGGCTGAAACTCGGCCAGCAGATTGAGCCCGGAATAGCCCGCGCCAAAATCGTCGATGGCGGTGGTGAAGCCCTGCTTGCCGTACTCGGCGAAGATTCGCTTGAGGTGCTCCGCATCGTGGATCTGCTCTCCCTCGGTCACCTCGAACATCAGCCGTTCGCGTGGAAAGTCGAAGCGCCTGGCTGCCTCCAAGGTGGCGCGAATACAGGTCTCGGCCCGGTAAACCGCATTAGGCAGAAAATTGATGCTGAGCAGACAGTCGGGAATCTTGTGCAGGCCGAGGCCAGCCGCCAACTCGATGGCCTTGACCCGGCACGCCTGATCGAAGCGATAGCGATTGCCGTCGTTGACCCGCCCGAGTATTTCCCCCGCGGACTCGCCATTGAGGCCACGCACTAGCGCCTCGTAGGCGAACGGCCGCTGTTCCTCGACATCCAGAATCAGCTGGAACGCCATGGTGAAATCGAACCCCAGCGCTTCGGGATTGCGGCACTCGTTACAGCCAACCGAACGAAAGGGTTCAGGGAAAGTACTAGGGCTGACAATGTCCATTGAACGGGTCCTGACCAGGAGACGACAGCGGCTGCTAACGAATCAGAGCTTGAAGTAATCCACCTGTCTTTCCAGAGACAGCGCGAGTTGCTGCAGATCTCTCGCAGTGCTTGCCGTATCGGCCACGGCCTCACTGTTCTGCATCGACATCTGCGCGATGCGTTCGACGTTGCGCGCCACGTCCTGGCTGGCCACCGTCTGCTCGCGCAGTGCCAGAGAAATCTGATCGACCACACCAACCACGCGTTCGGAGGCCTGACGGATGGTGACGATGGCGTCGCCGGCCTGGTTGGCCTGCTCCACCCCGCTGCTGACCTGCTGCACGCCGATCTCCATGTTGCCCACCGCATTGCGCGTACCGGTCTGGATCTTCTTGATCATCTCGGTGATTTCCTGGGTGGAATTGGCAGTACGCTGCGCCAGCAGACGCACCTCGTCGGCAACCACGGCAAAGCCACGCCCCTGCTCACCGGCACGCGCGGCCTCGATCGCCGCGTTTAGGGCCAGCAGGTTGGTCTGATCGGCAATCTCCTTGATCACGTTGACGATAGAGGAAATCTGGTCCGAATGCTGGCCCAGCTCGCTGATCTGCACAGCGGCGCCCTGCACGGTATCGGCAATGCGCTGCATGCTCGACAGCGTGCTCTGAATCACCGTACCGCCCTCGGCCGATTGCCGCCCCGACTCACTCGACAGGCCATGGGCCTCGTTGGCGTTGTCAGCGACATGATTGATGCTAACCGTCAGCTCCTCGACCGTCGCCGCCATGCTGGAGGCTGCCTGTGACTGCTCCTGAGTCGACACCGAAAGCTGCGTTGACGCGCTGGAGATGTTCTGCGCCGAGGCGACCAGTTGCTCGGCGCCAGAGCGAATCTGCCCGATCATCTCGCGCAGACGCTCCTGCATGGTCGCGAAGGCATCCAGCAGCACGCCGATCTCGTCACCACCGGCACGGCTGATGCTCGAATCCAGGCGCCCCTGGGCGATGCTGCGGGCGACGTCGACGACCTGTTGCAAGCGCCCGGCAATACTGCGAGATAGCACGAAGGCAACACTCAGGGCCAGTACTACAGCGACCAGCCCACCCAGCAGGAGAATCACCAGCGACGAAGACTTGGCCGATTGCATGGATGCCGAGCGTTGCTCCAACAATGCGCTCTCCTCGGCCTGCAGGTCTTTGAGCAACAGGCGCATGCCATCCATCTTGGCTTTGTCGCGGCCCGCACTGACCTGCTCGATTACTGCCTCGATGGGCTGCGAACCGGCGCTCACCTTGCGGCGCAATTCGACATTGCTGTCGATGTCTTCCCGCATCCACTGGTCATGCGCGCTCAGCAACTGATTGAGACGCTGCTGTTGAGCCGGGTTGTCGGCAGTCAGATTGCGCAACTTGGCGAAATGTTCCTGAAATGCGTGCTCACCTTCGGTTAGGGGGGCGAGGAACTGCTCGCGGCCGGTGATGACGAAACCACGCATACCGGTCTCGATATTGATCAGGCTCGCCAACAGATCGGCCGACTCGTTGATCACATCGTAGGTATGGATGTTGCGCTTGACCGTACTGTCGACCTCACTGAAACCACGCCAGGTCGATAACACAAGGATCAGGATGATCAGCAGAACAACGCCGAAACCCGCATACAGCTTTTGAGAAATGCTGAGATTGGCAAACATGAGGACGTCCTCGGAGCGCAAAGGTAGGCATTGACTATGGGATAGCGGCGACACGCACAAGGAAGTGATGCCCCGAGAGACATGGCGCAGCGCCATTATGCACACCTATACAAAACTTGTACAAATAAATAAAAACGTACAACAAGATCCACCCTGCTGCCTTTCACTCCTCCCAGAAATGAAAAAGCCCCGCCGGGCTTTTGGCCGGGCGGGGCTTTCGTTTGCCGTTACCGATCAGGCGCAGGCGGCTTGCATCTGGCGATGCGTGTCGATGAGGTGCTGCACCACGCCAGGATCGGCCAGCGTGGAGATGTCGCCGAGGGAATCGTATTCGGCGGTAGCGATCTTGCGCAGGATACGGCGCATGATCTTGCCCGAGCGGGTCTTCGGCAGGCCCGGAGCCCACTGAATCACGTCCGGCGTGGCAATCGGGCCGATCTCCTTGCGCACCCAGTTGCGCAGTTCCTGGCGCAGTTGCTCCGATGCTTCCTCGCCCGCATTCAGGGTGACGTAGACGTAGATGCCCTGCCCTTTGATGTCATGCGGTACACCGACCACTGCAGCCTCGGCGACTTTCGCGTGGGCGACCATGGCGCTCTCGATCTCGGCGGTGCCCATACGGTGGCCGGAGACGTTGAGCACGTCGTCGACACGGCCGGTGATCCACCAGTAGCCGTCTTCATCGCGGCGCGCACCGTCACCGGTGAAGTACATGCCACGGAAGGTCTTGAAGTAGGTGTCGACGAAACGGTCATGGTCGCCGTACAGGGTACGTGCCTGACCCGGCCAGGAATCGATGATCACCAGGTTGCCTTCGGCAGCGCCTTCGATGATGTTGCCCAGGTTGTCCACCAGCGCCGGCTGTACGCCGAAGAACGGACGTGCAGCGGAGCCCGGCTTGAGGCCATGGGCACCCGGCAGCGGGGTCATCAGGCAGGCACCGGTTTCGGTCTGCCACCAGGTGTCGACGATCGGGCAACGGCTCTGACCGACGTTCTCGTAGTACCACTGCCAGGCTTCCGGGTTGATCGGCTCGCCAACCGAACCGAGCAGGCGCAGGCTGGAACCATCGGCGCCTTCAACCGCGGCCTTGCCTTCGGCCATCATGGCGCGAATGGCGGTCGGGGCGGTGTAGAGGATGTTGACCTTGTGCTTGTCGACGATCTTGGCGACGCGCGAAACGTCCGGATAGTTCGGTACGCCTTCGAACATCACGGTGGTAGCACCGTTGGCCAGCGGCCCGTAGACCAGGTAGGTGTGGCCGGTAACCCAACCGATGTCGGCGGTGCACCAGAAGACCTCGCCCGGACGGTAGTCGAACACGCGCTCATGAGTCAGCGAGGCGTACACCAGATAGCCGCCAGTGGTGTGCAGCACGCCCTTGGGCTTGCCGGTAGAACCGGAGGTGTAGAGGATGAACAGGGCTTCTTCAGCGCCCATTTCCTTGGGTGCACAGACGCTGCCAGCCACCTTCATCAGGTCTTCGTACCAGATGTCGCGATGCTGGTTCCACTTGATCTCGGAGCCAGTGCGCTGCACCACGATGACCTTCTGGATGCTGCGGGTCTCGGGGTTGGTCAGGGCGTCGTCGACGTTGGCCTTGAGCGGTACTTTCTTACCGCCACGCAGCCCTTCGTCAGCCGTGATCACCACCTTGGACTGGCAATCGATGATGCGCCCGGCCAGCGCCTCGGGGGAGAAGCCGCCGAATACCACGGAGTGGATGGCGCCGATGCGCGCGCAGGCAAGCATGGCCACCACGGCTTCCGGGATCATCGGCATGTAGATGGTTACCACGTCGCCGCGGTGCACGTCCTGGCCACGCAGGGCGTTGGCGAACTTGCACACTTGCTCGTGCAGCTCGCGGTAGGTGATTTCCCGGTGCTCGGACGGATCATCGCCTTCCCAGATGATCGCGATCTGGTCACCGCGCTCTTCCAGGTGACGGTCGAGGCAGTTGTAGGAAACGTTCAGGGTGCCATCGGCGAACCACTTGATGTCGACATGGTGATCGTCGAAGGTGGTCTGCTTGACCTTGTTGTAGGGCTTGATCCAGTCGATCCGCTTGCCCTGCTCGCGCCAGAAACCCTCGGGGTTGACCACGGACTGTTGGTACATGGCCTTGTAGGTGGCCTCGTCAGTGAGGGTCCGCGCGGCCACTTCGGGACGCACAGGGTAAAGAGACGCAGCACTCATGAAATCACCTCGACGGGGAGTTGTTTTTGTATGGTGCCTTTTGTATCCCCCGACCCTTCGTGAGGCCATTCGACCATGGTCTTACCGCTCTAAGACCATGGTCTTGAAGCGCTGCCTGGCATATGGCGAGCCAATTCGACAGCGTCATGGATACGTCGAGGCGCGCAGATAAAAAAACCCGGCACAAGGCCGGGCACAGAGGTAGACACAATTGCTCAGCTCATCCCCAGCCAGTTCGGCAACGCCATGGACACGGCCGGGATGTAGGTGATGATCATCAGGAAGCTCAGCAGCAGCATCAGCCACGGCCAGGCTGCCTTGATCACCGAGGTAAGTGGCATGCCCGTCACTGCCGAGGTGACGAACAGGTTCAGCCCCACTGGCGGCGTGATCAGGCCGATCTCCATGTTCACCACCATGATGATGCCCAGGTGGATCGGGTCGATGCCCAGCTGCATGGCGATCGGGAACAGGATCGGCGCCAGGATCAGGATGATCGCCGACGGCTCCATGAAGGCACCGGCCACCAGCAGCACGATGTTCACCACCAGCAGGAACTGCCACGGCTGCAGACCCAGCTCCACCACCCAGGCGGTGATCTGCTGCGGAATCTGCTCGGTGGTCAGCACGTGGGCGAAGAGCATGGCGTTGGCGATGATGAACATCAGCATGATGGTCAGCTTGCCGGACTCCAGCAGCACCTTCGGGCACTCGCGGATGGTCAGGTCCTTGTACACGAACAGGGCAACGAAGCCGGCGTATACCGCCGCCACGGCCGCGGCCTCGGTCGGGGTGAACATGCCGGTGTAGATACCGCCGAGGATGATCACCATCAGCAGCAGGCCCCAGAACGCTTCACGGGCGGAACGCAGCCACTCGCGGAAGCTGGCACGCGGCAGGGCCGGTAGCTTCTTGATGCGCGCGACGATGTAGATCGCGATCATCAGCACCAGGCCGAGCATGATGCCGGGGATCACACCGGCCATGAACAGCTTGCCCACCGACTGCTCGGTGGCGGCGGCGTACACCACCATCACGATCGACGGCGGAATCAGGATCCCCAGGGTACCGGCGTTACACACGATGCCGGCACCGAACGCCTGCGGGTAACCGGAACGGACCATGCCGGCGATGGCGATGGAGCCGACCGCGGCGACGGTGGCCGGCGAGGAGCCGGACAGCGCAGCGAACAGCATGCACGCCAGTACCGCACCGATGGCCAGGCCGCCACGGATGTGGCCGACGCAGGCGTTGGCGAAGTCGATCAGGCGACGTGCCACGCCACCGGTGGTCATGAACGCACCAGACAGCAGGAAGAACGGAATCGCCAGCAGGGTGTAGTGCTCGGAGGTCTCGAACAGCTTGATCGCCAGCGAGCGCACCGAGTCCGGGCTGAACAGCATGATGGTGATCGAGCCGGCCAGGCCGAGCGACGCAGCGATCGGCACGCCGATGAACATCAGCAGGAACAGCAGCAGGAAGAGGAACAGAACGGTCATTGCTTGGGCTCCTCGTGCTCATTGATTTTCAACGCATCGGCGGCTTCGTCAGCCAGGCCGAGGCCGGTCTGCTCGTTGCGCAGGATACGGACGAGGATTTCCAGGAAGCGGATGAACACCATGGCGTAGCCGAACGGCACGATCATGCCGATGTGCCATTGCTGGATGCCGTAGTGGCCGAGGTCCTCGGCGCCGATGCCAGCCCTGAACAGGGTGCTGACCCAGTCGAAGCTGCCGACGGCGATCAGGCCGGCGTAGCCCAGGCAGGCCGAGCAGGCGATCACACCGATCACGCGCTGAATGCCGCGCGGGGCGAGTTTGACCAGGGCGTCGACGCCGATGTGGCCGGCGGTACGCACGCCGTACGCCAGGCCGAAGAAGATCAGCCAGCCGAACAGGGCCTTGGTCAGGGCATTGCTCCAGGTCATCGCCTGGGCCATGTCGAGAATGGAGTCGCCGATAGCGAGCAGAGTCTCGTTACCGCCGAAGGTGTCACCCAGCCAATAGAACAGGGTGTAGAAGTTGTTGAGGATCACGTAGACGAAAGTGATCAGCGTCATGGTCGCCAGGAGGAAAGCGATAAAGCCTTCCTCGAAGTGCTCCCAGCCGCGCCGCAAGGCGTTCATGGCATCTCCGCGAGGTTCTTGTGATTGTCAGGAGTCGGGCGAATCTAACCGAGCCTGGGACGGCGCGATATTCGTCATTGGCAAACGCCGTCTTAGGCGACGGCGAATGAAAGGCCGCTCCGGGTGCGTGGGCCCGGAGCGGCCGTGGGGCTCACGGCTGATTGGCGGCTTGTGCGGCTTCGATCACGTCGGTGCCGATCTCGGCTTCGAACTTCTTCCAGGCCGGGCGTACGGCGTCACGCCAGGCGGCACGTTGCTCGGGCGTCAGGGTGATGATCTCGCTCTTGCCGGTAGCGACGATGGCCTGACGGGCTTCGGTATTCAGCGCCTCGGCCTGCTTGTTCACCTCTACGGTCACCTCGTCGACGATCTGCTCCAGCTCGCTGCGGATGTCCGCCGGCAGACCGTTCCAGAACTGGGTGTTGGTGATCAGCAGGTAGTTGCCGATGGCATGGTTGGACTCGGTCATGTACTTCTGCACCTCGAAGTACTTCTGCGAGTAGATGTTCGACCAGGGGTTGTCCTGGGCGTTGACCACGCCGGTCTGCAGGCCCTGGTAGATCTCGGCGAAGGCCATCTTGCGCGGCACCGCACGCAGGGCGCTGTATTGCGCGGCCTGCAGATCGGACGGCTGCACGCGGAATTTCTGCCCACGGGCATCGGCAGGCTCGACCAGCGGTTTGTTGGCGGTGAGCTGGCGCATGCCGTTGAGCCAGTAGGCCAGGCCGGTGATGCCTTTGCTCTCCATCGACTTGAGCAGCGCCTTGCCCTTGCTTGAGGACTGGAAGCGC
The DNA here is from genome assembly GCF_032621725.1 of Pseudomonas sp. zfem001. Classification (NCBI taxonomy): domain Bacteria; kingdom Pseudomonadati; phylum Pseudomonadota; class Gammaproteobacteria; order Pseudomonadales; family Pseudomonadaceae; genus Pseudomonas; species Pseudomonas sp. zfem001. Next base: position 232,750 of record NZ_JAVYJI010000006.1, on the reverse strand, counting down.
TGCGCGGCAGCCACGTCATCGAACAGGAACATCATGTCGAACAGCTGCAGCTGCTTGGTGTACTGCTCCAGCTTGGACGGTGCCGGCGCGAGCATCTGCACTTCGTTCAACAGCAGCGCTTCCATTTCCTTGCCATCGCCATACAGCGAAGAGTTGGCATAGACGTCGACCTTGACCTTGCCGGCCAGACGCTCCTCCACCAGCTTCTTGAACAGCAGCGCGCCCTGGCCCTTCGGCGTGCTGTCGGCGGTGATATGGGAAAACTTGATCAAGATCGGGGCGGTCGGCTGCGACTCGGCTGCGTGTGCCGAGAGTGCGCCAAGCAGTGCGCAACCGGCGAGTACACCGGCCAGGCCACGACGGACGAAAGAAAACTTCATGGAAGGCTCCTGTTGTTTTTGTCTGAGCGTCGAGGGAGAAACCCCTTCGATTGGCCCGGACTCTACTCCGCCGTCCCCCCAGGCTGAAATTCACATTTGAACAACCGAGCCTTCGGCATTCACGAAGGCAGCGCAGAACTCTCCCCCGCCAAACCGCTGTTTCTCAGGTGATCGAGCATCTGCTTCGCGGTCAGCGAAAGGTTGTCCTGGTTACGTACCGCCACCTTGAGTTCGCGCCGCGCCCAGGGGTCATGCAGCGGGATCACCCGCACATCGAGCGCCGGCAGGTAGGTACGCACCGCCAGGTCCGGCAACACGCCGACGCCCATGCCGGTGTGGATCATCCGGCAGATGGCTTCGAAGCTGCGTACCTGAATACGCAAGCGCAGGGCCACGCCCTGGCTCTGCGCCGAATGCTGCAACAGGCCATGTAATGAGGCGTCCTGCTGCAGGCCGATGAAATCGAAGCCTACCGCCTCGCGCAGGAACAGGCCGTCGCGTTCGGCCAGTGGATGCTCATGCGGGGTGACCAGCACCAGCTGGTCGTGACGGTAGGTGAACACCTGCAGATCCTCGGCCGGCACATGCCCGGCGAAGATGCCGATATCGGTCAGGCCCTCGCGCACGGCGCGGATGGTTTCGCTGCTGACTCGCTCCTCCAGATCGATCTTCACCTGCGGGTGCAGGCGGCTGAAGCTGGCCAGGTCCTCGGGCAGGAATTCGATCACTGCCGAGGTGTTGGCGTGGATGCGCACATGGCCTTTCACCCCTTCGCTGAACTCGCTGAGGTCGGCATTGAGCTGCTCGAGGTTGTCCATCATGTTGCGCGCGTGATGCAGCAGCGCGTGACCGGCTGGGGTCAGTTCTACGCCCTTGGGCTGGCGATAGAGCAGCGCGATGCCGAGCTGATTTTCCAGATCGCTGACGCGCTTGCTAACTGCCGCCAGGGCCAGGTGCTCGCGCTCGGCGGCGCGGGTCAGGCTGCGCTCGTCGGCGATGGCGACGAACAGCTTGAGGGTGACGAAATCGATGCGGCGCATGAAGGTCTCCATTTCGTGTCTGGCGAAGCAAGGCTGCCAGAAAGCTGATTTACAGCATGCCACTTCGCGATACGCGAAGCCTAGCTTGGCCATTGGGCAATTGTCGGCACCGCGCCGCTGCGCCATTCTGCGCACCACGAGAAACGCACAGGCAAATCAGGTGCAGCCATGACTCAAAACAACACCAGCAACATGGCCCTGCAGGGGCTCAAGGTGATCGAGATGGGCCAGCTCATCGCCGGTCCCTTCGCCAGCAAACTGCTCGGCGAATTCGGCGCCGACGTGATCAAGATCGAGCCGCCGAGCGTCGGCGACCCACTGCGCAAATGGCGCAAGATCAAGGACGGCACCTCGCTCTGGTGGCACGTGCAGTCGCGCAACAAGCGCTCGCTGACCCTCGACCTGAAGCAGACCGAAGCGCAGGACATCGTGCGCAAGCTGGTGGCCGAGGCCGATGTGCTGGTGGAGAACTTCCGCCCCGGCACGCTGGAGGGCTGGGGCCTGGGCTATGACGCGCTGAAGGCGATCAACCCACGGCTGATCATGCTGCGCATCTCCGGTTACGGGCAGACCGGCCCCTACCGCGACCTGCCAGGTTTCGGCGTGATCGGCGAAGCCATGGGCGGCCTGCGCCACCTCTCCGGCTACCCCGGCCAGGCGCCGGTGCGCGTGGGCATCAGCATCGGCGACTCGCTGTCTTCGCTGTACGGCGTGATCGGCGTGCTGCTGGCCCTACAGGAGCGTGCGCGCAGCGGCGAAGGCCAGGAGATCGACGTGGCGCTGTACGAGTCGGTATTCGCCATGATGGAAAGCCTGATTCCCGAATACGACGCCTTCGGCTACGTCCGCGAGCCAGCCGGCAGCGCCCTGCCCGGCATCACCCCGTCCAACTCCTACCCGTGCAACGATGGCAGCTACGTGCTGATCGCCGGCAATGGCGACAGCATCTACAAGCGCCTGATGAGCCTGATCGGCCGCGATGACCTGGGCAACGACCCGCGCCTGGCACAGAACGACGGGCGCAGCCAGCACGCCGAACTGATCGACGGCGCCATCGCCGAATGGACCGCCCAGCGTGGCCGCGACGAGGTGATCGAAGCGCTCAAGGGCGCGCGGGTGCCGGCCGGCTACCCCTACACCGCCGCCGACATCGTGCAGGACCCACACTACCTGGCGCGGCAGATGATCGAGCAGGTGCAGACCAGCGTCGGCCTACTCAAGGTGCCGGGCGTGCTGCCCAAGCTCAGCCGCACACCTGGCCGTATCGGCACCGGCGGCCCGCAGCTCGGTGAGCACAATGACGACATCCTTGCCGGCCTTGGCCTGAGCGACGAGCAGGTCGCGGGGCTGCGCGAACGCGGGGTCATCTAACAGCAGTACCACTTAGCCCGTAGGGTGTCGCGGGGCCGCCTAGGCCGTGCGCACTACAACAGTTCGTAGGGTGGACAACGCGAAGCTTGTCCACCAAGACAGCAACGCAGCCCAAGCCGGTGCGCACCGCGCACCCTACGCCGCGAACAACCAGGATCATGCCATGAGCAAACGCCTTTACATCCAGGACGTCGCCACCCGTGACGGCTTCCAGATCGAAGCTTCCTTCGTCCCCACCGACGACAAGATCGCCCTGATCGACCGCCTGTCCCATACCGGCCTGGCGAAGATCGAGGTCACCTCTTTCACCTCGCCCAAGGCCATCCCCAACCTGCGCGATGCCGAAGAAGTGATGCGCGGCATCCAGCGCGTGGCTGGCGTGGAGTACACCGTGCTGGTACCCAACGTGAAGGGCTGCGAGCGCGCGCTGTCCTGCGAAGTGGACGAGATCAATCTGGTGATGTCGGCCAGCGACACCCATGGCCTGGCCAACCTGCGCATGACGCCGGAGCAATCGCTGGCGCAGTTCGCCGAGATCATCGAGGTCACACGTGGCAGCGGCGTATTCATCAACGCCTCGCTATCGACCACCTTCGGTTGCCCGTTCGAGGGCGAGGTGCCCGAGGCCCGCGTATACGAGCTGACCGAGCGCCTGCTGGAGATCGGCGTGCAGGGCGTGACCCTGTGCGACACCACCGGCATGGCCGACCCGGCCCAGGTCGAGCGCATCTGTCGCGAGTCGCTGCAACGCTGGCCCGAGGCGGTATTCACCGCACACTTCCACAACACCCGTGGCATGGGCCTGGCCAACGCCGTGGCGGCACTGAACGCGGGTATCGACCGCTTCGACGCCTCTCTTGGCGGCCTCGGCGGCTGCCCCTACGCGCCGGGTGCCAGCGGCAATATCTGCACCGAGGACCTGGTGCACATGTTCCAGCGCATGGGCCTGGACACCGGCGTGAACCTCGATGTCCTGCTCGACGCCGCCGCCACCCTGCCCGGCCTGATTGGCCACGACGTACCCGGCGCCATCCTCAAGGCCGGCAAGTCGGACCGTCGTTATCCCAAGCCCAAGTGGATGCAGGAGGCCGGGCTCTGAGGCTCGGCCGAGACAAAAAAACGCCCGGTGCAAGCACCGGGCGTTTTCGTTTGCAGCGCAACATCACTGCTGGTTGGAATTCTCCGCCGCCTGGATCAGCTCGGCGCCGATCTCCTGCTCGAATTTCTTCCACACCGGGCGCATGGCTTCACGCCATTCGGCGCGCTGCTGCGGGGTCAGCTCAATGATCTCGGTGGTGCCGGCCTTGGCGATGTCTTGCTTGGCCGTGCGGTTGAGTTCGTCAGCCTGCTTGTTCACCTCGACCGAAACCTCGGCCATGACCTTCTCCAGCTCGCTGCGCACGTCATCCGGCAGGCCCTTCCAGAACTTGGTGTTGGTGATCACCATGTAGTCGATCAGGCCATGATCGGACTCGGTCATGTACTTCTGCACCTCGTGCACCTTCTGGCTGTAGTAGTTCGACCAGGTGTTCTCGGTGCCGTTGACCACGCCGGTCTGCAGACCCTGGTAAACCTCGGCGAAGCTCATCTTGCGCGGGTTGGCACGGACTGCCTTGAACTGCTCCTCCAGCACCGCCGAGGCCTGCACGCGGAACTTCAGGCCACGGGCATCGGCCGGATCACGCAGCGGTTTGTTGGCCGACATCACCTTCAGGCCGTTGTGCCAGTAGGCCAGGCCGGTGATGTTCTTGTCTTCCATTGAGGTCAGCAGCCCACGACCCTCCGGGCTGGCCTGGAAGCGGTCGACCGCCTCCATGTTGTCGAACAGAAATGGCAGGTCGAAGATCTGCACCGGTTTGGCGTACTGCTCGAACTTGGCCAGTGACGGCGCCAGCATCTGCACGTCGCCGAGCAGCAGCGCCTCCATTTCCTTGCCATCGCCGAACAGCGAGGAGTTGGGGTAGACCTCCACCTTCACACGGCCTGGCAGGCGCTCTTCAGCCAGTTGCTTGAACAGCAACGCCCCCTGGCCCTTGGGCGTATTGTCCGCCACCACATGGGCGAACTTGATGAGGATGGGTTCCTCGGCAGCCTGGACCAGGCCGGCACAGGACAGGATGGCGGCGCAGGCGAGCGCCTTGGCGGTGAGTTTGAACATGACGTTACCTCATTGTTTTTGTAGGTCGGTACGTGGGACAAAATGGCCGGTGACGCGCAGCCACCGGCCGGTTTTCAGGGAAGCTTCTCCCCCGCCCGCTGCAGCAGGCGACGAGCGCGAACGAGCACAGGTGCGTCGACCATCTGGCCGTCCACCACGAAGACGCCTTCGCCGCTGCTGGCCGCCGCCATCACGCGTCGTGCCCAGGCCAGCTCTTCCTCGGCCGGATGCAACGCGTGATGGATGACCTCCACCTGTTTGGGATGGATGCAGAGCAAACCGTCGAAGCCCATGTCACGGGCATCGCGCGTCGTGCGAGCAAGGCCGTCACGGTCTTCGATGGCGGGGAACACACTGTCCAGCGGCGCTGCCAGGCCTGCCGTGCGCGAATGCAGCAACAGGGCATAACGAGCCTGATCGAGGATGCGTTCGGCCGCAGCGCTGCCGCTGCTCAGCCCGAGATCCAGCCCCAGGTCGAGTGCGCCAAAGGACAAGCGCTCGACGCCTTCCGCGCGGGCGATTTCCGCCAACGCCAACAAGCCCGCCGCACTCTCGATGATCGGCCACACTGGCTTGCCACAGGCAGCCACGCGCACCACCTGCGTGGCACTTTCCACCTTGGGCAGCAGCACACCGACGACTCCGGCATGACGGCCGCACAGTTCGATATCGGCGCCATGGCCGGCATGCTCTGGCGCGTTGATGCGCACCAGCAAGCGAGCCTCTGGATTGGCGGTGAGAAAGCCATCGAGATGGGCGCGGGCCTCGACCTTGAGGCTCTCCTGCACGGCGTCTTCCAGGTCGACGATCACCGCGTCGGCACCGACGGCGAGCGCCTTGGGGATGCGCTCCGGTCTACTGGCTGGCACGAACAGCGCGGTACGAATGATGGATCGGTTCATCACACGGCCCCCTGCTGATGCAGACGCTGGATATCGCCAGCGGCATAACCCAGCTCGGCGAGCAGCGTATCGGTGTGCTGGCCCAACGCTGGAATGGCGTCCATGCGCGGTTCGAAGGCGTTGTTGCGCCCTGGCGGCAGCAGTGCCGGCAGCCTGCCGCTGGGGCTGTCGACCTGGCGCCAACGCTGGCGCGCTTCGAGCTGCGGGTGAGCCCAGACGCCGGCCATGTCATTGACCTGGGCATTGGCGATCTGCGCCAGCTCCAGGCGCTCGATCACTTGCGCGGTGCTCATGCGCGAGAAGGCTTCGACGATCAGCGCACGCAGCTCGCTGCGGTTTTCGGAACGTTTGAAGTTGGCGGCAAAGCGCTCGTCACTGGCCAGTTCAGGCTGCTCCAGCACCTTGGCGCAGAACGCCTGCCACTCACGCTCGTTCTGCAGGCCGAGCATCACCGTGCCGCCGTCGCCAGCCGGGAACGGGCCGTATGGGTAGATGGTCGAGTGCGCAGCGCCAGCGCGCGGCGGCGGCGTGGCGCCGTCGTAGGCGTAGTACAGCGGGTAACCCATCCACTCCACCAGGCTTTCCAGCATCGACACGTCGACGCGGCTGCCGACACCGGTCTTGCCGCGCAGCATCAGCGCTGACAGCACGCCGGTGTAGGCGTACATGCCGGCAGCGATATCGGCGATGGAGCAGCCGGCCTTGGCCATCTCCTCCTCGCCAGCGCCGCCAGTGACAGAGAGAAAGCCGCCCTCGCTCTGGATCAGCAGGTCGTAGGCCTTCTTCTGCTCGTAGGGGCCGCCTTCGCCGTAGCCGGAGATGTCGCAGACGATCAGTTGCGGGAAGCGTTCGTGCAGCGCTTCGAACGACAAGCCCATGCGCGCGGCGGCGCCCGGTGCGAGGTTCTGGACCAGCACGTCGGCCTTGGCCAGCAGGCTGCCGAGCACCTGCATCGCATCGTCCTGCTTGAGGTCGAGGGTCAGGCTTTCCTTGGAACGGTTGGTCCAGACGAAATGCGAGGCCAAACCGTCGACGCGCTCGTCATAGCCACGGGCGAAATCGCCACTGCCGGGACGTTCGACCTTGATCACCCGCGCGCCGAGGTCAGCGAGCTGGCGGGTGCAGAACGGCGCAGCGATGGCGTGCTCCAGGCTGACCACGGTGATGCCATCCAGTGGCCGGGGTTGTTGTGCGTTGTTCATGTCCATGTCCTCGGTCAGGCCAGCTGGCTCAGGTCGTCGGTTTCGCGCAGGCGCCAGACCCGCTCGATCAGCACGCCCGCCTCATCGCTGCTGCGCTTGCCGGCGAAGGCCAGCAGGCGGCGGAACTTGTCTTCCAGCTCGACGCGGCTGAGGGTGTTACCGGGGTCGCCCTTGGGCTCGTCGATGGCACCACGCAGGGTGCGGCCATCGGTGGTGATCACCTCGACGCGGCCCAGCCAGCGTTGCGGATAGGCCACATCGACTTCAGGGTCCAGGCGCATCTGCACCTTGTCGCGGAAGGCGGCCACGGCCGGGTCTTGCAGGGCCAGGTTGGCGAACTCGGTCAGCTGCGCACTGCCATGCACGGCGATCAGGCCAAGCACGGTGCCCATGGAAAACTTGGCCTGGTGCACGGTCTGCGGCACCTTCACCCGCCCGAGCACATCGATGGCGCCCTGGTGCACACGGGCGATGACGCGCTCGATCTGCTCGTGGCGCAGACCTTCGCGCTGCATCAGGCCAAGCAGTGCGTCAGCCGCCGGATGGGTGTGCCGGCAAGAGGCGTGGAACTTGAACGAGGTTTCCACCAGCGCCCAGCGCCGACCGAGACGGTCCGAGAGCTTGCCTGGATTGGCGTCACTGGACATGCCCGCAGCCATGCCCTGCTCGCCTTCGAGAATGTTCTGCGCGCCGGTCAGGCCCTGCTCGGTGAAGTAGGCGGCCAGCAGGCCATCAGCCGCGGCCTTGGCGGTATGCAGTTGCTTGGAGTCGGCGGCGTCGCGCAGGAATTCCCACAAGCCAGCAGCCTGGGTGCCGGCATTGCCGAGCAAATGGACGAACTGCTGCTGATCGAAGTCCAGCAGCTTGCCCACCGCCACCGCCGCAGCCAGGGTGCCGACGGTGGCCGTGGTGTGAAAGATGCGGTAGTGCGAGCGGCCAAGGAATTCGCCGATGCGAATACCCGCTTCGTAGCCGGCGATCGAGGCCAGCAGCAGGTCGCGGCCGGACTTGCCGAGGTCCTGCGCCGCCGCCAGGGCCGCCGGGAAGACCACGGTGGCCGGGTGCAGCACCGAGCTGTTGTGCAGATCATCCTGCTCCACCAGGTGCGACGATGCGCCGTTGACCAGCGCGGCAAAGTACGCCGAGGTGCCACGACCATTGACCAGGATGCGCGCCGGGCCATCGGCCGGGCCCATCTTCTGCGCATAGGCCTCGAACAGCGGAATCGGCCGTGCGCCTTCGCTGGCCAGGGCCGAGCCGAGCCAGTCGAGGAACAGGTCTTCGGTGCGATCCAGTACGTGCTCGGGAATCTGCTCGTAATTGAGATTGGCGAGGAATGCAGCGAGCTGCTGAGTATGTGTGCTCATCGCAGAGACCTCAGAAAGAGCGCGGCAGCTCGAGCAGATGCTCGGCCACGTACGACAGGATCAGGTTGGTGGAGATCGGCGCCACCTGGTACAAGCGGGTTTCGCGGAACTTGCGCTCGACGTCGTATTCATTGGCGAAGCCGAAGCCGCCGTGGGTCTGCAGGCAGGCGTTGGCGGCCTCCCAGCTGGCTTTGGCCGCCAGGTACTTGGCCATGTTCGCTGCCGCTCCGGCGTTGCGTCCGGCGTCGTATTCTTCGCAGGCGCGCCAGCGCATCAGGTCGGCAGCCTCGATCTCGATATGCGCCTCGGCGATAGGGAACTGCACGCCCTGGTTCTGGCCGATGGGGCGGCCGAACACCACACGATCACGGGCGTATTGCGCAGACTTCTCGATGAACCAGCGACCGTCACCGATGCATTCGGCAGCGATCAGCGTGCGCTCGGCATTGAGGCCATCGAGGATGTAGCGGAAGCCCTTGCCCTCTTCGCCGATCAAGCTGCTGGCGGGGATTTCCAGGTTGTCGAAGAACAGCTCGTTGGTCTCGTGGTTGACCATGTTGGCGATCGGCTGCACGGTCAGGCCATTGCCGATGGCCTCGCGCAGATCGACCAGAAAGATCGACATGCCTTCGGACTTGCGCTGCACCTCGGTCAGCGGCGTGGTACGCGCCAGCAGGATCATCAGATCGGAATGCTGCACGCGGGAGATCCACACCTTCTGCCCGTTGATGACGTACTTGTCGCCCTTCTTGACTGCAGTGGTCTTGATCTTGGTGGTGTCGGTGCCGGTGGTGGGCTCGGTGACGCCCATCGACTGCAGACGCAGCTCGCCGCTGGCGAGCTTGGGCAGGTAGTAGCGCTTCTGCTCCTCGCTGCCGTTACGCAGCAGGGTGAACATGTTGTACATCTGCCCGTGGATGGTGCCGGAGTTGCCACCGCAGTGGTTGACCTCCTCGAGGATCACCGAGGCTTCGGCCAGCCCCAGGCCCGAGCCGCCGTATTCCTCGGGGATCATCGCCGACAGCCAGCCGGCTTCGGTCATGGCCGTGACGAAGGCCTCGGGGAAGCCCTTCTCTTCATCGATCTTGCGCCAGTATTCGGCCGGGAATTCCGCACAGAGCGCGCGCACGCCTTCACGGATGGCGTTGAGTTCTTCGTTGTTATAAGCGTTCATCGGTGTCCCTCGGAAATCGCGTCGTGGCACCCGCCGGGCTCCCACGAATCAGTGTTTGCAATCAGAAATCAGTCGAACTGCACGTCGGCGCGCTGCGCCAGGCCGGCCTCGTTGCCCGCCCAAAGCTCGGCCTGGCCCTCGCCGCTGATGCGCCCGCCCACCTCGAACGGCTGCGGCGCGATCAGCGGGCGCAGGCCGCGGTAGGCGAAGCGGCGCAGACGCGCCTGCGGGTTGGCGCGGCAGAAGGCGCGCAGGTTCAGGGTGGCGGTCAGCGGGCCGTGCACCACCAGACCGCTATAGCCTTCGGTTTCGGTGACGTAGGGCCAGTCGTAATGGATGCGGTGGCCGTTGAAGGTCACGGCGCTGTAGCGAAACAGCAGGGTGCTGGACGGCGTGACCGCCTCGCGCCAGTCGCCGGCAACCAGCTGTTCGCCACTGCTGGCCTTGGGCGGGCTGGGCTCGCGGTAGACGATGTCCTGCTCCTCGCGGATGGCCAGCTGGCCGTCCTGCAGGTAATCGTGCTGCACCGTGACGAACAGCAGCGCGCCGGTACGGCCGTGCTTTTCCTCGATGTGTTTGATGGTCGACACCCGGCTGGCTTCGCCACCCACGCGCAGTGGCTGGATGAACTCGACACGACCGCCAGCCCACATGCGGTTACGGTTGTCAGCCGGCGGCAGGAAGCCGCCGCGCGCCGGATGGCCGTCCTCGCCCAGACCGTTCTCGGCGACCGGCTCCTGAAAAAATGCCCAGTGCCACAGAGGCGGCAGCGCCTCGCCATGGGCCGGCGTGGCTTCGCCGAAGGTGGCGGCGATGCGCTTGACCAGATTGCGGCTGAGTTGGTCGTGGACTTCTTCGCTACGACCGATCCAGGCGGAAAAAGCAGAATCACTCATGAGGCAGGTTCCAGCTCGGTTCTTGTGTGAGCTGGAGCATGAGACGCGGCATGCGTTCAGAGAATCCGCATTTATTTAAACCGGCGTTCGGATATGCTTAACACCATATTTCTATATGGGAGGGGCTTTAGCCGCGATGTTTTCCGGGGAAGCCAGGGCGTCGCGGCTAAAGCGGATCGCCGCCCGGCCCCTCCCACAGAAGCAGAGGAACCCATGCATTTCGATCTGCCCGACCTGCGCCTGTTCATCCACATTGCCGAGTCGCCAAGCCTGACCCAGGGCGCGCGCAAGGCGTTTCTCTCGCCGGCCGCCGCCAGTGCGCGGATCAAGGCGCTGGAGGGCCAGCTCGGCAGCCGTCTGCTTTACCGCGACAGCCGTGGCGTCGAGCTGACCCCGGCCGGCCAGCGCCTGTTGCAGCATGCGCGGCTGATCATGCGCCAGGTGGACTACCTGAAAAGCGAATTCACCGAATACGGCACCGATGCCGCCGGGCATATCCGCATCTTCGCCAACACCACGGCAGTGACTGAATTTCTCCCTGAGGTGCTGGCCGGTTTCCTCGCCGAACGCCCCGGCGTCACCGTCGACCTGCAGGAGCGCCTGAGCCGCGATATCGTCCGTGGCGTGCTCGATGGCGCAGCGGATCTCGGCATCATCGCAGGCCCGGTGCAGGCGCCGGGACTGCAGGTGCTGCACTTCAGCACCGACCGCCTGGTGCTGGCCGTACCGCTGGGCCACGCCCTGGCGCAGCGGCAGTCAGTAAGTTTCGCCGACACCCTCACCTACCAGCACATCGGTCTGCACGAAGGCAGCACCCTGCTGAGTTTTTTGCGTGAGCAAGTGGAAGAACTCGGTGGCAACCTGGCCCTGCGTATCCAGGTCTCGAGCTTCGAGGCGATCTGCCGGATGATCGAAGGCGGCGTAGGTATCGGCATCATCCCCGAGTCGGCCGCACGCCGGCACAGCCGCACCATGCAGCTGGCCATCCTGCAGCTGGACGAAGCCTGGGCGGTGCGCGAGCGCAGCATGCTGGTACGAGAGCTCGATGCGTTGCCGGGCAGCGTACGCGCGCTGATCGACCGGCTGAATCAGGGCGTCTAGCGCCGGCGAAATTCCGGGCAAAAAAAGGGCGACCAAATTGGTCGCCCGCCCATTCAAGGCATTCCTCGAAAGGAATGCGGAAACGCTTGCACCCAAATCACGCAGGATGATCGGGACGGCCTCAGTGTCGCCGCCGGTGCCTGCCCTGCCTATTGCACCAAGGTCGTAGGGCACGTGGCCAATGGCGGGCCATACTCCGGCAACATTTCGCCGGCCATGGAGACGCCATGAACACCGAGCACCTCGCCCTGTTGCAGCAGGCGCCAGCCAGCACTCACGACGATGACACCTGGGCCAGGCTGTGCTGCGAACAAGCCCTGCTGGCACTCGAAGAAGGCTGTTATGCGGTCGGCGCACTGCTGGTGGATGGCGCAGGTGAATTGCTGTGCAGCGCTCGCAACCAGGTGTTCACCTCGACCTACAGCAGCGCCGCCCACGCCGAGATGCGGGTGCTCGACCAGCTCGAAAGCGAACATGCGCAAGTCGACCGCCGAGGTCTGACCCTCTACGTCAGCCTCGAACCCTGCCTGATGTGCTACGGCCGTATCCTGCTGGCTGGCATCACCCGCGTGCGCTATCTGGCACGCGACCGTGACGGCGGCTTCGCCCTGCGTCACGGCCGCCTGCCTCCGGTATGGGCCAATCTCGCTTCCGGTTTGTGCGTGGTGCAGGCCAAGGTCGATCCCTACTGGCTCGACCTGGCCGAGCAACTGATTGATCGCCTGCAAGACCGACGAGCCATGCGCGAGCGCGTGCTCGCGGCCTGGCGCGGCGGTCGTTGAAAACCGTAGGGGGCTCCGTGCGCACCAAAAATCTCAGGCATCAGCCAGGGCTAGCGGAGCATTGGTGCGCGCGGCGCACCCTGCGTCTACTCCTTGCCCAACCCGTGCTGCCGTAGCTTGTTGGCGATGGTGGTATGGGAAACACCGAGGCGCTTGCCCAACTGGCGGCTGCTTGGATGGTCGCGGAATAGCCGCTCCAGCACCGCCTTCTCGAAGCGGCCGAGAATATCGTCGAGGCCGCCTTCCACCGAAAACTCTCCCAATGGCTGCGGCGCACCGTAATCCGGCAGGCGGATATGCTCGGCCTTCACCGTGCCGCCATCGCACAACGAAACCGCCTGGAACAGCACGTTCTCCAACTGCCGCACGTTGCCCGGCCAGTGGTAACGGGCCATGCGCTCGAAGGCCTGCGGCGCCAGCTTTGGCAGTGCGCAGCCGATCTGCCGGCTGGCGGAATCGAGAAAGTGCTCGACCAAAGGCGCCAGGCCGTCGAGGCATTCACGCAGCGGTGGGATGTGCAGGCTGAGCACATTGAGGCGGTGATACAGATCCTGACGAAACTCGCCATGGGCGCAGAGCTCGGACAGGTCGACCTGGGTGGCGCAGATCACCCGCACGTCCAGATATACCTCCTCGTCGCTGCCGACACGGCGGAAGCAACCATCCTGCAGAAAGCGCAGCAGCTTGGCCTGCAGACGCGGGCTCATCTCGCCGACGCCGTCGAGAAACAACGTGCCGCCAGCAGTCAGTTCCAGCAGGCCGAGTTTGCCTTCCGGGCGCGCGCCCTCGAAGGCGCCAGGGCCGTAGCCGAACAGCTCGGTCTCGGCCATGGATTCGGGCAAGCCGGCGCAGTTGAGCGCCATGAACGGCGACTGCCCACGCGGGCTGGCCAGGTGACAGGCGCGCGCCAGCAGCTCCTTGCCGGTGCCGGTTTCGCCCTCGATCAGCAGCGGTGCATCCAATGGCGCCATGCGCCGCGCTTCCTTGACCACCGCCGCCATCACTTTGGAGCTCTGAAAGATCGAGTCGAAGCCACGCAGCTCCTGTTTGCGCACATGGTAGATACGCTCACCGACGCGGTCGGCGCGATGCAGGGTCAGCACCGCGCCAGCCAGCGCCTCGCTGTCATCGTGTTCGTTCTGCAGCGGGGCGATATCGGCGAGGAACACATCGCCCTTGATCTTCACCCGCAGCCCATTGATCCGCGTCTTGTTGGCGCGCACCAGTTCGGGCAGGTCGAAGTCTTCGGCGTAGCGCGACAGCGCCATGCCCGGCACCTCGTCCACGCGCACGCCGAGCAACTGCGCGGCGCTGCGGTTGGCGGCGACGATACTGCCGCCCATGTCGATGGACAGCACAGGGAAGTCCAGTGCACCAAGCAACGCATTGAGCTCCAGGTGACGCCGTTCGCTGGGCATCAGCCCGACGCGCTTGACGCCGAATACGCCGGCAATGGCCTCGAACTTCGGCCTCAACGACTGAAACTGCAGATTGATCAGATTCGGACAGTGCAGGTAGATGGCGTTGCCCTGCTCGCCCCCGACTTCGCCACGGGCGACGTTGATGCCGTAGTCGACCAGCAGGTTGAGGATGTCACGCAGGATGCCGACACGGTTCTGGCAGTGGACCTTGATACGCATGGCTCAGGCTCTTGTTGTTGTGGCCGCCGGGGCGTAGAAATCGACGATGGCAGCATAATTTCCGTCAAGAATATGTGACACCAAAACCAACCAGCAAGCTGGATATTCGCCATTCCGGCAAAATCGTAATCAAAATTTTACAGTTTCTGGACCCTGCACAAGGCACCGCCTCTCACTCGCCTGCTTTCAACCCGAGCAATCAGCGGCATGCTCGGGTCAAGACAAGAACAACAGCCCCCAGAAGGAGGCAGCGATGAAGAGTACGCAGTACCTGGCCCGGGAACCGGACGAGAGTGGCTTTATCCATTACCCGGAAAGCGAGCATCAGGTGTGGAATACCCTGATCACCCGCCAGCTGGAGGTGATCCAAAATCGCGCCTGCCAGGAATACCTGGACGGTATCGAGCAACTCGACCTGCCCATGGAGCGCATTCCGCAGCTCGGTGAGATCAACCGGGTACTCGAAGCCAGCACCGGCTGGCGCGTGGCTCGGGTGCCGGCGCTGATCCCGTTCCAGACCTTCTTCGAGCTGCTGGCCAGCAAGCAGTTTCCCGTCGCCACCTTTATCCGCACGCCCGAGGAGCTGGACTACCTGAAGGAACCGGACATCTTCCACGAGATATTCGGCCACTGCCCGATGCTGACCAATCCCTGGTTCGCTGAATTCACCCACACCTACGGCAAGCTCGGCCTTCAGGCCACGAAAGAGCAGCGCGTCTATCTGGCGCGGCTGTACTGGCTGACCATCGAATTCGGCCTGCTCGACACCCCACAGGGCCGGCGCATCTATGGCGGCGGCATCCTCTCCTCGCCGAAGGAAACCCTCTACGCCCTGTCCGACGTGCCCGAGCACCAGGCGTTCGATGCGCTGGAAGCGATGCGCACGCCGTATCGCATCGATATCCTGCAGCCGGTGTACTTCGTCCTACCCGAGCTCAAGCGCCTGTTCGAGCTGGCTCAGGAAGACATCATGGCGCTGGTGCATCAGGCCATGGCGCTCGGCCTGCACGCGCCGAAATTTCCGCCGAAAGCCGCGTAGCCTTTTTAGCTCCCTCGCCCATTCATTGGCCAGGGAGCTGTTCGATAGCTCTTACCTTCTATGCTCTGACCTCTAATCCTCAAGGAGCCTGAAATGACCAGCCTTGCCCAAGCCCAATGCGAAGCCTGCCGCGCCGATGCGCCGAAAGTGTCCGATGAAGAACTGGCCGAGCTGATCCGCGAGATCCCCGACTGGAACATCGAGGTGCGTGGCGACCATATGGAGCTGGAGCGCGTATACCTTTTCAAGAACTTCCGCCATGCCCTGGCCTTCACCAATGCCGTGGGCGCCATCGCCGAGGAAGTCGGCCACCATCCGGCACTGCTCACCGAATGGGGCAAGGTCACCGTCACCTGGTGGAGCCACGAAATGCGCGGCCTACACCGCAACGATTTCATCATGGCCGCACGCACCGATGTACTGGCTGCCAGCGCCGAGGGCCGCAAGTGAGCCATTTCGCCCAGGTCGCCCGCGTGCCGGGCGATCCCATCCTCAGCCTGATGGAGGCCTATCGCCTCGACAGCAACCCGGCGCGCCTGGACCTTGGCGTTGGCGTGTACAAGGACGCTCAGGGCCTGACGCAGATCCCGCGTGCGGTGAAACTGGCCGAGCAGCGCCTGATCGACCTTGAACAGACCAAGACCTACATCGGCGGCCATGGCGACGCGGCGTTCGGCACGCTGCTCAGCCAGCTGGTGCTGGGTGCGGACTCGGCACTGCTCGCCGGGCAGCGCGCCGGTGCAACGCAAACACCAGGTGGCACCGGCGCCCTGCGTCTGGCGGGTGATTTCATTCGTCACTGCCTGCCGGGGCGCGGTATCTGGCTGAGCGATCCGACCTGGCCGATCCATGAAACCCTGTTCGCCGAAGCCGGGCTCAAGGTCGGCCACTATCCCTACGTCGGCGCTGACAACCGCCTCGACGTGGAAGCCATGATCGCCGCCCTCGCTCACCTGCCCAAGGGCGATGTGGTGCTGCTGCATGCCTGCTGCCACAACCCCACCGGTTTCGACCTTACCCCGCGCGACTGGAAACGCGTGCTGGAGGTGGTCAAGGCACGTGAACTGCTGCCGCTGATCGACTTCGCCTATCAGGGCTTTGGCGACGGTTTGGAGCAGGACGCCTGGGCCGTGCGCCTGTTCGCCGCCGAGTTGCCGGAGCTGTTGATCACCAGCTCCTGCTCGAAGAACTTCGGCCTCTATCGCGAACGCACCGGTGCCCTGATCGTCTGCGCCAGCGACGCCGAGAAGCTCGTCGACATTCGCAGCCAGCTGGCCTCCATCGCCCGCAACCTGTGGTCGACGCCGCCCGCCCATGGCGCGGCGGTAGTGGCGCAGATACTCGGTGACGACGAGCTGAAAGGCCTCTGGCTGGATGAACTGGAAGGCATGCGCCTGCGTGTGGCCAGCCTGCGCCGTGGCCTGGTCGAAGCAATGGCGCCGCATGGATTGAGCGAGCGCTTCGCGCATATTGCCGAGCAGCGCGGCATGTTCTCCTACACCGGCTTGTCGCCGCTGCAGGTGCAACGTCTGCGCGAAGAGTTCAGCGTGTACATGGTCGGCAGTGGCCGCGCCAACGTCGCGGGGCTGGATGCCAGCCGGCTGGATCAACTGGCCAGCGCCATCGCTCGGGTCTGCGTGAACTGAGTCAGCAGGCGGCTGGTCTTAGAGACCGCCGCCTGCCAGCTTCACAGCTATAGTGCGGTCATCGCCATTCACGACGGATTCGCCAATGGCCGTACCCAGCAACATCCTTTTTCGCGCCTACCAGCGCATCATCCACAGCCTGGCGTTCTACCCGACGCTGATCGCCATCGGCTTCTTCCTGCTGTGCCTGCTGACCATGGCTGCCGAGTACCAGCCGTGGATGATGGCGTTCAAGGATCACGTTGATCTCGGCCTGGTAAGCAATGCAGACAATGCCAGGCTGATCCTCGGCACGCTGGTCACGGGCATTCTGTCATTGATGGTGTTCAGTTTCTCGATGGTCATGGTGGTGCTCAACAACGCAGCCGCATCGCTGTCACCACGGGTGATTCCCGGCCTGGTCAGCAACAAGGGGCACCAGAAAACCCTGGGGTTCTACCTCGGCACCATCCTCTACGCGCTGCTGCTGATCACCACCATCGAGCAGGGCAACAATGAGCGGATACCCAGCCTCGGCGTGCTCATAACCCTGGCCCTGGGCATCGTCTGCCTGGGCCTGTTCGTACACTTCATCCGCTCGATCTCGCAGTCGATTCAGGTCGAGCACATCCTCGGTAACCTCTACAGCACCAGCCTGGAAAAGCTCGATGCCTGCGGCGGCAGTCCAGCTTCGCGCGACGCCGCGCCCCAATGGCCGGATGACAGTGAGTGGATCACCGTTCACGCGCAGCGCAACGGCTACTTCAAGGAGCTCAACGTCAAGGAGGTCAACACGCTGCTGCAGCGCCATCAGGTACGGATGACAGTCCTTGCCCACCGCGGTTTCTTCGTCAGCGAGGGCCATCCGCTGTTTCGCCTGGAACGTCCGCTAGATGGAGCCGTGTGCCAGCAACTGCTCGATTGCTTCGACTTCTTCATCGAGGAGTACGCCAGCAGCCATTACTTCTTCGGTTGCCGGCAGATGTCGGAGATCGCCGTGAAGGCGCTGAGCCCCGGCATCAACGATCCGGGCACGGCAATCAAGACCGTGGACCTGCTCAGCGTACTGTTGAGCAGACGCCTGGCGCTGTCCGAACGAGATTTCGCCAGCCTGCCCGACGAGCCACCGCGGCTGTGCTACCAGGAGCTGTCGCTGGACCAGCTACTGCTGCAACTTCTGGGTCCGATACGCACCTATGGCGCCGCCGATGTCTGTGTGCTGGTCAGCCTGCTGCAGGCCTTCAAGAACCTGCTGCATCGCCCTGCCAGCTGCCAGCAACGCGCCGACCTTCTGCGCCATGCACGCAGCGTACGCGACACTGCCGAGCGCCATTTGCGCGAGCGGCGTGATCGCGAGGAAATCAACGACTTCATCACTCGCATCAATCGCGCATTGCAGGACTCGGATCAGCCGCTGGCGCCCCTGCAAATCGCGAACGAGGCACCATGATGGTGCCAAGTTTGCCGCCAAAAAATTGCATGACCGTTCATCAGTAAAAATAATCTTTAAAAATCAAATAGATAAAAACGAAACACAAAAAACATGGCGTACTTCATGCTTGCTATCAGAGGCACAGTTCCCTAGGGTAGTTTGCATGTGGTCCCTGATTGCCCCCATCAGTTCATTGCTGAGCGGGGTCGCGTTACTCCTGCTTGGCAATGGTCTGCTCAACACCCTCCTGACCCTGCGTGGCGTCGCCGAAGGCTACTCCACCACGATGCTCGGACTGATCATGTCCGGGTATTTCGTCGGGTTCCTCCTCGGTACCTGGCTGGCGACTCCGCTGGTCAAACGTATCGGGCACATTCGCGCGTTCGCCTGTTGTGCCGCCCTGGCCGCCATCGCCGCCCTGCTCCATCTGCTGCTGATAAATCCCTGGGTCTGGCTGGGCCTACGGGTGCTCTACGGCCTGGGGCTGGTGACGCTGTACATGGTCATCGAGAGCTGGCTCAACGCCCAGGCGCCCAACGAGAAGCGCGGCCAGGTGTTCGCTGTGTACATGGCGGTCAACCTTGGCGCCCTGGCGCTGGCCCAGCAGTTGCTGCACCTGGCCGACCCGGTGCAGTTCACCCTGTTCGCCATCGCAGCCATCCTCATCAGCGCTGCGCTGATGCCCATTACCCTGACTCGTCAGGCACAGCCGAGCCTGCCGGAAACGCCGCCGACCAACCTGCGCGAACTTTGGAATATCGCGCCACTGGCGATAGTCGCCGCCGGGCTTTCCGGCCTGGCCATGGGCGGTTTCTGGGGCATGGCGCCGGTCTACGCCAGCCTGGCCGGCTTCGATACCTCCGGCGTAGGCCTGCTGATGACCGCGACCATTCTCGGCGGCGCCCTGCTGCAATGGCCCATCGGTATCTACTCGGATCGTCACGACCGGCGCCAGGTACTGCTCTGGGTGGTGATATTGGCAGTCGCCCTGGCGCTGATCATGAGCCTGCTGCCGGCCGGTCCGCTGCTGCTCGGCGCCATCTTCATCTGGGGTGGGCTGGCCTTCGCCATCTACCCCATTGCCGTGGCGCAACTGATCGACCAGTTGCACAGCGACGAGATTCTTTCCGGCTCCGCCAGCTTGCTGATGGTCAATGGCATCGGCTCGGTGTGCGGCCCGTTGCTGGCTGGCGTGCTGATGGAGCAACTGGGCGCCAGCGCACTGCCACTGTACTTCGCCTGCACCCTCGGCCTGCTGGCCGCCTATACCTTTTACCGGCTGCGCCATGTCAGCGATCTGGTCAGCGGCGACGCCGCGCACTTCACGCCCATGCTGCGTACCAGCCCTACGGTGCTAGAGCTGATGCCCGATGCACCACCGCAAGATCACGAAGCTACGGAGGAACCTTCCCCCCACGCCTCCTGAACACCTGGCAGGCTGTTGAAAAACGACCTGCTGAAGGACGGCTGTTTCGGCAAGGCCCCGAGCCTACCCCAAGCAGCCAGAAACCCGGCCCGTCGGCCGCGCGCCTTAGCGCCAAGCCGTACCGGCCACTTCTGGAGAAACAACGATGCTATTAGCTACCGACCTGGATGGAACCTTTCTCGCTGGCGACCCCGAAGATCGCCTGAGCCTCTATCAGACCATCGCCGCCCACCCCGAAATCAAGCTCGCCTACGTCACCGGGCGCAGCCTGGAAGCCGTACTGCCGCTGCTGGCCGACCCAACGCTGCCGCAGCCGGACTACATCATCGCCGACGTCGGCGCGACCCTGGTGCATGGCGACAGCCTGCAACCGATCCAGCAATTGCAGAGCGTGGTCGATGCCCGCTGGCCCGGCGAAACCCAGGTAGCCAGCGCCATCGAGCCATTCGGTCTGGAACGCCAGGACGTGCCACAGGCGCGTCGCTGCTCCTATTTCTGCACGCCCGAACAGGCGGCCAACCCGGCACTACGCGAGATCGCCGATGAGCTGGGTTGCGACCTGCTGTACTCCGCCGAGCTGTACCTGGATTTCCTGCCCAAGGGCGTGAACAAGGGCAGCAGCCTGCAGGCCCTGGCCGACTGGCTGGAGCTGAGCCACGATCAGGTGCTGGCCGCTGGCGACACGCTCAATGACCTGTCCATGCTCAGCTCCAGCTTCCATGGCGTGTGCGTCGGCGAGTCGGAAAACGCATTGCTGGAAGCCACCAACCACCATTCACGCACCCTGCACGCCGAGCGTCCGGGCTGCGGCGGCATCCTCGAAGCCTTTGCCCACTTCGGCTTCCTCGGCGAGCACGGTATCGCCGCCGAACGCCGCCAGGCCGCGCAACCCGGCAAGGCCGAGCTGGTGATGGTCTATCACCGCCTGCCCTATGAGGAATACCGCAACGCGGCCGGCAAGCTGCAGCGCCGCCGCCCCACTTCGCCCAACGGCATCATTCCCACTCTGCTCAGCTTCTTCGGCGACGGCCGCCCCGGTTCCTGGGTTGCCTGGGCCGTGCACGAGGACGGCGACGAACCGTTCGACAGCCACACCACCGTGGACGCCGAGCGCTATCCCAAGCTCACCGCCGCGCGGGTCAAGCTGAGCAAGGAAGAAGTCGATATCTTCTACAAGCGCTTCTCCAAGGAAGCATTCTGGCCAACTCTGCACACCTTCTGGGAACGCGCCACCTTCAACGAGGACGACTGGCAGGTATTCCTCAAGGTCAACCGCGCCTTCGCCGAACGCACCGCGCTGGAGGCCGCCGAAGGCGCCATCGTCTGGCTGCACGACTACAACCTGTGGATGGTGCCGGCCTACCTGCGCGAGCTGCGCCCGGACCTGCGCATCGCCTTCTTCCACCACACCTACTTCCCCTCGGCCGACGTGTTCAACGTGTTGCCGTGGCGCCGGCAGATCGTCGGCAGCCTGCTGCAGTGCGACTACATCGGCTTCCACATTCCACGCCAGGTGGAAAATTTCGTCGACGTCGCCCGTGGCGTGTTCCCGCTGAAAACCCTGGAGCGGCAGAACTGCGCGCCGCGCTTCATCACTTACGGCTGCGCCGTGGGCCTGGAGCGCATGACCACCGAACTGGACACCGGCACCCGTCAGGTCAAGCTCGGCGCACACCCTGTCGGGCTGGACATAGATCGCGTGCGAGGCGCCCTGGAGGCGCCGAAGATCAAGGAACTGATGGGTCAACTGCGTGAGGAAATGAAAGGCGTGAAGCTGATCCTCTCGGTAGAGCGCCTCGACTACACCAAAGGCATTCTGGAAAAGCTCAACGCCTACGAGCGCCTGCTGGCTGATAACCCCGAACTGATCGGCAAGGTCACCCTGGTCACCGTGTGCGTACCGGCGGCCAAGGAGATGACCGTCTACAACGAGCTGCAAAGCCAGATCGAGCAGGCGGTCGGCCGTATCAACGGCCGCTTCGCACGCATTGGCTGGACGCCGCTGCAGTTCTTCTTCCGCAGCCTGCCCTTCGAGGAGGTCAGCGCCTGGTACGCCATGGCCGACGTCATGTGGATCACCCCACTACGTGACGGCCTCAACCTGGTGGCCAAGGAGTTCGTCGCAGCGCAGGGCCTGCTCGGCGGACGTGGCGTGCTGGTGCTGTCGGAGTTCGCCGGCGCCGCAGCCGAGCTCAAGGGCGCGCTGCTGACCAACCCGCATGATCCGGCCGACCTGGCGCAGACCTGCTACCTGGCGCTGAACCTGCCCAAAAGCGAGGCCCAGGCACGCCTGCGCGAGCTGTTCGATATCGTCTGCTACAACGACATTCGCCGCTGGGGCGAGGAGTTCCTGGCGGGCGTGCAAGTGCAGGAAGAACCCAAGCCGCTGACGCTGGCGAGCTGAGAAAGCCCTTCGCGGCTGAAGCGGAATGCCGCCCAGCCGCTCCTACGGCCTAACTGGTCTGGTAGGAGCGGCTTCAGCCGCGAAGGCGCAGTCTCGTTTCCCCGGATTTCATCCGGGCTACGTTTGCCGAGAAACTCGCCGTCAACCCTCCTGGCTATCGACCACGCAATTGATCATCCATGGCACACCGAAACGGTCAGTGAGCATGGCGAATTGGGTCGCCCAGAAGGTAGCCTGCAACTCCATCTGCACTTCGCCACCAGCCGACAGTGCCTCATATAGGCGCTCGGCCTCCGGCACGTTGTCCACCTGCAGGGAAATCGAGCAGCCCTTGATGCCCTCGTGCGGATACTGCGGGATGGTGTCCGACGCCATCAGGATCTGGTCACCCGCCGTCAGGCACACGTGCATCACCCGGTCATGAAACTCCGGCGGCACCTCGCCGGCATCCGGGCTTTCACCGAAGCGCATCAGTTCCAGCTTGCCGCCCAGTAGCTCGGCGTAGAAATTGAAGGCTTGCTCGCACTGGCCATCGAACATCAGATAGGCATGAATCTTCATCGCTACTCTCCTTGATTTTCACTGCTCATGCGTGCGCGGATACGTTCTTCCTGCTCACGCAACTCGGGGGTGAATTCGGCGCCGAAATCCTCGGCCTCGAAGATCTGCCGAATCTCGATATCGGATTCGCCAGGCATGGGGTTGGGGCAACGCTTGACCCAGTCGATGCAGGCCTGCAGCGACTCGACCTGAAAGATCCAGAAGCCGGCTACCAACTCCTTGGTCTCCATGAACGGACCATCGATCACCGTGCGCTGCGCCCCGGAAAACCTCACACGGGCGCCCCTGGAACTGGGGTGAAGACCTTCGGCAGCCTGAATCACGCCAGCGGCTGCCAGCTCTTCGTTGTAACGGCCCATGGCCGTCAGCAGCTCTTCGCTGGGCATCACACCGGCTTCGGAATCGGCCGTCGCTTTGACAATCACCATGAAACGCATCGCCTTTCTCCTTGTTCGAGTCGAAGTCGCGCGCAGGGTGTCTCCCTACGGCTGACAGTGAACCCAGGGCGGGGTTCTATGCAGTAGTCGAACGAGTGAGGAAAGAATCGACAGGCGCTAGGAATATTTTCGTCAGGTCGCCTGATACGACCCGCGGCAGGGATAGAGTGCGCGGCGCCTCAAGGAACGCGCCGCGCAGGCAGGATCAAACGCGGAAGCGACTGACCATGGACTGCAACTGGCCGCCCAGGCGCGCCAGCTCGGCCGAGGATTTGGCCGTTTCGTCGCTGGCAGTGGCGGTCTGCTCGGAGACATCACGCACGCTGAGGATGCTGCGGCTGATTTCCTCGGCCACGACGCTCTGCTGTTCCGCAGCAGCGGCGATCTGCTGGTTCATCGACTGAATGTTGGACACCGCCAGGGTGATGCTGCCCAACGAGTCGCCAGCCTTGCGCGTCAGCTCGACACTGCTGTCGGTCAGGTTGCGACTGTTGCGCATCACCGCGGCGACCTGCTGAGTGCCGCTCTGCAGGCCAGCGATCAGCGCTTCGATCTCCTCGGTGGACTTCTGCGTACGCTGCGCCAGGCCGCGAACCTCATCGGCGACCACGGCAAAACCGCGTCCGGCCTCGCCAGCGCGCGCCGCCTCGATGGCGGCGTTGAGCGCCAGCAGGTTGGTCTGCTCGGCCACCGACTTGATCACGTCCATGACGCTGCCGATCTTGTCGCTTTCCTGCTGCAACCCATTCATCGCCTCGGAGGAGCGGCTGACTTCGGCGGCCAGGCGTTCGATCTGCGAAATCACCTCGGCCACCACCTGATCACCGACACGCGCCTGGCCATCGGCCTGGTTGGCCGCCTGCGAAGCCTGCTCGGCATTGCGCGCGACTTCCTGCACGGTGGCCGACATCTCGTGCATGGCGGTAGCGACCTGATCGGTCTCGCTCTTCTGGCTGTTGGCACCGGCGCTGGTCTGCTCGGTGACCGCCGACAATTCTTCGGCGGCGCTGGCGATCTGCGTGACGCTGTCGCGGATGCCGGAGATCAGCTCACGCAGGGTGCTGGCCATGTACTGGATACCCTGCTGCAACTGACCCATCTCGTCGCGACGGTCGACTTGTACGGTAGCGGTGAGATCGCCCTCGGCAATGCGCTGTACCGCGCCCAGAGTGTCCTGCAGCGGACGGGTGATCTGCCGGGTGATGATCCAGGCAGCCAGCACGCCGAACAGCAGGGCCAGCAACGTGGTAATGATCTGCAGATTGCGTGCAGTGGCGGTTTCCTCGTCACGACGGTCGATCTGGATCTGTACCAGCGCGGCGTTATCCTTGACGATCTGGTAGCCCTGCTGGGTCAGCGCCACGCGTTCGGCGACGATGATGTCGTTGGCCTGACTGAAACGCTGCACTTGCGCCCGATAGGCATCGAGACCGGCGCGCACAGCGCTGATCGCGCCACCCTGCTCGCCGGCGAAGGCCGCAGCCAGGGCATCGATACTCTGCACGGCACGCTCGGTCTGGGTGCGCATCGCCTGTTCGGTATCGGCATTGGGATTGGCCGTGTAGCCGCGCACTTCGTAGCGGGTCAGCTGCAGGCTCTCACGCACATCGCGCACGGCCAGGTAACGCGGGGAGCGCCGCTCGTCGAACTCCGGCATCTGCTGCACGGCCTTGTACAGATTTTCAAGCTCAGCAAAAGCCTGCTTCGCCAGGCTGCCCATCTGCTCGCGAGCAGCGCGCGCCGTGCGATAGGCATCGGCCATACGATTGAAGGATTGCTTGTACAGCTCGATCTGCTCGGCCTGCTGCGTCAGCAAGCGAACGTTTTCTTCACTACGGAAGCGGCTGCGCACCTCGGCGTGCGCATTGCTGTAGCTGGCCAGCGACTTTTGCACCACCTCGGCCATCTTCTCGTCGCCGTTATCGAGCATGTAGCGCAGGCGGTCGACGCGCAGCTCGGTCAGCAGATTGCTCAGGTGACTGATGTCGGCAGTCCAGTTGCTGCGCTGAATCAGACTGCCCATGCTGGTCCAGGCCACGCTGGCGAGGATCAGGGTCAGGGCCAGCACCAGACCGAAGCCGAGCGCCAGCTTGCGGGTCACGCTTAGGTTCGCGAACCAGGTGTTCATAACAATTCTCCAACTGCGGATGTTTCAGGTTTCGCTGGAGAATTGTTTTTGTTGAAGCCAGCACAAGGGATCAGCTGACGTAGTAAGCGACTGGCAGGGCACAGATATTAAGCGGCTGCGACATTCTGCAGCGGCCGCGTATCAGTCCAGCAGCTGCAAGGCCTCGGTGCTGGATTGCTGGATACGTGCCCAGTCGCTGCTTTCCACCCACTCGCGCTGGAACATCCAGGTGCCGCCCACGCACATGACGTTGGGCTGCGCCATATAGCGCTGCAGGTTGTCCGGGGTGATGCCACCGGTTGGGCAGAAGCGCACACCGCCGAAAGGCCCGGACAGCGCCTTGAGCGCCGCGACACCGCCACAGATCTCCGCCGGGAACAGCTTGAAGCGGCGATAACCCAGGGCGTAACCGACCATCAGCTCCGATGCGCTGCTCACACCCGGCAGCAGCGGCAGCGGGTTATCCAGCGCCGCCAGCAACAGCTCACGCGTGCTGCCCGGCGTGACGATGAACTGTGCACCGGCGGCAGTCGCCGCGGCGAGCATGTCTTCATCCAGCACGGTACCAGCGCCGACGCAGAGTTCCGGGCGCTCGGCACGCAGGCGGCGAATCGCTTCCAGGCCGTGCTCAGAGCGCAGGGTCACTTCCAGCACGCGCAGGCCACCAGCGGCCAGGGCGTCGGCCAGCGGCAGGATGTCCGCCTCGCGGGCGATGGTGATCACCGGCATGATCCGCGCCTGCGCGCAGATGCGGTCGATCTCGGCGATTTTGTCGGCCATGCGCGCGCGCTGGCCTTGGTCGAGGCTGGTCATGTCAGGGGCACCAATGGATTTCAAGAGGGGAATTGAGGAAGGCGCGGATCGGCAGCTCGGAGGTTTCACCGGGCTGCAGCGCCGCACTGAGGATGTTCAGTTTCGCCTGGCCCTGGATCGCCAGCAGCGGCAGGCGTGCGCTGGCCAGCACCGGCAGGGTCAGGGTCAGGCGTTGCGCCGGCTCGCTCGGGGCAAGCATCGGCAATACGCGGCGTGCGCAGTCCGGCTGTAGCGCCTGCTGCAGATTAGGGCTGTGCGGGAACAGCGAGGCGGTATGACCGTCATCGCCCATGCCCAGCACCAGCACGTCTATCGGCGCCAGTTCGGCGACCGCAGCATCAGCCAGCTCGGCCGCCTGTTCGAGGTTGCCAGCGACCTGATAGAGGCTGAGGAAACGCGCTTCGGCGGCCGGACCACGGAGCAGATGACGACGCACCAGCGCCTCGTTACTGCCCGCATGATTGATCGGCACCCAACGCTCATCAGCCAGGCTCACCAGCACCTGCGCCCAGGGCAAATCCTGCTGCGCCAATGCCTCGAAGAACGGCACCGGACTGCGCCCGCCGGACACTACGAGGGTGGCCTGACCGCGACTGACGATGGCCTGGCGCAGCGCATCGGCCACGTGTACGGCCAAGGCCTGGGCCAGTTGCTCGGCGTCATCGTGCGGGCAGGCCTGCACGCCTGACGGCAGTTTCAGTTCAGAGATCGCCATACCAGCTCCTGCCATCTCGGGTGATCAACGCGACCGAGGCCATGGGGCCCCAGCTGCCGGCTGTGTAGGGTTTCGGCGCCTCGCCGAGACGATGCCAGCCGTCGATCAACTGATCGCACCACTGCCAGGCGTATTCGATCTCGTCCTTGCGCACGAACAGGTTCTGATTGCCGCGCATCACTTCCAGCAGCAGACGCTCGTAGGCATCGGGGATGCGCGCACTGCGGTAGGTATCGGAAAAACTCAGCTGCAGCGGACCACTGCGTAGCTGCATGCCCTTGTCCAGGCCCTGATCCTTGGTCAGCACCTGCAGCGCGATACCCTCGTCCGGCTGTAGACGGATGATCAGCTTGTTGCCGATCAGTTGGCGTTGCTCCGGGGCGAAGATGTAGTGCGGCGGCGCCTTGAAGTGGATGACGATCTGCGACAGCTTCTGCGGCATGCGCTTGCCGGTACGCAGATAGAACGGCACGCCGGCCCAGCGCCAGTTGCGGATGTCGGCACGCAGGGCGACGAAGGTTTCGGTGTCACTCTGGGTGTTGGAATTCTCTTCTTCCAGATAGCCGGGCACCGCGCGCCCATCGCTGCTGCCAGCGACGTACTGGCCGCGCACAACGCGCTGGCCGAGTTGCTCGACATTGATCGGCTCCAGCGCCTTGAGCACCTTGACCTTCTCGTCGCGGATGCTGTCGGCGGACAGGTCACTGGGCGGGTCCATGGCGATCAGGCAGAGCAGTTGCAGCAAATGGTTCTGGATCATGTCGCGCAACTGCCCGGCCTGATCGAAGTAACCCCAGCGCCCTTCGATACCGACCTTCTCGGCCACGGTGATTTCCACGTGGGAGATGTGGTTCTGGTTCCACTGGGTCTCGAACAGGCTGTTGGCAAAACGCAGGGCAATGAGGTTCTGCACCGTCTCCTTGCCCAGGTAATGGTCGATGCGATAGACGCGGTTTTCCGGGAACACCTGAGCCACGGCATCGTTGACCGCACGCGAGGACGAGAGGTCATGGCCGATCGGTTTCTCCAACACCACCCGCGTGCCCTCTGCCAGCCCCACGGCAGCCAGGTTGGCGCAGATACCACCGTATACCGAGGCCGGCGTGGCGAAGTAGGCGATCAACTGATCCTGCGGGCTCACATGCTCGAGCAACGCCGCATAATCGTCGGCCTTGAGGAAGTCCATGCTCAGGTAGCTCAGACGCGCTAGGAAGCGCGCCATGTCGGCTTCCGTCAGCTCCTTGGCTGGTACGTGCAGGCGCAACGCCTGTTCGATGGCGCGCAGGTGATCACTCGGCTCGCCCGTTTCACGGGCCAGGGCGAGGATGCGCGTGCCATCGTGCAGCAAACCGGCGCGATCGAGCTGGTAAAGCGCGGGAAACAACTTGCGCAAGGCCAGATCGCCCAGCGCGCCGAACAAGGCAAAGGTGCAGGATTCAAGCTTCATCGCAGGCATGAGTTTGTTCTTTTATCAAGATGCACTAGAAATACCGGGTGATACTGCTTTTATCAAGGAAAAATGTTGTGATAGCAACAACATTATTCACTACATCCGATAAGCCAGTGGTGGCCACGGGGCGGCATCAGTAGGATAGGCCGGTTGTTTTACCGCCCATCGCCTGTCGCCAAGCCCGTTCAACCGCCTGTTAGGAGCCCTTATGGACCGCGTGCGCAACCTGCTGGAACAGATCCAGAGCCGCCTGGACGACCTGAACAAGGCCGAACGCAAGGTCGCCGAAGTGATCCTGCACGACCCGCAGCAGGCCACGCGCTTCAGCATCGCTGCGCTGGCCCAGGCCGCCGCCGTCAGTGAGCCGACGGTCAACCGTTTCTGCCGCTCGTTCGGCGCCAACGGCTATCCGGAACTGAAGATGCAGCTGGCGCAGAGCCTGGCCAGCGGCGCCGCCTACGTCAGCCGCGCGGTATCGGCCGACGACGGCCCCGAGGCTTACACGCGCAAGATTTTCGGCAGCACCATCGCCTCGCTGGACAGCGCCTGCCAGAGCCTAGACCCGCAACATGTCAGCCGTGCCGTCGACCTGCTGATCCAGGCGCGGCAGATCCACTTCTTCGGCCTCGGCGCCTCGGCCTCGGTAGCGCTGGACGCACAGCACAAGTTCTTTCGCTTCAACCTCGCGGTCTCGGCGCACTCCGACGTACTAATGCAGCGCATGATCGCCTCGGTGGCGCACACCGGTGATCTGTTCGTGATCATTTCCTACACCGGACGCACCCGCGAGCTGGTGGAAGTGGCGCGCCTGGCGCGCGAGAACGGTGCTTCGGTACTCGGCCTCACCGCCGCCGGCTCGCCGCTGGCCAAGGCCAGCACCCTGAGCCTGGACATTCCGCTGCCGGAAGACACCGATATCTACATGCCGATGACCTCGCGCATCATCCAGCTCACCGTGCTCGACGTACTCGCCACCGGCGTCACCCTGCGCCGCGGCGTCGACTTCCAGCCACACCTGCGCAAGATCAAGGAAAGCCTCAGCGCCAGCCGTTACCCGGCGGATGAAGAGCCGCTCTGAGGCGCCTGCAGGAGCCAGCCTGCCGACGATTCGTCGTATCGGCACTATCCAAAAGGCATCGCCGGCAACCCGGCTTCTACCGTTCTGCTGCACTGCTGGCTAAATACTGTCGTGGCTCGACCAGGCAAATAGCGACGCTTCTGGTAGGCTTGCCGGCTTTTCCGAACCTGCCAGGAAATCCGTCATGCAAGCTCTGATTGCCCTCAGCCGTTTCATCGGCAACACCTTCGCCATCTGGGTGTTGCTGTTCGCCGTCATGGCCTTCTTCCAGCCCAGCTGGTTCCTGCCACTGACCGCCTGGATCGTGCCGCTGCTCGGTCTGATCATGTTCGGCATGGGCCTGACGCTCAAGGGCGCGGACTTCCAGGAAGTCGCTCGTCGCCCGCTGGCCGTGCTGCTTGGCGTACTGGCTCAGTTCATCATCATGCCCTGCACCGCCTGGCTGCTGTGCCAGGCGTTCGCCCTGCCGCCGGAAATCGCCGTGGGCGTGATCCTGGTGGGCTGCTGCCCGGGCGGCACCGCCTCCAACGTGATCACCTGGTTCGCCCGTGGCGACCTGGCGCTGTCGGTCTCGATCACCGCTGTCACTACCCTGCTCGCCCCGCTCGTCACCCCGGCACTGATCTGGATGCTGGCCTCGGAATGGCTGCCGGTGTCGTTCAGCGCCATGTTCATCTCCATCCTCAAGATGGTGCTGCTGCCCATCGCCCTGGGCCTGATCGCCCAGCGCCTGCTCGGCGAGCGAGTGAAGACCGCTGTCGAGGTGCTGCCGCTGATTTCCGTGGTGAGCATCGTCGCCATCGTCGCCGCCGTGGTCGCGGCCAGCCAGGGCAAGATCGCCGAATCGGGCCTGCTGATCATGGCCGTGGTGATCCTGCACAACGGCATCGGGCTGGGCCTGGGTTACCTGGCCGGACGCCTGTTCGGCATGTCGCTGGCGCAGCGCAAGACATTGTCGATCGAAGTCGGCATGCAGAACTCCGGCCTCGGCGCCGCCCTGGCCAGCGCGCACTTCAGCCCGCTGGCCGCCGTGCCCAGCGCCCTGTTCAGCGTCTGGCACAACCTGTCCGGCCCGTTGCTGGCGACCATTTATCGCCGAATGAGTCAGAGCTCAGAGAAAGCCGCCGGCTGACCCAACGCCTCGCACCAATCCGGGGCAACTTGCCCCGGATACGCCAATATGCACAATATTGGCGCACGCGAGGACGACCTCCGCACCCTGAGCTCAGGGTGGCTCATCCGGGGGACGGCCCCTTCAGCCACTGGAGGTGACCATGTCCTGGATCATTCTGTTTCTCGCCGGCCTGTTCGAGGTCGGCTGGGCCATCGGTCTGAAATACACCGAAGGCTTCACCCGCCCCTTGCCAACGGCGCTGACCGTCTGCGCCATGCTGGTCAGCCTCGGCCTGCTCGGTCTGGCCATGAAGGAGCTACCGCTGGGCACCGCTTACGCCATCTGGACCGGCGTCGGCGCCGTGGGCACGGTGATCGCCGGCATCATCCTGTTCGGCGAGTCGATGGCGCTGCTGCGCCTGGCCAGCGTGGCATTGATCGTCTGCGGGCTGATCGGGCTCAAGATGAGCCACTAGAAAGCCCGGTGTGCACAGCACACCCTACGGAAGCAGGTGATCCGTAGGATGTCGCGGGGCCGCCTAGGCCATGCGCACCTTCATCAACGCCAATCCCCACGCAAGGCCGCCACCTGCGCCTGCAACGCCTCGCGCTTGGCCTGCTCCGGCGCAATCGGTGCTCCCGCCACCAGACACACCCGTGACCACAGGCGCTTGAACAGCCCCTTGTGCGGATCGCGACTGAAGAAGCTGCCCCACAAGCCCTGCAACGCCATGGGAATCACCGGCACCGGGTTCTCTTCGAGAATGCGCTCGACACCCGCCTTGAACTCGTCGATCTCACCATCGCCGCTCAGCTTGCCCTCGGGGAAGATGCACACCAGCTCGCCATTGCGCAGGTACTCGGCGATCTTCTTGAACGCAGCGTCGTAGATCAGCAGATCCTCGTTGCGCCCGGCAATCGGCACGGTGCCGGCTGTGCGGAAGACGAAATTGAGCACCGGCAGGTCGTAGATCTTGTAGTACATGACAAAGCGCACCGGCCGGCGAATAGCGCCGCCGATCAACAACGCATCGACGAAGGACACGTGGTTGCACACCAGCACCGCCGCACCCTCGTCGGGAATGGCATCCAGCCCCTTGTGCTCGACCCGGTACATCGAATGCCCCAGCAGCCAGATGAGAAAGCGCATGCTGAACTCGGGGACGATCTTGAAGATGTAGCTGTTGACCGCGATGTTCATCAGCGACACCACCAGAAACAGCTGCGGAATCGAGAGCCCGGCGACACTCAGGAACAGGATCGCAACGATGGCCGACGCCACCATGAACAGCGCGTTGAGGATGTTGTTCGCCGCGATCACCCGCGCCCGCTCGTGCTCGGCGGTGCGCGACTGGATCAGCGCATACAGCGGCACGATGTAGAAGCCGCCGAACAGACCGATGCCGAGAATGCAGCCGAGAATCCACCAGGCCTGGCCGTAGCCCAGCAGCGCCAGCCAGTCATGCGGCGCAGCAGCTTCGGGGAAACCGCCGGAGAACCACCACAGCAGCATGCCGAACAGGGTCAGGCCGATGGAGCCGAACGGCACCAGGCCGATCTCCACCTTGTGCCCGCTCATGCGCTCGCAGAGCATCGAGCCCAGGCCGATGCCCAGCGAGAACACGGTGAGAATCAGCGTCACCACGCTCTCGTCGCCATACAGCCACTCCTTGGCGTAGGCCGGAATCTGCGTCAGGTAGATCGCGCCGAGAAACCAGAACCAGGAGTTGCCCACCAGCGAGCGCGACACCGCAGGGCGCTGGCCCAGGCCAAGCTTCATGATCACCCAGGACTGACGGAAGATATTCCAGTCCAGCGGCAGTTCAGGCATGGCAGCCGACGCCTTGGGAATGCCCAGGCTGGCGATGTAGCCGAGCAGCGCCACGCCGACCACGGAACCCGCGACGATCGGCGCATAACTGCTGCTGGCCATCATGATCCCGGCGCCGATGGTGCCGGCCAGAATCGCCAGGAAGGTGCCCATTTCCACCAGGGCGTTACCGCCCACCAGCTCCTGCTCCTTGAGGTGCTGCGGCAGAATCGAATACTTCACCGGGCCGAACAGCGCCGACTGCGTGCCCATGGCGAACAGCACAGCGAGCATCAGCGGCAGGTTGTCCAGCAGCACCCCGGCGGCGCCGGCGAGCATGATGCCGATCTCGGCGAACTTGATCTTGCGGATCAGCGCGTCCTTGGCGAACTTCTCGCCAAACTGGCCGCCGAGGGCGGAGAACAGAAAGAACGGCAGGATGAACAACAAGGCGCAGAGGTTGACCAGCAGATCGCGGTCGACGCCCGTGTTGAGCTTGAAGAGGATGGCGAGAATCAGCGACTGCTTGAAGATGTTGTCGTTGAAGGCGCCGAGCAATTGCGTCACGAAAAACGGCAGAAAGCGCTTCTTGCCGAGCAGGGCGAACTGCGATTGTTGGGTCATCGTCCATGGTCCTCGCGGGAGTCGGTTTTTGCCCGCACAGGCATTTGACTGCAAATCCCCCCATGAAAGCCACAGGGCAAATGCGAATGCCTTGGCTAACGAGGAGGTAAGACTGTTCATTTAAAGATGCGCGCTTAGCTCTCCTCTCCCCAGAGGGACGAGGGGGCTAATCGCGTTCCACCATTTCTTGTGTGAACAGCACTACCTTTGTGGGAGGGGCTTCAGCCGCGACAGCAACCGCAAAAAGCTCGCCGCTGAAGCGCCTCCCACACCCGAGTGCGCCTTCACGGCCCCGGCCCAGCAGGGGGCGCCGCCAAACGCAGCGCAAAAAAAACGGCAGCCCAATCGGGCTACCGTTCTCGAACTCGGAGAAAACGTCAGTGCCCTCGCACTGACTACAACCTCACCTGCACTCCCAGGGGAATGCCAGCGCAGTCTGACAAAAGCCAGCCTCAGCGTCCGTTTAGCTTTGTTAACTGCCTGCAAAGAAATGTAAACGGCAGATGACTGCACGGTCCGCCGCGCGGCACAATCGCGCCCATGAACGCTTACCACCCCGCCTGCTGCAGCCCACTCGACACGCACAACCCGCTACCCCGCGCAGTGGACGGCGCGCAGCTGATCAGCACACATTTCGACCCTGCCCTACTCGCAGAAGACGACTTCGCTCGCTGCGATATCGCCCCGGTGCGCGGCGTCGCCAAGCGTCAGGCCGAGTACCTGGCCGGACGCCTGTGTGCCCGCGAGGCGCTGCGCCGCGTGGCCGGCCAGCCCAGCGTGCCGGCCGTCGGTGAAGACCGCGCGCCGCAGTGGCCGCGGGGCGTGGTCGGCTCCATCACCCATGGCGACAACTGGGCTGCTGCACTGGTCGCCCAGCGTGAGCGATGGCGCGCGCTAGGCCTGGACGTCGAGCGCCTGCTGCCCGTAGAGCGCGCCCAGCGCCTGCAGGGCGAAATCCTCACTCAGGCCGAGTTGCAGCGCCTGTCGGGGCTGGACGACGAGACCCGCGCCACGCGCATTAGCCTGACCTTCTCGCTCAAGGAAAGCCTGTTCAAGGCGCTCTACCCGCTGACCCTGACACGCTTCTATTTCCATGACGCCGAGCTGCTGGAGATGGACCACGACAGCGCACGCCTACGCCTGCTGATCGACCTGCATCCGGACTGGCGCACGGGCGCCGAGCTGGATAGCCAGTTCGCGCTGTTCGATAACAGGGTGCTGAGTCTGGTGGCCGTGGCGGCGTGATCAAGCGCCCCGACGTACATGGATAAGCCGGTGCGCGCGGCGCACCCTACCGGCGAAGCGTGGGATATCGCAGCTTTGTAGGGTGCGCCGCGCGCACCAGGTCCAACACGCAATCGCGCCCTACTCCCCCTGACGCCGCGGCCACACCAGGCTGAAACGCGCACCGCCAAGGCTGTCGCTGCGGCTGATCTGCGCCCGACCGCCATGCCAGTAGATGATCCGGCGCACGATGGACAGGCCCAGGCCATGCCCGCCAGAGGCCCGTGTGCGGCTGTCGTCGAGGCGCAGGAAGGGGCTGAACAGGCGCTCCCAGGCTTCTTCCGGCACGCCCGGGCCGTCGTCCTCGACGTCGATGCGGCAACGCTTGTAGCCGACCTGACAACTGATCAACACCTTGCCTTCGGCGTAGCGCATGGCGTTGCTGACCAGATTCTGCAGCGCGCGGTGCAGGTAGCGCGGCTCAGCCTCGACCCAGCAGGCGCCCTCGGCCTGCACGCTGAGCACCGCACCCGCCTCCACACGCACCTTGTTGCTCAGCGGCGCCAGCTCGTCGATCACCTGATCGATCAGCGCCTTGAGCTCCACCTGCTGGAAATTCAGCGCCGGCGAACCCTGCTCCAGGCGCGCGTAGGTCAGCATCTCGTCAACCAGCTTGTCGAGATCCTGGATATCGCTGTCCATGCCGTCCATGTACTTGCGCCGAGCATTTTCACTCGGTGCATCGGCGATCATCTCCAGGCCGAAGCGCAACCGCGCCACCGGCGTGCGCAGCTCGTGGGACACCGCGCGCACCAGCTCGCGCTGCGTGCTCAGGGAGGTCTGCAGGTGCTCGGCCATGGCGTTGAAGCTGCTGGCCAGGCGCCCTACCGAGTCCGCACCACGCGTCGGCACGCGCGCATCCAGGCGGCCGCTGGCGATATGCGTGGCTGCACCCTCGAGCGCACGCAGGCGCTGCTCCAGCGAGCGCACCAGCAGGTAGACGATCAAGCCGATCAGGCTCAGGCCCAGCGCGCCGATCAGCACCAGCAGTTGCGGCGGATAGGGGTTCATCTGGTACAGCGGGCCGATTTCCAGTACCCAGGGTGTATCGACGATGCCGGAGAAGACATAGATGGAGTCGCCGCCCTTGCCCAGCGCCATCACCGTATCGCCCTCATCGATACGCCGCCGCTGGTCGAGGTCGATGGTGGCGTCCTCCAGGCGTACCAGTTGCAGGTTGAAGCCGAACTGCTTGGCTGCCTTCAGCTCGGCCAGGCGCTGCGGCTGTTCCTCTACCGGGTAACGGATCAGTTCGTCGATCAGCAGGTAGTTGGTAGCCCGCGCCAGTTGCTCGCTGATCTGCTGAATCTCACCGGTCAGCAGCAACGGCTGCTTGCCGTCGAGCAGGCCATAGACCTTGGCCGAATGCGGCCCAGTCTGCTGCACCAGCACATGGCCGCGCTGCAGCCGATTGCGCTCGCTGCTTTCCAGCGGCACGTCGCTCAGGGCCTGCAGCTCCAGCGGAATGCCAAGCAGGCGCGACCACACTACCAGGGCGCGCCTGCGCTCCACCTCGTTCATCGGCAGCAGGTTGTCCGCCATCAGGCGGAAGGTGCCGCGCGCCAGGCCTTCGCGGTACTGGTCGCCGCGCACCTCGTTGACCAGGTGCAGGGTGCCGACGCCCAACAGCGCCACCAGCACCAGCGCGGCGAGCATGCCGCCGTAGATACGCAGGAAGATGGAATTCATGGCTGCCCGATCAATCGCGCAGGATCGGCGGCGCATCACCGAACGGTAGTGCTTCGGCGGCCTCGGCGACGAACAGGTAGCCTTTGCTGCGCACCGTCTTGATCATTCGCGGATGCATCGGGTCATCGCCGATCTTCGGGCGGATGCGCGAAATGCGCACGTCGATGGAACGGTCCTGGCCGTCGTACTCGATACCGCGCAGGGAATTGAAAATCTCCTCGCGCGACAGGATGCGCCCGGCATTGGCCGCCAGCAGCCAGAGCAGATCGAACTCGGCGCTGGTCAGCTCGATGCCCTGCTCGCCCAGCCAGGCTTCGCGCATGGCGCTGTCGATAGCCAGCGCACCAAACTGCAGACGTCGCGGCTGACCTTCATCACGCTCGCTGTCGCTGCCCTCACGGCGGCGCAGCAGCGCACGAATGCGCGCCAGCAGCACACGCGGGCGCACCGGCTTGCACACGTAGTCATCGGCGCCCATCTCCAGGCCCAGCACCTGATCCATGTCGTCGGTACGCGCGGTCAGCATCAGGATCGGTCCCTTGTAACCGCTGCGTACCTTGCGGCAGATGCTCAGACCATCTTCACCAGGCAGCATCAGGTCGAGAATCACCAGGTGCGGCTGCTCGGCGAGAATCCGCGCCGCCGCACGCGCACCATCGGCCTCGATGGACACACGCAGGCCGTTGCCCTCCAGATACTCGCGGGTCAACTGCGCCAAGCGCTGGTCATCCTCGACGATCAGAATCTGCCACGCTTCTTGTTCCACACCCATTCCCCTTCGCATAGCGGCAAGCGCCGCAAACACCGTCGCCATTCTAGGGGCTGAGCGCGTCCCGGCGCGAGCGGCAAACCTGCGCCTAAGCCTGGCGCCGGGTTAAGCACAGCACATGCCAAAAGCACTATATATAGTGGTAGTCTGTGCGCCGCCGAACAGCTTCGCCAACTCGCTGAAATCCTTCCCCCAGGGGCGACGAACGGTCATTGGTAGCCAGAGCCAGAGAACACGCGGGCTAGGCTGCCAACACCCACAAGGCACTCACAGCTTATCCACAGGCAGTTCTTTTTCTAGCGCCTTGCAATGCCTCCAACAGCGCACTATCTTGTATCCCCATCGCGCAGCACCCACCAGATGTTGGGTTACTGCAGAAAACCGGACACAAAAAGAACGAATCGCGCAAGCCCTTTTCGCAGGGTTTTCCAGGTGTCCCGGCTAACCGTTTCGCCCTAGCCCAGGCCTGGCCTGGGTTACAGCCGCGCAGCAACGCCAGACGTTGCGTGTGAGCTGGTCAGACTGCGGTCTTATCCGCCAGTCGACCACTATATGTAGTAGGCGGGGTGTGGTAATGCCCCGCTGTGACTTATGCGCCAGGACGGCACTTGAAGTCGTGCCTAACCTGCCCGCTCTTGCGACACCCCGTACCCGGCCCCGCTGCCGCGTGCGGTTCAGTTGTTAATGGAATGAACGGCGGACAGGGCACAGTTTCTAATCGTGACGTCCAACCAAAAATTACAGAACACGGAGATCTCCATGCATACCGACACTACTCGCGAGAACCCGCAGGCCGTGGCGCCGCAGGCCGCTGAATCCTCTCAGGATCTGGCTGCCACCGCGCCCGGCCAACTGCGTGTGATCAAGCGCAACGGCACCGTCGTCCCTTACACCGATGACAAGATCACCGTCGCCATCACCAAGGCCTTCCTTGCAGTAGAAGGCGGCACCGCTGCCGCTTCGTCGCGTATCCATGACACCGTCGCGCGCCTGACCGAGCAGGTCACCGCTACCTTCAAGCGCCGCATGCCGTCCGGCGGCACCATCCACATCGAAGAAATCCAGGACCAGGTCGAACTGGCCCTGATGCGCGCCGGCGAGCAGAAAGTCGCCCGCGACTACGTGATCTACCGCGAAGCCCAGGCCAACAAGCGCAAGGCCAGTGCCGGCAGCGAAATTGCCCAGCCGCACCCGAGCATCCGCATCACCACCGCTGGCGGTGAACTGCAGCCGCTGGATATGGGCCGCCTGCAGACCATCATCCGCGAAGCCTGCGAAGGCCTGGCCGAAGTCGATGGCTCGCTGATCGAGCGCGAAACCCTGAAGAACCTGTACGACGGCGTGGCCGAGAAAGACGTCAACACCGCTCTGGTGATGACCGCTCGTACCCTGGTCGAGCGTGAGCCGAACTACAGCTACGTCACCGCTCGCCTGCTGATGGACAACATCCGCGCCGAAGCCCTGAGCTTCCTCAACATCACCGCCAGCGCCACTCACCACGAGATGGCCGACCTGTACGCCAAGGCCCTGCCGGCCTACGTGGAAAAAGGCGCCGAGTACGAGCTGCTCGACCCGAAACTCAAAGAGTACGACCTGGAGAAGCTGGGCAAGGCGCTGAACCACGAGCGTGACCAGCAGTTCACCTACCTCGGCCTGCAGACCCTGTACGACCGTTACTTCATCCACAAGGACGGCATCCGTTTCGAACTGCCGCAGGTGTTCTTCATGCGCGTGGCCATGGGCCTGGCCATCGAAGAGCCGAAGAACCGCGAAGACCGCGCCATCGAGTTCTACAACCTGCTGTCCTCGTTCGACTACATGGCGTCCACCCCGACCCTGTTCAACGCCGGCACCCTGCGTCCGCAGCTGTCCTCCTGCTACCTGACCACCGTGCCGGACGACCTGTCGGGCATCTACGGCGCCATCCACGACAACGCCATGCTGTCGAAATTCGCTGGCGGTCTGGGCAACGACTGGACCCCGGTGCGCGCGCTGGGCTCCTACATCAAGGGCACCAACGGCAAATCCCAGGGCGTCGTGCCCTTCCTCAAAGTGGTCAACGACACCGCCGTGGCCGTCAACCAGGGCGGCAAGCGCAAGGGCGCGGTCTGCGCCTACCTGGAAACCTGGCACATGGACATCGAGGAATTCCTCGAGCTGCGCAAGAACACCGGTGACGACCGTCGTCGTACCCACGACATGAACACCGCCAACTGGATTCCGGACCTGTTCATGAAGCGCGTCTTCGAAGACGGCAAGTGGACCCTGTTCAGCCCGTCCGAAGTACCGGACCTGCACGACCTGACCGGCAAGGCCTTCGAAGAGCGCTACGAGTACTACGAAGCCCTGATCGAGTACGGCAAGATCAAGCTGTACAAGACCATCCAGGCCAAAGACCTGTGGCGCAAGATGCTCTCGATGCTGTTCGAGACCGGCCACCCATGGCTGACCTTCAAGGACCCGTGCAACCTGCGCAGCCCGCAGCAGCACGTGGGCGTGGTTCACAGCTCCAACCTGTGCACCGAGATCACCCTGAACACCAACAAGGACGAGATCGCGGTCTGCAACCTGGGCTCGGTCAACATGGTCAACCACATCGTCGACGGCAAGCTGGACATCGAGAAGCTCGGCCGCACCGTGAAGACCGCTGTGCGCATGCTCGATAACGTCATCGACATCAACTACTACAGCGTCGACCAGGCACGTAACTCCAACTTCAAGCACCGTCCGGTCGGCCTCGGCCTGATGGGCTTCCAGGACGCCCTGTACCTGCAGCACATCGCCTACGGCTCCGACGCTGCCGTCGAGTTCGCCGACAAGTCGATGGAAGCCATCAGCTACTACGCCATCCAGGCCTCCTGTGACCTGGCCGAAGAGCGTGGCAGCTACAGCACCTTCGAAGGTTCGCTGTGGAGCAAAGGCATCCTGCCGCTGGATTCGCAGCAGATCCTGATCGAAGCCCGTGGCCAGAAGTACATCGACGTCGACCTGTCCGAGTCGCTGGACTGGGCGCCGATCCGCGAGCGCGTCAAAAAAGGTATTCGTAACTCGAACATCATGGCCATCGCGCCGACCGCGACCATCTCCAACATCATTGGCGTGTCGCAGTCCATCGAGCCGACCTACCAGAACCTGTACGTGAAATCGAACCTCTCCGGCGAATTCACCGTGATCAACCCCTACCTGGTTCGCGACCTGAAAAACCGCGGCCTGTGGGACAGCGTCATGGTCAACGACCTGAAGTACTACGACGGCTCCGTGCAGCAGATCGAGCGCATCCCGCAGGACCTGAAAGACCTGTACGCCACCGCGTTCGAAGTGGAAACCAAGTGGATCGTCGACGCTGCCAGCCGTCGCCAGAAGTGGATCGACCAGGCTCAGTCGCTGAACCTGTACATCGCCGGCGCCTCGGGCAAGAAGCTGGACGTGACCTACCGCATGGCCTGGTACCGTGGTCTGAAAACCACCTACTACCTCCGTGCCCTGGCCGCCACCAGCACCGAGAAGTCCACCATCAACACCGGCAAGCTCAACGCAGTGTCCGCTGGTGGTGACGAAGGCTTCTCGGCCAAGGCCCAGGCTCCTGCCCAGCAGGCAGCTCCGGCTCCGGCGCCAGTACCAAAGGCCTGTGCCATCGACGAACCCGACTGCGAAGCTTGCCAGTAATCGTAAGACTGACGCGTGGATCTGAGCGGCATTCGCGGCGTTACCTGCTAGAGCGGCCCCCATCACGTACATGCGTACGCTCAGGGGCTCCACTCCAGCAGGTGCCTTGCGACTACTCGCTCAGCTGCACGCTCGAAGGGTTGGATAAAAAGCTAGAGCAACACACTGATCAGTCCCCTCTCCCGCTTGCGGGAGAGGGTTAGGGAGAGGGAGAAGGAAGGCTTTTTGTAGGAGCGGCTTCAGCCGCGAAAATCGCGGATAAATCCGCTCCTACCCGAGCATTGCCCCTCTCACAAATTCCCGCCCCTCCTCTTCCGGGTCGAGGGGCAACGGTCAGCCAGCAATCCACCGCCTGCTGACCAGCGGTACCCGTTTACCCTTGCGCGCATCACGCAACGGAACATAATTCAAATTATCTGTATATCCATACAGGCCGGTTTATTCGCCGGCCCTCACGCAGGAGCCAAGCCATGCTGAGCTGGGATGAATTCGACAAGGAAGACGGCGCAGAAGCAGCCGCCGCAAGCAATGCCAACGCACAGAGCGCCGGCACCAATTTCGACAAGCTCGACAGCGAAGCTGCCGGCTCGGTCGAGCAGGCCCGCGCCGTCGACGCCAACGACTCCGACGCCGTCGCCCGCGCCAAGAAAGCCCTGAACGACCTCGACATCCAGGAAGGCCTGGACGACCTCGAAGGCGCCTCCGCGCGCGTACAGGTCGGCGACAAGCAGATGATCAACGCCCGCGCCGACCTCAACCAGCTCGTACCCTTCAAGTACGACTGGGCATGGCAGAAGTATCTGGATGGTTGCGCCAACCACTGGATGCCGCAGGAAGTGAACATGAACGCCGACATCGCCCTGTGGAAATCCACAGACGGTCTCAGCGAAGACGAGCGCCGCATCGTCATGCGCAACCTCGGCTTCTTCTCCACCGCCGACAGCCTGGTTGCCAACAACCTGGTACTGGCCGTGTACCGCCTGATCACCAACCCCGAGTGCCGCCAGTACATCCTGCGCCAGGCCTTCGAGGAAGCGATCCACACCCACGCTTACCAGTACTGCATCGAATCGCTGGGCATGGATGAAGGCGAGATCTTCAACATGTACCACGAGATCCCGAGCGTCGCGAAGAAGGCCTCCTGGGGCCTGAAGTACACCCGCTCGATCTCCGATCCCAAGTTCGAAACCGGTACCCCGGAAACCGACCGCCAGTTCCTGCGCAACCTGATCGCCTACTACTGCGTACTGGAAGGCATCTTCTTCTACTGCGGCTTCACCCAGATCCTCTCAATGGGCCGCCGCAACAAGATGACCGGCACCGCCGAGCAGTTCCAGTACATCCTGCGTGACGAGTCCATGCACCTGAACTTCGGCATCGACGTGATCAACCAGATCAAGATCGAGAACCCGCACCTGTGGGATGCCCAGATGAAGGACGAAGCGACCCAGATGATCCTGCAGGGCACCCAGCTGGAGATCGAATACGCGCGTGACACCATGCCGCGCGGCGTACTGGGCATGAACGCCGCGATGATGGAGGACTACCTCAAGTTCATCGCCAACCGCCGCCTGACCCAGATCGGCCTGAAGGAAGAGTACCCGGGCACCACCAACCCCTTCCCGTGGATGAGCGAGATCATGGACCTGAAGAAGGAGAAGAACTTCTTCGAGACCCGAGTGATCGAGTATCAGACTGGTGGGGCGTTGAGCTGGGATTGATGGCTCGCTGACATCAGAGTAGATTGACCCTACACCTGCCAGGGATGTTGGGGTTGAAGCTTAATAAAAAGCCCCGCCTAGTGCGGGGCTTTTTTATGCCATTGATAAAGTAGAGAAAAAGAATGATAAAGAGCCGTCTATTATCAGCACTAGACCCAAACGGGGATGATCACGATCCTCAAAGACAGCGACTTCAAACAGCGCTAAATATTTTTCGAGAACGCGTCGGAAATCTCATAGGATTCATTCCACGAGACATGCCTGGCTATACAGTGCATGACCTCACACACTTAGATGCACTCTGGGAAATGGCTGACTTATTTACTGGAAGTAATTATTCCCTAAACCCAGCCGAAACATTTGTTTTAGGTGGAGCAATATTACTTCACGACGCCGGAATGACAGTAGCAGCATACCCTAACGGCAAAGAAGATATTGAAAAAACGCTTGAGTACTCAAACGCATATACAACCATAAAAAATCAACTAAGCAGCAACCCCAAAAGCGCGATAAGTGACTCTGACATAAGATCAGCTGCTCTAATTGAAGCACTCCGCAACCTTCACGCACAAAAAGCAGAAGAACTTGCAACAACAAAGTGGAGATCCCCTCAAGACGCTTCAGAAATATTCTTATTAGATGATTCAGACTTACGCACTCATTACGCAACCACAATAGGCAGAATTGCCCACAGCCATCACTGGAGTCATAGCAAACTGCAAACTGAGTTTGCATCACCGATAGGTGCCGCACCGGACTTCCCAGCAAGCTGGACTGTTGACCCTTTAAAAATCTCTCTAATCTTAAGATGTGCAGATGCGACACATATAGACTCTAGACGAGCCCCTAGACTTCTCTTTGCACTAACAAAACCCACAGGAATTTCCGCAAAACACTGGTCTTTCCAATCATTAATTGCCAAACCACTTATTGAACATGGAAAATTAATTTACACCAGCACATCCGACTTTGATTTAGACAATGCAGAAGCTTGGCAAATAGCTTTCGACACACTAAGAATGGTAGACAATGAGTTAAGATCCGCAGAGGAGATAAACATCCAAAAAGGATATCCGAGCTTTATTGCCAGCGGAGTTCTTGGAAGCAATTCGCCCGAGCACTTAGCAAAATATATAAAAGCTTCTGGCTGGAAGCCAGTCACACTAAACTTGAGAGTATCTAATGTTCCACACCTCGCGAGAACTCTAGGGGGAAAAGATCTTTACAGCTTCCACTTCGCCCCACTGCGCGAGTTAATACAGAATGCAGCAGACTCTATAGAGGCAAGAGCGACAATAGATCACGACTTCAACCTTAATGATGGAAAAATACAGATTTCCATATTAGAAGAAGACTCCGATGAAACAGTAATTGAAATCTCCGACAATGGCGTAGGGATGTCAGAACGTGTATTGACCGGCCCACTTTTAGACTTCGGACTTTCTTTCTGGAAATCTCACGAAGCACAAAGAGAGTTTCCAAGTTTACAAAATTCCGAGCTCCATCCAAGAGGAAGATATGGAATTGGCTTCTTTTCTATTTTCATGTGGGCCAGCGATGTCGCTGTAATTTCCCGGAGATATTTTGACTCTGTGACT
Source organism: Pseudomonas sp. zfem001 (assembly GCF_032621725.1). Taxonomy (NCBI): domain Bacteria; kingdom Pseudomonadati; phylum Pseudomonadota; class Gammaproteobacteria; order Pseudomonadales; family Pseudomonadaceae; genus Pseudomonas; species Pseudomonas sp. zfem001. Next base: position 189,355 of record NZ_JAVYJI010000006.1, on the reverse strand, counting down.
GACACTAAGGTTCTTCACTTTAGCTCAGGACTAGATGCAAGGCCTATCTTGAAAAACTCAAACCAGCTAGAGCGCTCAACTCTATGGTCTACAAGAATCAGGCTGCGAATCCCCAGCAGCATCCTAAACAACGCCAAAGCATCTTATATATCAAGACAAAGACGTTACGAAATTGCCGAAGCCTCAACAAGCTCTTGGAAAGAGGCTATAAAGCTAATATGCGCCACACTCCCAATCCCCGTCACCATTAAGCTGTCATCCACTTGCGAAACGGTAAATCTTCCTAACTGGAAAGAATCATCACCAGCTGAATTTTTCAACTTCTTTAAGTCCATCCTAGGCATTAAAGAAAACTCCATTCACGAGAGATTTTCAAATTCATTAACAGACATTATCATCTCGAACCAGACCATCGGTAGAGCTTTTTTGTCCCTACCCAGCGGATATAATGGCTCATCAGTTCTAGTATACGACAAAGGAATATACGCTGGACGAGGAGAATATCCTAACACCTACGGCATCATGGAAGGACAAGTAACAAATGCCGCCAGAGAACGATTTGAACACCTAAGATCATCTCAACTTTTAGACTGGGCCATTAAATCCTCCGAAAAATCTTTTTCGATTTGCTCTCACGAAGGGGAAACATTAGGAATCCAAAAAGCCCTTAGTAATTATGGCGTCATCTCAGAATCGCGCCCCTTATTTATCTTAAACAGAAAACTAGTATCCCTGTCAGGCCTAATTGAAATAGCTAGAAACTTAGAAGAGATAATAATCTTTCTAAAACAAGACGACACCGATACATTTGTGATAAAACCCGCCGAATCACTATCTATCATTTATGGCACCATAGTTGACCCAAGAGTACTTCATTGCCTGATGGATTTAAAAGGTAAAATGGGCCGTAATCAATCTATAGATACACTGCTCAGCGAAGACTCACTACTTTCAAAAACAATTTTAAAAATATCCGATGCATTTGGCATTAATCCCGAAATCACTTCGACCGTAGTACATCAGGAGGGATACCGGAGTGATTATATTAAAATCACTATAAGAAGAGTGACATGACGAGAAGGCAAAGGAACGGGTAAAGGGGACAGATTTATTTTCTATGTCGCGCTCTTCTACTGGTTTCGCCCTTACGGCAAGTCACATGACTCGCTTCGCTCGCCCTTCGGGCCAGCCTGCGGCTGTTACTCCGCTGCGCTCCGTTTCTCTTTACTCGCGCAGAAAGAAACCAAAGAGAAAGCGCGCCCGGCATCCGGGTTTCGCTACGCGCGTCCCCCTCGCTCCGGCGCTGCTCCGAGGGTCGTCACGGTGGGCCATCCCTGGCCCATCGTTCCTCGTTTGGCATCCATGCCAAACGCCCCTCTCCACAGCACCTCCACTCGGCCTCCTGACGGGATTCGGAAACCGAGTCGCCTGAACTGTCCGTGTAGGCAAATCCAAAAAGCAGAGCCAAAGCATTGCGGCCTTGCCGCAATGCTTTGGCTCCTAGGTTCTGGAGCACCAATCTCGCAGACGACGCCAAACGCCCCCCAGGAGGCCGAGTGGAATCGTTGTGTAAGGGGTTGAGCGGCATGGATGCCGCGAGAGCCGCGATGGGCCAGGGATGGCCCTTCGCGGCGTGCCCCTGGAACAGCGATGGAGCGAGGGAACCCGACGAAGTCGGGCCGGATGCCAGGGGCAAGCCCTCTTGGTTACTTCTGGGGCGTTTGCCAGAAGTGACCCGCCGTAAGGGCGGAACCGGTATTCAAGTAACCACATCAGCGGCGGCATCACACCAATTACCGCACCGAAGCCCGAGAGCTCTAGGACGCTGCCATGGTTGTTGATAGAAAAACACTGCAGCACACTGCACCCACATCGTAAGGAGACGACGCCAAATGCCGGACATGCCCAGTCCAATCCCCTTGATCATCCTCGACGTTCAGGACGCCATCGACCAACCCGTCTGGGATGGCAAAAGTCACCCCGGTTACCTGGCCGTCATCCAACGTCTCCTGCAATTCTGGCGCTCGAATGGCTGGCCCGTCCTCCACGTGAAACACGATGAAAAGACGCCCACCTCCAGCTATTACCTTCACGGCCCCTGGAATGGCATCAAAAAGGAAGTCGCGCCAATAGAGGGCGAAGCCATCATCATCAAGAATGAAAACTGCGCGTTCATAGGTACCCAACTGGATGCCGCACTGAAGGGAATGAATGCAAATCGCATCGTGCTGACCGGCGTTGTGATTCACAACAGCATGGATGCCACCATCCGCGCAGGCAAAGCGCTCGGGTACAGCATCATCCTCCCGTCAGATGCCACGACTGCCGTACCTGTAACAGGGCCAGGTGGAACCCGCTGGGAAGCCTCGACCGTATACGAGCTGACCCTGGCCATACTGGGCGCCGAATATGCTGAGGTCATGTCATCAGAAGATGTGATTGCACGGTTTAGTAAGTAGCCCGGACAACCGCTGATGGTGGATGAAAAAAGCGTTATCCACCCTACTGGGTTTTGCTTTTCTTCTTGGTAATCGCCTTCATCCGCGCTGCGGCCTTCTGCACGCAGGCCATCTTCTCGGGCCGTTTCATGCCCCGCCACTTGCGGATTTCCTCACGCGTGCGCCCGCAACTGACGCACAGCTCACTGTTGAGCTGGCACAGCGACACGCAGGGGTTCTCAATATCCTTGGCCACGCTTGCCCCTTGCCGGTCGTTCTACCGAGAACGCGACGTGGTCGGCGACGCTGGAAACGCTGATGCCCACCTCATCGAAAGCAGCCAATGTCAGTGCCAGCATTCTCGCCTTGTCGGCACAGGCAAGTGCACGCGCCTTGTTCGCTTCGCTGTCGAACATCCAGGTCACCACAAGGCTCTGCGGAAACTGCTCGTAGTTCACATCATGGGTCAGCCACTGGAAGCCGACGATTTCGCTTTTCGCCGTTTCACAGGCAAGAGTCAGGGTGCGAATCAGCTCGCGCTCGATGCCTGAGTATTTTCGTTTCAGCGATGGCACAAGGTTCTTCCGGTCTGGGGCGGTGCGCCGCCATGTTACCCGAGACGCGCTAGGCGAGGATGCTGTACTGGCGTTCCCACGCAGAGCGTAGGAGCGATCAAAAGCGCCCAATCATCAATGCAGATACCCGACCGCCAGCCCTTTGAAAATCCTCCCTGCACTTTACAATCTGCCGCCAAACAAACCGTCGGCGTAATGCCCACCGCTCCCTCATCATCGATTCATACAGGCCCTTCAGAACATGGCGTTCGACGCCCCGACCATGCTGACTCTCACCGTCGCCCTCGCCGTGGCCGCAGCGCTGTACCTGGCGGTGGAGTGGCGCAACGTGCGGGAGTCGCCCTTGCTGTTCTGGAGTGCGGGCTTCGCCACCATCGCCATCGGCTCGACCCTTGCCCTGCTGCGTGGCAGCGGTCTGATCCTGATCGGCATCTGGTTCGCCAATGGCCTGCTGGTAACGGCGCACTGGTTGTTCCTGCTGGGCGTGGCGCGTTTCACCGAGGCGCGCTTCTCGCGGGCCTGGTACCTGATTTTCGTCGCCTGGCTGGCGATGCTGCTCCTGCCAGAGGGGCCGCTGTGGTCCAGGGTCATGCTGTTCACCAACTCGATGCTGGTCGCCCTGGTCACCCTCAAGGCCAGCGCTCTGCTGCGCCCTCATGGCAAGTCATTGAGCGTGGGCGCCGTTCAGTTGCGCTATGTGTTACTGATGCACGGCCTGTTCTATGCGGCCAAGGCAATTACCGCGGTGATTCCCGGCACATTGATAGACCTCAGCGCCTTTCGCGGTTTGATCATTCAGATTTCGTTGGTGGAAGGCGCCATGGCGCTGATGCTGATCGCCCTGTCGATGACCGGCACCGTGCGCTGGCGCCGCGAGAAACGCATCGAGCGCCTGGCTGCTCGCGATCCGCTGACCGCGCTGTACAACCGTCGCGCACTGGAGGCGAGAGCCGGCAACCTGCTGAAGGAAACCTCGCCCACGCGCCCTGGCGCGCTGCTGCTGATCGACATCGATAACTTCAAGCAGGTCAACGATCTCCACGGCCACCTTGCGGGGGACCGCCTGCTGATCGCCCTCGGCGAGATGCTGCGCGCGCTGCTGCCGGAGCGGGCGTTGACGGCCCGCCTGGGCGGCGACGAGTTCGTCATCCTGATAGGCGATGCATCGAATGATCGCATCGTGGCTTTGGGCGATGCGCTGCGCCAGCGCTTCAACCACATGGCAGCGCAAGCCTTTACCACGCCTCAGGCTGTCACCTTGAGCATCGGCGCCACGCTGTTCGACCAACCACCGGTCAGCCTGGCGGCGCTGATCGAGCAAGGCGACACCGCGCTTTATCAGTCCAAGCGCGGCGGCCGCAACAGCACGCGAGTGGATGACCGCACAGGTGGCGAGTCGAGACCGGCCGAATAGAGGTAAAAGCGCACAGTGACGCCGATCCGCCGGTAATCCTGATCGACGTCGAACGCTAGAGTTTGCGACACAGAGCGCCACGCCATGCAGTCCCTCGCAGAGCGTGGGAACGACCCTGTAAGCCTCAGGCGGATCATGAGCGCAGCCCGCGGGTTACAATCCACGGCCCACGCATTTTCCAGCGGACCCCATATACCGATGTTCACCCTTTCCCACCTCAGCAGCCCGCCGCCCGAGTCACTGAAGAGCCAAGTGCAGCAGATGGTGGTGGACTACTTCGCCGATGTCAGCGCGGTACCGCTGCTGCCGAGCAATCCGCTGTATCAGCTGTACCAGTACGTGATCGGCTATGAGCTGCATCTGCACCTGCAGACTATGAACGGCGACGCCGAAGGCCCCGTGCAGTTACTACTGGCGCTGGACGATGAAGACCCGGCCCGTGTGCTGGGGTTTGCCCTGTATCTGCCGAGCCCGGACGATGCTGCCGCCTGCACCCTCGCCTATCTGGCGGTGCATAGCGAGCATCGCGCTCAGGGCATCGGCCGGGCGCTGCTGCAACGCGTGCTGGAGCGACGCCCGCACCTGGAGCTGGCCTGCGTGGCAGACAAGGTGCCGCTGTTCGAGGCTCTGGGCTTGCAGGTGCTGGCCGCTCAGGGAGCGCTGGTGGTGATGAACAGCCGCGACTACCGCTCCAGCGGCATGGTCGCGGTCGCCGACCTAGCGCCGGTGTTTGCCTCCACGGAGGTCAGGCAGATTCACGCTTACCTGCTCAAGCAGCACGGCCAGCGCGCCATGCAACAGGCGGAAAAGCAGCGTGACGCGCATCTCGACACGCTCGCCCTTCAGGCTCAGCAGTTGGTCGACGAGCGCCTGCCATCGCGCGCGTTGCATTGAGGCGATGCCCCACGCTAGCCGTGGGGTTTCACGAAACGCCGATTGCAATCACCTGTATCGGTCAGCCGACACCACGCATGCACACGCGCAGTTGGCGGACGTTGAACGCCCGCCAACGCTGATAAAGCATTAATACAGGGACTCTCGCCCGGTGGGCGCAGACCACCAGGCGGCCCATCTAGAGGCATGGAAACGACCATCAGCGAACCAACGGGCATCCCCATGCATCAAGCAATGGCCATGGGTCCCACTCAGTTGGAAACCTGCTCGAGGAATATCAGCTGCAATGGCTCGCTGAGCAGTTCATCAGCGGTGGCGGCAAACGCCTGAAAATAGGGCGTCGCAAAATGCGCATCCAGGGCCGCCTGATCCTTGAAGGCTTCACGCATGTAAAAGGTGCCCGGCTCATCACGCATTTCGAACAGCACGTAATCAAGGTTTCCCGGCTCGGCCCGTGTGGGTTCTATCAGGCTCAGCAAACCTGCTTTCAGTTCCTGTTGCTTACCGGGTTTGGCCTTGAGTACGGCAAGGGATACCAATGGTTTGCTCATGGTGTTAACTCGTTCGATGGGTTGGCTTATGCACCCGGCAAGGGCAGTGAACAGCAGCACGCACAGCCAAAGACGCGGGTGTTTGATCATGGGTTTCATCGTCATCACTCTTTGTGGAGTGGTGGTCATCCTTGTCCATTCAATCGAAAAGAAACACCGACAGAACGCGCTAATACTTTCTTCGACCTATTGAAAATGAAACCCCTGAATGGCCGTTGGCGATTGCCACCTGAACACGCCACGACGCACTATCGGCCAAGCCATTCGTTCTCCGCTGCGAACAAGGAAGCTCCATGCGCCTCGCCCTCGTCCTACTGCTGTTTCTGTGCCATTGCGCGCACGCCACCGAGACCGTCAACGACGTCACCGGCATGAACCCCATCGAAGTGGCGCAGGTACTGGCGCCCACCGAACTGGAGCAGATCGTCGAAGCAGTGCGTGAGCATGCCGGCCCCATCGCCATTGGCGGCGGGCGCTACAGCATGGGCGGACAGACCGCCACCGAGCAGGCCCTGCAACTGGACATGCGCCGGTTCAACCAGGTGCTGGAATTTTCCGCAGAGCGCCGGGAGATTCGGGTGCAAGCCGGCATCACCTGGCGCGAGATACTGGAGTACATCGACCCGCACGGCCTGTCGCCGCAGATCATGCAGTCCTACGCCAACTTCACCGTCGGCGGCGCACTGAGCGTCAACGCCCATGGCCGATACGTCGGCCAGGGACCGTTGGTGCTCGGTGTTCGCTCGCTACGCCTGGTGCTGGCCGACGGTCAGGTGGTGGATGCCAGCCCGACGCACAACAGCGAGCTGTTCCATGGCGCCATAGGCGGTTACGGCGGGCTCGGCGTCATCGTCGAGGCCACCCTGCCGCTGGTGGAGAACAGCAAGCTGGTGCGGCAGACGCAGCTCATGCCGCTTGGCGACTATGCGCAGTTCTTCGCCAGCCAGGTCGTCGATAACCTGGACGTGGTGATGCACAACGGCATTCTCTACACCGACGACTACGACAGCGTTCGCGCCGTGTCCTACCTGCGTACGGACGCACCGCTGACCGTCACCGAACGCCTGATACCGCTGGACCGCGACTACAAGGCCATGCGCGCCGCACTGGCAGTGGCCAGCAGCAATAGCGGCGCCAAGGTGCGTGAAAGCGTCGTAGACCCACTGCTGCTGAAACGACCGCAAGTACAGTGGCGCAACCATGAAGCCAGCCTGGATGTGCGCGAGCTGCAGCCCATTTCCGGCCCCGACTACAGCTACGTGCTGCAGGAGTATTTCGTGCCCGAAGCCCAGTTGGAGCCCTTTGTCGCGGGCATGAGAGACGTGCTCAAAGCGCACAAGGTCAAGGTCGCCAATATCTCCATCCGCCATGCCAAGGCCGACCCGGGTACGCTGCTGGCCTGGGCCCGCGAAGACACCTTCGCGCTGGTGATCTACTACCGCCAGGGCGTCTCACCCAGCGAACGCGCCGCCGTAGGCGACTGGACACGACAGCTGATCGACCTCGCCATCGCCCACCAGGGCAGCTACTACCTGCCCTATCAAATCCACGCCAGCCGGGAACAGTTCCTTGCCGCCTATCCGCGCGCCGAGGAGTTCTTCGCGCTGAAAAAGCGCGTCGACCCCACCAACAAATTCCGCAATAAGCTGTGGGATGCCTATTACCTGCAGCCCGGTGGCCACTGATTGAAATCGCGGTCCAACGCTCAGGAGTTCTGCTGTCTGGCATTAACCAGGTCACAGGGCGACTCCCATGCAGCCGCATGGGAGACAGCTGGAAAGCCCAGAATCAAAACCTGCCAAGCCAGTACTGCGGACGGCGGCGGTGATGGGCAACGGCCAGAATCTGAAAGCCGTCAGGCCTTGGCCGGTGAATGATCGATAGCGGAAAACGCCGAAGGGGACGCTGCGAGTATCTGGTTCAAGTTCAATCGTCAGGCCATGGGTGACTCGCCAATCAATTTGGCCAAGGTCTGAAACTCGTTGATCAATGCCCCACCCAATCCAGGAACCTTCGATTCGTAATAACCGACTGACTCCAGAAACTCGGCTTCCGCTGCCGGGTGGAAAAATATCTCATCGAATCAGGGCTCTGGCCTTCTTCATTACCTCATCACCCGGCACCGCCTTAATCGAGCCGCTATCGAGTTCTTGTGCACGCCGCTGTGCTTCAAGCAACCAGTCTGAGCGCAGTTCGTCTTCCGAAGGGGCATCCAGGCTCAAGACCAGACGCTGGATCAGCTGCGCCCGCTCCTTCTTGGAAAGATGCAGGGCTTCAGCCTCGATCTTCTGCAGATCCATGGTTTCACCTCTCGCTCGTTTACCGACAAATCTTGGCAAAGATGCTTAGCGGCTGCCACGGCTGCGGCTCCTTAGACAGCCGTCACAGCGAACACAACCCACCCGGCACCGCCATGATCCACTCCCGCACAGCGAGAATGGTCGGATCGTTTCTACGGCTCTCCGGGTACACCAGAAAGAACGGCTTGCCCTCCAGTTCCGGGCCGAAGGGTTGCACCAGTCGCCCCTCTCTCAGTTCATCCTCGATCAGTTGCCGGCTCATCAGCGCCACGCCCTGGGCGCCAACGGCCGCCGAAACGGCGTGGGTTTCGTCGGAGAACACCAGCCCGGCCCCGACATCCAGCCCCGACACCTGGGCCTTCTTCTGCCAGACGGCCCAGTCGATCGGCGAGGAGATCGCCGCCTGGTTGCGGAAGTGGATCAGCGTATGCCTGGGCAAGTCGGCGGCATCGTGCAGCTCCAGTAGCGGGCTGCAGGCGGGCACGAAGGTATTGTCGAAGAGTTTTTCCGCCACCAGGCCTGGCCAGCGGCCGTCGCCGTAGCGAATGGCGATATCCGCCGTGACACCATCGAGCGCCACCGGCTCGTGCGAGGCGTGGATACGCAGGTCGATCGTGGGGTGGGAGTCGCGCAGCATGCACACCCACGACAGCAGCCAGCGCACGGCCACGGCCGGCGTGGTGCTGAGGGTGATGGCCTGTCGGCTGGGCGTCGCACTGAGCCGTTCGACCGCGGCGCCGATGCTGTCGAAGGCGCTTTCCAGCGTTTGCTGCAGTTCACGTCCGGCCATGGTCAGCTCCAGCTGCCGCGGTTTGCGCACGAACAGCGCGACGCCGAGGGCGTCTTCCAGCGCGCGAATCTGATGGCTGATCGCGGTGGCGGTGACGGAGAGTTCTTCAGCGGCCTGCTTGGCGCTCTCGTGGCGTGCGGCCGCCTCGAAGGCGCGCAAGGCGGAGAGCGGAGGAAGTCGGCGTCGGCTCATAGCTGAATTTTCCTCATCCGTTACGAAAAATATTGATCGTTTGTCGCCCGACTGGGGCGAACTTAGCCTGAGTCTGCTGTTAATCACAGATGAATTCAAATTCAAGCAGGAGACTCATCATGTCCCATATTCTGCATCTCGACGCCAGCGCCCGCCCCGGCCTCGCCGGCAAGGACCTGCACGGTTCGCACAGCCGCAACCTCAGCCATCGTTTCATCAGCCAGTGGCAGGCGCGCCGTCCGCAGGATGTCGTTACCTACCGCGACATCGGCCAGAACCCGCCCTCGATCATCAGCCATGACTGGATCGCCTCATCCTTCACCCCCGAGCCGAAACGCGAGGGCTGGATGCACGACACCCTGGTCGAGAGCGATCGCCTGGTGGATGAACTGGTCGCCGCCGACGTGCTGGTGATCGGCACGCCGCTGTACAACTTCGGCATGCCTGCCGCGCTCAAGGCGTGGGTCGACCAGGTGGTGCGCCCCGGCCGCACCGTGGATGTGGACGATAGCAACCCGCTCGATCCCTACATCCCCAAGCTGGCCGACCGGCCGCGCCATGCGGTAATCCTCACGGCGCGCGGTGGTGTCGGTTTCGATGTGGGCGGAGAGATGGCGCATATGAACCATCTGGAGCCGAACCTGATCACTGCGCTCGGCTTCATCGGCATCACCCGCGTGCACCAGATTGCCATCGAGGGTCAGGAAGTCGGCGGTGAACTGCTCGCCGAATCCGTCAAACAGGCCTTGGCCAAGGTCGATGCGCTGGTGGCCGAGCTGCAGCGTTCATTGCAAGCCGAGCGCATCGAAGAGCCGGCGTGAGGCAATGGCCAGCCTGAGGATGACGCTGCCTCGCCTCAGCGCTTGGTGCAGGCAAACAGCGCGTTGCCGGAGCTGCCATCCCAAGGCACCAGGCGCTGATAGTCGTGCTCCAGCACCTGCACCTCGAAGTGCGGCGCCAGCAGGCTCTGCAGCTCGGCGAAGTTCACCGCCACCATCGGGTGTTCGTCGTGCCAGACCTCGGTCTGTTCGGCGAGGGTACGTTCTATACGCAGCCTTAGCGCCTGCTGTTCGCCTTCACCGCGGTAGTACCAGCCGGAGCTGAAGCGGAACTGCCCTTCGGCATGCCGTGCGCTGTGGGCAACGAACGAGGCGTTGTCGATGCGCTGCTTGTCCACCGCGTTGAAACAGAACACTCCGCCAACCGCGAGGGCGCCGTGCACGCTGGTGATACAGGCCTTGAGCCGCTCGATACTGGCGCTGTAGTGGATGGAATAGAGAAAGCAGGTGATCAGGTCCAGCGGCTCGTCGACCTGAAAATCGCACATGTCCTGCCGGGCAAAGCGTGCCTCGGGGCAGCGCTGGGCGGCGCGGTCGAGCATCGGCTGGTTGATGTCCAGGCCGCTGCTGGAGTAGCCAGTATCGAGAAAATGGCGCACATGCGGACCGGTGCCACAGGCCAGATCGAGGTGGCGCTTGCCGCCGTTGCCGAACAGTTGTTGCAGGCGGTGCACACAATGACTCTGGGCGGCGTAGTCGATGTCCGCGCACATCAGATCGTAGTAACCCGACAGGTCGGTATAGAGGGCATTGCCGGACATGATGAGAGGGGCGCGCAGACGAAGGGCGCGCATCATAGCTCAGGCTGCTGCCGCTGGGCATTGACTTGAAGTGGCATGACTTGAATCAGCAACTTTCACTCGAGCAAGTAGGCACCTCGAGCCAGTCATCGTACGACATCACAGAACAACACCCGCCTCCACCCACCTGTTGCCCGCATGACATATGATTTTGCGCAGTCAAGCTGTCACGGCAGCACTGAAGCACTTCCACAGTCATCACACATCATATAAGTTCACAAAGTCGCATCTGCGATCAACAAGAACAACAAGGAACCTCATGATGAATGACGAACAACGCCCCGACGGCTCGCGCCGCCACTTTCTCAAGCAGTCGCTGGTCTATTCCGCCGCTGCCGCCAGCGCTGCCTCGCTGCTGCCGCAACTGGCCAATGCCACGCAGCCTCTCGATCTGCGCTACCCCTCCGGTGCGGTCAAGGCGCTGGATGACAGCTTTATGCAATTGCGCCTGTTCAACGCCAGCGTGGAAAAGCTTGCCGATGGCATCCGCTGGGCCGAAGGCCCGGTGTGGTTCGGTGACGGTCGCTACCTGCTGGTCAGCGACATCCCCAACAACCGCATCATGCGCTGGGACGAGATCAGCCAGTCGCTGGCCGTCTACCGCCAGCCGTCGAACTATTCCAACGGCCTGGTGCGCGACCGCCAGGGCCGGCTGATCGCTTGTGAGGGCTCGACCACCCAGGACGTTGGCCGACGCATCACCCGTACCGAACACGACGGCAGCATTACCGTGCTGGCCGATGCGTTCGAGGGCAAACGCTTCAACTCGCCGAACGACCTGGTGGTCAAGCGCGACGGTTCGGTCTGGTTCACCGACCCGCCCTTCCAGACCGGCAACTTCTACGAGGGCTACAAGATCGAGCCGGAACTGCCCCATGGGGTCTATCGGATCGACGGCGAAACGCAACAGGTCACCCGTGTGATCGAGGATCTGGCCGGCCCCAACGGCCTGTGCTTCTCGCCCGACGAGAAGACCCTCTACATCGTCGAGGGCCGCGCCAAGCCGCACCGCCTGGTGTGGGCTTATCAGGTGAACGACGATGGCAGCCTCGGCCAACGCCGCAAACACATCGAAGCCACCGACACCGGCGCGCTGGATGGCATCAAGTGCGACGAGTTCGGCAACCTGTGGTGCGGCTGGGGCAGCAATGGCTCGGCCGAGAGCGATCCGGAAAAGCTCGATGGCGTGCGCGTGTTCAACCCGCAGGGCAAGGCCATTGGTCATATCTCACTGCCGGAACGCTGCGCCAACCTGTGCTTTGGCGGCGAGAAAGGTAATCGCCTGTTCATGGCCAGCAGCCATGGCATCTATTCCCTGTTCGTCAACGCACGCGGCGCCACCTTCATCAACTAACCGCTGCGCCACGGCCTACGCGGCCGTGGCCGGCTTTTCCAAACAGGCTTAGAGCGCTCTATTTCAGTCATTACAGCAAACATCAGCGGCATCGATGTTCACCATCATGCCAATGAAGTTCTCTGAAAAAATCCAGTGCGTAACATCTGCTCCATACCCAACCACAACACCGCTGGAGCAAAACACCATGAAACGCCAACTCATCCTCAGCTTTGCTTTCTCTGTACTGGCAGCCAACGTATTCGCCGCCTCCTCCGCCCAACCTGTAATCGCCGAAGGTGGCTCTGATCGCCTGATCGAAAGCCGCATCGCTGAAGGTGGTTCCGACCGCCTGATCGAAAGCCGCATCGCTGAAGGTGGTTCCGATCGCCTGATCCAGAACCGCGTCGCCGAAGGTGGCTCGGATCGTCTGATCGAAAGCCGCATCGCCGAAGGTGGTTCCGACCGTCTGATCCAGAATCGCGTCGCTGAAGGTGGCTCCGACCGTCTGATTCAGAATCGCGTCGCTGAAGGTGGCTCTGACCGTCTGATCCAGAATCGCGTCGCTGAAGGTGGCTCCGACCGTCTGATCCAGAACCGCGTCGCCGAAGGTGGCTCTGACCGTCTGATCGAAAGCCGCACCGCCTGATACCTTCCTGATGAACTGATCGAGAACGTCGTATGACTCGATGGAACGCGCAGCCCCACAAGGCCGGCCTGATAAGCCGGCCTTGGTTTTTTCAGCACTAGAAAGTCTCGCGCACTGCGCGAATGAGCAGCCCCGTGTCGACCCCAGGCAATCGACCGCCCCGCCCCCGCTCTATGGTGAACGCCCCTTTGATCACTCACCGGAGCGCCCCATGGCCAACAAACCGATCACCGTTCTGCGCGATACCCAGCCGATGCCCGTCGTCGATGCCTGCAAGTGGGAGCGCATGGAGGGTGACCCGCACACCGTCAACCTCAACGCCTACACCTCCGAAGACGGCAGCAAGATCATGGGCACCTGGATCTGCACGCCCGGCAAATGGCGCGTGGAGTACGTGAAGTGGGAGTACTGCCACTTCCAGGAAGGCTACTGCATCATCACCCCGGACGGGATGGAGCCGATTCACCTCAAGGCTGGCGATATCTTCGTGGTCGAGCCTGGCATGAAGGGCACCTGGGAAGTGGTCGAAACCGTGCGCAAATACTTCGTCTTCGCCTGATCGCGGCGGGCCTATCGGTGTGCGCCCGGCACGGCGCCCACCGACTCGTCCACTGTTGAGTGAGTACGAGCAACGCCGCCCACCCTCGGAATTCAGTCACGCCTACTCCCTCAAACATCGTGCCCACCGAGCCAAGCACGCTCGCCATCATGCAAACGACAGATTTTCCGGGCACCTGATGGCCGATTGCAGGTCTGTAAAGATCGGGGGACGCGACGCGAGAGAGCAGGATGAGGCGATCACTATGGGGCACGGCAATTTGCATCAGCCTATTGCTGGCAGGCTTGCCGCTGGCCTACAAGCTCTGGCCGGCTGCCGTACCGGCGGCCGCGCGGATCGGGGAAGTCGCCGGGTCATTCGAGTTGGTCGACCATCAGGGTCGACGCATAGACCAAAACAGTTTTGCCGAACGCTGGGTCCTGCTGTCCTTTGGCTTCACCCATTGCCCGGATGTATGCCCGACTACCCTGGCCACGGTCGCCAAGACGCTGGACAAACTCGGCCCACGTAGCCAGCACCTGCAACCCGTGTTCATTACCCTCGACCCGGAACGCGACAGCCCACAGCTTCTGCAGCGCTACACGGGCTTCTTCGACCCGCGCATTATCGGCCTCAGCGGTAATGTCCAGCAGGTCAGGCAGGCAGCCGACGCCTATGGAGTGTATGTCGCGCGGCGCGAGGCCAACGGCACCTACCTGCTCGACCACACCACCAGCCTCTACCTGGTAGCCCCGGGCGGACGTCTGGTTGAACTGTTCGCACAGAACGTCACCCCCGAACACCTGGCAAGCAGTATCGGTGACTACCTCGATGCAAACTGAGCGCACCGAATCATCACGTAACTGGCCTCTGCACCTGGGCTTGCTGATACTGGCAGCCCTCTGGCTTGGCCCTTTGCCGGCCATGAGCCGCACGGCGTTCTCGCTGCACATGATCCTGCACCTGGGCGTCGTGGCACTCGCAGCCCCGCTGCTGGCCATCGGCCTGGCGCGCGCCGGGCTCCGTCTCGACCGTTACGCAAGAGCAAGCTGGCTCAGCGCCGCCTTCATCGCCGAGCTGGTGGTGGTGTGGGGCTGGCACCTGCCTGCCGCGCACGAAGCCGCCGCCTTGCACGCCCCCCTGTTCGTTGCGCAGCAGGCCAGCTTCCTGGCCGTTGGCCTGGCCATCTGGCTACTGGGTTTCGCCAGGCAGACCCAGCAGGGGCTGGTGCTGACGCTGTGCGGTTTTTTCCTGACGTTCGCCCACATGACCATGCTGGGGCTCGTTCTGATCATGGCGCCACGGCTCATCTACCCTCCCGAACTGTGCTTGGGGGCTTTCGGTCTGCAAGCCCTGGACGACCAACGCCTGGGGGGCATGCTGATGGCAGGCTGGAGTGCGCTGGTCTACCTCGGCGCCACACTGGCACTGGCAGTCCGCCTGCTCGGGGATGATGAGCGTCCAGGCATCGAGGCAGGGCCGCCCCGATAGCACACGCCCCGGCATGCCGTTCACGGCAAGCGCACGGTCAGGCTCACCAGTTTGAGCACGATCGGCCGCACCAGCATCACGCATACGAACGCGACCGGCATCGCCAGGCTGTAGGCGCTCAGCACCGCCTGTAGATAACCCTGGCCAAGACCACGGTTTGCAGCGGTAATGACCAGCGACATGAGCATGGCCATGATGCCCGACATGAAGAAGGCGAAGGCCACGGGCATGGCACGCGCAGGCAGTTTCCAGTTGCGCGCGGCGGCTGGAGCGAGGTCGAGATCGGACATGCTCAGGTTTCCTGTTCGATGAAAGTATCGAGCACTCTAGCGATGAAGATGATTGCGGCGGTAGAGGGCGGAAGGTAAGTTGAGTATCAAGATAAACTTATGAATGAACGGCGCATTGGAAAGTAAAAGCACAGACACCCTGCGCGGCCTGGAGAGTTTCGTAAAGGCTGTGGAGAGCGGTAGCATCGCTGCCGGCGCTCGCTTGCTGGGCATCAGCGCAGCCGCAGCGAGCCAGAACATCGCCCGCCTGGAACAAAGCCTGGGCCTTCGCCTCCTTACCCGTACCACTCGAAGGTTGGCACTCACCGACGCCGGCTCGCTGTATTTCGAACGAGTACAGGCTGTCCTTCAGGAGCTGGAACTCGCCCGCGCCGCCGTCGCCGACTTGCAGGACGAGCCACGCGGACAGTTACGCATTGCCACCAGTGCAGCGTTCGGTCGTCATGTATTGGCTCCACTGATCCCCGGTTTCATGGCTCAGTACCCGCGCATCCGTTGCGAACTGCTGACCACCGACGGCAGCGTCGATCACGTGCAGGAAGGCGTGGACATCAGTATCCACATCGAGCAGCAACTGCAGAGCGGCCTGGTGGCCAGACGCATCGCCACTGCGCAGACGCGCTTCTGCGCTGCACCCGCCTACCTGCAGCGCGCAGGGCAGCCCAGTGAACCCGAACAATTGCGCGACCACGACTGCCTGCTGTTTCGTGTCGCCACCGATGGGCGCTTCTTGCGTTGGGGCTTCGTTCGCGAAGGCGTGCACTTCGATGCCCAGGTCAGAGTGAGCATGAGCAGCAACGATATCGATGCCTTGGCACAGTGCGCTGCGTCAGGCGGCGGCATCACCCGCCTGGCGTCCTTTGTCGCCGATCCCTACCTGGCCCGTGGTGACCTGGTCGAACTGTTCTCCTCGGCAACGCCTACAGACAGCCGTGCGACTGGCGCTCCACTGGACTTTTACCTGTGTGTGCGTGGCCGCTACGAGCTGACGCCCAAGGTGCGTCTGTTCATCGATTACCTGCAACACGCCCTGCCCGCCGACTTGAAACCCTCAGCCGAGGCACGCTGAGATAGCTTGAAAAACGCAGGAACTTGGCCTATCCACAACGGTCAGTGCTGCGCCGCCCACCTGGCGGTTCCCTCATCACGGACGGCCCAAAAGGCCTTTCAGCAAGGAATCATCATGAACCGACTCAAACTGCCGCTGCTCTCCCTCCTTTGCGCCCTGCCGCTGGCCGCCTGTGCTGCCACCCCGGAAGCGCTCAAGCCCTACCCCGCCGCAGCCGATGGCTACAACCGCCATGTGATCGAGTTGCCGGTGCAAGCCAATGAAGCCGAGCACAAGGTAGAGATCATCGCCGGCAAGACCCTGGAAGTGGATTGCAACCAGCAACGCCTGGGCGGCCAGTGGCAGGAAAAGATCGTGGAAGGCTGGGGCTACAGCTACTACGAACTGGTCCAGGTCGGCCCGGCCATGAGCACCCTGATGGCCTGCCCGGACAGCAGCCGCAAGCAGGCCTTCGTGCGCGTTGGCGGTGAGCCGCAACTGGTGCGCTATAACAGCAAGCTGCCGCTGGTGATCTACACCCCCAAAGATATCGAAGTGCGTTACCGCGTGTGGTCTGCAGCGGCCGAAACCAGCGTGGCGCCGCGTCAGTAAACCATCGTCGAAAAACCGCCCCTCGGGGCGGGCATTTCTGACTGGCAACAACCATGGAAAAGGCTCTAAATAGCAACTATGGAACTGGCTTAGGCGTTAGCCGCAGCTATGCTCAGAAAGCTATTTCTCATCGAACGCAACTGCAGCGTTCTTCCCTATCGGAGTTGCCATGGATATAGAAAGTCTGTTCGCTCAACTGCACACCCTGCCCAGCATTCCGAAGGTCGCGCAGGAGCTGATTCAACAGTTCGACAACCCGTCTTCGAGCCTGGAAAGCGTGGCGCGCAATATCGAGCGCGATCCGGTCATCGCTGCCAAGGTACTGCGTCTGGCCAACTCAGCGCGTTTTCGCGGGGCCCGTGAAGCGGTAAGCGTCGAAGACGCCGCCATGCGTCTGGGCTTCAACACCCTGCGCACGCTGGTGCTGGCGTCAGCAATGACGGGCGCGTTTCAGGTCGATACCGGCTTCGACCTCAAGGGTTTCTGGATTCGCAGCTTTCGCGTCGCCAGTATCGCCCGCAGCCTGGCCAAGCAGCTGAAACTGGACACCGACGCCGCCTTCACCTGCGGCATGATGCACAACATCGGCGAGCTGCTGATCCAGACCGGCGCACCGGATTTCGCCCGCCGCATGAACCGCCATCCGAAACGCGAGGCCGCGGCCCACGCCGCCGAGGAAACCCTGCAACTGGGCTTCGGCTACCCGGAAGTAGGCGCCGAACTGGCGCGTCGCTGGCAGTTGCCAGCGCTTATCCAGCACGCCATTGCTTACCAGGCACGTCCGACTCAGGCGCCCAGTGACAGCAGCTACGCGCGCCTGGTCGCGCAGTCAGTGACCGTTGCGGAAACCATCGAGCTGGACGGCGTCAGCGAGGCGGCGCAGCAGAGCCTGGAAGGCCCGTTGTTCGAGGAGGTCGATCTGAACAAGCTGTTCGAAGCCTTGCCAGCGGTGCTGGAGGCGGACAAGGCGTTTGCCGAGTTGCTCGGCTAACACCGCCGCCAGACACGCGCACAAGCTGCAGGTGCCGACGGCCTGACGCGTCAATCGTCAGCGAGACGGCACCCGCACAGGTGGTGTCAGCGCATGCAGCACTGCTTGTATTTCTTGCCGCTGCCGCAGGAGCAAGGATCGTTGCGCCCGACCTTGGCGTCATCACGGCGTACCGGCAACACGGGGTCCAGATTCTGTTGCCAGTACTCGTACAGTTCGACGGCGGCCGGCTCGAGCAGTGCCGTGCTGGCGTCGTACTCGGCGTCGGTCATGGCCTTGAGCGTAGCGCTGCCACTCTCGTCGCCGTGCAGGGTGATCAGCGCCCGCGCAGCTGCAACCGACTCGGGTAGCGCCGCCTCCAGCCAACCGGCCACCGCCGCACCACGCAGGTAGCCCGCACACCATTCGGAGACGATCAGCTTCTCGCCCTTGCCGTTGTCGTCGGCGAGGAAGATCGCCTCATAGTCATCTGGCTCCTCGCTGAGCATGTAGGCCGCCTCGCTCATCAGCTCGACAGCCAGCTTCATGAAGCGCTCGCCATCCTTGTCGCTCGGCCACTGCGGCGGCTGGTCAGCCCAGATCGCCGAGTACCAGACAGCAGGCGCAACCTGGCGCGGGGCGGAGACGATGGCGGCGAAGAAGCCGTCCAGTTCGCTGGCAGAGAGGATCGAGTCATCGTTGCCGTACTTGAGCAGCCACTGATCGAGCTTCTCCAACCCTCTGTTGTCCATCGCCACGCCTCCGCCTGAAAAAGGCCGCTACTGTACCTGCATCGGCGCGTATTGCCAGCCGTCCGGCATCTGGCGAGTGCCCAGCGGGCCACAGCCCGGTACAATGCGCGCCTTGCCCGTGTGCCAGCCTGATAAAAGAAAACACCATGTCCTTGCCCAAGAACCACCTGGAACTGCTCAGCCCTGCGCGTGACGTCGAAATCGCCCGCGAGGCCATCCTGCATGGCGCCGACGCCATTTATATCGGCGGCCCGAGCTTCGGCGCGCGGCACAACGCCTGCAACGAGGTGAGCGATATCGCCAGGCTGGTGGAATTTGCACGTCGCTATCACGCGCGGGTGTTCACCACGATCAACACTATCCTGCATGACGATGAACTGGAGCCGGCGCGCGCGCTGATCCACCAGCTCTACGACGCAGGCGTGGATGCGCTGATCGTGCAGGACATGGGGGTGATGGAGCTGGATATTCCGCCCATCGAGCTGCATGCCAGCACCCAGACCGACATTCGCACCCTGGCACGGGCCAAGTTTCTCGACCAGGCCGGTTTCTCCCAACTGGTACTAGCGCGGGAACTGAACCTGCAGGAAATCCGCGCCATCGCCGACGAGACCGATGCCGCCATCGAGTTCTTCATCCACGGCGCGCTGTGCGTGGCCTTCTCCGGCCAATGCAACATTTCCCACGCGCAGACCGGGCGCAGCGCCAACCGCGGCGACTGCTCGCAAGCCTGCCGCCTGCCCTACACCCTCAAGGATGAAAAAGGCGGCGTGATCGCCTACGAAAAACACCTGCTGTCGATGAAGGACAACAACCAGAGCGCCAACCTGCGTGCCCTGGTCGAGGCCGGCGTGCGCTCGTTCAAGATCGAGGGTCGCTACAAGGACGTGGCCTACGTGAAGAACATCACCGCCCACTACCGCCGCGAACTCGACGCGATTCTCGAGGACCGCCCGGACCTGGCCCGCGCCTCCAGCGGCCGCACCGCGCACTTCTTCGTGCCCGATCCGGACAAGACCTTCCACCGCGGCAGCACTGACTACTTCGTCACAGAGCGCAAGGTGGACATCGGCGCCTTCGATTCGCCCACCTTTACCGGCCTGCTGGTCGGCAGCGTGGAGAAGGTGAACAAGCGCGACCTGATCGCCGTTACCCATGAGCCGCTGTCCAACGGCGACGGCCTCAATGTGCTGGTCAAGCGCGAGGTGGTCGGTTTCCGCGCCAACATTGCTGAACTCAAGGGCGAGTTCGAAGAAGACGGCGAGAAGCGCTACCGCTACCGCGTCGAGCCCAACGAGATGCCCGAAGGCTTGTTCCGTCTGCGCCCGAATCACCCGCTCTCGCGCAACCTCGACCATAACTGGCAGCAGGCGCTGCAGCGCACCAGCGCCGAGCGCCGCATTGGCGTGAGCTGGAGAGCCGAGCTGCGCGAGGATGCGCTCAAGCTCACTGCCACCAGCGAAGAAGGCATCAGCGTCGACGTTGCCCTGCCCGGCCCGTTCGGTGTGGCCAACAAGCCGGAACAGGCACTCGATGGCCTGCGTGACCTGCTGACCCAACTCGGCACCACCATCTACCACGCCCAAAGCGTGACGCTGGATGCGCCGCAGGCGTTCTTCGTACCCAACTCGCAGCTCAAGGCACTGCGCCGCGACGCCATCGAAGCACTCACCGAAGCGCGCGTCGCTGCCCATCCACGTGGAGGCCGCAAGGCCGAGACCGACCCAGCGCCGGTGTACCCGGAATCGCACCTGTCGTTCCTGGCCAACGTTTACAACCAGAAGGCCCGCGACTTCTATCACCGCCACGGCGTGCAACTGATCGACGCCGCCTACGAGGCCCACGAAGAAGAAGGCGAAGTGCCGGTGATGATCACCAAGCACTGCCTGCGTTTCTCCTTCAACCTGTGCCCGAAACAGGCCAAGGGTGTGACCGGCGTGAAGACCAAGGTCGCGCCGATGCAGCTGGTACATGGTGATGAAGTGCTGACCCTGAAGTTCGACTGCAAGCCGTGCGAGATGCACGTGATCGGCAAGATGAAGGGCCACATTCTCGACCTGCCGCAACCGGGCAGCGCGGCGACCCAGGTGGTCGGGCACATTTCACCCGACGACCTGCTCAAGACCATTCGCCAGAAGCCGGGTTACAGCCATTGAGCTAACAGCCCCATCAGGTACAGGCCCAGGCCGAATACCAGATGGGTCAGTAGCGCACGCACACGCACCCGCCAGGGCTGCGGCGTGCGTGAAGCGGCCACGCCCATGCCGAACGCCGGCTGCATCAGCAGCAGGGGCGCTGCCATGCTGAGCGCACCAAAGGCCAGCGCCGGCGCAAGCGTGGGGCGCAGCACCCAGGCTTCGCCAACCCAGGCCAGGAACAACGCGGCAAATAACAGCCCTGTCAGGTAATGAAAGATCCAGCCCAGTGCACGCTCACCGCGCAGCGTGGGCGCCTGGCCAATCGCTGCGTGGCGAAACTGCCCATGACGCATGTGCCCCAGCCAGCGCCCCACCCAGGCGTAATCCAGCGCCGCCACACCGAACCAGCGCTTGCGCGCCAGCGCCCACAGGTCCATCAACAGCGTTGCGCCAATACCCAACATGATGATCTCGACTGCCATACGCACCTCCATCTAATCTATCTGAAAAGCCTTCAAAACAAGGCTGCCAGTTAAAGTCGACTTGAGGTCAAGCATGAAAGAGCTGGATATCGGCAAGGTCGCGCGCTGGTCAGGTCTGCCGGCCTCGACCTTGCGTTACTACGAAGAAAAAGGGCTGATCCACTCCATCGGGCGCAATGGCCTGAAGCGGGTCTTCGCCGAGTCGGTGCTGCAGCGCCTGTCGTTGATCGCACTCGGGCGCACGGCCGGTTTCTCACTGGACGCTATCGCCGAGATGCTGGCTGCCGAGGGCGGTCCTGCCATCGACCGTGAGCAACTGGAACGCAAGGCAGAGCAGTTGGATCACACCATTCGCCGCCTGTCCGCCATTCGCGACGGGCTGCGCCATGCGGCGCTCTGCCCGGCCGACAACCACCTGAGCTGCCCCACCTTTCAGCGCCTGATGACCATGGCCAGCAAGCAGATGGGCCGAAAGCGCCCTGCCGTTCCCGAGCGGGCTTGAACGGCCGCAACGCTTGTGTCGTCAGCTTGTGCTCGGGCCTGCGGCTGCATCGTCTTGGCCTCGGTGCGCACGGCGCACCCTACAACAGCGACGTGCTCCGTAGTACCAAGCGCGAAACGCTCCGTAGGGTGCGCCGTGCGCACCAAGAGCAACACGCTCCGTAGGGTGTCGCGGGGCCGCCCAAGTCGTGCGCACCGGATTTTCAACGACTCACGCAGCGGGCTGGGCTGAGCATCTCGATTTCACGAATCTCGAAATCACGACGCAGGTAGTCCATGCGCTTGTCGTGAAACGCGCCCATGTGTGGCAACGCCGTGTGCTCGGCCAGCGCCTCCCGTGACGCCCACACCTCGTAGAAGATGAATAGCGTTGGGTCCTGCGCGTCGCGCAGCATGTGATATTCGATGCAGCCTGGCTCGGCACGACTGGGTTCGACGTATGCGCGAAACAGTTGCTCGAAGGCCTCGGACTGTTCGGGTCTGGTGTGGGCGTGAAGGATGAAGCCGTACATGGAGCAGGTTCCTCGATGTGGGAAGATGCCTCACCCTAGCGCAGCATTCAGCAAGACTTTCATGATTTTCAGTCAACAATGATTTGACCGTTTCGGGGTGTTTCGCACGCGCAGGGCTGGATAACCTGCAGCCACATTTTTTGGAGAACCCCCATGAAAAAGATCCTCCTGCTCAACGGCGGCAAAGCGTTCGCCCATTCCCACGGCCAGTACAACACCACCCTGCATGACGCGGCGGTGGCCTTCCTCGACCGCGCCGGATTCGACGTCAAGACCACCTTTATCGACGGCGGCTACGACGTCGAAGAAGAAGTGCAGAAATTCCTCTGGGCCGATGTGGTGATCTACCAGATGCCCGGCTGGTGGATGGGCGCGCCCTGGACGGTGAAGAAGTACCTCGACGAGGTGTTCACCGCCGGTCACGGCAGCCTCTATGCCAACGACGGGCGTACTCGCTCCGACGCCTCGCAGAAGTACGGCAGCGGCGGGCTCATCCAGGGCAAGCAGTACATGCTGTCGCTGACCTGGAACGCTCCGGTGCAGGCCTTCGAAGATCCGTCCGACTTCTTCGAAGGCAAAGGCGTGGACGC
The DNA here is from genome assembly GCF_032621725.1 of Pseudomonas sp. zfem001. Taxonomy (NCBI): domain Bacteria; kingdom Pseudomonadati; phylum Pseudomonadota; class Gammaproteobacteria; order Pseudomonadales; family Pseudomonadaceae; genus Pseudomonas; species Pseudomonas sp. zfem001. The sequence continues at coordinate 166,656 of NZ_JAVYJI010000006.1, read as the reverse complement.
GGTGTACTTCCCCTTCCACAAGGCCAACGAATTCCTCGGTATGACTGGCCTGCCCACCTTCATCTGCAATGACGTGATGAAAGTGCCGAGCATCGAGCAGGACGTGGCGCGCTACGAGCAGCACCTGGCCCAGGTGTTCGGCGTCGCCTGACGCAGGCGCTCGCTCATTGCCCGCCGAACAACGCCGTCCAATAGATGCCGGCATCGCTCTGCGGGTCGTTGGCATAGGCAGCGCCTAGCTCGCTGAACTCCGGGTTCATGATATTGGCGCAGTGCCCGGAGCTGGCCAGCCAGCCCTCTACCACCTTGGCGGTGGTATCCAGCGCTGCGGCGATGTTCTCGCCGACCTTGGTACCGCTGTAACCCGCCAGCTCCGCGCGGTCACCCGGCGTGAGGCCGTCACGCCCCTGATGAGCGAAGAAATTGCCATTGGCCATGGCCCGGCTATGGCTCTCGGCGGCGCTACCCAGTTCGGCGCTCCATACCAGCGGCGTAGTAGCGGCAAAGGTCTGGTCACCGCACTGGCGCGCCTCGGCGCGGGCGGAGTTGATCAGCAGGAGCAGACTTTCCCCCTCGGTCTGCCAGGTTTGCAGCCGGCCACTGAGCAGCGGCCGGGCCAGCACGATGCGCCAGTCGCGATCCTGCTGACTGACGCCGATATCGATGAACTGAGGGTCGAGCATCACGCGGCAGAAGCTCTCGCTCAATGCCTGCATGGCAGCCTGCGCATTGCGTGGGCCGGAGAGCGTGATGGCCTGTACGTTGACCAACGGGTAACCGGCCGCGCTCAGTGAATCCTGCAGGTCAGCAGTGCCATTGGCAGGCAGGATCAGGCGTGGATCGTTGGTCAACGGCGGTAATGGCTCGGAGGCCTGCACGCCGCAGCGTTGCACCTCGCTACGATAGCTGTTGATCGTCTCGATCAGCTCAAGGTCCTCAGCCGCCTGAGCGGTGCCCGCGATCCCCATCAACAGCAGCGCCAGCAGGCAGCCTTGCCTTCCCCATTTGCTCATTGTTGTTGTCATACAGCCTTCTCCCAACTAACGTCGTGATTCTGACGCAATTCCCGGCGCAGGGTCATGGTCGATTTCCTGATCCCATCGAACGCCCGCGTACATTGGCATCGCGGCCGAACGGCAGGTTTCCTGCATGACGCCATCTATCGTCATCACACAACTTATGCACTCGCCTCTCCCGCCTGAGAACACTAATGCCCGGTTACTTCGCCAAGAACGAACAACATCGCCGCCTGGTCCTCAAAGCCTTGCTATGGATCACCTTGAGCGGCGGTTTGTTCTTCTCGGTCGTCAATCTGTTGCACGACAACTGGCTGCTGGCCGGTCTGGAGATCGGCTATGCCACTGTGTCGCTGTATCTGCTGACCATCATCGATAAAACACGCAACCTGCAGCTATTGACCGCAATTTACCTGTTGCCGTTCTTCAGCATCATGATTGTGGCGCTGGCTCAGACCACCACGACCTTCGCGGTGTTCGCCTGGATCCAGACAATTCCGATCATCTGCTATCTATTGCTGGGGTTGCGCCTGGGGATGTACGGCTCGATCGTGTTCGTCGGTGTCGGCCTGTTCGTCTTCAGTCAGCGGTTTTCGTCCGATGAATTGCTGCAAAACGTCGAGATCATCGCCAATCTCGGCCTCGCCAGCTTGGCAGTGATGATTTTCGCGCACATCTACGAGCGCAGCCGCCTGCTCAATGAGCAGCGCCTGACCGAGCAGGCGACCACCGATTCTCTGACCGGCCTGCCAAACCGCCTGAAGCTGGCCGAGGTATTCGAGCGTGAGCGTGCCCATGCGTTGCGCAATGGCACGCCGCTTTCGCTGGTATTCGTCGATATCGATCACTTCAAGCAGATCAACGACCGCTTTGGCCACGAGGTCGGTGACCGTGCCCTGGTTCACTTCGCCAAGGTTCTGGCGCAGCGTTTACGGGTCAATGATCTGTTCTGCCGCCTGGGCGGTGAGGAATTTGCCGTGCTGCTGCCAGGCAGCAAGGCAGCGCAAGCCCGGGAAATCGCCGAAAGCCTGCGCGAACGCCTGTTTGCGCAATCGCTGACGGTGGATGAAACCACGCTGCACATGACGTTGAGCGCCGGCGTGGCCTGTTTCGGGGTGGATGGGCAATCACTGGACGAGCTGATGCTGGCGGCAGACAGACGCACCTACGCGGCCAAGCGCGCCGGGCGTAACAGGGTGATCACCCGAGAGGACGTAGAACCCATTCTGGGCTGAACGAGTGCAGATCAGACGTAGATGCTGACTCCGCCCTTTTCCTGCAGCCACTGGCGGTAGGTTTCCAGCGAGTCGGTCTGCTTGTCGCCGTTGTGACCGGCGATGCGCACGCTGCCATCCATGCCGGCATCCACCATCTTCTGTACCTGCGCCAGCAGCTTGGCGGCATCGTCGCGATCGAGCTGCGTTACGTCCGGCAATTGAATCACCGAAGGCGTAGTCGGCTGACTGTCGCCAGTGCGCTGCACGGTAGTGTTGGGCTGCGCTGCGCCGCCATTCATGGCTCGCAGCAGTCCGCCCTCACTGCGCGCCACCACCTGTTTGGCAAAACGCCGCAAATCGGCAACTGGATCCTGACTGGCCTGACCGTCGGCTTCACCGCTGGTCGCAGTCGAACGATTGTTGAGCTGGCTGCCGTAGTAGCTGAGCATGGCAGGCGTGCTGTTGTTGATACTGGTCATGAGGCCTCCGCGAAATCCGTTCGCCTCATGCAAAGCAGATTCCGGGCCAGCCGCTGCAGACCAGTAAATACGCGGCTTTCATACGACGTCGCGGCATGGACTTGCCACCCCGGGGCAAGGGTTTGCCCGTAGCGGTCAACCCAATAGATCGACCATTACCGCGTTGCTGTAGATCAGGCAGCCATCTTCGGCGCTGTAGCCGACCAGATGAAACTGGCCACGCCCTTCCTCGCCGCCGATGTAGACGCGCCATTTGCATTCACTCAGTGGGCCGAAGCCCTCCGGCATGACCAGCTCCAGCGTCTGCATGTCTGCGTCGATCATCGCGTCCCGGACGCCGCTGCGCTGCAGTTGCTCCTCAGCCTGCTCCAGGCGCAAGTGCTCCGCCTCGCTGACATAGAACTGCAGAGTGCCGATAGGGATGGATTTGCTGTCATTGTCGGCCTTGCGCCAACCGTCGATGCTCAGGGTGTTCATCCGCAAGTCTCCTCAGTGAAGCCTGAGTTCAGGGCAAATGCCCACATACAGAAGATGGGACAAGCCAGACGCCGAAACGGCTCCTCACAGATGGACGAACGGCCGACCGTTTGCTTGTCGAGGCGATTGCGCTAGGCTCTGCACCTTCATTGATAGGAGGTACTCCCATGGCCCGCGCCACTGCCCGCCACATCCTGGTTGCCAGCGAAGACAAGTGCAACGAACTGAAAGCCGCCATCGAAGGCGGTGCCGACTTCGCCCAACTGGCCAAAGACAACTCCTCTTGTCCGTCTGGCCGCAGCGGCGGCGATCTGGGCTCGTTCGGCCCCGGCCAGATGGTCAAGGAATTCGACACCGTGGTCTTCAGCGCGCCGGTCGGCGTGGTGCAAGGCCCGGTTAAGACTCAGTTCGGCTATCACCTGCTGGAAGTCACCAGCCGCCAGGACTGACAACACGCAACGGAAGGGCCGCTACTGCGGCTCTTCTTTTTCCCAAGCCTTTTTCAACACTTACGCAGTAGGGCTCTGGGTTTCGGACATGAAACGCGGTATTCGGCTCACCTCCATTCTGCTGGTATTCATTTGCCTGTCGCTGGCGTTGCTCACCGCCTGGCAGGTCTGGATTTCCCGTGAGCGCGCGCTGCATGAACTGAACGTCGCCAACCTCAACCTGGTTCAGGCGCTGGACAACTACACAGCCGGGGTCATTCGGCAGTCCGAACTGGTATTGATCGAGCTCACCGATCGCCTGCAGAACGGCGCGGCCGAGCACGAACCACAGCGTCTCCAGACCTTGCTGCAAAAGCAGGCAGAAGTGCTTGGACTGGCCAATGCCATCGTCGCCTATGACTCGCACGGCAATCGCCTGGTCGCATCGACATCATCGCCCACACCCAACCCCAATGCCGCTGATCACGCCTTCTTCGTTCACCACCGCGACGATCCCTCCAGCGATATTTTCATCGGCCCCACCATCAAAAGCCGCATCACCGGTGACTGGGTCTTCAGCGTCAGCCGGCGGCTGAACGATGATCAGGGACGCTTCGCAGGCGTGGTCGCGGTAACCCTGGACGTTGAGCACTTTCTCAGCTTCTTCGGCAGCCTGGATCTCGGCGAGCACGGCTCGATGAGCCTCTCCACCGGCGACGCCAAACTCCTGTTTCGCCAGCCCTTCCGTGAACAGGATGTCGGCATGGACTGGTCCGACTCGCCCATCCTGCAACTGCTGCGCGAGCACCGTGAGGGCACCATCGCACAAACCTCACGCATCGACGGTGTCGAACGTGTCTATGCCTTCCGCCGCAATGATCGTCTGCCGCTGATCACCATCGTCGCCCTCGGCCGCGAAGATGCCCTGGCCGCCTGGCGCCACAATGCCGAGCTGTTCGCCAGCCTGATTCTGCTGCTGCTGGTAGCCGTCGGCGTCATCGGCCAACGCCTGATCCTCGACATCCGCCGCCGCTCACGGGCCGAGCGCCAGTTGCTCAGCGCCCAGGAAGAATTGCTCGACGCCAACTCACGACTGGAAGTGCTCGCCTCACAGGACGGCTTGACCGGCCTGGCCAACCGCCGCAGTTTCGACCAGACCCTGGAAGTGGAGATTCGCCGAGCCCAGCGCCGCGGTTCTTCGTTGTCACTGCTGCTGTTCGATATCGATCTGTTCAAGCGCTACAACGACCGCTACGGCCATGTAGCTGGTGATGACTGCCTGCGTGCGGTGGCGGCGCTGCTCAAGCAGTGCATGCGTCGCCCCGGCGATCTGGCCGCACGTTACGGCGGCGAGGAGCTGGCAGTCATCCTGCCGAACACCACGGGCGAAGGTGCTGAGGCCGTGACCCAGAGCTTCATGCAGGCACTGCAGCAGCGCAACCTGCGCCATGAAGCCAGCCCATTCGCACGGGTCACCGTCAGTGCCGGCGTCGCCAGCCTGACGCTGGATCAACAGGACAGCTCAGTACTGGCGCTGGCGTTGATCGAAGCAGCTGATCAGGCGCTTTACAGAGCCAAGAGCAATGGCCGCAACCGCATGGAAAGCACCGAGGTCGATGGCGAACATCAGTGATGACAAGACGCCTGAAGCAGTTCAGCATCGCTTCGACGTCTCTGCCTCGGATGAATGGCCACGATGAGCAACAGCACCTCGCACCCACTGCAACAACTCGCCCAGAATCTGCTTGGCAAGGCGATCCACGAACTCGAGCCGGAAGAAAGCCATGTGCTCGAACAGATTCGCCAGCGTCGCCCCATCAGCCGCGATGCTGCCGACGCGTCGGATGAACAATCATCTTTCGGCGAGAGGCTTTCCGACAGGGTCGCATCGGTCGGCGGCTCATGGACCTTCATCATCTGTTTTTCACTGACCATGCTCGGCTGGATGCTGCTCAACACCGACGTGCTGTCGCACTTCGGCATGGCCTTCGACCCCTACCCTTACATTTTCCTCAACCTGATGCTGTCGACCCTGGCTGCGATCCAGGCGCCGATCATCATGATGAGCCAGAACCGTCAGGCGGCTAAGGATCGCCTGGCCGCGAGCCTGGACTTCGAAGTGAACCTGCGCGCCGAGCTGGAAATCATGCGCCTGCACGAGAAGATCGACCAACGCATCCAGCAACGTCTGGACCAGATTCTCGAACGCCTGCCGGAGAAACGCCCGCAAGACTGAGCCGACACGGGTCGCATTTGCACCGTAGGGTGCGCCGTGCGCACCAGAGTTTCAGGCATTCAGGCCAGGCGCGCAGCGCACCCTACGGCAGCGTCGGCTCGCGCTGTCGCCAGCTATCGAGCAAGCGCCCGCCCCACACGTTGATCAGCAGCCCGGCCATCACCAGCGCCGCACCGACCATCTGCAGGCTGCCGAGGCGCTCGTCGAGCAACAACGCTGAGGAGCTGATCCCCACCACCGGCACCAGCAGCGAGAACGGCGCCACCTGGCTGGCCGGGTAACGCGACAGCAAACGACTCCAGAGACCGTAACCGAGAATGGTGGCGCCGAATGCCAGGTAAGCCAGTACCAGCAGCGAGTCCAGGCTGAGGTTACGCAGCGACTGGCTGATCAGCTCCGGTCCTTCCAGCCATAGCGACAACGCCAGAAACGGCAAGGGCGGAATCAGGCTGCCCCAGACCACCAGGCCGACCAGATTGACCTTGCCCAGCTTGCGTGTGACCACGTTGCCCAGCGCCCACATCGAGGCAGCGGCGATGGTCAGGGCAAAGCCGGCCAGGGTCATCGCCTGCCCGCCCTGCAGACCGATCAACACCAGGCCGCTGGCCGCCACCAGCAGGCCGAACAGGTTGCTGCCGCGCAGCCGCTCGCCGAGAAACAGCGCGGCGAAGAACAGGGTGAAGAACGCCTGCGACTGCAGCACCAGAGACGCCAGACCAGCCGGCATACCGACGTACATGGCATAGAAGAGAAAGGCAAACTGCCCTACGGAAATGGTCATGCCATAGGCCAGCATCCAGCGTAGCGGCACCTGCGGCCGACGCACGAAGAGAATCGCCGGAAACGCCGCAAGCATGAAACGCAGGGCGCCCATCAGCATCGGCGGCATGCCGTGCAGGCCGACCTTGATGACCACGAAGTTCAGCCCCCAGACGACGATCACCAGCAGCGCCAGCAGCAGATCCTTGGGCGTCATGAGCACAAACCTCGAGTTGAGTGAGCCGGCATTAGACCAGCCTCACCCCGTAGCAGACAGACACAGAGGCCGAGGAAAAAAGCCACACAGCCACTGCCGACTGCTAACCTGCGCGCTTCTGTAGTGGTACGCCAAACCCATGACTCTGCACGATCTCCTTCTGTTCGCCTTGCCGGCAGTGTTTCTCACCGGGCTGTCCAAGGGCGGCTTCGGTGGCGCTCTGGGCGGCATCGCCGTGCCGTTGCTGGCACTGGCCACGTCGCCGAAACAGGCGGTGGCGGTGATGTTGCCAATTCTCTGCCTGGCCGATGTGGTGGGCCTGAAGGCCTACTGGGGCAAGTGGGATACGGCCAACCTCAAGGTCATGCTGCCGGGCGCGGTCATCGGCATCGCCATCGGCTCGATGACTTTCGGTTTGTTCGACGAACGCGCCATCGGCCTGCTGATCGGCGCCATCGCCATTATCTTCGTCGGGCTCGGCCTGGTAGTTGGCAACCAGGCACCCCGCCCGCTGCATAAAGGACGCGGCACACTGCTGTCGAGCCTGGCCGGCTTCACCAGCTTCGTCGCCCACGCTGGTGGCCCGCCGGTAATGATGCACCTGCTGCCGCAGCAACTGGAAAAGGTGCGTTTCGTCGCCACCATCAACCTGTTCTTCCTGCTCACCAACGCGGCGAAGCTGTTTCCCTACGCCGCGCTGGGTCAGTTCACTCAGGAGAATTTACTGCTGAGCCTGATGCTCGCGCCTATCGTGCCACTGGGCGTGTGGAGCGGACTATGGCTGCAATCGAGGGTCAACCACCTGTGGTTCTACCGCATCGCCCGGTTGGGCATTCTGCTGGCGGGCGTGCAGCTGATTTGGCGTTACCTCTGACACCGGCTAAGGCTGCAACCCCAGCAGCTCGCGCAACTCACGAGCGGTAGGCATGCGCGCCGATACGCCGCTGTTGAAATCGAAGGACTTGGCGCTGGCCAGCGGCCCGACTATCACTGGGTCAAAGCCAGCATCAGTCACCAGACGTGCCGCCACTTCCAGCGCCGCCTCGTCATCCGCGGCCAGCGGGATGGCCAGTTTCTCGCCGCTGCGATGGGCCTGGCTGCGCAGGTTGTAGGCGGCGATGGCATTGAACGCGCGCACCAGGCGCACGCCCGGCAGAAACTGCTGCGAAGCCAACCCGGCGCCCATTTCGACCGCTTTTTCGGCCATCGCCCCGTCGCGCCCAGGGCGCGGATTACCGGCGTCCAGCACCACCTTGCCGGCCAGCTCATTGGCGTAGTCACGGCCAACCTGCGGCGTCGCGCCGTAGGGCACCGCCAACATGATCACCTCGCCAAATGCCGCCGCCTCACGCGGAGTGCCGACACTTGCGCGCTCCCCCAGCTCATCGGCCAGTGCTTGCAGGCGCTCAGGATGGCGCGAAGAGATCATCACCTCATGCCCCGCTTCGACCCACAGCCGTGCCAACGGACTGCCGATATTACCGGTACCGATGATGCCGATACGCAAAGTGTCTGCCTGCACCAGCACCGGGGCGCCACCCATCAGCACAAGCAGGCCGAGCGCGACGGCGAAAAGGTGAAGTAAACGGGACATGTTGAGCTCCTCGAGCGAGTGACGACGAAGAGCAAGCATAGAAAAACCAGGCACCCTGACGGCCAACGATTCGCAACAGAGTGTTGCCCGCCAGCTATGCTTGAAAGGCGATACCGCAATGCAGTCGGCTGCAGGAGCCGAGGAGGTGGCAGTGACCCGAACGCGTCCCCCCAGTCAATGACCTGCTTCCCGGAGACACGACCATGAGCAAAAGCATGGATTCACACAAAGAAAGCAAGAAGAAGCCGCTGAAAACGGCGCACGAGAAACGCATGGCCAAGCGCGAGAAGAAACATGGCCAAACCCTGCTCGGCAGCCACTCGCCGAACGCCTGAGCCCCTACTTGCCGGCGCAGCCCCGCTGCGTCGGCAATCCCCACCGCAAAAACACCATCCGGGAAATTGCGCGTGCCGCCAGCGCCGCAAGGCACTAGAATCCGCAGCCTATGTGATCGTCCGGCCGCTCCTGCGCGCTGCGACGCCGTCTCACCTATCGGCCAGGAGACCCCAGATGGGCGCCCAGTGGAAAGCCAAACCCAAAGAAGCCGCCGCCAATGCCCGAGGCAAGATCTTCGGCAAGCTGGTGAAGGAAATCATGCTCGCCGCGCGTAACGGCGCCGACCCGGACATGAACCCCAAGCTGCGCCTGGCCGTGCACCAGGCCAAGAAAGCCTCGATGCCAAAGGACACTCTGGATCGCGCCATCAAGAAAGGTGCGGGCCTTTCCGGTGAAGTGGTCAACTACGAGCGCACCCAGTACGAGGGCTTCGCTCCGCATCAGGTGCCGGTGATCGTCGAGTGCCTGACCGATAACGTCAACCGCACCGTCGCCGAAATCCGCGTGCTGTTCCGCAAGGGTCAGCTCGGCGCATCCGGCTCGGTCAGCTGGGACTTCGACCACGTTGGCCTGATCGAAGCCAGCACTGAAGATGGCTCCGACCCGGAACTGGCGGCCATCGAAGCCGGCGCCCAGGACTTCGTGCCCGATGACGAGGGCTCGACCCTGTTCATCACCGACCCGACCGACCTCGACGCCGTGTGCAAGGCACTGCCGGAACAGGGTTTCACCGTTAACTCGGCCAAGCTCGGCTACCGTCCGAAGAACCCGGTAAGCAGCCTGACGCCGGAGCAGATGGAAGAAGTCGAAGCCTTCCTCGAGGCCATCGACGGCCACGATGACGTGCAGAACGTTTACGTCGGCCTAGCCGGCTGAGAACCTGTTTACGATCTGCTGCGCGTCGGCCGGGCGTTGTTAATAACAGGCTCGGAATGCTCATGTACAAAAGTACATTCCGCTTCCTCGCCTGTTTTTGCCTAGCCCGGCTCTAGCTCGCTAGATCGTAAAAAGCCTCTAAGGCGCCACGGGCGCCCTGACCGGGCCTCTTTTCCATGCCAACCACCCTGCACATTGCCGCCGCCTGCCTGTTCGACGAACGAGGTCGCCTGCTGCTCGTGCGCAAGCGCAACACCCGATTCTTCATGCTTCCTGGCGGTAAACGCGAGCCGGGCGAAGATGCGCTGTCTGCGCTTCAGCGTGAGCTGCTCGAAGAGCTGGAGCTGCAACTGCAGACCGGCGCACTGCAACCACTCGGCCAGTTCCAGGCGCCCGCCGCCAACGAGGCCAATACCAGGGTGCAGGCAGATATCTTTCGCGCCGCCCTGCCCCACGCCGTACAACCGGCTGCCGAGCTGGAGGAACTGCGCTGGCTCGATACTTCCCTCCCCCTTCCTGACGACCTGGCGCCACTGCTGCGCGATCAGGTGCTGCCGGCCCTGAAACGGCTGCCGTCTGTGTAAGAGCGTCGCTCACGGCATCAAAACCGCTCACGGCAGTTTCTTGATCCACGACAACGCGGGTGACAACACCAGCGATTAGGCTGCGCCGATAAACAAAACCATTCGCCTTGCTTGCAAACCCCACAGGAAACGAGGTTTGCCATGAGTATCACGTCCGCCCAAATCTGCCAGGCCGCCGACCAGCTGCAGGGTTTCGTCGGTTTCAACGCCAAGACCGAGCAGTACCTGCTGCGATTCTCCGAAGACAGCTTCGGCCTCGATGTACCAGCCGAAACCATCACGCCTACCTGCGAATACGTCTGGCACGCTGACGAGGGCGAACTGATGCGCCTGGATCGCCAACGTCTGACCTGGCTGCAGGAGCAACGCATCGATGATCGAGTGAATCTTGGTGAGCCGCTACGCGTCTACCTGCGCCGCAGCGACCTGCCGGAAATACGCGCCGAGCGGCGGCGTCTGACACCGGCTTGAGATTCAGCGTATTTCGAAGCATTCGGTGCGCATAGCGCACCCTACGGCAGAGTCGCGTCCAACATCGCCGTACGGCAACCACCCGTAGGGTGCGCCGTGCGCACCAAGCCGCGTAGAACTCAACCCAACAAGCGCATCGAAACGGCGCCAAGGCCCACGCCGATCAGCAGCAACACGATACCGCCCAGCCACAGTTTGCCCGCACTGGCCGCAGGTGGCGCGACAACAGGTACAGGCCGGGACTGAGCCGCACGCAGGGGGTTGGCCGCCGCCGGCGCAGCCTTGGCGCTGACGCGTGCCGCCTGTGGTACCGGGGCGATCTGCGTAGCGCCGCCGCCAGCTGCCTTGGCAGCCAAAGCTGGCGGCAGGTCCGCCACTCGCATGAACTGGGTGGCATCCTCGTCGGGCGCATCACTCACGCTGACCTTCGGCCCGATCACCAGCAGCGTCACCGTGCCCATCTTCAACTGATCGCCCGGTTGCAGCACGGCGGTCCTGACCTTCTGCTGGTTGACCAGCACGCCGTTGGCCGAGGCGAGGTCCTTGACCTCCAGCACGTCGTCCTTGAGAAAGAACTCGCAATGCCGGCGCGACAGCTCCAGATCGCTGAAGCACAGCTCGCACTTGCTCGAACGACCGAAGGTCATCGAGCCATGGACGTGAAACTTGCGGCCCTGGTGTTCGCCTTGAATCACCTGCAGAAACCAGCGCGGCGCCGCGGCCTCGGGCCTGGCCGCACTTTTCGCCGGGTCGAGCAGTTGCAGCTCGACGGCGCCCAGGCGTAAACGATCACCATCGCGTAGCTGAAAGCGTGTACCGACGCGCTGATCATTGACCCAGGTTGCGCCCTGACCCGCATCGCTCAGGTAGTAATAGCCGTGGTCCTGGCGGATCTCGGCGTGGAAACTGGCGATTCCGGCATCGCCGAGCACCAGTTGGTTGCGGCTGTCCTGGCCAATGGTCAGGCGTTCGTCAGTCAGCCAGATGGGTGCTTGGCGGTTATCCAGGAACTGCAGTCTTAGCATCGTGGTCGCCTCGGGTCAGTCGAATAGGTTGTTCAGCAGACGTTTGATCGGGTTTTGCTGGGCTGGCTGAGCGCTGCGTGGGCGGCTCGCGGCCTGACGCACGCGCTGCTCGTGGCTGTCATAAAGGGCCAGCAGCCGTTCGTTGTCAGGTTCGGCCTCGAGACCCTGTTTGATCTGCTCCAGCGCCAGGTTGTATTCGCGCCGCGCATAGGCCGCCTCACTCTGCTCGATAAAACGCTGCGCCACGCGATTGATGCCTGCCAGGGCCAGCAGGTTGTCGGGCTCCCAGCCAAGCACCTGGCGAAAGTAATACACCGCACTGTCGTCCTCGGGCAGAACCAGCAAGCCTTCGCCAAGGCGCTGCTCGGCCAGCTCGAGATACTGCTGGATACGGGCCTGCAGCACACGCTGCAGGCCATCGCTGGCCTGGGCGTTGTCTTCGTCCAGGGCCAGTGCCTGGCGAAAGTAATAGTCGGCGTTGTCCTGCGCCGGGGTCAGCAGACTCCCCTCGCTCAGGCGCGTTTCAGCGAGCACGAGCAACCCGGCGATGCGCTGCTGCAGTTGCCAGTAGTAGCCGCCTGCGCTACCCGCACCGAGCAACAGCAGACCAAGCAAGGCCCAGGACAGCCAGCGCCGCCGTGGTGGACGAGGCGGCAGGCTGACGGCCGGGCTCAGACGGGTCTGGTCCTGGTCGGCGTCCTGCAGTTCATCGAGGCTGGCCAGCAGCACGTGGCAGTCGGCAAAGCGATCTTCCGGGTCCTTGGCCAGCATGCGGTCGAGTAGCCACTGCAATTCGCCCAGCGACTCCGGCAGCGGCGGTGCTTGCAGCTGCAACTGGTTCATCAGCGTCTGGGTGTAGCTACTGCCGCGAAAGGGGTTATGCCCGCTGAGCATCTCCAACAGGATCACGCCCAGGCTGTAGATGTCGCTGCGTGCGTCCAGCGTCTGACACTGCGCCTGCTCAGGGCTGCTGTAGGCCGGGCTGCCAACGGCTATGCCCGACTGGGTCAGTTCGCTGTCGAGCTGCAACTCCTTGGCCACGCCAAAATCGCTGAGTACCGCAGTGCCATCGTCGCGAAACAGGATGTTGCCCGGCTTGATGTCGCGGTGCACCAGGCCCTTGTCGTGCACCAGCGCCAGGGCGCTGGCGATCTGCCGGACGATGCGCAGCGCACGCGCCGGCTCCAGAGTCTGGCCCTTGTACTGAGCCAGATCGCCGCCTGCCAGGTACTCCATGGCGAGGAAATGGCGGCCATCGTCGAGTTGGTCGATGCGGTAGATGGTAATGATCGAAGGATGCTGCAGGGAGGCGACGGTATGGCCTTCCTTGATGAAGCGCTGGGTGAAGGCTGCGTCCTCGCGATGCAACAGCACCTTGAGCGCCACCTGGCGCTGCAGCGCCTGCTCGGTAGCCAGATAGACCTCGGCCATGCCGCCTTTGCCGAGGCGGTGATGAATGCTGTAACCGGGTACGCTGATGGAGGTCTGGCTCATGCGGCTCGACTTGCGCTCAGGGTTTAAGGGATTTGAACAACTTGCGCAGCAGGCCGAGGGGCGACGCTTCACGGGGTTCGGCAGCCGGGCCAAGGCCCAGGACGATACAGCTGATATTGTCTCTGCCGCCATGGCTATTGGCCAGCCCCACCAGCTGCTCGACCATCATTTCGAGCGTGGCCGCTTCAGCGCAACAGCGCTGGATAGCGGCGTCGTCCAGCTCACCAGTCAGCCCGTCGCTGCACAACAGCAGCAGTTCGTCCGGCGCCAGTCGGACCCGTAGCAGGCCAACATCAGGTGCATCTCCAACCTGCCCCAGGCACTGCACGATCACGTTACGCCGTGGGTGCTCACGCGCCTCCTCGGTGCTCATCTGGCCAGCATCGACCATGGCCTGGACCCAGCTGTGGTCGTGACTGAGCTGCTCGATATGTTCGCTGCCGATGCGATAGGCGCGGCTGTCACCGACCCAGGCCAGCTCGAACTCATGTCCGTCCAGGCGCACGGCAACCAGCGTACTGCCCATGCCCGCCTCGCCCGCAACAGGTTGCGCCGCCGCGGCGATAGCCAGGTGGGCTGCATGCACCGCTGCAAATAGCTCCTCGCCCTGTTGCACGGCGCCCACCAGCTCCTCCAGCGCCAAGGCACTGGCCACCTCGCCACGCTCGTGCCCACCCATGCCGTCGGCCAGCGCCCACAGGCCCAGATCGGGACGGCAGACCAGAGCATCCTCGTTATGCGTGCGTACCTGGCCGGCAACGCTTTGCGCAGCGAACACCACGGATACAGGAGAGGACTGAGACACGCGGCGAATCCTTGAGCAAAATGCGATTCCCCATGATGCGGCGACGCGAACGGGCTGTCACCGCCCGCCACGCCGTAAATGCGCAACCGTTAACCAAAATGCGATGGTTAAATAAGCCGCCAGATCCGCCATCTGAACCCATGACCTCACCGCGTCTTCGCCGCTTGCCCCTCCAGTTGCGACCTCTGGTCGACAAGTTCTACCGCGACCACCGCTCGCCGATGCGCAGCCAGGCGGGGGATGAACTGTGGGTGGCGGAAAACGCCAGCGAGATCGCCGCCGCCCTGAGCCTTCGTCCTGTAGCGGGAGGACAGTGGCTGACTGGCCTGTTCGTCGCCCCCGCGCTACGGCGCCAAGGCGTGGCAGCAGCATTGCTCAATCGCAGCCTGGCGCTACATCCCGAGCCAGTCTGGCTGTTCTGTCACCCCGAGCTGCGCACCTTCTATCAGCGCCTGGGCTTCGAGAGCTGTCAGAGCCTGCCGACCGCGTTAGCCCAACGGTTGGCCCGCTACCAGCGCGGAAAATCACTTATCGCGCTGCGTATCCACTGAACAACCTGTCGCCAAGGGCAAAAATACTGGCACTTTGCTCAGGAATGCCCCTTGCCATTAGCGGTCAAAGCTCTGCATGCTTGTTCCATAACAACGAAAAGAAACGCTATGGCTACCCAGACTGCTCGTTTGCTGAAGCGCCTGCGCAATGACTTCCAGCTGTCGATCATCACCCTGATGGGTCTGTTCGGCGTCATCGGCATCTCCCCATACGCCGTCTACCGCTTGCTCAACGGCAACTACCTGGTCGGCATCGCCGACACCGTCATCGTCTTTTCCACGCTGTTCGCCGTGCTCTACGCCTGGTTCACCCGCGACACGGTCAAACCCGGTATCTACCTGGCCGCCGTGTTCTCGGTCGGCGCCACGCTGATCGCCATCAACCTGGGGGTCAACGGCCTGTTCTGGATCTATCCGCTTATTCTCTTCAACTTCTTCATGGTCACGCCTGGCAAGGCGCTGTTGGCGACCTCCGTGGTGCTGATCAGCTTGGTCAGCCACGCCCTGCTGGTGCCCGGCAGCGTGTTCGAAAGTCATTACCAGATGGTGTCGTTCCTGGTCACCTGCATGATGGCCAGTGTGCTCAGCTTCATCTTCGCCTTCCGCACCCGCACCCAGCGCGACCAGCTGCAATCGCTGGCCATTCATGACCCGCTGACTGGTGCACGCAACCGCCGAGCGATGAACGAAGAACTGAAGATCGCCATGGCCAGCCATCGCCGCCACAGCGACAGCTACGGCCTGTTGGTGATGGATCTGGACCATTTCAAGCAGATCAACGACCGCTTCGGCCATCACGTCGGCGACCAGGTGCTGGTGGCCTTCGTCGAGCTGATCATGCGCTGCTCACGCAAGGAAGACCGGTTGTTCCGCTTCGGCGGCGAGGAGTTTCTGCTGCTGCTGCCCAATACCGAGGCCGAGGGCCTGCGCGCCGCTGCGCAAAACCTGCTGAGCCGAGTCGCCAATGAGCTGGAGAGCCCGGGCGGCGCGGTGACCGTCTCCATCGGCGGCGCCATTCTGCACAGTGGTGAACACTGGGAAGGCTGGTTGCAGCGCGCCGATGAATGCCTGTATCGAGCCAAGAGCGAGGGGCGCAATCGCGCGGTGATCGCCGATGCGCCGGGCGATCAGAACAAGGCTGCCGCCAACCCCTGATAGATCAGCGACTGCGCTGTTGCTGATAACTGCCACTGCCTGGCTGACGCTCGATGATCAGCCCGCCCGGATATTCGGTACTCTGGCGAATACCACCACGGGTTTCGCTGGAATAGCTGCCATAGCTGCTTTCCTGACGCACGCTGCCCTGCGGCAGACGCTGCCCGCCATAGAGGTTGTGCTGCTCATAACTCGACGAGCCCGAGACGCTGCCACTGGCACCGGGGCTGACGTAGCTCTTGGGAATGACGCGAATGGTCTGCGGCTGATCAGCGAACGCAGCACCGGCCAACATCGTAGCCAGGATCAACACAAGCGAACGAACGAACATGAGTACCTCCCATCTGAGCGGGGCCAAGCATTGCCCGCCTGAAACCCGAAAACCATCATCACACCGGCTTTGACAACAACACGAGGGAATTTTCATACCTGAAACGACAAAGGGTCAGCCGAAGCTGACCCTTTGCTGGAAATGGTGCCGGAGATAGGAATCGAACCTACGACCTTCGCGTTACGAGTGCGCTGCTCTACCGACTGAGCTACACCGGCGGGAAAACGTCGGCATTATGCGAGTTGCCACGCTCGCGCTCAAGTCGCTGGAGCATCAGCTGTCGAGTAGTTCGATGCGGTCGTCGTGGATGCGGATCAGCCCCTGCTTGTAGAGACCACCGATGGCCTTCTTGAAGTTGCCCTTGCTGACACGAAAATGCTCGGAGATCAGCTCTGGCGGGCTCTTGTCACCCAGCGCCAACACGCCACCCTGCGCACGCAGGCGTTCGATGATCTGCTCGGCCAGACCGCTGGCGGCTTCATGACCGATGGGCTGCAGGCTCAGGCTGATCTTGCCGTCAGCGCGCAGCTCTTTGATGTAGCCCTTCTCGCGCATACCGCTGCGGATGAACTTGAACAGCTCGTTCTTGTGGATCAGGCCCCAGTGCTTGCCGTCGATGATGGCCTTGAAGCCGAGATCAGTACGCTCGACCACCAGTAGGTCGACTTCCTGGCCGACCTGGTAGTTGGCCGGCACTTTGTCCAGGTGGCGATCCAGGCGCGCGGTGGCGGTGAGGCGGCGGGTGCGTTTGTCCAGATAGAGGTAGATCACGCAGTAGTCGCCGATCTGCAGCGGGCGCTTCTCTTCGGAATGCGGCAGCAGCAGGTCCTTGGGCAGGCCCCAGTCGAAGAACAGGCCGACGCGGTTGATGTCCACCACCTTGAGGCTGGCGAACTCACCGAGCTGGATCTTCGGTTTTAAGGTGGTGGCGATCAGCTTGTCTTCGCTGTCGAGGTAGAGGAACACGTTGAGCCAGTCCTCGACTTCGCTCGGCGTGTCCTTGGGGATGTAGCGCTTGGGCAGGAGGATTTCGCCGTCCGCACCACCGTCCAGGTACAGACCGAAGTCGGTGTGCTTGACCACCTGCAAAGAATTCATCCGCCCAATCAAGGCCATCGCGTTTCACCTCACCAAAACAGCCGGCCATTCTACCCGAGTTAATCCTCGACCGGGCTGACGGTGTGGCGAATCGACGGCCGGTCGACTGGTGGCGTAAGTAACTGGGAAACAAGCCATAAATTGTCGCGAAAAGCCGCCCATGCGCGGCGTTATGGTATTCATCATGGCGATTAACCAAGCAGAAAGAGGCTGCTTGAGGCATAATGGCCGGCCGCCCATCTGAAAGAGATCAAGGTCATGGCCACCCTGCGCGTGAAGTCCTCCTCCAGCAAAGTCAGCAAACCCGCCCCTGCCGTGGAAACCCGCGAGTCCATCGAGGCGCAGATTGCTGCCTTCCTGCAGGGCGGCGGCGAGATCCAGCAGATCGCCAAGGGCGTCAGCGGCCAGACTTACGGCGGCACTCGCCAGATCACCATCAGCAAGAAGTGATCGCCTCGGGTGCGCAATGCGCACCCAGCCTCTCCCCCTCCTGCTTTACTCGCTCGCCAGCCCCAGGCGCAGCAACTGCCCTTTCGGCGCATCCGTCAGCACATAGATATAGCCGTCCGGCCCCTGCCGTACGTCGCGTACCCGTGCGTTCAGCGATTCCAGCAACCGCTCCTCACGGGTGATCTTGTCGCCGTCGAGTTGCAGGCGAATCAGCGCCTGACCGGAGAGCGCGCCGATGAACAGGCTGTGCTGCCAGGCCGGGAAACGCTCGGCATCGTAGAACGCCATGCCGCTGATGGCCGGTGACTTTTCCCAGACATGATGCGGCGGTTCGGTGCCCTCCACGGTTTTGCCCTTGGCCTCGGGAATCGCCAGCATCGAATAGTTGATGCCATGCGTCGCCAGCGGCCAGCCGTAGTTCTTACCGGCCTCGGGAATGTTGATTTCGTCGCCACCACGTGGGCCGTGTTCATGGGTCCACAAGCGGCCACTCCAGGGATTGAGTGCCGCGCCCTGCTGATTGCGATGGCCGTAGGACCAGATTTCCTCGCGCGCGCCGTCACGGCTGGTGAAGGGGTTGTCCTCAGGAATGCGCCCGTCCGGGAAGATCCGCACCAGCTTGCCCTGCAGCTTGTCGAGGTCCTGCGCGGTGGGGCGATTGTTGTTGTCGCCCAGAGCGATGAACAGATGGCCGTCACGGTCGAACACCAGGCGCGAGCCGAAGTGCGTGCCGCTGGACAGCTTGGGTTGCTGGCGGAAGATCACCTCGAAGCCTTCCAGCGCCGTGGCATCGGCCGACAGCTTGCCGCGCCCTACGGCCGTACCTGCGGCGCCGTCGCCCTCCTCGGCGTAGGACAGATAGACCAGGCGATCCTTGGCGAAGTCCGGCGACAACACCACGTCGAGCAAACCACCCTGGCCAACGGCGAACACCTTGGGCACGCCGCGCAGTGGTTCAGATACTTCGCCCTCGGCACTTACCCGGCGCAAGGCGCCTGGCCGTTCGCTCACCAGATACCCCTGCCCCTCAGGTAGAAAGGCGACGGCCCAGGGGTTGGCCAGACCTTCAGCGACGGTGTGAACGTTCAGCGGCCCCAGCTCGGAGTTCAGTTGCCGATCTTCGGCGAAGCTGTACTGGTAACCGAACAGGGCGACCAGACCGAGGGCTGCGAGGGGTTTCAGGCGCGGCATCATGGCGTCTCCAGGCGTCAGACAAGCGGCCATAGTGCAACAGCCCCCGAGCCGTGGCAGCCCCGTAAAAGTTTCCTCAGGTTTCAGTCCGTCAGGTAACGCTGCTCGATGCGCTGGTATTCGCCGGACTCACGCAGCAGGCGTAGCCCCTCGTCGAAGCGCCGACGTTGTTCGTCCCGGCGAAAGCCGACGCGGTACGGCGTGGGCGGGAATATATCGAACCAGGCCAGTGGCTGGGTGACGTCAACCTGGTCGTTCACCTCGCGATCCAGGTAGCGGATGATGCGCTCGTCGCCCACCACCACATCGGTGCGGCCGCTGTAGAGCAGACGGTTGCGATTGATCTGCAGCGCCTCCTCGCGATAGCGCGGGTTGTTCATGGCCATGCGCTCGAACTCCGGCCCCATCAGCAGTCGCGCACGCTGGAAGGCACTGACCGCGTACTGGCTGAGGTCGGAGATCTGCTCGATCTGATAACCGCGCTTGGCCAGCGCCACTGCCACGTTCTGGTAATGGATGTAGACGTCCGAATAGAAGGCCTGCACGCCACTGCGCTCGTGTGTAGTGGTGATGGCATCGATCTCACCGCGGCGCAGCATCAGGTGCAGGCGCTCTATCGGCGCGTAATAGGCGGTCACTTCAAAACCGGCGTTACGCGCGGCACGCTCCACCAATTCATATTCCAGGCCACGCGGCTCGCCTTCGTAGACATAAGGCGGCTTGTGCGTACCAAAGCCGACATGCAGCACTTCGGCCGCAACCGTCGCGCTCAGGCACGCCAGCATCAATCCCAGCCACCATCTGACCATCGTCTACCTCGTTATCGGACCCGCCAGAGCATAGACGCCTGACCACCGTCATAACCAGAGTGGATGCCGGCTGATTCATTCCGCTTTGCCCTATCGAGGCTAGACTGGCTGCACGCATTTTGCGCGTGCCTTCAGGAGACCAAGACCATGCTCAAAGCCGAATACCAACAGCGCGGCCCGGTACCGCAAGACGTGATCAGCGCGGTGCCACTGCAGTTGCCGGAACCCGCTGCCGGGCAGGTGCGGGTCAAGGTATTGGCTGCACCGATCAACCCGTCCGACGTACTGACCCTGACCGGCGCCTACGGCATGCTGCCGCCACTGCCGGCCGTGGGCGGTAACGAAGGCGTGGGCAAGGTCGAGGCGCTCGGTGAAGGCGTCAGCAACTTCAAGGTCGGCCAGACCGTGCTGCTGCCGGTCGGCTGCGGTACCTGGGTCACGGCCCTGAACGCCCCGGCCGAGAAACTCATCCCGCTGCCGGATGCCGACCCACTGCAACTGGCAATGCTCACCGTCAACCCGCCCACCGCCTCGCTGCTGCTCAGCGAGTTCGTCGACCTCAAGCCAGGCGATTGGGTGATCCAGAACGCCGCCAACTCGGGTGTCGGCAGCTACCTGATCCAGCTGGCCAAACTGCGCGGTTTCAAGACCATCAACGTGGTGCGCCGTGATTCGGCAATTGCCGGTGTCGAGGCCGAGGGCGGTGACCTGGTGCTGGTCGATGGCCCGGACCTGGCCAAACGCGTGCGCGCAGCAACGGGCGGCGCTGAAGTTCGCCTGGGTATCGATGCCGTCGGCGGCGTCAGCACCGACAACCTGGCAGCGGCCCTGGCCAACGGCGGCGTGCTGGTGAACTACGGCATGATGAGCGGCCAGGCCTGCCAGGTATCGCCGGCCTCCTTCGTGTTCCGTGACGTGACCCTACGCGGTTTCTGGCTGGCCAAATGGTTCCAGCAGGCCAACCCGGCGCAACAGATGAAGGTGTTCGGCGAGCTGGTGCAACTGATCGCCAGCGGCAAACTGAAGACCCGCGTCGCGGCGACTTATGACCTGGAGCACATCAAGGACGCCGTAGCCGCTGCCGCCAGCGGCGAGCGTGATGGCAAGATTCTGCTGGTGCCCTGAAGTTTGCAGCAATGGGTGCGCATGGCGCACCCTACCTCCGCAGCACCGTTGGGTGGATCACGCTTTACCGATCCACCGCTCTGGCGGATGTAAAAAGCGACATCCACCCTACGGCTTCACGCCGAAACCGTGGGGTGTGCCTTGCGCACCGCCTAACCATCACGCCACAGCAGCAGCCAGCCCCTCACGCATGCGCAGAGCATCACGCTGGAAGCAACGCGCCGCCTGCAGCAACGCCAGCAGTGTCAGAAACAGCGCCACCGGAATCAGGATCATGGCGTCATGCAGCCCTACGGCCTTGAACGCCTCGTTCATCTCGCTGGCACCCGCCGCGTGCATCGCCGCTTGCGCGTAATGGTCCGACAGCCAACCCACTGCCAGTGGGCCGAGACCGCCGCCCAGCAGATACAGACCGGCGAAGAACAACGCCATGGCCGTCGCCCGCAGGCGCGGCTCGATCACGTCCTGAATCGCCGTGTAGACGCAGGTATAGAAGTTGTAGGAGAACAGCCAGCCCAGGCTGAACACCCCGACGAACACAGCCGTCTCGATCCGCCCGGCGCTTAGCGCCCAACCAGTGCAGATACAAGCCACCAGCATGCTGAAAGCAGCGAACAGCAGTCGGCCATTACCCCAGCGCTGATGCACCTTGTCGGCGATCCAGCCCCCAGCCGTCAGGCCGACCAGGCCGGTAAGCCCGACGATCACCCCGGTGGCCATGGCCGCATTCTGCAGGCCCAGGCCGAAATAGCGCTGCAACATCGGCACCATGAAGGAGTTGCAGGCATAAGAGGCAAAATTGAACGCCAACCCCGCCAGCACCAGCCACCAGAAGGTGCGGATCGCCAGTACCTTGCGCAGTGGCTTGTCCACCGGCGCGCTGCTGACGCGTACGGCCTCCGCCGCACCACGCGCCGGCTCACGGATGAAGAACAGGAATAGCGCCAGGATCAACCCCGGTACCGCAGCGATCAGAAACGGCGCACGCCAGCTGCCGAAGGCCTGAACCATGGCGCCGATGGTGAAGAATGCCAGCAGCAGGCCCAGCGGCAGGCCGAGCATGAAGATGCCCATGGCCCGTGAGCGCTTGTGTGCCGGGAACAGGTCGCCGATCAACGAATTGGCCGCTGGTGCGTAGCTGGCCTCGCCGATACCGACGCCCATGCGAATCAGCAGGAAGCTCCAGAAATTCCAGGCCATGCCGTTGAGCGCGGTCAGGCCGCTCCAGGCCGCCAGGCCCCAGCCCATGATCTTGCGCCGCGCTCCGGTGTCGGCCATGCGCCCGAGCGGAATGCCGGCCAGGGCATAAACGATGGTGAAGGCGGTGCCGATCAGGCCGAGCTGCAGGTCGCTCAGGCTCCACTCCAGGCGGATCGGCTCGATGATGATGGCAGGGATGGTGCGATCAAAGAAGTTGAACAGGTTGGCCAGGAAAAGCAGGAAAAGAATGCGCCAGGCATTCGAGGCTTGCTGATGGGGCTGCACGACAAGGTTTCCTTTTTGTTGTCCGCGTGCGGCCTACTGCGGTGGCACCTACCTTGGCACCACCCACCGAACGCTGGGTGATGCGCAATCTAGAGGCTCTGCGAGATTTTGTCTGCGACCATTTGCTTGGTTTATGCAAATCGATGGCGCTGGATGCCAATCTGCCTAATATCCAGCGGTAATAAGGCAAAGTGCTTTTTTCCGTGCTAGAACCAATGGGGTTGGTCATTTTATAGCCAATAGCCAACACCCCACTGACTCGCCCGGACTGTCACCGATGAAAACAAAAAAAGACGCCGTAGCCCCCGCCAAGGAAGCCACCCTGGCCGATATTGCCGATAACCTGCTGGCGCCGCCCGCGCTGCCGGTGTTGAGTGAAACCGGCGAGCAGTATCTATATTTCACCGAACGCGATATCGAACGCATCCTCGATAACCTCGACGGCCTGCGCAACATGGTCTTCCCGCTGGCTGAACCACTGGACGAGGGCGAGTCGAGCCGTATCCAGCAATTTCCTTCGGTGTGCCTGATCGGCCTTGGCCGCTGCGGCTCGAACATCGCCTTGGACGTCGCCTCGCTGGTCTACAACGCGCGGCAGTTCTATCTGGAAGAGTTTCACAGCGAAGCCACCGCCGCCATCGAACAGGCCTCGCGCCCCAGCCGCTGGATTCGCAGCAACCTGCTGCGCACCCCGAGCAAGCGCAGCAAGCCTGTATTCCTCATCGAGCCGCTGGTGATGCTCGGCGACCTGGACAAGGACATCGCCGGGCGCATCCGCTTCTCGCGCAAGGGCGAGATGAGCGGTTTTCTCGACGACTACAGCAAGATGAAGATCATGGACCTGTCCGAGGTGCACGCCGGTGGCGCCGGCAACGCACCGATCCTCGGCCAGTACCTGGCCAAGATCATCCTCAACAAGGACACCCAGCGTTTCTCCAACGAAGACTGGAAGTTCATCCACAGCTACCTGATCGACTCCTGCGGCATCAAGGCCAACCAGTCGCGGCTGTACTTCTACATTTTCAGTGCTGGCGGCGGCACCGGCTCGGGCATGGCCTCGGAGTTCGGCCTGGCGCAGCAGTTCGCCTACATGAGCAAGACCTTCGACAGCAAGACGCCGGAAGACGGCGAAGCTGAACGCGGAGGCTTCGTCTTCGAACCGATATTCACCAGCGGCATCTGCATCCTGCCGAACATCTCCGACCAGCGCAGTGAGATGTCAGAGGCCTTGCACATCAACGCCGGGCGCCTGCTGTGCAAGTACCTGGCTGAGGAATGGGACTTCTCCTACAACTTCGACAACGAGCAGAGCAGCGCCGAAAGCGTGATGCGTCGTATCCGCCCGTGGAACGCCATGATGCTGATCTCCAACGACATCATGCGCTACGCCGAAGAAAGCGGTGACGGCAGCATCCACAACATCGACGTGACCGCCATGGAGCGCCACGCCAACCAGTACATCTCGCAGCAGATCTTCAACATTCTCACCGCCCAGGCAGTGACCAGCGACTACGACCAGAATTACTTTCGCCGTGCTGGCATCGACATCGGCGAGACCATCCGCCTCGACGCCAATGACCTGTTCATGAGCCTGGCCGGTCCGGTTGCCGTCGCCTATGCCGAATCCGTGGTGCCCGAACAGCATGTCCAGCTCTCGGAAAAATTCCGCGTACTGGACAAGGAACAAAGCCCGCCACGGCTGAACATCGACGACCTGTTCTTCCGCTCCATCGACCTGCCGCATTTCAACAAGGTCACCCAGGCCATCGAGGGCATCAGCCTGCTGCCGATCGAATCCAAGCGCTATCGCCAGGCGCTGGAGCAATACAAGTCCAGCGGCTACGACGCCACCCAACTGAGCGATCTGCACTTCTTCAAGAACTGCTCCTCGGTGGTGTCGATCGTCTCGTTGCCCAAGGACTACAAGCTGTCCTACATGGACCTGAACCGCCTCAAGACCCACCTCAACAACCTCTTCCCCAACACCACGCTCAAGCGCTATGCGCTGGTGATAGGCGCCTCGGCGAACCTGTCGCTGACCACCCTGATCGTCAAGAGCCCGTGCCTGTCGGACGACTTTTTGACCCTGATCGTCGCCTACATCAAGCGCTGCTTCGCCCGTGACCAGTATCGCTTCGACGACAGCCTGGACGATGCCATGCTCGATTTCATCGTCTCCGAGCGCTTCAACGAGGCGCAGCTCGACGCCATGCTCAACGAGCACGAAGACCCGGCGAAGATCCTCGATACCAACTGGTATGCGATCAAACCGATGTACGAGAAGAAGTACCGCGAGCTGATCCACGACGCCGAAAAATTCGTCTCGATCAACGACATCCGCCTGTCGCGCGAAAGCGTCAAACACGCGATCAAGTACCTGCGCGAGATCTACCGTCATCGCATCGGCAAAACGCGGGTGATCTCGCTCAACGACTATGGAAAATAGGCGGTACGGACGTGCCTGTGCTTCACTGAACAGGGCACGCTAGCCGCCGCCAAGCGGGGTGACTATGGACGGACTCTCGATCCGCTTTCTTGCAGATCTACCCGAGCAGGGCCAACTCCTGCTCAATTGCGAACACGATCCCTGGCTCGTGGCACTGTCCTACGTCATCGCCAGCGTTGGCAGCCTCAGCACGCTGACCATCACCAAGCACCTCGATCAGGTGCAACGGCGCAGCATGCGCCAAGTCTGGGGCCTGCTCGGCGGGCTGTGCCTGGCGGGTGCCATCTGGTCCATGCACTTCATCGGCATGCTGGCGTTCCAGGCGCCTGTCGCCATTCGCTACGACCTTGCCACCACGGTGCTGTCGCTATTGGTGGCCCTGGCCGCTGCCCTTCTCGCCGTTTATTACATGGTCATGCCGCGCCCCGGCCTGAGCCGACAGCTGCTGGCCGCCAGCATCATCGGCCTGGGTATCAGCGCCATGCACTACAGCGGTATGGCGGCGATCCGCTCGGATGCCCAGGCCTACTACCACGGCGGCCTGTTCACCCTGTCCATCGTGATCGCCATCAGCGCAAGCTTCGCCGCGCTGCTGCTCAACCGTTACGTACGCCACGGCTCGCCGCGTCGACAGCGCTGGATGAAATATTCGGCAGCGCTGGTGATGGGCGCCGCCATCGCCTCGATGCACTACACCGGCATGGCTGCGCTCAACCTGGTGGTGCCGGACGGTACTGCACTGCAATTGCGCAGCGCCGACAACAGCGTGCAACTGGTGCTGATCGTCGCCTCCATCACCCTGCTGATTCTCAGCCTGAGCCTGGCCGCGGCCTGGATCGGGCGCAAGCTCGACGACAAGGAGCGCGACCTGCAGCGGGTCAACACCTTGCTGGTGCAGCTCGATCAGGCCAAGGCCTCGCTGGAGCAAGTGGCGCATTTTGACCCACTGACCGAGCTGCTCAACCGCCGCGGCTTCAACCGGGTATTCGCTGCCACCCTGGAGGAGCACGCGGTGACCGGCCGCAGCCTGGCGGTGATGTTTCTCGACGTCGATCACTTCAAGCGCATCAACGACAGCCTTGGCCACGATGCCGGCGACGAACTGCTGCGCGTGGTGGCACAGCGCATCCGTAGCGCGTTGCGTGAACGCGACATCATCGCGCGCTTCGGCGGCGACGAGTTCTGCGTGGTCGCCAGCCTCGACAGCACCGCCGACCCACGCGCCCTGGCCGCGCGCATGCTGGAGCACATGAAGGAGCCGATTGGCCTGGCCGGGCGCAAGATCGTGATGACCACCAGCGTCGGCATCAGCCTGTTCCCACAGGACGGCACCAGCGCCGACGAACTACTCAAACATGCCGATCTGGCGCTGTATCAATCCAAAGGCAGCGGCCGCAATGTGGTGCACTTCTTCAACCCGCACCTGAAGCAGAAAGCCTCGTACGAGCTGCAACTTGAAGAAGACCTGCGCCAGGCGTTGCAACAGGACGACGGGCTGATTCTCTACTACCAGCCGATCATCGATCTGCGCAGCGGCGAGCTGAGCAAGCTCGAAGCCCTGGTGCGCTGGCATCACCCGCAGCATGGCCTGCTTACCCCTGAACGCTTCATTGGCATCGCCGAGGCCAACGGTTTCATCGACGTGCTCGACAACTGGGTGCTGCGCCGCGCCTGCCTGGACCTCAACAGCCTTGATCAGATGGGCTATCCCGGGCTGAAGATCGCGGTCAACTGCTCGGCCCTGAACCTGGCCAACGATCAACTACCCGGGCGCATCGAGCAGTTGTTGAATGCAACCCGTTGCCCCGCTCACTGCCTGGAACTGGAGGTGACCGAGAGCGCGCTGCTGAGCAACATCAACCGCGCCATCGGCCTGCTGGAAAACATTCGCGCGCTGGGCGTCAGCCTGTCCATCGACGACTTCGGCACCGGCTATTCCTCGCTCGCCTACCTGCGCCGCTTACCACTGGATACGCTGAAGGTCGACCGTTCCTTCATCCAGGACGTCGCCCACTCCAGTCAGGACCGCGAGATCGTCCACGCCATCATCGCCATGGCCCACGCCCTGCACCTGAAGGTCGTTGCCGAAGGCGTGGAAACCGCCGAACAGCTGGCGTTCCTGCAGGAGCGCGACTGCGATCAGGTGCAGGGTTATCTGTTCAGCAAACCAGTACCGCTGGAGGAAATCGTCGCCCTCTTCCCACCGCATTACCGGCCGCTGGAACGGGTCGGCACGCGGTTCTAGGATCTGGAGGCAAACATCCGGTGCGCGCGGCGCACCCTACCCGAACCGCGATACGCCGATACGTCGATACGTCGATACGTCGATACGCCTTAGGGTGCGCCATGCGCACCGTGCCAAACACCGATTACCGATTACCGATCCAGCCGACAACCATGCGAATCGCGGTGCGCACAGCGCACCCCTACGTACGCTGCTGCCACTGCGCCAACCAGCCGAGGCTGGCCTGCGTGCCCACCTCGCCCGGTTTGTACTCGGCGCCCAGCCAACCGCTGTAACCACTGTCACGTAACGCGCCCAGCAGCGCCGGAAAGGCCAATTCCCCCGTACCCGGCGCACCACGCCCCGGCACATCG
Source organism: Pseudomonas sp. zfem001 (assembly GCF_032621725.1). Classification (NCBI taxonomy): domain Bacteria; kingdom Pseudomonadati; phylum Pseudomonadota; class Gammaproteobacteria; order Pseudomonadales; family Pseudomonadaceae; genus Pseudomonas; species Pseudomonas sp. zfem001. The sequence continues at coordinate 139,403 of NZ_JAVYJI010000006.1, read as the reverse complement.
GCGAACTGCACATGGCCGATGCGCCCAGCCAGCAGGCGCATGCCTGCCGCCACATCGATTCCCTGGCGCGCCATGTGGTAGAGGTCGTACTGCGCCGCCAGATTCGGGTGATCCACCGCGCGCAGCAGCGTATCCAGATCCTCCGGCGTATTGATCAGGAAACCTGGCATGTCGATGGGGTTGATCGCCTCCACCAGCACGCGAATGCCCAACGCCGCGAAAGCCTCGGCGCTCTTGCGCAGGTTGGTGGCCAGGCAATCCAGCGCCTGCTCGCGGCTCACGCCTTCAGCCAGGCGGCCGGGCAGCACGTTGATGCAGGCCGGGCGCACCATGGCGGCGTAGGTCAGCGCCTCCTGCAGCGCGGTGTCGAACTCCACCTGTCGCGCCGGCACGCTGGCCAGACCGGGACCGCCGGTCATCAGATCGCCCGCCGGCACGTTGATCAGCACCAACGGCAACGCGGTCAACTCCAGCACCTCTTTCAGGGCGACCGCTGGCAATTCGTAGGGGAACTGAATTTCCACACCCTCGAAACCCGCCGTCATCGCCGCCAGTACACGCTCGCGCAGTGGCAGCTCGGTGAACAGCATGGACAGGTTGGCAGCGATCTTCATGGGCATTGCTCCCGCAACATTTCCACCAGGGTGGCCGGGTCGCGCTCCAGATTGCCCTGGCTGCCGTGCAGGCGCATCAACTGTGCCGCCAAGCCGCTCATGGGCGTGGCGCTGCCCTGCTCGCGGGATAATTTGACCGCCGTATCGAGGTCCTTGAGCAGCGTGCGCACGTGCCACTTGATCGGTTCGAACTGGCTGGCAGCCATCTGCGGCGCCAGAATCTGCAGCGGTTTGGAGTCGGCGAAACCACCGGCCAGTGCTGGAGCGATCAGGCTGGCATCGACGCCGGAGCGCTCGGCCAACGCCACCACTTCGGCGATCACCAGGGCGTTACAGGCGACGATCATCTGGTTGCATACCTTGGTCACCTGCCCCGCGCCCACCTCGCCCATGCGCGTCAGGCGCTGGCCCAGGTGCGCGAGAATCGGGCGCACGCGCTCCACGTCTTCTTCGCGACCACCGGCCATGATCGCCAAGGTGCCGGCCTCGGCCCCTGGCGTACCGCCGGAAACCGGCGCATCCACCCAGCGCATACCGGTGCGCGCTTCCAGCTCAGCGGCCATCTCACGGGTAGCAGCCGGCTCCAGGCTGGAGAAATCCACGAGCAATTGCCCCGGCCTTGCCCCTTCGACGATCCCACCCGGACCGAACACCACCTCGCGTACCACCTCGGTATTGGCCAGGCACAGCATCACCACATTGGCATCGCGGCACAGATCGGCGGGGTTCTCCACACGATGCGCACCCTGCTCGAGCAGCGACGTGCATTTGTCCGGCGTGCGATTCCAGAGGGTCAGCGGGTAGCCGGCAGCAAGCAGGCGGCGGGTCATCGGCAGGCCCATCAGGCCAATACCAGCGAAGGCGATGGCGGGCAGGGAGGTGCTCATCTAAAACTCCATTCTTGAAATGCGGTTAGACATATTCGGCAAGCCGCGTCAGCGATTCATTGAACGCTCGGCCAGATAATCGACGAGCGCATCGGCATCGCCACTGAATTCCACCCGCGAGGCCTTGCTGTCGCGCTGATAGGCATACATGGGGTCGTAGTACTCCCTCAACAGGCTTTCGATCCAGCCCCGATGCAGCTCGACCGACCCCGTGCTGCGCTGCGCGTCCAGCGCTTCCTGCATCAGGCCGCGCAGACGTGCATGACGCTCGCCACCCAGGCGCCGCTGGATGTTGTCCAGGCTCTGCAACAGGCGTTCGGCGAAGCGCTCGAAGCCCTGCTCCTGGCCATGTACGGCGAGAAACTCGGCCGCCAGATCGATCACATAATCACCAAGAATACGCTCGACACGTTTCTCGAAACTGTCCTCGAGCCAGACCATCGGGTATTGCTGCATCCCCAGATGCAGTGGCCGGGGCAACGAGCAGGTGCCAATCAGACGGCTCTCGTCCTCCAGCACGAACTGCTGTTGGCCGCGGGCACGGCGCTTGAGCAGATCTACCGCCAGGCGGTTTTCGAAATCGATCTGCGAGGGCTGGCTGGTGGCGCGCTTGCCAAAGCTGGAGCCCCGATGGTTGGCGTGCCCTTCAAGATCGATACTATTGGCCAGGCGCGCCACCACTTCGGTCTTGCCGGTGCCGGTCATGCCACCGACGATGACGAAATCGCACTCGGCCACGGCCTGTTCCAGCGTTTCGATCAGGAACGTACGCATCGCCTTGTAGCCACCGATCACCCTCGGATAATCGATGCCTGCATCCTTCAGCCACTGCTGGACGATCTGCGAGCGCAAACCACCGCGAAAACAGTACAGGTAGCCATCAGGATGGGCATTCGCGAAGGCGGCCCATGCCTCGATCCGTTGCGCTTTGACCTTGCCGGAAACCAGCTGGTGGCCCAACTCGATGGCGGCCTGCTGACCCTTCTGCTTGTAGCAGGTGCCGACCTTTTGCCGCTCGATATCGGTCATCAGCGGCAGACTGGTGCTATTGAGGAAGGCGCCCTTGGTGTACTCCACCGGAGCACGCATATCCATCATCGGCGCGTCATTGAGAAAAAGCTCGCGATAGTCGGCGGTGTTGTCGCGCATCAGGCCACCTCTACCGCGTAACGCTGTCGCTCGATCATCCGGCCAATGGGCGCAAGATCCAGGCCATGCTCGGCCGCCACGGACAAAAACTGCGCCTCGCCCTCAGGGGCCACTGCCACCAGCAAACCGCCACTGGTCTGTGGATCACACAGCAGGTTGCGTTGCACTTCGCTGATCGGCGCGATCTTCTCACCATAGCTGTCGAAGTTGCGCAGCGTACCGCCCGGTACGCAGCCCTCGGCCAGGTAATGCTCGACGCCTGGCAGGCATGGCACGCTCGCATAGTCCAACTGGGCAGTCAGCCCGGCGCCTTCGGCCATCTCCACCAAGTGGCCGAGCAGGCCAAAACCGGTTACGTCGGTCATCGCCTGCACCCCGGCGAGCTTGCCGAAACGACTACCCGGCTTGTTCAGGGTGCACATCCAGTCTCGCGCCAGCCCCACATCCTGCTCGCGCAGCTTGGCCTTCTTCTCGGCGGTAGTCAGGATACCGATGCCCAGCGGCTTGGTCAGATACAGCTTGCAGCCAGCCGAGGCCGTGTCATTGCGTTTCATGTGTCGTTTATCCACTACGCCAGTCACCGCCAGTCCGAAGATTGGCTCTGGCGCATCGATCGAGTGGCCACCTGCCAGCGGTATGCCAGCCGCATCGCAGACCGCGCGGCCGCCGCGGATCACCTCGCGGGCGACCTCCGGAGCAAGAACGTTGACCGGCCAGCCGAGAATGGCGATGGCCATCAGCGGCTCGCCGCCCATGGCGTAGATGTCGCTGATGGCGTTAGTGGCGGCGATGCGGCCGAAGTCGAAGGGGTCATCGACGATGGGCATGAAGAAATCAGTCGTGGAAACTACGCCGCGCTCTTCATCGAGCGCATAGACCGCAGCGTCGTCGCGCGAGGCATTGCCGACCCACAGCCGTGGATCGAGGTTCTGCGCGCCGCTGCCCGCCAGGATCACGTCCAGCACCTTGGGAGAAATCTTGCAGCCGCAACCTGCACCGTGGCTGTACTGGGTCAATCGGATCGGCTCGCTCATGGCATCGCTCTCGGCAAATCGGAAACAAGGCGCGGATTCTAGCAAAGCTGTTCTTTAACCAGCTCGCCCCTATAATCGCCCGCGTCTCGACTACCCTCAGCAGGCGCACCTGCGCCACTGCGAACCTTTTCCGCCATTGAACCGGAGAATCTTCATGTTCAAACATATCCTGGCCCTGGCCGCCGGCTTGACCCTGTCCTTTTCCGTTGTCGCCGCCGACGTTCTCAAGGTTTCGGCCATCCCTGACGAGGCGCCCACCGAGCTGCTGCGCAAGTTCAAACCGTTGGGTGCCTACCTGGAACGGGAACTGGGCATGAAGGTTGAGTTCGTGCCGGTGGCTGACTACGCCGCGGTGGTCGAAGCACTGGCCGCCGACCGTATCGACATGGCCTGGCTGGGCGGTTTCACTTTCGTGCAGGCGCGCCTGAAAACGGGCAACGCTGTGCCGCTGGTGCAGCGCGAGCAGGATGCCGAGTTCACCAGCAAGTTCATCACTGCCGATCCGGCGGTCAAATCCCTGCAGGATCTCAAGGGCAAGACCTTCGCCTTCGGCTCCGTGTCCTCCACCTCCGGCAGCCTGATGCCGCGCTACTTCATGCTGCAGGACGGCATCAAGCCGGAAGACTTCTTCAGCCGCGTGGCCTACTCCGGTGCTCACGACGCTACTGCAGCCTGGGTCCAGGCCGGCAAGGCCGACGCCGGCGTGCTCAACGCCTCGGTGTGGCAGAAGCTGGTGGACGCCAAGAAGATCGATACCGACAAGGTCAAGGTCTTCGCCACCACCCCCACCTACTACGACTACAACTGGACGGTGCGCGGCAACCTCGACCCGGCGCTGCAGGAGAAGATCAAGACCGCCTTCCTCGCCCTCGACCCGGCCAAGCCGGAGCAGAAGGCGATTCTCGACCTGCAGGCTGCCAGCCGCTTTATCGAAACCACGCCCGAGAACTACGAAGGCATTGAAGAAGCCGCTCGCGCCGCTGGCCTATTGAAGTGAGCATCGCCCTGCGTGGCGTGGGCCTGGCCCACGCCAACGGCAAGGTCGCGCTGGAAAATATCGATCTCGAGGTCAGCCCTGGTGAACGAGTGGCAATCATCGGCCCCTCGGGCGCCGGCAAGACCACCCTGCTGCGCCTGCTGGCCACCAGCCTGCAACCCACGCGCGGCGAGCTCGACCTGCTGCAGCACAACCCCTGGCGCCTGGCTTCCCGCCAGCGCCAACGCCTGCGTGCACGTATCGGGCTGATCCACCAGGCACCGCCGCTGCCGCCGCGCCAGCGCGTGGTCACCGCCGTGCTGGCCGGCAAGCTTGGCCAGTGGTCAGTGGTCAAAGGCCTGCTCAACCTGCTGCATCCGCTGGATGTCAGCGGCGCCCAGGCCGCCCTGGCGCGGCTGGACATCGCCGACCAGCTCTACCAGCGTTGCGATCAGCTTTCCGGCGGTCAGTTGCAGCGCGTCGGCATCGCTCGCGTGCTGTACCAGGCGCCCGAATTGATTCTCGCCGACGAACCGGTCTCGGCCATGGACCCGGTACTGGCCGGCCACACCCTGGCCGTACTCAACCGCGAGGCTGCCGAACGTGGCATGACCCTGCTGGCCAGCCTGCATGCCGTCGATCTGGCCCTGGCGCACTTCCCTCGGGTGATCGGTATTCGCGACGGACGCATTGCCTTCGACCTGCCGACCGAGCAGGTGCAGCCCGCCCAGCTGCAAGCCCTGTACGCCAACGAGCAACTGCAGGCCACGCCCAGTTCGCCCGTGTCGCCGCAACCGACACACATACCGCGATGCTGAACACCGTCCCACGCGACCCCGCCGCCCTGCCGCGCCTGCTGATCACCGTACTGGCGCTACTGTTGCTGTGGCCTGGCCTGAGCCTGAGCGAGCTGGACCTGGCCGTGCTGGTCGATGGCGACAACACCCGCGCCATGGGCAACTTCCTCGCCGGCTTCTGGCCGCCCGCGCATGATGGCGAATTCCTCACCCTGCTCGGCCGCGCCACCTTGGAAACCCTGGCCATCGCCACCGCCGGCATGAGCCTGGCGCTGCTGATCGCCATACCCACCGCGCTGCTGGCCAGCCGTGCGCTGTCGCTGTCGGCCGTGCACCGTGGTGGCCGCCCGGCCTGGTGGGCGAACCTGGCGCGCTGGCCGGTGCGCGGCCTGCTGATCTTCCTGCGCAGCGTGCCGGAAATCGTCTGGGCGCTGCTGTTCGTCCGCGCCGTCGGCCTCGGCCCCACCGCCGGCGTGCTGGCCATCGCCATCACCTACGCCGGCATGCTGGGTAAGGTGTATGCGGAAATCTTCGAATCGGTCGATGCCCGCCCCGCCCGCGCACTACTGGGTGCCGGCAGCAACCGCCTGAGCGCCTTCGCCTACGGCGTGCTGCCCAATGCCGCCGGGGAAATGCTCTCCTACACCGTGTACCGCTGGGAATGCGCCATTCGCGCCTCGGTGGTGATGGGCTTCGTCGGCGCTGGTGGGTTAGGCCAGCAGATAGACCTGTCGCTGCGCATGTTCGCCGGCGGTGAAGTGGCCAGCATGCTGCTCACCTTCCTCTTGCTGGTACTGCTGGCCGACCAGTTCAGTCGCCTGCTGCGCGCGAGGCTGATATGAGAGCCGGCAATGTGGTCCTGCTCGCTGCCATTCTCGGCGCGGTGGCTGCCTCGTTCATCTATCTGGGCATCGACCTCGGCGCCCTGGTCGCCGGCGACAGCCTGGCGCAGATGGGCAAGTACGCCAGCGGCTTCCTGCAGCCGGACTTCTCGGCCGCACACTTGCAGGCCATCGGCCGTGGCGCGCTGGAAACCCTGGCCATGTCCGCCATCGGCACCCTGCTCGCCGCCCTGCTCGGCCTGGCCCTGGCGCTGCCGGCCGCCGGACGCTTCGGCGGTGTCGCCCTGCATCTCACACGCCTGCTGCTCAACGCCCTGCGCGCCATCCCCGAACTGGTTTGGGCGGCGCTGATGGTGCTGGCCGCCGGCCTCGGCCCCAACGCCGGCACCCTGGCCCTGGCCCTGCACACCGCCGGCGTACTCGGCCGCCTGTTCGCCGAAGCCCTGGAAAACACCCCACGCGAACCAGCCGACGCCATCCGCGAAAGCGGCGGCGGACGCATGCTCGCCTTCTGCTACGGCACCCTGCCCGGCGTCTGGCCGCAACTGGTGGCCTACACCCTGTACCGCTGGGAGAACAACATCCGCATGGCCAGCGTGCTCGGCTTCGTCGGCGCCGGCGGCCTGGGGCAGATGCTCTACGTGTCGCTCAGCCTGTTCCAGGAAGCTCAGGCGGCCACGGTGATCCTGGCCATGTTGCTGCTGGTGCTGGCGGTCGATGGCTTGAGTGGCTGGGCGCGGCAGCGCTGGGTGAGTTGAGCCGAGCTGTATTTCATCCAACGGTAGAGATTCGAGAGACCCGGCGCCCGGCAACTTTTCATCCACGACAGCGCCTGACTCTCCAACGCACAGGGAAAGGTGGGGCAGATCAGGTGGCTCAACTGGCCGATCAGGTTACCTTGGGAGCGGACTTCTTCAGCATCGACGAAGAGCAGATCAAATGGATGGAATCGGCAGCGACCGAGGTAGACGGCAAGGTGGCGTAGGGCATCAGAAAGTTCGACAAGCTCGCCCCGCCGACGCAGCCGGTAATGCCGCACTGGTCGCTGGTGGCACTGATGCCTGGGTACTGGAGGCCGGCAACAGCGCCCTTTCCTGCGCGGCGGCCAAGCGCGCCTTCGAGGCGATGATGACCATGAGCAAGATCGACATCGCCAGAATCGAGGCGGCGCTCAAGGGCTGATGCCTGCACGCGAGGCGTGTCGTCAAAGCGCACCGAAGGCAGCGACGATGGCATCGATCACTGCCCGAGCCCGCGCGGTGTGGCGTACGTCCCGATGGGTGACCAGCCAGATGTCATAGGGCGCGTGTTCGCGATCCGCCCATAGCCGCACCAGACCGTCGCGCAGACCCAAGGGCAGCGGCACCTCGCCAATGCCGATGCCGGCAGCCAGTGCGCGGCGCACCATCAAGCTCGAAGTACAGGTCATGGCGATACGCCCGTGGGTGATCGGCTCGGCGCCAAGTGTGACCTCGCGCCCACTGTCCAGATAGGGCTGATAGAGCACCAGGTCGTGCCCGGCGAAGGCAGCGCCCGGCTCGGGTATGCCGCGCGCGGCGACATAGTCCGCCGAGGCGAAGGCGGCGCTGCTCCAACAAGCGAGCCGACGCACGATCAGTTCGGGGTTGTCCGGCTTGAGGTTGCGCACGGCGATATCCGCCTCGCGCTTGTTGAGGTTGAGCAATTGCGTTGAAGCATGCAGCTTGACCTCGATGCCAGGGTGTTCGAGGCGCAGCGCAGCAATGGCCGGCATGATGAAGTCGACGGCGAAGGAGTCGGTTGTAGTGATGCGCACTTCACCGCTCATACGCTCGTCCATGCCGAGAATGCGGCGCTGCAGATCGGCTGCCGCCGCCTCCATGTCCTGCGCCGCCCTCATCGCCTGCTCTCCCGCACTGGTCAGGCTGTAGCCGGCTGACGTGCGCAGAAACAGGGTGGCATCGAGGGACTGCTCCAGCGAGGCGAGCCGGCGACCGACCGTGGCCTGATCCACGGCCAGCACACGAGCCGCACCGCGCAAGGTCTGTTCACGGCACAGGGCAAGAAATACGCGGGCATCGTCCCAGTTCATCGCAGGCTCTCTCTGATGCATTTTTGCATTAGTGAACGTTAATATCGCTGCGTTATTTCTTCAGTCAAGCCTCCTATGATCGTGCCATCTCATTCGATGGCGTCCGCCGGACGCTCAGGGGACGATCATGAACAGCCACACACAGGGCTCGCTGTGGATGCCGATCTGGGCTGGCCTGTGCGCCAGCCTGGTGGGCATCGGCCTGGCCCGCTTCGCCTACACCCCGTTGATCCCATCGCTGATCGAGGCGCACTGGTTTTCCGCCTCGGCAGTGGTCTACCTGGGCGCCGCCAATCTGGCCGGCTATCTCATCGGTGCGCTGATCGGCCGGCCGCTGGCCGCGCGTCATTCCAGCGCCAGCGTATTGCGGGCGATGATGCTACTGGTCAGCCTGGCGTTTCTCGCCTGCGCCTGGCCGCTGTCGGTGGCCTGGTTCTTCTCCTGGCGTTTGCTATCGGGCATTGCCGGTGGCGTGATCATGGTGCTGGCCGCCAGCAGCATCCTGCCGCATGTCGCAGCAGGTCGACGCGGGCTGGCCAGCGGCGCGATCTTTCTCGGTCTGGGCCTGGGCATCGCCGGCTCCGGCACACTGGTGCCGGTACTGCTGGCTCAAGGCCTGGCAACCACCTGGATCGGCCTGGCCGTGGTCGCCCTGCTGCTGACGCTGAGCAGTTGGCGCGGCTGGCCAGACGACCTAGCCCACGCTCCGCAACCCACCAACCCGCATGCGCCAGCGCAGAGCACAGGTGGCGTGCGTTTGTTGTTCGCGCAGTACGCGCTGATGGCGACCAGCCTGGTGGCGCCGATGATGTTTCTGGTCGATTACATCAGTCGCGGCCTGGGCGCAGGGAGCCACAGCGGTGCGTTGATCTGGACGCTGTATGGCGTCGGTGCCATCGTCGGCCCGGTGGTATACGGTTACCTGGCCGACCACCTGGGTGCCCGCGCCGCGATACGCCTGGTCCTGCTGATACAGGCCATGGCCCTTGCCGTACTGGTGGAAAGTCGTGACCTGCATGTGCTCGGCGCCGCCGTGTTGGTGATCGGCTCCTTCCCACCCGGCATCGTGCCGCTGGCGTTGGCGCGCGTGCATCAACTGGTGGAGGGCCATGCCCGGCAGAACGCCACCTGGAGCCGCGCCACCATCTCCTTCGCCACCTTCCAGGCGCTGGCCGGTTATGCCTATTCGGCGCTGTTCTCCGCCAGTCAGGAGGACTATCGCCTGCTGTTCACGGTCGCGATTGGCGCAGTGCTGCTGGCCTTGCTGCTCGAACTACCGGCACTGCTAGGCAGCCGCAATGCAACACGCCAGCGGGCCGGGATGAGTGGTTAGCGACTGGCCCTGAGCGATACAGGGCCGAGAGAGCAAACGAGGGGCGCTCAGCGTGAGGCGTTCTTCTTCTGCAGGATCAGCGACGCTTCGTTATAGGCGCTCTGGAAGGCGTCGCTGCCGATCCAGGCGATCGCGGCGTCTTCGTCTTCATCGTGGAAGATGCCACGGTAGACGATCAGCAGGCCCATCATGAAATCGGTCGCGGCCTCTTCCGACTCCTCGGCGACCACCAGTTCCAGCACCGGGTATTGCAGGAATATCAGGCACAGGGCAAGCAGGCTGATGCCCTCGCCGGCTTTCATCGCCTGGAACAGGTCATCGAAGTGCGCGGGGTCGAAGCCGTTTTCCTCGATGTCCTTGAAATCGAAGGTGCTCAGGTCGATCTCGACATCATCGAACGGCTCGTTGATCAACGGATTGGCGAGAATCGGGTGGACGACATTGGCCTGCGCCTTGGGCTTGCCCATGCGGTTCTGCTTGGCCTTGGTCTTGGCCCGCTGGGCGCGCTTCTTCTGTTTGTCTGGGGAGGCCATGGGGCGTTCCTCGTTCGGTACAGCCATGTGCATGGCGCGGAAAGTTCAGGCGCTATTGTATGCAGTCTTGGTCATGGCCTGCGGCTGAATTTGCAGACGGCGAGTCATGCATTGAAGAACAGGCTTGCCTCTTTGGCTTCCACCTGTTTTCTTCGGGATGCATGTGATGATGGGAGCCTGGCCATGACGGACCGCGCACAACTCCACCACGACGGCTATGCGTTGCGGCGCCAGGCGGTTCCTGTCAGGTGGCTGGATCGGTTGTGCAGCGTGTTCGATGCAGGCATCACCCCCTCGGATCAGTGGCCGGTACCGCGCGGCGCCGATTGGCATCACTCACTGCTGGATGACGATGCCATGATTCAGGCCGTGTGCCGCCTGCCGCAACTGCTGGCAGTGGTCGGCGAGTTGATCGGCGAACGTTTCTTCCTCGCGCAGGTGGAGGGCCGCGAGCCACTGGCTGGAGGCGGTCATCAGCGACTGCATCGCGATCTGTCGGCGCAGCGCCCCGGCGATATCGCCAACGCCATGGTCTACTTCGATGACTATGGCCCGGGCAACGGCGCCACCCGCTTCGTCCCGAGCAGCCATCGCCCACAACCGGGCGAACCACCAATTGATTTAAACGACGAGTCCCGCTCAGTGCAGCTTGCGGGTGCGGCCGGCGATATCCTGGTGTTCGATGTGGACCTGGTGCACGCCGGCAGCCTGAACCGGCTCGGCATGCGGCGTCGCTCGATCCTGATCAGCTACTTTGCCGAACCTCTGTACGCATCCTATCTGGAGACGCGCAGCCTGCGGGGGATTCGCATGGACGCGAGCGAGCGCTTCGAGCCTGCGGATTTTGCCTTGAGGCAGGTGTGAGCAAGGCGAATCCCCGTGTCAGCAGGCAACACTGGCGTCTCTCGCCGGCGGCAGTCCGAACAGCCGACGATACTCTCGGCTGAACTGAGACACACTTTCGTAACCTACCGCGAACGCCGCACTGCTGGCGGTGACGCCCTCCCCCAGCATCAGGCGACGCGCCTCGATCAAGCGCAGCTGTTTCTGGAATTGCAGCGGCGTCAGCGACGTCTGATTGCGAAAGTGCTGGTGAAAGGATGAGGTGCTCATGCCGGCCACGGACGCCAGGTGCTCCACCGGCAGCGGCCGGGTGAACTCGGTGCGCAGCACCTTCACTGCCCGCGCGATGCGTTGCGCATGGCCGTCCGGCCAGCCCAGGCGGCTAATTGCCGAGCCGTGACGCCCGGCCAACAACCAATAGTGCAGTTCACGCACCAGTGAGGCATGCAGCACCGCAGCCGAAGCTGGGCGATCCAGTAGACGCATCAGGCGCAGCGCAGCTTCGGCCACTTCGCTGTCGGTCGGCTCGATCTTTATCGGCGCCTCGTCCGCACTCGGAGCAGCCTTCATCTCCTCCATCAACTCGGTGAGCAGTGCAGGATCGAGGTCGATCACCAGCGAGATGTACGGGACATCGGGACTCGCGTCGATGATCTGACTGACTGTCGGTACATCGGCGGTGATCAACAAGGAGTCACCCGCGCTGAAGGTGAACGTGCGAGCCCCCATCATGACCTGCTTGCCGCCCTGTAGAACGAGGCAGGCAAGAGGCCGGGTAATCGCGTAATCCAGCCCGCTGGGCTGGAGCGTACGGATAATGGTCAGCCCTGGAATGGGCGTTTGGGCAAGGCCATTGGCATCGGCATGTTGATCCAGATAGCCGCGAACGACCTCCAGCAGCGTTGTGCTCATCAATGCTTCCTGAGACGGGTCATGGGCACGTTGTTCACCCTTGGAGAAATAGGCAAAAAGCGTCGAGGTTTCGGTAAGGACGGGGTTACCCCACGGCCACACAATGAAAACCCCTTCACCACACAGAGGTTTTTACCATGACCAAGATCGCCATCGTAACTGGCTCCAGCCGTGGCCTCGGCCGTAATACCGCCCTGAATATCGCTCGCCAGGGTAGCGATGTCGTCGTCACCTATCACAGCCAGGCCGATGCCGCGCTGGCCGTGGTCGCCGAAGTCGAAGCACTGGGGCGCAAAGCCGTCGCGCTGCAACTCGATGCCGGCAACGTCACCACCTTCCCTGCCTTCGTGGAGCGTCTGCGCCAGGCGCTACGCGACACCTGGCAGCGCGACAGTTTCGATCATCTGGTCAACAACGCCGGGCACGGGGACATGGCTTCGATTGCCGAGACCTCCGAGGCGCAGTTCGACGCACTGGTGAACGTACACTTCAAAGGGGTGTTCTTCCTCACCCAGGCGCTGCTGCCGCTGATGGCCGACGGCGCTCGTATCGTCAATATCTCTTCTGGGCTGACACGCATCGCCTACCCGGGCTTTGCGGCCTACTCGGCCGTCAAAGGGGCGGTCGAGGTGCTGAGCGTCTACCTGGCCAAGGAACTGGGCAGCCGGGGTATCGCAGTCAATACCGTGGCCCCCGGCGCGATCGAGACGGATTTTCTCGGCGGCGCCGTACGCGACATGCCGGACCTGAACAAGGTGTTCGCGGATATGACAGCGCTTGGCCGGGTGGGCGTGCCGGACGATATCGGCCCGATGATCGCCAGCCTGCTCGGTGAGGAGAATCGCTGGGTCAATGCTCAACGCATCGAGGTATCCGGCGGGCAGACGATCTGACCGCCAAGCAGTACACCATGTGATCAGACAAATGCTCGTATCGCCGCGAGCACTTGTCTGTTGGTTCTAACCTCGGGGCGGCTGCGCCTGTATCCGCTCCCGTATCAGCTCAAGGTAACGTCGGGCACCCAATCCAAGTGGCCGGCCACTGTTCCAGACGATATCGACCCAGAGCCGCAACTGGCTGGCCATGTTGTCGAACTTCACTTCCTGCAAGCTGCCCGAGGCAATCAGCGTAGTGACCAGGGGCACAGGCAGGTACGCCCAGCCGAGCCCTGCCTGCACCAGATTCAAGGTGGCCAGGTGGCTATCGGTAAGCCACACCCGGTGCGAGAGGATCACCTGTGGATCGGTCGCCGAAGGCGAACCTGCGGCGACGACGATCTGCCGTGCATCGTTCATCCTCCGCCCATCCAGCTCCTTCAGATAGTCCGGCGCGGCCACCGCCACCAGCAACTGGCTGCCAGCCTCGAGAAAGTGTTCGCGCTCATCGATGCCGGGGCGCTCGAACACCAGCGCCAGGTGAGCGCTGCCCTCGTGTATCAGGCGCACGGCCTCGGCCTGTGACGCGGAACGCACCTCAATCTCCAGCAAGGGGAATTCCTCCGCCAGGTCGACCAGCGGCTGGCTCCACATGCCGGTCTGCAGTTCCGGAGCCATGGCGATGATCAGGCGCTTTTCCAGGCCCTGATGCAGTTGCAGCGCCTGGGCATCGAGCCTGTTGAGCTGGCTGACAACCTGGCGCGCCTGTGGCTCCAGGGCCAACGCTGCCTCGGTGGGTAGCGCCTTGCGCGTGCTGCGGTCAAACAACTCCAGGTCCAGCTCCGCCTCGAGCTGGGCAATCACCATACTCACGGCCGAAGGCACACGGCCCAGCCGGCGAGCAGCGGCAGAAAACGAGCCCGCATCGAGTACGGCAAGAAAAACGTGCAGGGTTTCGCTGGTGAACACCATGGCTATTGTCAGTTTTCCTGATAACGATCGTCTTTGTTTATCAGATAAACCAACCTAACTTCCACTTGTCTGCAACAGCAAGAGGAACGAAGTCATGGCTCAGAGTTGGAAAGATCAGGTCGCGCTGGTCAGCGGCGCGGGTAGCGAACACGGCATCGGCATGGCCATCGCCAGGCGTCTGGGCGCGGCCGGGGCAAAGCTGATCGTCACAGCCAGCAGTGCGCGCATCGAACAACGCGTCGCCGAGCTGCGCGCCGAAGGTTACGAAGCAAAGGGCAAAGCAGTCGATCTCACCGATGAAGCGGGTGTGCAGGCGTTCGCCGCATGGGCCGAAGGGCTGTGGGGACGTGTCGACATTCTGGTCAACAATGCCGGCATGGCCATGCAAGGCAGTCCCGAGCCGTTCGCGGAGGTCTCCAGCATGAGCCTGGAGATGTGGAACCTGTCGATCGCACGCAACCTGACAAGTGCCTTCCTCCTCACCCGTGCGCTGCTGCCCGGCATGCAGGCACGCGGTCACGGCCGGGTCATTCATATCGGCTCCACCACCGGCACGCGGGGCGGCAACCCGGGCGAAGCGGCCTACAGCGCAGCCAAGGCCGGCATGGTGGGCTTGAACATGGGGCTGGCACTGGAGGTTGCCCGTCACGGCATCACGGTCAACACCGTGGCGCCGGGCTGGATTGCCACCGGATCGAGCACACAGCAAGAGCAGCGCGCCGCGGCCTATGTGCCGGTAGGTCGCGCAGGACGCCCTGATGAGGTCGCCTCTGCCGTAGCCTTCCTCGCGTCGCCTGAAGCCAGTTACATAACCGGCGAAACCCTGGTGGTCGACGGCGGCAATTGCCTGATCGAGAACAAGGCGCCATGAAGTCGAAATCAACGGTGGACCCTGTGTTACTGATCACTGGCGCGGCCGGTGGTGTAGGCAGTGCGCTGGTCGCACGTTTTCTGGCCGGCGGCTGGCAGGTGTTCGCCACCGATGCCAACGCCGCTGGCCTGGCCGAACTGAGCAAACGTCACGCGCTCGTCGGCAGCCTGGCAGCGGACATTCGTACACCTGCTGCCTGCAGCGCGGTGGTAAGTGCGGCAATCGAAGCGGCCGGGCAGCTCGATGCGGTGATCAATGCGGCAGGCGTGTGGCGCGAGGGGCCGGTGGAATCCTTCAGCGAGGAGGATTTCGACCTGGTGCTGGACGTCAACCTCAAGGCCAGTTTCTTCATCTGCGCGGCGGCTATCCCGCACTTGCGTGAAACGCGCGGCGCCATCGTCAATATCTCCAGCGATGCAGGGCGCCAGGGCAACCCGAATGCGGCCGCCTATTGCGCCAGCAAGGGCGGCCTCACCCTACTGACCAAGGCGCTGGCTCTGGACTTGGCGCCCTACGGCGTGCGTTGCAATGCGGTTTCGCCCGGCGATATCGACACACCCATGCTCAAATTCCAGGCCGAGCGTTACGGCAATGGCGACCCGAACGCTTACTACCGCGAGCTGCTGGCGAAGTACCCGCAGGGCGAGCAAGCGCGTTTCATCCAACCGGAGGAAGTGGCGGAGCTGGCGTTCTTCCTCTGCCAGCCTGGTGCACGCTCGATCACTGGTGCCGACATGGCCATCGACCAAGGTGTTTCAGCGGGTCATTGAGTCGCCAGGCGCTCGTGACAGGGCGAACACGCAACACCCTTGCCGGAGCGATAAGGTGTTGCGTGGGCAGGCCCGGTGGCTAAAGTGACGCATTGTTTCAGGGTCACTTGCTGCGAGAGGAGCACTGTCTGGATGAAAATCGGCGAACTGGCGCAGCGCACCGGCCTTGCAGCCTCACGCATCCGCTTCTACGAAAGCATCGGCCTGCTCAAGCTGGTGGAGCGCCAGGCCAACGGCTATCGCAGCTACCCGGAACAAGCCGTGCTGGTGCTCAATCTGATCACCACGGCTCAGCAAGCCGGCTTCAGCCTGGATGAACTGCGCACCCTGCTGCCGCAGGATCTGACGCAATGGCAACACGGCAAGCTGCTCGACACCCTGCAAGCAAAAGTGAAAGACATCGAGGCACTGGAACAGCGCCTGGCGCAGAGCAAGACGCACCTGCTGGCTCTGATCGATGAAATTGAAAGCAAACCGGACGACCTCGACTGCGCCAGCAACGCCAAGCGAGTGCTGTCGAAGATGAACCTGGGCGAGCCGAGCGAGACAGCAAAGCGCGTGAAGAAATGAGCAAGTGCTCGCCATATCCGTAGGAGCCGGCTTGCCGGCGATCTGCCCGAAAGCACAGAGCATCGCCAGCACGCTGGCTCCTACGAAAAGCCTTGGTAGCAAGGCCACGCTTAATCGTCGCATGCGAAACCCATTGACATTAAAGTGAACTTTAAAGTTAAGGTCGCTGCACCTTTAGTCGAGAAAGCGCCCATGAACCTGTTCGATCCCCTTGTCCTGCCCAGCGGCTCGACCCTTCCCAATCGCCTCGCCAAGGCGGCGATGGAAGAGAACATGGCCGACACCGACCACGCGCCGTCCGAGCGCCTGTTGCGCCTCTACCAGGCCTGGGCCGAGGGTGGAGCGGGTCTGCTGATCAGCGGCAACGTGATGGTCGATAGCCGCGCCATGACCGGCCCCGGCGGCGTGGTACTGGAAGACGACGCGCCACTGGCCCGCTTCGAGCGTTGGGCACGCGTCGGCCGTGCTCGAGGCGCGCAATTCTGGCTGCAGATCAACCATCCCGGCCGGCAGATGCAAGCCAACCTGGGCCAGCCGACCTGGGCGCCTTCGGCCGTAGCGCTGGAGCTGGGCAATCTGTCCAAGCGTTTCGCCACGCCGCAGGAAATGACTCCGGCGGTTATTGAAGAAGTGATCGAACGCTTCGCTCGCGCCGCGCAGTTGGGCGAGCAGGCCGGCTTTACCGGGGTGGAAATCCACGCTGCGCATGGCTATCTGCTCAGCCAGTTTCTGTCTCCGCTGAGCAATCAGCGCAGTGACCAGTGGGGTGGCTCGCTGGAGAACCGTGCGCGCCTGCTGCTGGAGATCGTCAAGGCGGTGCGCGCGGTGGTGTCGCCGAGCTTCGCCGTGGCAGTCAAGCTCAACTCGGCGGACTTCCAGCGCGGCGGCTTCTGCGCCGAGGACGCGCAGCAGGTGGTGCGCCTGCTCGACGGCCAGGGCGTAGATCTGGTCGAGTTGTCCGGCGGTAGCTACGAGGCGCCAGCCATGCAGGGCCAGGCTCGCGACGGCCGCACCTTGGCGCGCGAAGCCTACTTTCTGGAATTCGCCCGTGAGATTCGCGCCGTGGCGAGCATGCCGATCATGGTCACCGGTGGCATCCGCCGTGCACCGGTTGCACAGCAGGTGATGGATAGCGGCATCGAGATGGTCGGCATCGGCACGGCTCTGGCAATCGCCCCGAACCTGCCACGCGACTGGCAGCTCGGCCTTGGCAGTGCCCCTCAGTTGCCGCCAATCACCTGGAATAACAAGGTACTGGCCTCGCTGGCGAACATGGCAGTGGTCAAGTACCAGTTGCACCAGCTTAGCCAGGGCCGGGACTCCCAGCCCGGCGTATCCCCACTGTGGGCACTGGTGACGCAGCAGGTGAAAGACATCTTCCGCACTCGCCAATATCGGCGCTGGATGGCGCGGCGACAGGCGAGCTGAAGGACAACCGAGCAGTACGTCTATTCAGGTTTCTGGCAAACGACCTCGACGTTGATACCGTCGGGGTCTAAGACATAAGCGGCGTAGTAATGATCGTGATAGCGGTGCCTGATGCCAGGTACACCGTTATCACGACCACCTGCCCTCAGCGCCTCGCGATGAAAGGCATCGACCAGTGCTCGCTCGTCGACCTTAAAAGCGATGTGGCTGCCTTTGCCTGGCTCTTCCTTATCGTGAAGCCAGAGGCAAGGGTAGCCATCCACACCGAGCCCATGCCTGGTTCCACCGGTGCGAGTGCGTTCGGGGCCTACGGTGATGATTCTCTTCATACCTAAGGGAGCCAGGGCAAGTTCGTAGAATCGACAGGACGCCGCAGCATCCCTCACGGCGAGTTCGACATGGTCAAGAATGCTCATCGATACGTCCTCCTTCATGGATTTTCTAGCGCCGCTCGATCCCAGCGATCATTTGTGCGCCTCTCTCGATCAATGCCCGTGTTGCCAACTCTTGTAGACGAACTCCAGGCTATAGCCATCCAGATCACGGACATTGGCGGCGTAGTAGCGAGGGTCGTAGTGCAGTCGAGCACCAGGCGCGCCGGCGTCCTTGGCGCCTGCGGCCAACGCGGCAGCGTATGCAGCATCGACAGCATCCCGGCTATCAGCAACGAAACCGACATGCACGGCCCGGTTGTCGACCGCGCCCTCGCGCAGCCAGAAAAACATTCGCCCATCTGCACCGAAGCCCTTGAGATCAGGATGCCCAGACGGGCCGCTCTTACCGTCGTAATCGAGCCGGTTACGGATACCGAGCGGAGCCAGTACCTGTGAGTAGAACCACACCGCAGCATCGACGTCCTTCACCGAAAGAAAAATATGATCGAGCATTTCGCCACTCCGTTCAGATGATGTAACCGCCAGCCACTTCGATGGACTGGCCATTGATCCAAGCGCCGTCGGCTGTCAGCAACATGGCGATAACACGTGCGACCTCCTCAGGTTCGCCGATGCGTCCCAGGGCTGTCTGACCCGCGAGCAAGGCCTCGAACTCTGCGTTCATTCCACCGCCCAATTCAGTACGCACAGGCCCCGGGGAAACGGCGTTGACGCGAATGCGGCGTTCACCGAACTCTTTGGCCATATAGCGCGTGAGCACCTCCAGCCCTGCCTTGAAGGCGGCATAAGGCGCGACGCCTACTGTCGCCACGCGGGTGGTTGCACTGGTGACGTTGACGATGCTTGCCCCCTCCTGCAGCAAAGGCAGCAGGGTTTGCGTCAAGAAAAATGGTCCCTTCAGATGCACGTTCAGCAGGCCGTCGAATTGCGCCTGGGTGACGCTCTCGATAGGGTTGAACAGTCCATAGCCGGCGTTGTTGACCAACCCCACCAGTTCACCTGCTTGAAACTTGCGGGCCAGGACACCCACCACCTCATCGCGAAATGCCTGAAAGCTGTCCATCGCACTGACGTCGAGTTTCAACGCCACAGCGCTGCCACCTTCAGCCTGTATCTGCTCAACAACATCGGCAGCACGCTGTGGGTGTCCGTTGTAAGTCAGGATCACACCCAGGCCGCGACGGGCGCATTCGATTGCCGTGCTGGCACCGATGCCTCGACTTCCACCTGTAATGACGACTGTGTTCATCTCGATAGCTCCCTCGTTTGGATGCGCAAACGATAGGGAACTGGCTCGGATAGCACCCAACCATTACTGGCAGATTCCAGCCTATTTCTGCTTTTGTCTTGTGAATACAATCAAGCCAGGCTCAAATGGCGGCATGAATGATCAGCTCGAAGAACTACGCCAACTTACCGCTCACGCCGAGAATCGACGCACTGATACGGGTATTCCGCGCGTAGCCATGGTTCAGGGCGAAATACCCGAGCACCAGTTGGCAGCGGTCTACGACCCCATGGTCAACCTGATACTGCGCGGCAGCAAGTCGATATCCATTGGCGGCAAGACGCTGCACTACGACCCCGCTACCTATTTTGTGATGTCTGTAGACCTACCCGCTGCGGGGCGCGTACATGCCGATGAATCCGGCGCGCCTTATCTGGCAGTCGCCCTGTCACTCGATGCCAAGGTCATTGCCGACCTGCTGTACGATCTGCCTGATCCTCTCAGGCGAGA
This sequence comes from Pseudomonas sp. zfem001, assembly GCF_032621725.1. Lineage (NCBI taxonomy): Bacteria > Pseudomonadati > Pseudomonadota > Gammaproteobacteria > Pseudomonadales > Pseudomonadaceae > Pseudomonas > Pseudomonas sp. zfem001. The sequence goes on along the minus strand of NZ_JAVYJI010000006.1, from coordinate 119,793 downwards.
CCAGGAGCACAAGGCCTTCTCCGTTGCCAAGGTAACCCGCGAATTACTGGACGCCTGGGTGCGCATGCTGCGTCTGATGCAACGTCCAGAAGAAATCGCTGCACTCGCCCCAGCCTACGAACGCGAGATTCTCTATCGCGTGCTGCAGGGACCGATGGGCTGGATGTTGCACGACATCGTCTCTCCCGATAGCGCACTGGCTCGGATCAATACGGCGATTCAGCGAATCCGCCAGGACTACGCCCAGCCGCTGCGTATACACGAACTGGCCGCACGCTCCGCCATGAGCGTGTCGGCCTTCCACCGACACTTCAAAAGCGTCACTGCGCTCAGCCCACTGCAATACCAAAAGCAGATCCGCCTGCTGCAAGCACGCACACTCCTGCTTACAGCTGGTCGTAGCGTGACCGCCGCAGCGCATGAGGTGGGCTACGAGAGCCCGACCCAATTTGGCCGGGAATACACCCGCGAGTTCGGCGTATCACCGGGCAGGGATACGGCAAGAATTGTCCAGCAGATGAAAACGGACTAATCACTTGCTGGCCTGGCGACTGCACAAACGCGGCCTGGCGAGTTCAAAACTCCAGCACCTCACCATCCTGCGGTATCAGCAACTCGACCTGCGCACGGGCAGCGGCCTCGGCCAAGCCCACACGGCTGACCGGGCAGTGGCTGATGGCTTCCAGGTGATTGGCAATGACTACCTTGCCACTCAAGCGGGCGAACTCGATCACCTCGTCGACACCCATGATGATGTCGCTACCCAGGTCGAAACGCGCCCCACCTGCCGGTACCACGCTGATGGCTGGACGGTGCTCGCGTACACAGGCGCGCACCTCGTCGGTGAGCAGGGTATCGCCGGCCAGATAAAGGCTTGGCTCGCCCGGTATCTCGATCAGAAAACCCACACCGTGCTCCATCAGGCGCCCCACCAGACCCCGGCCATGGGTGCAGCGGATGGTGCGGATAAGCCCGCCGAGAAACGGACCGGGGAATTCATGTTCCGGCAATAGCGGCCGGACGTTCAGGCCGCGCTGCGCCAGGTAGTCCACATCATGTGGCGTGCAGATCACCGGAATCTTGCGTTCGCGCAGCCATCTCACGCCTGCACGATCCAGATGATCGAAATGGCCTTTCTGGCAATGAGTGATCAGGCAGTGGGTGACCGACTCCAAGTCGGTGCGAGCACTGACTGGCAGCTCGACCAGCGGATTACGCTGACGGGCGCCGAACAACCGCAGCGGTGGCAAGGCGCCTTGGCGAGCCAACATGGGGTCGACCAGAACGCGGTGCTGGCCGAACTCGACGATGATGGTGGCGTTACGCAGCTGCTGAATCTTCATGAAAAGCCCTCGAGTTCTGAGGGGCCCATGCTGCCTATCCGGCTTCAGGGCAATAATGGCAGTATTGGACATCTTCGATTCATTTCAGGCCATCCACTCATGCGCGTTGGTTTGCTGCTGTATCCCGATTGCATGCCGGCCGGGCTGTTCGCCTTCGCCGACCTGCTGCACGCGGCCAATCGCCGAAGTGGACGACAACTGTTCGAGGCTCGCTATATCGCCCAGCGTGCCGGGCCAGTGGCATGCGCCCATGGGATGAGCCTGCAGGCGAGCGCCGCGCTCGATCCGCGTGAATTCGATGCTTTGCTGATTCCGGGCTTCTGGGCCGAGTCGGCGGAGCAGGCAGAGGCAGTGCTGGCTGACAATGTCGCGCTGATCAAAGCGCTGTCGTCCGTCGGTAAACGCGTGCAGCTATGGAGTTACTGCACCGGCGTTGGCCTGCTTGCGGCCAGCGGCCGCTTGAACGGCCAGGCGGCAACGGTGACCTGGTGGCTGGCGGATGCGATGCGTGAACGCTTCGCGCGGGTGCGCTGGCAGAGCGAAAGCAGTTGCGTGTTCGCCGTGGGCGTAGCCACTGCATCCGGGGTGAACGGCTACTTGCCCATCGCTCAGGGAGTGATCGAGCGACACCTCAGTGAGCAGTCCTTCAGAGACATCAGTCAGCTGATGGTGCTGCCCCGTCCGGCCGTCCCGCACAGTGCGTTTCAGGGCGCCAGCCTGATGCAGCAGCCCGTGGGCCTATTACGCCGCCTGCATGCACTGATCGAGCAAACGCCTGCCGAGCAACTGACGGTGCAGGCGCTGGCCGAGCAATTGGCGATGTCCGAACGCACCCTGGCGCGCAAGGTAAGCGCGCAAACCGGAGAGCCAGTGGCGAGCTATGCGCGGCGCATCAAGCTCTACCAACTCAGCGAACGCCTGGCCATGACCTCGTCGCCGCTAAGTACCTTGAGCGCTGAACTGGGTTTCAGCAGCCCGGCCAATCTGCGGCGCATGTTCAAGGCACTGACCGGGCTGACACCTGCGCAGTATCGCCAGCAGTATGGGCGTCAGTAATTCAGGGTGACCGGTAACAGTGTTTCGGTGCCAGATCACCGCCAAATATTTCAAGATAATTCAAAACGTCCCGGAGAGGAAACGACCAAACGAAAATCACGCCGTTCGTTGCATTAAAGGAACAGTCCTTTGCAAAATCCCCGGTTTAATAAGCTTGCTAACGAGGCGTATAAACGAACTGCGACATTTAGCCGCATTCGTATTACGAGGAGACAAGCATGAACGTGATCGTGCACGAACGTGACAGCGAACATCTTTCCCGTGAAGCCCGTGCCATGGGGTTGGTGGCCTGGGATGTGATTCAGAATGGAGAGCTGGTCGGTATTTTCCCGTCCCAGGACGAAGCCGATGCCTACCGCAAAGTACTTGAAGACGCACAACCGCAAGGATGAGCACAGGCTGCTGCCGTTTCCTGCGAAACGGCAGCAGCTTGCGACGAGGTCGTTCCGCTCCCCGAGCGACTCCTGGCGACCGCGGCGCCGGCGACATCTTTCGAGGATCTGACATAAAGGTAATCGAGACGACCGCCACTCTGGCGCAGCTGGGCTAATCTCACCTCCGGGAAAGGGGATTTCCGGGGTGCAGTGATGTATGAAAATCGATTCGATCCCACGCCCGTGGTTCTGATCGTCGACGATCAACCCACCGACGTCAGGATTTTGCAGGAGGCCGTTGGCGAGCTGGCACAGGTGCATATTGCCAACGATGGTCGCATGGCGCTGGAAGTGGCGCGGTTCTGCAGGCCCGACGTGGTACTGCTAGATATCGAGATGCCCGGCATGAGCGGCTTCGAGCTATGCCGCCTGATCAAGGCCGACGCCAAGCTGTGCGATGCAGCGATTCTTTTCGTGAGCGCCCATACGCAGACGGAGAACGAAATCCAGGCGCTGGATCAAGGCGGCATCGATTTCATCCAGAAGCCGCTAAGCATCCCGGTAGCCCGAGCCCACGTCCGCGCCCACCTCAATCTGCGCACCGAGGCCAAGCGTCTGGCCTACTTCGATGCACTTACCGGCCTGCCCAATCGCATGCTGTTGCGTGATCGGGCAGAGCAGATGCTGCAGAAGGCCCGGCGCAACGGTGCCAGTCTCGCCCTGCTGTTGCTCGACCTGGACAATTTCAAGGGCATCAACGACTCATTGGGGCACTCCGTGGGCGACCTTATCCTCAAGGAAGTCGGCCGACGCCTGAATGACACGTCACGCCAGGTGGACACCGTCAGCCGCCAGGGTGGGGATGAATTCGTGATTCTGGTGAACGATGTACAGCGCTCGGAGACCATCAGTGACTATGTCGAGCGTCTGCTGCAGATCATCGCCTTGCCCATGAGCATCGCCGGCAATCGCTACGATGTCACCGCCTGTGTCGGCATCAGCATATTCCCTGTCGATGGCACGGACCTCGAAGCCCTCTATCGTCAGGCCGATGCCGCGATGTACCAGGCCAAGCAGGAAGGCCGAAATCGCTACCGCTTCTTTTCCCAGAGCATCGAAAGCCAGGCCCGAGCCCGCCACCTGCTGGAGAGCCATATGCGCAGCGCCCTTGAGTCGGGCGTCTTCGAGGTGTTCTACCAACTGCGCTTCGACGTCCGTGACGAGCGCAGCTGCGGCATGGAGGCGCTGATTCGCTGGCGCCGAGACGAGGGTGAGTTGATCTCGCCAGCGGCGTTCATCCCGTTGGCCGAAGAGACCGGGCTGATCGTGCCAATCGGCAAGCAGGTGCTGCACAAGGCCTGCAGCGACGCCAAGCAGTTGCTCGACATGGGCCAGCGTCTCTGCGTCGGCGTCAATATCTCGATGGTGCAATTTCGCGAAGAATCCTTCCTCGACATGATCAAGAAGGTGCTCCATGACACGGGGCTGCCGCCCGAACTGCTCGAGCTGGAAATCACCGAGGGCGTGCTCGCACGCGACGTCGAGCAAGCACGCCGGCTACTTGAGGCCTTGAAAGAAATGGGCGTACGCATCGCCATCGACGATTTCGGTACCGGCTATTCGAGCCTTTCCTACTTAAAGAAGTTACCCATCGACGTGCTTAAGATCGATCAGAGCTTCGTTCGGGACATGCTCACTGACCACAGTGACGCGGCCATCATCGAAGCCATCGTGCGCATGGGCCAGGCTCTGGGTCTGGAGTTGGTGGCCGAAGGAGTGGAAAGCGAAAAACAGTCAAGACAGTTGCTCGCCTTGGGCTGCGAGTTGATGCAGGGCTTTCATTACTGTCGACCCATGCCTTTCGAGCAGTTGTGTACCTTCATGGGTCTGACAACTGTCTGCGAGCACCAATGAGCCAAAGGAAACCAACGTTGTGCGGCTGATCGTCCTGTTAACGTTCGCGGCCAGCATGACCGCCACCTTACTGACTACCGTCGTGTTGCAACAAAGCAACCAGCAAAAGGTGGACCAGGCTCTGGTCGAGGCTACCGAACGAGCCGCGGACACAGTGCTCCAGCGCATCGAGCTGTACCAGTACGGCCTACGCGGTGCACGCGGTGCCGTGCTGGCGAGTGGCGAGCACGGCATTACCCGCGAGGGCTTTCGCATCTACAGCCTGACGCGTGATGTCGACCTCGAATTCCCGGGCGCGCGTGGCTTCGGCTTCATTCGCCGGGTGCCCGAGCAGCAGCAGGACAGCTTCCTCGCCCTAGCTCGCGCCGACGGAATGCCAGACTTCCAGATCCGCCAGTTCATCCCTCACGATGGCGAGCGCTTCGTCATCCAATACATCGAACCGGTGGAGAGAAACCGGCAGGCCGTAGGGCTCGACATCGCCTCGGAACACAACCGCAGTAGCGCCGCGATGGCCGCCATGGCCAGTGGCGAAGTGCGGATATCTGGCCCTATTACTCTGGTTCAGGCCACCGGTAGCCCGTTGCAGTCCTTCCTGATCCTGTTGCCCATCTATCGCGGTGCGGTCACGCCCAGCACGGTCGAGGCGCGCATGGCTCAGGGTATTGGCTGGAGTTACGCGCCCCTGCTCACAGAGGAGGTTATGCAGGGCCTGCAACTCGACCGGGACGGTCTGCACCTGCAGTTGAGCGATATCACCGATGCTACGCAACCGCAGGGTTTCTTCGGCTACCACGCGCAATCAGAATTCACGGATGAAATCGCCAGTCACGCGCTCACGCGGGAGGTGTTCGGACGACGCTGGCAGATTGAGTTGCATGCGCAGGATGAGTTCATCAATCAACTCAACCTGCTTTCCCCACAAATGGCAGCACTGACCGGAACCCTGCTCAGCCTGCTGTTGGCAGTGCTGATGAGCGTGATTCAGGTGAGCCGTCAGCGCCACCGACAAATCCTCACGGAGCAAGCACGCTCGGCGGCTATCGTGGAAAGCTCGAGCGACGGCATCATCGGCCAGGATCTCGACGGAAGAGTGCTGAGCTGGAACCGTGGCGCCGAGCGTATCTTTGGCTACAGCGCAGCGGAAACCCTGGGTAAAAACCTGCTCGGGCTGACTATTCCAGAGAATCTGCGCCACGAAGAGCAGAGATCGTTGCAGTACATCGCCGCGCAGCGGGAAGTGGAAAACTTCGACACTCAGCGTAGTCGCAAAGATGGTCAACTGGTCGACGTGTCCATCTCGATATCCCCGTTGTTCGACGGTACCGGCAACCTGATCGGTCTGTCGAAGACCGTGCGCGACATTTCTGCACAGAAGGCCGCCGAAGCCCGCATTCTGGAACTCAATGCCAACCTTGAAGAGCAGGTCAGCGAACGAACCCAGGAACTGCGCAAGCTCAATCTTCTGCTCAACAACGTGCTGCAGTCAGCGTCCGAGGTGTCCATCATCGCCACCGATCTCGAGGGGGTCATCCGCGTGTTCAATCGTGGTGCCGAGCGCCTGCTGGGCTATGACGCCAAGGAAGTCGTAGGCCTGCAGACCCCCGCCATGTTCCACCTGCCCGAAGAGATTCAGGCATACAGCGAGGAGCTCAGCCAGGAGTACGCTCAGCCGATCAACGGCTTCCGCGTGTTTGTGCACAAGTCGGAACTGGAACAAGCGGATAGCCGTGAATGGACCTACGTGCGCAAGGATGGCTCACTGCGTTCGGTGACCCTGCTGGTTAACGCCATGCGCGATGAGAATGGGAATGTCGCCGGCTACCTGGGGATCGCCCTGGATCTCTCCAAGGAAGTACGCCTGCGCCGCGAGGCCCTGGCCGCCCATGACCAGGTTTCGATGGCGGCACGGGTGGCAGAACTGGGGATCTGGTCCTGGGCCCCCGTCGACAACCTACTGCATTGGAACGAGCGGATGTTCGAGCTTTACGACTATCCGCTCGAATTGCGTGAACAAGGGCTGGAGTACCGCCTTTGGCACGACCGCATTCACCCTGAAGACCAACCGGCCACCGAGGCGAATCTGCGCGACCTGATCGCCGGCAGGGGCACGTTCGACGGCGTCTTCCGCATCGTAAGGCCCGATGGCCAGGTGCTGTACATCCAGCCCGGGGCACACGTCGAGCGCGACCAGCAGGGCAATCCGGTGAAAATCACCGGGATCAACCGCGATATCACCGCGCAACTGCAGCTCGAAGCCGGCCTGCGCCATGCCAAGGAACAAGCCGACGCCGCCAGCGCGGCCAAGAGTGCCTTCCTGGCCAACATGAGCCACGAAATTCGCACACCGATGAATGCCGTGCTGGGCATGCTGCAGCTGGTACAGGCCACCGAACTCAATGCGCGCCAGCTCGACTATGTGCTCAAGGCGCAGAGCGCCGCGCACGCCCTGCTAGGCCTGCTCAACGACATTCTCGATTACTCGAAGATCGAGGCCGGCAAACTACAGCTGGACCTGCACGACCTCGAACTGGAGCCCATGCTGCGTAATCTGGCCGTGGTACTGGCGGGCAACCAGGGCGACAAGGATATCGAGGTCATGTTCGACGTCGATACCGCCCTGCCCTCGGTGCTACTGGGCGACAGCCTGCGTCTGCAGCAGGTGCTGATCAACCTGGCCGGCAACGCCCTGAAATTCAGCCACAGCGGCCAGGTGATAGTTAGCCTGCACCAGCTGCAGCGTATAGCCGATCAGGTCAAGCTGCGCGTCGCCGTGAGTGACACCGGCATCGGTATCAGCGAGGACCAGTTGCAACGTATTTTCGACGGTTTCACCCAAGCGGAAGCCTCTACCACCCGCCGTTACGGCGGCACCGGGCTGGGCCTGGTGATATGCAAACGACTGGTGGAACTGATGGGCGGCACCCTGCACGTGGAAAGCGAGCTCGGCGTCGGCAGTCGCTTCTGGTTCGACCTCGAGCTGGGCGTGCGCGACGGCACCGACGCGCTGAGGTACGCGCGTGACGAGCAACAGCAACTACGCCTGCTGATCGTCGACGACAATATGATCGCGCGGAAATTGCTGCAGCAGACAATCTTCGACCTGGGCTGGCATGCCGAAACCGCGGACAGCGGCGACGACGCTCTGCTGCGTGTGCAGCAGGCACAGCAACCCTACGACATCGTCCTGCTGGACTGGCGGATGCCGGGGATGGACGGCCTGGAAGTCGCACAGCGGATACGCGAGAGCGCCACGCCGCAGCGCCCGCCGCCGACGGTGATCATGATCACCGCTCATGGCCGCGAGGTGTTGGCCGATCGCTACGGCGAGGCTGACGCCCCGTTTGCCGGCTTCCTCACCAAGCCGGTCACGCCGCGCCAGTTGGTGGCCTGCATCCTCCAGGCGCGCCATGGCCTCAGCGACGAAACGCCGGTGCCGGGCTACAAACTGGGACAGCGTCTGCTGGGTTTGCGCTTGCTGGTGGTCGAGGACAACGCGCTTAACCGCCAGGTCGCGAGCGAACTGCTGGCAGGCGAAGGCGCTGACGTCAGCCTCGCTGAAGGTGGACTGGAAGGTGTGCAACTGGCGCAAACCGCACAGCCGCCCTTCGACGCCATCCTGATGGACATCCAGATGCCGGATATTGACGGTCTGGAAGCTACCCGGCGTATTCGCCTGCATCCAGCGCACCAGTTGCAACCCATCATCGCCATGACCGCCAACGCCTCCAATACCGACCGTGATCAGTGCCTGGCGGCCGGTATGAACGATCATGTCGGTAAACCGATCGACATCGAAAAGCTGGTGGCGGTGATTCGCCAATGGTGCGGCCTGGAAACTACACAACCCAGCACCATCGCGGTGGGCGAGCCAATCGAGGATCAAACCGCCATTCTCAGGCGGTTCGGCGGAAACCTTACGCTGTTGCGCTCAATGCTGGAGATCTTTCCTGCCGATCTGCATCAGCAACTGGATCAGTTGCGGGGGCATCAGCAGCACGGTGATACCAACGCCATGCTCAGGAGCCTACATAGCCTCAAGGGCAGTTCCGGGACCATCGGCGCCAAGCAGCTCTCGATGCACTTCGCCGACTTGGAAAAGCAGATCGCCGAGGATGCCAGGCCATTTCATGAGGACGGCGCCTGGTTGGATGAAGCACGTCAGCAACTGCGCGACAGTTGCGAGCGTCTGCAGGCGATGTTCGCCGTCGCCACGTCCACCGCCATGACGCAGCAAACCGTTACTGTTGCAGCCGCTGACTTGCAGTGGACGACGGCCCTGCAAGCGCTTAACGTGCAACTGCAGGAGGGCAACCTGAATGCCCTCGAATCAGTGAAAAACCTGGCTACGCAGATACCGGACACGCTACGCAGTGACTTCGAGGCTATCCGTCAGGCGATCGACGCACTGGACTTCCAGCGCGCGCAGTACTTGCTTCATGTATTACACCAATCGCTAGAAGGGGATTGATTTGGAGCGACTGAAACCCTACCTGCACAAACGTCCTAAACTGCTAATCGTCGACGATCAGCCGTTGAACATCCGATTGCTGCACGAGTTGTTTCGCAACGATTGTGACGTGTACATGGCCACCAGCGGGGAACAGGCACTGGCGGGGAACAGGCACTGGCGATGAGCCGTGACCTCGCCCCGGATCTGATCCTGCTCGATGTGATCATGGCCGACATGGACGGCCATGAAGTCTGTAGACGCCTGAAGGCCGCAGCGGAGACCAGCCAGATCCCGGTGATCTTCGTTACCGGCAAGGATCATGAGGACGACGAAACCATTGGTTTCGAGCTGGGCGCAGTGGACTACATCCGCAAGCCGTTCCATTCGGTGGTGGTGCGCGCCCGCGTGATGAATCACCTTAAACTGAAATTGCAGAGTGACTTGCTGCGCGAGATGGCCATGCTCGATGGCCTGACCGGTATCCCAAACCGGCGCAGTTTCGACGAGCACTTCGAGTCGATCCGTGCACACGCCTTGCGCGAGCAGCGCCCACTGTCACTGCTGATGATCGACGTCGACTACTTCAAGAAGTACAACGACCTCTACGGTCATATGCGTGGCGACCAGTGCCTGCGCGACGTCGCTCAGGCCCTGAATGGCAGCTTACGCCGTCCTCACGACCTACTCGGACGCTTCGGCGGCGAGGAGTTCGCCGTACTGCTGCCCGATACCGACGAAGCCGGTGCTCTGACCGTAGCCGAGCAGTTGCACTCAGCCATTGCACGTCTCGATATCGAACACCTTGCCTCAGACGTAGCCGACAGAGTCAGCCTGTCCATCGGCGCCGCGACCCGTCTGCCGACCTCAACGTCCAGCCTGGAGCAGCATCTGCAATGGGCCGACGAACAGCTCTATCGCGCCAAGAGCGAAGGTCGCAATCGCACCTGCATCCAGAGCTACGGGGCCTAACAAGCCTAGAGATCCAGCTGCAATGGCTCGCCCTGCGCCGGCACCGCGCAGCAGATCAGCACGCCATCGCCTTCCGGCAACTCGGCTGGCGGGTTCGGGTAATGCACCTGCCCGCTGATCAGTCGCGTCTTGCAGGTGCCGCAGGAACCGCCACGGCAGCTGAACTCTGGCGTCAGGCCCCGGCTTTCTGCCAGTTCCAGCAGGCTGCCACCCTCCGGCATCCAGCGTGCTTCCTTGGCCGAAGTGGTGAAGTACACCGGTACCGGCTCGGTCGCAGCCGGCGGCTGCACGAAAGCAGTCACCTGCCCGTCCGTACGACGCGTCAGGGTCGAGGGGCCGAACGCCTCGGCATGGATGCGTGCATCGTCGATGTTCAGATCGCGCAAGCCATCGTAGATCGCCTGGGTAAAGGCGGCCGGGCCGCACAGGTAGAAATCGTAATCGTCGAACGACAGCGCCGCCTTGATCTGCTCCAGCCCGATGCGTCCATGCTGCTCATAGTCGCGTCCGAGCACTGCGTCCTGCTCCGGTGCACTGAGGGCACGATGCACGCGCAGCAGGCCATCAGCACGTTGCACCAACTCGCGCAGCTCGACCTGGAACGGCAGGTCGCTCAGCGTCCGTGCCCCCTGGAAGAAATGGATGCGCTTGCCCTGCCCCAGCGCCACCTGCTCGCGCAGCATCGACAGCAGCGGCGTGATACCGACACCGGCACCGATCAACACCAGCGGCCGATGAGTGTCACTGTTGAGGGTGAAGCTGCCCAGTGGCGGACGCACTTCCAGCACATCGCCAACCTGAAGCTGTTCGTGCAGGTGCCGCGAGACAACACCCTGCGCCTTGACGCTGATGCGCAACTGACCGTCCGATGGAGCACTCGACAGGCTGTAGGTACGCAGCAGGGTTTCACCCGTAACAGTGGTGATGCGAATGGGCAGGTGCTGACCGGCGGCGAAGCGCGGTGCGACGCCCTGCTCCGGCGCCAGCACGAACGAGCGGATATCGGCGCTCTCCTGCTGCTGATGCTGCACGCGCCAGCGCTGCCACTTGTTGCGCTGCTCACGCTCGCGCAGGCGCGCATCGGTTTCTGCCCAGGTGCCGGTCATCAGGCTGGTCGGTGCATATTCCTCGAAGGCCCAACGCAATGAGGTCGCGGCCGGACGCAGCACCACCTGCTCGACGTCGAGGGTCCATAGCCGTTCGGCACCCTCGAAGAGGTTGATCAGCGGGCTGTCGAGAAGGATTTTGGCGCGTCCGCCCAGTTGCAGCACGTCACCCGTGGCGAAGTCGACGAACAGCAGGCCGGCGCGCGGATTGACGCTGAGGTTGCCCAGGGTGTTGAAGAACAGGTTGCCGGCGTAGTCGGGAATGGTCAGGCGATTGCCCTCTACCCGCACGAAGCCAGCGCGACCGCCCCGGTGCGAGACGTCCACCGAGCGGCGGCCATCGGCATGCTCGACGTAACTGGCGACGAAGAAGGTGTCAGCGCTACGGATCATCTCGGCAGTACGCGCATCCAGTTCGGTCGCTGCCAGGCGCTCGATGCCCCGCTCAGGTACGCGGCGGTAATGGCGCAGCTGGATGTACTGCGGGCAATTGCCGAAGGAATGCTCCACGGTGACGTCCAGACGCTGTGCCGAGGCCTGATGAATATGCCCGTTGATGCGATTGCGCCGCCGCGAATGCAGCTCGATGCCAAGCAGGCCGATGGCCTCGCCGCTGCCCAGGCCGGCAGTGGCCGGATCGAGCGGGTCGAGCGCCATGGCGGCCAAGTCGAACGACAGCTGACGTGGATCGGACGAGGTGACGAAACCCTCCTCGCCCTCGATCAACGTGGCCCAGGGCTGGCCTGCGCCATCCACAGCACCCGCGATCATGAACGGCAACTGATGGTAGAACTCGCGATGCTGATCCGGCATGTAGTCGCGGATCACCTTCTGTCCGAGCACTTCCATGCGTTCGCCGACGCCGACCTTTTCCTGCAGTTGCTTTTCACCGGCATGCCAGGGCGAGTGCCGATGGCTGGGGAGCTGTTGCATGTTCTGTCCTCCACGCAAGAAGCTGCCGAGTGATCCCGGCAGCGGCTGTAGGGCGCTTCTAAAAACGTAGGCGAGGCAGCCAGCGCAAGGCAAAAACAAGCGAAAACGCGGAGTTTACGTGCTGTAAATGAGCAGTTTGAGCTCGTTTTTAACGCAGTGATGGCAACGCAGGTAGTTTTTAGAGGCGCCCTGCGACTCAGGCTTGCAGACCGGCGGCGGTACGCGGCATCGGTACGAAACCCGGCAGTGCCTCGATGCGTGCCAGCCAGGCGCGGATGTTCGGATAGGGTTCCAGCGAGACGTTGCCCTCCGGCGCGTGGGCAATGTAGGAGTAGTTGGCGACATCGGCGATGCTCGGCTTGTCGCCGGTGAGGAATGGGGTTTCGCCCAGCTCGCCTTCCATCACGGTGAACAGCGCATGGGCGCGATTGATCACTTCTTCGGTGTTGAACGAGTAGCCGAATACGGTGACGAGGCGCGCAGCTGCGGGGCCGAACGCTACCAAACCGGCGGCCACCGACAACCAGCGCTGCACGCGGGCAGCAGCAGCAGGCTCCTGCGGCAGCCAGTCGTCGTTGCCGTAACGTTTGGCCAGGTAGACGAGGATGGCGTTGGAGTCGCTGATGATGGTGCCGCCGTCATCGATCGCCGGTACCTGGCCGAAGGGGTTGAGGGCAAGGAACTCGGGGGTCTTGTGCTCGCCCTTGGCCAGGTCGACGAAGATCAGCTCGGTGGGCAATTGCAGCAGCGAGAGCATCAGCTCGGCACGGTGGGCATGGCCGGAGCGCGGGAAGTTGTACAGCTTGATGGCGGGACGGGACATGGCGATGACTCCTTCGAGCGTGATTGGATAAGGTCACCGCGAGACGACTGACCTTCGCGACGATGGGGCCATGTTGGCCTCATCCAATCTCGATAAGAATCACCACAAAGAACAATCCACTATTTCACTTTCTGCAATTTTCTCACGTCAGGCCTGAAACGCCGGATGAGCACGCAGGCGCGGCACGGCAAAGTCGAGGAAGCTACGTACCCGTCCTGCCGCCCGGCGTCCTTCGCGGTAATACAGCTGCACCGGCAAAGGCGCTGCGGCGAAGCTTTCCAGCACCGCCTGCAACTGCCCACTCTGCAACTCCTGATAGGCCTCGTAGCTCAGGCAGCGGGTCAGGCCAAAACCGGCGAGCGCTGCGCGGATCGCAGCCTGCGGCGTGCTGCAGGTCAATCGCGGCGCGAGCTTCACCGCACCGTCCGCAAAACGCCATTCCCCCGCATGACCGGTCGAAGAGCGGCCAATGGTGCGGTGCACATGCAGGGCTTGCGGACTTGCGGGCCAGCCCCAGCGCTGCAGATAGTCAGGTGTCGCACAGACCAGCGGTCGCGCCCATCCCAGCGGCACGGCAAAGCCGGACGAACTGGGCAGATGGCCGACCACCACGGCCAGGTCGATGCCCTCCTCCAGCAACCTGGGCGGCTCCTCGCGCGCCAAGGTAGCCAGGCTCACCTCGGGAAATGCCTCCAGGTAGTCGACTGCGATGGGGGTCAGCACCTGATGCGTCATCAATAGCGGCAGGGCCAGGTTCAGTTGTCCGACGGGGCTGGCATGCAGGCCGGCCACCGAGCGCTCGGCCTCCTCAACCCGCTGCAGGATGCGCTGACAGCTATCGGCGAAAGTCGCACCCGCCGCGCTCAGGCTCACACCGCGTGGCCCGCGCAGTAGCAAGGTGCTGTCCAGACGACTTTCCAGCGCAGCTACGGTACGCATCACCGTGGCCTGCGACAGCTGCAACTGGCGAGCAGCAGCGGCCAGGCTGCCCGCCTGGGCCACGACGAGGAAGACCTGCATCTCGCGGTGATGACTCATGACACAGGCGCGGCTCCGGCCGCGCGCAGCGCTGGATCGGCGCGAAAACTGGCGGCGCAGTGGTCGACGAACGTACGCACCTTGGCCGACACCTGGCGGCCGCCCTGGTGAATGATGTGTACCGGCAAGGCGGGTGGCTCGAACGCTTCGAGTACCAGTTCGATCTCGCCGCGCGCCACCGCAGCGGCCACCTGGTAGGACAGCACGCGGGTATAACCCCAGCCCAACCGCGCTACACTGATCGCCGCCTGGTTGGAGCTGACAGTGAAGCGCGGCTGCGGCATGAAGCCGAACGGACCGTCGGCGCCGACGAACTGCCAGTGCGACAGCAGGGTGCTGGCGCTGGACATGACGATGGGCGAATCGCGCAGCTCATCCGGGTGGCGCGGACGCCCGACGCGGTCGAGAAAATCTGGTGAGGCGCACACCACCGGGCGAATCTGCCCGACCTGCAATGCAGGGTGATCGCCCTCGGGCAGCGAGCCGATGCGCACGGCCACGTCGATGCCCTCCTCCATCATGTTCACCACGCGGTCGACCAGCAGCGCATTGACCTCCACATCCGGGTGGGTGTCGAGGTACTGGGCGATGCGTGGAATCAGGAACAGCTCACCGAACATCACCGGCGCCGTCACGGTGAGTCGTCCACGCGGGCGCACACTGCCACCGGCGGCCAGTTCCTCGGCTTCTTCCAGCTCCAGCAGGATGCGTCGACAGTCCTCGACATAACGCTGGCCGGCCTCGGTCAAACGCAGGCTGCGCGTGCTGCGCGCCAGCAACAGCGTGCCGAGGCGCGCTTCCAGCGCCGCGACGGCGCGGGTCACGCTAGGCGGCGAAATGCCCAGCAGCTTGGCGCCACCGGCGAAGCTTTCGGCCTCGGTCACTGCCAGCAGCACCCTCATTTCCTGAAACCGATCCATCGTCACCGCCTGGTTTTCTGTTACACCGACGCAGCGTACCTCATGACGAGGCCACGTCCGGACTCAGCGCCGGCTCAAGGCCAGACGCGCGGCGAAGAGGACGAAGATAAGCCCCGTGCTGCGATCCATCCATTTGATCACCGCCGTACGCCGCAGCCAGTGGCCGAGCGGCTGGGTAGCGCCGATCAGCAAAAGCGCCCAGACCAGGCTGAGCGCCACATGGATGCCCACCAGACCGAATGTCCAGGCGATCAGCGGCTGCCCCTGCGGAATGAACTGCGGCAGAAAAGACACGTAGAAAATCCCTACCTTGGGGTTGAGCACATTGCCCAACAGGCCACGCAGGAACCAGTTGGCGCCAGTGGTATCACTCGCCTGAGCAGGCGCCAGCGAGGTACGCGGGCGCAGCAGCATGTTCAGCCCGAGCCAGGCCAGATACGCCGCACCGCAATACTTGAGGAGGTTGTAGCCGAATTCGGAAACCGCCAGCAGCGCGCCGAGGCCGAAAGCCACCGCCGCGCCCCAGAGCAGGCAGCCGGCATTGATGCCAAGCGAGGCACGAAACGCCTGCTGCCGACCCTCGACCGCAGCGGTACGAACACCAGCGCCGTGTCGATCCCCGGCGTCAGGGTCAGCAGCGTGGCAGCCAAGGTGAAGGCGATGAGGTTTTCGGCAAAGGGCATCGGCAGGCGCTCCGTCCACTGGGCAGAGCGCGAGTATAAACAGCGCATCGTTCAAACCGTAGGGTGCGCCGTGCGCACCGCCAACAACCGGGAAACCACCCGGTGCGCACAGCGCACCCTACGTTTAGCCGCGATACGCCTCGAACAGCCCCGTGGCACCCATGCCGCCGCCAACGCACATGGTGACGATGCCGTAGCGCAGTTCGCGGCGCTGCAGCTCACGCACCAGATGGCCGACCTGGCGCGAGCCGGTCATGCCAAACGGGTGGCCGATGGAGATGGAACCGCCGTTGACGTTGTACTTATCGTTGTCGATCCCGAGCGTATCGCGGCAGTACAGGCACTGCGAAGAGAACGCCTCGTTGAGCTCCCACAGGTCGATGTCGGTCACACTCAGGCCCTTAACCTTGAGCAGCTTGGGCACCGAGAACACCGGGCCGATGCCCATCTCGTCCGGCTCGCAACCGGCCACGGTGAAACCGCGGAAATAGGCCTTGGGCGTCAGGCCCAGCTCCAGCGCTTTTTCCAGGCTCATCACCAGGGTCATGGAAGCGCCGTCGGAAAGCTGCGAGGCGTTGCCGGCCGTCACGCTACCAGCCGGGTCGAATGCCGGTTGCAGCTTGGCCAGGGATTCGATGGTGGTATCCGGGCGGTTGCAGTCATCGGCCTCCACCACACCGTCGACGATCTTCTTCTCGCCGGTGGCCTTGTCTTCGAGCTGATACTTCACCGTCATCGGCACTATTTCATCGGCGAACAGGCCTTCGGCCTGAGCCCGCGCGGTGCGCTGCTGGCTTTGCAGGGCGTAGGCGTCCTGTGCTTCGCGGGTGATGCCGTAGCGGTTGGCGACGATCTCGGCAGTCTTGCCCATGGGGTAGTAGATGCCGGGGTTGTCCTTTTGCAGCAGCGGGTTGAACAGGTTGTCCATGTTCATGCTTTTCAGGGTCATGGTGATGGACTCGACACCGCCAGCGACGATGATGTCGCTGCAGCCGGATGCCACCTGGTTGGCAGCGATGGCGATGGCCTGCAGGCCCGAGGAGCAGAAGCGGTTGAGGGTCATACCCGCCACCGGATTGCCCAGTCGCGATAGCACGGCGACATTGCGACCGATGTTCATGCCCTGCGCGCCCTCGTTGGAGCCGGCACCGACGATGCAGTCATCGACCAGCTTCGGGTCGATGCCGTTACGCACCAGCAGCGAATCAACGCAGTGAGCGGCCATGTCGTCTGGCCGGGTCATATTGAACTTGCCGCGGAAAGACTTGGCCAGGCCAGTCCGGACGCTATCGACGATCACCACTTCACGCATGACGCACCTCGTTGTTATTGGATGGCGAATGGCGTGAAGATAAATCCAGCCGATCCCCGGGTGCGACCATCATTGATCTGGCGTATACGGGACGATGTCGGCGCCACCGGGAACGATACAAAAGCATCGCGGCTGAAGCCGCTCCCACGTTCCTGCCGATGGCGACGACTCGTAGGAGCGGCTTTAGCCGCGATTAACGCTTCAATCCCTGGCGAACGCCGCCTCGATGGCCTCATTGATGGTGCGCAGCACCTTGACCCGGGCGAAGCGCTTGTCGTTGGCCTCGATCAGCGTCCAGGGCGCGATCTCGGTGCTGGTGCGGTCGACCATGTCGCCCACAGCGTCGGCGTAGTCGTCCCACTTGTCACGGTTGCGCCAATCTTCTTCAGTGATCTTGAAGCGCTTGAACGGAATCTCCTCGCGCTCATTGAAGCGCTCCAGCTGCGTCTGCTGGTCGATGGCCAGCCAGAACTTCACCAGGATCACTCCGGCATTGGCCAGTTGCTCCTCGAAATCGTTGATCTCGCCGTAGGCGCGCAGCCAGTCGGCCTGGCTGCAGAAGCCCTCGACCCGCTCCACCAACACACGGCCATACCAGCTGCGGTCGAAGATGGTGAACTTACCGCGCGCCGGAATGTGCCGCCAGAAGCGCCATAGATAGGGCTGAGCGCGCTCTTCCTCGGTCGGCGCCGCCACCGGCACGATGCGGTACTGGCGCGGATCGAGCGCGCCGGTGACACGACGGATGGCGCCGCCCTTGCCGGCGGCATCGTTGCCTTCGAATGCCGCGATCAGCGCGTGCTTGCGCATGCGTTTGTCACGCATCAGCCCGGACAGACGCGCCTGCTCGGTAGCCAGTTGCTCCTTGTAGTCGTCCTTGCTCAGGGCCTGGGTCATATCCAGGCTGGCCAGCAAGCCGCGATTGTCCAGGCTGGAAACCAGCGGCGCGGCATGCGGTTGCAGCTGGGTGCGTTGCGGATTAGCCAATGCTGCCTGCAAGCCTTCGAGCAGGATGCGCCCGACGGTGAGGCTGCGGTAATAGTGATCGACGCCCTCGACCACGTACCAGGGCGCGTAATCGCGGCTGGTGCGGCGCAGCACGCGCTCGCCGTAGCGCACGAACTTGTCGTAGGTCTTCGATTGCTGCCAGTCCAGCGGGCTGATGCGCCAACTGTGCAGCGGATCGTCCTTGAGCGCCTCCAGTCGAGCCTTCATGTGCTGCTTGGACAGGTGAAACCAGAACTTGAAGATCAGCGCGCCTTCATCGCAGAGCATGCGTTCCAGGCGCTCGGCGCCATCGATGGCCTGGTCCAGCACCGCGTCCTTGAACTTGCCGTGCACCCTGCCCTGCAGCATCTGGCTGTACCAGTTGCCGAAGAACACGCCCATACGCCCTTTCGGCGGCAGTTGGCGCCAGTAACGCCAGGCCGGCGGCCGCGCCAGTTCTTCATCGGTCTGGATATCGAAGGTGCTGACCTGGATCAGCCGCGGGTCCATCCACTCGTTGAGCAGTTTCACCGTCTCGCCCTTGCCGGCGCCCTCGACGCCGTTGATCAGCACGATCACCGGAAAACGCGCCTGCTGCTTGAGCTCGTACTGCGCCTCCAGCAGCGCCTCGCGCAGCGCCGGCTCTTCGGCCTCGAACGTGGCCTTGTCGATACTGCGGCCGATTTCGGCGGACTCGAACATAAAGCAACCTCCCTGGAATGATCCTCACAGCCTAACGGAACATCCAATGCTTTGCCCGCTGACACCAGCGCCATGGCACCTGTGCACGGTAGAATCGCCGGACGATCCAGCGGACCCCAGCCATGTCAGACACCCATCACGCCCAGCTCGACTGGGACGAGCGCGGCCAGCCTCTGTCGCGCAGCTACGGCGACATCTATTTCTCCCAGGAAAACGGCCTGGAAGAGACGCGTTACGTCTTCCTCGCCAACAACGAGCTGGCAGCGCGTTTCGCCGCTCTCGCCGACGGCGAATGCCTGAACGTCGGCGAGACGGGTTTCGGCACCGGGCTGAATTTCCTCTGCGCCTGGCAGTTGTTCGAGCAACAGGCGCCCGCTGACGCGCGCCTGCACTTCGTCAGTGTCGAAAAATATCCGCTGCATCACGACGACCTGCAGCGCGCAATGGCCCTGTGGCCAGAGCTGGCACCGTTCAGCGCAGAACTGCTGACTCAATACCGCGCCATTCACCCCGGGTTCCAGCGCCTGCTGTTGGCCGGTGGTCGGGTGGTGCTGACGCTGTTGATCGGCGACGTGATGGAGCAATTGCCGCAACTGGATGCGCGCATCGACGCCTGGTTTCTCGACGGTTTCAACCCGGCGAAGAACCCTGAGATGTGGACACCCGAGCTGTTCGCCGAACTGGCGCGCCTGTCGGCCCCCGGCACCACCATCGGCACATTTTCCAGCGCCGGCCGGGTACGGCGCGCACTGAATGAAGCCGGCTTCAAGATGAAACGCGTGCCCGGCCTGGGCAAGAAATGGGAGGTGGCTAAAGGGCAGTTCATCGGTGGGCCGCAAACTATCGGCAAGCCCTGGTTCGCCCGCCCCGCTCGCCTTCAGGAAAAACACGCAGTGGTGATCGGCGCCGGCCTGGCCGGCTGCGCCACGGCCGCCAGCCTGGCCGCGCGCGGCTGGCGCGTGACTGTGCTGGAGCGGCATGACGATGTTGCCCGCGAGGCATCCGGCAATCCCCAGGGCGTGCTCTACCTGAAACTGTCGGCTCACGGCACCGCACTGTCGCAGCTGATCGTCGCCGGCTTCGGCCACACCCGCCGCCTGCTCGAACGCCTGCAGCGTGGCGTCGATTGGGATGCCTGCGGCGTGCTGCAACTGGCCTTCGACACCAAGGAAGCCGAGCGCCAGAGCAAGCTGGCTGCGGCCTTCCCGAATGATCTGCTGCATGCGCTAACGAAGGATGAAGCCGAGCAGCAGGCCGGCATCGGCCTACCGGCCGGCGGCCTGTTCTACCCGGATGCTGGCTGGGTGCACCCGCCGGCGCTGTGCCGGCAATTGGTGCAACACCCGCTGATCGAGCTACGTCCCTATCAGGAGGCGCTGAGCCTAAGTCGGCACAATGATCGCTGGCACGTCGACGGGCAGAGCGGCGTACTGGCCGAAGCACCGGTACTGGTATTGGCTTGTGCCGCTGAAATTTCCCGCCTGCTGCCGGATACCAACCTGCCGCTCAAGCGCATTCGCGGGCAGATCAGCCGCCTGCCGGCCAACTCGCTCAGCAGTCAATTGCGCACCGTGGTCTGCGCCGAAGGCTACGTCGCCCCACCGCGCGAAGGCGAACACACTCTGGGCGCCAGCTTCGATTTCCACAGCTACGACCTCACGCCCAGCGTCGCCGAGCACGCCGGCAACCTGGAGCTACTTCGGGAGATATCCACTGACCTGGCCGAGCGCCTGCAGGCCGAGCATGTCGACCCCGCAACGCTGAAAGGCCGCGCCGCGTTCCGCTGCACCAGCCCCGACTACCTGCCGATAGTCGGGCCGCTGGCTGATGCCGAAGCCTTTACCGAGACCTATGCGGTACTGGCCAAGGACGCCCGCCAGGTGCCGGATGCCCCCTGCCCCTGGCTGCACGGCCTATACATCAACAGTGGCCACGGCTCACGTGGCTTGATCACCGCGCCACTGTCAGGCGAGCTGATCGCCGCCTGGCTAGAGGACGAGCCGCTGCCAGTGCCACGCGAGGTAGCGGAGGCCAGCCATCCCAATCGCTTTATGCTGCGCAAGCTGATTCGCGGGAGCTGATCGACGGTGCGCACGGCGCACCTTACCGGGTTGGCCGCACTTAGGCTCTGGCCTCAGCAAGCACCGGTTTGGGTTTGCGAAACACCAGCACATTACCCAGCATCACCAAACCCAGGCCGAGCAGCGCCGGGGTCGTCCATTGGTAGCCCTCAAGGAACACCGAGATGTTCAGCGCCACTACCGGGAACAGCACCGTGCAATAGGCCGCGCGCTCCGGGCCCATGCGCCCGACCAGGGTCAGGTAGGCAGTGAAGCCGATCACCGAGCCGGGAATCGCCAGGTACAGCAGCGAGCCGACGTAGCGCGCGTTCCACTCGAAGGCGAACGGCGTACCGCTGACCAGGCAGATGCCCACCAGCATCAGCGCGCCATAGAGCATGCCCCAGGCGTTGGTGGTCAGCGGTTTGAGGCCGGCCTTCTGCTGCAAGCTGGAGAGCATGTTGCCAGCCGAGAAGAACAAGGTGCCGAGCACTGCCAGACCGATACCAATCAGGCTCTCGCGGCTGGCTTCGTGCCCGGCCAGCTCCGGCCAGAACAGCAAGCCAAGGCCGACCAGCCCCAGCGCGCCACCGAGCAACACGTTGGCGGCGATGCGCTGCTTGAAGAACAACCGTGCATTGATCGCGTTCCACAGCGTGGCAGTGGAGAAGATCACCGCGATCAGGCCACTGGGTATCCACTGGCTGGCGGTGTAGAAGCACAGAAAGTTGAGGCAGAACAGGCACAGCCCCTGCACCAGGCAAATGCCCTGGCCACGGCGATCCAGCGGCTGCAGGCGGCCGCTGAACCAGAGCATGGCGAACAGCACTGCTGAGGCCAGGGCGAAGCGATAGGCGATGGAGGCGGCGACGGCCACCTCGCCCATCTGAAATTTGATGGCGATCCAGGTCGTGCCCCAGATCAGTACGGTCAGCAGGTAAAGCGACAGGTTCATCGAGAATCTCCCAAGACTGAGCACAGTCTGGAAGCGATATGCGCCAGGCGCTTGCACAAAGTTGCGCATTTATCGCTGCGCCATCACTGCCTGCCATCGCGCTGCAGGCTTTATCATGCGGACTTTATCTGTCAGGTAATTCTCACCGCATGCTTTCCGCCGTCGCGCGCTACAAACAACTGCTGTCCAGCGCCCTAGCCCGCTACTTCCCCCGCACCACCGCCTATCTGCGTGCCGAGCGCGAAGCCGCGCAACCGCGCAAGCCCATACGCAAGCAGAGCAAGAAGAAGTCCGCCGGCAACAAGAAAGCCGGCACTCGCAAGGCCGCCAGCGGCAAGCCTGGCCCCGCCGGCATCTACCCCGCCACTCGGCTTAAGATCGAAGACGCCCAGGTACAGGCCATGCGTGAGCGCGTGGCCCAAGCGGTGAGCGCCGGGCTGATCGGTGCACCGTCGGACGAACAGTGGGCGATGATCTTCTGCCGCGCCCCGCTGGCGCGCATCTTCGCCGGCGCCGGCTCGGGCAAGTCGAGCACCCTGGTACTGCGCGTGGTGTTCCTGCTCTGCCACCTGGAGGTCGAGCCGAAACGCCTGACGGTGATCTCCTTCACCAACGCCTCCTGCCACGAGCTGCGCGAGCGACTGCAACGCCTGCTCGACTTCTGGCACTACCCGCACGATGCGCGCCAATGCGTGCGCACCTTCCACGCCGCCATGGCGACGTTGGCCAAGGAAAGCCTGGGCAACCCGCGCTGGTTCGAGCAACTGGACGATCCCAGCGACGAACCGGACAACCCGCTCGCCGGCGGACGCCTGCGTCCCGCGCAGCAGCGCCTGCTCAAGCAGGCCTACCAAAACGCCTACGCGGAGGACGCCCGTTTTCGCGCCCTGACTCACCGCCTGCTCAAGCTGCCGCCGCCCGAGGAGCCGCCACAAAGCAAGGCCAAGGCACCACTGGACGCCTGCAAACTGCCCGGTGAATTCGCTGCCCTACCGCTGTTCGAGCTGCTACACGGGCAGATCGGCTTCGCCGAGAGCCTGGGGATTCGTCTCGAGCGCCTGGACGTGAAGGCCTTGGGCTGCGCGCCCCGCGAGCGTGATTTCATCGAGGCCATGCAGCGCTTTCACCAGCACTTCAGCGCGCAGCTACAGAGCAAGGGCTTGATCAGCTTCAACGGCGCGTTCGCGCAGCTGAGCGAGCGACTGCAAAACGCCGACAATGGAAAACCCGGCCCCGCCCTGCTTGCCCTGAGCCACCTGCTGATCGACGAATTCCAGGACATCTCGCCGCAGATCGTGCTGTGGCTGCAGGCCGTGCATCGCCGCCTGCACGCGGCGGGCGAACGCATCAGCCTGATGGCCATCGGCGACGACTGGCAGTCGATCTACGGCTGGCGCGGCAGCTCGCCGGAGCTGTTCATCGACTTCGACCGCCACTTCCCCAGCCGTGGACGCGGCAAAAGCACCACCCTGCTGCTGGGCACCAACTACCGCAGCATCGAGCCGGTGATCCGCGACGGTGAGAAAGTGCTGGCCGAGGTACACAGCAAGCAGGCCAAGACCTGCGTCGCGGCCAAGGCAATGCAGCCGGGCGACCATGGCGTCAGGCTGATCCAGCGCTTCAACCTGGCCAGCGGCCTGCCGGCGCTGCTCAAGGAAATCAGCGCGCAGTGCCAGCACGTCAGCCAACGCCCCAACGCCGATCGCACCGCTGTGCTGCTGCTCAGCCGACGCAACGAGCCGCTGCAGCAGGTGCGCGCGCATCTGGACAAGGCGCTGCCGGTAAAAACCCTGACCATCCACCGCGCCAAGGGTCTGCAGGCCGAGGTGGCGATCATCCTCGACGACTGCCTGCCGACGGATAAACACCCGCTGCGCAACGCGCTCTACGCCCATTGTGGCTTCTTCGCTGGCAGCTACGACCAGGCCATGCAGGACGAAGCCCGGCGCCTGGCCTACGTGGCCATCACCCGTGGCGTGAGCCGTGTACTGTGGTACACGCGCAAGGCCCAGGGCGCCACGCAGTGCTTGGCAGCGAGCCGGCCAATCGCGCAAGCTTCAGGCTGATCGGCACTTCAGGCGTTCCCATGGACAAACTGCTGGCTCTGCGCACCTTCGTCGCCACCGTTCGCTGCGGTGGTTTTTCCGCTGCGGCGCGGCAGTTGGGCCTGGCCACCTCGTCGGTGACCCGCGCGGTCAACGCCCTGGAACAGGAGCTGGGCTGCGTGCTGCTCAACC
Organism: Pseudomonas sp. zfem001; assembly: GCF_032621725.1. NCBI lineage: Bacteria > Pseudomonadati > Pseudomonadota > Gammaproteobacteria > Pseudomonadales > Pseudomonadaceae > Pseudomonas > Pseudomonas sp. zfem001. The sequence continues at coordinate 95,928 of NZ_JAVYJI010000006.1, read as the reverse complement.
GCAACACACGGCAGATCAGCGTCAGCGAGGCCGGACGCGAGTATTTCGAACGTGCCCTGGCCATCCTCGACGCACTCGACGAGGCCGATGCCGCCGTGACCGACAACGGCGAAGAGGTGCGTGGTCGTCTGGCGGTAAGCGTGCCGGTGGAGTTCGCTCGGCGCATCATCGCCCCACGCCTGGGCGAACTGCTGGAGCGCCACCCGCAACTGGAGCTGACCCTGCGCGTGACCGACGAAGTGGTCGACCTGCTCAGCGAACGGGTCGACCTGGCGCTGCGCCTGGGTTCTTCCATCGTCAGCGACGACGTGGTCAGTCAGCGTGTCGGCAGCTTTCGCCGCTGGCTGGTAGCGAGTCCACATTATCTGGCTCGCACCTCGCCCATCGACCATCCGGACACACTGCAGGCGCACGCCTGCCTGCAGTACGACTACGGCAGCCCGGCGCACTACTGGCGCTTCGAGCAGGAGGGAACGACCGTGCAGGTGCCGGTCAGCGGACGCCTGCGCAGCAACAACGCCGATATCCTGCGTCAGGCCGCGCTGGATGGTCAGGGTATCGCTCTGCTGTCGGACTGGCTGGTACGCGACGATGTGGACAGTGGCAAGCTGCAACGCCTGCTGCCCGACTACGAAGTCGCACCCGGCCCGCACGAAGGCACTATTCACCTGCTTTACCTGCCGAACCATCGGGGTTCGAAGCGCATCGCCGCGTTCAGCGAGTTTCTCCAGGGATTGCTGCAAGGCTGAGAGCTTTTGCATGGCGCGCAACGCAGCGTTGCCGGCTCGATGGATTCTCCGCCAGGCGTTAGCTGCCTAACCTTGCGCCTGTCGTTTCCTCTCATCGAGATTCATCATGACTAGCCAGACCTCCTCACTGACGAGCGAGTCGCCAGCCCTGCCGCAGGCACTGGTGCTGCTGTTCGCCCTTTGCTGCGGCGCCATCGTCGCCAACCTCTATTACGCCCAGCCGATCATCGAGCTGATCGCCCCGGACGTCGGCCTCAGCGCCGAGCGCGCCAGCCTGATCGTTTCGCTGACGCAGATCGGCTATGCCCTCGGTCTGTTGTTTCTGGTACCCCTGGCTGACCTGCTGGAAAGCCGTCGGCTGATGCTGATCACCACCGCGGCAGCGCTTCTCTGCCTGTTGGCGGCGGCCTTCGCGAGTCAGCCGGATGTGTTTCTTGGCCTGGCACTGCTGATCGGTCTCAGCTCGGTTTCGGTACAGATGCTGATTCCCCTGGCGGCCAACCTGGCACCGGAAGCCAGCCGTGGCCGCGTGGTGGGCAACATCATGAGCGGCCTGTTGCTGGGCATCCTGCTGGCGCGGCCGCTGGCCAGTCTGGTAGCCGGTGAATTCGGTTGGCGCGCGGTCTACCTGATGGCTGCCGCCCTGATGCTGCTGATTACACTGGTGATCGCCACCACCATCCCGCGCCACGCCCCCAGCCACCGCGCCAGCTACGGGCAACTGTTGGCATCGCTCGTCCACCTGCTGCGCCGCTACCCGACACTGCGTCGCCGCGCGCTTTATCAGGGCCTGATGTTCGCCAGCTTCAGTCTGTTCTGGACAGTGGCGCCGCTGGAGCTGTCGCGCCACCTCGGTTTGAGCCAGCAGGACATCGCCCTGTTCGCCCTTGCCGGCGCCATCGGCGCGGTTGCAGCGCCTATCGCCGGACGCCTGGCCGATGCCGGCCATACCTGGCGCGCCAGCCTGGTGGCGCTGATCCTCGCGCCACTGGCCTTTGCCCCCAATCTGCTCAATGCCGGGCTGGGCTGGATCGGCCTGGTCGTCACCGCCATCATGCTGGATTTCGCGGTGCAGATGAGCATGGTGCTGGGTCAACGCAGCATCTACGCCCTCGAGCCGCAGAGCCGCGCGCGGCTCAATGCGCTGTACATGACCAGCATCTTCGTCGGTGGCGCCATCGGCTCGGCACTGGCCAGCCCGATCTACGAACGCTTCGGTTGGTCAGGCACGGCGTTGCTGGCGGCAGGCCTGCCGCTGCTCGCGCTGCTGGCATTCATCGGCAAGGAGAAGTGAAGACGCCGGCACAGTATAAAAATCGTAGGCAACAAAAAACCCGCCGAAGCGGGTTTCCTCCCAACCATCCGACATCCTGTCGGTAGCCATCTTGGCCTGGTCATCTTCCTTGATCCTCAGCGCTCCATCGCTGCAGGGGATGTGTGTAGATTACTGCCCGGACCGACAGGGCAAAAGCGACGCTTACCGCCACGGTGTGTAAGACATTCGCTATATGTAGCCAGATCAACGACCGATCATACGGGCCAATACGTCTTCACCGCCCTGACGGCGATGGACGAAGGCCATCGCCGCATGACCAATCACCATGAACAACAACAGCCAGCCCAGATTGCCGTGCAGCAAGCTGGCGGGCGCGATCATCCAATCGATCTTGCCGTCACTGAACCCCGGCATGATGGTCATGCCGAAGGCGACGAACTCCCGGCCTGAGCCGTACTGGCGCAGCAGAGCGATAAAGGGGATCACGAACAGCAGACCGTATAATGCCCGATGGCCGAAACGTGCCAGCGTGCTGACTGGCGCAGGCCGACGGCTGCTGCTGTACAGCGCCCAGAGCAGGCGCAGCACCACCAGCACCATGAGCAACAGCCCCGTCGCCTTGTGCGTGCCCCAGAGGAATTTATCCAAGGCGCTTTCTTCTATCAGGGTGTGCGCCAGTACGGTCAAGAATTGCCAGCCCAGCAGTACCGCCATCCCCCAGTGCAGCCAGCGCGTAACAGCACCGTAGCGCTGCGCGGAATCATGCAGATTCGACATGGTGCTTCCTCTCCAGTGTCATGATGAAATCTCTGCGGCCTCATGCCGCCAGCTGAGCCAAAGACCCGTTCCAGAGCCAATGGTGCCGCGCCAGCAGGCGTCATGATCAGAAGAGATGTTAGCAGGGATGTCAGAAAGGCATCACCGCAGGCTCCAGTCGAGACTGAAGCCTGCGGTGATGATCAGGCGTCGCGCAACGCTTCGCGCCAGGCGTGATATTGCGGTTCCTGCCAGATGCGCGCATGCAGGCGCGCCATGCCGTCAGGATCGTTGAGCAGACGCCAGCGGGTTGCCTCGACCTTGCCCTCAGGCCCGGCGCTGAGGATTTCCTCGATACGCGCTTCGCGCAGCGCTTCGGCGGCGGCCACCACCTTGGCATGGCGGGCCCGGGCCATTGCGCAGACCAGAGCGTTGTACAGCGGATCGACCACGGCACGCAGGAAGCCCTTGCGCAGCGCACGCGAACTGTTCAGTTGCTCGTACTCGGAGGTGTTGCTCAGCTCCACTGGCACCTTGTGCTCCTCCGGTATCAGAAACAGCTTGCTGCGCCGCGCTGCCAATCCTGGCGCGGTACGACTGGTCAGCACCGACACCACAGGCGACAGCACCAGCGACACCACGATAGGCGCCAGCCACCAGAGGAAGTCCGGGTTGAGCCAGGCCACCAGTGCCGTCCAGCTGATACCGATCAGCACCTGGGTGCCGTGACGACGGAACGCTTCGCTCCAGGGGGTCGAGTCATCCACACGCTGCGGCGAGTTCCACTGCACCGACCAGCCGAGGAAAGCAGCGGTGACGAACAGGCTGTGGAACAGCATGCGCACAGGTGCGAGCAGCACCGAGCAGGAGGCCTCCAGGAGCATCGAAAGCAGCACCCGCGTACGACCACCGTAGGCTTCCGCACCCTTGATCCAGATCAGCAGCACACTGAGCAGCTTGGGCAGGAACAGCAGCGTCATGGTCGCCGAGAACAGCGCCACGGCCTCTTCGGGTTGCCAGCGCGGCCACAACGGGTAGAGCTGGTTGGGCTGCAGGAAGTACTCCGGCACCATCAGCGTATGGATCGCCAGCAGACAGGTCGACAGCACCAGGAACAACAGCCACAGCGGCGCCGACAAGTAGGACATGACGCCGGTGAGGAACACCACGCGATGCACGGCGTGCATGCCACGCACCAGAAACAGCCGGAAGTTCATCAGGTTGCCGTGGCACCAGCGGCGATCGCGCTTGAGCTCGTCGAGCAGGTTCGGTGGCAGCTCTTCATAACTGCCCGGCAGGTCGTAGGCGATCCACACGCCCCAACCGGCACGGCGCATCAACGCGGCTTCGACGAAGTCGTGGGAGAGGATCGCGCCAGCGAAAGAGCCAGTGCCCGGCAAGGGCGCCAAAGCGCAGTGCTCGATGAAGGGTTTGACCCGAATGATCGCGTTGTGGCCCCAGTAGTGCGATTCACCCAGCTGCCAGAAGTTGAGCCCTGCGGTGAATAGCGGTCCGTAGACGCTGGTAGCAAACTGTTGCAGGCGCGCATACAGGGTGTCCATGCCCGATGCCTTGGGTGCGGTCTGGATGATGCCAGCCCCGGGGTTGGCCTCCATCAGGCGCACCAGGCGGGTCAGGCAATCGCCGCTCATCACGCTGTCGGCATCGAGTACTACCATGTAGCGGTAGTTGCTGCCCCAGCGCCGGCAGAAGTCGTCGATGTTGCCGCTCTTGCGCTTCACCCGACGCCGACGGCGGCGGTAGAAGATATGGCCGAAGCCTTCCACTTCGCGGCACAACTCCATCCAGGCCTGTTGTTCGGCCACGCAGATATCCGGGTCGTTGCTGTCACTGAGAACGAAGAAGTCGAAATGATCGAGTTGCCCGGTAGCCTTGAGCGATTCGAACGTCGCGCGCAGGCCGGCGAACACGCGCGGCACGTGTTCGTTGGCGATCGGCATCACCAGCGCGGTACGCGCCCGTGGCGAGATCGGCTCATCACCGCAGCTGCTCGCGGAGATGCTATAGCGATCACGCCCCTTGAGCAGTTGGAAGAAGCCCATCAGCGCGGTCCAGAACCCCATCGACACCCAGCAGAACAGCAGGGCGAACAGTGCCAGGATACTGGTCTGCACCACGTACGGCAGGATCTGCCGCGCTGACTCGCGCAGCGGCTGGTCGAACACTAGGCCAAGATCGACCAGCGACCAGCCCTGATAAGGCAGCACCGACTTCATGTACCAGGTGGCGACCACCGTCTGCGTGATCATCAGCACCAGCAGCGCGGTTCGGCGCACCGCCGCAACATGCCGCCAACGTTCTTCGGCGAAGTCTTCGCTCTCACGCGTACGCGGCCGCGGCGCAGGTTTCTCGCCTTTCAGACGGCGCCAGCCACGATCGAGGATGTTGATCTGCCAAGGCTCCGGCACCATGCGCGTGCGCTTGATCGGCGGCGTCGAATCGATGGTCGGACGGCCCTGATGATCCTGGACGATACGGCAACCGCGCTCGAGCGCATCCGGCCAGCCCAATGCCAGGCGGGCTGGCACCGAGTCGAGCATCTCGCGGGTTTCCTCCTGGGGCTCGGTCGCTAGCTGATCGTCCTCGTGCAGGGCGCGATGCAGTGTCGCAAGATCGCCGCCCTCCTCTTCGACGCGATCAGCCAAGGCCTGCTGCCGCTCATGATCGAGCGGCAGTTCTCCCAGATACTCCTGGATTTGCGTAGGGTCTAGAGTGTTATTCATGGGAAGGCAGCTGATAGCTCCAGGTTTCCGACAAGGGCTTGCCGTCCTCGACCAGGGCAGCGCGCATCTCCACCGGCTGCGCCGGGTTCTTGACCTTGATCCGCAGGGTCAAACGCCAGCCGTTGCTGACCGGGTTGTAACGCAGGCTGTCTTCCAGCAGTTCGGCGTTGCCATCGACGCTGACCTGCACACTCGGCGCCGCATCAGACGAACGCTTGGCCAATTCCTCACCAACGAAATCAACCACCAGCGCGGTACTGCCATCGGCCTGACGAATCAGGTTGGCCTGCTTGATATCACCCTCCGACAGCCGGGTCTGGCTGACCATGGCCAGTTGCGGATCGTGCAGTTTGGCGTCGTCACGGCTGAAGTGTAGGCGATAGGCCACATCCAGCGACTCGCCCGGTGCCGGTAGCTTCTCGGGGCGCCAAAGGGCGACGATGTTGTCGTTGGTTTCATCCGGCGTGGGGATCTCCACCAGTTCGACATGACCGGTGCCCCAATCGCCGACGGTTTCCACCCAGCCGCTTGGGCGCAGTTCGTAGCGGTCGTCGAGATCCTGATACTGGTTGAAGTCGCGACCACGCTGCATCAGGCCGAAGCCACGTGGGTTGTCGATACGATAGCTGCTGACGTTGAGGCGCTGCGGGTTGTTCAGCGGACGCCAGATCCACTCGCCATTGCCGGCATGGATGGCCAGACCATCGGAGTCATGCAGTTGCGGGCGGTAATTCGGGCGCGGCCAGGGCTGGTTGGCACCGAACAGGTACATGCTGGTCAGCGGCGCGATGCCGAGCTTTTCGACGTTCTCACGCAGGTAGACCTTCGATTGCACCTCGAGCACGCTGTCGCGCCCCGGTTTGATTTCCATGCGGTAAGCGCCGGTGGCGCGCGGCGAGTCGAGCAGTGCGTAGATCACCAAGCTGCGGCGATCGGGCTGCGGCTTCTCGATCCAGAACTCGCTGAAACGCGGGAACTCTTCGCCCGATGGCAGCGCGGTGTCGATAGCCAGACCGCGCGCGGAAAGACCGAACACCTGCCCTTTGCCGACGATGCGGAAGTAACTGGCGCCCAGCACGCTCATCACCTCATCGTGCCGACCGTTGGTGTTGATCTCGTTGATCACCTTGAAGCCGGCAAAACCGAGATCCTTGAGGTCATCCGGGTTCAGATTGAGATCGCCGAAGTCGAACATCGACGGGTCGTACTTGATTTCCTGGGTGCCTTCGGCGGTCACTTCGTTGATCTTCACCGGCACATCGAAGTGCATGCCCTGGTGGAAGAAGTACAGCCGGAACGGCGTCTTGCCATCAGCCCAATGTGCTTTTTCCTCAAGGAAGCGCACCTTCTGATAGCCAGCGAACGGCAATTCGCGCAGCGCAGCCGGCAGATTGCTTTGCGGCGCATTGTAGCGTTCGGCAGCAAGCGCCTTGGCCTTTACCGCCACATCATCCAGATCGAAGGCCCAGCCCTGGGCAGCGAACAGCAGGGGGAGCACACAAAGGGCCAGCTTGCCGGCCTTGCCCATACGGGCTCCAGAACAACGACTCATCGACACACAGCCTCCAGGGCAACACGTACTGACAAGCAGCGGCAAGCCCGGGGGCGGCCGCTGCAGAGAGTTAAAAACGGGCGAATGGTACAAATACAGCGCGAGCACAATGCAGACAGCCAACCGAACGGTGACGTCTCCGCATGCGCGGATTCTTTCTGCGCATTATTACCAGATCGTGAAGTCCGGCACAGGTGCTCGAGCGAGTATATTTTCGCCTCCTAGGGCCACACCCTCATTGGCGTGGCAACAATTCGAAACGCGCCTCCTGCACGCTCTCCGAATCCAGCCCTAGCTGGACACGGAAGGCACCTGGCTCGCTGACATGCTGCAGGCTGGCGTTGTAGAAACGCAGCATGGCTTCGTCGATCTCGAAACTCAGCTCGCGTGTCTCGCCTGCCCCAAGCTTGACCCTGCGAAAATCCTTGAGTTCCTTCACCGGACGGATCACCGAGGCGGCCTCGTCGTGCAGATACAGCTGCACGACAGTGGAGCCAGCCCTTGGCCCGGCGTTCTTAAGCGTGACGCTGACGCGAATCTTCTCGCCCGGCGCCATGCGCTCGGCAGACAGCTTCGGCGCCGACAGCTGGAAATCGCTGTAGCTCAAACCATAGCCGAACGGATACAGCGGACCGTTGGGCTCTTCGAAATACTGCGAGGTATAGTTGCCAGGCGTGCCGGGCGTGTATGGGCGGCCTAGGCGCAGATGATTGTAGTAGGTAGGAATCTGCCCGACCGAACGCGGAAAGGTGATCGGTAGTTTGCCGGCGGGGTTGTGCTCACCGAACAGCACATCGGCGATGGCGTTGCCACCCTCTATACCGCTGTACCAGGTCTCCAGCATCGCATCGGCGTTTTCCTTCTCCCAGCCCAGCGCCAGCGGCCGACCGTTCATCAGCACCAGTACCAGCGGTTTGCCGGTGGCCTTGAGTGCGCGCAACAGCGCCTGCTGGCTGTCCGGCAGGTCCAACCGGGTGCGACTGGACGACTCGTGGGACATACCGCGCGCTTCGCCCACGGCGGCAACGATGACGTCGGCCTGGGAAGCCACACGCACCGCCTCCTCCAGCATCGCCTGCGGGGTGCGCTTGTCCAGCACGACTTCCGGGCGATCCCAGTTGAGCTGATTGAGGTAATTGATCACATGGGCATCGTCGGTGACGTTGGCGCCAACGGCGTAGAGCAGCTTGCCCTGCCCGTTGAGCGCCGCTTCCATGCCCTTGCGCAGGGTCACCGCCTGCTCCGCCACGCCCACCGCTGACCAACTGCCGAGCATGTCCACCGGCGAGTCGGCCAGCGGACCGATCAACGCGACGGTGGTCTTCTTGCTCAGGGGCAGCGTATCGCCGTGGTTTTCCAGCAGCACCAGGGAGTCACGCGCCATGGCCCGCGCATCCGCGCGGTGCAGCCGGCTTTCGGCATTGACGTCGGCGGGATCGTCCTCGGCGCGGCCGATACGGCGGAACGGATCGTGGAACAGGCCGAGGTCGTACTTGGTGTTCAGCACATGGGTAACGGCCTCATCCAGCACGCTCTGTGGTACCGCGCCGCTGCGCACCAGCGCTGGCAGTTCCTGATCGTAGAGCGTGTCGGCCATGCTCATCCCAACACCTGCCGTGACGGCCAGTTTTGCCGCCTCTCGGCCATCGGCAGCCACACCATGGCGTAGCAGTTCGGTGATCGCGCCATGGTCGCTGAGCGCCACACCCTTGAAGCCCCAGTCGCGGCGCAGCAGATCACGCAGCAGCCAGGTATTGGCCGAAGCTGGCACGCCATTGATGGCGTTCAGCGCCACCATCACCCCGCCGGCGCCAGCATCGATGGCGGCGCGATAAGGCGGCAGGTAGTCCTGATACATGCGCATCGGGCTCATGTCGACCACGTTGTAGTCGCGCCCGCCCTCCACCGCGCCGTACAGGGCGAAGTGCTTGACGCTGGCCATGATGCGTTGCGGATCGCTGGGGTCCTTGCCTTGGAAGCCTTGCACCATGGCCGTGGCGATACGAGAAACCAGGTAGGGGTCTTCGCCGAAGCCCTCGGAAGTGCGTCCCCAGCGTGGATCGCGGGAGATGTCGACGGTCGGCGCGAAGGTCATGTCCAGGCCATCGGCACTGGCTTCGAAAGCCGCGATCCGGGCGCTGTTCTCGATGGCTGGAATGTCCCAGCTGGACGCCAGGCCCAGGCCGATGGGAAAGGTAGTGCGATGACCATGGATGATGTCGTAGGCGAAGAACACCGGGATGCCCAGGCGGCTACGCAGGGCAGCCTCCTGCATCGGGCGATTCTCCGGTCGCACCACCGAGTTGAAGGTGGCGCCGATGCGACCCGCCGCCATCTCCTCGCGGATGCGCTCACGCGGCATGTCGCCGCCGATGCTGATCAGGCGCAATTGGCCGACCTTTTCCTCAAGGGTCATGCGACCTACCAGGTCGGCGATGAAGGCCGATTTGTCATCAATCGAAGGCGCAGCAACCAGCAGGCTGGGGGTGATCAAGGCAGAGGCAAGAGCGAACTGACGCAGGTATTTCATCGGGAGCGGCACCGGGATGCGAATCATTGTTTGAATGGCCACCACGATACTCCGAGTCCTCGTGCCGCGCCGCGAGTTGGCGCAAAAAAACTTAAGCACCATTGAAAGGCGTTCCAGAAATTACGACCCCAGAATTTCACAAACTTGCGCATTTTTTTCTTCGCCTCTGGTTTTGCCTACTGGCAGGCGTAGCATGGCTGCATTCGGGAGAAGGTGATGGCGCAATTCGAACATCTGCAGGTATTCCAGAGCATGAGCCGCTCGCCCAACGCTCGGCTACACGCGATGGCCGAGCTGGGCAACGGCATGGCAGTGGCCCGCTGGAGCAACGCTCATGATGCGCGTGACTACCTTGCCCCCAGCCATCACACGCTGTCGTGCTACCTCAGCGGCGGCACTGGCACCTTTCGCCGCGAGCAGCCCGGCAACAAGGGTGCGCCAGACAAACTGTGCATTCTGCCGGCCGAACACCAGTCGGCCTGGATCATCAATGGCGAGATTCAGCTTGCCCACCTCTATATAGAGCAGGAGCAATTCGCCCTTGGCGCGGTCGCCCTGCTCGATCGCGAGCCGCGCAGCCTGCAACTGGAAGAAGCGACCTTCCTCGAAGACGCCGAACAGTCCGCGCGCTTTCGCCAGCTGTGCACCCTCGACTGGCAGGAGCCGGGCGAACGCCTGCTGGCCAGCAGCCTGGCGCACCAACTACTCGACCACGCCTTGCTCAACCAGGTTGGCCTGCGCCAGGGCCTGCGCCTAAAGGGCGGCCTGGCACCGCTGCAACGCCGACGTGTACGCGAGTTCATCGAGCAGCACCTGGACACGCCGCTACCGCTGAGCCAACTGGCCGCACTCTGCGCGCTGTCGGAATACTACTTCGCGCGCATGTTCCAGAGCAGCTTTGGCCTGCCACCTCATCGTTACGTGCTGGCTCGGCGTCTGGCGCGTGCCTGCAAGATGCTACGTCGGCCAGCCCCTGCTCTGAGCGAGGTGGCATTGGCCTGCGGCTTCGCCAGCGCCAGCCATTTCAGCAACCGTTTTCGCCAGGCATTGGGTGCAACGCCCAGACAGTACCGTGCTGCGTTCGTGTAGGGCGGGAGAAAGCCGCCACCCGCCCTGCCGTCGGCAATCTCTGCACCACGCCTGCTAATCGTCACGCGGCTATGCGAAAATCTGCGGCTTTGCATTGCCACGGCCCAGTCATGCGCCCATTCCTTTTCGCCACGAGGCTTCGCTGATGCCTCTGGATATCCACCTGTTACGCCAGGAAGACTGGCGTTCCGAATTCGGCGCGGGCGACCTGCGCCGTGGCATCGGCTACGCCGAAGAAAAACGCAGCAAACTGCTCAGTCTCAAGGACCACAGCCTGCTCGCCAATTGCCGAGGCTCAGGTGGGCAGACCTACCAGCAGCGCATCACGCTGCATCCTTATGGGCGCAAATGGAGCGTGACCGGCCACTGCAACTGCCCGGTCGGCTTCAACTGCAAGCACGTGGTTGCCGCCCTCCTCACCCTTGAAGCTCAGCAGCGCGCCGGCAGCGACCTGTCGGACATCATCGTACTGGACAAGGAGCTGGCCGAAACGCGCCTCGAAGGTATCGCCCCCACCGCCGTCCTCAGCCTCGGCAGCCAGGTACGCGTGCATTTCGACGCACGCAAGGGACGCATGCAGGAACAAACCCAGCACCGCGCCGCGCTGGCCTTCGACTATGCCGGGCACAAGGTCTTCGGCAAGCCGGCCAAGGACTTGGTCAAGCGCCTGGATGAGCAAACCAACCTGCGCCTGATCCGTGACGGCGCAGCCGAAGCCACGCTGCGCAAACGCTTGGAAAGCCTCGGTCTGCAGGTAGCCCTGCGCCAGAGCGAGGCGCTACCGGCCGAAGCTGGCGAGCCGTTCGAGCTGGAGCGCGAGCGCGACTGGCTGGATTTCGTCCAGCAGCAACTGCCGCAATTGCGCGCAGAAGGCTGGCAGATCCACATGCGCCCCGACTTCCAGTACAACCTCACCGAGGTCGATGACTGGTATGCCGAGGTCGAGGAAGACCCGCAGCAGAACTGGTTCGATCTGGAGCTGGGCATCGAAGTCGAAGGGCAGCGCCTGAGCCTGCTGCCGATCCTGCTCCAGGCCATTCGCCGCACGCCCTGGCTGCTGGCGCCCGAGGCACTGGCCCAGCGCGCCGACGAAGATCGCCTGCTGGTCAACCTGCCGCAAAGCGGCAAACGCATCGCTCTGCCCTTCGCCCGCCTCAAGCCATTGTTGGCCACACTCGGCGAGCTGTATTTCCGCGACCCCGGCGAAGACCACCTGCCGCTGCGCCTGGGTCGCGCCGACGCCGCGCGCCTGGCCGAACTGGCGCAGGGTCCTGAACTCAGCTGGCAAGGCGGCGATGAACTGCGCGGTTTCGCACAACGCCTGCAGAGTCTGGCAGTGCGTGAAGTCTCACCACCCGCGGACTTGCAGGCCGAACTGCGCAGCTATCAGCTGCAGGGCCTGAACTGGATGCAGACCCTGGCCGAGCTGCGCGTCGGTGGCGTGCTGGCCGACGACATGGGCCTGGGCAAGACCCTGCAGACCCTGGCGCATGTCCTCTGCGAGAAACAGGCGGGTCGTCTCGACAAGCCCGCGCTGATCGTCATGCCCACCAGCTTGATTCCCAACTGGCAGGACGAAGCGGCGCGCTTCACCCCGCAGTTGCGCGTACTGGCACTGCATGGGGGCAAGCGCAAAGCGCTGTTCGATGAGATCACCGAGCACGACCTGATCCTGACCACCTACGCCCTGCTGCCACGCGACCTCAAGGCGCTGAATCAACACCGCTACCGCCTGCTGATCCTCGACGAAGCGCAGAACATCAAGAACCCGCGCAGCAAGGCCGCCACCGCAGCGGCTCAGATACAGGCCGAGCTGCGCCTGTGCCTGACCGGCACGCCGCTGGAAAACCACCTGGGCGAGCTGTGGTCACTGTTCCACTTCCTCATGCCCGGCTGGCTCGGCGACGCCAAGGCCTTCACCCGCGACTACCGCACGCCCATCGAGAAACGCGGCGACGGCCATCGCCTCGCACATCTGAACGGGCGCATCCGCCCCTTCCTGCTGCGCCGCAACAAGGAACAGGTAGCCAGCGAACTGCCGCCGAAGACCGAGATCACCCAATGGGTCGAGCTGACCCAGCTGCAGCGCGACCGCTACGAGACCCTGCGCCTGGCGATGGACCAGAAGGTACGCGAGGAAATCACCCGCCAGGGCCTGGCACGCAGCCATATCGTCATCCTTGAGGCGCTGCTGCGCCTGCGCCAAAGCTGCTGCGATCTGCGCCTGCTCGGAGAGGATAACGGCGAGTTGGGCGCAAACGATTCCGGCAAGCTCAGCGCCCTTCTGGATATGCTTCAGGAACTGGTCGACGAAGGCCGCCGCGTGCTGCTGTTCTCTCAGTTCACCTCGATGCTGGCGTTGATCGAGGCAGAGCTGCAGGCCCGCAAGATCGCCTACGCCAAGCTGACCGGCAGCACCCAGGACCGACGCACACCGGTACAGCGCTTCCAGGCGGGAGAGTTTCCGGTGTTCCTGATCAGCCTCAAGGCCGGCGGCAGCGGCCTCAACCTGACCGCCGCCGACACCGTGATCCACTTCGACCCCTGGTGGAACCCGGCCGCCGAAGCCCAGGCCAGTGACCGCGCCTACCGTATCGGCCAGGACAAACCAGTGTTCGTCTACAAGTTGATCGCCCGCGGCAGCGTCGAAGAAAAGATCCAGCAACTGCAGCAGGCCAAGGCCAGCCTGGCCAAAGGCGTGCTGGACGGCGGCAGCCAGGGCCAGTGGAAGCTGGATGAGGAAGACTTGGCGGCGCTGTTTGCACCGCTCGATTGACACCTCACCTCAATGATCCGCCATCACGCCAGTAATGGCGGATGAAACGAGTGTCATCCACCTCAGATCAATCAGACGTATCGTCACGCTCGGACTCGGCATCCGCACGGTTACGCGCCTTGTTGCGGGGGTGCGGGCCGGCCACGGCCGGAAAGCGTGACGAGGCGTAACGCACCACCAGGATCGCCAGCGCCAGCAGCAGGATCGCCCCCGACACCATCACCACACCCCAGCTCGGCTTGTGGGTGTGGGAAATGTCGGAAATCAGCAAACGGGTCAATGCGGTGATCGCCACATAGATCATGAAGCGAATCGGCATGTGGTTGGTCTTGAAATAGATCCCCACCATCGCTGCCAATTCCAGGTAGATGAACAGCAGCAGGATGTCATCGACCGTGATGTGTCCCTTCTCCAGCATGCCGATAAAGGTCATCACCCCCGCCCAGGCCGTGATCGCACCAATGGCGAACAGCGCCAGGTAATGGAAGGCCTCCATCAGCAGATTACCCAAGGATTCCGCCAGGCCATGCATGCCCGTTCGCAGACGTTCCGCCCAATTCATCGTGTCACTTCTCCCCAAACCAACATCACCCCGTGCATCCGACATGGATGCACACCGACGAGCATGCAGGAAAAACACCAACTTGAGGATGATGCGGGGATGTGACGGAAAGACACAGGCCGCTCAGACTACCGCCAGCACCGGCTGACGCGATTCAGGCCAGGCGAAGCAGTGCTTGCCCGCTTCCTTGGCGCGATACATGGCCGTATCGGCCGCCGCGATAAGCCGGCGGCGATCTTCGCCATGTTCGGCATAACGCGCCAGACCAACGCTGACGCCCACCCGCACCTCGGGAAAGTGCTCCAGCAAAGGCGTATCAAGCGCCTCGATCAGACGCCGTGCCAGGCGTTCGACAGCATCTGCATCACCTGCCGCAATGATTGCGAACTCGTCCCCGCCCAGCCGTGCCAACACTTCACCTTCACGCATCAAACCCTGCCACCGTGCAACCACTGCCTTGAGTGTCGCGTCTCCAGCAGCATGGCCATACTGATCGTTAATCGGCTTGAAGCCATCGAGATCGAGATAGAGCAACGCCACCTGGCGCTCTCCGCGCCTTGCGAGCGCCAAAGCCTGATCCAGCGTCTCGTTGAAGGCTCGTCGATTGGGTATCTGGGTGAGACTGTCGTGCTGCGACTCGAAGGCCAGTCGCTCGAGCAACTCGGCGCGCTCACTAAGGTCACGACGTAAGTCGACAAACAGCAGCGTGAGCAGGCCGAGCATCAACAATGCACCGCCACCGCCACCCCATAGCGCCAGATACGAACGCCACTCCAGATCCGCTTTCTGTTCGGCAAGGGAAGCCTTTACGCCACGTTCGATATTGCCGATGCGTAAACGCATTTCATCCATGTAGAGCTTACCGACGTCCTCATCCAGCGTCCGCTGTACAGCGCTCTGTCCCTGCTCTCTGCGCACGGCTATGGTCTGTGCCAGTTCGCTGCGCTTGAGCTGGCTGAGTCTGGTGATAGCGTCAATATCAGGCTTGTAAGCCCTTAGGATATGGCTTTCAACAAGCAATGACAGGTGCTCGTCCAGTTGTTCGGTGGCCCGCTCATAAGGTTCGAGGTACTGAGGGTCGCTCGTGAGTAAATAGCCGCGCTGACCAATCTCGGCATCTTGGAGCATCGAAAGCAGTGAGGAGAGCCGGTACAGAGATCGATACAGATCTTGTACATCCCGACCGCTGGAGAGGCTGGCCTGACTCCCCCAGATTGCTCCAATGAGCAGCATCAGGCTCAAGTAAAACAGTGCCACCAGCGCGAGCAACTTGCGCTCTACACGACCGACTGAGTTCACGGTGAACACCTCATGATTGGGCACTGCAAAGGCCGATACCATGCGCCTGCAGTGACTATAGATGTCCACCAAACAGCTGCACAAGCGCCGCCCCGCAAAACGTTTGATAAAGAATCCGAAGCAGACTCAACATATACAATAATTGTACAAACGTACCTGATTCTGCCGTTGGCCATAGCAGAAAACCAAACGCCGCCAGCCGCTGAATGCAGCTGCAAATCGAGTCATCTAAGCTGCCCATCAAGCCCAATGCTGGCAAAAGAGAAGCGAGTCCTTTATTCTCGCAAACACTGTACAAAAAACCAGTTAATTACTGATCGACACGTATGAAGGCAGACGAGGTGATGAATGGCCGTCGAAGTGGTGTACCGCAGCAGTCGCGATCCGGAGCGTTTGTTTATGGATAAGGCCGAAGCCGATCGTTACGACAAGATGCTGGAGCTGGCCGAGCGCCTGAGTGAGGTTCTGCACAAGGCGGTGCCGTCCTTGAGCGAGGAACAGGGCGAGGAGCTGGGTATTTTCATGGCCAAGAATCGCGACGTCTTCGCCAAGGCGTTCAAGAGCCAGCCAGACGCACTTGACGAACTCGAGGCCGACGCAGCCAGCGAATGACCGAGCTCACAGGCCCCGCGCGCCCTGCGCAGGGCCTGGCGCGTCAGGCATCGCTGACTGGATAGTGCATCGCAGCTTGCTCCAGCCAGGCTGGCAAATCTCGTCGCTTGATGCCCTCACGTCGCGCACGGAGCAGTTGCTCGAGCATGTACTGGCGTTTGCGCTCATCGCCTTCGGCAAGAGAAAGCGCCAGATCGCGATCACTCCACTGACGAATGCGGCGAAACAGCCACCAGTGAAAGTACAGGCCTGCGGTGGTGGTGACGACGATAATGAAATAGTCCATGGTGAACCTCCTTCCACCACGCTAATCGAGCTCGCATGTAGCGCCAAGTGCAGCGTTGCCGCAGGTCGCTGCACCGTGCACCCATCAGTTCGACCAGGCGCCGCCTACTGATTACCTTCGCGCTCCCGCAGTTTGAACGGGCTCGGCAACCGCTAGGTGCGATAAAGCAGGCCCTCTGCCAGGTAGTCAGCGACTCGCGCCGGGGATCGTTTTTCAGCCTGGGCATGGGCGTAGATTTCGGTGAGGCGCCGGCTGATCTGCGCCAGGTGCGCAGTGATCGCCGCTAGTTCCTCGCCGCGATGACGCAGCGCCACGTAGATCAGCCCTCCTGCATTGAGCACGTAATCCGGTGCATAGAGAATCCCGCGAGCTTCCAGCTGATCGGCCACTTCAGGGCTTGCCAGCTGATTGTTGGCCGCTCCAGCCACCGCAGCGCAACGCAGATGGGCAACCGTCTGCGCATTCAGCACACCACCCAGGCCACAGGGCGCGAGAATGTCGCAGGGCGTGGTGAGTAACGCATCGCTGGTAATCGGATGCGCCCCCAGTTGCTCGACGGCCAGTTGCACACGCCCGGCATCGAGGTCGCTCACCAACAGTTCCACGCCCGCGGCATGCAGCGATTCGGCCAGGGCGAAACCGACATTGCCCAGCCCCTGAACAGCGACTCGCAGCCCTTCCAGATCATCGCTGCCAAGACGCGCCTGGGCGGTAGCGCGGATGCCCGCGAACACACCCAAGGCGGTGTGCGGTGACGGATCACCCTCGCTGGTCGTACTGGTAGCGTGATGGGTGTACTGGGCGATGCAATCCATGTCGGCGCTGGAAGTGCCACTGTCGATGGCGGTGATGTAACGGCCATTGAGGGTTTCGATAAAACGGCCGAAGGCTTCGAACAGCGCGGCGCGGCTTTGCAGATGAGCCGGGCGGATGATCACCGCCTTGCCGCCACCGTGATCGATCCCAGCCAACGCCGCCTTGTAGCTCATACCCTGGGCAAGGCGGATGGCATCGCCAATGGCGCTTTGTTCATCGGCATAGGGTAGGTAGCGACAACCGCCAAGCGCTGGCCCGAAACGGGTGTTGTGAATGGCGATAACGGCCTTGAGACCGCTGGCCGGATCCTCGGCCAGATGCAGGGCCTCGAGGCGGGCGGCTTCCATCATGCTGAACATGGGCGAGCTCCCGGTTGGACTTCAGGCCTCAGTATAGGAGAGCCACACTGGACGACGACCTTGCCAGGAGCTAAAAGAGCAGAAGTCAGCGGAGAATGCGATGAGCCCACGCCAAGCCTGCCTGCAGTGCCTGCAACGCGACCCTCCCGCCCTGTTCGAGGCGGCTCTGTGGATCGCTGCCGAACACGATGATCAGCTTCAGCCCGCGCAGATACTGAGCGACCTGCACAGTTTGTTACTGCAGGTCAGCGCCGGGTTACCCGCCCTGCCCGCTCGCGAATTGGCACAGCCGCTGCTGCGCCGACTGGCAGAACTCGACTATCAGGAAGACGACGAAGGCGTGACACGACCGCGCCATGCCCTGCTGCATGAAGTGCTACGCCGCCGACGCGGCCAACCGCTGCCCCTGGCGTTGATTGCACTGGAGTTGGCGCGCCGCCTGGATATTCCACTCCAGGGCGTGAATTTCCCTGGTCACTTCATGCTCCGTGTACCTGGCGCCGATCACCTGCTCGACCCTTGCGGCGGACGCCGCCTGTACACCCGCGACTGCCGTGATCAGCTCTATCGCCAGCTGGGCCCGGATGTCGAACTCAGCGCGGTGCACCTGCAGACAGCCGACGCCGCTGACATGCTGCGACGCCTGTCGCGCAACCTGCGCCTGCTGCACATGCAGCACGATGCCCCGGAAGCAGCGCTCAAGGATGCCGAGCGCGTCCTGCAGCTCGGCCCGCCCAACCTGGTCGATCATCTGGCTCGGGCGGACGTCTATCGGCAACTGGATTGCCCACAGGGTGAGCGCTATGACATTGAGCACGCGCTGCTGTTCTGCGAGGAGGAAGGTTTGCGCCTGCAGTTGAGCCAGCGCTTGCGCAGCCTGGCACGTGCGCCAGCGATGCATTGACGCCGCCGCGTACGACAACCTCGAACCAGCGAAATATCAGGCAGACGCCGCCAGGCTGTGAAAGCTAAAGTAGTAACGCAGCGCGTCGATCATCTCGACGTAATCGGCAGGTGGCGCCACCAGAGCGAAGCCGGAATCGTAGACACCGGGATTGACGTCTTCACGGCACCACTGACAGTTGGCGGAGAAGTCGATGAAATGCATGCCATGCTGGCCTGGAATCTTCAGGCGCATGTCGAAGCGTGCGCCCACCAGCATCGGCAACTGACTGATCAGCATCAGACCGTCGAGGGAGACATTGCCGATGGAGCCCATCGGTTTGTCGGTAATGCGATTGAACACCTTCAGGTAGTAGGGCAACTGATGGCGTTCGATTCGGCGCTGGCTACGCATAGTGGCAAATCGCTACAAAGGGACTTGAGTATGGCCCTACTACGACCACTTAACCACCCTCAAGAACAGCGTTGGGCTATCCGCTCGCGCAACTGGCGACGAGCGGTGTCGGTTTCTTCATCACTGTAGTAGATGCGCTCGCCGCCGGCGCCTTCGCGATAGTAGCGAAAGCCCTCCGGCATCTGCGCCAGGTGTCGGCGCAGATCACGGCATTCACTGGCCCGCTCTTCGCGCTGCGCAGCTGCTGTCGCCGCCGCCTGCTGTTGCTCTTCACGCCGCGCATCGTAGAAACGCTGACGGCGCTCCTCACGCTCACGCGTGTGTTCGTCGCGCTCGATCACCTGCGGCTTCACCTGCACGGTTTCAGCCCCGGCAACGGGCCTCTGGCCGAAATGCACCCGCCCCTGCTCGTCCGTCCAGCGATAGATTTCCGCCGTGACCAGCGTGGGCAGCAGTGCAGCAATCAACAACCAGTAGCGCATGTTCATCCTCCATGAGTGACATACGCCAGCTTATACCGCCACGCGCCCCTGAAGAACGCCGAACGACCGAAGGCTCAGAGTGTGGCCGGGCTGACCTTGGCCGCCGGCGCCGGGCTGTGATGCCCCAGCTGTTCCAGCGTCTGCAGACGCGCGCGGGCGCGGTAGGCGTACTCGCTGGCCGGATAGCGCGTGATGATGAACTGGTAAGTCTGCGCGGCATCGACGAACAGGCTCTCGCGCTCCAGGCACTGACCGCGCAACAGGGAAATCTCCGGCTGCAGGTAATTGCGCGAGCGGCTCTTGCGCTCGGCCTGCGACAGCTCCAGCGCGACCTGCGCACAATCACCTTCGTTGTAGGCGCGGTAGGCGTTGTTCAGATGATGGTCGAGCGAGACGCGGGTACAGCCCGTGGCAACCAGAGCCACGGCCAGAATGATCAGGGTACGCATGGGCAATTCCTCCAATGAGCAGTGTATCGACAGCCGAGGGAAAAACTGAACAGCGATAGTTGTTCTGGAAACGCCCCGCATGACGCCATTGCCTCACCTTTTTGTCCGCGCCAGCGCCACGACCACTCGCCCTCTCGAACCAGCGCCAAATCGCTGATCCATATCAATGCCGCTCGCCTGAACATGGCCTGTAATGCAGGCACAGACTCCAGGTGAGGACACTGCCATGAAACTGCAACGGCTGATGGTCGTCATCGACGCCGAACACCAGCAACAACCGGCCCTGCAGCGGGCCGTCGAAGTGGCGCGCGAGACCGGCGCCGCCCTGCTCTTGCTGCAGGTCGAGTATCACCCGAGCCTGGAAAGCGGCCTGCTGGACAGCCGCCTGTTCGACCGCGCCCGCGAAACCATCTTGCGGCAAAGCTGCGAGGCACTGCGTACCAGCGTCGCCCACCTGAGCGCTGAAGGACTCCAGATCGAAGTGGATGTGCGCTGGGGCAAACGCCGCCACGAGGAGATACTTTCCCGCGTCGCGGTGCTGCAACCGGACATCCTGTTTAAATCGACCTATCCCAGCAGTGCGCTGCGCCGTCTGCTATTCAGTGATACCAGCTGGCAGCTGATCCGCCGCTGTCCGGTGCCGCTGTGGCTGGTGCACGACGCCGAATCTCGCGGCAAACGCCTGTGCGCTGCACTCGACCCGCTGCACAGTGCCGATAAACCTGCCGCCCTCGATCATCAATTGATTCGCACCAGCCAGGCTCTGCAGGCTGCGCTTGGCCTGCAAGCTGAGTACCTGCACGCGCAGGCACCGCTGCCACGCTCGCTGCTGTTCGACGCCGAGGTAGCGCAGGAATATGAAGACTACGTGATCCAGTGCAGCCGAGAACATCGCGAGGCCTTCGACAAGCTGATCGCCCAGCACGCCATCGATAGAGCGCAAACCCACCTGCAGGAAGGTTTTGCCGAGGAAGTCATCCCGCGTTTCGTGCGTGAGCACAATATCGGCCTGCTGGTAATGGGCGCCATCGCCCGCGGCCATCTGGACAGCCTGCTGATCGGCCACACCGCAGAGCTGGTGCTGGAACGCGTCGAGTGCGATCTGCTGGTGATCAAACCGGAGCGCAAAGGGTAGTGCACAGGAACAATGACTACAGCCCGACGCCGTAGTAGCCTCCCGGTCATAGTTCACTAGGGAGTTCGTGCATGACCTTTCGCCGCACCAAAATCGTCGCCACCCTGGGCCCGGCCAGCAGCTCGCCGGAAGTGCTGGAGCAACTGATCCTCGCCGGTCTCGACGTGGCCCGTCTGAACTTCTCCCACGGCACGCCGGACGACCACAAGGCGCGCGCCGCCCTGGTTCGTGAGCTGGCCGCCAAGCACGGCCGCCATGTCGCCCTGCTCGGCGACCTGCAAGGCCCGAAAATCCGCATCGCCAAGTTCGAGAACAAGCGTATCGAGCTCAAGGACGGCGACCTGTTCCGCCTCTCCTCCAGCCACTCGCGCACGGCCGGCACCCAGGAAGTGGTCGGCATCGACTACCCGGCGCTGATCCAGGACTGCGATGTCGGTGACGAACTGCTGCTCGACGACGGCCGCGTGGTCATGCGCGTCGAACTCAAGGGCGCCGACGAGCTGCACTGCCGCGTACTGATCGGCGGCCCGCTGTCGGACAACAAGGGCATAAACCGCCGTGGCGGCGGCCTGACTGCGCCAGCGCTGACCGAGAAAGACAAGGCCGACATCAAGGTCGCCGCCGAAATGGACCTGGATTACCTGGCTGTGTCCTTCCCGCGTGATGCCGCCGACATGGACTACGCCCGTCGCCTGCTCACCGAAGCCGGCGGCACCGCCTGGCTGGTGGCCAAGATCGAGCGCGCCGAAGCCGTGGCCGATGACGAAGCGCTGGACGGCCTGATCCGCGCCAGTGACGCGGTGATGGTCGCCCGTGGCGACCTGGCCGTGGAAATCGGCGACGCCGAGCTGGTCGGCATCCAGAAGAAGATCATCGCCCACGCCCGTCGCCTGAACAAAGCAGTGATCACCGCCACGCAGATGATGGAATCGATGATCCACAGCCCGATGCCGACTCGCGCCGAAGTCTCCGACGTGGCCAACGCCGCGCTGGACTACACCGACGCAGTGATGCTGTCGGCCGAGAGCGCTGCCGGCGAATACCCGGTAGAAGCCGTGCAAGCCATGGCACGCGTGTGCCTCGGCGCAGAGAAACACCCGACCAGCAAGCAGTCCAGCCACCGCCTGGGCCGCACCTTCGAGCGCTGCGACGAAAGCATCGCCCTGGCCACCATGTACACCGCCAACCACTTCCCGGGCGTCAAGGCAATCATCAGCCTCACCGAGAGTGGCTACAGCCCGTTGATCATGTCGCGTATCCGCTCGTCGATCCCGATCTTCGCCTTCACCCCGCACCGTGAAGCCCAGGCCCGCGTGGCACTGTTCCGTGGCGTCTACACCGTGCCGTTCGACCCGGCCTCGCTGCCAGCGAACAAGGTCAGCCAGGCGGCGGTGGACGAGTTGCTCAAGCGCGGCGTGGTCGAGCCGGGCGACTGGGTCATCCTGACCAAGGGCGACAGCTACCACGGTACCGGCGGCACCAACACCATGAAGATCCTCCACGTCGGCGATCAGATGGTGTGATCCACCCTTGAACGCAAAAGGCCGCTCATCGAGCGGCCTTTTGCGTTTCAGCAGCCTCGTTTCACTTCTGGTTGTAGCTCTGGATCAGGTTGGCGTATGCCGGCAGGTGACCACCAAGAATGCCGCCGAACCCCTCGACATCGTTACGCCAGTCACGATGCAGTTCGCCACCGACGCTGAACCAGTTGAGCAGTTGGGCACCGGCATGAGCCATACGCGCCAAGGCAGCATCGCGCACCGCGGTGTTGAAGGTGCCGGAAGCGTCCGTCACCACGAATACGTCATAACCAGCCTCCAGTGCGGAGAGAGTGGGAAATGCCACACAAACGTCGGTAACCACACCAGCAATGATCAGTTGCTTGCGCCCAGTGGCCTTGATCGCGTTGACGAAGTCCTCGTTATCCCAGGCGTTGATCTGCCCCGGACGAGCGATATAGGGCGCGTCGGGAAACATGGCCTTTAGCTCCGGCACGATCGGCCCGTTCGGCCCGGTTTCGAAGCTGGTGGTAAGAATGGTCGGCAGCTTGAAGAACTTGGCGATATCCGCCAGCGCCATGACGTTGTTCTTGAACTCGTCGGGCGAATAGTCGCGTACCAGCGAGAGCAAACCGGCCTGGTGATCGATCAACAATACGACGGCATCGTCCTTGTCCAAACGCTTGTAAGTGAAAGCCATGGGAAAACTCCTGTACGGTGATGAGGCTGAACCTCGAGACCATTGCAATCTCGAAGGACGCTCAGCCTAGTGGCCAAGGCCGCTGACAATCGACCGCGCAGAGGGAAAATAGCTTTTCGAAAAAACCGAACAAAAAACCGCGGCGAAGGCATTACCCTCACCTCATCGAATCGATGGGACACCCGCATATGAAGCTTGATCTGCAGGAAATCGAAACCTATCTGCGCGTGGTGGAACTGGGTGGCGTAAGCCGGGCAGCGGAAGACCTGGCGCTATCCAAGTCGGTGGTCAGCAAGCGTTTGAGCGATCTGGAACAACGTCTAGGTAGCAATCTGCTGCATCGTTCCACCCGCAAGGTCACGCCGACCGACACTGGCCTGGCCTTCTACCAGCAGGCCAAGCAGGCACTGCTGGAACTGAGCGAAGCAGCCGAGGCGGCAGCCTTCAATGACAGTGGTCTGTGCGGGCGCCTGAACATGCTGGCGCCGATGAGTTTCGGCACGCTCTGGCTGGCGCCGCTGATCGCCGAATTCATGCGTCTGCATCCACAGCTGGAAGTCAGCCTGTATCTAGAGGATCGCATCAGCGATTTCGAGCGCGAAGGGTATGACCTCTGTGTACGGATCTCACGCATCGGTGACAGCGCGCTGATCGCCCGCAAGCTCGCCAGCAGCGCCCGGATACTCTGCGCCAGCCCGGAGTACCTGCAACGACAAGGTACGCCAGAGGATGTCGACGCGCTGCGCGAGCACGACTGCATCGGCTACAGCAACGTCGCTTCACGGCAATTCTGGTCCTTCGAAAACGACGATGAGCAAGGCGAACTGGCGAACGTGGCACCACGCGGACGGTTTTCCAGCAACAACGGCGAAGTCATGCGCGAACTGGTGCTGGCCGGCCAGGGTCTGGCGCTGCTGCCAAGCTTCCTGGTCCACCAGCATCTGAAAGACGGCTCGCTGGTCGAGATACTGCCTCAGGCGCGGCCCAAACCTTACTCCATCTATGCCATGTACCCGCGCTCCCGGCGGGCGTCACGCAAGGTCGTGGCGCTTTGCGAGTTTCTCCAGCAGCGCCTGCTCGAACCGCCTTGGGAATAAATCAGGCAAACCGAGAGAAATCCGGCTTTCTGCGCTGCATGAAGGCCGTCAGCGCCTCGATAGCCTCTGGCGAACGCAGGCGCTGCCCGAACAACGCCCCCTCCTCCTCGATCACCTGGCGCAGCTGCTCGCGATCCGGCGCGCGCATCAAGCGTTTGCTGTCGGTGACAGCTGAGGGTGCCAGCTGGAGAAAACGCAGTGCCATCTCACGCGCTTTGCCCAGCGTCGCGGCGCCGTCGTCCAGTGCCTGGTTGGCGATACCCCAGATCGCGGCCTGCTCCCCCGTGAAGGACTGGCCGAGCAACAGCAGTTCGGCGGCGCGTGCATGCCCCAGCAAGCGAGGCAGAATCAGGCTGGAGCCATACTCGGGGCACAAGCCAAGATTGACGAAGGGCATTTTCAACTGCGCATCACGGCTGACGTAGACCAGATCGCAATGCAGCAGCAAGGTGGTACCAATGCCCACCGCCGGACCAGCCACTGCGGCGACCACCGGTTTGCTGAATTCGAACAGCGCGCGCATGAACTGGAACACTTCGCTGTTCAGGCCGGTGGGCGGCGCCTGAATGAAGTCGGCGACATCGTTACCGCTGGTGAAACACGCCTCACCACCAGTGAGTAACACCACGCGCACGCTCGGGTCGCGCTCGGCCTCGTCCAGCACCTCGGCCATGCCGGCGTACATGGCGCGGGTCAGCGCATTCTTCTTGTCCGGACGGTGCATGCGCAGGGTCAACAGACCGCCGTCGCGCTCGATATGCAGGTGCTCGCTCATGCCACGGCTCCAATGGATGCGTCATACGCACCGGCGCCAGGCCTGACCGGCCCGGCACAGCCTATGCGCGAGTGAGAAAGACGTCGGCGAGCATCTGACTGCGTGGCAAACCGGCCATGTAGAGGCGCCGCGCGAAGCTGTCGACCGTCAAGGGATGGCCGCAGAGTAAGGCGAGGGTTTGCCGCGAAACAAGGCGCAGTTCGGCCAAAGCAGCCGGCAACTGCGCCGCCGTCACCAGTTCCACCTGCAGGTTGGCGTGCTGCGCAGCCAGTGCCTGAAGTTCGTGCGCCAGATAATGCTCGGCCGGCTCATGCGCCACGTGCAGCAGGCGGATGACGCCCTGGTGCTCCTGACGCAGCGCGTCACGCAAGACCCCGTACAACGGCGCCAGCCCCGTACCGGCGGCAAGCAACCATATTGGTCGCGCCTGCCAATCGGCGTCGTAATGCAGAGCACCACCGCGCAGCTCGCCGAGCCGCAGCGTGTCGCCAACCTGCAAGCGCCGCGCAGCATCGCAGAACGCGCCGGGCAGGCGGCAGTCGATGTGAAACTCCAGCCAGTCGTCCTCACCCGGCAAGCTGGCCAACGAATAAGGACGCGCTACACCCTGCTCATTCCAAAGCAGCAGGTGCTGGCCGGGGCGATAGCGCAGTGGTTTGGCCGGCTGCAAGCGCAGGCGCAAAACCTGCGGGCTGGGCCAGTCCAGTGCGAGCACCTTGGCTGACAGGCCGTCACGCTGCGGGTCGAAGGGCTCTACCTGCAGATCCTCGATCACCTGGCACTGGCAGGCCAGGCGCCAGCCCTCGGCGCGCTTGTCGACCGCCAGTGCCTCAGGCTGACGATCCAGCGGTTCGCCAGCGATGCAACGCACAAGGCAAGCATGGCAGCAGCCGGCACGACAGCTGTAGGGCACCGCCACACCGCCGCTAAGCAACGCATCGAGCAAGTTGGTTTGCTGGGCGACTTGCAGTAGCTGGTCACCGACGCGCAGCTCAGGCACCCGCGTTCTCCCAGCTGGCGTCGCAACGATTGCGGCCGCCGCGCTTGGCCTGATAGAGCGCCTGATCGGCACGCTGCAGCGCTTCATCGAGATCGTCACCGGCGACCAACAGTGTCATGCCGGCGGAGAGGCTCAGATTATCGACCTTCACGCCCACTGGCTCGGCCTTGGCGAAGGCTTCGCGCAAGCGCTCGCAGCAGGCGGTGAACTGATCAGCATCGGTATTGGGCAATAGCAGCACGAATTCCTCACCGCCATAGCGGGCAATGATGTCGCCGTCACGCAGACAGGCACGGGCCACAGCGGCGAAGGTTTGCAGCACCCGATCGCCCGCAGCATGGCCATGAGCATCGTTGATTCGCTTGAAATGGTCCAGGTCGATCAGCGCCAGACCGTGATGCCGCCCGTGGTCCAGATGCCCCAGTTCGCGGGTGGCCAGACGCAGGAAATGACGACGATTGAACAGGCCGGTGAGCTCATCGGTGGCGACCAGGTCCTCAAGCTGGCGCATCATCCCACGCAGGGTGTCCTGGTGCGCTTGCAGGGCGAAGCGGCGTTGGCGCATGCGTTTGCGCATGACCTGCACGTAGCTGGAGAACAGACATAGCCAGACCAGCAGGATGAACAGCACCCAAACCTGTAGCCAGGCCATGCTCGGGTCCACCAACTGCATGCGGTAGGCCTCGACCAATATCATCGCAGTGAAACCGAAGAAAGCGAACGCGGCGCAACGCACGAACACCCGCGGCGGCAGCTGGAACACGCCGAACAGCAGAATCAGTACGTAGAAGACCATCATCACGCCGCGCGCGCTGTCGAACAACGCCAGCACCGGTGGCTGCCAGGCCAGCGCCACCAGTACCTGGGCTTCGGTCAGGCTGGGATCTTCACATCGCAGGTTGCGGCCGGACAGAAACAGCCAGAGAAACACCAATTGGCTGCCGAACACGCCCAAGGTCAACCAGACGGCGTTACTGATCTCACCGATGAAAAGGCCATTGAATACAGCGAACCAGCAGACGAGCGCCATCATCGCGTAAGTAGCGAAGGCCATGGCGAAGCGTTTGAGCAGGAGGCTCTGCAGGCTGCGTTGCGTTCCCCGGCGAGTCGTTGAGCTCATGGGCTCCATCCCATACTGGCATCTGGCCGTACTCTACCCCTGTGATCACGAAAAACCTAGGCCGCAGTAGGGGGCCGCCTAAAATCGCGGCGAGCCAGTCTGCGCAAGAAAGAACGATCGAAAACGCTCACAGGCATGCTCGACGTTACAAGCGGCGAATGAGCATGTGACCAGGCTGGCGTCCTGCCAATTTTCAAGTAACGCTGACAAGCCACGACCGAATGGAAGCAGGAGGCAGAGCGACGCAGAAAGCCAAAACCGAGGTCGTCCTGCAAACGCCCGATAACCGCCCACTGGGCTTGCCATCGACCTTTGGCTGCTGTGCCCGTCACGGCTGGCTGCGGTATACTGCCGCGCCTTTTTGGGCAGCTCTGAAAAATATCAAAGATAATTTTCAGAGCTGCCCTTCCACCGTTGCGCCGGGTCTTGTCCGGCGCTTCCTTGTTGATGTTCCCTGATAGAGGAGCGCCCCAATGACCGTGATCAAGCAGGACGACCTGATTCAGAGCGTTGCCGACGCACTGCAGTTCATCTCCTATTACCACCCCGTCGACTTCATCCAGGCGATGCACGAGGCCTACCTGAAGGAAGAGTCGCCGGCCGCCAAGGACTCCATGGCGCAGATCCTGATCAACTCGCGCATGTGTGCCACCGGCCACCGCCCCATTTGCCAGGACACCGGCATCGTCACCGTGTTCATCAAGGTCGGTATGGATGTGCGCTGGGACGGCGCCACCATGAGCGTCGACGACATGATCAACGAGGGCGTGCGTCGCGCCTACAACCTGCCCGAGAACGTCCTGCGCGCCTCGATCCTGGCCGACCCGGCCGGTGCCCGCAAGAACACCAAGGACAACACCCCGGCAGTCATCCACTACTCCATCGTCCCTGGCGACAAGGTGGAAGTGGACGTCGCGGCCAAGGGCGGCGGTTCCGAGAACAAGTCGAAGATGGCCATGCTCAACCCGTCCGACTCGATCGTCGACTGGGTGCTCAAGACCGTGCCGACCATGGGCGCCGGCTGGTGCCCGCCCGGCATGCTCGGCATCGGCATCGGCGGTACCGCCGAGAAGGCTGCTGTGATGGCCAAGGAAGTGCTCATGGAGCACATCGACATCCACGAACTGCAGGCCCGTGGCCCGCAGAACCGCATCGAAGAGATCCGCCTGGAGCTGTTCGAGAAGGTCAACCAACTGGGCATCGGCGCCCAGGGCCTGGGCGGCCTAACCACCGTGCTCGACGTGAAGATCATGGATTACCCGACCCACGCAGCTTCGCTGCCGGTGTGCATGATCCCCAACTGCGCCGCCACCCGTCACGCCCACTTCGTGCTCGACGGCTCCGGCCCGGCCGAGTTGGAAGCACCGGATCTGGACGCCTACCCGGAAATCGTCTGGGAAGCCGGCCCGAGCGCGCGTCGCGTCGACCTCGACACCCTCACCCCGGAAGACGTACAGAGCTGGAAACCGGGCGAGACCATCCTGCTCAACGGCAAGATGCTCACTGGCCGCGACGCCGCACACAAGCGCATGGTCGAGATGCTCAACAAGGGTGAACAGCTGCCGGTCGATCTGAAAGGCCGCTTCATCTATTACGTGGGCCCGGTCGATCCGATCGGTGACGAAGTGGTAGGCCCGGCTGGCCCGACCACCGCCACGCGGATGGACAAGTTCACCCGGCAGATCCTCGAGCAGACTGGCCTGCTGGGCATGATCGGCAAATCCGAGCGCGGCCCGACCGCCATCGAAGCGATCAAGGACAACAAGGCCGTGTACCTGATGGCCGTCGGCGGCGCTGCCTATCTGGTGGCCCAGGCAATCAAGAAGTCCAAGGTGCTGGCATTCGCCGAACTGGGCATGGAAGCGATCTACGAGTTCGACGTGAAAGACATGCCCGTTACCGTGGCTGTCGACAGTAACGGCGAATCGGTACACATCACCGGCCCGGCGATCTGGAACAAGAAGATCGCCGAAAGCCTGGCAGTGGAAGTGAAATAAGCGTCGACGCTGCAAAGCAGAAGCCCGGCCAAGTGCCGGGCTTCTGCGTTTTTAGACGTCCTGCAGCAGCTGCCTGCCACGCGCCAGGTAATGATCCATCTCCGCTTCCGGCACCATGCTGCCGCCGGTCGCCCATACCAGGTGGGTGGACCGCGCCAGGCGCTGAGGCGTCAGGTCGATGCGCGAACGATAGCCCTGCTGCTCGCCCAACACCCGCAGCACACCCGGCATACCGGCCAGGGCCGAAGGTTCGAGGCGCTGACCTTCAGCGCGCTCAAGCAGTGCCAGGTAACGGAACAGCTGCTCATCACTGACCGTGTAATAGCCATCGATCAGGCGCTGCATGGCGCGGCCGACGAAGCCAGATGGTCGCCCCACGGCCAGTCCGTCGGCAGCCGTGCGGTTGTCGATACCGAAATCCTGAACCGCCAATTCTTCATGCCGTCCGGTATGCACGCCGAGCAGCATGCACGGTGAATGGGTCGGCTCGGCGAACAGGCAGTGCACCGCGTCGCCGAAGGCCAGCTTCAGGCCGAAGGCCACGCCACCCGGTCCACCGCCCACGCCACAGGGCAGGTAGACGAACAGCGGATGCTCGGCATCAACCACCACACCGGCTGTCGCCAGTTGCTGCTTGAGACGCTCACCGGCCACCGCGTAGCCGAGGAACAGGTGCCTGGAATTTTCGTCATCGACGAAGTGGCAGCGCGGATCGGCCTCGGCCTGGCGGCGCCCCTGCTCCACCGCAACACTGTAATCGCTGGCGTACTCGACCACCGTCACACCATGGGCACGCAACTTGTCCTTCTTCCATTGGCGCGCATCGGCGGACATGTGCACCGTGGCCTGGAAACCCAACCGCGCGCTGATGATGCCGATGGACAACCCCAGGTTGCCGGTAGAGCCGACAGCTACCTGATAGCCACCGAAGAAGGCGCGCATCTCTTCGCTGTCGAGGCAGGCGTAATCGTCGTCGAGGCTCAGCAGCCCGGCGGCCAGTGCCAGGTCCTCGGCATGCTTGAGCACCTCGTAGATACCGCCGCGGGCCTTGATCGAGCCGGAAATGGGCAGATGGCTGTCACGCTTGAGCCACAGGGCGCCGATCTCGCCGTCTGCCTGGGCCTCTTCGCGAAGCAACTTGCGCATCTGCGGCAGGGGCAGGATGTCCGACTCGATAACCCCGCCGCTGGCGGCCGTCTGCGGGAACGCGCGAGCCAGATAAGGCGCGAAACGCGCGAGACGGGCGCTGGCATCGGCCACGCCTGCTGCGTTCAAGCCCACATCGCCCAGCGCCTCGCTGACAGGTGCCACGGCAGGGTTGAACCAGCTGGTTTCACGCAGGGCGATCAGCTCGTCGAGCAGCGGGTATTGCGCACGCCACTGGGCGAGCGTCTGACCAAGGATCATCGGCAGTTTCCTCATTGCAGACCGTTAACAACGCCCATTAGATGACGCTGACAGCCATCTGGCAAAGGCCGCGAGCGGCAGGCAAGCGGAACGATACCTGACCAGGCGCGGCCTAACCGGGAAACCGCCAAGGAGTTGCCATGACCTTTTCCATCGTTGCCCGCTGCCCGCGCAGCGGACAGTTCGGCGTCGCAGCGGCCACTGCCATGCCCGCCGTCGGCAAACTGCTCAGCCATGCTGCCGCCGGTGCAGGAGCGGTAGCCACCCAGGCGCAGGTCAACCCCTATCTGGGTCTGGATGGACTGGCGCTACTGCGTCAAGGATTGTCGGCTAAGGAAGTGCTGGAGCGGCTCAAAGACACCGATCCATGCATGGAACTGCGCCAATGCGCGCTGATCGACGCTCAGGGCGACAGCCTGTGCTGGACCGGTGAAAAGTGCCTGCCCTGGGCCGGCTCGCTGAGCGGCGAACAGTTCTCCGTGCAGGGCAATCGCCTGGTCGGCCCACAGGTGCTGGACGCCGTGGCCGAAGCCTTCCGCCACGCAGAGGAACGCCCACTGATCGAGCGCCTGATCGAAGCCCTGGCCGCTGGCGACCGCTGCGGCGGCGACCGTCATGGCGAATCCTCCGCGGTGATCTACGTGGTCGATCAGGAGGAGTATCCGCTGTGGGATATCCGCGTCGACCATAACCTCGACCCGGTGGCCGAGTTGCGCCGCCTGCACAAGGTCTTCGCCCGCGAAGTACTGCCAGAGATCCTTGCCATGCCTACTCGCGATAATCCAGCGGGTCTGGCGGCAGAGGATTCGGTCTAGTCCATCCCGTCAACAGAGGGGCCGAAACGCTCCAGTTGCATCTCACGCAAGCGACTCAAGGTGCGGCGGAAGGCAAAACCGAGGTAGCCCTGGATATAGAGTTCATCCAGGGCTACCTCAGCTTCTATATACAGCGGCACACGGCGGTCGTAGCACTCGTCGACCAGGGCGATAAAACGTCGTACCGCATCGTCATTTAGCGACAGCGCCGGCAACTGCCGATCCCCGGCATCGACCCGTTCGGCACCATCCTCGGTGCCACGGGCGATGCGACCCTCACGCTGCTCACCACCCAGGCATGGCACCTCGCCGAGCAGGATGGCCGGAAAGCGCTCACACAGTTCGATGAAGTCGGGCGCGGCCAGCGGCTGTTCACACAGATCAGTGAAGCGACACCATAGCGCTGCCGGGCTATGACCGAGGGCTGTGACGCGGCGGTGAGCCAGCTCGATCGGCTCGCGGCTGATGGTTTGCCCCTCGCTCAGACCGGCGAACAGCTCGTCCAACGCCTGCGGCTGCCGCACCCAATAGCGCTGCACCTCAGCACCGGGATGCAGGCGGTGGTCCTGCTCGCCGTCGACCGCCACCACCTGCATGTGCGCAGTGAGCGCGGCGATAGCCGGGAGGAAGCGCTCGCGGTTGTAGCCCTCGGCGTAGAGCTGATCCGGTGGCTGGTTGGAAGTGGCCACCAGCACCACGCCCTGCTCCACCACCAGGCTGAGCAAGCGACCGAGCAGCATGGCATCGCCGATATCGCTGACGAACAGCTCGTCGAAACACAGCACGCGCACCTCACGCCCCAACTCCTCGGCCAGCAGGCGCAGCGGGTCGGCATTGCCAGTGAGTTGAAACTGCCGGCGATGCACCCATTGCATGAAGTGGTGGAAATGCTGCCGCCGCGCCGGCACGCGCAAGGCGTTGTAGAAGCTGTCCATCAGCCAGGTCTTGCCACGCCCGACCGGCCCCCAGAGGTAGACGCCAAGGGGCCGGTCGCCTCGCTCGACAGCCTCATGACAGTACTGCAGCGCATCGACCGCACGGCGCTGCGCTGCATCGACCACGAAGCCGGCAGCAAGCGCACGCTGATAGGAGGCCTGGGGCGAGTCAGGCAGGGCCTGCGGGGCGTTCAACGCAACACCAGCCGGCCGTCATCGAACTGCCGTGGCCAGTCACGACGGGTGAACACCTGGCCCTGCTCACGCACGCGGCGTACTTCATCCAGATCCAGTTCGCAGATCAGCCAGTGGCTGCGCGTGGGGCACAGCTCCTCGCTCTCGACGACGATGCCGCTGGCCGGCATGCCGTAGTCCGATGGTACGTACAGCGAGGCGCGGCCATAGCCTTCGTCCAGCGACGGCGACCAGGGCGCCAGGCCGACGGTAGGCGAATGCAGCACGGCGATCTGGTTCTCCAGCGCACGGGCCTGGGCGCCGATGCGCACGCGGTGAAAACCGGCCACGGTGTCGGTGCAACTGGGCGCGAGGATCAGGTCGACCCCGGCTTCGGCCAGGGTATGCGCCAGCAAGGGGAATTCGTTGTCGTAGCAGATCAGGATGCCCAACTTGCCCAGTGCCGTATCGAACACCTTGAGGCCGTTACCCGCTGCGATGTGCCACTGCTCCAGCTCGAAGCGGGTCATGATCAGCTTGTCCTGAGTGCCCAGGCAGCCGTCCGGACCGAACAGCCAAGCGCGATTGCGGTAAAT
The DNA here is from genome assembly GCF_032621725.1 of Pseudomonas sp. zfem001. NCBI lineage: Bacteria > Pseudomonadati > Pseudomonadota > Gammaproteobacteria > Pseudomonadales > Pseudomonadaceae > Pseudomonas > Pseudomonas sp. zfem001. The sequence goes on along the minus strand of NZ_JAVYJI010000006.1, from coordinate 63,044 downwards.
GCCGTCATCATCCAGCACCGCCACCGAACCGGGCTGCAGGTAGATATTCAACCGCCGCGCCAGGCTCTCGCACAGTTCCAGCCAGCGTGACAGCAGCGGCTGTATGCCGGCGATGGAGCCGTGCAGATCGCCGCGCTCGGCTTCCGGCAACTGGCCTGTCAGCACCAGGCCGGCGTATTCCGGCAGCAGCAGCAGCTCGGCGCCCTGCCCGGCTGCGTCCTCACACAGCGTGGTGAGGTGCTCGGCATAGTCGTCCCAGGTGACGAACAAGTCGATGTGATATTGGCAGGCGGCGACCTTGATCATGAAGCAAGCTCCTTCAACCAGAACGACATGGGTTTGGCCGACTCCTCGGCTTCATCCAGATCGCGCCAGTGGTAATAGGTGTGCAATTCGGGGTGATGGCGATAGCCACGCCGCGCCCAGAAGGCGTCCAGCGGCTGGTAGTCGGCAGGCCGACGAGGATGATCGACGGGGCGCTGCACGGCGCAGAAGGCGCACCATTCGAAGCCGCCTAGCGCGCGTGCATGGCCCTCGCGCTCGACGAAGAAGCGCACGCCCAGGCCACGCCCGCGCCAGGCCGGCAACACCACCGATTCGGCGCAGTAGAAGATGCGCGCCGGGCTCCAACCCGCAGCGATGAACGGCTGCTGGAATTCTTCGGTTTCATCGGCCAGCGGCAGTGCCGTGGAGGCGCCGACCACACGGCCCTCGTCATGTACCAGCACGCACAGGCTATGGGCACTGCGCACGTAGGTGGCCAGGTACTCGGCCTCGTAATCGAGGTTGCCGTCGTAGAGGTAGGGAAACTCGCGGAACACCTGGATGCGCAGGCGCGCCAGGTCGTCGATATGGGGTTCGATCTCCGCGCCCCGGAGCAGTCGGATATCCATTGCAGTCGCTCGCCAGCAACAGGGTGACGCCGGCAGCTATACCAGCGGTAAACGGCGAACTTATCATGCGGGCCAACGAACCACTAACCACGCTACGAAAGGAACTTAGCCATGACCGCCACCGAACTGGTTCAGGCCTACTATGCCGCCTTCAACGCCGGCGACATGCCCGCCTTCCTCGACCTGCTGGCAGACGACGTGGTGCACGACATCAACCAGGGCGAGCGCCAGGTCGGCAAGGCCACCTTCGCCGCTTTCATGGACAAGATGAACCGCTGCTACCGCGAGCGCCTGAGCGACGTCGTGGTGATGCAGAACGCTGACGGCAGCCGCGCCGCTGCCGAGTTCGTGGTACACGGCGAATACCTGGCCAACGACGAGGGCCTGCCACCCGCCAACGGCCAGACGTACGTGCTGCCGGCCGGTGCTTTCTTCGAGATCAAGAACGGCAAGGTGGCGCGCATCAGCAACTACTACAACCTCAACGACTGGGTTGTGCAGGTTTGCTGAAAATAGCCAACACAGGCTCAGACAACACGGAGGCCTTGCCTTTGCCGTATAGGTCCAAGCCTATGAGTCGCTCGGCTCAGTGAACCCAGTACAACCCACGCTGCTCGGCTAACCTCGCACGCTCTCGATCCAGTTCGGCACGAAGCTCTTCTTCGCTGGGCAATACCAACTTGTACTTGCTGGCGAACAATTGCTCGCTGCCTTGCAGCACCGAGTAGCGCACCAGCGAGGCATCCTTCTGCGCACAGAGAATGATGCCTACGGTCGGGCCGTCCTCCGGGCCGCGCTTGAGGTCATCGAACATGCGCACATACATGTCCATCTGGCCGATGTCCTGATGAGTCAGCTCGCCGCGTTTGAGATCGAAAATCACGAAGCACTTGAGCAGTTATTTGTAGAACACGAGATCGATGTAGAAATCCTTGCTCTCGGGCGCTGTTGCCGACCAACGAAAGCGAAGCCTTTGCCCAGCTCCAGCAGAAACTGCTGCAACTGGTCGATCAGCGCCTGCTCCAGCTCGCTTTCCAGCAAGGTGCCTGCATTGGGCAAGCCGAGAAACTCCAGCAACACCGGGTCACGCACGAGCTCGCGTGGGCTCTTGCCCAGCGCCTGCAGGTTGCTCGCCGCCTCCTGTTCGACCGCTGCGCGATCCTGGCTGGCCAGCAGGCGCTCGTAATACAGCGTACCGATCTGCCTCTCCAACGCACGAGTGCTCCAATTCTGCGCGGCGGCCTCGTTCATGTACCACTGGCGGGCGCTGTCGCTGTCCACCTTGAGCAGAGAGCGATAGTGCGTCCAACTCAATTCGGAACGCAGTGCGTTCCAAATCGGGAACGCTTGATAGAAAGCGCGCATATGTCGCAGGTTGCGCTCGTCGAAGCCCTTGCCGAACTCAGCCGTCAGCCCATTGGCCAAGTTGGCCAGCAGCTTCTTGCCGTAAGCGGCTCGGGCCTGCCCACCCTGCTCGAATTCGACGATATGTCGACCCACTTCCCAGCAGGTTTGCACCTGAATCACATCCACCGCACGAACCGCCTGTTGCCGAGCCTGACGGATCAATTCGGCTAGCTCCGCGAGCAAGGGACGCAGCGCCGCTTGCGTCTGAGTCGATGTCATACTTCCTCCGTTGAAGACTGAAGCGCCTAGCACTGCATACCCTGCTAGCCAAGTTCTGATGCTCGCGAACCTTAACCGCTCGTTCGGCCATGAACCAGTGCTCTAGCCCGTTGTAGGAGCGGATTCATCCGCGATGGTCAACGCCGAAACCACAAGCCCGAAACATTCTGCAAAGGCTTAATACAGCGTTAAGCCAACCCCTCACACAATTGGCCCCAGGTTCATCACCGAGGTTCCGAGCATGGAACTACCCTGGGCGCATCATGATCGTCCCGTTGCCCGTATCGGGCGCGGCGATAGTTACGAACTCCACCTGGCGTCTCCCGGCAGCGCACGTCGCGTTGCCCTGGAGCAGTTCGTCTGCCAGCGCTTCGAACTGCAGCACGGCGCACGCATCCGTCACTTCATGCCTTGCCTGTTCGGCCTGGAAAACCAGACCGGTCAGTTGCTCGGCGCGGTGGGCGTGCGCAGCGGCAACAGCGGCCCGCTGTTTCTCGAACGTTACCTGGACGAGCCGATCCAGAGCGCCATCGGCGCACGCCTGGGCAACAGCGTGCCGGGCCGTGGCGAGCTGGTGGAGGTCGGCAACCTGGCCGCCGACAGTCCCGGCGCCGCGCGCCTGCTTATCGTCGCACTGACCGATCTGCTGGTGGCCCTGGGTTTTCGCTGGGTCACCTTCACCGGTACACCGACCCTGCTCAACAGCTTCCAACGCCTGGGCCTGACGCCCATCGCCCTCGGTGAAGCCGATCCGGCGCGCATGGGCGAGGAGCTGGCCGACTGGGGCAGCTACTACGACAACCGTCCGTTGGTCATGGCCGGCGACATTCACGGCGGCCATCAGCGTCTGCTGCAACTGGGAGCCTATCCGCGTCTCGGTCATCAACCGCTGTATGCCTCGGAGGACATGCCCGATGTGGTCTGCAGCTGAATCCTTCTTCAACCGTCTCGGTGAGTTCGGTACGCACATCGCCCTGGCCGAAGGCGAACGTACCCTCACCTATGCCGAAATGCTCGGCGCGGTCGCGGCGCGTGGCAGGCACCTGCGGGCACTCGGCGCCCATCGCGTGGCGCTGGCCCTGGACAACGGCATCGACTGGGTACTGTGGGACTTGGCGGCTCTACACGCTGGCCTGGTCTGCGTGCCGGTGCCGGCGTTCTTCTCCCCCGAGCAGCAGCGCCATGTGCTCGACAGTGCCGGCATCGACTGCCTGATCGGCAACGGCGCTCCTGGTTTCGCTACCGTCGAGAACGACATCCATCGACGCATGGTGGCGCAACCGGCCGAGCTGCACGCCGGCACCTGCAAGATCACCTACACCTCCGGCACCACCGGTCAACCCAAGGGCGTGTGCCTGGACCTGGACACGCAACTGGCGGTGGCCGAAAGCCTGGTCAAGGCCAGCGCCAGCCGCGAGGTGCAGCGGCACCTGTGCATCCTGCCGCTGGCGACCCTGCTGGAGAATATCGCCGGGGTTTATGCGCCGCTGCTGGCCGGCGCGCGTGTGGAACTGATGCCTATGGCGCAGATCGGCCTGACCGGGGCCAGTGGCTTCGACCTGGCGCGCTTTCTCCAGGCGCTGCACGCTGCTCAACCGCACAGCCTGATCCTGTTGCCACAACTGCTGCTGGCGCTGGTCAGCGCCAGCGAGCGCAAGTTGCCGGTACCGCATTCGCTGCGTTTCGTAGCCGTCGGTGGTGGGCGGGTTTCCGCACAATTGCTGGAGCGGGCTGACGCGTTAGGTCTGCCGATCTTCGAAGGTTACGGGCTATCCGAATGCGCCTCGGTGGTGTGCCTGAACACGCCCGAACAGCGCCGCATCGGCAGCACCGGCCAGCCGCTTGGCCATCTGCAGGTGAGCCTGGCAGCCGACGGCGAAGTTCTGGTCAAGGGCGCCCGCATGCTTGGCTACCTCGGTGAACCGGCGCCGCAAGGCGAATGGTTGGGCACCGGCGATCTCGGTCATCTCGAGCACGGTTTCCTGGTACTGCACGGGCGCAAGAAGCATCAGTTCATCACCGCCTTCGGGCGCAACGTCAACCCGGAATGGGTCGAGTCCGAGCTGGTGCAACAGCTGCCCATCGCCCAGGCCTGGCTGCACGGCGAGGCGTTGCCGGCCAACGTCGCGGTGCTGGTGCCGCGCTTCGCCAATACCCCTGATGCGCAGTTGCAGGAAGCCGTGGACGCCGTCAATCACGGCCTGCCGGACTACGCCCGCGTGCACCACTGGTTGCGCGCCGATGCCCCTTTCAGCGCGAGCAATGACCTGGCTACAGCCAATGGCCGCCTGCGCCGCGCTGCCCTGTTCAACCATTACCAAAGCGCCATCCATGACCTGGTGGCAGAAGGAGTACACGCATGAGCCTCTACGAATCCCTGCTGACCCAGACCCAAGCCGAGCGCAACTACCTGCTCGGCGCACCGATCATCCAGCAGGCCATGACCGGCCAGGTCGCCCTGCGCAGCTACATCGCCTTCCTTACCGAGGCCTACCACCACGTCAAGCACACCGTGCCGCTGTTGATGGCCTGCGGTGCGCGCCTGCCGGAACGTCTGGAATGGCTGCGCGAGGCCATCGCCGAGTACATCGAGGAGGAAACCGGCCACCAGGAGTGGATCCTCAACGACATCGCCGCCTGTGGTGCCGATAAAGAAGCGGTGCGCCATGGCACGCCGCACATGTCCACCGAATTGATGGTGGCCTATGTCTACGACCGCATCGCGCGGCACAACCCGGTGAGCTTCTTCGGCATGGTCAACGTGCTCGAAGGCACCAGCATCGCCCTGGCCACCCAGGCCGCCGGCATCATTCAGGACAAGCTGCAACTGCCGAACAAGGCCTTCAGCTACCTCAACTCCCACGGCAGCCTGGACCTGGAGCACATAGAGTTCTTCAAGAAGCTGATGAACCAGCTGGACAACGACGATGACAAGGCTGCCGTGGTGCACACCGCCAAGGTCGTCTACCGCCTGTATGGCGACATGTTCCGCAGCTTGCCGCTGTCGAGCGAGGAGTAAGGTCATGCAACCGACGGATTGCCGTGCCCTGCTCACCGGTGCCAGTGGCGGCATCGGCTTGGCCCTGGCGCATCGTCTGGCCAGCGAGGGTGCCCATCTGCTGCTGGTGGGCCGTCGCCTGGAGCCCCTGCAACCGCTGCTGCAACGCTTCCCGCAGAACGTACAGTTGGTGCAGGCCGACATCGCCACCCGCAGCGGCCGTGATGCACTGGTCGCCGCGGCGCAGAACTTCGGTGGGCTGAACTGCCTGATCAACGCCGCCGGGGTCAACCGCTTCGGCCTGCTCGACCAGCAGGACGAGCAGCAGATCGCCGAGCTGATCGGCCTCAACGTCACCGCCACGCTGCAGCTGACCCAACGTCTGCTGCCATTGCTGCGCGCGCAACGGCGTGCGCTGGTGATCAACGTCGGCTCCACCTTCGGCGCCATCGGCTACCCCGGCTTTGCCGCCTACTGCGCCAGCAAGTTCGCCGTGCGCGGCTTCTCCGAGGCGCTGCGCCGCGAACTGGCCGACACTCACGTACGCGTCCTCTACTTCGCACCGCGCGCCACCCGCACGTCGATGAACGCCCCCAGCGTGGTGGCGATGAACGATGAGCTTGGCGTGGCCATGGACGACCCCGCGCAGGTGGCCGAGGAACTGCTCGATACCATCCGCCGCGAGCAGGAGGAACGTCACCTGGGCTGGCCGGAACGCCTGTTCGTGCGCCTCAACGGCCTGCTGCCACGCGTGGTCGACCAGGCCCTGCGCAAGCAGTTGCCGATCATTCAACGCTTTGCCCGCCACAAGCACTGAGGAGATTTCCCGTGAACGCATTTCGCACCCTGATCATCGCCGCCCTCGGTTTCACCGCCCTGCCCGCCTTCGCCCTCAGTGACAACGGCCAAGCTCAGTTGCATCAGTTGCAGACACGTTGGGCAGAGATCAACTACCAGACGCCGGAGAAGCAGCGTGAAGAGGCCTTCGCCAAGCTCGTCACGCAAGCCGACGCGGCCCTGGTCAGCGAGCCCAAGGCAGCTGAGCTGTTGATCTGGCGCGGCATCATCCTCAGCACCGAGGCTGGCGCCAAAGGTGGCCTCGGCGCCCTGGGCCTGGTCAAGGAAGCCAAGGCCAGCCTGGAACAGGCCCTGGCCATCGATCCGCAAGCCCTGGCCGGCTCGGCCTACACCAGCCTCGGTAGCCTGTACTACCAGGTTCCGGGTTGGCCGATCGGTTTCGGCGATGACGAGAAGGCCGAGAAGATGCTTACCCAGGCCCTGGCCATCAACCCGGACGGTCTCGACCCGAATTACTTCTATGGCGACTTCCTGCAACGGCAGAAACGCTACGAGGAATCCCGCGCAGCCCTGGAGAAAGCCCTGGCCGCCAAGGATCGTCCTGGCCGCGAACTGGCTGACAAGGGCCGCCGCGCAGAAGCCACGGCGCTTTTGCGGCAAGTCGAGAGTAAACTCCAGTAACTCGGACGCATCCCTACAGGAGTTGCCATGCGCATTCTTCTCGTCGAAGACGATCAGGCCCTGGGCGAAGGCATTCGCACCGCACTGAAACCCGAAGGCTACACCGTGGACTGGCTGCAAGATGGCGCCAGCGCGCTGCATGCGCTGAGCCACGAGAGTTTCGAGCTGGCCATTCTCGACCTTGGCCTGCCGCGCATGGACGGCTTGCAGGTGCTCAAGCACCTGCGCGCCGCGGCCAATCCGGTGCCGGTGCTGATACTGACCGCACGCGATGCCACCAGCGACCGTATCGCTGGCCTCGATGCCGGTGCCGACGACTACCTGATCAAACCTTTCGACGTCGCCGAACTCAAGGCCCGCCTGCGTGCCTTGCTACGACGCAGTTTCCAGCGCCCGCAACCGGCGCTGGAGTACCGCGGCATCAGCCTCGACCCGGCCAGCCAGGTGGTCGAATACCAAGGCCAGACCATCAACCTGCCGCGCAAGGAATTCCTTTTGCTGCACGAGTTGCTGATCCAGCCCGGTCGCGTACTGACCCGCGACAAGCTGCAACAGGCGCTTTACGGCTGGGATGAGGAAGTGGAAAGCAACGCCCTGGAAGTGCACGTGCACCACCTACGCAAGAAATTCTTCCCGGAACTGATCCGCACGGTACGCGGCGTCGGTTATCTGGTGGACAAATGAGGTTGCTGAAAACTTTCGGCTCCATCCGCACCCGTCTGCTCGCCCTGCTGCTACTGCTGGTAGCGGCCAGCTTTGGGTTGATCAGCCACAAGATCTACAACGACTCGGTGCATGAAGTACGCGAGCTGTTCGATGCGCAGCTGGCGCAGACCGCCCGCCTGCTCATGGGCTTGGTACGCCACGACCTCAGCGAGACCGAGCGCCGTGAGATGCAGGCAGTACTCGACGAAGCCCTGCTGCTGCACAGCTCGCGCAATCCGGAGAACCTGTTCGGCCACGAGTACGAAGGCAAGCTGGCCTTCCAGATGCTCGACGACGATGGCGAGCTGCTGTTCCAGTCTGCCAGCGCGCCGCCCGGCCTGCTCAACGACATGATCCAACAGCTCGGCCTGGCTCTGCCCAATGATGACCAACCGATGCGCGAACGCCTGGCGCAGCTGGCTCGCTACCTGATCGGTTACCACAACCTGACCATCGGCGAGCACAACTGGCGGGTGTTCGTCCTGCATGACAGCCGCGACTACCACTGGGTACTGGCGGGCGAGCGCGAGGACGTACGCGGCGAGTTGATCGGCAAGATCGCCCGACGCAGCCTGCAACCGCTGCTGATCGGCCTGCCCATCGTCGGCCTGCTGCTGTGGCTGACCGTGGGTTGGAGCCTGTATCCGCTCAAGCGCATGGCCGATGCCATCCGCGGCCGTGCGCCGGACAACCTGGCGCCGCTGGTCTTCCCGCCCTTGCCCAACGAACTGGAGCCGATGGCCGCCGCACTTAATCGCCTGCTGATGCAGGTCAACCAGTTGCTCGAGCAGGAAAAGCGCTTCATCGCCGATGCCGCGCACGAATTGCGCACGCCGCTGGCGGTGCTGCGCATCCACGCGCAGAACGCCCTGGAAGCGCCGGACCCCGGTGACCGCGAAGAAGCGCTGAAACAGCTGGGTAGCGGCGTCGACCGTGCCACCCGCGTGGTCGCCCAACTTCTGACCCTGGCGCGACTGGACCCCAATGGCGTGCGCCTGAACATGAATGACCTCGACCTGCTGGCCTTCCTGCGCAGCGAACTGGCCGAGCTGACCCCGTTGGCCCTCAACCGCGGCCAGGAGCTGATCCTCGAGGCCCAGGAGCCGGGCGACTATCAGCTGCCGGCTGACGGCCCCAGCCTGGGTATCCTGCTGCAGAATCTGGTGAGCAATGCCGTACAGTACACCCCGGCAGGCGGCTGCATTCAGGTGCAACTGCAAGCCACGCCGCAAGAGCTGGTGCTGCAAGTGCTCGACAGTGGCCCAGGTGTGCCGGTGGAACTACGCGAGCGCTTGTTCGAGCGATTCTTCCGCGTTGGTGAAGGCCAGGGCGCCGGCCTGGGGCTGTCCATCGTGCGCCGCGTGGTGGAACTGCATCAGGGCGGCATCGCCCTGGACGAGTCACCGCTTGGCGGCCTGCGCGTCAGCGTGCGCCTGCCCCGGCGTCCCGGCAACCATGCTTGAGTGATCGCGATGGCACGCATCAAGATCAGGTATAGCCATACCCAATCATCAAGATAGAGACAATCCGTTTTATCAATCGAAGCGCATCTCCGATCATGCACACCTGTTCAACAACCCCTACAGGAGTAACGTCGCATGAGCCTGATCAAACGCTTCTTCCAACCCTCCCAGCCTAGCCAGCAACCGAACACCCCGAACGCGCAGGAACATCCGAACTTCTGGATGTACCAGTGACTCAGCCGCTGGCCCCAACCACTCTCAGCGGCACCTGACGCCCGGCCTTCTGTGCCAGGTAGCGGGTGCAGCTGACACGCAGGAACGAGGCGAAATTGACCACTTCGCCGCGAAAATCCATGACTTCGTCATGCAGCTTGGCGATCAGCTGGTTGGTGGTCATGCCATCGACTTCGGCGATTTCGCGCAGGATGTCCCAGAACTGGTTTTCCAGACGCAACGTGGTGACCACACCGCGGATGCGCAATGAGCGTGAGCGCGATTCGTAGAGGATGGGGTCGGCCTTTACATACAGCTCGCACATCGGCTTTATCTCCTCAGTAGCGGCGTAGCCCGGATGCAATCCAGGGATGCCGACAATGGCGCCGCCCCGGATAACATCCGGCTACGGAGGTTACAGACGAACTTCCGTGCCGAGCACCTTGAGAAACGCTGCCAGCCATGCCGGATGCGCGGGCCAGGCCGGCGCGCTGACCAGCTTGCCCTGTACGTGCGCCTGGTCCACCGGTATTTCCACGTACTTGCCACCGGCCAGCGCCACTTCTGGCGCACAAGCAGGATAGGCGCTGCATTCACGTCCCTCCAGCACCCCTGCTGCCGCCAGCAGCTGGGCACCGTGGCAAACGGCAGCGATGGGCTTGTCAGCCGCCGCGAACGCCTTGACCAAGGCAATGACATCGGCGTTCAGGCGCAGGTACTCGGGCGCACGGCCACCGGGTACCAGCAGCGCGTCGTAATCGTCGGCACGCACCTTGGCGAAGTCATAGTTGAGGGCGAAGTTGTGGCCGGGCTTTTCGCTGTAGGTCTGGTCGCCCTCGAAATCGTGAATGGCAGTGCGTACCGTCTGCCCGGTCACCTTGTCCGGGCAGACCGCATGCACGGTATGGCCAACCATCTGCAGCGCCTGGAACGGCACCATGGTTTCGTAGTCCTCGGCGTAGTCGCCGACCAGCATGAGAATCTTCTTGGCAGCCATGATCGTCTCCTGAAGGTAGGTGGAACGAACGCCATTATTCGCCCCTATTTCTTCCGACAGGTAACAGCCGAGTACTACTCCGCAAACGGTCAAGCGCCGATACAGCGACTGTGGAGGGGCGGCCCCCCGCCGCAAACCAGAGCCGGACCACGAAACACCGCGTTGCCTGACCGCTACCGGCCTTACGGTGATCGCTTGCGATCTAGAGCGCGTACTTCTGCAGGTTCGCCATCATTTCCTTGAGCGCTTCGACGTTGTCCGCCGGGTGCGCAGCGCCCTCGAAATCACAGATGCGTTGCCACTGCGCCGCCACGTCGTCCGGGCTGAAACCGGCCTTGGGGTCGAAACCTGCGCCGAGGCTGCGCTCCCAGCGCACCTTGCCAACCCAACCACCGCCGACCTCGAACAGGCCACCGGTATCCTGGCAGGCGGCGCTACCGAGATACACCACCAACGGGCTGACCAGCTCGGGCTTGAGCTGTTCGAACACCTGCGGCGGGATCAATCCTTCGGTCATGCGCGTGGCACCGGTGGGGGCGATGGCATTGACCAGGATGTTGTTCTTGCGGCCTTCGATGGCCAGGGTGCGCGTCAGCCCGTACAGGCCGAGCTTGGCCATACCGTAGTTGCTCTGACCGAAGTTGCCGTAGATACCGGATGTAGACGAGGTGAAGATAACGCGGCCGAAGTTCTGCTCGCGCAAGTGAGGCCAGGCAGCGTGAGTGGTCTTGTAGGCGCCTTCGACATGGACTTTATAAACCAAGTCCCAGTCGGCATCTTCCATCTTGTGGAAGCTCTTGTCGCGCAAGATACCGGCGTTGTTGACCAGCACATCGATACGACCGAAATGATCCAGCGCGGTCTGCACGATCTTGTCGCCGTCAGTCACCGAATCATGGTTGGCCACCGCGGTCCCACCGAAGGCGCGAATCTCTTCCACTACCTTGTCGGCAGCAGAGGCGTTGGCTCCTTCACCGTGGGTGCTACCACCGAGGTCGTTGACCACCACCCTGGCACCGTGGCGGGCGAACAACAGCGCGTGGGCACGGCCCAGGCCACCGCCGGCACCGGTGACTATGACTACTTGATCTTCGAAACGGATGGCATCGCTCATCGACAGCGTCCTCGGGGCAGGTTGTTAATGCGCCGAGTGTCAAACAGCCCCACGCGCTTCACAAGGCGCGCGGGGCTGCTGAATGACGGCCGATAATGCGACCTTATGCGGATCAGTTACCGGCGCCGGAACCCGAGCCGTCGCCGCCACTGCCATCACCCGAACCACCCCGATCACCACCGGGATTGCCATCGGTTTTGGGCCCCTGAACAGGAGGGATACCCTCACCGTCATCGCCCGGGTTCATCGGATTGGTGTCGCCCGGAGTGGTCGGCGTAGTAGTCCCCGGAGTGCCCGGAGCATTGGTGTCGCTGCTAGCGAAGGCAGGCAAAGCAGCCATCGCGCCCAGAATCCCGCTCAGCAGCAGTGCAGATAACTTCTTGTTCATGGTTAACCTCTACTTTCCTGTGAGTGACAGAGTTACTGAGTCACTCTCGGCGGCAGAGGTTCGACAAAAATTGTTTCAGCGCCAACTGGTTCAAATTCACGCGTGCTCAAGCAATGCGGATCAAGCTCAGGTGGTTGTACAGGTGCAGCACGTGAGCCTCGGCATACTCGGCATGATCGAGCGCACCGTAGGCAAAGTGCGGTTGTAACTCGCCCGCGTGACCGGCAAAGCGTTCGAACGCCGCCTGCAAGCGCTGCAACGCCAACGCCTGACTGGCCGGCTCATTAAGCGTGGCGGCGCCGGGGATCGCTTCATCCAGCGGATGACGCATGGCGCCACGGGCGCTGAACACGGCGAATGCGGCTGGCCCGACGCTGTGGCGAAACCAGGCCGGCTTCAGCTCGGGATAACCGTCGATGGAATAGTCGATGCTCTGCGCACAGTGATTGAACACCTCGGTCGGACTCCAGCCACGCAGGCTTTGCAGTGTCTTACCGTGTAGGTCCGCCAACACCTGGCGAGCGCCCTCCAGGCTGACAGCCGCCGGTCGCGGCCCCGCAGGCAACGCCCAGTAACCGACTCCGAGCGCTGCGACGCCACCCAGCGCAGCGCCTTTCAACAGGGTACGTCTACGCATGCAAGCTCCTCGCGTCGCGAAATTGCAGGTAATGATCGAGCACCGCAGCCGGCGCTTCCAGCTGCGGATAGTGGCCGATGCCGTCGAGCAGCACCGTGTCGGCGTCCGCGATCAACTCACGGTAACGCGTCACCATGTGCGCTCCTGAAATGGGATCGAAGGCGCCATCGATCACCCGCATCGGTAGGGTCGTCGCCTGCATCGCGGCCACCCAGCGTTGCCGCTGCTGGCGGCGCTCGGGCATGTAGCGAATCAGACGATGCATCACCGCCGGGCCGTTGTTGTAGGCCACCAGTTGCCACAGCGCATCCAGTTCGGCCTCACTGGCCTGGGTGTGCGGGCCGAAGATGCGGGCGAAACTCTGCGCCAGCTTGCGCCGCGAAAACAGACGCCCTATCAGCGGGCCCAGCGGCCCGAGCAGCAACTTCTGCACCCGCACCGGATGATGCGTTTCGGGGAACAGGCCGCCGTTGAGGAACACACAACTCGCCAGTTGTATCCGCCCATCCTGATGCCGCGCGATCAGCTCCTGCGCGACGCTGTCGCCGTAATCATGGGCCAGCACATGCATCGCGCGCTGCTCGTCGATATGGGCCAATAGTGCCTGCTGCAGGTCGGCCTGCTCCAGCAGGCTATAGGCATGCCCACGCGGCTTGGCCGAATAACCGAAACCGAGCATGTCGCAGGCGATAACCCGGTAACGCTCGGCCAGCGGCGCCCACAGACGATGCCAATCCCAACTGGCGCTGGGAAAGCCGTGAATCAGCAGTAGCGGCTCGGCATCAGCGTCACCGGCCACCCAGTAACGAATGGCATGGCCGCGAAAATCCAGTGTCCGGCTCTGGGCGCACCAGTCGTCCAGGGCGATGCCTGGCAAGTCGCTCACTGGTCGTAGCCCGGCATTTGCTGGTCGAGCTTGCGCAGCAGCGCCGGCCAGGGCAACGAGCCACCCATGCCCTGTGGCGTTTTCATCACACCGGCGATCATCGCCCGTGCACCGTCGAGAATCTGCTGCGGAATATGGATCAGTTCGGTACCACCGCTCTGCGCCATGATCTGGATCTCGCAGGCACGCTGCAGGATGAACATACCCAGGAAAGCGTCGGCGATGCCGCCGAAAGCAGTAAGCAACCCATGGTTGGGCAGGATCATGAAATTTTTGTCGCCCAGGTCCGCCTGCAGTCGCGCCTTCTCGTCATGATTCAGCGCCACCCCTTCATAGCCGTGGTAGGCCAGGCTAGCGAGGACGAACAGCGACTGCTGCGACAGCGGCAGCAAGCCCTGCTTCTGCGCCGATACGGCGATACCGGCAGGCGTATGGATGTGCAGTACGCAGCCGACGTCGTGGCGCACCTCGTGCACGGCGCTGTGGATGGTGTAGCCGGCCGGGTTGATGTCGAACGGGCTGTCCATCAACTTGTTGCCCGCCAGGTCGACCTTGATCAGGCTCGACGCGGTGATTTCGTGAAACATCAGGCCATAGGGGTTGATGAGGAAATCCTCGGTGCCCGGAATCTTGGCGGAGATGTGGGTGAAGATCAGGTCGTCCCAGCCATAGAGGGCGATCAGTCGGTAGCAGGCGGCAAGATCGACGCGCGCGCGCCATTCGGCCTCGGAAACCAGATTCTTCACAGCAGGGAGTTTCAGCGGAGCATTCACGGCGGTCACCTCGATATTCTTGTTGATCGGTGGTGTCCGCAGTCTAGCCAGGCGCGCCGCTGGCGGTAGTTGCCCTGGCAGCCATCTTGATGGCTTTACAGGTCACGGCGCTGACGCGCCGCGGTTCGATGGTGTGGTATTCGCCGCTTTTATCGGCCGCTCAAACCCGCTCAGGGCATTGGGTGCATGTCAGGCCTTCAGCGCAGCAGCGAATGCTTGCAGCCAGGGCTCGGCATCGGTTTCCGGGGTCACCGTCTCACTGGAGTCCAGGCGCAGCATCTCTACCACTTCGCGCAGACCCAGCTCGGCATACAGCTCACGAATCAGCTCGCCGCCGCCGCAGAAGGTGTCGTAGCTGGAGTCGCCCAGCGCCAGCACCGCAGCCGGTTTGCCGCTCCAGGCCGGCAGACGATCGCGGATTTCGCTGTACAACGGCAGCAGGTTGTCAGGCAGTTCGCCCATGCCGGTGGTGGACGTCACGGTGAGGAAAGCGTCGGGCGCGAAGGCCTGCAACTCCTCGAGGCTCATATTCGCTTTGTGCCAGGCATCCAACCCGGCGGCCTTGAGCTGGCGCTCGGCGTGGCGTGCAACTTCTTCGGCCGTACCGTAGACCGAACCCGAGACAATGGCGACTTTCATGACAACTCCGGAAACAGGAAAAACGCCGCGCATTATGCCGCAAGTGGACAGCCCGACCCGATGTTTTAGAATGCAGCGCATATCCATCGCGGAACCGGACTCATGATCAATGCCAAACTGCTGCAACTGGTAGTCGACGCCTCCAACGATGGAATCGTGGTGGCCGAGCAGGAGGGCGAAGACAATATCCTGATCTACGCCAACGCGGCATTCGAACGCCTGACTGGCTACCCCAGCGATGACATCCTCTACCAGGACTGCCGCTTCCTACAGGGCAGTGACCGGGCCCAGTTCGGCTTGCAGGCCATTCGCGAAGCCGTCAAGGCCAGCAAACCCTGCCGACAGATCATCCGCAACTACCGCAAGGACGGCAGCGCTTTCTGGAACGAGCTGTCGATCACTCCAGTGCTCAATGAAAGCGACCAACTGACCTACTACATCGGTATCCAGAAGGATGTCACCGAACAGGTCGAAGCCAAGCAGCGCGTACGCGAGCTGGAGGTGGAAGTGGCGGAGCTGAAGGCCGAACTGGCGCGTCTGAAAAGCTGACGAACGGATAAAACTATCGTCTGGCGCGGCAGTCAGAAGGGTTTGCCCCCTTGCAGTATTTACTCCATGCAAAGCGACCCGCTGCTGACTCAGGACGAACTGGATTTCCTCCAGAAGATCCTCTTCAAACCTCCGCAAAAGCGGCGCTCTACCGCAGCGCCGCAGTTGGCTCTGGGCGATCGACTCAGTGAGCTTCTGGCTCGCCTGGGCAACGAAGAGCAGCTAAGCCTGGACACTCATAGCGACAATCAGCATCTGAGCTTTCCCCTGCACCTGATTCAGGACGACCACAGCCAGTCGCGCCTGGAACTGGGGGCCCCGCTGATCTTCGAACAAGGGGTGAACGAACGCCCATGGCGCCTCGTTCTACCCACTGCGCTGACGCTACTGGACAGCAGCGACCAGCCAAGCGGCCTGAAGGCGCTGGAGCTATCGAACAATGGAATCCTGGTGGAATACAGCAAAGCAGGCATGCCGGCCAAGGATCAGTTGCTGCAACTGATCTTGCCTCAGGAGCGTCGCGTTCAACTGCGCGCGCAGCTGGCAAGACGTGTCAGCCAGACGTGTTACGCCTACAGCCTGCAGACGCTACATGAAGAAGATGAACAGACCCTGCGTCAGTACCTGTTCGAACAGCACAACGAACAACAACCGCAGACCGTAGCAGCCAACTGAGACTCAGCAGCCCGGGCCATCTCAAGTATCGAGATGGCCAGCCAGGAATTGCTGAAGACGACGTTGCATCAGACGCCCTTCGTTACCCAGGCACGCGATGGGCGAGCCGGCCAAGCTCTCCTCCGCCAGATCGGCACTGTCTCCGGCCAGCAGCACCGGACATTCCAGACCAAGCGCCAGACGCGCCAGTTGCCGCGGAAATTCATCACCCGGCGGCTGATTGCTGAAAACCACCAGCGCCTGCGGCTGCATGCGTTGGCAAACCAGGGCCAGATCGGCCATCGGAACACCGGGCCCCATCACCGCTACGTCGACGTCCTGATTGCCCAACAGCAACGCTGCAACCAGCAGCTCAAGCTCTCGGCAGTGACCAGGTAGCGCCACCAGTAGCACGCGCTCGCGCGAATCATCGCGTCCCAGCTGCAGCCGTTGCCAGCAACGCCCACGCAGGAAGCCGTCGAGCATCAGCCACTCGCCGCGCTGACCGACTTCGTCCTGACGCAGCAGAAGCTCCTGCCAGACCGGCATGAAGATGCTCTGAAATACCACCTGCAGCGGATAGCAGGAGAAAATCTGCCCGTACACACGCTCAAGACGAGACTCATCGAAGTTCTGCAGCGCGCTGCGCAGTTGATCCTGCCACTGACTCCAGTCGTCACTGACGACGTCGTTGTAGGCGGGCGTGGCGACGCTGCGACTGCTGGCGCTCTTGGCCAGGATCGAACCGACCTTGCTGACCGCGACGCCACGCTCGATCCAGGCGAGGATGCTGCGCACCGCGTCGATGTCGGCCTGCGAATACAGGCGATGGCCGCTATCGGTCCGCGTCGGCTGAATCAGGCCGTAACGCCGTTCCCAGGCACGCAGGGTGACCGGATTGACACCGGTAAGGCGGGAAACCTCGCGAATGGGGAACAGCTCTTCCTGTTTCAAAGCGCTGGACGCGAGCGATGTGACGGAGGCGAGTTCGGGCATGGCTTCGGGCATCACGGCAACGAATGTAGAGGGATTGTAACCTAGCTTGGCCAGGCTTACATTGTGCAAGAATTATACAAGGCAACCTCATGCACAACCCTGCCTGGCCATTGACCCTTTATTTCGACGGTGACTGCCCGCTCTGCGCGCGTGAAATCCGCATGCTCAACCGGCATGCGTCGCCCCAGCGGCTGCTTCTCGTGGACATTTCTGCCCCAGACTTCGATCCACTGCCATTGGGACTATCTCTGACGACGATGCAGGATCGCCTGCACGCCCGCTGGGCCGATGGCACCTGGTTGCTGGGCCTCGATGCCAGCCTCTGGAGCTGGGAAGCCGCGGGCCTCGGAGCCTGGGTTGCGCCGTTGCGCTGGCGACCGCTGCGCCCCCTGCTGGAGTGGGGCTATCGACTGTTCTGCCGCCTGCGCCCTCACCTGGCGCGGTTACCGCACCCTGACGGTGCAGCGCGCTGCCGAAAAGGCGGCGCCTGCTCAACCCAACGGCCACCTTCATCGGGCGCTGGCTAATTTTCGCAAAACGGGAATAATCCTTGCTGCATTGTTCGTCGAGCACATCACCCCGTGCTCGACCACGCCCAACGCCCTACCCCGGCTGACGGCAACACTCGAGGAGATACACAATGTCCCCCGTTACCCTGATGGTGGCGCGCCGCGTCGCCGATGGCCGTTATCACGACTTCATCACCTGGCTGCGCGAAGGCGAGCATCTGGCCACCGACTTTCCGGGCTACCTGGGCTCCGGCGTGCTGGCACCTCCGCCGGGCGATGATGAATTCCAGATCGTATTCCGTTTCAGCGATGAGCAGACCATGGCGGCCTGGGAGCATTCAGCCTCGCGCCAGGCCTGGCTCACACGCGGCAGCGGCCTGTTCGCCCAACCGCAGGAAAAACGTGCAGTCGGCCTCGATGCCTGGTTCGGTAGCGCCCATCGCCAGCCCCCGCGCTGGAAGCAGAGCGTGGCCATCTGGCTGGCGTTTTTTCCGGTATCGCTGGCGTTCAACCTGCTGTTCGGCACCTGGCTCGGCGAGCTCTCGCTGGTCACGCGCATCCTGCTCTCAACCCTGGCGCTGACGCCATTGATGACCTACCTGTTCATCCCGCTGTCGACACGCCTGCTGGAACCCTGGTTACACGCCCCGAGCAGCCACCGCCCTACTCGTCAGGCAGCCAGCATCGGTAAATCCTGATCGCCATGCAACACCTCCTCGGCCGGCTTGATGCTGGCCGATTTCGTTCTGACGCCGAAGGCTCATACCTGTACAAAAAAATCACCAAGTACAGGATAAGTACAAAATGACAGGCCGCCACTTTTCGAACAAAAAGCCTTTTGTCTCAATAAAATAGGCCTCTTCCGCACTGCCAGCCGCAAAACCACATATCACGCAGGGTTGTACAACATAGGACTCTGGTATAACTTTGTTCTCGGCCTGGTGAGTAACGCCTGCCACTGGTCAGGTATCCCGAGGCGGTACAGCCAGGCCTTCATCTTTCCTGCACGAGTCGCACATGAGCGCTGCCAGCTTTCCCATTCTGATTACCGGCGCCGGCCAACGGGTCGGCCTGTACTGCGCCGAGCGCCTGCTCGACGAAGGTCAGTCGGTGATCGTCAGCTACCGCCAGGAGCGCGACAGCATCGTGCGCCTGCGTGAGCGCGGCGCCATCGCCCTGCAGGCAGACTTCGGTGACGAGGCCGGCATCCTGGCCTTCGTCGACCAGCTAAAGGCGCAATGCAGCGGCTTGCGCGCCATCGTGCACAACGCCTCGCAATGGCTCGCCGAGACACCTGGCGAGGAAGCCAAAGCCTTCCGCCAACTGTTCAGCGTGCACATGCTCGCGCCCTACCTGATCAACCTGCATTGCAGCGACCTGCTGCTGCAGTCGGAACAGGCCGATATCGTTCACGTCAGCGATGACGTGGTGCGCAAGGGCAGTGCCAACCGTCCGGCCTACTGCGCCAGCAAGGCGGGGCTGGAAAGCCTGACGCTATCGTTCGCCGCACGTCTGGCGCCGCGCATCAAGGTCAATACCATCGCCCCGGCCTTGCTGATGTTCAACACTGACGATGACGACACCTACCGTACCAAGACGCTGGCCAAATCGGCGCTGGGCATAGAACCCGGCCCGCAGGCCTTCTACCAGACTTTGCGCTACCTGCTGGACAACTCCTACGTAACCGGAACCACCTTTACCCTCAACGGCGGCCGCCACCTCAAGTGACGCGGCTGCTCAGGACACTGCCATGAGCCAACCTCTTTCCCAGCAATACCGCGAGATTCTCGTAGGCCTCGGTGAAAACCCGGAGCGCGAAGGTCTGCTCGATACGCCCAAACGCGCGGCCAAGGCCATGCAGTATCTGTGTCATGGTTACCAGCAGTCGCTGGACGAGATCGTCAACGGCGCGCTGTTTGAGTCCGACAATGACGAGATGGTGATCGTCAAGGACATCGAGCTGTACTCGCTGTGCGAACACCACCTGCTGCCCTTCATCGGCAAGGCACATGTCGCCTACATACCCACCGGCAAGGTGCTCGGGCTGTCCAAGGTGGCGCGCATCGTCGACATGTACGCACGGCGCCTGCAGATCCAGGAAAACCTCACCAAGCAGATCGCCGATGCCATCCAGCAGGTGACAAATGCCGCTGGCGTCGCGGTGGTGATCGAGGCCAAGCACATGTGCATGATGATGCGTGGCGTGGAGAAGCAGAACTCGGTGATGAGCAGCTCGGTGATGCTTGGCGCTTTCCGCGAGTCCTGCAACACTCGCCACGAATTCCTGCAACTGATCGGACGGAACAACTAATGCCGCGACTGGAACCCGGAATGGCGCGAATCCGCGTCAAGGACCTGCGCCTGCGCACCTACATCGGCATCAAGGAAGAAGAGATCAACAACAAGCAGGACGTGTTGATCAACCTGACCATCCTCTACCCCGCCGTCGATGCGGTAGAGGTCAACGATATCGAACATGCGCTGAACTACCGCACCATCACCAAGGCGATCATCGCCCACGTCGAAGGCAATCGCTTCGCCCTGCTCGAGCGCCTGACCCAGGAAATCCTCGACCTGGTGATGACCCATCAGGCCGTGCGTTATGCGGAAGTGGAAGTAGATAAACCGCATGCCCTGCGTTTCGCCGAGTCGGTATCCATTACTCTGGCAGGCCATCGCTGACAGCCGCCTTCGGCGGCTTGTCGCCTCCCTGCGCGGCTCTTATCATCGCCGCCACCCAATCCGGAGAGCCCACCATGACCGAGCAAGAACGCCTCGAACTGGAAGCTGCAGCCTTTCGCGCACTGGTGCAGCACCTGCGCAGCCGTCCTGACGTGCAGAACATCGACCTGATGAACCTGGCCGGTTTCTGCCGCAACTGCCTGTCCAAGTGGTACAAGGCCGCCGCCGACGACTTCGGTGTCGAGGTCAGCGCCGACCAGGCCCGCGAGACCGTCTACGGCATGCCCTATGCCGACTGGAAGGCCAAGTATCAGAAAGAAGCCTCGGCCGAGCAGAACGCTGCATTTGCAAAAGGAAAGCATGAATGACCGCTCTCAACGAGCTGCGTAAGCGCCTGCAACAGGATGACTACGCCTTCAGTGAAACCCTGGCGTTCGTCGCCGAGCACTACGACTATCAGCCCAGTGCCTTCCGCAACGGTGACGTGGAGAACGCAGCCGGGCAGAACGAAGGCTCCTGCAAGACCCTGGGCCTGGCCCTGCTGGAAGGGTTCAGCAACCACGAGGCGCTGCGTGCTTTCGGCGAGCACTACCGCAGCGTGCTGGCCACGCCGCAGGGCAGCGACCACGGCAACATCCGCGCGCTGATGGTGCATGGCCTGGACGGCGTGAAGTTCGAACAGCAACCACTCAAACCGAAAGCCTGAATCCATAGCGCAAAAACCTGCGCAACTGTCGGCAAAAGCTGACAGACATCACATCGCTATCGCTTTATCCTGCGCGCCACAACAAACATGGAACACGAGGGAACGTGTTCTGCGCGCAGTGGCGCCCTTCCCTCCTGTTTCGCGCTCGGCATGGAGTCGACCGATGCAGCAAACCCTGGTATGGAAACCCTGGTATACCCCCGGCGTGGAAACCCTGCGCCTGAGTCAGGATGCCAATGGCATCCACGCGACCAGCCATCTCATGCAAGTCATCAAGGGCGACAGTATCGCTGCCAACTATATGATCGATTGCGATCCGCGCTGGCGCTTCCGTCGTCTCTGGCTGAAAGTCGACAACCATGGCCAGCGCAACCTCTGCCTGCAGCGTGATCTGCGCGGTAACTGGCTGCTCAATGGCGTACCACGTCCCGATCTGCAGCAATGCCAGCACGTCATGCTCTCGGCCTCGCCCTTCACCCACACCCCAGCCCTGCAACGCAGCGCCCTGGAAACCGGGCAGAGTGATGAGATGCAGGTCGCCTATATCGACATGCTCAGCCTCAAGGTGGAACCGCGCCAGCAGCGTTATCACTGCCTGCGTCGCCGCACGGGCGAAAGTCTCTACCGCAGCCAGGCCGAAGGGCGTGCGCACGAGGAGCTGAGCGTCGACGACCAGGCGCTGCTGCTCAAGGCAGACGAGCAATACCTGCGCCTGAGCCAACGCGATCTGAAGGTCAGCGCGCTGGTGTAGAGAGTTGTACGGCAAGCCTCAGCAATCCACACCGCTAGGGTGCGCCACGAGCACCGCGAATACGGCAGTACCGGTCTGGTGCGCACAGCGCACCCTACGCAAAGCTAGGGCAGGCGCCGTTCAGATCGGTAACTGTCCGAACGCCCAGCGCAGCAGAAAGAACACCAGCAACCCGCCACCGATGGTCGCCAGCAAGTGCCGCGTGAACGCCGCGATGGCAATGGCCGCCACGCCTGCCAGCAGGTAAGCGTTGTTCCAGCTGAGCATCCAGGACTGTCCGTCCGGCATCAGCATGCCGGGCACCACGATGGCCGTCAGCACCGCAGTCGGCACGTAATGCAGCCCCTGCCTGATCAGCGGCGGAAAACGTAGATCAGGGAAGGCAAACAGGCTATAGCGGGTGATGAAAGTGATCGCCAGCATGCCCAGAATCAGCAACCAGATATCCATTAGAGCAATTCCTCCTGCAGCACCGGGTTGCGCCGTTCCAACCACACGCCGACGACGATGCCACTGGCCGCAGCAGCCATCAGCCCGAGCTTGTAGGGCAAGGCATGACACGCCAGCGCCACGGCGCCCGCCACCAGGGCGGCCGCCACTTGTGGTTGGTTACGCAACATCGGCACGACGATGCCGATAAAGGTCGCCAGCATGGCGAAATCCAGCCCCCACTCACCGATATTTGGCACCGCCTGGCCGAACAGCACGCCGACCAGCGTGCACAGCTGCCAGTTGCAGTACATGGCCAGGGCCGCGCCGAGAAAGTACCAATGGCGGTAGGTGCCCTGGTCACCCCGCGCATAGCGCTGCACCACCACTGCATAGGCCTCATCGGTCAGGCCGAAGGCCAACGGCACGCGCCAGCGCTTGGGCAGATGGCGGACGTGGGGCTGCATGCTGGCGCTGTACAGGGCATGGCGCAGATTGACCACCAGAGTGGTCAGCAGGACCACGGCGATACCGGCGCCACCGCTCAACAGGCTGATGGCGATGAACTGCGCCGAGCCGGCGAAAACCAGCAAGGACATGCCCTGAGTCTGCCAGGGATCGAGCCCGGCTGCGCCTGCCAGGCTGCCGAAGATGATGCCGAATGGAATTGCGCCGAGCAGCATGGGCAGCATGTCGCGGGCGCCCTGGGTGAATTCGTGTTGACGGGACATGGAACCTCCTTGGGCAGGCGAGCTTAGCCAAACGCCCCAGGCAGGTCTTGAACGTTCTTGCTCTCAATCAGCACCATTCTCTGAAGCCGCAGCCACTGCATGGATAATCGAAGAAGCTGATGGCAGGGAAGGAATGATGCCGTCATGCCCCCGCGACCTCTGGCCGCGTCCAGATAACGCTAATCCATCTTATTTAAATTCCGTTAGCCTGCTAATCTTGGCGCCCCGCTTCCCTGCCAGTTCGGATTGTTCCTCGATGTCGCCGCTCCAGCGCTGCCTGCTGCCCTTTCTGGCACTGTCTTTGATCGCTTGCGAACAGCAGCCTGAATTCACCCAGGCAGAGCCTGGTGAACACCTCTCGGCCGGTGCGGCGACGGTACGCAAGTTCGATCAAAACGCCTTCTCCCTGCCTTCGGCGAACCTCGCACCCAGCCGTCGCCTGGATTTCGCGGTGGGCAACAGCTTCTTCCGCAACCCCTGGGTCACGGCGCCAGCCACCACCACCGCGCGCGATGGCCTGGGCCCGCTGTTCAATACCAATGCCTGCCAGAACTGCCATATCAAGGACGGTCGCGGCCATCCACCGGGACCTGATGCGGTCAGTGCCGTCTCGATGCTGGTGCGCCTATCTATACCGGCCGGCCCGGAGCATGCCGAGGTGCTGATCCACCAGGGCGTGGTCGCCGAACCGACATATGGTGCGCAACTGCAGGACATGGCCAACCCGGGCGTCACTCCAGAAGGCAAGGTACGCGTGACCTACAGCAGCGCGCCGGTGCGCTTCGCCGACGGCACCGTGGTGGAACTGCGCAAGCCAGAGTTGGTCATCAGCCAGCTCGGTTACGGCGACATGCACCCCGATACCCGGTTCTCGGCACGCATCGCCCCGCCGATGATCGGCCTCGGCCTGCTCGAAGCCATCGCCGAAGAAGACATCCTGGCCGGTGCCGACCCGGACGACGCCGATGGCGATGGTATTTCCGGTCGTCCCAATTGGGTCTGGGACCGCCAGCAGCAGCGCAGCGCACTTGGCCGTTTCGGCTGGAAGGCTGGCCAACCCAACCTCAATCAGCAAAATGCCGAAGCCTTCGCCAATGACATGGGCCTGACCAGCTCGCTGATCCCTCATGACAACTGCACCACGGCGCAAACCGATTGCCTGGCCGCGCCCCATGGCGGCGAACCGGAAGTCAGCGACAACATCCTCGCCAGCGTGCTGTTCTACAGTCGTAACCTGGGCGTGCCGGCACGGCGTGACGTCGACTCGCCTGACGTGCTCAAGGGCAAGAGCCTGTTCCACCAGGCCGGTTGCCAGAAGTGCCACACTCCCAGTTTCACCACGTCGGCCGATGCCGCCGAGCCAGAACTGGCCAACCAATTGATCCGGCCTTATACGGACCTGCTGCTGCACGACATGGGCGAGGGGCTGGCCGATGGCCGCGAGGAGTTTCTCGCCAACGGTCGTGAATGGCGCACGGCGCCGCTGTGGGGCATTGGTTTGACGCAAACGGTCAATGGCCATACTCAGTTCCTGCATGACGGCCGTGCCCGTAACCTGTTGGAAGCCATTCTCTGGCACGGTGGCGAGGCCGAAGCGGCCAAGCAACAGGTGCTGCGTTTCGATAGCGATGAGCGAGCAGCGCTGCTCGCCTTCCTGAATTCTCTTTAAGGAGCCTCGATGTTGCACAAAACCCTGATCGCCTCTCTGCTCGGCCTAGCCCTGGTCGGCTGCGGCCAGCAGGACCCGAAAGCCAAGGTCAGCGCGGCGCTGACCGATGGCGTGCTGCTGCCGGCCTACAGCAGTTGGCAGGAGGCCGACCGCCAGTTGGCCGTGAATGCCGAAGCCTTCTGCGCCGGTAACGCCGATCTGAGCACCGCCCGCCAGGCCTTTCTCGGCGCCCAGAGTGCCTGGGCCGGCTTGCAGCCGTTGCTGGTCGGGCCGCTGGCCGAAGGCAACCGCGCCTGGCAGATTCAGTTCTGGCCGGACAAGAAGAACCTGGTCCAGCGCCAGGTCGAAGCCCTGCTGAAGAACAAGCCGCAGCTGAGCGCGGATGACCTGTCCAATGCCAGCGTGGTGGTGCAGGGCCTGACCGCCTACGAATACATTCTCTTCGACCCCAATCTGGACCTCGCCCAGGCCGAGCAGAAGGCTCGTTACTGCCCGCTGTTGCAGGCCATCGGCAAGCACCAGCAAGCCCTGGCTGCGGAGATCGTCGGCGAGTGGCAAGCCAAATCTGGCATGGCCGAACAGCTGAAGCAGTTTCCCAACGAGCGCTACGCCGACGCCAACGAGGCCATCGCCGAACTGTTGCGGGTGCAGGTCAGCGCCCTGGACGGCCTGAAGAAGAAGCTCGGTGCCCCGATGGGCCGGCAGAGCAAGGGCATCGCCCAGCCTTACCAGGCCGAAGCCTGGCGCAGTGCCGCCAGCCTGGCCAACCAGGGTGCGGCGCTGGCCAACGCCGAACTGCTGTGGCACGGCAGCAACCGTGATGGCATTCAATCGCTACTGGGCGAGGATCAGGCCGACCTGGCCAAACGCATCGACGCCGCCTACCAGGACACCCGCCAGCGCCTGGCTGCACTCGACAGCTCACTGGTCGAACTGCTCGCCGACGAAGCCGGTCGCACCGCCCTGAACGAGCTGTACGACAGCCTCAATCGTCTGCACCGCCTGCAGGAAAGCGAACTGGCCAAAGCGCTCGGCGTGCAGATCGGCTTCAACGCCCACGACGGAGACTGAGCATGCAACGCAGAGCCTTCCTCGGCCTCAGTGCAGCCGCCGCCAGCCTGGCGGCCGCGGGTGCCTTTGGCGGCTGGACGCTGTTCGGCCCATCAGGACAACCGCTGCTGCTGTCAGCCCGTGACGATGGCGACGGCAACCACTACGCGGTCGGCTATCGCCTCGACGGTGGACGAGCCTTCGCCACTCCGGTGAACGAACGCTGTCATGACGTGGTGCCGCACCCCAGCCTGCCCATGGCCCTGTTCGTCGGTCGCCGCCCCAGCACCGAGAGCTACCTGATCGACACCCGCGACGGTCGCCTGCTGCAAACGCTGGCCTCGCCGGCCGGGCGTCATTTCAACGGCCACGCGGTATTCCACAAGGGCGGCGAGTGGCTGTACGCCACCGAGAACGACACCACCGAGCCTGGCCGTGGCGTGATTGGCGCCTATAGCCTGCAGGGTGAGCAGTTGCTGCGCGCAGCTGAACACAGCAGCCACGGCGTAGGCCCGCACCAACTGCTGTGGATGCCGGATGGCGAAACCTTGGTGGTGGCCAACGGCGGCATCCGCACCGAAGCGGAAAGCCGCGTCGACATGAACCTCGATGCCATGCAGGCCAGCCTGGTGCTGATGCAGCGCGACGGCAGCCTGGTCAGCCAGGAGTATCTGGCCGACCAGCAGAACAGCATCCGCCACCTCGCTGTCGCGCGCGACGGCACGGTGGTCAGCGGCCAGCAGTACATGGGCGACCTGCACGATCAAGTGCCGCTACTGGCGATCAAACGCCCCGGTCAGACCTTCCAGCCGTTCGCGCTGGGCGAGCCTCAGCGTGCGGCGATGAACCAGTACACCGCCAGCGTCGCGATCCATGACGAGCTGCGCCTGCTGGCGATGACCGCACCGCGCGGCAACCGCTTCTTCATCTGGGAT
Organism: Pseudomonas sp. zfem001; assembly: GCF_032621725.1. Classification (NCBI taxonomy): domain Bacteria; kingdom Pseudomonadati; phylum Pseudomonadota; class Gammaproteobacteria; order Pseudomonadales; family Pseudomonadaceae; genus Pseudomonas; species Pseudomonas sp. zfem001. The sequence goes on along the minus strand of NZ_JAVYJI010000006.1, from coordinate 36,572 downwards.
CTGGACAGTGCACAGGTGCGCCTGGACGTGCCGCTGCCGGACTGCGCAGGTGTCGGTGCGGTGGCCGATGGTTTCGTGGTGACCTCGGGCCAGGGCCGTTGTCGCCTGTACGATTGCCGCGGCGAACGCATCGCCACCCAGGCTTTGCAGCTACCCGCCGGGTTGTGGGACAACCACCTGCGTCTGGCCTGATCAGGCGCTGCCGCGTTCGATCAACTCGAAACCGACATCCATGCGCAACGGCTGACGCGCAGCGGCCGGCTCGGCAATACGCGCCAGCAGCGCATCGGCGATGGCACAGCCGATACGCGGCCCGTCCACTCGCACGGTGGAAAGTGGCGGATGGGTATGGGCGGCGCTGGACAGGTCGCCGAAACCCATCACCGCCAGATCCTCGGGAATGCGCAGGCCGCGGCTGAGCGCCTCGGCCATCACCCCTTGCGCCACGGTGTCGGAACTGCAGACCACCACGTCGCCAGCGACGCCCTCGCGCAGCAGTCTGCCCAGCCCCTCGCGGCCGACAGCCAGAGTCGCTGGCGCGGGCAAAATCTGTGCAGCCACCGGCGCATCTACATGACCTTGCAGCGCCTCTGTCAGGCTTCTATAACGGCGCATGCCACGTGGGTCATCGATGCCCACCACCGACACGCGACGATAGCCCTTGCCGATCAGATAGCGCGCCACCGACTGGCCAACGGCCTCGTGCGAAAAGCCGACCAGCATATCCACCGGGTGCTCACACAGATCCCAGGCCTCGACCAGGGGGATACCGACCCGCGCCAGGCGCTCGCGGCTGGCCTGGGTGTGCTCGGTACCGGTCAGCACGATGCCATCCGGTCGACGCCCCAACACCGCCTCGAGCAAGGCTTCCTCCTGCTCCGGGCGATAGCCGGTCAGGCCCAGCAGGGTCTGATAGCCCGCCGCTGCCAGGCGGTCGGTCAGCGCCTGCACGGTGTCAGCAAAGATCGAGTTGGCAATGGTCGGCAGGAAAATCGCCACCAGCCGACTACGGCTTGAAGCCAGCGCCCCCGCGGCAAGGTTGGGGACATAGCCGGTCGCCCGAACCGCTTCCAGCACGCGCTTACGGGTCGCATCGGTGACCACTTCAGGCCGGCCGAGCGCACGCGATACGGTAATCGGCGACACCCCTGCAACCTTGGCGACATCGATCAAAGTCGGGGCCGCACTGCTGCGGATGCCAGCAGGTTTCCTGCCCATGTCACGCCTCCAGTCACTCGAACACCTCGCATAAGGAGGCACGCCAATCTGATCGAGATATGTTGTCATACAACTTTAGTCAAACAGGCATCGAGCATACCGACCCTGCACCAGCCTGATGCTACCCGAACTGCTCGAACAAACTGTACCAACACGATTAACTGCCGTGATAGAGCCAACCAAGCTATATTTGCGCTCCCCAGATCGACTCACTGAGCAGACTGAATCGGCTCAGTTACGAGCAAACGAAACACCTCGATTTCCACCGCTGTCGCGTTGACATTGCCGAAGTGGGTGCTGATAATCGATCCAAGTCATACGACAACGTATGACAAACCAATAACAACAAGCAACAAGAGTCCAGGCCCCGCCATGACCACGACCTCCAGCGAACTGCGCCCCTTCAATCGCCTGCTGCTGACCGGCGCCGCCGGCGGCCTGGGCAAGGTACTGCGCGAACGCCTGCGCCCCTACGCCACTATCCTGCGTCTCTCCGATATCGGTGAGATGGCCCCTGCTGCCGGCCCCCACGAAGAAGTGGTGCGCTGCGATCTGGCAGACAAAGCTGCCGTGCATCAACTGATCGAGGGCGTCGACGCCATCCTGCACTTCGGTGGCGTATCGGTCGAGCGTCCCTTCGAGGAAATTCTCGGCGCCAACATCAGCGGCGTATTCCATGTCTACGAAGCGGCCCGTCGTCACGGCGTGAAACGCGTGGTGTTCGCCAGCTCCAACCATGTCATCGGTTTCTACAAGCAGGACGAACACCTCGACGCCAGTTGCCTGCGTCGCCCGGATGGTTACTACGGCCTGTCCAAGTCCTACGGCGAAGACATGGCCAGTTTCTACTTCGATCGCTACGGCATCGAGACCGTCAGCATCCGCATCGGCTCCTCATTCCCCGAGCCAGCCAACCGCCGCATGATGAGCACCTGGCTGAGCTACGACGACCTCACCCACCTGATCGAACGCTGCCTGTACGCCCCGAACGTTGGCCACACGGTGGTCTACGGCATGTCTAACAACCGCGACGTGTGGTGGGACAACAGCAAGGCCGCGCACCTGGGCTTCAAGCCCAAGGAAAGTTCGGAAATCTTCCGCGACAAGGTGGAAGCACAGCCAATGCCTGCAGCCGACGACCCCGCACGTATTTACCAGGGTGGAGCCTTCGTTGCCGCCGGCCCGTTCGGCGACGACTGAACACGGCGCCACCGCTGCCCTACGCCATAACAACAAAATAGAGCGCCTGAATGCCATGACAGCCGAACTGATTGTCGATGCGCGCAACGCCACGGGTGAAAGCCCAGTCTGGAACGCTGCCGAACAGGCTCTGTACTGGGCCGATATCCCTGCTGCCCGCCTGCACCGCTGGTCCGCGACTGATGGCCAGACGCAGAGCTGGCAGGCTGACGAGATGCTCGCCTGCATCGCCATGCATCCCGCTGGTGGCTGGATCGCAGGCATGCAGAGCGGCATCTTCCACCTGCGTCCGCAAGACGATGGCAGCGTAAAAGCCGAGCGCATGGCGCAGGTCGAACATGCCCGCGCGGAAATGCGCTTCAACGATGGTCGCTGCGACCGCCAAGGCCGCCTCTGGGCCGGCACCATGCTGCTGGACATGGCCCAGGGCGCACGCGTCGGCGCGCTGTATCGCTACGACGGCCAGCTGCAACAGGTGCTTGACGACCTCATCGTGCCCAACGGCCTGGCCTTCAGCCCTGACGGCCGCACCATGTACCTGTCCGATTCGCACCCGAGCGTACAAAGCGTCTGGGCCTTCGATTACGACACCGACAGCGGCACGCCGCACAACCGCCGCCTGTTCATCGACATGAAGCAGCATCCGGGCCGCCCCGACGGCGCAGCGATGGACGTCGACGGCTGCTACTGGATCTGCGGCAACGACGAAGGCCTGGTGCACCGCTTCACCCCCGATGGCCGCCTCGACCGCTCGCTCGCCGTACCGGTGAAAAAGCCCGCCATGTGCGCCTTCGGCGGCGCGAATCTGGACACCCTGTTCGTTACCTCGATCCGCCCCGGCGGCGACCTCTCCGACCAGCCACTGGCCGGCGGTGTGTTCGCTCTGAAACCCGGAACCTCAGGCCTGGAAGAACCGGCTTACGCCCCGAGAACCTAGCGCCGATCCAGCAACACCCATCAATAACAAGGATAAAAACGATGAAATTGAAAAAGGTCTTGCTCACCACCCTGCTGCCTATCGCCCTGAGCGCGCCAACCCTGTGCGCAGCGATCACCCTGCAGGTCGCCGACACCCAGCCGAAGGGGTATCCGGCCATCACCGCTATCGAGCACATGGGTGAGAAGCTGAACGAAGCCACCGCCGGCGATATCAACATGAGAGTCTTCGCCGGCGGCGTGCTCGGTGGTGAAAAAGAAGCCATCGAACAGGTCCAGATCAACGCCCTTCAACTGACCCGCGTATCGCTGGGCGTCATCGGCCCAATCGTCGCCGACGTCAACGTCTTCAACATGCCATTCGTGTTTCGTGACAGCGCCCATATGCGCAAAGTGATCGACGGCGAAATCGGCCAGGAGATCCTCGACAGGATCAGCGAATCCAACCATGGCCTGGTCGGCCTGGCGTGGATGGACGCAGGCTCGCGCAACTTCTACAGCAAGACCCCGATTCGCAGCATCGAAGACCTCAAGGGCAAGAAGATGCGAATGATGGAAAACCCGCTGTTTCTCGACACGATGAACGCACTGGGCGGTAGTGGCATCGCCATGTCCACCGGCGAGACCTTCAGCGCCCTGCAGGCTGGCGTGATCGATGGCGCCGAGAACAATCCGGCGGTAATGCTCGCGCAGAACCACAACACGGTCGCCAAGTACTTCAGCAACACCAGCCACCTGATCATTCCCGAGCCACTGGTCATGTCGAAAAAGGCATGGGACTCCCTGAGCACGGAGCAGCAGGCACTGGTGAAGAAGTTCGCCCGCGAGGCACAGCTCGAGCAACGCGCCCTGTGGGACAAGCAGGTTGCCGAAAGCGAGCAGGCACTGAAACAAGCCGGCGTGGAATTCATCGACGTGGACCGCAAGCCGTTCTATGACGCCACAGCCTCTGTACGCGAAAAGTACGGCGCAGACTATGCCGACCTGATTCAACGCATCGAAGCTGTCGAGTAAATGAAAATGCCCGCTGCCGTGCGCAGCGGGCTCCGCCGCTTTGCCATGAGCTGCTCCCCCATGCCCACTCCTATCGAAAATACCTGTGACTGCCATGCTCACGTTTTCGCGGACCCGAGCCAGTTTCCGCTTGATCCCAGCGCCGACTACACCCCGCCAGTCGCCACTGCCGAGCATTACCGGCAACAGCTCGATCAGCTCGGCATAAAGCGCTGCGTCCTGGTACAACCCAGTGTCTATGGCACTGACAACAGTGCCCTGCTCGCCGCGCTGGGCCAGCTAGGCCCAGGCGCACGTGGCGTGGCAGTGATTGCTTTGGACACACCGACAAGCGATCTGCAGGTCATGCATCGCCAGGGGGTTCGCGGCATCCGTCTGAACACCCTGGCCAACAACGGCCCGACGCTGGAGCAGCTGCCAGCCTTCGAGCGCTGCATCAACGGGCTGCCCTGGCACCTGCAAGTGCTGCTGCGCCCACAGCAGATGCCAGGAGCCATCGAGCAACTGGAGAAAGTCTCGGCACCGCTGGTACTGGATCACTTCGCCTCCTACACCCCGGAAACCAGCGACCAGGAGATCGATGCCCTGTTCGCCCTGGCCCAACGTAAAGACAACCTGTGGATCAAGCTCTCGGCGCCTTACCTGTTCAGTGATTGTTCACCGCAGGCACTCGATGGCTATCGTCGCTTCAGCGAACGCGCCATCGAACTGATGCCGGAGCGGCTGCTGTGGGGCACGGACTGGCCACACACCGCAAGGCGAGATGTGCCGATCGATGCCGAGCAGCTGTATTCAACGATTACCGGCTGGATAAGGGATAACGCTGTACTGCGGAAGATCACCGTCAACAATCCAGCGGCCCTCTACCAGCTGGAAGAGGACGCAGCATGAGCAGAATCCTCCTCACCTATCCTCGCTCCGACCTGCACGCCTGGTATGGCCCGCAAGCGCAACAGGCGCTACGCGAGCTGGGCGAACTGGTCCTGCGCGAAGACGATGGCGTCATCCACGAGGATGACCTGATCGAGTTGGCCGATGGCTGCGACCTGATCATCTCCGACAAACCGACAGGCGCCAGCGAGCGACTGTTCAAGGCACAGCCACAGTTGCAGGCTTTCCTGCGTTGCGCCATGGACCTGCGCGGCATCGACGTGGAAGCAGCTTCCCGTCATGGCGTACTGGTGACCCATGCCGGCCCCGGCTTCATCAATGCCGTCAGCGAATGGATCGTCGCCCAGATGATCAACCTCGCACGGGGCCTGCCGCAGTACTACGCCGTCTACCAGAACGGCCTCGTGCCAGCGCAGCGCATGGGACGCCAAGTGGCCGGCAGCACCGCCGGCATCATCGGCTTCGGTCAGATTGCCGCGACCCTTACGCCGGTCTTGCAGGCCATGGGGCAGAAAGTCGTCACCTACGATCCTTACCTAGGCAGGGAACCGGCAGGCGTCGAGCGCCTGAGCCTCGACGAGTTGCTCACCCGCTCCGACTATGTGATCTGCCTGGCCAGCCATAACGCCGAAACCGAAAACCTGGCCGGTGCCACCTTCTTCTCGCGCATGAAAAAGGGCGCCTTCTTCATCAATGCCTCACGCGGCAGGCTGGTCGATGAACAGGCTCTCAACGATGCGCTCGGCGCAGGCCACCTCGCAGGCGCCGCCATCGATGTCGGGCGAGGTCATGACGATCACCCGACCACCTTGCTGGCACGGCGTGATGATCTGCTCGCCACCCCTCATATCGGCGGCATGGTGCCCGAGGCCATCAGCTACCAGGTACAGCAGACCATCGACCAGGCGCGCACGATTCTGGCGGGACGGATTCCCGACGGTGCTGTCAACCCCTCGCCCCCCCTACGAATGCAGGGCAGATCAAGGGCCTCATGATATGTTGTCATACAACCAGCACTGCATATAACGACTACCTATTCTGAATAACTCTCACAGAGAATTTATTGCAGGCAATAAAAACCGAAAAAATCGTGCCAATACGCGCTTAAAATCTGCAAAAAACTGCGTTGACAGTCAAAAAAGGCGCGTGAATAATCTTCAATGTCGTATGACAACATACGACATTGAATAAAGAGGAATAACCCAAGAACTACCTGCGCTATGGCACCCCATCCGCATGTTCACCTGGTTGTTCTTGCATCTGCGATGGCCTGATTGGGTGTTTCCCAATCTAGCCGGGCGGTCTGGAGCCTCAACTCAGCCCGCCCCCGACAGCGATTTCGCAACACCTACCAACAACAACAAGACGGAGTTTTCCGCATGAACCTGAAACGTAAGTTGCTTCTCGCCACACTTCCTCTAGCGCTCGGTCTGTCCTCCTTCGTACAGGCCGAGACGACCCTGAAAATTGCCGAAATCCACCCGGCCGGCTACCCGACCGTGGTCGCCATGGAGAGCCTCGGCAAGAAACTGGAAGCGGCCACCAACGGTGAAATCAAATACCGCATGTTCGCAGGCGGTGTGCTGGGTTCCGAGAAGGAAGTGATCGAACAGACCCAGATCGGCGCCGTCCAGCTGACCCGCGTCAGCCTCGGTTCGGTCGGTTCGGTAGTGCCAGCCACCAACGTGTTCAACATGCCGTTCGTGTTCCGCGACATCGACCACATGCGCAAGGTGATCGACGGCGACATCGGCCAGGACATCCTCGACGCCATCACCAACTCCGACTTCAACATGGTCGGCCTGGCATGGATGGAAGCCGGTAGCCGCAGCCTCTACACCAAGAAGCCGGTACGCAAGATCGAAGACCTCAAGGGCATGAAGATCCGCGTGATCGGCAACCCGCTGTTCATCGACACCCTCAACGCCATGGGCGGCAACGGCATCGCCATGGACACCGGTGAAATCTTCAGCGCCCTGCAGAGCGGCGTGATCGACGGTGCCGAGAACAACTCGCCGACCCTGCTCGAGCACAACCACTTCCGCGCGGCCAAGTATTACACCCAGACGCATCACCTGATCCTGCCCGAGCCGCTGCTGATGTCCAAGACCACCTGGAACAAGCTGACTGCGGATCAGCAAGCACTGGTCAAGAAGCTGGCCAAAGAAGCCCAGCTGGAAGAGCGCGACCTGTGGGTTGCCAAGGAAAAGGCCAGCGACGAGAAGCTCAAGGCTGAAGGCGTCGAGTTCATCGAAGTCGACACCAAGCCGTTCTACGACGCTACCGCCCCGGTACGTGAGAAGTACGGTGCTCAGTTCGCCGATCTGATCAAGCGCATCGAAGCCGTTCAGTAATCCACGCGCAAGCGCGCGGCGCCGGCATCTCGCCTGCGCCGCGCAACCGGTGAAGTCTCATGAAAAACCTGGTTCTGGGCGTCAATGACGCCATCTACCGTGCCTGTATCGCGACCGCCGGCCTGGCGATCGTGATCATGGCCACGATCATCCCCTGGGGCGTCTTCAGCCGTTATGTGCTGGGTCAAGGGCTGGGCTGGCCCGAGCCCATTTCAGTGCTATTGATGGTGCTGTTCACCTTCGTCGGTGCCGCTGCCGGCTACCGCGCGAGTGCCCACATGGCCGTGACCTCACTGACCGATCGCCTGCCTCAAACACTGGAGCCGCTGATCACGCTGTTCGTGCGCCTGGTCATGGGCGGCATCGCGCTGTTCATGCTGATCTGGGGTTACAAGCTCTGCGCAGCGACCTGGAACCAGTACCTCAGCACACTGCCTTCGGTACGCGTCGGCATCAGCTACATGCCTATTCCGCTGGGCGGTTTCATCACCCTCCTGTTCGTCATCGAACAACTGCTGTACGGCGATCAACACAAGCGCCGTGCCGTCGACTTCGAACACACTGAAGATTCCAAGGAGGCAGTGTAAATGGATGCCGCCATTCTCCTGGGCAGTTTTATTGTCCTTATCCTCCTGCGCGTTCCGGTTGCTTATTCGCTCGGCGTTTCCGCGCTGATCGGCGCCTGGTGGATCGATATTCCCCTGCATGCCGTGATGATCCAGATCTCCGGCGGTGTGAACAAATTCTCCCTGCTGGCCATTCCGTTCTTCGTCCTGGCCGGCGCGATCATGGCCGAAGGTGGCATGGCTCGCCGCCTGGTGGCGTTCGCCGGGGTGCTGGTCGGCTTTGTCCGTGGCGGCTTGTCACTGGTCAACATCACCGCTTCTACCTTCTTCGGTGCAATCTCCGGCTCCTCCCTAGCCGATACCGCCTCGGTCGGTTCGGTGCTGATCCCGGAAATGGAAAAGAAAGGCTACCCGCGCGAGTTTTCCACTGCGGTCACCGTGTCCGGTTCGGTGCAAGCGCTGCTCACTCCGCCCAGCCACAACTCGGTGATCTATTCACTGGCCGCTGGCGGCACAGTGTCCATCGCCGCACTATTCGTGGCCGGTATCGGCCCGGGTCTGTTGATGAGTGCAACCCTGGCCACGCTTTGCCTGTGGTTCGCGAAGAAACGTAACTACCCGAAAGGCGAAGTCATTCCGCTGCGCCAGGCGATCAAGATCTGCGTGGAAGCGCTGTGGGGCCTGATGACCATGTTCATCATCCTCGGCGGCATTCTCTCCGGCATCTTCACCGCCACCGAGTCCGCTGCCGTGGCCGTGATCTGGGCCTTCTTCGTGACCATGTTCATCTACCGCGACTACAAGTGGCATGAACTGCCGAAGATGCTGCACCGCACCGTGCGTACACTGTCGATCGTGATGATCCTCATCGCCTTCGCCGCCGCGTTCGGCTACATCATGACCCTGATGCAGATTCCGTCGAAGATCACCACTGCGTTCCTGGCCTTCTCGGACAACCGCTACGTGATCCTGATGTGCGTGAACTTCATGTTGCTGGTGCTGGGCACGCTGATGGACATGGCGCCGCTGATCCTGATCCTCACCCCGATTCTGCTGCCTGTTGTCACCTCTTTCGGTGTAGACCCGGTACACTTCGGCATGATCATGCTGGTCAACCTGGGTATCGGCCTGATCACGCCACCGGTAGGGGCTGTGCTCTTCGTCGGCGCCGCAATCGGCAAGGTCACCATCGAAAATACCGTGAAGGCACTGCTGCCGTTCTACGTGGCACTGTTCATGGTGCTGATGTTGGTGACCTACATCCCGGCTATCTCCCTGTGGCTGCCGAGCGTCGTACTCTGACAGCAACCCGGGTATTGAACGACAACGCCGCCCAATCGGGCGGCGTTTTGCTTCAGGGCCTGATTTCAAGGCCATGACAACAGGATTTCGTCATGCAAGGTTCCACCCCGTTTCCGCGTCACATCGCCGTCCTGATCCTCGCCACACTGGCTTGCTCGTTCGCGGGCAACCACATCGCTGCGCGGATCACCTTCGACCACGACACCGGACTGCTGCTGGCCATGCTCGCGCGTGCCGGCGTGACGCTGGTCGCGCTGGCCGCCTTGGTACTGTGGCGACGTGAATCGCTGAAACTGGGTAGCGCTACCTGGGGCTGGCAAATCCTGCTGGGCCTGCTGATCGCCATACAGAGCTTCTGCATCTACTCGGCAGTAGCGCGTATTCCAGTGGCACTGGCACTGCTGGTGGTCAACCTTTCGCCGATCCTGCTGGCTTTGCTCACCTGGGCGCTCGGCGGTGCGGCGCCAACCCGCCAGGCGCTGGGCATCATGGGCGTGATTCTCTTCGGTCTGGTGCTGGTGCTCGATGTTCCGGGTCGCCTGACCAGCGCCGATGCGCCGGATGGTGAGTGGGTCGCCGGCATCCTGTTCAGTCTGACCGCTGCAGCCGTGTTCGCCGTGGCGCTATGGGTCACCGAAAATCGCCTGTCGAAAATCGCCGGCTCGGTGCGCAGCATGCTGACCTTGGCCGTGGTGTTTAGCGCCTCTACCCTGCTCGGCGCCAGCGGCATGATCCCCGGCGGTTTGAGCCTGCCTACTGCCAATGCAGGCTGGATCGCTCTGGCTTGCCTGGTACTGCTTTATGGCACAGCTTTCTCCACCCTGTTCATCTGCATGCCGCGCCTGAACATCGCGCGCAATGCCCCCGTGATGAACATGGAGCCGGTGGCCGGCATGATCCTGGGCTGGCTGGTTCTGGGTCAGGTACTGGGGGCGTTGCAGGTCATCGGTGGTCTGATCGTGGTCGGCGGCATCGTCGCCCTGGCCTACCGCCGCTAGAGGGCGGCACGCGCATCCAGTTTTCCCTATCGCTAAAACGCACTCGGCGGCTCAAGGCCGCCGAGTGCATTCAACAAGTTTCAGCCGTGCAGCGCTTCCGCCTCGGCCGCTTCGTGCGCCTGACGCAGACGCTCGCGGCTGTTGGTCAGGTGCAGGCGCATCGCTGCCCGCGCCGCCTCGGCATCCTGGCGCGCGATAGCTTCGAAGATCTGCTCGTGCTCGCGCTCCAGGCGCGCCATGTAGTGGGTCTGATCGTCACGCGCCAAGCTGGCGGAATTGACCCGGGTACGCGGGATGATGCTGGTGCCCAGGTGACTGAGAATATCGGTGAAGTAGCGGTTGCCGGTGGCCTCGGCAATGCGCAGATGAAAATGGAAGTCCGAGGAAACTGCATCGCTGGCATGCATAGCACTCTCGTTGATGGCATCCAGCGCCTCGCGAATGGCCTTCAGCTGGACGTCATTACGACGCTGAGCAGCCATCCCGGCAGACTCCACCTCAAGGCTGATACGCAGCTCAAGAATGGCCAGAACGTCGCGCAAGGTGACGATGGTCGCCGGGTCGATGCGAAAACCACTGGCACTCGGCGTATCCAGCACGAAGGTGCCGATGCCGTGACGAGTTTCAACCAGGCCAGCGGCCTGCAAACGCGACAGCGCCTCGCGCACCACGGTGCGACTGACGCCCTGCTCTTCCATGATCGCCGACTCTGTCGGCAGCTTCTCACCGCGCTTGATCAACCCATCGCGAATGCGCTGCGACAGATCGGCTACCAGTTCCTGAGCCAGACTGCGGTGCTTGCGACGAGCACGAGGTTGAGCGTTTTGCATTTCCATGGCGGACGGGTTCTCGAATTAAGACTTGAGGCTTTGCCGTAATGATAGCCTAGCAGTTGTACGATGACACTATGAATTCCCGACAATTAAAGCCCTAGGAGCGTCAAATGCCAACGACCCTGCTGACTCTGAGCGATAACTTGACACAGTTGACTCTCGCCCCGGAACTGGGTGCAAGCCTGGTCAACTGGGTGCGCCTAAGCGATGGTCAGCCGCTGTTGCGCCACAGTGACGAACTGGGGCTGGCCACCTCCAATCCCCGGCGCCTGGCCTGCTACCCGTTGCTGCCCTGGTCCAACCGCATTGGCGGGGGCGGCTTCGCTACGCCTACCGGTTGGCAAGCACTAAGTGCCAACACCGAACACGAAGCACTGCCGATACACGGCAGTGCCTGGCAACAACCCTGGCAGGTAGTCGATGTGACGTCCGACAGCGCCAGTCTGGAACTGCAGAGCCAATCGCCTTTTCCCTATCGCGCCAATTTCCACATACAACTAACTGACGGCTGCCTGCGACTGACGTTACAAGCCACCCATCTTGGCGAGCAGCCCACCTGGTACGGACTCGGCCTGCATCCTTATCTGCCGCGCACTGCGCATACACGCGTGCAAGCGCAAGCAGGCGGCGTCTGGTTATGCGGTGAAGACAAACTGTCCAGTCAGTGGGCCGAATTACCGCAGGCCTGGAACTTCACCAAACCCACCTTGTTGCCACAGCAACTTGTCGATAATGCCTTTACCCACTGGCCCGGCAAGGCTCTCATCATTCAAGCAGACGCCGGTTATCAGCTAGTCTGCGAGGCGGAGGGCTGCGATGTGTTTCTATTGTTCTGCCCAGAGGCACAGAATTTCTTCTGTTTCGAACCCGTCACCCATCCGGTCAACGCCCATCATTTACCGGGGCAGCCTGGGCTAAAGCTACTGGCAGCGAAGGAAAGCTGCCAGATTAGTTTCAGCCTGCACTATCAGGCGCTTGTGGGCTGATTACTGGACATTCAAAAGGCGTTGGTGATAATACCCGCCAGTTGCTCCATGCAACTTTTCTCGAAAAAAACTTACAAATAGATAAGTAACTGAAGAGAAAAGAGAAAGATGCAAAGCGTGAAACTTTGCAAATTTTTCTCCCGGCCTACCAAGGCGAAGCACTTTAGATTGATCCCTCAGCGCAACAATGAAACCTGGCGTTTCAGCTGTCGTGTGGGCCGATCACAACCTACAGGTAAAAACAGTGACGAAAGACGAACTGCGCGCCGAACTCGAGCGCCAGGCGCAGCGTTACAAGGATGTATACGGCGGAGAGGTCATTACCTACGCCGCTCAACCGGACCCCGATCGCAAACCCTGGCGCAAGAAACCCAGCCTGCTCGACCAGGCCTTCGATAAAGAAATCGAGAAAATCGAGAAAGAACGCCTGGAAAAGAAAGAAGCCGCCAGCGAATACGACTGATGCCCCGAGGGCGCATTGCAGCCGCGCGAAACGCGGCTGCAAGTGACTTCAGCGCTTCTTGCCCCCCATAAGCGACCCCATCAGCCCCCGCACCAGTTGCCGACCGAGTTGATTGGCCGCTTGCCGCAGGGCGCTCTTCATCGCACCGCCAAGCAACTCGCCCGCCATCTGTCCAAGCCCTTGCTCCTGCGCTGCGGGCTTGCCCTTGGTAGTCGATTGCACGGATACCTCAGCGGATGCCTGCGCAGCACGAGCAGTCAGCAGCTCATAGGCCGACTCGCGGTCGATGGGTTTGTCGTAACGCCCAGCCAAGGGTGACTGACGCACCAACGCCGCACGCTCGGATTCATTCAGCGGGCCGATGCGCGATTGCGGCGGAGCGATAGCCACTCGCTGAACCATGGCCGGCGTGCCCTTCTCCTCCAGCGTACCGACCAACGCCTCGCCAATCCCCAACTCGGTGAGCACGCTGAGCGTGCTGAACGCCGGGTTCGGGCGAAAACCGTCAGCCACTGCCCGCAGGGATTTCTGCTCCTTGGCGGTGAAGGCGCGTAGGCCGTGCTGGATGCGCAACCCCAGCTGGGCCAGGACATCGTCCGGCAGATCGCTCGGTGACTGAGTGACGAAATACACCCCGACGCCCTTGGAGCGAATCAGCCGCACCACTTGTTCCAGACGCTCTTGCAGGGCCTTTGGAGTACCCTGAAAGAGCAGGTGCGCCTCGTCGAAGAACAACGCCAGTACCGGTTTATCGGCGTCGCCACGCTCCGGCAGTTGCTCGAACAGTTCCGCCAACAGCCACAGCAGGAAGGTCGCATAAACCTTGGGCGCCTCATGAACCAGGCGGGAGGCATCGAGCAGGTGCACACGACCGCGGCCATCGCGGTCAGGGTGCAACAGATCCTCGAGCTGCAATGCAGGCTCACCGAACAAGGCTTCGGCGCCCTGCTGCTCCAGCCCTGCCAGGCGACGCAACAACGCTTGTGCCGAGGTGCTGGTGAACAGCGCGCTGTCCTCGCCCAACACCTGCGGACTGTCCTTCAGGTAGCCGAGCAGCGCCTTAAGGTCTTTCAGGTCGAGCAGCAGTAGACCTTCGCGGTCAGCCACCTTGAACGCCGCGTAGAGCGCCGCCTGCTGGCTGTCGGTCAGCTCGAGCAAGGCGCCAAGCAGCAGCGGCCCCATCTCGCTGAGGGTGGTACGCAGTGGGTGGCCACTCTGGCCATGCACATCCCACAGCGTCACCGGGTAGGCCTGTGGTTGATGATTTAGCCAGGGCATGCTGGCGATACGCTCGGCGACCTTGCCTTGCGGCGCACCGGCAGCGCCCAGACCACACAGATCCCCTTTGACGTCAGCGGCGAACACCGCCACCCCGGCGTCGCTGAACGTCTCGATCAACCGTTGCAGGGTTACCGTCTTGCCGGTGCCGGTAGCACCCGCAATAAGGCCGTGACGGTTGGCCAGGCGCAAAGGCTGACCAACCGCCTGACCATCACTGCCAGCACCCAATACGAACTGTGAATTCAAAGGCATCTTGCCATCCCTCGGGTTAAAGCTTTACTGCAGATATACCGACAAAAAGGCAGAACAAACACCCATTCCCTCTGCCACAACAGCCCACGAAGCGCCCTTGCAAGCGCGCCGTGGAATACAAGACTGGTTCCAGAGCCATCCGGACGCAAGACAACATGAGCAAAAACCTGCAGTTCAGCCACAAGATTCTGCTCGCAGCCTCACTGGTGGTGATCGCCGCCTTCTCGCTGTTCACCCTTTACAACGATTACCTGCAACGCAATGCCATCCGCGAGGACCTGGAAAGCTATCTGCGTGAAATGGGCAATGTGACTGCCAGCAATATCCAGAACTGGCTGTCCGGACGCATCCTGCTGGTGGAAAGCGCTGCGCAGTCGATCAGCAACGATAGCGAGCCGGATCGCGTGATCAAACTGCTGGAGCAGAAGGCGCTAACCTCTTCCTTCGCCTTTACCTATCTGGGCACCGAAAGCGGCGGTTTCACCATGCGCCCGGACGAGCAGATGCCCGCCGACTATGACCCACGCACCCGCCCCTGGTACAAGGACGCCCTGGCCGCCGGCGGCACCACCCTTACCGAGCCTTACGTCGATGCCGCCACTGGCGAGCTGATCATCACCATCGCCACACCGGCGCGTCCAGCCGGGGTGGTGGGTGGTGACCTGAGCCTGCAAACCCTGGTCAACATCATCAACGCGCTGGACTTCGACGGGATCGGCTATGCATTTCTGGTCAGCGCCGATGGCAAGATTCTGGTCCACCCGGACAAGAGCCTGGTGATGAAGAATCTCAAGGACATCTACCCGCAGAACACACCACGTATCAGCAACGAGTTCAGCGAGGCTCAGCTCGATGGCAACACCCGCATCCTGACCTTCACGCCGATCAAGGGCCTGCCTTCGGTCAACTGGCATATCGGTTTGTCGGTCGACAAGGCCAAGGCCTATTCCATGCTCAGTGAATTCCGCGCCTCGGCCATCATCGTCACGGTGATTGCCGTGGTGCTGATCATTGTCCTGCTCGGCCTGCTGATCCGCGTGTTGATGCAGCCGCTGAACACCATGGGCAAAGCCATGGAGGATATTGCTCAGGGTGAAGGTGACCTGACCAAGCGCCTGGCGATTCACTCCAACGACGAATTCGGCGCTCTCGCCAGCTCCTTCAATCGTTTCGTCGAGCGCATCCACAGCTCCATCCGTGAAGTGTCATCGGCTACCACACAGGTCAATGAAGTGGCCAAGCTGGTGGTCAATGCCTCCAACTCGTCGATGGCCAACTCCGACGAACAGGCCAGCCGCACCAACAGCGTGGCAGCGGCGATCAACCAGCTCGGCGCGGCCGCACAGGAAATCGCGCGCAACGCCGCCGATGCTTCGAATCAGGCATCGGATGCCCGTCATCAGGCAGAAGACGGCGGCAAGGTGGTGCAGCAGGCGATCCGTTCGATGAGCGAGCTATCGAACAAGATCAGCGACGCCTGCGCCAAGATCGAGATGCTCAACAGCAAGACCGTGGACATCGGCCAGATTCTCGAAGTGATCAAGAGCATTTCCCAACAGACCAACCTGCTCGCGCTCAACGCCGCCATCGAGGCGGCTCGTGCCGGCGAAGCGGGACGCGGCTTTGCCGTGGTGGCCGACGAGGTGCGCAACCTGGCGCACCGTACTCAGGAGTCGGCGCAGGAAATCGAGAAGATGATCGAGGAGCTGCAGGTCGGATCGCGAGAATCGGTCACCACCATGACAGAGAGCCAACGCTACAGCGAAGAAAGCGTGGACATCGCCAACCAGGCCGGCGAACGATTGGGCACGGTGACGGCCCGCATCGGCGAGATCGATGGGATGAACCAGTCGGTGGCCACTGCCACCGAGGAACAGACCTCGGTGATCGAATCACTGAACATGGACATCATCGAGATCAACACCCTCAACCAGGAAGGTGTGGAGAACCTGCAGGCCACCCTGCGTGCCTGCGGCGACCTTGAGCAACAAGCCGTGCGCCTCAAGCACCTGGTCGACAGCTTCCGCATCTGAATCTGTCGACAACAAGAAGGGCGCCGATGGCGCCCTTCCTGTTTACCGCTCGTGCTCAGGCTTGTCCTGGGTATCTTCCTGCAACTGGCGCCACAGCTCTGCCGCATCGGCGAACTCGGTACCATCCTCTTCGCTCAATGCATCAGGGTCGTAACGCCGCACGCAGCCTTCCCCCAGAGTCGGGGGCGCCTTGGAGGTCGCCTTGTCCAGCGGATCACTCATTGCACCTCTCCTCAACCGACGCTCAGTTCACCCTGCTCATGTTGGGCGAACTCCTTGACGGCACGAAGCACGTCATGACGACTGATCTGGCCGATCAGACGACCGCTCTCGATCACCGGCATGCGCCGACGCCGCCCCCGCAGAAAGCGCTCTGACAGCTCGATGATGTCCGCCTCCGGGCTCACCGTCTCGACTTCGGTGGTCATGTAGGTGCTGACGGTACCGCCAACCGCTTCGTAGTAGGCGCCGGAGAGAATGCCACGCAAACAGTCACCCTCCGACAGCAAGCCAATCAGGTGGCCCTGGGAATCGACCACCGGAGCCCCGGAAATACGGTGTTCCAGCAATCGATTGATGGCGGTGAACAGATCGGTATCCGACCTGAAGGTCACCAGATGGCGAGTCATGTAGTCGCGCACCTTGATGGACTTGAGCATGGGCGTTCTCCTCTGACGTGCATCGGGCCGGCCCACGCAGCAAGATCAGTCGAACACCACCGTCTTGTTGTCGTGCACCAGCACTCGGTCTTCCAAGTGATAGCGTAGCCCACGCGCCAGCACCATCTTCTCCACGTCCTTGCCCAGGCGCACCATTTCCTCGATATCGTCGCGATGCGTAACGCGGACTACATCCTGTTCGATGATCGGGCCGGCATCCAGTTCTTCGGTAACGTAATGAGATGTTGCACCGATCAGCTTCACGCCACGCAGCGAGGCCTGGTGATAGGGCTTGGCGCCGACGAACGAGGGCAGGAAGCTGTGGTGGATATTGATTACACGCTGAGAGAACTCGGCACACAGCGCCGGCGGCAAGATCTGCATGTAACGCGCCAGGACGATGACATCGGCCTGATGCTCTTTGACCAGCCGCTCCACCTCGGCGAAGGCCGGTGCCTTGTCCTTGGGGTCGACCGGAACATGGAAGTACGGAATGCCGTGCCACTCGACCATGCTGCGCAGATCGTCATGGTTCGCGATCACACAGGGAATCTCGCAGTCGAGTTCATTGCTGTGCCAACGATGCAGCAGATCGGCCAGGCAGTGCGACTCGCGACTGGCCATCAGCACCACGCGCTTTTTCTGCGCCGAATCGGTGACGCGCCACTCCATGGAGAACTCACGGGCAATCGGCGAGAACGCCTGCTTGAAACCATCCAGATCGAACGGCAGCGAGTCGGCACGGATTTCGTGGCGCATGAAGAACCAGCCACTCTGTGTATCGGAGTGGTGACTGGCTTCGGTAATCCAGCCGTTATAGGTGGCAAGGAAATTACTGACTTTGGCAACGATACCGACGCGGTCAGGGCAGGAGATGACTAATCTGAACGTGCGCATAACTAAAACCCCAATGGCGGCGCAAAAGTCGACCATTCTAACGATATGGCGAAAAAACTGCAGCAGCCACGCACCTGCAACAGCCCGCGACTGAGCACCTAGAAAGCGCACTATTTGAGCGCACGGAAAACTTCATGACCTAGTTGCTGTAGCCGATTTAACTTAAGCCTGAACGACACATAGGGTTGCATTGCATTTCGGTAATTTTGTGGCCTGCTGTTTACTTGTTATAAGTGCGTGACTATTATTGGATCACTGTTGACTACCACAGATTTATTCACGCCAAGGTAATGCCCATGTCGCTGATCAACGAATACCGCAACATCGAAGAAAGCATCAAAGAGCTCCAAGAGCGTCTGAAGAACATGTCGCAAGACGACAAGCTGAAGAAAGAGCTGGAATTCGAAGGCAAGCTGCGCACCCTGATGGGCGAATACCAGAAGTCGCTGCGCGACGTCATCGCCCTGCTCGATCCTGAAGCCAAAAGCGCTAAAGGCGTACGCGCCAGCAAGCCTGCTGCTGCCAAGCGCGCGCGCAAGGTCAAGCAGTACAAGAACCCGCACAGCGGCGAAGTGATCGAAACCAAAGGCGGCAACCACAAGACGCTGAAAGAGTGGAAAGCCAAGTGGGGCGCCGACGTCGTCGAAGGCTGGGCCACTCTGCTGGGCTAACTCCAGAGCGACACCCAAAACGCCAGCCATGCTGGCGTTTTTTATTGCCGATGTTTTTCAGAAGTAGCCGCTCCAGGTAATTGCTTGCGTTAGCATCAATGCTGAACGAACGAAAAGTTCCCGTATCCCAATTTTTCTTACAACGCACAGAAACGGCCATCGCCTCCGCGCATTGCCCCGGCGTCCTGTTGTCCGCTTTAAACGCCAGCGGGATTGATAGCAAGACGCGCCTGCAGCGCCTGTGCATACGTCTGCCACTGCTGCAAAAGTTGCAATTGGCTTGGGCTGCAGTCAGCGCGCAACTGCTCCAACGCTGCGTGAAATTGCGTCAGTGTATTGGGGGCACCGAACTGCGGATCGTTCAGACGCTGCCGGCAGAACTCTGCCCAGCGCTGAGATTCAGCTGCTGACAGACTGGCGGGAAAATTGCGCGCGCGATAACGAAACAACAACTCTGGCAGCCGGGCATCATCGAATGGCCACTTTTTGTCGTTGGCCAATGCATCGGGTTGAGCGTTACGCACCTGCTCACACAAACGACGGTCACGGTCACCGATAAACCCATCGTACAGCTGTTGCTCGGGGTCGTTACTGCCCGCGAAAGCCTCTTCACGGTAAATGACCGCTAACTTGTCCTGCCAAAGCGGCTGTTCATTTTTCAACACTTCGACATTGCGCTCACAACTCGGCCAGTCCAGCTGCAAACGCTGTCGATCCGCCTCGCGCAGCACCGAAAGCGGCGCCACGACCGGACAGCGATTGATGTGCAGCAGCTTCAGCGGCACCGGCAACTCGCCCTCGGCGAGATCCTCACGGCGCGTGTAGAGACGACTACGCAGCGTGTCGGCATCCAGACTCAGCAAGGGTGACGGATCGGCCTGCAGATCACAGACGATCAGCGCATTGCGATTGCGCGGATGCCAAGCCAAGGGCAGCACGGGCGCCAGATAATGACGTGCCGCAGAGAAGCGTCCGGAAATGTGCAGCAGCGGCTGCAACAGACGAATCTGATCCAGCACTCGCTGCTTGCTGCGCAGTTGGTAGAGAAAGTCGTACAGCTTTGGCTGGCGGTCACGCAGTAGCCGTGCCAGGCCAATGGTGGCGCGCACGTCGGACAGCGCGTCATGCGCCTGGCCATGATCGATGTCATTGGCCTGGGTCAGCCGCTCCAGCTTGAGCGAGACCCGGCCCTCTTCCTCAGGCCACTCGATGCCTTCGGGACGCAGCGCATAGGCCGTGCGCACCAGATCGATCAGGTCCCAGCGGCTGTTGCCGCCCTGCCACTCGCGCGCATAGGGGTCGAAGAAGTTGCGATAGAGGCTGTAGCGCGTCACCTCGTCATCGAAACGCAAGCTGTTGTATCCGGCGCCACAGGTGCCCGGTAACGAGAGCGCGTAATGCACGCGAGTCATGAACTCGCCTTCGTCGAGCCCCAACTGTTGCAGGCGCTGCGGATCGATACCAGTCACCAGGCAGGCAGCCGGATGCGGCAAGATATCGTCACTGGGGCGGCAGTAGATGTTCAGTGGCTCGCCGATCTCGTTCAGCGCCTCATCGGTACGGATACCTGCCACCTGCAGCGGGCGGTCACACCGCGGATTGATACCGGTGGTCTCGTAGTCGTACCAGAAGATGCTGGAAGTCATTGGCGGCTCCGTACCCAAGGCAAAATTGCCGCCAGTCTATCATTCACCTCCGGCCTCGCCGCCGCCGGCAAAAGCATGAACCAGCGCACAGGTGCCGTATGAGCGGATGCGCTGCACTTGAGAAAAATGCTGTAACCATTAGCATTGGCATTTCTCTAGCACTCTGTACAAGGACGCAGCCATGAGTGACGCAATCACCCCCAATCCCTATGCCGCCCCCACCAGCAACCTGCAACAAGTGCCGTCCAACCAGGTACCGAGCATCGAAGAAGCCCTGGCACGCGGCTATGACTTCAACATCGGCGACCTGCTGAGCGAGTCCTGGAGCAAGGTCAAAGGCACCAAAGGCATCATCATCGGCGGTTTCCTGGTGTTCTACGTGGTACTGCTGGCCGCCACGTTCATCCTCGGCGGCGTAGTGGGTATCTTCGGCGCGCTGAGCGATAGCATCGCCCTGATGTTCATCGGCGAGATCCTGATTTCGTTGCTGGCATCGGCCCTGGCCTACCCCTTCATGGCCGGCATCAACATGGTCGGCATTCGCCGCGCCGCCGACCAACCGCTGAACTTCAACGAAATCTTCAGCCACTTCGGCCGCACCGTGCCGCTGATCATCACCGCCGTGGTGATGATGCTGCTGATCTACCTCGGCATGATCCTGCTGCTGATCCCCGGCATCTATATGGGCGTCGCCTACCTGCTGGCTGTACCGCTGGTAGTCGAGCGCGGCCTGTCGCCCTGGCAGGCGCTGGAAGCCTCGCGCAAGGCCATCACCCAGCACTGGTTCAAGGTCTTCGGTCTGTTCATCGTGCTCGGCCTGATCGTCATGGTCAGCGCCATCCCGCTGGGTATCGGCCTGGTGTGGAGCATCCCGCTGATGGTAGTGGCCATGGGCGTGCTGTATCGCACCATCTTCGGCGTGCTGCCGGCCGCCCAGTAAAGCCGACGTGACTCGGGCCAGTTCACTGGCCCGGTTGCGTTCGTGGCCCGCTGCTCGCTAGCATCGGGCTTTCCTTGATGCAGTCCGCCGATGCCCTCACGCTCAAGCGCCAGCCTTTCATCCCCACTGCCGCCCCTGGATACTCGCTATCAGGTCGAAACGCCGGAAGGTATCGATCTGCATCTGCGACCAGCCGGGCTGGTCCCGCGCGCCCTGGCGTTCGCCATCGACCTGGCCATTCGCGGCCTGATCCTGAGCGCGACGTTCATTGTGCTCGGCCTGCTTGGTCAGTTCGGCATGGGCCTGGGCACCATCCTGCTGTTTCTCGTGACCTGGTGGTACATGGTGCTGTTCGAGGTGCTCAACCAGGGCCGCTCTCCCGGCAAGCAGATGCTTGGCCTACGCGTGGTGCACGATGACGGTACGCCCATCGGCTGGGCCGCATCGCTGACGCGCAACCTGCTGCGCTTCGTCGATATTTTGCCGTTTGGCTACACCCTGGGCATCATCAGTTGCCTTAACCACCCGGCCTTCAAGCGCCTTGGCGATATCGCTGCCGGCACGCTGGTGGTCTATCGCGATGCGCCACTGAGCAAACCGCTACTCGCCGACGCAGAGCCGCTGCCAGCGCCCTTCACGCTCAACCTTGACGAGCAGCGCGCCGTCCTCGGTTTTGCCGAACGTAGCGGGCAACTCTCCGCAGCGCGCCGCGCCGAACTGGCGGCGCTGCTGGCCGAGCCACTGCAAGTGCCTGCCGAACAGGCCGAACCGCGCCTCAACGGCATCGCGCGCGGCCTTCTGGGAAGTGCACCGTGAAACAGAGCCTGTTCGAAAGTCGCCATCAGCCGGATTGGGATGCCTTCAACAGCCAACTCGAGGCGCTTGAACGCGGCAAGTCCAAAACGCAGGCCTACCATGGCTTCGCCGCCAGCTACCGGCAGCTTTGCCAACATCTGGCGCTGGCTCAGGCGCGCGGCTACAGCAGCCATCTGATCGATCAGTTGCAGCAACTGGCGATGCGCGGCCACCAGCAGTTCTACCGTCATCGCAGCCACCTTGGCGCGCAGATGATCCGCTTTCTGTTCGGCGGCTTCCCGCGCCTGGTACGCAGCGAGTGGCGCAGCGTGTGCGTGGCCAGCCTGCTGTTCTTCGGCAGCCTGGCATTGATGGGGCTGCTGACCTATCTCTATCCCGAGCTGATTTTCAGCCTGGTCAGTCCCGATCAGGTCAGCGAAATGGAAGGCATGTACGACCCAGACGCGCGACGCCTCGGCCGCTTCAGCGAACGCGGTTCGGGCGACGACTGGGTGATGTTCGGCTTCTACATCATGAACAACATCGGCATCGCCTTTCAGACCTTCGCCAGCGGTCTGCTGCTGGGCCTCGGCAGCCTGTTCTTCCTGCTGTTCAACGGCCTGATGATAGGCGCAGTGGCCGGCCATCTGACGCGCATCGGCTACGGCGAGCCGTTCTGGTCCTTCGTCATCGGCCATGGTGCCTTCGAGCTGACCGCCATCGCCCTGGCTGGCGCAGCCGGTTTCAAGCTCGGCTGGGCGCTGCTCGCCCCCGGCCGCCTGCCCCGTGGCGAGGCCTTGCGCCAGGCAGCTGGCAAGGCGATACAGCTTGTGGCCGGGGTGATTCTGTTCCTGCTGCTGGCCGCCTTCATCGAGGCGTTCTGGTCATCCACCACCTTCGCCAGCCCGAATATCAAGTACGCCGTCGGCGCGGGGCTCTGGGCGCTGGTGCTGAGTTATCTGTTGCTGGCCGGGCGGAGGCAGCATGCGCCTGACTGAAGCCAGCGTCGCCATCCGCCCGCGCAGCGCCTGGGAAGCCATTGACCTCGGCGTGCTGCTTGCCCGCCGTCATGCTGGTTTGCTGATGGCCGGTTGGGCACTGGTCACACTGCCCCTTTTCGCCCTGCTCTGCGCCTTGCTCTGGCAGTATCCAGGCTGGGCCATCTTCCTGTTCTGGTGGCTCAAACCCGCCTATGAACGGCTGCCGCTGTACATCCTTTCGCAAGCCCTGTTCGGCAACACGCCCTCGTTGAAACAGGCCTTGCGGGCCCTACCGAAACTACTGCGGCCACAATTGCTGGCCAGCCTGACCTGGCGCCGACTGAGCCCGACACGCAGCTTCGATCTACCCGTGTTGCAATTGGAGGGCCTGGCCGGGCAGGCGCGCAGCCAGCGCCTGGTAGTGCTCGGCCAGCGCGACAGTGCCGCCGCTACCTGGCTGACGCTGGTGGGCATGCACCTGGAAGTCGCTCTGTGGATGGGCCTGGTCGCCCTGTTCTATCTGATGCTGCCACAACAGGTGGAGCTGAACTGGACCTGGGAAAGCATGATCGCCGCCAGCAGTGGCCAATGGCTGTGGCTGGAGCACCTGTCCAACCTGCTTTACGTGCTACTGCTGATCATCTGGGAGCCGGTCTACGTCGCCTGCGGCTTCACGCTCTACCTCAACCGCCGCACCGCCCTGGAAGCCTGGGATATCGAGCTGACCTTCCGCCGCCTGCGCCAACGCCTGACCGGCAGCGCCTACGCCCTGTTGCTCGGTTGCGCCGTATTGCTGACGCAGCTGCCAGGCGACGCTTGGGCCGACACGCAACCAATCGTCAGCGAAGACGTTGAGCAGGCCGACCCGCAAGGCCCCGAGGCACCACGCCTGCTCCAGCAGCCGCTGAGCAGCCAGGCCGCGCGTGAAAGCATCGAAGCGCTGCTCGACGAACCGCCCTTCCAGCACCGCGAAACCGTCACGCGCTGGCGCCTGGGCGAAGAAAAGCCCGCTGAGGAGCCCAAACCGGAAGACGTCGAAGCCTTCCTCGATATGCTCAAGAACCTGCTCAAACTCGGCGAATGGTGGAAAAGCCTGGATGTCGTCGCGCAGATCTTCGAAGTGCTGCTGTGGACGGCGCTGGCCGCGCTGCTGACCTTCGTTCTGTGGCGCTACCGCGAGTGGCTGCAGGCCTTTGGCGAACATATCGGCCTGCCGACACGACGCCGGCAGGTCGCGCCGCAACAGCTGTTCGGTCTGGAACTGGCGCCGGAGACACTGCCCGATGACGTCGCCAGCGAAGCCGAACGGCTCTGGGCCGAAGAGCCGCGTGCAGCACTCGGTTTGCTCTACCGCGCCTTGCTCAGCCGGCTTTTGCACGAGCACCGCCTGCCCCTGAAACAGTCGCACACCGAAGGCGAAGTGCTGCATCTGGTCGCAGGTCTTGGGCAGCAGAATCTGGAAGACTACAGTCACCAGCTCACCCTGCATTGGCAGGTCCTGGCCTATGGTCATCGCCTGCCTGACGAGTCATTGCGCCAGGGCCTGTGCCAGGGCTGGCGTAGCCTCTTCGGTCAGGAGCGTGCAGCATGAGTCGGCGCGCCGGTTTCATCCTCGCCATGGCCCTGCTGCTGGGCCTGGGACTGCTCGCCAGTTATGTGCTGGGCAAGCTCGAACCTTATGAGGACGTGGTCGAACACGGCCCTTCTCCCGAGGTTGCCAGCAGCCCTTACCTGGCGGCCGAGCACTTCCTGCGCAAACAGGGCATCGCCGCTCGCCGCGCCGAAGGCCTGGACGTGCTGGACGGCCTGCCCAGCGAAGGTCAGACCCTGATGCTACTGGCCGACCGCGGCAACATGACGCCACGCCAGGTCGAGCGCGTGCTGCAATGGACGGCCAATGGCGGTCACCTGCTGTTCATCGCCGAACGCCTGTGGGACGAAGAGGAAGGCAAGAGCGGCGACCTGCTACTCGATCTGCTCGGCATCCAGCAATACATGAGTGACGACCTGGATGACGAAGATGCCAGTGAGCCCGAGCCGGACAACGAAGAGCACGAGGCCTACCCGCAGCTCACCAAGCTCTACCTGGAGAACGAACAGGCCCCGGCCTACATCGCCTTCGACACCGACTTTCATCTGTACGACGCGCAGAACCGGGCGCACGCCTGGGCCAACAGCGACTCTGCCACGCACTTGCTGCAGCTTTACCACGGCGATGGCCTGATCACCGTACTGAGCGATCCGTGGATCTGGCAGAACCGCAACATCAACGAATACGACCACGCCTGGCTGCTCTGGTACCTGAGCCAGGACAGCGCCGTGACCCTGCTCTATCACGCCGACAGTGACGGCCTGGCCCGCCTGCTGCTGCGCCATTTCCCGTTGGCGCTGCTGGTGCTGGCGCTGTTGATCATCGCCACCCTGTGGCACGTCGGCGTGCGCCATGGCCCACTGCAGGCACCGGCCAGCAGAGCCCGTCGCCAGCTCGAAGAACACCTGCGCGGCAGTGCCGACTTCCTCCTCCGTCGCAGTGGTCAGCACAGCCTGCTCAAAGGCCTGCAGCAGGACATCAATCGCCGCGCGCGCCGCCGCCACCCCGGTTTCGAGAAACTCGCCGTCGCCGAACAATGGCAAGTGCTCGGTCGCCTGACCCGCCTGCCCGCCAAGAACATCAGCCAGGCCATGCGCCCATTGCCGCCGCAGCGCCTGTCCGCCAGTGACTTCACCCGCCAGGTCGCCCACCTGCAAACCCTCAGGAATGCCCTATGAGCGAGATCCCCGAGAACGACAACCTGCCGGTGCAGGAAACCCCGACCGCCGCGCCAAGCAACCCGCAAGCGCAACAGCGCCAGCGTGCCAGCCAGTTGGCCCAGGCCCTGCGCGCCGAGCTGCGCAAGGCCGTGATCGGCCAGAGCGCGGTGATCGACGATGTGCTCACCGCGCTCATCGCCGGTGGCCATGTGCTGGTCGAAGGTGTGCCGGGGCTGGGCAAGACCCTGCTGGTACGCGCCCTGGCGCGCTGCTTCGGCGGCGAGTTCGCGCGCATCCAGTTCACCCCGGACCTGATGCCCAGCGATGTCACTGGCCATGCCGTGTACGACATGCAGAGCGAGCAGTTCAAGCTGCGCAAGGGCCCGGTGTTCACCAACCTGCTGCTGGCCGACGAAATCAACCGCGCACCAGCCAAGACCCAGGCCGCCCTGCTGGAAGTGATGCAGGAACGCCAGGTAACCCTGGAAGGTCGCGCCCTGCCCGTGCAGCTGCCGTTCATGGTGCTGGCGACCATGAACCCGATCGAGCAGGAAGGCACCTACCCGCTGCCGGAAGCCGAGCTGGACCGCTTCATGCTCAAACTGCGTATGGATTATCCGCAGCAGGACGAAGAGCTGAACATGGTGCGCCAGGTGACCCGCTCGGCCAAGGCCGACATGCTCGAAGTCAGCCCGCTGCGCACCCTGCTACAAGCCAAGGACGTGCTGGCGCTGCAAAAGATCGCCAGCGATTTGGCCCTGGATGATCAGGTGCTCGATTACGCCGTGCGCCTGGCCCGCGCCACCCGCAGTTGGCCAGGCCTGGCCATGGGCGCCGGGCCGCGTGCGTCGATCGCCCTGGTACGCGGCGCCCGGGCGCGCGCGCTGCTGCGCGGCGGCGACTTCGTCCTGCCGGATGACATCAAGAGCTGCGCGCTGGCCGTGCTGCGTCATCGCGTACGTCTGGCGCCAGAGCTGGATATCGAAGGCCTGTCGGTGGATCAGGTTCTGCAACAGTTGCTCGATCAGGTGCCGGCACCGCGCCTATGAAACCTTCGCGCCTGCTCCTCGGGCTGCTCGGCGGCCTGTTCGCCGCCGCCGTATTGCTCGGTGCCTTGCCCCTGCTCGGCATTCGCCTGGCAGATAGCCTGATGCCAGTGGCCTGGGGGCTGTTGCTGGCGTTGCTGCTGATCGCCGCTGTCGACGCCCTGTGGCTGCGTCGTCAGCCATCACCGCGCCTGGAGCGCGTGTTGCCGGGTAATCTGCCGCTCGGGCGCTGGAGCGAGGTGCAACTGATCGTTCACCATGACTTTGCCCAAACCCAGGAAATCGAGGTCTTCGACCATGTACCGGAAGGCATGGCCTTCGACTTCCTGCCGCAACGCATCACCCTGCACCCGG
The DNA here is from genome assembly GCF_032621725.1 of Pseudomonas sp. zfem001. Lineage (NCBI taxonomy): Bacteria > Pseudomonadati > Pseudomonadota > Gammaproteobacteria > Pseudomonadales > Pseudomonadaceae > Pseudomonas > Pseudomonas sp. zfem001. The sequence goes on along the minus strand of NZ_JAVYJI010000006.1, from coordinate 9,506 downwards.
GCCAGCAAACCCAGGCCAGCTATCGCCTGAAACCGCTGATCCGCGGGCATTTCCACTTTGCCCAGTGCGAACTGAAACTGCCCAGCCCACTACGTCTGTGGCAAGCCAAGCGTCTGCTGCCGCTGGCTGACGAGAGTCGCGTTTACCCGGACTTCGCCCGCCTCTACGGCGCGCAGCTCAAGGCCGTGGATGACTGGCTGAGTCAGTTGGGCGTGCGCCAACGCCCGCGTCGCGGTCTGGGTCTGGAATTTCACCAGCTACGCGAATTTCGTGACGGCGACACCTTGCGCCAGATCGACTGGAAGGCCACTGCTCGCAAGCGCACACCCATCGCTCGCGAGTATCAGGACGAGCGCGACCAGCAGATCGTCTTCCTACTCGATTGCGGCCGCCGTATGCGCAGCGAGGACGACGAACTGTCGCACTTCGACCATGCGCTCAACGCCTGCCTGCTGCTCAGCTACGTCGCCCTGCGCCAGGGCGATGCCGTCGGCCTGGCGACCTTCGCCGGCAACCAGTCGCGTTACCTGGCGCCGGTCAAAGGCCCGGCTCAGCTGAACGTGCTGCTCAATGCCGTTTACGACCTCGACACCAGCCAGCAACCTGCCGACTTCAGCGCCGCCGCCGATCTGCTGCTGGCGCGTCAGCGGCGTCGCTCGCTGGTGGTACTGGTGACCAACCTGCGCGATGAAGACGATCAGGACCTGCTCGCCGCCGTGCGTCGCCTGTCACGCCAGCATCGCGTGCTGATCACCAGCCTGCGTGAGGAAGCGCTGGATCGCCTGCGCCAGACGCCCGTAGAGCAATTCGATCAGGCCCTGGCCTACTGCGGCACGCTGGACTACCTCAACGCCCGCGCCGACCTGCACGAGCGCCTGGCCGCCCACGACGTACCGGTGCTCGATGCCCGCCCAGGCGAACTCGGCCCGGAACTGGTGAGCAGCTATCTGGCCTGGAAAAAAGCCGGCGCGCTTTAAGGTCTGTTGGTGTTTCGGCACCACCGCGCAGAAAGAGGCAACTGCTGGCGTCCCTGGCTGTCGAACCCAATGCTGCAGAGGCCCTGGCACCGGCTTTCCCACACAGATGTTGCGTGGTTATGGCCGTGGCTGGGTGCTATGATCCCGAGTCTGCGGCGCAAAGAGTACAAACTCGACGCCGCCTATAGGCCGCCCGTGATCGGCCTTGCGCATACCGCACACGACCTGAGTAGGAGATAGACCATGGCTTTTGAATTGCCGCCGCTGCCTTACGAAAAGAATGCCCTCGAGCCGCACATTTCCGCCGAGACCCTCGAGTTCCACCACGACAAGCACCACAACACCTACGTCGTGAACCTGAACAACCTGGTGCCGGGCACCGAGTTCGAAGGCAAGAGCCTGGAAGAAATCGTCAAGACCTCCTCGGGCGGCATCTTCAACAACGCCGCTCAGGTGTGGAACCACACCTTCTACTGGAACTGCCTGTCGCCGAACGGCGGTGGCCAGCCGACCGGCGCACTGGCTGACGCCATCAACGCTGCCTTCGGTTCCTTCGACAAGTTCAAGGAAGAGTTCAGCAAGGTTTCCATCGGCACCTTCGGTTCCGGCTGGGGCTGGCTGGTGAAGAAAGCTGACGGCTCCCTGGCCCTGGCCAGCACCATCGGCGCTGGCTGCCCGCTGACCAGCGGCGACACCCCGCTGCTGACCTGCGACGTCTGGGAACACGCCTACTACATCGACTACCGCAACCTGCGTCCGAAGTACGTCGAGGCGTTCTGGAACCTGGTGAACTGGGACTTCGTCGCCCAGAACTACGCGGCCTGAATCTCAGCCCCGTAATGCGAAAACCCGGCCTTGATGGCCGGGTTTTTCGTTTCTGACACTGGCTATCTAGAGCAGTCGACGTGGTGAGAACTCCACCCCCTGCCCCTCCACGCGGTTGACCGCCTGACTCAGTACGCGATCGGCACGTACCGGCCCGAGAAACTCGCAAAGCCCGATATAGAGCAGGTTCAACAGCTTGCGCAGCTGCTCCAGCCCCAGATTGGCGATGCCGTCGCCACCACCCTGTTCCAACCAGATACGCAAACGCGTCGACAGCTCGGAGCTCACGCCCATACCGGACAGGTTGCCGGCGGCAAAGCGCCTTAGCGCCGCCTGCTGCGTGCCATCGAGTTGCTCCAGCAGCGCCTGGTTAAGGGCCAGAAAAGTCGCTTGCGCGGCGCTATCCGGCGTCGCCACTTGCCTTACGGCTTCATTGCGTCCCTGGCGCCAGGCGGCCAGTTGTTCCTCCGGGTCAGGCAACAGTTGCGAGGGTGGCCCTGTCAGGGCGCCGACCAACTCACGATACAGGCGCGCGCGTTCGAGCTTGCGCTCGGTGCGTAGCACCACCTCGGCGAGGAACTCATTGAGAGCGAACGGCGGCTGCTCCGCGTACTTGTTCTCCCACAGCGCCAGCAATGGCCAGACCTCTTCATCCGAGAAGTGTCCGGCCAGGCCGGTGTAGATCGCGCGACGGCGCAGGCTCAATCTCATACTCAGCCCCTCCTCGACCATTGCTCGCTGTCGAAGGTCTGCGTCAGGTTGAACTCCGGATAACCGACCTCGGCATGCTCGGCAAAATCCAGCCCACGCTGCTCATGCTGGGTCGAAACCCGCAGCCCCATGGTTTTGGCCAAAAGGAAGTAGAACACCAGGGCAACCGGAAAGGCCCAGAGAAAGGCAGCCGCAGCGCCCAATGCCTGCACCGCGACACGCTCCCAGTTGAACAGGTCGCCCTGATAGAACAGACCTGCCGCCAGGGTGCCCCAGATGCCGGCGAACCCGTGGACTGGAATCGCACCGACCACATCGTCGAGCTGCAGGCGATCGAGCAAACGCATGCCGTAGACCACGACAAACCCGGCGATCAGACCACTGAGCAAAGCGAAATCCGGTGCCATGCTGGCGCAGCCGGCGGTGATACCGACCAGCCCGCCAATCGAGCCATTCACCGTAGTGGTCAACAGTACCGGGCTGGCCGTGCTGCGCTGCGCCAACAGAGCGCCGAGCGCGCCAGCGACCGCTGCCAGATGCGTATTCAGGGCGATCAACCCGAGACTGCTGCTGACCTCCAGGTTGCTGCCGGCGTTGAAGCCGAACCAGCCTACCCAGAGGATGAAACCGCCCAATGCCACCAGCCCGAGGTTGTGCCCGGGAATCAAACGCGCCCTGCCATCAGGTGAGAAACGCCCGAGGCGCGGGCCCAGTACCAGAATCCCAGCCAGAGCACACCAGGCACCGATGCTGTGCACCACGGTCGAGCCGGCAAAATCGATGAAGCCGAGCTTGGCCAGCCAGCCCTGGCCGCCGTACAAACCACCCCACACCCAGCTGCCGAATATCGGGTAGATCACACCGCTGATCAGCACCGCCCCGATCAAATAGGCGCCATACCGCGTGCGCTCGGCCATGGCACCACTGGCGATGGTCGCAGCGGTGGCGGCGAACATCATCTGGAACAGCAGGAAGGTGTAGTCCCAGGGCTCGCCGTCATTCGGTGCGAAATGACTCATGCCGAACCAGCCGGTGACATTGGCGCCAAACATCAAACCGAAGCCGAACAACCAGAACACGATGCCACCCACGCAGCAGTCCATGTAGTTCTTCATCATCACGTTGACTGCATTCTTGGCCCGCGACATACCGCTCTCCAACAAGGCGAAGCCCGCCTGCATGAAGAACACCAGCACGCTGGCCAACACCAGCCAGGCCGTATTGACGGCCTCCTCGCTGGCGGCATGAGCCTGTGGGGCAAAGCTGACAGCGACGAGCAACAGCATGAGCGTTTTCATCACGAGTCCCCTCCTGGTCGATGCCCGACCTCCGCAACTCTTGTGCCAGCCGCGAAACAAGCGACGAACGGCGCAAAACAAGGCGTAACAGCAACAGGGGATCAATACGACCAAGGGTACTCAAGTCCGTAACGATCGCACCGACACAGAGCAAGGAGCCGACCTAGAGGCCGCGATGCGCACCAAGAGCGTTCCTTGTGAATAAATAGTGCCACCAGGCATGATGGCCCTTTGACGGCCAGGCCTAGATTGCCAATACTCTCGTCTGACTGACGCTGTAAGCATCGACATAAGGAATTGCCTTTGAAGCTGGAATTGAAGAACAGCTTGTCACTCAAGTTGCTCCGCGTGGTGCTGTTATCAGCACTCGTAGTCGGGGTGGTATTGAGTTGTGCGCAGATTGTCTTCGACGCCTACAAGACACGTCAGGCGGTGGCCAACGATGCCCATCGCATCCTCGGCATGTTCCGTGACCCCTCCACTCAAGCGGTATACAGCCTGGACCGCGAGATGGGTATGCAGGTGATCGAGGGGCTGTTCCAGCACGAATCGGTGCGTCACGCCTCCATTGGCCACCCCAACGAACCCATGCTCGCCGAGCGCACTCGTGATCTGGCACAGATGCCGACTCGCTGGCTGACCGACCCGATCCTCGGGCAGGAGCAGCAGTTCGCCACCAAACTGGTCGGCCGTGGCCCCTACAGCGAGTATTACGGTGACCTCAACATCACCCTCGATACGGCGCCTTACGGTGAAAGTTTCGTCACCAACTCGGTGATCATCTTCATCTCAGGTGTGCTGCGCGCCATGGCGATGGGCCTGGTGCTCTATCTGGTTTATCACTGGCTGCTGACAAAACCGCTGTCGAAAATCATCGAGCACCTCACCAACATCAATCCCGACCGCCCTAGCGAACACAAGCTGCCCATGCTCAAGGGCAACGAGAAGAACGAGCTGGGCTTGTGGATCAACACCGCCAACCAGTTGCTCTCCTCCATCGAACGCAATACCCACCTGCGCCGTGAAGCCGAGAACAGCCTGCTGCGCATGGCTCAATACGACTTCCTCACCGGTCTGCCCAATCGCCAGCAACTGCAACAGCAACTCGACCAGATTCTCGAAGACGCCGGCCGCCTGCAGCGCCGCGTAGCCGTACTCTGCGTCGGCCTGGATGATTTCAAGGGCATCAACGAACAATTCAGTTACCAGAGCGGCGACCAGTTGCTGCTCGCATTGTCCGACCGCCTGCGCAGCCATAGCGGCCGCCTCGGTGCCCTGGCTCGCCTGGGCGGCGACCAGTTCGCCCTGGTTCAAGCCGATATAGAACAACCCTACGAAGCTGCCGAGCTGGCGCAGAGCGTACTCGACGACCTGGAGCTGCCCTTCCTCCTCGATCAGCACGAAGTGCGCCTGCGCGCCACCATCGGCATCACCCTGTTCCCGGAAGACGGCGACAGTACCGAGAAGCTGCTGCAGAAAGCCGAACAGACCATGACCCTGGCCAAGAGCCGTTCGCGCAATCGCTACCAGTTCTACATCGCCAGCGTCGACAGCGAGATGCGTCGTCGTCGTGAGCTGGAAAAGGATCTGCGCGATGCTCTGGCGCAGAACCAGTTGCACCTGGTCTACCAGCCCCAGATAGACTACCGCGACCACCGTGTGGTCGGCGTCGAAGCACTGCTGCGCTGGCAGCACCCGCAGCATGGCTTCGTCGCACCGGACCTGTTCATCCCACTGGCCGAACAGAACGGCACCATCATTCCCATTGGCGAATGGATTCTCGACCAGACCTGCCGCCAACTGCGCGAATGGCATGACCAGGGCTTCAGCGATCTGCGCATGGCCATCAATCTGTCCACCGTGCAGTTGCACCACGCCGAGCTGCCGCGCGTGGTCAACAATCTGATGCAGGTCTACCGTCTGCCGCCCAAAAGCCTGGAGCTGGAAGTCACCGAGACCGGCCTGATGGAAGACATCAGTACTGCCGCCCAGCACCTGCTCAGCCTGCGCCGCTCCGGCGCGCTGATCGCCATCGACGACTTCGGTACCGGCTACTCCTCGCTGAGCTATCTGAAGAGCCTGCCGCTGGACAAGATCAAGATCGACAAGAGCTTCGTGCAGGATCTGCTCGAAGACGAAGACGACGCCACCATCGTTCGCGCCATCATTCAGCTGGGCAAGAGCCTCGGCATGCAAGTCATCGCCGAAGGCGTGGAAACCGCCGAGCAGGAGGCCTACATCATCGCCCAGGGTTGCCATGAAGGTCAGGGCTACCTGTACAGCAAGCCGCTGCTAGCGCGCGATTTGACGCTGTTCCTCAAGCAGTCACGACGCCTGAGCTCAGCCGCGACGCTCTAAACGTCAGCCACAAAAAACGCCGCGATTCGTCGCGGCGTTTTTGTTCTAGCCCGCCACCCCGGCTTACCAGTTCTGCACACCCAACAACCAGGCCGTGGCCAACGCACCGGCTAGGCACATCACGGCGCCACCGGCGGCTTGCCAATAGAATCTGCGAGCCAGTTCGTCCTCACCGCTATTGGAGAGGATGAACGGCTGCCGTTCGCCAGGCTTGGCCATGTGATGCCGCGCCGGCTCGGATGCCTGTTGCCGATGGCGATCCTCTGCCTCCAGCTGCGCCGCCAGTCGCACGCGATTCCATTCCTGCTCGTCGAGCTCGCCGTTGCCGTCGCTGTCGAAACGCCGCAGCAGGCCGACGTAATCGCCCTTCCACTCACGGATCACTTCGCCCTGAGCGGCCTGCCTGTCGAATCCCTGCTGCGCAGCGCCACGGGTGCGAAAATCGCCGATGGCATACAGCGGCTGGCCAACGTGAAAGCGTTCCTCGCAGTAGCGATAACGCTGACCGCTGGTGAGAAAACCGAACAATCCGCTCTTGGCCGGGCCCAGCGGGTGCCGCAGGTTGCCCTCCCAGACGTCACGCACCGCCGCATGAATCTCGGCACCACGTGGGTCGATCAGGCATTCGCCGGTGCCATCGACCAGGCGTAACCAGGCATCGCTGGCGCCACTCTCGATTACCCGCCAGCTGCGCTTCTTGCCGCTGGAACGATATTCCTCGATGCGAAAGCGCCACCACAGGCAGGGCTTGCCAGTCAGCGGCCCGCGCAACTGCATGTCCGGCAACGCTTCGAGCACCCCATAGAGTTCGACGTAACCCTGCGCCGCCGAGCGAATCTTCGAGGTCGGCGTGTCGAGCAGATGGCGCGCCTGCGACCAACCCCGCAGGCACCACCAGGCGCCGCCCAGGCAGGCGCCAAGGGTGAACGTGAGGGTGAAGAAGAAGCCGAAGGGATCGACCTGCATCATCGGCAGGTTCTCAGTTGAACAATGATTTCATGTCCACATCGGCTTTCTCCGCCTCACTGAACACCAGCAACTCGGCAGCCTGGAAGTTGAACATGCGCGCGATGAGTACATCGGGAAACTGCTCAATGCGCACGTTGTTGAGGTTGGCCGCCTCGTTGTACAGCTCGCGGCGGTCGGCGATACCATTTTCCAGGCCGCTGATGCGCTGCTGCAGGTGCTGGAAGCTGTCGTTGGCCTTCAGCTCGGGATAGTTCTCGGCAAGCGCGAATAGCTGGCCGAGGCCCGCGCGCAAACCACTCTCGGCCTTGCCCAGAGCGCCGACATCATGTTGTTCGCGAGCACTGGCAACGGCGCTACGCGCTGCAATCACCCGCTCCAGGGTCGAGCCTTCGTACTGCATGTACTGCTTGCAGGTTTCCACCAGCTTGGGCAGTTCGTCATGCCGTTGCTTGAGCAGCACATCGATGTTCGACCAAGCCTTGCTCACGCCATGCTTGAGGCGTACCAGCCCGTTGTACAACGACACCGCGTAGGCGCCGAGCAGGACGAGGACAACGATGATGATCACAGCGGTCAGGCTCATGCAGTTTTCTCCATGCAGAACTGCGAATCGGGTGCTGGCATTCTAACGGCAACGAGGTGGCTCGATAGCGATATCCCGCACAACGACAAATAATGGCCTTTACACATAATGCGAAACATTTGCATTATGTCGCAGTTTTTCAGGTACTACTGAGTACCGTCCACATTTCGTACATGCAAAGGACCCCGCCATGATTCGTATGCCTCTGGCCTCCGCCAGCCTGCTGGCCATCGCCATTTCCCTCGCTGGCTGTGGCGAAGACAAAGCCCCCGCCCCCCAGGCTGCAGCGCCTGCCGCCGCCACCGAGAGCGCAGCGCCAGCCACTGCGGCGAAGGTCGACGAAGCAGCGGCGAAGGCCGTGGTCAATCATTACGCCGATCTCGCCCTGGCCGTGTTCAGCGACGCAGCGAGCACCGGCAAGGCCCTGCAGAACGCGGTAGACGCCCTGCTCGCCGACCCAAGCGAAGCGACTCTGAAAGCTGCGCGCGAAGCCTGGTTGGCCGCACGCGTGCCGTACATGCAGACCGAAGTGTTCCGTTTCGGTAACCCGGTGGTCGACGAATGGGAAGGTCAGCTCAACGCCTGGCCGCTGGACGAAGGCCTGATCGACTACGTGGCCGAGGATTACCAGCACGCCCTGGGCAACCCTGGCGCACAAGCCAATATCATCGCCAACACCGAAATCCAGGTCGGTGAAGACAAGATCGACGTCAGCGAAATCAACGGCGAGCTGCTGGCCAGCCTGAACGAACTGGGTGGCTCCGAGGCCAACGTCGCCACCGGCTACCACGCCATCGAATTCCTGCTCTGGGGCCAGGACCTCAATGGCACCGAGCCAGGCGCCGGCGAGCGTCCCTATACCGACTATCTGGTTGGCGAAGGCGCCACCGGTGGCCACAACGAACGCCGCCGCGACTTCCTCAAGGCCGCCACCGACCTGCTGGTCAGCGACCTGAACGACATGGTCGAGCAGTGGAAGGACGGCGTAGAAGGCAACTATCGTAGCGAACTGGTCGCCGATTCGGCAGACAACGGTCTGCGCAAGATGCTGTTCGGCATGGGCAGCCTGTCGCTCGGCGAACTGGCCGGCGAGCGCATGAAGGTCGCGCTGGAGGCCAACTCCACCGAAGACGAGCATGACTGCTTCAGCGACAACACCCACAACTCGCACTTCTACAACGGCAAAGGCATTCGCAACGTTTACCTGGGCGAGTACAAGAAGGTCGACGGCAGCACCCTGACCGGCCCGAGCCTGTCCGAGCTGGTGGCCAAGGCTGACGCCGAGGCCGACGCCACGCTCAAGGCCGACCTGCAGGAAACCGAAGCCAAGCTGCAGGCGCTGGTCGACAGTGCCGAGAAGAACAACGTGCACTTCGATCAGTTGATCGCGGAAGGCAACGCCGAAGGTCAGCAACTGGTACGTGACGCCATCGCCGCACTGGTCAAGCAGACCGGCGCCATCGAGCAGGCCGCGGGCAAGCTGGGCATCAGCGACCTTAACCCGGACACCGCCGATCACGAATTCTGATCGACATTGCGGGCTTAAAAAGCCGGCGCCTCCGTAAGGAGCGCCGGCTTTTTTTGGCTCTTCGCATAGTTTGGTGAGGGTACGGATTGACACCGTACTGGCAATTACGTGTTAGCTGCCGGTGCTGGCACTATCCGTTAGCGCGTCGTCTGATCTGAAGGGTTTCGCCCCTTACGGGCGAGCAACCGTGTTCAGCGTCAAGCCACTTGAGGCCTGAAATGAGCCTGATCACGGAGCATCGCATTGAGGATGGTAAG